>CAWHLB010000027.1:0-966475 GCA_963830115.1 uncultured delta proteobacterium
CCTCGCACGAATGGCGAGGGGTTTGCGGGCCCGGAGTCTCAGGAAAGGTGAGGGAGGGGCGAGATTTCCCTCGCGGTTCATGAGAATCGCCCCCTCGGAAAACTTGCGAGAAGTCTCCGAAGGGGCGTTCCCTCGCAGTCGCGAAACAGAACGAAGGAGGTCGAAGTGTCCCATGAGATGGGGCTCGACGACGAGATCTTCGCGCGACTGCACGATCTCGATGTCGAGCTGACGGAGGCTGTCCGGCGGGGCGGCTGCGTGTACTGCGGTGGGCGGCTCGATCGGGCGGACTTTCCGCGGAAGCCGCGAGGGCTGCCGGAGTCGGTGGAGGTGCTGTTCGAGCGGCGCTTCGCGCTGTGCTGCTCACGGGAGGGCTGCCGGCGCCGGACGCTGCCACCCTCGGTGCGATTCCTCGGGCGCCGGGTCTACGCGGCGATAGCGATCGTCGTGGCGTGCGTCGCCGAGGCCACGCAGCGACGCTGGCAGGAGGCTCGGCGCGTGGCGCGGTGGCTCGGGCGGTGGCGCGACGTCTTGGCGCACAGCGCCGTCGTCACGGAGCTGCGTGGGCGGCCTGCGACACCGCTCGACGTCGGTGCCCTGCCGGGCTCGCTGCTCGAGCGCATGGGCGGCGCCGACCAAGGTGATTGGCTCGTCCGCCTCTCGCGCTCGTCGCCGGCGCCCGTCCGCCGACGGCTCGTGAAAGCTGAGGGAGGTCGGGCGGCACGCAGAGGATGGTGCTCGGGATTGTCGCCCTCGTGGACGTAGGGTGGGCTCTCGCTCGAGACGCCGAGGCGGCGCTCAGGAGCGCGAGGGGAAGGTGCGCCCGATGGCCGGCGACGAGAGCACACGGTTGCGCTGGGGTCGTTTCCGCTTCTCGGTGGTGGGACCGCTTTTGGCCAGCCCGCCGGAGCACGGAGAGCTGCGCCGCGAGCTCGCGCGCTTGGCGAAGGTCTCCTACAAGCATCCGACGACCGGCGAGGCGGTGCGCTTCGGGGTCAAGACGCTCGAGCGCTGGTACTACCTCGCGCGCAACCATCCGACCGATCCGGTCGCGGCCCTCGGCCGCAAGACGCACGCGCGGGCCGGGACGCACCCGTCGGTGAGCCTCGCGCTCGCCGGGGTGATCCGCGCCCAGCACACCGAGCATCCCTCATGGAGCTACCAGCTCCACCACGACAACCTGCGCGTCCTCGTCGAGCAGCACGCCGAGCTCGGCGAGCTGCCGAGCTATCAGACGCTGTGCCGCTTCATGAAGTCGAACGGCCTCGCGCGGCAGAAGAAGCGCCGCCGTCGACGGCAAGAGCTCGAGCCGCTCGAGGCCCGGGAGATGCTCAGCTTCGAGGTCCGTCACGTGCACGGCCTGTGGCACCTCGACTTCCACGAAGGCTCGCGCGCCGTGCTGACCTCCGCCGGCCGATGGGACAAGCCCTGGCTGTTCGGCTGCCTCGACGACCGGTCGCGCCTCGCCTGCCACCTGCAGTGGTACATGGTCGAGTCGACCGAGACGCTCGTCCACGGCTTCAGCCAAGGGATCCTCAAGCGAGGCCTGCCGCGGGCGCTGCTGAGCGACAACGGCGGCGCGGAGACGGCCGCCGAGCTCGTCGAGGGGCTCGAACGGCTCGGTATCGTACATCACACGACGCTTCCGTACACGCCCGAGCAGAACGCCAAGCAGGAGTGCTTCTGGGGGCAGATCGAGGGCCGGCTTTTGCCGATGCTCGAAGGCCATCGTGAGCTGACGCTGCCCCTGCTCAACGAGGCGACGCAGGCCTGGGTCGAGCTCGAGTACAACCGCTCGGTCCACAGCGAGCTCGGCGCGACGCCGCTGTCGGTCTTCACCACCGCCCCGAACGTCGGTCGGCCTGCGCCGACGGCGCAGGCGCTGCGGCGCGCCTTCCGGATGCAGCGCGGCCGCAAGCAACGCAAGAGCGACGGCACCCTCACCGTCGAGGGCGTCCGCTTCAGCTCCCCGTGGTCTACCGGACGCTCGAGCGCGTCCAGGTGCGCTACGCGCGATGGGATTCTGTCGACCGTCGACCTGGTCGACCCGCGCAGCGGCGCGCACCTCGCGGTGCTCTACCCGCAGGACAAGCGCAAGAACGCCGACGGGCGCCGGCGGCCGGTCGTCCCCGGCGCGCCACGCAACGAGCCGCCGGCATCGAGCGGGATCGCGCCGCTGCTCGAGTCGCTGATGAGCGAGTACGCGGCCACCGGATTGCCGCCGGCGTACCTCGCCGGCCCCGAGCCCATCGAGGAGGACGACCCATGAGCACGCACGAAATGCTGACCCACTTCGGTCTCGCCTTTCACCCCTTCCGCCCCGGCGCACCGATCGAAGCGCTCTGGCCGGCACCGGAGATCGACACCTTCGCTCGCCGGGTCGCGCTCACCGTGGCCGATGGCGGCTTCGTCATGGTCACCGGGGAGCCCGGCATGGGAAAGAGCGTCGCCCTGCGACTGCTCGCTCACCGGCTCGGGCAGATGCGCGACGTGTCCGTCGGCTGCATCGACCACCCGCAGAGCCGGTGCAGCGACTTCTACCGAGAGATTGGCGACCTGTTCGGCGTGACCCTCGAGCGCCACAACCGCTGGGGCGGATTCAAGGCGCTTCGCCAGCGGTGGAGCGATCACATCCAGAGCTCCATGTCCCGGCCCGTCCTCATCATCGACGAGGCGCAGGAGATGCTCACCACGGTCTTCAACGAGCTGCGCATCCTCACCTCCAAGAGCTTCGACTCCGAGCAACTCCTGTGCGTCGTCTTCGCCGGCGACCAGCGCCTGCCCGAGCGCTTTCGCCATCCCGACCTGCTCCCGCTCGGCAGTCGGATCCGTCGCCGCCTCCATCTCGACTACGCCGAACGCGACGCGCTGAGCGCGTGCCTCGACCACCTGCTCGAGGCCGCCGGCAACACGGCGCTGATGACCACCGAGCTCAAGTCCACCCTCGCCGAGCACTGTGCCGGCAACTACCGCATCATGATGAACCTCGCCGACGAGCTGATGACCGTCGCCTACGAGCGCGAGCTCGGACAGATCGACGAGGATCTCTTCCTCGACGTCTTCCACCCGAAGGCCGTCTCCCCCAAGCCCGTCCGCAACAAGGCCTCGCGGCGCAAGGGCTGACCCATGCTCCGCGCCGGCATCTGGCCCACCGCGCGACAGCTCGTCGTCGCCATAAAGCTCCCCGGGCCGCGACCCTCGCGCCTGCACCTGCGCGTCGAGCGCAACCTCGACGGTCGCGCGCAGCTCGCCCACTACCTCGCCCGAGAGCCCTACCTCGAGGTCGTCCTGCCCGAGCTGCTCCATCGCTTCGATCCGATTGCCGACCATCTCCATCTGCACGGTGTCCGCGTCTGGCTCGCGCCCACCGCGCTGGTCGACAACGTCCTCTCCCTCACCGCCGCGCGGCCCACCGCCCACCTCACCATCGCTGCCGCGCTCGCTCGGCTGCCGAGCCTCCCGCTCCTGCGGCCGGCCCTGCGCCACCTGCCCCCGCCGGACCCGAGACAGCTCTGCCTCGGCCTCCCTCATCCTTCCTGAGAATCACGCCCTCAGATCACGTGAGCACACTGAGGCCTTCCTCGCAGTCGTGGCCCAAGGTGCATGGCTCTTCCTCTCGCCGCCCCGGTGGGGCGCACTCGCGGTGGTAGCCGCGGTGCTCTTCGGATGCGGCCGCGCGCTCTTCTTCATCGGCTACCCTCGGGGCGGCCCCGGCCGCGCGTTGGGCTTCGCGCTCACGTTCTACCCAACGGTGGGCTTCGCTCACCTTGTTCATGTGATAGATGAGAGCCGATTCGTCTCCTTCGAAGGCGGCTCAGGCGTCGCGTAGCCACTGATCGAAGCCGGCCCTTGTCAACGATGTCTGCACGGCGTCGATGACGCGCGCCTCCATCTCGAGACCGTCGATACCGAGTACGTCGTTGTAGACACGAGCTGAGTCCCGACCGGTAAGTAGCACTACAACTTCCGTTAGGTTGCGCACCGACATATGGGGTCTGAGTATGCGGAGGACGGCCAGGTATTCGGCGTCGCTCATTCCCCGGGGAAGGCCCGCTCGAACAGCGCAAGAGTGAGCTCAACATAGTCGGACATGGTCAGAGTCCTGAGAATGGGATGGAACCGTGACTCCGCGCAGTGAACGCAAGCGTGCTCGAAGGCGCTCATCCACACCGAGACGACCACCCCCCAGCCCGCGACCCACGCGCTGAGGACCCAGACGAGGAAGTAGCCCCCGAAGACGCGGCCCGAGATGACTCCGAGAGGGCGCTCGACCGGCTGCAATGCTTCGATGGCGTCGGGGAGGAACGCCGGTTCTTTGTAGGCGGCAATCCGCTCGGCGAGGCGACGCGGCGCAGCATCCGCGATCGGACAACGAAGCACAGGACCACCCACACCAGGGCCACTACCGACAAGGCCCCCGGCACCCAGTGCGGCCCGGGCGCTGCCCCCTTCGAGCTGCTGACGAACCATGTCGCGAGGACGAGCACGGCAACGTCCACGAGGAAGTTGATCCACACCTTCCGAAGGAGGCGCTCCTGGCGCTGCAGCAGCGTCCGCAGCTCGTTCGATCACGACGTTCCTCTTGCTGCCGCTCCCAACGGTACCATTTCCTCTCGCGGCGGTGCGTCGGGGACGCGGTGCCGCGCACAGATGAGTCCTGCGGGCTCATTCGGGCGTGCAAGAACCGGTAAACACCGGATCATTGGAGGGTCCGTTTCCGTAAAGCGCAGAGTGTAGGAAGGCGCTCGCGAAGACGACCTTGACCACGCGCTCCTCCAAGAGGAGGCGGACTGACACCCGTTCGACGCTCCGAGGAGCATGACCGCCATGACAACCTCACGAGGGAGGGCGGGGACCTGGGGGCTCGCGGTCGTCGTGACGTTGCCTCGCCGCCCTCGCACGCGCCGAGGCGCTCGCGCAGCCGCTCGGCCCGTACACGTTGCAGGCCGCCATCGCTGCGTGCCATGCGCGCGCCCGCACTGGGGCCGAGACGGACTGGCCGAGGATCGTCGCCCTCTACGACGCGCTCGTCGAGATGACGCGGTCCCCCGTCGTCGAGCTGAATCGGGCCGTCGCCGTGTCGATGGCGTTCGGGCCGGCCGCCGGTCTCGAGCTCGTCGATGCGTTGCTCGAGGAGCCGGCGCTCCGGTCGTACCACCTCCTGCCGAGTGTGCGCGGAGACCTTCTCCTGAAGCTCGGACGCACGGCCGAGGCCCGCACCGAGCTCGAGCGTGCCGCATCACTCGCGCACAATGCGCGCGAACGGGAGCTGCTCCGGGCCCGCGCCCGAAGTTTTGGCTCCGCCAGCGACGGTGGCAGGGGCGTATCATGAGCGCCGTGCATGTCGAGCGCATCGATCCTGGCCGCGGCGGCCCGCTGGCACCTCGTCCACGCCCGAGCTGCTCCGAGGCACGTGCCGTGCTCCGCCCCGGCGGGGGCGCGGACTGCACGGCTTCATTGCCCACGCCCCGGGTCGCGAGTCTCCCCTGGCGCCTCGGCTCGAGAACATGACCACCATCCACCTCGAGACACGGATCTCCGCGTCCCCTGCCCGCTGCTTCGAATCTCTCGCGCTCGGTCGACGCCCATGCCGCGTCGATGGCGCACACCGGCGAGCGCGTCGTGGGCGGGGTGAGGAGCGGGCTCATGGGTCTCGGCGACACGGTGACCTGGGAGGGCAAGCACTTGGGGATCCGGCAACGCCTGACGTCACGCATCACCGAGTACGAGCCGCCCCTCCGGTTCGTGGACGAGCAGGTCGAGGGCGCGTTCGCCTGGTTCCGCCACGTGCACGAGTTCGCTCCCTTCGAGGGCGGAACGCGGATGGTCGACGACTTCTCCTACGGTGTCCCGCTCGGGCCGCTCGGGCTCGCGTTCGACCGACTCGTGCTCAGGCGATACATGCGCGACCTCCTCACCGCCCGGAACGCCCACCTCAAGCAGCTCGCGGAGTCCGGAGCCGCCGGAGGGTAAGTGACGCAAAGGGTGTTTTGTGATGTGACGGGGTGTGCGGCGGCGTGTGAGGCGGCGGTCGTGGAGGATCTACGCCGCGCAGGGAAGCCACGAGGTCGGCGACCTCCTGCAGCTCGACCACTGGGCGAGCGCGGCGCGCAAGCCCTCCCGGTGTCGAGGCTCACTGCCGGGGGTGGCGATGGCAGCCCCGCTTGACACCCGTTCGACGCTCCGAGGAGATGACCGCCGTGACACCGCACCCACGAGGGAGGGCGGGGACCTGGGGGCTCGCGGTCATCGTGACGTTGACCTTTGCGTGCCGCGCAAGCGCAGGGCGAGACCGAAGTTCGCGTTGGCATCCCCGCTTCCCGTGAGCGTCGTCGCGACGCCCCACATGCCCGGGCCGTTCTCGTAGTAGACCTGCGCATAGCCCGGGGAGCCCGAGCCCACATGGCCTCCGGCCACCGCCCACCGGCCGTCGGTGTCGACGGCGGCGCCGAAGTGGCCCAGCCGCTCAGGCGCCGGGGCGAAGTCGTGGAGGAGCAACGCATCGTCGGTGCGTCCCAGGAAGTACACACCGCCTGCGCCCGTAGTCGACCCGTCGTCCTCGTCGTACGCACCGACGATCACCGTGTCGTCGCCCAGGGCGACCGAATGTCCGAAGCTCATGCTCGAAGGTCCGTAGCTCGTCCCATCGTAGGACGCGTTGAGCATGGTCGTTGCACCCGACGCGCTGTACGAATACGTCCACGAATACACGGTCTGGCTCGCAAGATCGCTCGCGAGTGTCCTCGTGCATGTGCATGGGGATCGCGCACTTGGGACACTGAAGAGGTCCCCGATTGGCGTCAGGTTGCCGGTCGTGGGCGATCGCCGCCTCGAGCGCGCTCCGCAGCCCCTGGTCCTCGTTCTCGAGCTGAAGCAGCTCCCCCTAATCGAGCCAGATCGCCCTGCGCCCGTCTTTGCACACATCGATGCGTGATCCCGAACGTCTCGGTCACCATCTGTTCGCCGCACAGAGGACACTTCACGATTGTCTCTCCTTCGCTTCGACACCACCGAGATGAGGGGTGCGTCCGTGGCGCGCGCGCGCCCTTCTCAGCAGCCGGGGACGAGCACAGGCGGCATCGTCGCGTCGCGCACACAGCAACGCTGGCCGGGCAATGCTCCAGGCGCGGTCACTCGGGCAGCGGGCCGAGGATCGTCATCGCGTGGCGTTTGCAGGCCCGCTCGAGACGCGCGACATCGGGCGGCGCGTCGGGCGGTAGCTCGGCCCGCGGAGCCGGCGTACCCGCCTCGCGCGCCATCTCGATGAAGCCCTCGGTGCCGCACACGACGAGCAACCGCACCGCGGTTCGCGTACGGAGGCCGTGGGCCGTCCCGCGAGGCAGGTGCACGTAGCTGCCCGGACCCACGACGATGCGGCGGCCGGCCTCGAGGTAGATCGCGAGCGTGCCCTCGAGCACGTAGAAGGCCTCGTCCTCGGCGTCGTGGCGATGGAAGGGCGTGTGGGATTCCGCGGGCATGGCGTTCTCGAGCAGGCCGAACGGTGAGCCGCCCATGCCCGACGCCTTGACCGTCAGGAGGTTGTCGAGGAACCAGATCCGCTCCCCCTCGGACGGCGCGAGGCTCGTCGCGGCACGAGCGGTAGGGTCGGAGCCTGGGAGGGCAGCGGCAGCGGGCTCGGTCATCGGTACCTCCGGTAGCGGCCGTTCGTGGGCCGCGAGTCGAAGGTAGCCGGACCAGCTGCGAACCACTATTCTCTAAAAGTGAGCCACGATGGTGCAAAAACAGACCGTCTTGGCTGGGACGACCTCCGTGTCGCGCTCTTCCTCGCACGGAGCGGATCCGTGCGGAAGGCCGCGCGCGCCCTCGGCGTGAGCCACTCCACCGTCCTGCGCCGGATCCGGGAGCTCGAAGCTGCCGCCGGCGTGAAGCTCTTCGCGCACAAGGCCGAAGGCTACGAAGCGACCGCCGCAGGCCAGGACGTCTTCGACACGGCGAGCGAGGTCGAGGAAGCGGTGCTCGGGTTGGAGCGCCGCGTGGCCGGCCGGGACCTGCGCCTGACGGGAAAAGTGTACGTCACCTTACCCGATCCCTTCGCGCCGCTCCTCATGCCGGCCCTCGCGGAGCTCGCCCGAGCCCATCCGGGCATCGACGTCACCGTGTCGCTCGGGACGGGGTACGTGGACCTCGCGCGCCGCGGCGCCGACGTTGCGGTCCGCACGACCCGCAGTCCCCCGCCGGATTCTGGTCGGTCGTCGCGTGGTCACCGCCGGCGTCGGGATCTACGGCTCCGCACGCTATCTCGAAGCGCGCGCGACCGACGACCTCGAAGCGCTCGACTGGGTCGGGTGGGAAGAGGGGTCGCCCATGTTCTTCGCACGATGGATGGCGGAGCATGTCCCGCGGGCGCACGTCGCCGTGCGCGTGAACGCGGCGTGGGGGCTGCGCGAAGGCATCGACGCCGGAGCAGGTGTCGCCATCGTGCCCTGCGCGTTGGGCGAGGCACGACCGGACTGGCGCCGGGTCACCCTGGTGCCCGAGGCCGCCACGCCGCTCTGGGTGCTCACCCACCGCGACCTGCGGCGCACCGCACGGGTGCGTGTCGTTAGCGATGCGTTGGTCGCGGCCATCGAGGAGCGCCGCACCGCCATCGAAGGCACGGTGAACGCCGCGCGGTAGACGCCGGACGCAAGGCGGGGCCGATGTGCGCGGCCGAGGGAGCGAGTACAACCGCACGGGTCGACGGGCGGGCGCGAGGGAAACGGACGCTGCAAACGAGCTACGCTTGGTGCTCCATGGCCTCTCCCTCGCGATGGTGGCCCCAGGCGAAGCGGCTCGCGATGACCACGCGCCGCACCGTACGACTCGTCTGGGCCGTTCACCACGGCCTGCTCGTCGCACTGTGCGCGCTGACGCTCGCTTCCGGCGTGCTCCCCGCCGCCATGGCCTGGGTCGGCAAGCACATCGTGGACGCCGTGGTCGACGTGTTCATGCACGGCCACGCGGCCGGGCGCGAGACGGTCGTCCTGTGGGTGCTGCTCGAGCTGGGCATCGTGGTGGTGCTCCGCGCGGTCGAACGCGGCCAGTGGCTGGCCGACTCGCTGCTCCGCACGCTCCTCGCGCAGCGCATCAACGAGCGCATCCTCGACAAGGCGCTCGACCTGGAGCTGCCCGACTTCGAGAACCCCGAGATTCTCGACCGCATGACACGCGCGCGTCGTGGCGCGTCCTACAGGCCGCTGAGCGTCGTCCTCGGGATATTCGGCATCGCTCGGAACGGCATCGCGCTCATCGCCTACTCGGTGCTTCTCTGGCAGCTCGCACCCTTCGCCCTGGTGCTGGTCGTCGTTGTCGCCGTTCCGGTGTTCGTTTCCGAGAGCCGCTTCTCGGAGGACGCGTTTCGCCTGTTCAGCTGGCGCACGCCGGAGACGCGTGAGCAGTCCTACTACGAGTCGGTGCTCACGCGTGAGGAGAACGCGAAGGAGGTCAAGCTCTTCCGGCTCGGCCCCTTCTTCCTCGGGCGCTACCGCCAGATCTTCGAGCGCCACCACGCCGAGGACGCGAAGCGCACGATCCGCCACGGACTGTGGGGATACCTGCTCGGGCTCGGCAGCGAGATCGCGTTCTACGGCACCTATGCGTGGATCGCGCTGCGCACGGCGCGCGGCGAGCTGACGTTCGGGGACATGACGATGTTCCTGCTCGTGTTCCGGGACGCGCAGCGAGCGGTGGCGGGGCTCTTGGGCCAGGTGCAGGCCGACTACGACAACCTTCTGTACGTGGCCGAGCTGTTCGATTTCTTGGACACGACGCCGACCCGAGCGGTCGCGGGAACGGCGACTCGGGGGCCGCAGCCTGCGGACGGCCTGCGCTTCCAGGACGTCGAGTTCACCTATCCAGACGCGAAGCAGGCGACTCTGCGCGGAATCACGCTGCACGTCCCGCCTGGCCGCAAGCTCGCCCTGGTCGGTGAGAACGGCGCCGGCAAGACGACCCTCATCAAGCTGCTCACGGGCCTGTACCGACCGGGCGGTGGACGCATCACCCTCGACGGGCTCGAGCTATCGGAGTGGGACCCCGACGCATTGCGCCGCCGCATCGGCGTCATCTTCCAGGACTACGTGCGCTACCAGCTCGTGGTGGGCGAGAACATCGGCGTGGGCGACGTGCGCGCCATCGACGACGAGGAGCGCTGGCGCGAGGCGGCGCGCAAGGGCCTGGCCGACGACCTCATCGCGTCGCTGCCCGAGGGCTACCACACACGACTCGGCAGGTGGTTCGCCGAGACACGCGAGCTGTCGGGTGGCGAGTGGCAGAAGATCGCCCTGTCGCGCGCGTTCATGCGACGCGACGCCGACATCCTGGTCCTCGACGAGCCCACGGCTTCCATGGACCCGGCGGCCGAGATGCGCATCTTCGAGCGTTTCCAGGCCCTGGCCGAGGACCGCATGGCCATCCTCATCAGCCATCGCTTCTCCACGGTGCGCATGGCCGACACGATCGCCGTGCTGCACGGTGGCGAGATTCGTGGAGCTCGGCTCCCACGACGAGCTGCTCGAAAAGGGGGGCCGCTATGCCGAGCTGTTCCTTCTACAGGCCCGCGGCTACCGCTGACGGCACGCGCGCCATCCACTGCGGCGAGGCGGAGGGGCCACGGCTCGGTGAGCCATATGCGCGCGCGCTCGAGGGTGGCAGACGCGGGGAGTCGCTCCAGGTACCGCAGGAGCGCGGCGCGCAAGCCCTCCCGGTGTCGAGGCTCACGGCCGGGGGTGGCGATGGCAGCCCCGCTTGACACCCGTTCGACGCTCCGAGGAGCCCTGCGTCTGCACCCGCACGTGCAGGTTCGCCTGCGCACGCGGTCGCATCGGCTGGCTCGCCGAGCCATGGCACGCATCACAGGCTCGCGCCCGAGGTTCGCCAGCGCTTGCGCGAACTCGTGAGCGCCGGCCGCCATGACGCGGGGGCGAGGGAGTCGGCGGTTGTGCGGGCCCGAGCCAGCGCAGGATGCGCGTTCGGGCGCCCTGCACGACACGTTCGACTTCGTCGGCCGTCGGTGGAGCGGGGCAAGAAGCGCACGCCGCCGTCGCTCTCGACGAAGACGCCGTCGGCCACGACCGCATGCAGGTGGACGTTCAGATTGAGCGAGCCGCCGAAGCGCTGCACGAAGGTCACGGCACCGGCCTCGCCGCTCGGGCAGCCGCTTCGGCGGCGCAGCTCGGCGCGTAGACTCTGCCAGAACGCCCGCCCGACGGCGGTCAGCACGTTGCGGGACGGGCGCGGTGCGATCACTCGCCGCCCGGCGGCCACGCGGGGGTCGTCCTCACCGCCTGCGTTGCTGCGAGCTCGGCACCGCCGCGTCAGGCTTCGATGCGCGTTTCGGCGCCTTCGGCGGGAGACGAGCCCGCGACGACTTCGAAGCGCAGCTCGCCGCCTTCGCCGCCCGTGTCGCCCCGCACCGTGTCGCCTTGCGCGATGCGACCCGCGAGGATCTCCTGGGCGAGCGGGTTCTCGAGGTGCTTCTGGATTGCGCGCTTGAGCGGCCGCGCGCCGTAGGTCGGGTCGTAGCCCACGTTGCCGAGGAAGTCCTTCGCCCCGTCGCTGAGCTCGAGCGTGATGCCGCGCGTCGACAGCCGCCGCTGGAAGCGTACGAGCTGGATGTCGACGATCTGTCGGAGTCTGCTTGCGATCGAGGCGGTGGAAGACCACGATCTCGTCGAGGCGGTTCAGGAACTCGGGGCGGAAGGCCTCGCGTAGCTCGCCCATGACCGCCGCGCGCATCTGCTCCTCGCTCGTCGGTGCTCATGATGTGCTGCGAGCCGATGTTCGACGTGAGCATGATGACCGTGTTCCGGAAGTCGACCGTGCGGCCCTGGCCGTCGGTCAGCCGGCCGTCGTCGAGCACCTGGAGCAGCACGTTCAACACGTCGGGGTGCGCCTTCTCGATCTCGTCGAAGAGGATCACCGAGTAGGGCCGCCGCCGCACCGCCTCGGTGAGCTGGCCGCCCTCTTCGTAGCCCACGTAGCCGGGCGGCGCGCCGATGAGCCGCGCCACGGTGTGCTTCTCCATGTACTCGCTCATGTCGATGCGCACCATGGCGTGCTCGTCGTCGAACAGGAACTCGGCGAGCGCGCGGGCGAGCTCGGTCTTGCCGACGCCCGTCGGGCCCGAGGAACAGGAACGAGCCGATGGGCCGGTTCGGGTCGCCGAGCCCCGCGCGCGCGCGGCGCACCGCGTTCGACACGGCGACGACCGCCTCGTCCTGGCCGACCACGCGCGTGCGAGGCGGTCCTCCATCGTCGAGCAGCTTGTCCCGCTCGCTCTCGAGCATCTTGCTCGACGGGGATGCCGGTCCACTTGCCCACGACCTGCGGCGATGTCCTCCTCGGTGACCTCCTCCTTGAGGAAGCTCGTCTCCTTCTGCACCTCGGCGAGCTGAGCCTGGGCCGCCGCGAGCGCCTTCTCGGCGGCCGGGATGTCGCCGTACTGGATCTCGCGCGGCCTTGTCGAAGTCGGCCGTGCGCTGCGCGCGCTCGGGGTCGATCTTGAGCTGCTCGACCTGGGCCTTCTTCTCGCGGATCTGCTCGATGATCTCTTTCTCGCGCTGCCACTGGGCGCGCATGCCGCTCATCTTCTCGTTGAGCTCCGCCAGATCCGCCTCGATCTGCGCGAGGCGGCGCTCGGCCGGC
This sequence comes from uncultured delta proteobacterium, assembly GCA_963830115.1. Lineage (GTDB taxonomy): Bacteria > Myxococcota_A > Polyangia > Polyangiales > CAWHLB01 > CAWHLB01. The sequence goes on from CAWHLB010000027.1 coordinate 12,646, forward strand.
CTTGTCCTTCTCGCGCTTGAGCGCCTGCCGCTCGATCTCGAGCTGCATGATGCTGCGCTCGACCTCGTCGATCTCGACGGCATGGAGTCGATCTCCATCTTGCAGCCGCGAGGCCGCCTCGTCGACCAGGTCGATGGCCTTGTCGGGCAGGAAGCGGTCGGTGATGTAGCGGTGCGTCAGGCGTCGCCGCGGCGACGAGGGCGGCGTCCATGATGCGGATGCCGTGGTGGACCTCGTAGCGCTCCTTGAGGCCGCGCAGGATCGCGATGGTGTCCTCGACCGAGGGCTCGCCCATGAACACCGGCTGGAAGCGCCGCTCGAGCGCCGCGTCCTTCTCGATGTGCTTGCGGTACTCGTCGAGGGTCGTCGCGCCGATGCAGCGCAGCTCGCCGCGCGCCAGGGCCGGCTTGAGCATGTTGCTCGCGTCCATGGCGCCCTCGGCCGCGCCCGCGCCGACGAGCGTGTGGAGCTCGTCGATGAAGAGGATGATCGCGCCCTCGGCGCTCTGCGATCTCCTTGAGCACCGCCTTGAGCCGGTCCTCGAACTCGCCGCGGTACTTGGCGCCCGCGATCATCGAGCCGAGGTCGAGCGCGAGGAGCCGCTTGTCCTTGAGGCTCTCGGGCACGTCGCCCTGCGGCGATGCGCTGGGCGATACCCTCGACGATGGCGGTCTTGCCGACGCCCGGCTCGCCGATGAGCACCGGGTTGTTCTTGGTGCGCCGCGACAGCACCTGCATCATGCGGCGGATCTCCTCGTCGCGGCCGATGACCGGGTCGAGCTTGCCCTGGCGCGCCAGGCCGGTGAGGTCGCGCGTGTACTTCTCGAGGGCCTGGTACTTGCCCTCGGGCTCCTGGTCGGTGACGCGCTGGGTGCCGCGCACCTCCCGCACCGCCACGAGGAGCGTGTCGCGGTCGAGGCCGCGCGCCGAAAGAGCTTGCGCGTCTCGGCGTCGCTCTTCATGGCAGCGCGAGCAACACGTGCTCGGCCGAGGTGTACTCGTCCTTGAGCGCCTCGGTCTCCTTCCACGCCTGCGTCAACACCTCGCGCAGCCGCCGCGAGAGCGCCGGCTCGGCGCCGCCCGAGACCCGCGGCAGCTTGCCCAGAGCGTCGCGCAGCGCCTCGGCGACGCGCTCGGGCTCGAGGCCCGCCTTCTGCACGATGGGCGCCGCCACGCCCTCGCTCTGCTCGAGCAGGGCGAGCAGCAGGTGCTCGGGGACCAGCTCGGGGCTACCGCGCTCGGTTGCACGCTGCTGTGCATCGGCGAGCGCCTCACGTGTCTTGGTGGTGAGTCGATCGAGTCGCATCGGGGTTTCCTCCGACGAAGGGGACGGAGGCCAACGTAAGCACCTCCTCTGCGGAGTCAACGCGGCATGGCATGCTTCGTGACTGGTCCGCCGAGCTCCGGACGCGCGCCACGGACGAGCGGGACGCAGGAAGCATCCGAGGTCCCGTCCGGAGGGCCCGCCCTACTGCCAGCCCGCCCTCTGATGGACGCGCTCCTTGAACATGGCCAGGTCGCGCTCCTGCTCCGGCGTCCGGTGATCCGACCAGAGATGCAGCCGAGACAGATAGACGTAGATGACGCGCAGGCGGATGAACAGGTCCAGGAGCCCGGCGTGGTCGTGAGGCAGCGTCCTCACCGACGCGTAGCCGGCGAGGACATGGTCTCGAATCTCTTGCCGGTTTCGCTCCCGCCGCACCGTCGACAAGGAGATCGCCAGAATCCGAGGCGAACCAGTGGTAGCAGCAATTCCCGAAGTCGAAGGACGTCAGGCACCCGGAGCCCGGCTCGTAACGGAAGTTCTGCGGCGAATGGTCGGCGTGGATCATTCCGAAGTCCTCGGCGGACGTGGGAAGCGACCGACAGCGGCGCACGAGCTCGGCGAGCTCCGCGCGAGACACCTCGTCTTCGGGCGGGATGAGCTCGTTGGCCTGTGCGAGCAGGAGCTCCTGGTCCCACCGCCACCGCGTGCCCCCGTCGGGACCGGGGCGGTAGGAGACCGCCGCCTCGTGGATGAGCGCCAGGCTGCGTCCCCAGGCGCGGAAGAGGTCCGTAGTCCAGCACGGCGAGCCCGGGAGCACCACGAGCCCCGGTGCGTAGGCGACCGCGGAGCGGATGAGCTCGCCCGACTCCGTCGCGAGCCGAAGGGCCAAGCCGCCCTCCTCGGACGGGATGGGTCGTGCCACCGGTACCTTCATCGACGCCAGGTAGTCGACGAAGTCCATCTCGGCGACCACCTCGTCGAACGAGCGAAAGGCGGGGTCGGTCAGGCGCAGGATCCGCGGGACGCCGTCCCCATCGACGAAGCTGAACACGGAGTTGCCCCGGCTCCCGATGTGCACCACGGAGGCCGGGTCGCCGCCCCAGCTCGACACGGCGTTTCTGGCGTCGGCTACCGTGGCGTGGCGGATCACGTGCGCTCCCTGGGCCCGGTCGAAGCTCGTCGCCGAGCAGCCCGCAGCTCGCGCGTGGGGCACGCCCACGTCCATCGCCGCGCGACTGCGGGCCGCGCCTCGACGCTCGCGTTACGGCAGACCATCGATGATCTCGTAGTAGTCGCTTTGTCGGCCACGAAGACGTGAATTCCGAGCTTGGTCTGGGCGGGGTACGCCTCGTGTTCGGTTCCCGCGCCCCCTGCCGAGTTCTGGACGCCCTACGGGCCCACCGCTAGACGTGATCGACGTGGCACGCACTTCGTCACCCCTCGCGCTGCTCGCGCTCACCCTCGCCCTCGGTCTGGCCCTGCTCGGCTGTCGGCGCGGGCCCGACCCCCGCTTCGCCACGCCCCAGGCGACGGTGGCCACCTTGATGCGCGCCTACGGCGTCGCCGACATGCCTGCGAGCGAGAATCCGGCGCCGCCTGGAGGCGCACGAGCACTTCGTCCTCAGGGACCGGAAGACCTTCCGCGCTTGCTTCGCCGACTTCCGCGTCCCGAGCGACGAGGGACTGGCAGGCTTCGTCTTCGGCGCCCTCGCCGCGGCCAAGGGCCGGCTCCGCATCACTGCCAACCATTCGGAAGCACACGTCCTTGTTACCGGCGCGGGCCCCGACCGCCCGGTCGCGTTCCTCCGCCGCCAGGACGGGGCCTGGAAGGTCGTGCTGACGCGCAGCGTGCCACGAAAGCTCGCTCTGCAGCTGCGCCAGGTCTATCGCCGCGCCGAGGCCCGGCGGGGGCGCGGCGGCGGCGCCACCTGAGGCGGGGCCATGGCTCTCCGCGGCGGCCACCCTGCTGCATGCTACGCGATCGGGCGCGGTCTTTGATACCATCCCGCCACGATGCGCAACGCGTGGCTATGGTTCGGCCTCTTTGCCCTCGCTGGGGTGTTCTCGTCTGCTCGTGCCGAGGCACAGATCGGCGACACCTCGACCTCTCTGCCCGGTGTGATTCGCGTCGCATCGCCAGTCTCTGCACCCAAGGGCGTGGCGGTCGCCGGAGCCCTGGGCTATGGCTTCACCGAGGCCCAGCCGGGCGAGAGCGGCTCCCATACGCGCATCCTCGGCGTGCTCTCCGCGTCCTTGCGACCCATGGACTGGCTCGCCTTCGCGCTGCGCCTCGACGGCCGCTACGACCGGCACCCCGATGACGGCATGGGCACCGACGACGGCTGGGTGGGCGACCCGCGCCTCTACGTGCGCGCCGGGACCACGGTCGCCGGACCCCTGAGCCTCGGTGGTCAGGTCGTGCTGTGGCTGCCGGGGGCCGACGCCCCGTCGGTGGTCTTCGGGGCCACGTCCCTCGACTTCCAGGGGCTAGCCTCGTTGCACCCGGCCGGCTCGGGCCTTGACCTTGACCGCCAACGCTGGCTTTCGCCTCGACCAGAGCGGCGCGTCGGCGACGAGCGCGCCCCAGCTGCGCCCGGGTGATCGCCTGGCCCTCGAAGTGAGCGACTACGACGCCGTGCTCCTGGGTATCGGCCTGTCCTATCGCGCGGGGGCTGTCGAGGTGCTCGGCGAGGGCACCTGGAACCTGCTCGTCGGCTCGGGCGCGCCCTCCGCTATCGACTCGCCGCTCCACGTCCGCGCCGGCATCCGCTATCACGCTGGAGATCGCGTGCAGCTCTCGCTCACGGGCGACGTGTGCGCCAGCGGGCGACCCGCCACGGGACCGACCCAGCCCCTGGTCCCCCTCGACCCGCGCTTCGAGGTGCTGGCCGGGCTCACCTACGTGCTGCCGTTCGGTGCTCCGCCGGCGGCGCCGCCTCCGCCTCCCGCCCACCCCCACGCCCCGCCCCATCCGGCGCCGGCTCCCACGGGGATCGTGGCGGGCCGCGTGGTGGACGCATCCGGGGCTGCCGTCGACGGTGCCCACGTGAAGCTGGTTGTGGGGCAACACACGTTCCAGGCGGACGGTGATGCCCAGGGCCATTACCAGATCCAGAACGTGACGACCGGTCAGGGCACCCTCACGATCACGGCCGACGGCTTCAAGCCCAAGGAGATCACGGTGCAGGTCGCGGCCGGGCAGAACGCCCAGCCCGATGCTCCGCTCGAGTCGAGCACGCCGAGCGGCCAGCTCCGGGGGCTCATCCGGTCCTTCGACGGGACGGGCCTTCGGGCCACGGTGCGCGTCGATCCCCTGGGGACCGAGGTGCAGACCAACGACGATGGGACCTTCCAGGTGGACGTGCCGCCCGGCTCGTACCAGGTCGAGATCCGAGCGCCGGGCCACGCACAGCAGCACCGATCGGTCCGCGTGGAACAGAACGGTGTGACCGTGCTCAATGCGGACCTCCGCAGGGGCAGGTGATGTCACGCCGTCTCGTTGCCTGGTCCGTCTTCGTCCTGCTCGCGGTCGCGGGTGGATGTCACGGCTGCAGCGGGTGCGGTCACGACGACTCGATCGCCAAGCTTGCGACCCGCACCGGGCGGGTCGATCGCGACTTCGCCTCGACGCAGAAGCATTGGCAGAGCGCCGCTGTGGGCGACGGGTTCTCCTTCGGCGACGGCCTGCGCACCGGCCCCCGTTCGGAGGCGAACGTCCGGCTGTCGGGCGGAGCCCGGATGCGCCTCGAGCACGACACCACCATTCGGTTCATGAGGCACCTCTCCCACGGCGCTGCGGGGACCACCGGCATCGACGTGCAGACGGGTCGTGCCGTCGTCGAGGCCGGCAGTCAGCGGATGCGGCTGCAGACGACCGTGGGCATGGCGATCATCGACTCCGGTGGTCGCCTCCGGCTGGAGGCCAGTGACAAGGGGCTTCACTACACGGTCGAGATCGGCGCTGCCCACATCGAAGCAGGGGGCAAGACCACCGACCTGACCGCCGGGCAGGACGTGGTGGTCGACATCGGCGGAGCGATCATCGAGGCCGCGGCCGACGCCGGCCAGGCGGCACCTTCCCCTCCGCCGGACGCGGGCCGAGAGGACGCGGGGCCGGGGGCGGATCAGGTCGTGGCGACCGTGCACGGCCGCGGTGTCACGATGCGTGGGCCGGGCGAGCACCGCTGGTCGCCCGTGGCCAGCGGTGCCTCTCCGATGGCGGCGGGGACCGAGCTCAGGGTGCCGCGACGGGCGACGGTGGGCCTCGCGCGGGGCGACGAGCAGGCCACGCTCACGGGCGCCGGGCGCTACGTCGTCGGTGCGACCGGCCATCCCCTCGTCCACGCCGACGACGGGCGCGTGTCCGTCCAGGCGGGCTCGGGGGACGTGCGCGTCGAGGTGCCGGGCGGCGTGATCGTCGCGCGAAGCAACATCGAGGGCGGCTCGGTCGCCGAGGCGAACGTACGCAAGCACCAGGGCACGGCGGTCCGCGTCGTGCGCGGCAAGGTGACCGTCGAGACCGGCGGAGAGTCCGCCACGCTCGCGGGCGGCGAAACCGCGAGCGTGCGCCCCGAAGGTGGCTTCGCGATCGACATGCACGGGCCCGACCACGCCGACTTCTTCGTCACGGTGGGTGAGTCGTTCACCGTGCGTGACCCGCGTCCGCCGACCGCCGTCGGCTTCCGCTTCGGCAGCAAGTGCTCGGGCGTCGGCGTGCTCGAGATGCTCGCGCCGGGGGGCCACAGGCCGGTGGCCGGATCGCGCGGGACCGGCAAGGGCAACCTCCTCATCCCGCCGGGCCGTCATGCCTACCAACTCCGGTGCGTCGGCGACAATGGGGTCGGCGGCGTGGTCGCCCACGGCGTCGTTCGCGTGGTCCACGACTCGGGGCTCGCCCGCCTGCCGCGCACCCCACCGGCGACCCTCGTGGACACCGACGGCCGCCACTACACCGTACTCTACCAGAACCTTCTGCCCGTCATCACGGTGCGATGGCCCAACGCCCCGAGCGCGTCGAGCTACACCCTGCGCGTCGACGGGAACCACACGGACACCGACCCGGAGTCCCAGCACCACTTCGCGCCCGGCGAGATGACCGAGGGCACCCATCACCTGCAGTACGAGGTCAGGGGCGCGCCGAACCAGCATTCCCGTCAGACGACCCTGGCCATCCATTTCGACAACGCGGCACCCAAGGCGAGTGTGCGCGAGCCGGAAAACGGCTCGTTCCATGCGGGGCAGACCATTCAGGTGTCGGGCGTGGCCCTGGCGGGCTGGGCCGTGAGCGTCCACGGCAAGAACCTTCCCCTCGATGCCCAGCAGCGATTCTCGGGCCAGGTCACCGTTCCGGGGGACCAGACGGGCATCGCGATCCGGATCGCCCACCCCGCCCGTGGTGTGCACTACTACGTGCGCAGGGTCGCAGGAGGCGGGGGTTGAGGTCGGGCCGTGACGACCTCATCGGCAGGCTGATCCTCGGCCGCTACCGCATCGTCAGGCGGCTCGCGCGCGGCGGCATGGGCATCGTCTATCTCGCCCGCTCCGAGGGCGCGGCGGGCTTCGTCAAGCCGGTCGTCGTCAAGCGCATCCTCGAGGACCTGACCTACGACGACTCCATGGCGCGCATGTTCGTGCGCGAGGCGCGCATCCTGTCGAACCTGCACCATTCGGGCATCGTCGGCGTGACCGACTTCGGCCAGGAAGACGGCGCCTACATCATGGTGCTCGAGTACGTCCACGGCTATCACCTCGGCCGTTGGAACCGCTACCAGCGCGAGATGGGGCGCAAGTTCCCCGTCCAGCACGCGCTGCAGGTGATGATCCACGTGCTCGACGCGCTTCATTACGCCCACACGCGCACGCGGCCCGACGGCAAGCCCCTCGGCATCGTTCACCGCGACATCTCCCCCTCGAACGTCCTCGTCGAGGTCGACGGAAACGTGAAGCTCCTCGACTTCGGCATCGCCCGCATGAGCGGCGACACGGCCGAGTACAAGACGCAGGACCTGACGCTCAAGGGTAAACTTGCCTACCTTGGGCCGGAGCTGTTCCACGGGGGCCAGCCCACCGTGCAGAGCGACATCTACTCTTGCGGAATCGTGCTGCACGAGCTCCTCGTCGGTAAGAACGAGTTCCGCGGCAAGGAGATGAGCGAGACCGTCACCCGGGTCCTCTCGCACAAGCCGACGTCGGTGCATGCGGTGCGTGACGACGGACCCGAGGGCATCGACGAGGTCATCCTCAAGGCGCTCGCCAAGAAGCTCGACGAGCGGTGGCTCTCGGCGGCCGACATGGCCCAGGCGCTGCGTCAGCTCCGGGGCATTCCGGAAGACCAGGCGGACGCCGAGCTCTCGGCGGCCGTGCGCCACGACTTTCTCGGCGACATGCCGGAGAAGATCCACGTCGAGCCCCTCGAGGCCCTCGAGCTCGCCTGGCGTGACCCGCCCGAGAGCCCGGAGAAGCAGGAGTCGCCCCTTCCCCCATCGGCCAGCCAGTCCGACCGGCCGACGGCGGTGCAACCGGAGGTGGCGCGCATCCCCCTCCAGGTCGCGGTGCCGGCACACGCTCCCTCGAAGGTGCGGTCGCTCGTCGGCGTCGGGCTGATCGTGGCGGCGGTGGTCGCGGCCGGGGTCCTCGCCCTGTCGCAACGCGGCTCGGGGCCCGCGCCTCAGGTCGTGGTCGTGCAGCAGCCGAGCGCGTCGGGCGGCGGCGAGGCCGCGGTCGACCAGCCCCAACCGAGCAGTCAGGACGTGGCCCCGAGCGCCGGCACGGCCCAGGCGGGGGCGGGCTCGGACCAGCCGGCGGAGGCCGGGGACGCCGGCGCTCATGCCGGGGCGCGGCCGGCCCACGGAGTCAGGCACCCCCACGACCACGAGGAACGGGGCGGCGCGGTTTCCCTCTCCCGAGCCTTCGCGCGGCAGCAGGGGCGAATCCAGGCCTGCTTCCTCCAGCATGCTGCCGATATCACAGGCAATCCGGTGATCTCGATCCGCTTCCAGATCGACGTGGCGGGGCATGTGCAGACCGCGGACCTGGCACCCGCGGGGCTGTCCCACACAGCCCTCGGCACCTGCTTGGTCGCCGTGGCGCGGGCGACCGAGTTCGGGTCCCAGCCCGGCCCGGCCGCTTTCCGCATCCCGATCACGGCCCACCGGACCGCCCATTGAGCCGTCACTGTCCGCTATTTGCGCAAAGGTCGTTGACGGGGGCAGCCCACCCACGCCACCATCCAGATCATATGTTTCGTCTCCTGACAGCCTGCTGCGTCGTTGCCTCGTTGGTGGTCGGGTGTGGTGGTGGAGATGCCGGCTCCGCCGTCCAGTCCTCGGCTGCCCTCACCTCCGCGCTCGGCAGCGCGGCTCCGGGGGACACGATTCACCTCGCCGCGGGCACGTTCGTCGGCTCCTTCAGTCTTCCGGCGGGCGTCACGCTGGTGGGGAGCGGGCCCGCCACGGTGTTGCAAAACACCGCGACCGACGGCCCGACGCTGGTCGTGGTAGCGAGCGCCGGTGCGCCGCCCACGACGGTCGACCACCTCAACGTGGTCTCCAACGCCACCGCCGCCATCGCGACCGGTGGCGGGGGCGAGGCGGACATCAACAACGTGCAGGTGGACGCGACCCGAGGCATCGGCATCGGCGCCCAGGACCTGGCCGTCCTGAAGATGTCGAACGTGACCCTCACCGGGCCCGTGATGCCGAGCATCGCCACCTCGGTCCTGGCGTCTCCGACGCCCGACATGACCGCGACCCACGGCATCATCCTGCTCCGGGTCGCGAGCGCGACCCTCTCCAACGTGCAGGCCTCGGGCTTCGAGCTGTTCGGCGCGCAGATCATCGACAGCACGACGACCTGGGACGGCGGCGGCACGAGCGACAACGCCGGGGTCGGCGTGATGATCTACGGCGGCACGGCGATGCTGCACTCCCTGGTCGCTTGCCGAACTCTGGCCGGCACCCGTCTGCAGCCGGCCTATGGGGCGGTCTTCGCCCAGAGCGCCGTCGTCAACACGGATGCGATTCAGGTCTGCGACGGGGACGACTACGGCATCCTCGAAGCGAGCGGCGCCACCGGCAGTCAGGTGGACTCGACGGTGACCGGCAACTCCATGGCCGGCGTGTGGGTGCAGAGCGTCGCGGACGTCCACCTCACCGGTGCCGGCACCACCCTCGACAACAACGGCTTCAGCGGTGTCGTCGCGGTCGACTCGTCCAACGTCTCGGTCGAGGACGCCACCATCTCGAACACCCAGCTCGTGCCGCGGGTCCTCGGCTCGAGCGGCACCGTGCAGGTCGGCGACGGGGTGGAGCTCGTACGCAGCACGGACGGCATCTCGCTCGCGAACCTGATGATCCAGAACAACCAGCGCGCGGGCGCGCTGATGGACCTCAACGGCGGGGACACGAGCGGCATCACCCTCGACTCGGTCACCGTGACGAGCGACGACGCAATGGGGACGCCCGAGTACGGCGTCGTGGCCCAGAACGGGACGCTCGCACCCGGCTGGGACACCGGCGTCACGCGCACGGGCACCGCCGTCGCGAACGACGCTCACTTCGTCTCCGCCAGCCTCATGCTCGATGTGGCCAACGTGGTCGCCCCGTCGGACATCCCGATGGCCGCGAACCTCGAGAGCATGGGCCTCACGGCCGTCGGCGTGGTCACCCCGAGCGACTAGCCGATGGCTCCTGGCGGCGCTCAGTCGTCGCCGCGCTGGAGCCGGTAGGGCCCGATGTCGATCGGGCCCTTTTTCGTTGCATCCGAGAGCACGTGCCGAAGGCCCCGTAGCTCGGTCGAGGTCGGGTCGATGGCGAGGCCCCGGGCGACGGCGGCCTTCCCATGGGTGCGGTCGCCGAAGCCCGCGAAGTAGAGCGCCGCCGTGTAGCTCCGCCACAGGAGCTGGGCGCGCGTCTCGGGGTCGCCGACGTGGGGTCCGAGCAGCGCGTCGAGCTGCGCGAAGGCCGCGTCCCAGCTCCGGGCGCCCTCCCGCTCGTCGCCGTCGGTCGCGCCACCGGCGAGCACCTGGTAGTAGAGGCCGTTCGGCACGAGGGTTTCATAGAGGGTCGGCGGCACGCGCACGTCCATCTCGACGAGCACGGGACGGCGTGCGGCGAGCGTCTGCAGGTCGGGCTGACGCAGCTCCCCATCGAGCAGATAGCCGCGCAGCACATCCCGGAGCTCGGGCGCCCGCGCGACGAGCGAGGCCACCATGCCCGGGTACGTGAGGAAGGGCATGGGAACGAGCACCACGTCGGGTCGGGTCTGTTCGCTGCCCTCGCCGCCCCAGAAGCGAAACACCGTCTGCGGCGCGTAGGCGAGCACCACCGCGCGCGGCGGCAGGTCGCGTCGCAGGCCGTCGTCGAAGGCATCGGTGGCGCTGAAGTCCGCGAGCGAGGCGCGGTCGACGCTGCGGTGGATCTGGGCGAGCCCGAGGAGGCTCACGGCGAGGGCGATCAGCACCGCGAAGGTGGGAGGCTTGGCCTTGTGGCCGCCGGCCATCACGACGAGCACCACGGCGACAGCGGCAGCGGCGAGGGCACCGATCGCGCCGAAGGCCGGCATGAGGTAGCCGAGGGCGTCCGGGTTCGCACGCACGAAGCCAAGCCAGGCGCGGGCCGCCACGAACACGCCCAGGACCGCGAGCCAGACGTAGCCGATGCGACGCGCGCCGGCCGTGCGCAGCAAGGCCCAGGCCCCGAGGAGGGCGAGCAGAAGCGGGATCCAGTGCAGGTTCTGGACGAGCAGCACGCCGAGGTCCGCGAAGCGCTCCGCCATGGGCTGGGGCACGCCGCTGCCCGTGTTCTTCTGGAACGCCTTGGCGCTCACGACCCAGAAGAGGCTCGCGAGATTCGTCGGGTGGCCCATGTCGACGGCCGGGTCGGTGGCGGCGCGGATCGGCAGGTAGATGTACGTGCAGAGACCGGTGGCGACGGCGAGGCCGCTCAGAAGAAGTGGGCGGAGGCCGCGGGCGCGCTTCACCCGCGCCATGGTCGGGGCCATGGCGGGCAGCACGAGGAACGCGAGGAAGTGGTGGTTGGCGAGGGCCAGACCGAGGGCGAGGGATGCCACGTAGACGGGCCGCACGTCGGTGCTCGGCCACGCCGCCTCGAGCGTGATGATGCGCTCGAGGGCGACCATCACGAGGACGGCTTGCAGCGAGTAGACCTCGGGGCGAACGGACTGGAACCACCACCCGTAGGACGCGGCGACGAGCCAGGTGGCGCCGAGGGCGATGGGCATGGCCAGCCGGTCGCGCACCACGCCCAAGCTGCGGACCGTCGTGTCGATGGCGCGGAACAGGAAGCCGGCGGCCAGGGCGCCGAGCACGGCGCTTTGTAGGGCGACGCGCAGCGGGATCGAGCCGATGGGCAGCAGCGTGAAGGCCTTGGCGATCAGCGCCTGCAATGGGTGTCCCGGCGGGTGGGCGATGCCGAGGCTCACGGCCGCGCCGACGAACTCGCCCCCGTCGAGCCAGTAGCCGTGGGCCGAGGCGGTCGCCAGGTAACAGGCGAGGGGCACGCCGGCCGCCAGCGCGAACGCCACCAGGTCGCGCCCCGGGTCGCGCCGCGCCTTGGGCAGCAGGGCCATGCGGGCGCCATCTTGTGCGAGGGACCCGGCGCGATCAATGAGGTTCATGGCCCCTCGCCCCACCGCGCGATGTGCTAGACGATCGGACGCCACGTTCCCCGGGGCGCCCAGGCGGGGTGACGGGCGATCGAGGGCCACGTCTTCATGAGCAGGATCACCGACCACGTCGATCGGGCTCTGGACGAGACGATCGACCTGCCCGAGGCGTCCGGCGGCATGGTCGCGGCGAGCGGCATCGAGGCCGTGGAGGCCGCGATCGCGGTGCTTCGGAGCGGCGGCAATGCGGTCGATGCGGCGGTGACCGGGAGCCTCGTCCAGGGAGCCCTCGACCCGGCGAAAGGGGGGCTCGGTGGCGACGCGGCCGTGCTCGTGTGGCGGCAGGAGGCACGCACCCTCCACGGGCTCGACGGGCGGGGGCCCGGGCGGTCGGCCACTGCATCGGAGCGGTCGGTGCCCCGCATCCCCGGCGCCCTCTCCGCCCATGACGCATTGCTCGCGCGGCACGGCACGCGCTCGCTCGGTGCAGCCCTGGAGCCCTCGGTTCGACTCGCGCGCCACGCGGGGCGGCTCGAGCTCGCCGCCACCCTCGAGCGCATCGCCAAGGACGGTCCCGGTGTGCTGTACGGCGGTGCCCTGGGCGAGGCGATCGCGGCGACCACCGCCGTGGCCGGCGGGCCCGCGCTCGAGGACCTGGCCCGGCACCGCGCCGAATGGGTGGATCCGATCGAGGGCAGCTACCGGGGCCATCCGGTTTTCACGCTCCCAGGCGGCCCGGTCGGAGCCGTGCTGTTCGAGGCCCTCGGCGTGCTCGAGCACCTGCCCCTCGGCGACATGGACGAGGTCGAGCGCGCCCACGTGCTGGTCGAGGCGCTCGCGCCGGCCCTCGCCTCGCTCGATGGCGAGACCGGAGGCGCCGGCCGTCCGGCGTCCGGCGCGTCACGGCTCGATCCGGGTCGCCTCGCCGAGCGTGCAGCGCACATCGGCCCCCGCGCCTCCACCCGTGCGCGCGGGGTGGGCGGACCCGCCGCCGGGGCGTGCGTCGTCGTCGTCGACGCGGCGGGCGACACATGCACGGTCGTCACGGGTCTTGGTGGGCCGGTCGGCGCACAGGTCTCGGTGCCCGGCACCGGCATCCGCCTGCCCAGCCAGGAGGCCGACGTCACCGGCCTCCTTCCCCTCGCCATGTTCCGCTGGGGGATGCCCTGGCTCACCTTCGGCGTGACCGCTGGGCTCGACGCAGCTCAGGTGGCGGCGCAGCTCCTCGTGCGCCTGGTCGACCTCCACACGGAACTGCCGGGCGCGGTCGACGCGCCCCGCCTGCGCCTCGACACGGAGGGCGCAGTCCGCCTCGAGGCGGGCTCATCGGAGGACGTCGTTCGCGGCCTCGAAGCGCGGGGCCATGCGTGCCTCGGCGAAGCCTTCGGCAAGGCCTTCGGTGCCGTGCACGCCGTCCTGATCGATGGCGACACGGGTGAACGGCTGGGCGCCGCGGACCGGCGCACCGACGGCCGAACGGAGGGGACATGACACGCTGTTCGCGTGGCTCGCGCGTGCGGGCGGGTGCTCTCGTCCTCGGTTGCCTCGCGTTCGTCTACGTCGCACGCAAGCGGTTCATCCAGGCACGCTTCTGGGGCAGGCCTCCCGCGGTCGCCCACCTCGCCGCCGCGTTGCGCGCCCTGCTCTGAAGCGGGGTTGGCCCTTCGCCCCGAGGCGCGCATAGTGTGGGCCCCATGGGTGACGAGATTGTTCCGATCCGGCGTCGGGGCGCGCTCCGCAAGGCGAGCGCGGTGCCCTTCGGCGTCGGCTCCATCAAGCCGCGCCACTACCTCGAGATGGCGCGCATCGTCTGGGAGAACCGGGGCCATTGGGGCTACGCCTGGGACGTGCTGAACCACGGCGTGTGCGACGGCTGCGCGCTTGGCACGAGCGGCATGCGCGACTGGACCATCGAGGGCACGCACCTGTGCCTCGTGCGCCTCAACCTCCTGCGCCTCAACACCATGACGGGCTTCGACCCGGCGCTCCTCGCCGACGTGAGCCGCCTGCCCGAGCGTGCACCGCGAGCTGCGGAACCTGGGCCGCATCCCCTACCCGTGATGCGTCGGCGCAAGGGCGAGCCCGGGCTTCACGCGCGTGACCTGGGACGAGGCCCTCGGCGACGTGGGCGCGCGCATCCGCGACACCGAGCCCGATCGCTTCGCCTGCTACATGACCTCGCGCGGCCTCGGCAACGAGGTGTACTTCACGTGGCAGAAGGCCGTGCGCCTGCTCGGCTCGCCCCACGTCGACAACGCCGCGCGCCTCTGCCACAGCCCGTCGACCGCGGCGCATGAAGCAGGTGCTCGGCGCGGCGGCCTGCACCTGCAGCTACCGCGACCTCTACGAGCGCCGACGTGATCGTGCTCTTCGGCTCCAACCCGGCCAACGACCAGCCCGTCGCGCTCAAGTACCTCTACGAGGCGAAGAAGCGCGGCGCGCAGCGTGCTCGTCGTCAACACCTACGAAGAGCCGGGCATGAAGCGCTACTGGGTCCCGTCGACGCCGGCCTCGGCCGTCTTCGGCACCGGAGATCGCCGACGCCTTCTTCCTCGTCTCGTCGGGCGGCGACCTGGCCTTCCTCTACGCGGTGCAGAAGCTCCTGATCGAGCGTGGCGGGGTCGACCAGGCGTTCATCGATGCCCACACGTGGAGAACTGGCGAGGAGTACCAGGCGCACCTCGACGGGGTACGACCTCGACGAGCTGGTGCGTCGCGCCGGCGCGCGCATGGAGGACGTGCACGCCTTCGCCGACATCCTCGCCGAGCGAAGACGGGCGTCTTCGTCTGGAGCATGGGACTGACGCAGCACGCCCACGGCACCGAGACGGTGGCCGCCGTCGTGCAGCCTCGGCGTGTCCAAGGGCTTCGTCGGCCGACCGGGCTCCGGGCTGATGCCGATCCGCGGCCACTCGGGGGTGCAGGGCGGCGCCGAGATGGGTGCCTACGCAACGGTCTATCCGGGCGGGCGCGCCGATCAACGACGAGAACGCCGATGCGCTCGAAGAGCTCTGGGGCTTTCGGCCGCCCGTGCGCGAGGGGCTCGATTCCGCTGCCATGGTCGACGCGGCCGGGCGCGGCGAGATCGACGTCTTCTGGTGCGTCGGCGGCAACTTTCGCGAGACCCTGCCCCAGCCCGACCAGGTGGACGCCGCCCTGTCGCGCGTCCCCATGCGCATCCACCAGGACATCGTCCTGACGCCGGCATGCTGCAGGAGCCCGCCGACACCGTGTACCTCCTGCCGGCCAAGACGCGCTACGAGCACGTGGGCGGCATCACCGAGACCACGACCGAGCGCCGGGTCATCTTCAGCCCCCACGTCCCCGGGCACGAGGTGGGGGAGGCGCGCGAGGAGTGGCGCATCGCCGTCGACCTGGTCCGCGCGGCGCGACCCGAGTCCGCCGACGAGATCGACTACGCCGACGCGGCGGCGATCCGCGACGACATCGCCCGCACCGTCCCCTTCTACGCGGGCATCGAGAAGCTCGAGAAGGAAGGCGACCAGTTCCAGTGGGGCGGCCCGCGTCTGTGCTGAGGGCGGCGCCTTCGGGACGCCCAGCAAGAAGGCGCGGCTGGTCATCGTGGACCCGCCGGACGTGCGTCTGCCCGCCGGGCGCTTCCACCTGGCGACGCGGCGCGGCAAGCAGTTCAACAGCATGGTGCAGAGCGAGGTCGACCAGCTGACCGGCGCCGCGCGCGACCACGTCCTCATGAGCGACTCCGACATGCGGCGCATCGGCGTCACGCAGGACGGGCCCGTGCTCGTGCGGAGCGACTTCGGCTCGATCGAGGGCCGGGCCTTCGAGGCGCCCATCCGCCCCGGTAACGTGCAGATGCATTGGCCCGAGGCGAACGTGCTCATCGATCCTTCGCGCCGCGACGCGGGCGGACGTGTGCCCGATTACAATGCCGTCGTCACCATCGAGCCCATCGACGTCAAGCCCGTGAAGGCGCGGCTCGAGGCGTTGCCCGAGGAGGGCACGGGCGCACCGGCCGCTCCATGAGTCGTCCGGGTGCACGCGGAAGGGGCCCAGGGCGCCGCCGAGCGTCCTCGGCACGGTGGTCATGAGCGACGCGTCACGGCGAGGGATCACGGTGCGGGCCGTCCGCCACGTGCCCAGGGGAGGCGTGCCGGCCGGCATCGCGCCGGTCGACGACGATGTAGCCGTCGAGGAGCCCCTCGAGAATCCGGATCGCGGGCGACGCGGTGGCGACGACCATGCGCACTCCGGGGGACGACGCCCACCTGGCCGTCGGCTTCCTCTTCGCCGAGGGGCTGATCACCAGCATTGGCGATGTGGGCCGCGTGGCCCACTGCGGCCGTCCCGGCGATGAGGGCTTCGGCAACGTCATGGAGGTTGGTCCGGCGCCCGGGATCGCCCTCGACCCCGAGCGCCTCGCAACGAGTCGGCGCGGCACCTTGACCACGGCCGCCTGCGGCGTGTGCGGCCGCCGGAGCATCGACGACCTGCTCGCGCGTATCGAGCCCCTGGGCGACGCGCCGTTGGTCTCCGCCTCCGTCGTCGCGGCGAGCACCGAACGCCTCTCGAAGATGCAAAAGAGCTTCGCGCGGACCGGCGGGCTCCACGCTGCGGTCGCGCTCGGGCCGGACGGCGCCGTGCTCGCAACGGCGGAAGATGTGGGCCGTCACAACGCCGTCGACAAGGTCGTGGGCGCGCTCCTCTACGCCCGCAACGTGGGCGCGCGCTCCGATCCGGCCGCCGCGCGTCCGGCGGTGCTCGTCGTGAGCGGCCGTGCGAGCTTCGAGATCGTCCAGAAGGCGAGCGTCGCCGCCATCCCGATCATCGCCGCCGTCTCCGCGCCGTCCTCGCTCGCCGTCGACCTGGCCGAACGCGCCGGCATCGCCCTCGCCGGCTTCGTCCGCGACGGCGCCATGAACCTCTACACCCACCCCGAGCGCATCGACGACTGAGGGCGCGGCTCGAGGGCCGTTCGCCTGTCGTCATGTCGGGGGTGCCGACTCAACCACACCGACCCGAAGGCCCAGGCCCCGGAGCGCACGCGCCGTGTTCGACAGATCGCCGATCACCTTTCGCACGGGCAGCGGCAGCTCGCGCACGAGGGTGGGCACCGCGAGGATCTGCTCGGACTCGGCCGCCTCGGGTCGCTCCGTGAGGTCCACGAGCCCCCTGCGCCTGCGCTCGAGGGGACCGGGGCCAAGCGCCTGGTTCTCGACACCCCGGACGCCCTCTTCGCCCACCTGTCGGACACGGCGGCGCTCCGCAGCGAGACCCTGCCACCATCCATCGATGGCGTGGCACCCAGGGTCAGGGAGGCGGGACGACGGGCGTAGGCGAGGAGCGGCTGGTCGTCGTGCCGTCGCCAAGCTGGCCGTAGGGGTTGCCGCCCCAGCACAGCACCGCGCCGGAAGTGTCGATCGCGCAGGTGAAGATCCGGGCCAGGTCGTAGCTCCGAACCGGGCCCAGGCCGGAGACGGGCGCCGCCGTGCCCGTCCTCTGGAAGACGGTGCCGCGCCCCAGCTCCCCGTCGGAATTCTGCCCCCAGCACTCGAGCGCTCCGGACGTGTCCTGACCGCAGACGTGCCAGCCTCCTGCGCGGATCGATGTCAGGGTGAGGCCGGGAATGGTGCGGGGACTGAGCTGGTTGGCCGTGCTGCTCTCGTCGCCGAGCTGGTACTGGTCGTTGCCGCCCCAGCAGCTGACCGCTCCGGTGTCGAGGAGCGCGCAAGTGTAGTTGTAGCCACCCTCGACCTGGACGACGCCGCTCGAGCCGGGAACCGCGACGGGCACGATGGCGTTGGTCATGGTGCCGTCGCCGAGCTGACCGGCCTGGTTCCGCCCCCAACAGGCCAGGTGCCCGGTGGCGTCGGTCACGACGCAGTTGTGCCAGAAGCCGGCCCCGACGAAGGGGACGCTCGCGAGGGTGGTGAGGTGCTGGGCCGTGGCGAAGTTGCCCGTGTTCGTGCTGTCGATGCCGAGCTGGCCCCAATAGTTGGTGCCCCAACACCAGACCTCCCCCGGGCCGGTCAGGGCGCAGGAGTGATCGTCGCTCACGATGACGTGGGTCACGGTGCCGACGATCCCCGTGGTCGCCACGGGGGCGGACCGGTTGGTCTCGGTGCCGTCCCCCAGATCGGCGAAGGAGTTGTCGCCCCAGCAGACGACGCTGCCGCCGGCGCGCAGGGCACAGACGTGGAAGGACTTGGCCGAGATCTCCACTGCGTCGACGAGGCCCTGGACGTAGACGGGCGTCGGGGAGGCGGTGAAGGTGCCGTCGCCGAGCTGACCGTAGGCGTTGTCGCCCCAGCACGCGACGCGGCCGGAGGCGAGCAGGGCGCAGGCGGAGTGTCCGGCAAGGGCGACCTGGACCGTGTCGTCGCACACACCGGCGCGGCAGGCCCAGGGGCAGCCGCCCGAAAGGCAGACACCGCTGCCCGCATCGGTGCCCGCGTCCATCGCCACGCCCGCATCGGTGCCCGCGTCCATCGCCACGCCCGCATCGGTGCCCGCGTCCATCGCCACGCCCGCATCGGTGCCCGCGTCCATCGCCACGCCCGCATCGGTGCCCGCGTCCATCGCCACGCCCGCATCGGTGCCCGCGTCCATCGCCACGCCCGCATCGGTGCCCGCGTCCATCGCCACGCCCGCGTCCATCGCCGCGCCCGCGTCCGTCGCGCCTCCCGCGTAAGCAGCGTCCGCGGTGGCGGCGTCGCGCCCCGTCCCGCCTTCGCCCTCCGAGACCTGCAGCCGCTCGAACCCCAGGCGGCCGCAGCCCACGGCGCCACAGCACAGGAGGACGATGGCTGCCCGAAGCACATATGGAGCATAATGATACGGCCGGAGTAGACACCACCCCCGATTGGAGAGGGAATCTAGATTCGCAACGACCTTGCCGCACCTTTCGGCACACCGAGGTGCCCCATCCCGCCGACAGCGGGCGCGGTCTCGCCCGCGAGAGCGAGGGGCGGCGCGGGCCGTGTACGTCGGAACGCCTGCGGCCACGCGAGAGCCCCGTGGTCCGGACGGGCGTGTCCGGAGGGAGCACACCATCCGTGCTTCGCCTCGGCTGGCGCGCTACCCTCGACGGCCGTGAGCGACGACCCCGAGGGCGGCGCGGGCAGTGACGGGAGCGAGTTCTTCGAGCTCCTTCTCGACCACCTCTGCGTCGCCGGATTCGATGGGTACTGGAAGCGGCTCAATCCCTCCTGGTCGCGGACGCTCGGCTGGACGAACGAGGAGCTGATGTCGCGGCCCCTCATCGAGTTCGTACACCCCGAAGATCGGGAGGCGACCCTCGCCGCGCGGGAGAACCTGAAACGCGGCCAGCCGCTCTTCACCCTGACCAACCGCTATCGCCACAAGGACGCGACCTACCGGTGGTTCGAGTGGCGATCGGTCTCCGACCCGAAGCGAGGGCGCGTGTACGCCGTCGCACGGGACGTCACCGCGGACCAACACACGCGGCGATCCCTGCGGGCCCTGACCGAGAGCGTCACGGCCACGTTGAACAGCATCACCGATGGGGTGATCGCGGCCGATGCCGAGGCCGCCGTCGTCCTCATGAATCCGGTCGCCGAGAAGCTCACCAGATGGGATGCCGCGAGCGCGGCCGGTAAGCCCCTCGGCGAGATCTTCCACCTCGCGGGCGACGGTCCTCCTCGGACCATCCTTCAGACGCTCGCCCGGGGCACGGCATCGGAGGGCGCAGAGCACGCGATGATCACCGCTCGGGACGGCACGGAGCTGCCCGTCGCCTTCACCCGGGCTCCCCTCCGGGATCCGGAAGGCCAGGTGAGCGGTGCGGTGATCGTCTTTCGAGACAGGAGGGCCGAGCTCGAGGCCAAGCGCGAGCAGGAGCGGCTGCATCGGCAGCTCATGTTCGCGGACCGCATGGCCTCGGTCGGCACGCTCGCCGCTGGCGTCGCCCACGAGATCAACAACCCGCTCGCCTACGTGATGGCGAACCTCGACATGATCCTCGAGGACCTGCACCGCGTGGAAGCCGGCTCCTTGTCCGCGCACGTCGCGGAGTGGGCGGACATGGCGGAGGAGGCGCGGCAAGGCGCGGAGCGGATCCGGCGAATCGTGCGGGGCCTCAAGACGTTCTCCCGCGCGGAGGAGGAACGGCGCACCGTCATCGAGCTCCGGCCCGTCCTCGAGCTGTCGGTCGACATGGCGTTCAACGAGATCCGGCATCGCGCGCGGCTCGTGAAGGACTACGGCCCCACCCCGCCCGTCGAGGCGGACGACTCCCGCCTGGGCCAGGTCTTCATCAACCTGCTCGTCAACGCAGCGCAGGCGATCCCCGAGGGCGATGGGGAGACGAACGAGATTCGCATCGTCACCTCGACCGATCCGTCGGGCAACGCGGTCGTGGAGGTGCGGGACACGGGACCGGGCATCCCCGAGGAATCCCTCGACCGGATCTTCGATCCCTTCTTCACGACCAAGCCCATCGGCGTCGGGACGGGGCTCGGCCTGCCGATCTGCCACAACATCGTGAGGAGCATGGGCGGTCAGATCACGGTGGCCAACCGCGAGGAAGGCGGGGCCGTGCTTCGCGTCACCCTTCCGCCCGCGAGCGGCCCCCTGTCGGACGCCACGTCGCTCCCGGCTCCCCCGAAGCCCGCCGCCAGGCACCACGCCTCGGTCTTGATCGTGGACGACGAACGCGCCGTGGGCGTCACCCTGCGTCGAGTCCTTCGCGGTCACGACGTGACGGCGGTGACCTCGGCGAAGGAAGCGCTCGAGCTCATCGCATCGGGCCGTGCGTTCGACGTGATCCTCTCGGATCTCATGATGCCCGACATGTCGGGGATGGAGCTCTACGAAGTGTTGCTTCGCGACTGGCCGCCGCTGTCGGAGCGGATGGTGTTCATCACGGGCGGCGCTTTCACGGCGACGGCAAACGCCTTCCTCGATCGCGTGCCGAACGAGCGCCTCGACAAGCCCTTCGAGGCGGCGGCGGTGCGCGCGCTCGTGGAGCGCTTCGTGGAGTAGGCCCGGCGGACGTCGGTGGGGCGCTTCAGCCGCCCCGCGCGACCACGTAGGGGCTGTCGCCCGAGTCGGGCGGCTCGTCCGTCTCCTGGTGGCCCCCGCAGGGAACCGTGCTGCGCAGGTGCGACGCCTGGTCGGGGGTCACCGACGAGATGTCCCCGCTGCCGAGCAGGCGGCCGGCGCGGTCGTAGGAGATGGCCATGTCCCAGTTGCCCGGTGGTGCTGCGAGGACGCACTGGCCGTCGCCGCCACACGCCCAGGAGCGCGTCACCGCGCGGGCGGCTTGCTTGGCCGCGGAACCGCAGTAGCGGGTGATGCGGAACTGCTGCTCCTCACCTTCGCCGATCTCCCAGAAGTCCTGTCCGACCCTCCCCTCCGCAAGCGACACGAGACGAGCGTCGCAGGCCAGATCCCAGCTCCCCGGAGGGGCCGGGGCGAGGCGCGCCAGGGCCTGGTCGATCGTCTCGCCGGGCCGGGCGGCGGCGAGGCGCGAGACCCGGAGCTTGGGCCCGTCGAAGAAGAGGAACTGGTCGAAGGGCTTCGCCTGCACGTGGTCCGCCGGATCGGCGTCCTCCGCGTAGGAGAGCCGGGCCGCGCAGCAATCCATCGCCCTGGTGCAGGAGACCGAATCCGACGTCGACCCCCCCGTTCCAGTTCGAGGACCACGCCCCGTACAGGAAGTAGCCGCAGGTCGGCGAGGCGCCCGGTTGCTCGATGTGCCAGTAGGGGTCGCCGAGGGTGTGCTGCACGGCATGGAGCCATTGCACGTCGGCAGCGGTGTCGAGCTCGCCCGATCCGCCGTGCTCGCTCGATTCCTCGTTCCACTCGAGATCGAGGAAGCGCTTCACGTCGGCGGCCGTGGCGAGGCGCCCGGCGTGGGCCGAAGGGGCCGCGGCGGCAGGGGCGTTCGCGGGCGCCGCCGCGGCGAAGCTCGGGACCGGAACGCCGAGACAGCGGAGGGCGTCGTCCTGACAGGCCAGGCGGCAGCTCTTGCAGGCCCCATCGACGCTCTCGCAGCTGCATTGACCCATGCACGCGCGGTGGGCCGAGCGGCAGTGCTCGAAGGGGCCGGCCGGGGCCATGTGGGCCGGCACACGGTCACCGAGGCATGCGCGCCCCGCCTGGTTTGTCTCGGCGACGATCCGAAAGCCCCGGGGCGTTCGGTGCAAGACGACGATCTTCTCGTGGAGCACCTGCTTTCGGCTCGCCGGGTCGGCGCTGTAGAAGCCGCGGTCGAGGAGCGCGACCTCGTCGTGGTGCGCCGCGAGCACGCGCACCTTGGCCGTCACCAGAATGCCGTGCTCGCCCTCGTGCCAGCGCTGGCGACGGATGGTGGAGAGGGGCACGTTCGCCTTGCCGTAGAAGCAGGCGACCGGATCGGCGAACGCACCGAAGTAGGCGTCGGCGTCGTGGCGGTTGAAGGCAGCGACCGCAGCACGGTAGGCGTCCAGGGCGGGGCTCGAGGCGGCCTCGGCGGCGAGGGCGGCGAGGGCCGGCGTCGCGCCGGACGACAGGCCGCCCGCCGGCGTCGGGTGCGCGGACGGAGCGTGGTGGGACGCGGACCGTGGGGCGGGAGCGGGCGAACCCGACCCGACGGGGCCCCCTCGGGGATGGAACCGCTCCCCGTGGGACGAGCAGGCGGCGGCGACCAGGACGCAGAGAGAGAGCGAGGCCGTCTTCATGGCGGAAACGGTACCAGAGCCCCCCCTTGCCCGGAACGGGGCCCGCGCTCACGGAAGCGGGAGCACGGGGGTGGGCACGTTCCGGTTGGTCATGTGCCCTCGATCCCTCGAAGCGAGACGATCAGCTGGTACGTGTTGTCCCCGCCACCAAGGACAGCCGACCAGAGATCCCGCAGTGCTTCGGGAAGCTGGGTCCGGAAGACTCTCTCGATCTCATCGATGCTGGCCGCGTCACCATGCCCTCCACGGTGGAACCGCTGCGTCCTGCGTCTAATCCGTAGGCTGCCATTCGCCACCTCGCAGGTGAGCGCGCGCACCAAGGCGGCGAGCACGTCCGAGGCGGACGACGACGACACCGACAACCGAGGCGTGCCCGAGCCCCCAGGCGTGCCGGTGCGCATGCCGCGTGTCCGCGCCTCGGCGGCGAGCGGGGCCACGGCCGCCAGGTGGTCGGACCCCGCCAGGACGTGGACGAGGCCCGCGAGCAGGCCCGTGAGCAACGCGGGAAGGACCCTTCACCTCCAGCGTCCCTTGCTAGGCATCGCCCCGCCGCGGTCAATCGCGGTAGATCCCGCGTCACCACGGGGCCGCGCCGGCCTTGTTGCGCTACTCCCAGCAGAAGTGCAGGCGGATCGGGGCGCGCGGCGTGAAGTCGTCGTCGGTGAGGTCGACCGTGGAGAAAGCCGCCATGTCCCAGACCAAGGTGCTGCACAGGCCGTGGTAACTCGAGGCGAGGATCTGCAGGTTCGACGAGCTCGGGCTGCCGGCCCAGGCGAGGCCCCCGGACGATGGAACGCCGCGCCCCTGGTCGGTGCAGATGTTGTCGCGGCAGCGGGTGCGGCGGAAGGTCACGTTCGTCGCCGGATACCCGGCGAAGCAGCCGTTGCCCATGTGGACGGCGTCCACGTCCTCGCACAGACCGCCGCTGCTCGAGCCGCCGGACAGCTCGAACATGACCCCGTCGCCGGACGGCGAGTTGTCGCCGTCGATGAGTCCGCGTCGCACCGCGACGTTGGATGACTGATAGATCGAGACGTCGTCCTCGGGCCACGACGTGGCGCCGTTCTCCACCGAGAAGTCCTCTAGCACCGCGTCGTCGCAGCGGTTGAATTGGACGAGCTGGCCGCGCGGATCGGGCCCGCGGATGTCGTGTCCCTCGATGAACGAGAGCTGTGCTCCCGGCGAGTCCTGCAGGTAGATGCCCGATGAGCCGCGCGTCACGCGCGCATGGGTGATGACGACGCCCGTCGAGCTCTCACCGTAGATGTCGTTCCAGTCGGTGCTCGGGTTCGCGCCGCTAGCCGGCGCGCCTGTGTTGACGACGTCCACGTTCTCGATGTGCATGTTGGCGGCGCTCGAGAACGTGATCCCCGGTCCGGCCGCGTGCTCGATGAGGCAGTTGCGGATGACGATGCCCGAGTAGCCGTCCACCTCGATCCCGGCGCCGGACGACGCGACGATGTGGAGGCTCTCGATGATCTGCCCGTCGTGATCGGCCACGACCGGTGGCGAGTCGGTCAGCGTGCAGGGCGGCGTGCCCGAGTCCGGGGCGGTCGGCGCGTCGACACGGGCGGCGTCGATGGCGCCCGAGTCCGGGGCGGTCGGCGCGTCGACACGGGCGGCGTCGATGGCCGGCGCATCGGCCGGCGCGCCGTCGGGAGATGCGCCATCGCCCGCATGCGCTGCGTCCGTCGCCGCGGCGTCGCTCCCCGCATCCCGAGGTGCAGCTCATGTTGCCAGAGCACCCTGTGCACGCGAGAACGATGGCAGCACTGGTCGCGAGCCAAGGCATGGGGCGGCGTTCCCGGCGGGATGAAGCTCGCATGGTCACGAGGCTCACCTCAGAGCCGTGACGCTGTCAACCGAACGTCCGGAAGCACGTGTGGTCGATGCGAGTCGATGCGATGAGGTGCGCCGATTCATCTCGAATCGAGACTCGTGACCAGCGGCCAGCTCGTCTACCCTTTTCCAAGTCGATCTCCGCCCGCCGCGGGCACTGGGGGCCCTTTGCCGAACGACGCCTTCCTGACCTACGATCTCAGCAACTTCTACTACGGTGCCGGCGAAGACTTGTTCGGCTTGGCCGAGGCATTCGCGGCGTGGTGGGGCGAAGCAAGCGCCGGGGGGTATCACCTCTACCAGGCCCCGATGACCTCGCGCCCGGCGCGCGGGCAAAGGTCGTCTTCTTCCGCCACAACCGCGCGACGGACCTAGCGAAGAAGATCGAAGAAGATCCAAGGCGTCGGAGACCGCAAACTGATTGTCGTCGAGGGCGTCTACTCGATGGACGGCGACCTCGCCCCTCTACGCGAGATCACCGACGTGGCTCGCTCGGCAGGCGCCCGCGTCATGGTGGACGAGGCACACTCCGGATTCCTGTTCGGCGCGCACGGCCGTGGTGCCGCAGAGCACCTCGGCGTCGAGGACCGGATCGACATCCACATGGGCACCCTCTCGAAGGCGCTGGGTGGCCTCGGCGGGTTCGCCTGCGGCCGCCGCGACGTCATCGACTACCTCGAGGCCTACGCCCGCTCGCGCTTCTTCGCGTGTACGCTGCCGCCCGCGGTGGTCGCCGGCATGCTGGCCGCGCTGCGCGAGCTCGAGGCACGGCCAGAGCTCAGGACCCGCCTTTGGGACAACGTCTCGTACATCCGAGAGCGCTTCGATCGTGCCGGAATCGACTATGGAGGCTCGCAATCGCAGATTCTGCCGGTGATGGTATACGATGAAACCAAAGTGTTTCGCATCGCAAAGAAGATTCGCGACGCCGGAGTGTACGTGCAGCCCGGAACGTATCCCGGCGTCCCCAAGGGTCGTCCCCGTCTGCGCCTGTCCGTGTCGGCCTCGCTGACGCGAACCGACATGGACGAGGCGGCGGAGACCATTACGCGCATGCTTCGCGAGGAGGGTGTGCGGTGTCGCCCGTAGAGTACCCGTTCGATGTCGCCCTGAGCGCCATGTTCGAGCTGCCGTACGAGGTCGCACGGGAGCTCCTTCCGGAACACCCCGAGCCGATCGAAGTCGTGCATGGGCAGGCGGCGCTCGCGGTCAGGGTCTTCGACTTCACGACGAGCCCCGTGGGACCGTACCGCGAGCTCGCGTTGGCGGTGCTCGTCGCGCCCCGGGTGGATAGCCATCACGTCGTGCCGCACGCGGCCTTCCACACCTTCCTTCTCGCGGCGACGAACCAGGTCGCCAGAGAGCACGCGATCGACCTCTGGCACGACGAGAGGCGCACCCAAGGCTTTCTAACCCGACTTCGACCTCATTCGTGGAGAAGTGCGCACGGCGGAGCGGCGAAGTAGCGCGCTCGTTTCGCGACCGTGGCGTCCCGTCGGCGGCGTGCCACCGCGGAAGGGCGCGTCAGGCGCGTCGGACGTCGGACGGCTACTGCGTCGCCCCACCTGCACACGAACAAGCCCGTGTACCGGCGCATGCACCGGCTCACGATGCGAGTAGGGCCCGCGGGCCAGCGACCCGTTCGACCTCGGAGACGGGACCCGACTGTCAGGCGGGCGGCCGCGCCCAAGGCGGCAGCTGCCCGGTGAGCGTACGAAGGAAAGCGACGAGCCGCGCCACCTCGGCGTCGGACAGCTCACGGCCGAGCTGATAGTGGCCCATGGCGCGCACCGCGTCCGCGAGCGTCGCGCGCGAGCCGTCGTGGAAGTAGGGAGCCGTGAGCGCGATGTTGCGGAGCGTGGGCACCTTGAAGAAGTGCCTGTCCTCTTCGCGTTGCGTGACGTTGAAGCGACCGAGGTCGGCCGGCGTCGGGTGGCCGCGGTCCGCGAAGTAGTCGTGCACGACGCCGAGCTTCTGAAAGCTCGTGCCACCGACCAGGATGCCGTTGTGGCATGCGGTGCACCCGGCGCTCTTGAACAGGGCGTAGCCCTCACGCGCTTGCTTGGAGATGGCCCCCGCGTCGCCGCGCAGGTAGCGATTGAACGGCGACGGGGTCACCAGCGCGCCTTCGTACACGGCGATGGCGTCGCGGACGTTGGCCTCGGTGATGCCGTCGGGGTAGGCGGCGCCGAACGAATCGACGTAGCTGGGGTCGGCGCGCAACGCCGCCAGGGTGAGGTCCCAGCTCGATCCCATCTCGATGGGGTTCGTGATGGGGCCTCCGGCTTGCTCGCGCAGGTCGGCCGCGCGACCGTCCCAGAACTGCTTGAACTGGTATCCGGAGTTGAGCGCGGTGGGCGCGTTGATCGGTCCGATCTGCCCGTGGATGCCGGTCGACGTGCGGCTGGGCTCGGCGCCCCCGTGATCGAGCATGTGGCAGCTCGCGCAGGCGACCGTCCCATCGCCGGAGATGCGCTTCTCGAAGAAGAGGCGGCGACCGAGGGCCAGGCGCTTCGCGTCGAAGTGCACCTCGGCCAGGGTCGGCAAGGGTTGCAAGGGCTCGATCTCGCCCGGCGCCACGGCCGTGGGGCCGGCGTGGGGGGCGCCCCGCGAGACAACCGGCGCGGATGGCTCGGGTGTGGCCGGCTTCTTCCGGCTACAGGCCGCGAGAACGAGCACGAGCGAGAGGGAGAGCACGGTCGGCCAGGCGCGGAGCATCGACTCCTCCGATTCTTCCCGCTTCAAATAGTCACGGCATGGGTGGAGACAAGCCGTCCTCGCCCTCACGGCGCTCCCCTAAGGGGAGTCGGCACTGAACGGGTGATGGCGACGAGCTAGCGGACTTGCGTCGCCGGTGGCCCGCCGCGGTCGGGACCGTCGAGCCAGCCCCCCGTGAAGCCCGCACGTCGCAACCCGCACGTCACGTAAGGCGAGCTTCGCATCAATCGCCAGGGCAAACCGCTGCGATAGTTCTCGATCATCAACACGATCGGGCCTTGATTCAGCCCGAACTGCCATGGCGACACCCAGCCAAAGGGATTCTTCGACCGGTCAGGATGGGTGGGGTTGAAGGTCGCCTTGAAGCCCAGGCGATCCGCGGTCTTCAAGTCCACGTGGTTGACGAAATAGTCCAGGGTCGGCAACACGATCTCGGGCGCAAACGGCAGGGACGCGACCACCGCCCAAGGCGCGATTGTTCCGTCGTCGGGTCCATCGGGCACACCGCGCGCCAGATAGTCGAAGAAGCGCCGCTGCCGGCCGCCGATCTCGAGAGTGTCGGGCCCGGGACCGTCGCTCGCGGTGATCCCCCAACAGGTTTCGCCGTAGTCGTTGAATCCGCGCGGATTGTCGATCGCGTAGCGCTGCTGGACATAGGTCGCGCGACGACTGTTCTCGAAGTAGTCGCTGTCCTTGCCACGCATGTACTCGTCGCGGAGTCCTCGCAGGTCGAACCAGAGATGCGAGATCTGGTGCGTGAAGAGAGGCCCGGAATACAACAGCTCTTGGCCGTAGATGCGCCGCCATTGATAGCTCGACGTCCACGCAGCATAACTCTCAGCTTGCAGCGGATGAGTCGGCGAGCCGAGCCCGAGTAGATAGAGAAACATCGCCTCGTCGTAGCCTTGCCAGCGGTAGGAAAGGAATTGGCTCTCGGGTTTCCAGCCCTGGCACACCGTCACGCCGCCGTTTTGCGCCCATTGCCAGTCGGCACGCCGGTAGAGCTTGTCGGCAAGCTCGCGGATTTCGCCCTCGTCGTCGGTCTCGTCGAGGAAGAACGCCGCCGCGGTCAACATCCCTGCGAGCAGGAACGCCGTATCGATGGTGGACAGCTCGCACTCCCAGACCCGCCGTCCGCTTCTCATGTCGAGAAAGTGGTAATAGAAGCCCTTGTAGCCGGTGGCGTCCGCTTCGGTGCCCTGAACGCTGGCATCGAAGAAGCGCAGCGTCGCGAGGGTTCGCTGCACGGCGGCTGCCCGGCTCATGAAGCCGCGCACGACGCCGACGGGGTACGACGACAAGGCCAGCCCGACAGCGGCGATGCTGGAGGGCGCGCCGGGCTGGGTCTTGTCTGCGATCAGTCCGTTGCTCGGGTTCGCTTCGTTGACGAAATAGCCAAAGGTCTCCCGCTGCAACTTCTCCAGTTCCGCAGGGCCGATTGGCGCATCAGCCATGACGACGATGTTCCCTGCACCCCATGCGGGCCGCCTCTCCGCTATCGCGCGTCTTCATGGCCTCGCCGCGGGGTCAGCTCCACTGTGATGGCGGCGATGGCATGGGCCGGCATCGTCACGCCCAGATGGAGCGTGTCGCCCTTGTAGCTCCACTGCAGGGGCTCGCGCACGATCTGCGATGCGGTGCGCATTTGCTCGACTTCCCGTGGCCGCGGAAGCGCCGGGCTGCCCATCTCGACCCAGAGCTTCCTGGCATTCGCGTGATCGTCGTCGATCCGCTCGATGTAGACATCGCGCGGCGACAGCAGCCCGGTCAACTGTATGTGGACCGACTCGCTCCGAATCGGATGCCGTGGCAACACGTGGTTCGTCAACAGGACGGTGACCGCATCACGGCCGCGCACCACCCAGACGTCAACGGTGTCGTGCTCACCGGTGACGGGCAAGGCTTCGGTGCCCAGGCGATGGAGCAGCTCGAAGGCACGAAAGGATGGCTTTGGAACGCCCTGCAGCGTCAGCAGGCCGAAACCGCCCTGGAAGGCAGTCGCCGGCATGTAGTTCTCTTCGAAGATGTCGGTGAAGGTCCAGAAGCTGTAGCCTTGAACGAGCCCGGAGGCCTCCATCATCGTCTTGACGACGACGGCCGCGGTATAGGGCTCGTCGTGCAGGTGATCCCGCGGGTTGGACGATGAGCTCCATTCCGTGTAGTAGACCGGCCTTCCGCGCGCCTTGCGGTGCGTCTCCTGCGCCCATTCTCGCAGGATGCTTCGCCTGCTGTGGGCCAGTTGCGTCTCGGTATCTTCGCCGATCGAGCCCAGGGCGTCGGTGGGGTAGTGATGCGTGCTGACGAAGTCGAGCGGCACGCGGTTCTGCTCGCAGAAGTCCACAAACTCGGTGATCCATTCGTTGTTCGCGGTTGCCGGGCCGCCCACTTTGAGCCGCGGGTCCACGTCCTTGAGCGCCATTGCCGTGCGGCGATACAGCTCGAAGTATTGGGCCTGCGTTCCGGTCCAGAACGCCGGCAGGTTTGGCTCGTTCCACACTTCGAAGAACCAGGCGCTGACCTCGTCGATCCCGTAGCGCTCGACCCAGTGCGTCGCCAGCCTGGAAACGAGCGTCGCCCATTGGCCGTAATCTTTCGGCGGGGTGACGTTGGCGCCGTAGTGGAAGACGGTCTTGTTGCCGCTCGCCAGGGTCGACGGCATGAAGCTCAGTTCCACGAAGGGCTTCATGCCGATCGAAAGAAGGTAGTCGCAGATCTGGTCGGCGTTGAAGAACGAATAGAGCAGCTCGTTCTCTTCGTCCATAAGCGTGCCCATTTCATCGCACAGCAGCCCGTGAAAGCGTGTGTGACGAAAGCCGAGCAGCGTGTGGCACTCGCGCAACTGTTGTTGCCAGTCCCCGCGCAGCGCCAGGGGCGCGTGGCCGCTGCCGACGGTGTGCTCCCAGAAGTGGGGCGCCGCGGTGGCCTCGTCCCACAGGCAGCACGTGAACTGAAGACGCTTCATGGGACCCCGGCCTCTCGATTTCATAGTTGGCGCGGGGATTTTCCCGAGCGCCAGTGGGCCTCGATCTGCTCCAGGGTCTTCCCCTTCGTCTCCGGCACCAGCCGATAGAAGAAGAAGAAGGCGCCGATCGCGACGACGCCGTACAGCCAGAACGTGCCCGCATGCCCCAGGACCGAAACCAGGGTCAGGAAGGTCACGGCCACCAGCAGGTTCAGGGCCCAGTTGGTCACGGTAACGGCGCTCATGGCGGCGCCCCGGCTCTCGAGGGGATAGATCTCGGAGATCAGGAGCCAGAAGATGGGTCCGAGCCCGAAGGCGAAGCACGCCACGTAGACGAGCAGGCCGCCGATGGCCACTTCGCTCTTGATGGTCGCCAGTTGCGGAAACTGGAATGCCGCGCCCAGGACGGTCAGGCCCACGATCTGGCCGGCGACCCCGGTCAACAACAGGGGGCGCCGGCCGACCCGGTCGAGCAGGAAAATGGCGAGCACGTGGAAGCACCACATGACCGCGGTCAATCCCGCTCCCGCAAGGATGGCCGGTCCGGCCGCGCTGATGCCGGCGAACTTGAAGATGGTGGGGGCGTAGTAGATGACTGTGTTGATGCCGGTGATCTGCTGAAACATGGCCAGGCCGAGGCCGACGATGATGGGCATCCGCAGGCTCGGTTGAAACAGAGCCGCGATCCCACCTTCGCCCCGTTGGGCCATGCTGCGCTGGATGTCCTCGACTTCCCGGCTGACGTCCTTTGTCGTCCGCGCGCGCTCGAGAATCTTTCGCGCCTCGTCGACCTTCGACCTGCTGATGAGCCAGCGCGGGCTGTCG
Organism: uncultured delta proteobacterium; assembly: GCA_963830115.1. Taxonomy (GTDB): domain Bacteria; phylum Myxococcota_A; class Polyangia; order Polyangiales; family CAWHLB01; genus CAWHLB01. The sequence continues at coordinate 43,541 of CAWHLB010000027.1, forward strand.
GGCAACCACCACATCCCGATGACCAGGCCGACGGCTGGCAACGCCGCGAGGCCGAACATGTAACGCCACCCGTGGCTGGCCGAGAACGCGTAGTCCACCAAATAGGCAACGACGATGCCGGTGGTGATGGCCAGCATGTTGACTGCCACCAGGGAGCCACGGACCTTGGCCGGTACGAGCTCGGCGATGTACATCGGCGAGATGAATGAGGCGATGCCGATGCCGATGCCACTCGCCACGCGCGCGGCGATCAGCCAGCCGACCGTCGGTGCGAACGCCGTTCCGATCGCGCTCAATGTGAAGACGGCGCCAGCGACAATGATCATCCATCGACGCCCAAACCGACCGGTGAGGGCGCCCCCGGCGGCGGCACCGACAACGGCACCCAGCAGGACGGCGCTGACCACTACCTCTTCCATGGACGGCGAGAGGGAAAACTCGCCTTTGACGAACAGGATCGCGCCAGAAATGACACCGGTGTCGTAGCCGAAGAGCAGCCCGCCGAGGGCAGCGATTCCTACGGCGACATAGACGAAGCGGTTGACCCCCGCTCCGGACCCGGTGGCCTGCGAGTCCGGTTGCGCTGCTGCGCTTACGCGTGCCTTCGTCGACGTATTCATTGCTGCCGCGTACGGGACGCTCGAGCGAAGCGTTCAGAGAACGCTGGATGTTGCGCAACCCAACTGCGGCAACGTACGCACATCTCGGTTTCTTGCATGCGGCGACGCGCGTGGACGGTGAGCCCAACGGGGTCGGAAGGTTCACACGCAGCGGTCGCCCGAGCTCCTGGCCCCCGCGCACGAATGCCCGCGCTCGCGACCCGTTCCTTCGACTTGGTCGCTTGACCCGCATGCACAAGCCGCTCTCGGGCGCCGCCGCTCGAGGGCCACGAGCTCGCGAAGATCGTCAAGCAGTGCGGTCACGCCCGCGCGATCGATCATTGCCGGGCTGGCGTACTCGTCCGCCATGCTGCTCGCCAGACGGACCGTGGCATTTTGCGCCACTAGGCCAAACCGCCACGGCTGGAGCCACCTGCCCTCCTACGCAGTGGCTGCGCGAACGTCGCCGCCGCGCAGTGGTTGCGCGCCCTCGCGGGCAGTCGCGTCGGTCCCCAACCTTGCGCCTCGTCCCTGAGCATGGCCCGACACGATTCGGCTTCCGGCCGCCGCGCCTGGCAAGCTTCTTGCCTCGGCAGGGGGAATGGGAACCCTGAAGAGCTCACGCCGCCCTGGTCACCAGCCTGCGCCGGTTCGCAACCGCGGCATTTGTCGAGTGCTGGTGTGCCTGGACCGCTCTCCCCTTTCGGAAGTTTGCTTACCGTACGCCATCTGCATCAGCGAGACCTTTGGGAGCACGCTCACGCTGTTGCACGTGTTGGAGGCTCGACACGAACGCTTGGGGCCGCGCTCGGGGCCCCACTCGACGGACGCGATCGGTTGGGAAATCTCACGGCGCGAAGCAACCGAGTACCTCCAGCAGGCCCAACGACGAGCGGCCGATCTTTCGGGACGTCCGGTTGACGTGAGGCTCGAACAAGGCCACCCCGCCGAGCGCATCACCGCGCTCGCGCGGGACCTCGCAGTCGATCTGACCGTCCTCGGCAGCCACGGCGAAGGGGGTGTCGTGGCGTGGAGCCTCGGCAGCACCGTGCAGCAGGTGCTCGCACTGGCGCGTGGCTCCGTGTTCGTCGCGCAATCGTCCACCACGCCTCCGAGCGTCGTTCACCCGAAACGGATTCTCGTTCCCCTCGACGGTTCGGCCCGAACCGAGAGCGTGTTGCCGACGGCCGCTCGAATCGCAAGCGCCCATGGTGCCGAGCTCCTGCTCGTCCATGTCGATCGAGGAGCCGCAACCGACTGGCGTGCTGCACGCGCCGGAAGACCTGGAGCTCGCCCGCGAGCTCGCAACGCGGCTCGAGTCGCGTGCTCAGAAGTACCTGGACCACATTCGCGACCAGCTATCCCGAGAGGGCACGCCGGTGCGAGCGCTCGTCATCCGCCATGTGGACGAGCACCAGGTGCTTGTCGAGCTCGCGCAGAAGGAGCGGGTCGATCTCGTCGTCCTCTGTGCGCACGGCGTAGCGTGCAATGCTGCGCGCCCCTTCGGAAGCGTCGCCGCGCACCTGCTGGCGAACTCCGTCGTCCCGCTTCTCGTTCTGCAGGATCTGCCAGACCCGAGCTGCAGCGCGCCGGTGACGTCGAGGCCGAGGAGGTTGCGCCCCCACCCCGCGCGAGCTTCGCCCCGGAGGCCCGTTGACGGACGCCGCACGGCTTGTTGCGACGCCCAACGAGACTGCCGAGACAGCAGCCATCGAGGCGGATGCGCGGGCACTCGCCGAAACCGAGCGCGATCTTCGCCGGGCGAAGAGAGCGGTCACGCGGTTCCTCGAGCCATCGGCCATCGCGCACGCCCTCGAGCACGCCCAGAAGCACTTTGTCGGTATCCATTCCGAGGACGCCACGCTGCGAAAGGCGGCCGAGTGGTTTCTCGACAACTATTATCTGATTCGCCGCGTCGCGCGGCAGGTCGACCGAGGACCTCCCGCGCGGGTTCATTCGGCACCTCCCGGAGCTCGCGTCGGGACCGGAGGCGGGACTGCCTCGGGTCTACGCGCTGGCACGCGCCCTCGTAGCTCGGCACAGCATCGATCTCGACGTGGCATCGCGGTGCGGCGTTTCGTTGACGAGCTACCAGGAAGTCGCGCCGCTGACAATCGCCGAGCTGTGGGCGCTCCCGACCATGTTGCGGGTGTCGGTGCTGCGCGGTCTTGTTCAATTCCTCGCGGGCTCGTGCACGTCGGTCGACAGCCGACGAGGGCCCCGACGAGCCGTTCTCGCTCGACCCCGGCTCGGGTGTCGAGCGCGCGGTCCGCATCGCTGCGCCTGCTCGAAGAGATGGACTGGAAGGCGTTCTTCGAGCAGACCAGTCGAGTCGAGGCCGTCCTGCGCGAGGACCCCGCGCAGGTCTACGCGCGCATGGACTTCGCGACATGCGATGCCTACCGCAAGGCGGTCGAGGAGCTCGCGTGGGCGACCGGCCAACTCGAGGAGGACGTGGCCGAGCCGGGCGGTTGCGCTCGCGCGCGCGCCATCTGCCCGACGAGCGGCGGGGGCACGTCGGCTATCTATCTGGTCGGCGACGGTCGTCGCGTGCTGGAACAACGGAATGGGGTACCGCCCCGCCGGGATCGAGCGCGTTCGCCGTGCGGTGACGCGCGGGCCCACGCTTTCGTATCTCGCGTCGCTCGCGCTCCTGACGGGCTGCCGCTGCTCTTCGCCGGGTGGTACGCGGCGGCTTCGGGCGCCTCGTCGCCGTCGACTGCGTTGGCCCTCGTGCTCGCCATCGTGCCTGTCATCGGTGGTGGCCGTCGCGGTTTTGCAGTGGATGTTGGCGCACGTCCTCCGCCCGCGCGCCCTGCCGAAGCTCGACTTTGCAAAGGGCATCCCCGAGGACGCCCGAACCCTCGTCGTGATGCCGACCCTGCTCGGCCGGCCCGAGGACGTGGACGCGATGGTTCGGCAGATCGAGCTCCACTACCTCGCAAACCCCGATCCCGAGCTCCAGTTCGCGCTCCTGACCGACGAGGTCGACTCGAAGACGCTGCCCAAGAGCGCCGCGCTCCTCGAGCAGCGCGGCCGAGGGCATCGCGGCGCTCAACGCCAAGCACGGCCACGACGGAGCCGGCCCGTTTCATCTGCTGCACCGCGAGCCGCGCTGGAATCCAGCAGAAGAGCGCTTCATGGGCTGGGAGCGCAAGCGCGGCAAGCTCGAGGAGCTCAACCGCCTGCTGCGCGGGCACGATGACACGAGCTACGCTCGCCATGTCGGCGACCCGAGCGGGGCTCGAGGGGATCCGCTTCGTCATCACCCTCGACAGCGATACGCGAGCTTCCGATAGGAAGCGCCGCACCGCCTGATCGGCCTGCTCGCGCATCCGCTCAACCGCGCCGTCTTCGATGCCGACGACCGGACGAGTCATCTCCGGGTACACGATCGTCCAGCCTCGCATCGAGACGTCCCCCTCGAGCTCGCGCGAGACGCGGTTCTCGCGGATCTTCGCGGGCGACGTCGGGCTTCGACATCTACACCCACGCGGTCTCCGACACTGTATCAAGACCTGTTCGGCTCGGGGATCTACGTCGGCAAGGGCATCTACGACGTCGACGCGTTCATGCGCAGCCTCGAGGGACGCGTCCCGGAGAACGCACTGGTCAGTCACGACCTGTTCGAAGGCAGTCCACGGGCGCACCGCGCTCGCCACGGACATCGTCCTGTTCGAGGGATATCCCGTCGAGCTACGCCGCCTACGCCAGGCAGCTGCACCGGTGGGTGCGCGGCGACTGGCAGCTCCTGCCCTGGTTGCTCCCCAGGGTGCCGTCCCACAGCGGGACCGAGAATCCCCAACGCGCTCGTCGCTCATCGATCGATGGAAGATCATCGACAACCTCCGGCGGAGTCTCGTGAGCGTGGGCCTCGTCGCGTTGCTCGTGCTCGGCGTGGACGTGGCTCCCGGCAAACCCCTTGGTGTGGACGCTCGGCGCACTCGGCGCGCTAGCCTTTCCCGCGCTTTCCGCGCTGACGACGGGCGACCGCAAACGGCGCGCCGAAGGCTTGGCTCGCTACCTGCTCGCGCTGGCGTTCCTCGCGCACGAGGCAGCGCTCGTCGTCGACGCGGTGACGCGCGTGATCGTCCGGATGGCGGTCACGCGCAAGCACTTGCTCGAATGGACGTCCGCGGAGCACACGGCGTTTGGGCTCGGAAGGCGATTACCGCGGGCCGTGCTCTGGCGCGAGATGTACGCGTCCCCCCTCCTGGCGCTCGGCGTGACTGCACTCGTCGCCTGGATCCGGCCATCGGCGCTCCCGGTGGCGGCCCCATTTTTGGCCGTTTGGCTCCTCGCACCCGAGATCGCCCTGTGGGTGGGTCGACCGCCCCTCGTGCGGGCCGAGGCGTTGCGAGCGGGCGACCGACGGAAGCTCCGCCGGCTTGCGCGCAGGACGTGGCTCTTCTTCGAGACGTTCGTGGGCCCAGGCGACCAGTGGCTTCCGATCGACAACCACCAAGCCGAGCCCCACGAGCAAACCGCGCATCGAACGTCGCCGACCAACATCGGAATGATGCTTCTGTCGACGCTCTCGGCATACGACCTCGGCTATGTCGGCCCGAGCGAGCTCTCGCTGCGTCTGCGGAGCGCTTTCGACACGCATCGCTCGGCTCACCCACTACCAGGGCCACCTGCTCAATTGGTACGAGACGAAGAATCTCCAGCCGCTCCTCCCGCGTTACGTGTCCACGGTGGACAGCGGCAACTTCGCCGGGTGCCTCTTGGCCCTCGAGCAGGGATGCAAGGCGGTGGCCCGCGCGCCGGTGCTTCGTACGGAGGTTTGGGGGGGCTCAGCGACACGCTCGACGTTCTTCAAGAGGTCATGGACTCCACTCTGGGTCCGGCGAAGGGTGCGCTCGGGCCCGAGGTAGAGCGGATCCGGCGCGCCCTCGAACATGGCCGGGACAATCCCCGCGACGCCTACGCGACGATTCGAACGCTCTGCGACGACACCTCGGCGCAGCTCGACCACGAGCTGATCGGGTTGCTCGATACAGGTGCGTATCGGCACGAACCCGAGACCCTTCACGCCCTTCGCACCTGGATGGACACCTTCCACCAGCAACTTCAGCAAGTGCGCAGGGAGATCGACATGCTGCTCCCGTGGCTCGCCCTGCAAGACGAGCCAGCCAATCCAACGAAGGAGCTCCCTCTCGCGCCGCTGCTCCACGAGATTCCGGACGCATGTCTGAGCCGTCTCACCGAGGTCGACGGGTGGGAGGCCGAGCTGCGCGAGCGCGGTGAGCTCTCGGCGGACCTCGAGGAGTCGGCGCGAAGGGTGCGCGAAGCCCTTCGCGGGGCGGCAACGACGGCCCAGACGCTGCGGAACGACCTGCTGGACGTCGTGAAGCGTGCGGAGTCGGAGGCGCTCGGGATGGACTTCCGCCTCCTATTCGACGGCGAGCGCAAGCTCTTTCACATCGGCTACAACGTCACGCTCGACCAGGTCGACCCACACCACTACGACCTGCTGGCGTCGGAAGCGCGGCTCGCGAGCTACCTCGCGATCGTCAAGCACGAGGTGCCCGAGTCGCATTGGTACGCCCTCGGTCGCCCGATGACGCGCATCGCCGGCTCCTCTGCCCTGCTGTCATGGGGGGGACGATGTTCGAGTACCTCATGCCGAGCCTGTTGATGCGCAGCCACGAGGGGACGCTCCTCGCCCAAACCTGCAGGCTCGTGGTCGATGCGCAGGTTTCCGTCATGAAGGGCCACGACGCGCCCTGGGGCATCTCTGAATCGGCCTACTCCAGGGTCGATGCCCACGACACCTACCAATACCGGGCCTTCGGAGTCCCGGGTCTCGGCTTCAAGCGCGGCCTCGAGGAGGATCGCGTGGTCGCACCCTATGCCTCGGTGCTCGCCGCGTCGCTTCGGCCGCGCACGGTGCTCGACAACATCGCCAAGCTCGAATCGATGGGGATGCTCGGGCAGTACGGCCTCTTCGAGGCGGTGGACCTCAGACCCGATCGAGCACCAGACGGAAGGCCCTACACCGTGGTGCGTTCGTACATGGCCCACCACCAGGGGATGCTTCTCGTCGCTCTCGACAACTGTCTGAACCACGACATCATGGTCGAACGATTCCACCGCGATGCGTTGGTCGAGACGGGCGAGATGCTCCTCAACGAGCGGGCTCCCGGTCACGCTCCAGCCGAATGGCCCATCGCCGAGAGTGCCGACGGCGGCCTCGATGCCGCCAACGCGGTGCATCTCGAGGCGCCTTCCCCGTGGTCGCCCCAGCCCAACGGCCGACCGCAAGCCTTCGTGTTGAGCAACGGTCGCCTGACGAGCCTGTTGACGGACTCCGGGGGGGGAGGACTTCTCTGGCAGGGCCTCGCGCTCACGAGCTACGGGTCCGACATCAATCACGACGAGGAGGGGCTGTGGATTCATCTGCGTGACGAGCTGAACGGGCGCGTTTGGCTGGCCACCTCGGGGCACGGGCGCACGACATTTGCGGCTCATCGGGCGGAGTTCCATCGCCGCGCGCATGGGATTTCGGCTCACGTCGACGTGGCTGTCGCGCCGGCCGACGACGTGGAAGTCCGGCGCGTGACGCTGCACAACGAGACCGACCGACACCGGCGCCTGTCGGTGAGCACCGTGGGGGAGCCCGTCTTGCTCGCGGCCGACCAGGCGATGAGCCACCCGGCGTTCGCCAAGCTGTTCATCGAGAGCGAGGCCTCGAGCGACCTCGAGGGGATCGTCTTCGCGCGGCGTCCGCGAACGGCCAAGGAGGCGCGCTCGGTGCTGGTCCACAGGCTGGTCCGCGACGGTTCGGCCGTCACCTACGCGGGCTATGAGACCGACCGGTCTGCCTTGTTCGGCCGCGGTTCCAGCCCTCGCGCGCCGAGTGCCCTGTCCGAGGACGAAGGCGCCCGTCACGGTCGTGCCGGCGCCGTCCTCGACCCGGTGATGAGCCTCACGGCACGCGTCTCGCTCAAGCCCAAGGCAACGGTGACGCTCGCCTTCGTGACCGCGGTCGGCCGCTCGCGCAAAGGCGCGCTCGAGCTCGCCCGCCGGTACGGGTCGATGCACGCCGTGCGTTGGACCTTCCGGGACGCCGAACAGGAGACCCTGCGGCGAATACAGCGAAGCCATCTGGATCCCGCTCTCCTGCCGTCCGTGCAGCGCCTCTATTCCGCGCTGCTGTTTGCCGATCCGGCGTTTCGCCCGCCCTCGGACGCGTTGATCGCGGCGCGACCATCGAAAAACCGTCTCTGGGGTCGGGGCGTCTCCGGCGACGATCCGGTCCTGCTCATCCGCGTGCACGACGCACAGGCGGCCCTCCTGCACGAGGTGCTCGCAGCGCACGGCTACCTTCGCCTTTGCGGGGTGCGCATCGACGTCATCCTCGTCGATGAGCAGGCCTCGGGTTACGTCGCCGGAGGCTCGGGAACCCTGGGCAGCGTGCTCGCCCAGCACGGCGCGGACGACTGGCTCAACCGCCGCGGCGGCATCTTCGTGTTGGCGGCCGACCAAGTCTCCGCGGACGAGCGACGCGACCTCGAGGCCTGCGCGCGCGCCGTGCTCGATACGCGCGATGGCTCGCTCGCGGCCCGATTCGCGCAACCCCCCGAGAGCCGGCCGCAGCTTCCCCCCCTCGAACCGACCCTCGTGGAGGAGGAGGTTTCGAGCCCCGTGACGGCACCGCCGCTGCTCTTCGACAACGGCCTCGGAGGGTTCACCGAGGATGGGCGCGAGTACGTTGTCCGCGTCGTGCCCGGCCAACCCACGCCGGCACCGTGGTGCAATGTGCTCGCCAACCCAGACTTCGGTTGCCTGGTGAGCGAGTCGGCGCTCGGCTGCACCTGGTCGCTGAACGCATCCGAGAATCGGCTCACGCCGTGGAGGAACGACCCCGTGTTCGACACGCCGTCGGAGGCCGTGTACTTGCGCGACGAGGAGACGGCCGCCGTCTGGTCGCCGACGCCGCGGCCGGCAGGTCGCCACGGCGAAGTGCTCGTTCGCCACGGTGCCGGATACACGAGGTACCTACGCCAGTGTCACGGGCTCGATCAGGAGCTCACCGTCTTCGTTCCTCCCGACGCGCCCCTCAAGGTGGTGCGGCTTCGGGTGAAGAACACGCTCGATCGTCACCGGCGCTTGACCGCGACGTACTACGCCGAGTGGGTCTTGGGGACGCTCCGCGAACAGCAGCAGGCGTACATCACGTCCGAGCTCGTCGAGACTCACGCATGCCTTCTCGCACGCTGTAGCTGGAAGCCCGAGGTCGCGGACCGCGTGGCGTTCCTCGCGTCCTCGCTCAAGGTGCACGGCTTCACCGCAGACCGCACCGAGTTCCTCGGCCGGCGCGGCGATTACGCGCGACCACCGGCGCTGCGGCGCTGGGGCCTCGCCGGTCGTGTAGGGGCGGGCGCCGACCCGTGCGCCGCGTTGCAGGTGCACCTCGAGCTCGCGCCGGGCGAGGAAGTCGAGACGCATTTCCTGCTCGGCGAGGCCGCCGGCCGGGACGAGGCGTTGGACCTCGTCGCGCTCTACCGTCGGCGTGAGACGGTGGACGCGGCATTTGTCGCATCGAGAGAGTTCTGGGACGGCATCCTCGGGAGCGTGCGCGTCAAGACACCGGAGCCCTCCATGGACCTCATGCTCAACCGCTGGCTCTTGTACCAGAGCCTTTCCTCGCGGGTGTTCGGTCGGACGGCCTTCTATCAATCGAGCGGTGCGTTCGGTTATCGAGATCAACTCCAGGACGTTCTCGCACTTCTCCACGCGGCGCCCGGTCGCGCGCGCGCACACATCCTCGAGGCGGCGGCGCATCAGTTCGAGCAAGGGGATGTCCTTCACTGGTGGCATCCCCCCTCCGGTCGCGGCGTGCGAACGCGCTGCTCTGACGACATGGTCTGGCTTCCCTACGTCACCGCGGAGTATGTCTCGGCCACGGGCGACGACTCGATCCTCTCCGAGCAGGTGCCGTTCCTGAGGGGCGATCCGTTGCGGAGCGACGAGCACGACAGGTTATGCGCGGTTCGAGCCGGCACCGCATCCCGCTCCTCTCGTGGAGCACTGCCGGCGGGCTCTCGAGCGCGGCTCGACGCACGGGTCTCACGGGCTGCCCGCTGATGGGCGACGGTGACTGGAATGACGGGATGAACCTCGTTGGCGCGCAAGGTCGCGGCGAGAGCGTATGGCTCGGCTGGTTTCTGTTCGCGACGATGAAGGGTTTGCCAGGCTCTCGGAGCGCATGAGCGACGCCGTCGAGGCGGAGAGGTGGCGTAGCCGGGCGGAGTCGTTGCGCGCGAAGCTCGATGCGTGCGCCTGGGACGGCGGGTGGTACCTGCGCGCGTTCCACGACGACGGCTCGCTCGTGGGCTCTGCCAAGGCGCGAGAGTGCTCGATCGACTCCATCGCGCAATCGTGGGCGGTCCTGTCCGGAGCCGGCGATTGTCAAAGGGCGCGGGCTGCGATGCGCCGCCGCCGACGAGCAACTCGTCCGCGAAGCAGGACGGGCTCGTGCTCCTTCTGGACCGCCGTTCGACACGCACGCAGCACGACCCCGGGTACATTCGCGCCTATCCGCCCGGCATTCGCGAGAACGGTGGCCAGTACACCCACGCAGCGACGTGGCTTGGCTTCGCGCACGCGGCGCTCGGCGACGGGGGGGGCGCCGAGCGAATCTTTCGCCTGCTCAACCCCGTTCTGCGCGCGCGCACCCTCGAAGCATCGCGCGCGCTATCGCGTCGAACCCTACGCGCTCGCAGGGGACGTCTACGGCTGCCCCCCATGGGTGGGGCGGGGCGGCTGGACCTGGTACACGGGGGCGGCAGCTTGGATGTGGCGCCTCGGAGTCGACGCCATCCTGGGCCTTCGTAAGGAAGACGGCCATCTACGCATCGACCCCTGCATCCCACCCCAGTGGAAGGGATTCGAAGCGTGGGTTCGCTTGGGAGAGCGGTGCATCCACGTCGTCGTGGACAATCCCGACGGGGTGGCAGGCGGAGTCGTGCGCATGACGTTGAATGGGGCGGAGCTCGATTCGAACCGGATTGATTCTCGATCCGAGCGGGACCGACACGCACGAGGTCCACGTACGACTGGGTGCCGCCGGGCATGCGGTTCGGGAATTCGCCGAGCGGTGATGGGCTTGTCCACGACCGCTCACCAACGAAACACCAGGCGCACCATGCAATCAAACGTTGAGCTCTCCGGCGGGTCCGGATCCACATGAAAGCAAGCCCTCTCGCAGGAAAGCCGGCGGCCCCTTCGACGTTGGTCAACGTGCCCAACCTCGTCACGGCTTACTATGCCGAAGTCCCTGACCCTACCGTGGCGGCGGAGCGAGTGGACTTCGGCACGTCGGGTCACCGTGGTTCGTCGCTGAAGCGAGCCTTCAACGAGCAGCATATCCTCGCCATCAGCCAGGCCATCTGCCGCTACAGAAAGCGGCAAGAGATCGACGGCCCCCTGTTTCTGGGCATCGACACGCACGCGCTCTCCGTGCCCGCGCTGGCCAGCGCGCTGGAGGTCCTGGCGGCCAATGGCGTCGACGTGATGCTCGCGCAAGGCGACGAATACACGCCTACTCCCGCCATCTCTCACGCGATTCTCACCCACAACCGCGGACGCAAGACGGGGCTCGCCGATGGCATCGTGATCACCCCTCGCACAATCCGCCCCATGATGGCGGCTTCAAGTACAACCCGCCGAACGGCGGGACCGGCCGAGGCCGACATCACGCGCTGGATCGAAGCGTGTGCCAACGAGCTTCTCGAAACTCGGCCTCGAGGGTGTCAGGCGGGTTCCGTACGAGAGGGCGCTTCACGCGCCGACGACGCATCGGCACGACTACCTGAGCGCCTACGTCGACGATCTCGGCAACGTGGTCGACATGGAGGCGATTCGCGGCTTCGAACATCACCCTCGGGGTCGATCCACTTGGTGGCGCTGGAGTCCACTACTGGGAGCCGATCGCCGAGCGCTACGGGCTGAACCTGGTGGTGGTGAGCGAAGCTGTCGACCCGACCTTCCGGTTCATGACGGTGGACTGGGACGGACAGATCCGGATGGACCCGTCGTCTCCGTACGCCATGCAGCGGCTGCTCGGCCTCAAGGACCGCTTCGACATCGCGTTTGCTTGCGACACCGACCACGACCGCCACGGGATCGTCACGCGCAGCGCCGGCCTGCTGCCGCCCAATCACTACCTCTCCGTCGCGGTCTTCTACCTCTTCCAACACCGACCCGGTGGAGCAAGACAGCGGCGGTTGGGAAGACGGTCGTAAGCAGCCAGCTCATCGATCGGGTGGCGGCGAAGCTCGGCCGGAAGCTCTACGAGGTTCCGGTCGGCTTCAAATGGTTCGTGGACTGGCTTGCTCGACGGTTCGCTCGGCTTTGGCGGAGAGGAGAGCGCGGGCGCGTCGTTCCTCCGTATGGATGGCAGCGTCTGGACGACGGACAAGGACGGCATCGTTCCGGCACTACTCTCGGGGAGATCACGGCGCGGATGGGGCGCGATCCCGGAGAGCTCTACCGCGAGCTTGCAGGCGAGCTCGGTGACCCGCTGTACGATCGCGTCGAGGCGAAGGCCACGGCTGCCGAGAAGAAGATGCTGGAGAGGCTCTCGGCACGGCAGGTGCGGTCAGCCGAGCTCGCGGGTGAGAAAATCCAGGCCATCCTCACCCATGCGCCGGGCAACGGGGCGCCCATCGGCGGTGTGAAGGTCGTGGCGGCAAGCGGGTGGTTTGCGGCCCGTCCGTCGGGAACGGAAGACATCTACAAGATCTACGCGGAGAGTTTCCGAGGAGAGGAACATCTGCGCCGCATCATCGAGGAAGCGCAAGCGATCGTGAGTGAGGCTTTGACGGGGTCGCCACACGTTGGCGGTGACGCCATCGCCGACTCCTGATCGCGGACGAGGAGCAACACTACCTGCCGGCTGCTACGGCGGACCGTGCCCGGGCTGCCGAGCGGGGTGCAGTTCAACGAAACGTCTGTGATTCGCACGAACCCAGAACGACACAGAGCCCAAAGACGGGGGCCAAATTGAGACGAGTGACTCCGCTTAAGACATTGTTTGTGGATATCGGAGGCGTCCTGCTCACCGATGGGTGGAACCATCATGCCCGCGAGCGCGTCGCCGCCCACTTCCAGTTGGAGTTTGCCGCGTTGAACGCTCGGCATGACCTTGTCTTTCCCGCCTACGAGGAGGGCAAATGCACGCTGGAGGAGTACCTGGACTGGACCGTGTTCCATGAGCAGCGCCCGTTCACTCGCGATGAGTTCCGAGAACTCATGTTCGCGCAATCGAAGCCATACCCCGAGATGATCGACTTCATCGCCCGACTCAAGGCCCGACACGGACTGAAGGTCGTCGTGGTCAGCAATGAAGGACGCGAGCTGAACTCGTATCGGATCCACGAATTCAAGCTGAACGAGCTCGTCGATGCGTTCATTTCCTCCTGCTTCGTCCATCTCCGGAAACCGGACGCGGACATCTTTCGTCTCGCGCTGGACGTCGCCCAAGTGCCGCCCGAGCAGGTGGTCTACATCGAGAACACGCAGCTATTCGTCGAGGTGGCGGCGGGGTTGGGGATTCGAAGCATTCTTCACACGGACTACAACTCGACACGCGCGATGCTGGATTCGCTCGGACTGAATGCCGTCGAATGGCCCGGACATGACTAGCGACCGCGTATTGACCATCAACGGTGGCTCCTCGAGCATCCGGTTCGCCCTGTATCAGACAGGCCAAGCGCTGAGCCGAATGCTCCACGGGAAGGTCGACCGCGTCGGCGAGCCCGATGCGCAGCTGACCTTCGAAGACCAGACTGGGGATGCTTCGGGCAGCCTTCGTCTCGAGGCCTCCGACCGCGGGTCGGTCGCTGCCTTCCTGATCGACTGGCTTGCAGAGCACGGCGCCGTCGACTCGCTCGCGGCGGTGGGGCACCGCGTGGTGCACGGCATGAAGCACGCCGAGCCCGAGCTGGTGACCCCGGAGTTGCTCGCTGAGCTGCGCGGCATCAGCCCCAATGATCCCGATCATCTCCCGGGCGAGCTCGAGCTGATCGAGGGATTCCGCCAGCGGTATCCGCAACTGCCGCAGCTTGCGTGTTTCGACACGGCCTTTCACCGCTCCATGCCTCGCGTCGCCAAGTTGTTGCCACTCCCGCGGCGCTTCGACGCGAAGGGCGTTCAGCGATACGGCTTCCACGGCTTGTCCTACAGCTATCTCATGGAGGAGCTCGCTCGTGTCGCGGGCGCAGAGGTCGCCCAAGGCCGTGTGATTCTTGCCCACCTCGGAAACGGGGCCAGCCTGGCGGCGGTGAGGGGCGGGCGAAGCATGGACACGAGCATGGGCTTCACTCCGACGGCGGGACTGCCCATGAGCACGCGCTCCGGCGATCTGGATCCCGGGATTGGCACCGTATCTGGAGCGCACCGAGCAGATGACGACCCAGCAGTTCTTCCACATGGTCAACCACGAGTCCGGGCTGCTCGGAGTATCGGACACCAGCTCCGACATGCGCGACCTGCTCGCCCGGGAGGCCCAGGACGTTCGCGCCGCCGAAGCTATCGCGCTGTTTTGCTATCAGGCGAAGAAGTGGATCGGAGCCTTTGCGGCCGCGCTCGGGGGACTCGACACGTTGGTCTTCGCCGGAGGCATCGGCGAGAACGCAGCGCCGGTTCGTGCGCGGATATGCGAGGGCCTCGGCTTTCTGGGCATCGAGCTGAACGAGGCGCGCAACACGGCTCACGCAAGCGTGATCTCCGCGGACGCGAGCTCGACCACGGTGCGTGTCATTCACACGGACGAGGACCTGATGATCGCGAGGTCTGTCTGCCGGATCCTCGGGCTCGGCAGGTCAGCGAAGGAGAAGGAAGCATGAGACCAACCGAAGCGCTCTCCCCCGAGCAGTTGCGCAAGATCGACGCGTACTGGCGGGCGGCGAACTACCTCGTCGGTGGGGCAGATCTACCTCTACGACAATCCGCTGCTGAAGCGACCGCTGGCACTTGCGGACGTGAAGCGCATGCTGCTGGGGCACTGGGGCACGACCCCGGGGCAGAACTTCATCTACGTGCACCTGAACCGGGTCATCAAGAAGTACGACCTCGACATGATCTACGTCTCGGGCCCCGGACACGGCGGCCCGGCCGTAGTGGGCAACACGTACCTCGAGGGCACCTACAGCGAGATCTATCCCGACATCAGCCAGGATGAGGCCGGGCTGCAGAAGCTCTTCCTGCAGTTTTCGTTTCCCGGAGGGATTCCCAAGCCACGCATCGCCGGAGTGTCCAGGCTCGATCCACGAGGGCGGCGAGCTCGGCTACTCGCTCAGCCATTCCTTCGGAGCGGTGTTCGACAATCCCGATCTCGTCGTCGCCTGCGTCATCGGGGACGGCGAGGCGGAGACGGGGCCGCTGGCTACTGCGTGGCAGTCGAACAAGTTTCTCGATCCGGTGACGGACGGCGCCGTGCTGCCGATCCTGCACCTCAACGGATACAAGATCAGCAACCCGACCGTCCTGGCCCGCATCGAGCATGAGGAATTGGAGCAGTTGCTTCGCGGCTCGGGCTGGACGCCTCTGTTCGTCGAGGGCGACGACCCGATGGCGATGCACCAAGCTCATGGCCGCGACCTTGGAGGGGGCCGTCGAGGACATCCGGCGCATCCAGAACAATGCTCGGAACAACAGCGATGCCACGCGTCCGCGCTGGCCGATGATCGTCCTGAAGTCACCGAAGGGCTGGACCGGGCCCAAGGTGGTCGATGGCCTGCAGATCGAAGGCACCTTCCGAGCACACCAGGTGCCGCTCTCCGACCCGGCCACACATCCCGAGCACCTCAAGCTGCTGGAGGACTGGCTCCGGAGCTACCGGCCGGAGGAGCTCTTCGACGAGCAGGGCCGGCTGCAGCCGGAACTCGCCGAACTTGCGCCCAAGGGCGAGCGGCGGATGGGCGCGAATCCACACGCCAACGGCGGCATGCTGCTCCGCGATCTGCGAATGCCGGATTTCCGCGAGTACGCGGCCGACGTGCCCACGCCGGGAGCTCGCGGCATCGGCGACACACATGTGCTCGGGCGTTTCCTGCGCGACGTGGCGAAGCTGAACACCGAGCAGCGGAACTTTCGGGTCTTCGGACCGGACGAGACCGCTCTCGAACGGCCTCGAAGCGCTCTTCGAGGTGACGCAACCGTCAATGGGACGCCGCGACCGTGCCCAACGACGAGTTCCTCGCGCCGGAAGGGCGCGTGATGGAGATGCTCAGCGAACACCAGTGCGAGGGCTGGCTCGAGGGCTACCTGCTCACCGGGCGGCATGGAGTCTTCAACTGCTACGAGGCGTTCATCCACATCGTCGATTCGATGTTCAACCAGCACGCCAAGTGGCTGAAGGTCACGCGCACATCTGCCGTGGCGGCGCAAGATCGCCTCGCTGAACTACCTCCTGGCCTCACACGTCTGGCGGCAGGATCACAACGGCTTCACGCACCAGGATCCCGGCTTCATCGACCACGTCGTGAACAAGAAGGCCGAGGTCGTGCGCGTCTACCTTCCGCCGGATGCCAACTGCCTGCTGTCGGTGATGGACCACTGCCTGCGCAGCCGCCACTACGTCAACGTCGTGATCGCCGGCAAGCACCCGGCGCCGCAGTGGCTGACGATGGACGCGGCCGTCAAGCACTGCACCGAGGGGATCGGCATCTGGCAGTGGGCCAGCAACGATCAGGGCGTCGCGCCCGACGTGGTCATGGCCTGCTGTGGCGACGTGCCCACGCTGGAGACGCTCGCCGCCGTGTCCATCATGCGTGAGCATCTGCCCGACCTGAAGATCCGGGTGGTCAACGTCGTCGACCTCATGCAAGCTGCAGCCGCCCAGCGAGCACCCGCACGGCTTGAGCGACGTGGATTTCGACGAGCTCTTCACCAAGGACAAGCCGGTCATCTTCGCCTTCCACGCCTACCCGTGGTTGATCCACCGGCTGACCTACCGCCGCACCAACCACGAGAACATCCACGTCCGCGGCTACAAGGAAGAGGGCACGATCACCACGCCCTTCGACATGACGGTGCTGAACGAGCTGGACCGCTTCCACCTCGTGATGGACACCATCGACCGCCTGCCGCAGACCGGCGACAAGGGCATCTACCTGAAGCAGCAGCTCAAGGACAAGCTGATCGAGCACAAGCAGTACATCGACAAGCACGGCCAGGACATGCCGGAGATCCGCAACTGGAAATGGAGCAACTCCGAAATGAACGCGCATGCCCACCGACTCATGAAACCTGCGTCGTAGCGGATCCTGGAAGGAATCGTAATTGTGAAACCCGACTGCCGACCAGCCCAAGGCTTCCGCATCGAAGTCCGATGCCAAAGCCAAGGCAAAGCCCGAGGCGAAGGACGATCTGAAATCCCTGCCCCTGGCGGAAGTGGAGAAGAAGCTTGGCTCGTCGCCGGAGCGGCCTCACCCAGGCCGAGGCGGCAACGCGGCTGACCCAATATGGCCCGAACGAGATCGAAGAAAAGAAGACCAATCTCGTTCCTGAAGTTCCTCACCTATTTCTGGGGTCCGATCCCGTGGATGATCGAAGCGGCCGTGATCCTTTCGGCGGTCGCCCGGCACTGGCCGGACTTCGGCATCATCCTGGTTCTGCTTCTGGCCAACGCCGTGGTCGGATTCTGGGAGGAACACGCAGGCGGGCAACGCCATCGAGGCCCTCAAGGCCAAGCTGGCGATCAAGGCCCGGGTGAAACGTGACGGGAAGTGGGTCAACCCGGCGGCGCGCGAGCTGGTGCCGGGCGACGTCATCCGCTTGCGCCTGGGCGACATCGTGCCGGCGGATGCGCGCTTGCTGGACGGCGACCCCATGTCGGTCGATCAGTCCGCGCTGACGGGAGAGTCCTTGCCCGCCGACGCGCAAGCCGGGCGACGCGGTGTTTTCCGGTTCGATCATCCGCCAGGGTGAGAGCAGCGCACTGGTGTATGCGACGGGTGCGAACACCTACTTCGGCAAGACCGCGGAACTGGTGCAGGAGGCGCACACCGTCAGCCATTTTCAAAAGGCGGTGTTGAAGATCGGCAACTACCTGATCATTCTCGCGGTGGTGCTGGTGGCGGTGATCATTACCGTCGCGCATTTTCCGCGGCGACCCGATCCTCACCACCTTGCAGTTCGCCCTGGTGCTGACCGTTGCCGCGATTCCCGTGGCGATGCCCACGGTGTTGTCGGTGACGATGGCGGTCGGCGCGCGCCTGCTCGCCAAGAAGGAGGCGATCGTCAGCCGCTTGGTGGCGATCGAGGAACTGGCGGGCGTGGACGTGCTGTGTTCGGACAAGACCGGCACCCTGACCCAGAACAAGCTCACGCTGGGCGATCCGTTCAGCGTGAACGATGTCCCTGCCGAACAGGTCATCCTCGACGCCGCGCTGGCGTCGCGCGCGGACAACAAGGACACCATCGACCTGGCCGTGCTGGGCGGCCTGAAAGATGACAAGGCCCTGAACGGCTACCAGGTGGTGCATTTCCAGCCGTTCGACCCGGTGCACAAGCGCACCGAAGCGACCGTCAAGGGCGCGGACGGAAAGCAATTCAAGGTGACCAAGGGCGCGCCGCAGGTGATCCTGGCGCTGGCGGCCAATGCCGGTGAAGTCAAGTCCGCCGTCGACAAGGCGGTCAACGACTTTGCGGCGAGCGGCTTTCGTTCACTGGGCGTCGCCCGGGCGGACGAGGAAGGCAAGTGGATGTTTGTCGGCGTGTTGCCCTTGTTCGATCCGCCGCGGGAAGATGCCAAGGCAACCATCGCGACCGCGCTGGCGATGGGCGTGAAGGTCAAGATGGTGACGGGCGATGCCCTGGCCATCGCCAAGGAAACCGCCAAGAAGCTGGACATGGGCGCAAATATCCTCGATGCCTCCAGCCTGGGCGACTCGAAGAAGGAGGAGACCGCAGAGGTGGCGGAGTCCATCGAAAAGGCCGACGGCTTCGCCCAGGTGTTTCCCGAACACAAGTTCCACATCGTGGATGTCCTGCAAAAGCGCGGCCACATCGTCGGCATGACCGGCGACGGGGTGAATGACGCCCCCGCGCTGAAGAAGGCCGACTGCGGCATCGCCGTGTCGGACGCGACCGACGCGGCGCGCGCGGCGGCGGCCATCGTGCTGATGACGCCCGGCCTGTCGGTGATCATCGACGCGATCAAGGAGAGCCGGAAGATCTTCCAGCGCATGAACAGCTACGCGATCTACCGCATCGCCGAGACGCTGCGCGTGCTGTTCTTCATGACGCTCTCGATCCTGATCTTCAACTTCTATCCGGTGACGGCGGTGATGATCGTGATGCTGGCCTTGCTCAACGACGGCGCGATCCTGTCCATCGCCTATGACAACGTGCATTACAAGGATCAGCCCGAGGCCTGGAACATGCGCATGGTGCTGG
The DNA here is from genome assembly GCA_963830115.1 of uncultured delta proteobacterium. Classification (GTDB taxonomy): domain Bacteria; phylum Myxococcota_A; class Polyangia; order Polyangiales; family CAWHLB01; genus CAWHLB01. The sequence goes on from CAWHLB010000027.1 coordinate 62,551, forward strand.
GGATCTCCACGGTGCTGGGCGTCATCGGGGTCGTCTGCCGCCTTCGGCTTGTTCTATCTCGGCGAGCGCGTCTTTCACCTCGACCGCGCGCACATCCAGACGCTGATGTATTTGAAGCTGTCCGTGGCCGGACACCTGACGATTTTCCTCACGCGCACGCGCGGCCCGTTCTGGTCGATCCGTCCCGCGCGGGTTCTATGGGTGGCCGTGCTCGGCACGCAGATCGTGGCGACGCTGATCGCGGTCTACGGATTGTTCATGACGCCGCTCGGCTGGGGTTGGGCCGGATTCGTCTGGGGCTATGCGCTGGTGTGGTTCCTCGTGAATGACCGCGTGAAACTGCTGGCGTATCGGATCTTTGATCCGAGTTAAAGCTGGAACCAAGCCTGATTCCGTCGAGGACGAGGCCGAAGCAAGAGACAAGAGTGCGTCTGACAGGCAAGCCGACGCCAAGCTCGACATTGCCCCGGGAGCCAAGACCGAGATGAAGCCTGAAGCAAAGGTCGAGGAGAAGCCGGACGCGAAAGCTGAACCCAGTCCCGAAGCTGCGGAACCCGGGGGCAAAGCCAAGCGCAAACCCGGGGGCAAAGCCAAGCGCAAACCCGAGGGCGACGGCGAGCCAGAGTCCGAAGGCAAGGGCGCGCCCTTGCCGGAAGACAAGGCCACCGCCGATTTGACGCCAGAGCTCGTCAAGCGCGTCCACCAGCTCTACGAGGACCTGGGGCGCAAAGAGGTTCAAGCAGTCGAAGAATTGGAGAGGACGGAGCGGGAGCAGCGTAAAGAGGAGCCGGATAGATAGCGAGACAGGAATGCTTCCACCGACCTCGCGGCGTGGTAGCGGCGGAAGGGTCGCTCGGGGTCGTTGAGTCGCCGCAGCCATGAGAACGACAAATCAATCGGGGCCGCGTAGAGGAATGGCGATGAGAATAGATTCTAGTGATTTCCGCGTGCCGGCGAACAAGAAGGTCCACCTCAAGAAGTGGCCAACGGTAGTGAAGCCCGTGTACAAGTCGAGGAAGGCGTACGCCAAACTCCTGCAGCAACACGTCGAGGAGTTGAGCTCGCTGCAGCGCCTCCACTACGCCTCCAACCGCTATGCGGTGCTGCTGATCTTTCAGGCGATGGACGCTGCCGGAAAGGACGGCGCCATCCGGCACGTCATGTCCGGAGTCAACCCGCAGGGGTGCCAGGTGTTCAGCTTCAAACACCCGAGTGCTACCGAGCTGGAGCACGACTTTCTGTGGCGAACGACCCGCTCTCTGCCGGAGCGCGGCCGCATCGGCATTTTCAACCGGTCCTACTACGAAGAGGTGCTGATCGTCCGGGTGCATCCGGAGATCCTGCGCACACAGGGACTGCCGGATGCGCTGCTCGACGACGACGCCATCTGGAAGGAGCGCTATCGTTCCATCGTGGACCTCGAAGACCATCTCTATCGTAACGGAACAAGAGTCATCAAATTCTTTCTCCACGTTTCGCAGGAGGAACAGCGAAAGCGATTTCTCGAGCGCATCGATGATCCGGAGAAGAACTGGAAATTCAGCACCGCCGATCTTCACGAGCGGAAATACTGGAAACAATATAGGAAGGCGTACGAGGCGTGCCTGGCCGAGACGAGCACCCAGCACGCGCCCTGGTACGTCGTTCCGGCCGATGACAAGGAGAATGCCCGACTGATCGTTTCCGCAATCGTGGTCGATGCATTCAAGGGGCTCGAGATGGCATATCCCAGGACGACTGCGAAACGCCGGCAAGAGTTGAAATCTATCCGCACGCAGCTGGCGAAGTAACACGACGCCGGACAAGACGCTCCTCGCCTTTGATGTGGCCCATGTCTGCGGGGCGGGCCGGGGCGATCAGTGGCGGTCGAAGAAGGCGATGATCTCATCGTCTCGGTTCTGCCAGCTGCCGTGTCCGCCGGTACCCTCGCAGTACAGCACCTCGGCTCCGTCGCGGCATCCGCGATAGGGCACACACCCGCCCGGTAGGGGATCGCCCGCCGGATCACACGCGTCGCACGCGACCAGCCAGTCGCGCGCCGAGGCGCCGAACCCTGGGAAGACACGATCACCGGAGTTGTGCATGATCATCGCGGAGAGGGCCACGGTCGGGCAGTCGATGCTGGAGAGCGTGCTCGCGTTGACGCCCGCCGAGAACGGCGCGAAGGCGCGTGGGGCGGGGTCCATGAGGCCCTCGAGCATGATGGTCCACGCCACGCTCGCTCCGTCGGAGCTGCCGACCAGGTAGGTGCGATCACAATCGATGCACCAGGTCTGGGCGACCTGGTCGGCGACTCCCGCCACGGACCGGACCGCGGCGGCGTCCACCGGCGACACCGTGTCCACGTACGCGATGACGTAGCCGGCCCCGGTGGCCGGAGCCGTGAGCCCGGTTGCCGTCTCGATGAATGAGGCGGTCCCGCCGCTGGGCGCGAACGTGACGATGAGCGGGTACGCAACCTGCGGGTCGTAGCCGTTGGGTGTGCGCACGTTGAACGTGACGCTACCGAAGACGGGGAGGCCATCCGTCGCTCCGGCCGCGCCATCCCGCGTCCCGGGCATGCAGGTCGGTGTGCCGGATCCATCCGCCTCGGCGTCCGGCGGGCTGCTTGCATCGGGCTCCGGAGCATCCGCGTTCGCGTCGGCGACGCTCGAGTCGGCGACGGCCGAGTCGGCGACGCCCGAGTCGGCCACATCGGTCCGCGGCGGCTCGCCGCAGCCGAGACCGACGACGAGGAAGAGAGCACAGCACGTAGGGCGAAGAAGGATGTGCATGAGAAAGCCGACGTGCGATGCGAAGACGCGCATCGAATGCCGAGGCGAAGTCTCGGTCAAGCGCGGTGACGCGGCAACCCGATGTGCGCCCCCCCTCTAAGGCGGCCGATTCGAAATTGAATCGTCACCTCGGCGCCGATGCATCCCGCCCACAGCGTTGCGTCGCCTTCGAATACCTCGCGTATTCGCGCGGCGACGCCGGGATCGTAGGAGGAGCGAAGCGACGACGAGAGCTCCGTTGCTGGACGCGCCTCAGCTCCGGGGGAGGGGAACGGCGGGCCGGGACACGAGACCCCACAGCGACATTAATGCCCCCTTAGGGGCTGCCGCGCGATTGGCAGAGCGCGGCCCGCGACTGGCGTCACACATCGGAATTGCGAGACATCTGGACCGTTGCCCACACGTGCACACATGTTGCAGCGGGCAAGAGACCGGAGGTTCCATGCGACGCTTTCTTTCGTCCTTCTCGACTGCGCTGATCCCGCTGCTCGCGCTCGGCTGCGCAGCGAGGCCCGACCCGTTCGCACAGGCGGCGCAGGAGACCGGCGTGTCGCACCCCTTCGCCTTGACGCCATCGACCGGCACCGCGCCGGCTCGGTCCCCCCGTGACGCCGGGCGCGGTGACCGAGGTATGGGCGGTCACGAACAAGTGGAGCGACACCGACACGCGTGCGGCGCGCGAGGCGGGCCTCGCATGGGAGGCCAACAGCGGCCTCGACTGGGAGGCCAAGTACCAGCGCTTCATCGCGAGCCTGCAGAAGGTGGCGCGCGACGACGGCAACTCGGGCTCCACGTTCCGGATCACGACGCCCTACGGCGACCGAGCCTTCGACGCGCCGCGGCTGCAGTGTGCGGAGGTCGCGCTCCTCCTCCGGGCAGCGTTCGCGAGCTGGTACCACCTGCCCTTCTTCCTCCAGGGCTTCAACCCCGAGGCCGGCGGGACCATCTTCGCGGGCAACTTCGGCTTCGTCGACGCACATGGACGGCGCGTCGCCCGCTTCCCCCAATTCCGCATCGTTTACCAGGACCACGAGGGCCGTTGGTCGCCCGGCCAGCCGTGGCCCCATGACTCACAGCTCCGCGGCTACCGGTTGGGCGACGACGACGACGACTCGTTCCTTCCGGATGCCTCCGCAGGCGCCCACACGGGCGCCTATCTGGACGAGATGTTCCTGAACAAGCGCGTCGGCTACTTCATGCGACTGGTCTTGCTCTATTTCGGCAGCGAGAACCTGGCCGACCCGAACAACCTCTTCCAGCTCGCGCCGGAGGCCATCTCGCCGGGCGACGTCCAGCTCGAACGGATCGCCCAGCACGGCATCGGCCACACCATCGCCGTCATGCGCGTGGACTCGCCCGAGCCGCGGCGCTTCGAGGTCTCGGTCGCCTCCGGGTCGATGCCCGCGCGTGCAACCGTGTGGGACAGCCCCTTGACCTCGGCGAGCGACTTCACGTAGCGACCTCACCGGCGGGCGGGGCGTGGCCAACTGGACGGCGACCCCCTCTGGAAGCTCGGCGGCGGGCTGCACCGCTTCCGCACGCCGTACGAACAGGGCGGCTACTGGGTCAACGCGGTCAGCGCGAACGACGCGCCCTCCTACGTCGACCCGACGGACGAGGAGGCCATCGCATCGCGGCCGGAACATTTCCAGCAGACCTCGTCGAGCCGACGCCCGAAGCAGGCACGCGACGCGGCGCTGACGAAGATCGACCGGGCGCGGGCGCACCTCCGGATGTACCCGGCGAGCTGCGCGGCGCGAACCGAGCGCGAAGACGCGTTTCGCCGCGCTCTATTCCGTAATGGCCAGCAACTTCGGCATGGACCGGCCCAGGTGGACGCCCAGTACCGCAAGCTCGAGGACTACGTCTTCGGCGAGCTCGAGTACGTCGCACGCGCACACGTGCTGCTGGGACCACTCGACGTCGGCCATGGCGGACGTGATCCTCGACCTACGCGCGGCAAGAGCAGAGCGACGCCACGGCGTCCGGCATGTGCGTTTCGCCGACCGTCTTCCGGTGGGAAGGGGCGTAATGGCTACAACCGGTGGCAGCAGCACGCGGCGGACACGGGCCAGGGCGACGTCTGGGTCGCATGGAGCAACGACGAGGCCTGCACCGGACGTGACCAGACCGCGGACGACCCCGTGGCCAGCCGCATGACCACGAACGTGACGTCCTGGTGCAACCTTCCAGCGTCGAGCACGGACACCACCACCCCCACCACCCCCACCACCCCCACCACCCCTACCACCGATACCGGGACCGATACGGGCAGCGCCTGCGACCCCCTCCTTCCCGACAACACGAGCGACACGGCCGGTACCATCTCTTCGGCGACGACCCTCTCGGCGCGCATCTGCGCCGGCGACGAGGACTGGTACTACATCACGTCCAGCGGGAACTGGACCGTCACCATCGACTTCGACGACAGCGCCGGGGACCTGGACCTCCATGCCGTGGGCCTGGACGGCACCACGACCCTCGCCACGAGCAACAGCATCACCAACGAAGAGACCGTCACGGCCGCGGGCCCTTTCTACGCGCGAGTCCACGCGTACAGCGGCGCGACCAACACGTACACCTTGACCGTGATGAACAGCGGCAGCGCACGACACGGGCAGCTGACCCGACCCCTCGGGCGCCACGACGTGCGACGGCGAGGGTGCACGACCGGGCCGACGATCAGCAACGACGAGCTTCAGCGAGATCTGCAGCAGCGACGACGACTGGTTCCGGATCGACGCCCCTGGGAGCCACCGTGCGCATCGACTTCGACGACACCGCGGGCGACCTCGACATGAAGGACACCGACGCGTCGGGCACCAGATCCCTGGCGAGAGCGCCGGGACCGGCAACGAGGAGAGCGTCACCGGGACCAGCCCCTTCTACGTACAGGTCTACGGCTACGGCGGGGCGAGCAACTCGTACACGTTGTCCGTAGAGTAGTCGCCGCCGAGCACCCCGCCGCCGGCGGATCCTGCGATCGACGAGCCCGGTCTTCCCGTGATGCGTCGCTCTCCCTGTCCGCGCGGCTCGATCTGTGCGAGCGCCGGCCGCGGTCCCGGATGTAGAGCGGTCGGCTCGTGCCGCCCATGTCTACCTCTCCTGGGCGAAGTAGCTTGGAGGAACGATGGCCAACAACGTCACCCACTTCGACATCCACGCCGACGACATCACGCGCTGCCGAGCCTTCTACGAGAAGGTCTTCGGCTGGCGTTTCACCGCCTGGGGCCCACCCGACTTCTATCCGATCGCGACCGGAGACGACGCGGATCCCGGCATCCACGGCGGCCTTTCGAAGCGTCACGACGCGATCCGGGGCCAGGGCATCATCGCGTACGTCTGCACCATCGGCGTCGACGATTCTCGGCCTGCGATCGCCGCATGGGCGCCGCCTTCGCCATGGCCCTCTGCTATGGAGCGGTGTGGACAGCCGCGAAGCAAACCGACCGGGTGCGACGGCCTGCGGCTTCGACATCTGGTTCCTCGTGATCTTCGATCGCGCGCGGGGCCAGGCCTACTGGCTTCGCTACACGACCTACGCCTCGCGCGATCACGGCGCGGACTCCTGTGCCGGTGATCTGGGCGGCGGCCTTCGATCGCGGCGCCCCGCCGATCGCGCACAAGCGGATCCTCGGGCGCGATGCGTTCGAGGACCGGAGCAGCGCCGACGGTTTCGACGTGCGGATCGGCGACGCCGAGCTCTCGCACGGACGTTGCCGCGGACAGGCGGGACCGCTCGCCTGGGACCTCCGCTTCGAGGCGGCCGAGAGGGCCGAGCCACACCTGCCTGCCTGGCTCGATCGCCTGCCCTTGCCCACCCACGCTCGCCATGCGCACCCGCGGACGCGCTTCTCGGGGACGTTCCGCGTCGGCACGGACGAGCGTGTGCTGACGGCCGCTCCCGGCCTCCAGGTGCACCTCTTCGGCAGGCGACGCGTTCAAGAGCTCTACTGGATCGCGTCGCCGCCCGAGGCGCTCGAGGTGAGCGCGGTGCGCGCCTCGGCGCGGCGGGGTCTCGTCCGACAGCCCGCGGTCGGCGCCCTCCGGCTGGGTGATCTCGCGCTCGGGCCCTTCGGGATCCACACCGAGCGCGTCGGCGCCGCTGGCCTCGAGGCTCGCGCTCGGGACCGGCGCAACCTGGCCCGTGTGCGCGCCTACGCGCCGCCAGCGCAGTTCGTCGGCTACGCGTACCGCGACCCGGGCGGCCGCGACGTGTCGGTCGCCCAGTGCGACGTGGCGAACGCGTTCGTCGAGCACTTCGAGCGCGCCCATCGCCTCGCACGCTGGCGGCTCTCTCGAGAGCTGCGCGTGGTCGAAGGTGCCGCGCTCGAGCTGCACGAGCCCTCGCCACCGATCGCGTCGGTCCCCTACGCGCGCTGGGACGAGGAGACGGTGGCGACGCGGGCGCCCAGCCCGGCACTCCGCTTCGCCTGGCCCGCGCGCGTCGCTGGGCTCACCGGGCAGTGGCTCGACGTGCGCGCTCCGTCGCGCGTCATTGCGCTCGGTGTGACCTACGCTGGCCACGCACGCGAGGTCGGTGAGCGCGCCGACGCCCCGGTCGTCTTCGAGAAGAGCGCTGCATCGTTCGCTGCCGGCGCGCGCGCGGTACGCATTCCGTCACCGGAGGCGTTGCTGGGCGCGCTCCGCTCGGTCGAGCCCGGGATCGACCTCGAGATTGCACGGCGCCTGGGATGGCTGCCCGCGCTGCTCGACTACGAGGTCGAGCTCGGCCTCGTGCTGCTCGAAGACGTGCCCCGGAACGCGCTCCGCCGCGGGACCGTGCCGCGCATGGGCTTCGTCGTCGCGGGCGACATGACGGCACGCAGCGTGCAGCTACTGGGCGAGGGACGACCCGACAGGCTGCGGTACTGGGCGGCCGCCAAGAGCTTTGTGACCTTCCTTCCCTGCGCTCCGCGCATGTTCGTACCCGACACGCCGAGCGCGCGCTTTCCCGACGTGCTCCTGTCGACGCAGGTCAACGGCGCGCTGCGGCAGCGTGCCTCGGCGCGCGAGATCGTGCTCGACGTGCCGGCCGCCCTCTCTCGAGCTGCCGAGACCCTGCGCACGGACCTTCGCGCGGGCGACCTCGTGCTGACGGGCACGCCAGGGGGCGTCGCGCTCGGGGTGCCACGCTGGAAGAGGGCGCTCGCCGACCGTCTCTTCGACCGCTTCGGCAAGGTCGAACGGGTGATCGACGCCTACGCGCGGAGTGACGCCTTCCTCCGGCCGGGCGACGAGGTCGTCCTCGACGCAGGCCCCCTCGGTCGTTGCACCCTTCGCGTCGAGATCTCGACGGGCGCCACCCCACGGGCGTCACCCGGGCGGGCATGACCCCCGGCACGTTGGACTCCGCGGGGAGTGATCCGGGGCGGCGGCCCACGCCGATGGGCATCAGGGATGGTGGCTACGTCTTCGGCAGGACTCGAATCGAGCAGCGTGAAGAGCTGCTTGTAGCGTCCTCGTCGCTCTCCGTGCTCGCGCTCCTCGAGGGCCGCTCGAACGGCTTGCTGGATCTGCTGGCGGTCGAGATGGGAGTGCGACGCCAGGAGCGCCTCGAGCCCCTGCTCTCCCTCTTCCATGAGCCGTTCGCGCCAGCGCTCGAGCGTCTGCGCGCGACCCTGGGCGCGGGTGTGCTTGGCGCCCGAAATCTTGGCGACCCGCGCCGCGAGCGCGGGGACGTCCTGGCTTTGGAGGAGCCGCGCGACATGTCGCCGCTGTCGCGCGAGGGCACTTCCGTGCCGCATGGCCGCAAGCGACCCGATGGCTTCGAGGAGCGCCTCGTCGAGCTGTAGGCTGGCCAGGGCGGTAGGTCGCAGGGCGACGATCTGCGTCGTCAGCTCCTCGAGAATCGGCCTGATGCCGCCTGCGATGCGCTCGCTTGCGAGTCCGTGAGTCGTCGACGAGCTGCTCCTCCTCCGGGATGCTCGTATCGATCATGCGGGGGCGTCTGGCCATCGGGTAGTTGTGGCGTAGCCGAGCCGACGAGGAAAGGCGAGCCTCGGGGTCGCGCCGAACATCGCGGCAAGAGGAGCGGAACCGACGGGATGTTCACCGTCCGGCGCCCTCCCGTCTCAGGCGTGCACGGTGGGGCGAGGGTCGACCATCGGGCGGGCGAAGTCGATGATGAGGTCGCGGACGCGCTAGGGTGCGTCGTGGTGGACGAAGTGACCGGCCTCGGGGAGGCGAGGCAATGGTCGGCGGTGCTCGCCGGACGGCACTCGACGCCGGGCTGCAGCCCGCCCCGCCCCAGGCCCGCGCTGCCGGTCGGTGAGCGTGACGTCCCGCACCGCACCGTTGAACGACCGGCGGCGGATTGCTTCAGGAAGCTTGCTCGCTGTACGGTCGGCAACATGAAAAGGCTACTTCTGGCGCTCCTGATCGTTTGGACTGGTTGGGTCCAAACTGCCCGAGCCGCACCCGTTCATCCCGCGAACATCAGTAACGCGCCGGCTTGGCAACCGAGCACGACCTATTCGATCGGCCAAGAAGTGGCGACTGCGGGCGGCTCTGGCGCGGCGGGAACGCGCGGCTACAAGGCGCTCAGCGCGGGCACGTCTTGTGCGTCCCCGGCAGTCGGTCCGAGCGGTACCGGATCGGACATCAGCGATTGCGGCGTGAGGTGGAAGTATCTTTCGGATATCGACTATACGTCGATCAGCCTGTGGCTGGCGCGGGGCATCCCGCACGTGACGGCTCCACAGCCTTGGGCACAAGGCACACCCTATTCGGTCGACACCATCGTCACGACGACGAACACACCGCCGACGCAAGCCTACTATGCCGCGACCGCAGGCACTTCCTGCGCGGCCGGAACGGGACCTTCTGGAACCGGAACAAGCATCTCTGATTGCGGCGTGACATGGAGTTGGCTCGAGACCCTTACGCCGCCACTGACGACGGCCAACGCCGCGATCCGGACCGCAACTGGCGAATACATCGGCTACGTCTATAACGGCGGCGAGTATCTGAATGATGGGAACACACTAACGCCAACAGATCCCCACTACGGGCATTCAGGCATCATCATATCGGGGCATTCTGAATCGCAGGCGGGCGGCGAGTCTTATCCGCTTGATTGGCATCTTCCGATTCAACAGAGCAGCTCGATTGTTCTTACGGCCGCTCCGGGGGAAAGCTTGGCCGATGTTCCGGACGCTCCATTGTCGTACGACCCATCCAATGGGGTGGCGATAAACTGCACAACCGATCCGGGCGGCACCAACACCAGCGCTTGCCTCCTGATCGGTGATTGGAATGTGTTCGTCAGCCGGATTCAAATCAAGTCCTCCTATAACGGAGTGACCTTCTATACGCACGGGGGGATAACCAATTGTCTGATCGACGCTGCCTACGACGCGGTTTGGTCCGATGCTCAGCAGACATTTGCAAATGACGTGATCTACGCTGGCAACATTGGCTTTGGGATCAAGTACAACACAACGTTGATCAACAGCACCGTGTTTGGACGTCCCGGATCCGTCATTGGGGTCTATCAGGTTTCTCATCCAAGCTTCGCTGGTGCCCCGCACCTCGTTGACACTGCGATCATGGGCTTTACCTACTGTGCGGCGTATTCGTCCGGGATGGGAACGGACATGCCAGGTTTTGAGCGTGCCGCCCCGCCAAGCGACTACAACGCAACCGATGTTGGAAGTGGCGGAATACAGGATGGAACGGCGAGCATAACCTGGACAGTCCACAACGGCTTGAACAGCAGCCAGCCCGCAACGTCCATGCCCTGCCCTGGGGCGCATTCCCTTTATGACGTGCCATTCACGACCGCAACGTTCGCCAATACGACAAGCGGCTCGCTCAACGCCAGGCTCGTCGCAGGATCTTCCTTGATTGGCGCGGGGGGCCCCGCGGTGAATGAGACCTTGTCGCTCGTCCCGTCCAATTCTGATTGGCCGGCCGGAGCTGCTCTCAACTTCACCGCCAATTGCGCAAATCCCGCACCTTCTCCCTACGGGACCAATGGCGGCTTGAATGCGTGCGGAAATCCCTTGATGACTGTCAGCGGCGTGGGCATTCCCTCCGGCTTGTCGATCGTCGCCCTGGCCGGCATCGTGAAGAACTCCGGTTTTGTCGCCATGACGGATTCTTGCGGGCCAGGTTGTGGAACCACGGCACAAGACATCACCTTGAGTTATCAACCGCTCCAAGCAGGAGATTTCTTCGGCTCAGCACGCCCGACCTACGACATCGGCGCAATGGAATACGGCGGCATGGGTGGCATGGGCCCCTGCGGGTCGTGCGCAGTGGGCCTCGTGTGCGATGTTGCGAGCGGTCTCTGCGAGGAGCCGTCCTGCGTGGGTGTCGCGTGCGCGTCGGGGACGCACTGTATGGGAGGCGACTGTATCCGTGATTGCGGTGACGGGACCTGCCCGCCCGGCCAGACGTGCACACCCTCCGGTTGTGTGGATGCTTCGTGTACCCCAGCGTGCGGTCCGGGGTTGCAATGCATGGCGGGTGTGTGCAGAGCCGGCGTGGATGGTGGAACCCCCGGCGGCGTGGATGGTGGAACCCCTGGCGGCGGCGATGGCGGAACCTCCGGCGGCGGGGCGTCTTCCGGAGGCTGTTGCGAGGTCGCCGTGGGGGCGCCAGGTGAGCGCGGCGCCAGTGTCGCCTTCCTCGCGCTCGTGCTCACCGCGATCCTCTTCCGCCGCAAGCGGCGCTGAGACCTCGTGTGCGGTCACTCGGATCGCGCGACTGGTCCCGACGCTCACTTGCCTCGATGGGTCGATCTCTTCCCTTCGCCGAGAGGGCCGCGCGCGATGGTGTTGGGGGTCCGGGCGGCCCCTCTCCGTATGACGAAGAGACGCAGAGCGTCCCCTGAGCTCCGCTTGGAGGTTTCCGGCGATGCGCCCCCCTCAGGCGTGCACGGTCGGGCGCGGGTCGACCATCGGGCGGGCGAAGTCGACGATGAGGTCGCGGACGCGCTCGGGAGCGTCGTGGTGGACGAAGTGACCGGCCTCGGGCAGGCGCTCGACGCGTACGTCCGTGACCCATTCGGGGCCGGGCTCGGCCATCTCCTTGCCGAGGCTCGTGTCGTGCTCGCCCCAAAGGACGAGGGTCGGCACGTGGATGGGGCGGAACAGGCGCCGCGCGCCTGCGGGACCTCGTCGCGCCAAGGCGCGGTAGTAGTCGATGGAGTGGCGCAGCGCTCCCGGCTGCGCATAGGCGGCCGCGTAGCGATCCAGGTCCTCGGGCGTGTAGGCCCCGGGCCGCGCCATGGTCCGGAGGATCCTCCGGATGAGCGCGAAGTCCCAGGCGCCCAGGACCCGCTCGGGCAGCCAGGGAAGCTGGAAGGCGTACATATAGAAGCTGCGGAGGTTCTGGCGCAGGGTGCCCAGGGCGCTGAGCAAGCGCTCGGGGTGGGGCGCGTTCAGGATGACCAGCCGCTCGACCTGTTCCGGGTGCTCCATGGCGAAGAACCAGGCCGCCCCGCCGCCCCAGTCGTGCCCGACCAGGAGCGCCCGTTCGGCGCCCAGGGCCCCGATGAGGGCGGCGATGTCGCCGGAGAGCTTCGGCCACGTCGTAGCGGGCGATGCCCTCGGGTTTGTCCGAGAGGCCGTAGCCCCGCATGTCGGGGGCGACGGCGCGGAAGCCGGCGGCGGCGAGCTGGGGGATCAGGTGGCGCCAGGTCAGCCACATCTCGGGCCAGCCGTGGAGCAGGAGGGCGAGGGGCCCCTGCCCCTGCTCGACGCAGTGGAGCCGGAGGGCGCCCGGCCCGTCGCCGAGGCGGACGTAACCGTGGGTGAGCCCGTCCTCCTGCCAGGTGTCTTCCATCGCGGCCCGGAATCTAACGCGCCGGGCTCCTCGGTGCATCGCGGGGGCCCGGCGGCCTCCCAACAGAGCTCCCGCGTGGCACCCAAAACAAAGTAAAGCGTTTGCTTAACTTTTGCGGAGGCCGCGGGGGCGACCGCCCTGCCCCCCCGGCCGAAAGGCGCCTTGCGCGGCGGCCCGGCCTGTGCGAGGCTCGGCGACCCTGATGGAAAGTCGAATGAACATGCAGGTTGGGGACGCGGTTCAGTGCAAGCCGGTCGAGGTCGTCGTTGGCGACAAGGGCCTCGAGCGGGCGATCAAGCACCTGAAGCGCAAGATGGCGGCCGAGGGGATCCTCCGGGAGCTCAAGCGGCGCCGCCACTACATGAAGCCCTCGGTGCGCCGCCGTAAGAAGGAAGCCGAGGCGGCCCGTCGCCGGCGCAAGCGGCTCAAGCAGCTCGAGACCGGCGGCCGGCCCTAGTCCTCGCCTGCCGAGCGCACCACGCGCCCCCTCCGTATTGCGGAGCCGGGGCGCGTTCGCGTTCCGTCTCGGGCCTTTCCCGCCGTCGCTTCGCTCGAGGTCAGCTCTCTTCGCGGCGGCCCGGGCTCCACTCGACGATGTTGTCGGTGCGCGTCTCGAGGAAGCGCGCGAGCTTGTGGAAATCGCTTCCGACGCGGATGAACCGCACCTCGGTCTTGAGGGTCTCCGGGTTCACCAGCTCCTTGAACTGGACGTACTCGAGGTCGAACTGCCCGCTGACGCTGACCATGTGCCCGTCCAGGTTCTCCTCGACGAGCGCGCGATAGGCGCCGATGCCGAGCTGGCTGCCGAGCATCACGTCGAAGGCGTGGGGCGGCGAGCACCGTGACTCGTAGCCGAGCTGCAATCCGGTGAGCTTCTTCTTCTTGCCCGTGCGCTCCTCGTAGAGGCGCCCCGCGTACCCGCAGACGAGCTTGCCGAGGTCGATGCGCCCGAGGGACAGGTGGCCGTGCTCGTCGCGCGGTAGCGTCTTGACGAAGGAGTCGGGGAGCATCTCGGCGAGGCCCTCGGCGAGGACGATGGTGCCGTAGTGCTTGCCCCGCTTCTCGCGGTGCAGGATGAGGTCGACGACGCGCGCGGCGAGGGCGTCGATGGAGAGCCGCTCCTGCATGCGCGTCTCCCCGGTGGTCGGGTCGAAGGTCTCCTCCTCGATGCAGAGGTTGCCGCGCACGTCCTCGACCGCGAGCACCAGGTTGGCCTCACCGGCGATGCCCACGCCGTAGGAGAGCCACCCCGCCTTGCGCCCCATCGTCTCCACGACGAAGTAGCTGCTGGTGGCGATGGCGTCGGCGCGCAGGTTCTGCAGCTCCTTGGCCATCACGTCGACGGCCGTGAAGAACCCGAAGGTGAAGTCGATGCCGCGGTAGTCGTTGTCGATGGTCTTCGGCAGATGGACGATCTGCACCCGCCGGGCCTCCGCGGGCAGGCGACGCTGGTACTCGTAGAGGAAGTTCGCCGTCTTGAGCGTGTCGTCGCCGCCGATGGAGATGAGCGCGTCGATCTCGAGGTCGATGAGGGCGTTGTAGACGTTGCGCAGGCGCTGGGTCTTGTCGGGGTCGTCGAGGTCGGTGGGCGCCTCGATGCCCTTGCCGGGGTTGGCGCGGGCGGTGCCGATGAGGATGCCGCGGGAGTTGCGCAGGCCACGCAGGTCCTTCTCGGCGAAGACGCGGTAGTGCTCGTCCGGCAGGAGGCGACGGGTGAGGGGGTGGTACTCTTGGAGGTTGCTGTAGCCGTGGAAGAAGCCCACCGCCTCGCGGCCGTCCTCGATGAACGAGATGGCCGCCGCGGAGATGACCGCGTTGGCGCCCGGTGCGGGGCCGCCGGCGAAAACGATGCCGACCCGCCGGATGTGGTCGCCCTTGCGCGCGGACGTGTTGCTCTGGCTCATGGGGAAGGTGCCTCCTCGATGGCGCGAGGCGCGCAGCCTACCCCATGACCTCGCCCTGGCAACCGTCGCCGGGGCGCACGACGGGGGCGCCACCCGCTGAACGGTGACACCGGGGTCGTTGGAGCAGCACGGCTCGGCGGTGTACCCTCGCTCGATGCGTTCCCTGGCGCGCGCGCCGCGAGCGGCTCCTTGGCTCGTCGTGGCCGCGACAATCGCGGCAGGGGCGGGCGGTTGCAGCGGCTGCGGCGGTGGGACGACCACGACGCACGACGCCGGTTCCGGCGTGGACGGGGCATCGATGGACGGGGCATCGATGGACGGGGCATCGATGGACGGGGCGTCGATGGACGCGGGCCACGACGCCGCGGTCGACGCGGGCTTCGACGCCGGCAACCCCTGTGACGGCGTCGTCTGCGGACCGTTCCAGTTCTGCAACGCGGACGGTCGCTGTCAGTTCTACCCGACCTGCCCCATCCCGGACGCCGGGGTGGGCGACGCGGGGGTGGGCGACGCCGGGTCAGTCGACGGCAGCGCAATCGACGGCGGGGCGTTCGACGCCGGGTCGGTCGACGGCAGCTCGATCGACGGCGGGGCGTTCGACGCGGCCGTCGTCGCGGAGGGCGGCTCGATCGACGGGGCGCTCCCGGACGGGCCACGCCCCGATGCGGGCGTCGCGCCGGACGCGGGTCTGGGGCCGCTCGATGGCGGCTCCGTCACGGTCTGCTCGAGTGTGTGCCGCAACGGCTTCTGCATCCCGGGCGACGTGGACGTGGACGGCGACGAAGTGCCGGCCAGCCTGGACTGCGACGAGACGAACCCGAACGTCCACCCCGGCACCGTCGAGGTCTGCAACGGCATCGACGACGACTGCAGCGGCGTGCCCGACGACGGGGACCCGCTCGCCGAATGCGAGGCCATCGACATGACGGGCGTGTGCTCGGACGGCCACTGCGGATGCGCCCCCGGGACCTACAACCTCGACCCGACGACCTCGGACTGCGAGTGCACCGCGACGACGCCGGCCGACGGGACCGACTGCAGCACGGCCATCGACCTGGGCGACCTGTCCGACGCGGGCCAGACGGTCACCGTCACGGCGAACATCCTGCCGCTCGATCGTGAGGTGTGGTACAAGTTCCGCGGCGTCGACACCCCCGACACGAGCTGTGACAGCTACCACGTGCGCGCCCTGCTCACCGACAACCCGAGCGACGCCTATCAGATCACCATGCTCCGCGGCACCTGCGGCGCCACGCCGGGCTGCGACGCCGAGGTGGACTTCTCCTGGTCCACCGACTTCCGCATGCTGATCGGCGCCCGCCTCGCCGGCCAGTGCCCCTGCGTCCCCCCTGGGGGCGCGTCGGTCGACAACGTCTCGACCTGCGAGGACGACACGGCCGAGTTCTACGTGAAGGTCGCGCGTGCGGCCCGGGACCCGGCCGACACGAGCCCGCCGACCTGTGACCCCTTCACGCTCGAGATCACCAACGGCGTCTACTCGACGATGTGATGCGGGCCTCGTCGCCGCGGGAGCGACGTCGCCCGTCCTGCGTGATCGTCGGCTGCCGGGGGCATCGTCCAACCCGAGGTCGGCACGCGATCCGTTCGGTCGGCTGCTATGCTCCCGCTGGTGGCCCGCCGCATCGCGCTCCTGAGCTTGCACAGCCACGGGGACCGCTCCTTCCTCGACGACCCGGAAGCTCGGGCGCCTCTCGGGGGAGCTTCGTCTGCGTGGTGTGGACAACGACCTGGTGGTGGCCGTCCTCGACGGCGGTGCGCCCGACCCGACGGCGACCGACGCCTTCGAAGAGCTCGCTTCCGTGCTCGGCGGGTACGACGTGATCGTCTACGAGCGCGTCTGGTCGCGCGCGATCCCGGCGGCCCTCGAGCGCGCCTTGCCCGACGCGACGCTCGTCTTCTGCACCGGAGAGCACCCCCTCGACAATCCGCCCGGGCGCTACCTCTGCGAAGGAGACCTTCACCGCTCGCTTCCCGCCCTCCTCGCCTACATGGCGGGTGAGCGCCCGGTCCTGCCGGCCCACACCAAGGAGCGCAGGGACGGCGGCTTCCGGCCGGGCCTCGGTGCGCTCGACGGGGACGAGGGCCCGCGCCCCTTCGCGCCCAACCTCCACCCCGTCGTCGTGCCGCCCGGCGCGCTGCGCGAGGACCGGCCCCTCTCGATCGACGGCAACGAGGGCTGCCCCTACCAGGTCGACGCGCGGAGCAACCCGCTCTACGCGGGGCTGACCATGCCCGAGAGCGTCGGCAAGGGTTGCGCCTTCTGCACCGCGGGCAACCTCTACGGTGCGCGCTCCCACGCGGAGGCGAGCGCGCACGTGCTCGGGCAGATCCGTTACGTGCGGCGGGAGGCACCCGAGCGCGTACGGCTCGTGCTGCGCGACCAAAACCCCTTCGCCTACCTGGCGGAGGTGCTCGAGGCCTGCGCCGAGGAGAAGCTGGGCGGGTTCACGTTGCTCCTGCAAACGCGGGCCGACTGGCTGCTGCGCGCCGAGCACCGCATGGAGCGCGCCCTCGCCGCGGCGGAACGGGCGGGCATCCGCGTGACACCCTTTCTGATCGGCATCGAGAGCTTCAGCCAGGCCGAGCTCGACCGCTTCAACAAGGGCGTCACCGTCGAGACCAACGAGCGTCTGCTCGAAGCCCTGCGAACGTGGGAGGCAACGCACGCGGCGTTCAATCTGAGCGAGGCGTCCTTCGGCTTCATCCTGTTCTCGCCATGGACGACGCTCGAGGATCTGCGCCTGTCCTACGAGGGCATCCGGCGGACGCGCCTCGACGCGCTGCGCGGACGCATCCTGCTGTCGCGCGCGCGGCTCTACCGAGATGCGGCACTCTATTACCTGGCGGAGCGGGACGGGCTGCTGGTCGCCGAGCACGCGAGCGGAGCGAGCGACGCGTCACGGCGCTACGGCTACTTCCCGGCGCATCCGTGGCGCTTCCGGGATCCTGCCGTGGCGCGCTTCGCCGAGGTGGCCACGAAGGCGAGCGAAGCGACCGGCGGGCGCGACGAGCTGCGCCTCTTCCGCTGCCTGCTCGAAGCCTTCGAGACGAAGCCCGCGGGCGAGGTGCGTCTCGAGGACGTGCTCGCGGCCTTCCGCGCGAACGGTGGCGAAGGTGCGGAGCCTCGAGGCGCCACGCGCGAGCGCGAGTCCGTCCGCCCCGGAGCCGAGCGAGAGGCCGACGGGGCGTCCGGGGAATCTCCGCGGGGCACGACAGCGGTGGCGCCGGGGGGGCGCCTTCGAGGCGTGGGGCCATCCCGTCACGCCCCGCGCAACCGCTCCCGGAGCACCCTCGAGGTCGATCTGGGGCGCGGGTGCGGCCTCCCCTGCGCCGTGTGCGCGTCGCCCACGGGTGACGCCGCGCGGGCCGCCGCAGAGAAGCTCATCCGACGGGGCGGTGCCCAGGTCGTGCTGCGCGGCGCGGGCGACGATCTCGCCCTGATCGCTCGCGCGGCCGGGTTCGCGCGCGAAGCCGGCGTCGCCGAGATCGTCCTCGCCACGCATGCCACGCGCTTCGGCGATCGCGCCGCGGCAGCTCGCCTCGCCGCCCTGCCGATCGACACCGTGCTCGTCTCCCTCGTGAGCCACGTCCCCCGCGTGCACGATCGGGTCGTGGGCGAAGAGGGTGCGCTCGTCGCCGGGCTCGTCGGCATGCGCGCGCTCGCGGCGGCGGGCCTCCGCGTCGCAATGGAAGTGCCGGTGCTGCCCGGGCGCCTGTCGGATCTCGAGCGCCTCGTCGACCTCGCCCATCGTGCGGTCCCCGCCCTCGCCTCCGTCCGCTTCGTGCTGTCGCGCCGTCCCCTCGGCGCCGCGATCGCGCCGCCCTTGCTCGACGAGATCGGCCCGCGCCTCGACCGTGCCCTCGCGCGTGTCGCCGCCCTCGGCATCCCGGCGCCCCTCGGCCCGACCTCGGCGATCCCCTTCTGCGCCGCCGTCGATGCACCGGCGGTTCGGCAGGCCATGCGCTTCGATCCGCGCGGTCGCTCCGAGGTGAGCGGCTGCGAGCATGTCACCGCCTGCGCGCCCTGCGCCGCGAAGGCCCAGTGTCCCGGCGTGCCCGTCTCCTACCGGCGAGCCCACGGCGAAGCGGGCGTCCATCCCCTCACGACGCGCCCCGAAGATCTCTACGACCAGCGCACCACGCCGAAGCGCACCTGGAACGCGGCCGAGCGCGAGGCGGCGCGACACGCGGACCTGCTCGTCCTGCGCCCGACCGTGCACTGCAACCAGGACTGCACCTTCTGCAGCGCCAACGAGACGACGCGCAACGTGTGGGCGGACCCGGACAAGATGGTGCGCGTCATCGCGCGGGCCGCCCAGCGGGGTGTGCGGCGCCTATCCTTCTCGGGCGGCGAGCCGACCTTGTCGAAGGACCTCGAGACCTTCGTCGAAGTGGCGCGACGGTCGGGCATCGCCGAGGTGGAGATCATCACCAACGGCGTGCTGCTCGATCGACGGGCGCGCGTGACACGCCTGCGCGAGGCGGGCCTGACCCACGCCTTCGTCTCGCTCCACGCCCACGACGAGATGCTCTCGCGCACCATGACGCGCAAGGTCTCTGACTTCGAGCGCACCCTGACCGCCATCGATCACCTGCTCGACGAGGGCGTGACGACCGTGATCAACCACGTCGTCAACGCGGCGAATCACCGCTTCCTCGTCGACTTCGTCGAGCTCGTGCATCGACGCACCGCGGGCCGGGCGCTCATCTCCTTCGCCTTCATCACGCCCCAGTACCAGGCCCTCGAGCACATGGAGCTGGTGCCGCGCCTCTCGGACGTGGCACCGACCCTCGAGCTCGCCATGATGCGGGCCCTCGACCTGGGCCAGCCCTTCGTCGTCGGCTCGCGCCAGGGCGTCCCACCCTGCCTGCTCGGCCCCTTCGAGGCCTGGTCGGACGTGCTCGACCTGGCCCACGAGGCGGCCAGCGAGGACGCGCCCCAGAAGGTGCGGAGCGAGGGCTGCGCGCGCTGTCGCTACGGTCGCGTGTGCACGGGTCTGTGGAAGCCCTACGCGGAACGCCACGGCACGGGCGAGCTCCGGCCGATGGAGGGCGCACCCTTCGATGCGGGGGCGCGGCGTGCGATGCACTTCGCCTACCCACGGCCCTTCGGCGTGCCCCTGGCCTTCGATCAGGTACCCGAAGCCCTGCGGCACCCCGCGCTCGAAGCGGCGGTCCGCGATCGCCTCGCGCGTTTCGCACGCGCGCCTTCGGAGACGGGCCCGACTGCGGTTCGACGCGCACTGCCCCTCGTCGACGCGAACGACGCACCCGACAGATCGCGATCGCGACCCCTGCGCGTCTTGATCGTGGGCACGGGGCCGCGGGCGCGCGCTCTCGCGAGAGCCGCGGCCGAAGCGGGCGGCGTGGCGATCGGCGCGGTCACCTCGCCCCACGCGCCCGAGGCGGACCGGGTGGACTTCGACCGCTGCCCGGCATACCGCGATCTGGTCGCAGCCCTCGACGACACGCGACCGGAGGCGGTGGTCGTCGCCTCGAGCACACCGAGCCACTTCGAGGCGGCGCGCCTTGCCCTCGACGCGGGTGTGCCGGTCCTCGTCGAGAAGCCCGTGACAACGCGCGAGCGCGACGCGGAGGCGCTCGCCGATCTCGCCGCCGAGCGCGGAGCGGTGCTCTTCGCCGCCCACAACGATCGCTTTGCGCCGGGGATCGATCGGTTCTTCGACGCGGCGAGCGTGCACACCGCGACCCACCTCTCCATCGTCCGACGCATCGAGCGAGACGCGCCCGACGCGCCCGTGCGCTGGAGCCGCAGCGCTGTCTACGAGAGCCTCTACCACCTCGTCGTCCTCGCCCATGCCTTCGGCGGCCCAGAGGTCGCGAGCGTGGCGACGGTCCCTTCGGGCGAGCGCCGTCCCGAACGCATCCGCGCGGAGCTTTCCTTCGCGGGCGGCCGCACGGTCGAGGTCACCTGGGAGCGGGATGCGGCGGTCGACGAGCTGGTGCTCGCTGCCGGCCTGGTCCGCTTTCGGCGGGCGGGGCCGGAGACGACCCTCGACTCGGGCGAGGGTCCCGCCCCCGTCGCACGCGAAGCCAGCGAGGCCGCGCGCATGTGGACGGCCTTCCGCGACGCCGTGACGACGGGCGCGGCTCCACCCGTCGGCCCGCGCGACGGTCTCGAGGTCATGCGCATCACGCGCGCCTTCATCGACGCGTTGCAGGAGGCCGGCGCCCCGTTCGAGCGCAAGGACGCGCCGCGCCATGCCGCATCCCGCGCCGTCTCGAGCCGCTACGGGCGCTGAGGGTCCGTGGGGCGTGCAGCGCACCCTGGCCTGGCCGGCCGGGGCGTTCCTCACGATGCGCTCAGGCGCGGACGCCGAAGGGCAGTGACACCGCGTCGGCCGGCGCCGAGGCGAGCGCATGCCGCAGCCCCTTTCGGTCGACGGCCACCGACAGGGCGAGGACGGCATCGATCCGCGCCGCCACCTCGGGCTGCGTGCGCTGCATCGCGGCATGCACGTGCTCGGCGAAGTCGCGCGAGGGGACGCAGTCGAAACGGCAGGGGTAGTAGGGGAGAAAGCCACGGTGCTGCGCGCCGAGGGGAAAGACATTGAGCGCAGGCAGGAACGCCTGGCTGCGAGACGCCGCATCGACGGCCGCCACGTGGTCTTCGTGGGCGTGGGCGCAGTCGGGCAGGACCTCGGCACCGCGCACGAGCCGTGCGACGAACGCCTCGACGCAGCAGGGCGGGTAGCCGAGGGCCTCGCCCAGACGCCGGTGCGCATCGAAGCTCGGCGGTCGTGTGTGCGGCGACCCGTGCGGCAGGATCGGCGCCTCGGCATCCCTGAGAGCGCGCGCCGCGAAAGGCGTCCGCGCCACGTAGACGATCACCGCCGGGTCGCCGTCGCGGGCCCATGGCACCGACTCCACCGCGAAGCCGCGCCGCCGCGCCGCCGCCGCGAGACCGGCCGCCTGCTCGGCCGCGATCCATGCGCGCAGCCCGGGCTTGAGACCCGTGAGAAGCGCGATCCACTCGATGGTCGAGCCGGCGTCGTACACGACGGACGATCGTGCCGGCGGCAGACCGCCCGCGCAAACCGCCTTGTCCCCTTCCCCCCGACCGCCCATGCGCCCGCGTCAGGGCAGCCAGCGCTCGCCCGTCTCGCAGCTCACGTGCCAGAGCGACAGACCCGCGCGCGAGACGTGCATCACGCCGAAGGTGATGGGCAGGGTGAACCGTCGCGGTCCGATCGATCCCGGGTTGAAGATCGTCATTCCCCGATCGCGACCGATGAACGGGACGTGGGAGTGGCCGCACACCACGAGCGACGCACCCACCGCGGCGGCGCTGCGTGCGGCGTCCGCACGGAGCTTCGGTCCGTTCACGCCGATGTGGGTGAGCCACATGCGCATCAGATCTCTCTCGTCGTCAGCGAAGGTGACGTCGATGGTGTCCGGCAGGGACGTCCCACGTGCGTCGATGTTCCCGCGCACGGCCGTGACCGGAGCGAGGGCTCCCAAGGCATCGAGCACGCCCAGGTCTCCGATGTCCCCGGCATGCACGATCGCGTCGACGCATTCCCGGGCGAGCAGCGACACCGCCGCGGGATGCGGGCGGCTGTGGGTGTCCGCCACGACCCCGACCTGCAGGGGCCGCTCGGAGGGGACAGGGATCCGGATCGAGCGGTGCACGGAACGTTCGATGGCGTGTCGGCCGCGAGCCATGTGCACAACGTAGCAGCCCGCCGGGCGACGGGAAGGCTCGACGGCCTGGGAGAGGGACTGGCCGCGCCTCCGCCCGACCCACAGTTCTTCACGAGCCCGGCGCTGGCGGATGTGGGAGGGTCACGCCCCATGGAGACCTGGCGCGATCCGGAGAAGGCGCGACGTGCGGCGAACCATCCCGACCGTCCCGGCAAGAAGTGCAGAGCGGACTCCGGCACCTATGCGCCACGGGTCGACCGGACCCGGTGCGAAGGGAAGCGCGACTGCGTGACGGTCTGCCCCTACCGGGTGTTCGAGGTCCGGCGCCTGGATGATGCGGAGTTCGCGGAGCTGGGGGTCCTGGGCAAGCTCAAGAGCCTCGTGCACGGGCGGCAGGCGGCGTACACGCCCCGCGCCGATGCATGCCGCGCCTGCGGTCTGTGCGTCGTCGCCTGCCCCGAGAAGGCGATCACCCTCGAGCCCCGCGCTCCGTCGGCCGAGTGACGCGCCCATCATCCGGCGCGGTACCGCGTGCAACGTCGCCGGAAAGGCATTCGTCACGGGCGTGGGGGCCGCGCGCCCGCTGCGCTGGTATCGTGACGGGCCGTGACCGACGCCGGGCCGATCGACGTGGTGCTCGTGGGACGGGGCGCCGTCGCCGACCGCTGGCGACGGCTCATCGAGCGCTCGCCTCGGCTCGTCCGCGCCGGCTCCTCGGACGACGGGCGCGACCTGGGCACGCGGCTCGATGCCAACCCGTGCGCGGCGGTCGCCGTGGCGGCCCTCGGTCACACCACGGCCCGAGCGCTGCGGATCCTCTCTGAAGGCCGGACGGGACGCGCAGCCGTCGTGGCGCCACCGCTGCCCCCATGGTGCGCAGGGCATCGGGGCACGGGGCATGTGTGGGTGCCGGATCTGGCGGTCGGCGTCGGCGTTCCACCCGCGATCCTCGAGGCGGCTCGCGCGGGCGCGGCGGATTCTGGTGGTGCGCTACGGCGTGCGTGCGCTCGCACGGCTCGGCTATCCCGACGAGCCGCTCGCGGCCCTGTGGCACGCCCTTTCTCGGATCGCGTCCGTGACACACGACGTTCACCTCGAAGACCTGGACCCCGTTCGCGGGACCCTGTCCTTGCGCGTGACCTTCGAGCCGGGCGGCGCGTCCCGACGCGCGCGCGTCGAGCCGACGGTGGACGGCGACGGCGCGGTCATCGAAGTCGCCTGCGGCAACCGCGCCCATCGCCTGTGCCTTCGCGCGGGCCCCGATGGCGATGCCTGGGCAGAGGAGATCGTGACCGCGCGTGGAACCCGTTCGCGGGCCATCGCATCGTGGGACGAGCGCGCCCTCGCGCGGCTCGTCGCGGACGGCTCATCTGGGGCGACGACGCTGACGCGGGCATCGAGACTCGCCCGCGTACTCGACGAAGCGCGCGTGAACGCCCCGTCCCTCACCGTCGCTTCCGGCCGGGCCCGCACCCTCACGGCCGAGCCGCGACGCGACGCGCCCGCCTCGGCCTCCGCGGCGACGTCCCATGACGCGCGCCTCGCTCGACCGAAGGCATCGGGAGACGACGCCGCCTCCGTCCGCGCGAAGAGCTCGCAGGACGACGCCGCCTCTGCCCTCGCGAAGCTGGGCCTTCGCCCTCGTCCGGACGCGCCCGGCCCACCGCTGCGCGTCATCGCCGCTCGCGCCGCCGCACCGGCCTGGCCCGCCGCCATCGCACGCACCCCGACCGAGCTCTGGCCCTTCCTCGCCGGCATCAAGCCGGTCGTCTTCCTCACGGTGCGCCCGAGGGACGAAGCTGCCACGCGCGCCTTCTTCCCGGACACGCACGTCGAGCGCCGCGAGCGTCGTGTCGCCGTCGGACCGGGCGATCGGTGGCATGACGATCGGGACCGCGGCGAGCCGCGGGTCGAGCTGTTCGTGTCGCGCGAAGCGGACCTCGCACGTCGCGCCGTCGCGCTGCAGGCGGAGGCCGACCCGACCTTGGCCGCCGAAGCCCTCGGCGCCCTCATGGGCTACCCATCGTGCTGCGTGCGCGCCTTCGCCGCCCAGGCCGACCGCGCCGACAACAGCCTCGACCGCATGCTGGCCCTGGCCCGCACCCCGACCACCACGCTTCCCTGGGAGCTCGACGACCTGCGTCTCAAGCTCGTCCCCTTCTATCCCTGCAGCTACACCTGCCCGCGAGCGCTCGCCTACGCGCGCCGGGTTCTCGACACGATCGAGGCCTACACGCCCGGCGCCCGCGAGGCGCTGCGCGCGACCCTCGCCCGTCCCGTCCTCTACTTCGACCACGACCACCAGGTGTGGCTCGACCCCCTCCCGGGCGGCGGCGGCCGGGGCTCCCCGCGCTGCGTGGGCTACGCCGGCCTCTGGTCGACCGTCGGCGCGGCGACCGATGGGCTCGCCGTCCTCCTCGGCCGCGGCGACACCCTCTGCCTCGAGGACGAAGCCCTCCTGATCCGCCACGGCAAAGCCACCGTCGCGACCCTCGATCGCGATGACCCCGACCTGGCCGCGCTCTTTTGCTTCGCCGACGCCGTTTCGTCGACGGCCCCGTCCCCTGGGGGGCTGGAACGCGACGGCACGGTTCCGCAAGAATGAGCCCGGCCTGTTGAGCGCGGTTGCGCCGACGGAGTACTCTGCACGAGTGCTGCCTTCGCGGAGTGCCCGACGAGCGTCCTGCTGGTCGATCGTGATCGCTGCCTCTGTCGCGGCGGCGGTCGGCGGGTGCGCCAGCGGCACGGGGACGACATCCCACCACGACGGCGGGGTCCGACGGGACGGGGCGGCGGCCGGGGACGGGGCGGCGGCAGATGCCGCGACCGACGGGGGGACCGAGGGCGGCGTCGACGGGGGGAGCAGCTGCGGCGGCGTGGCCTGCGGAGCCTTCCAGTTCTGCAACCCGGCGGGCCTGTGCCAGTTCTACCCGACCTGCCCACCGCGGACGCCGACGGATGCCGGGCCGGGGGACACGGGCACGCCGGACTCGGCCGTGGGCGACGCGGCGGCGACGGACGGCGCAACCGGTGAAGGAGGGGCCGGCGACGCTGGCGCACCCGACGGCGGGCCGCCGGACAGCGGCGCACCCGACTCGGGCCCACCGGGCCTCGATGGCGGCGTGGTGACCTCCTGCACGGGCGCGAACCTTTGTCGCAACGGCTTCTGCCTGCCGGCGAACCTCGACGTGGACGGCGACGGCACCACCGCCGCCCACGACTGCGACGAGACCAACCCGGCCGTCCATCCGGGCGCGACCGAGGTGTGCAACGGCGTCGACGACAACTGCAACGGCTCGGTCGACGACGGCGACCCGCACGCCCTGTGCGCCAGCGTCGGCACGAACCTCGTCTGCATCGACGGGACCTGCGCGTGCCCGGCCGGGAGCTACGATCTCGATCCCACGGTGCCGGGCTGCGAGTGCATGGCGTCGACCCCCGACAACGGCACCGACTGCAGCTCCGCGATCGATCTCGGCGATCTCTCGGACATGGGCCAGACGGTCACCGTCACCGCCAACGTGCTGCCGCTCGATCGAGAGGTCTGGTACAGGTTCAACGGCGTCGATACGCCCGACACGAGCTGCGACGCCTACCACGTGCGCGCCCAGCTCATGACCAACCCGGACAACGACTACGAGATCACCATGATCCGGGGCAGCTGCACGGACATGCCCGACTGCGACACCGCGGTGGACTACGAGTGGGCGACCGACTTCCGGGCCACGATGGCCGACGGCACGATGGCGGGGCAGTGCCCGTGCTACCCGGCGGGCGCCACGCCGGTAGACAACCAGTCGGTCTGCGAAGATGACTCCGCCGAGTACTACGTGCGCGTGCGGCGCGTGACACCAGCGCCCGGCGACACGACGGTGCCGACCTGCGACCCCTACACGCTCGAAGTCACCAACGGCGTGTACATGACGCCGCCGTCGCCCTAGGGCCCCGGGACACGCCACGCCGTCGCCGTCCGCTCAGGAAGCGGGTGGCGGCGGCAGCGCACCGTCCGGAAGCGGCGGTGCACCGTCCGGAAGCGGCGGCGCACCGTCCGGAAGCGGCGGCGCACCGTCCGGCAAGGGCGTCGCACCGTCCGGAAGCGGCGGCGCACCGTCGGGAAACGGCAACGCACCGTCGGGAAACGGCAGCGCGCCGTCCAGCAACGAGAGCCCTCCATCCGACGGCGGCGGCCCCGCGTCGGCCGAACGACACAGGCCCACCCGGCACAGGAGCCCGTCGTTGCAGCTCCCGCCCGCGCAGCACGGATCGTGGAACGCACCGCAGGCGACCGCGGCGTCGAGCGACGCGTCCGCCCATGTCCCGGCGTCCGTTCCCGCATCGTTCACCGCCCCGTCGTTCATCGACGCGTCCGCCGTCCCGGCATCCGACCCGTTGCCGTTGGACGACGAGCCGCACCCGACGAGGGCGAGCGCGCCGGCCATGAGGACGACCGGGACCGCCGCGAGACCCCCCGCGCCCATCACTCCGCGGGAACGCACAGGTCCTCCCGGCACACATCGAACTCGCTCGAGCACGTTCCGTCTGGATTGCATGGCTGGTACCTGATCTCCGTGACCCACTGGCCGATGTAGTTGGCACTGTCCCGGTCCTGGAAGGGCAGAAGGAACGCCGGACGCGAGGGGTCCCTGCCGGCGGCCGCCGCGGCCGGATCGAACCCCGCGATCCATATCTGCATCGTCCCTCCCGCCCTGAGGCCCATGGGGCGCTCGCTCGAAAACGTGAACCAAAACACCGTGTGCCCGTGAAACTGATAGGGGCTCTCATCCCACTTCGGCCACGTCTCGGCGCCGTCGGCGTCCGCCGCATGGAGGAAGATCGGGTCACCGCCGTCCGCACTGACCGTCCACAGCTCGGCGTCGGGGGCGGCGTAGGACGTGTGGCCCGAAGGCGAGCGGTCGAAGAGCACCCATGCCCCGTCGGGAGAATAGGTCGGGTAGTAGTTGTTCTCTCCCGTGGAAGCGAGCAGCTCGGGGCCGCTGCCAAAGCCGCTGTCGCCGTGCACCATGGTCTCGAGGGAGCCGCCGAGGACGCCGATGAACGTGTCGGTGTTGCCGCTTACGTAGACGACGTGCTGTCCGTTCGGCGACCAGTCGGGCATGGTTCCCGCCCCGAGATCGGTCGGCTCGATGCTGCTGGCCAGGTCATACAAGAGGACGTGGTCGTCGCTGCCGCCGCTCGGGTCCGTCGCTGCCATGAGCTTCGTGCCATCGGGGGAGAAGGTCGGGAAGAACGGGTGGTCCGACAGGGTCGTGATCTCGCTCTTGTCCGCGACGTTGTACACACCCGTACCGTCCAGGGTCGGCGCCACGATGCGCGAGCCGTCGCGCGACAGGGCGTGACAGCCGATGCAGTTCCCACCGGGATCGGGGGTGGTGGTAGTGCTGGTGGCGGTGCCGAGGTAGGTGGTCGGCTCGGGCATGCGGCCGCGGCCGAAGTCGACGCGGCGGATCACCGTGAGCGAGCGGTTCCAGTAGTACACGCCGCCCTTGAGCTCGTCGTCGGTCAGGTCGATGACGCGCGTCTCGGAGGTCCCGAGCGAGCCGCCCGAGTCATCGGCGCCGCGCACGCGCCAACGGATCGGCTTTTCCCGTCGGTCCGCGAGCTCCTGCCACACCTCGTCGCTGGTCTGGTAGGAGCAGCCCTGCTCGAGCGGATTGCAGTCGGTGTAGACCCGTACGGGCGGGAAGCCGTCCGCCTCGAAGGAGATCTCGAACAGGGTCTGGTGGGCGGTGGGCGTGAACTGCAGCTCGAGGGTGCGAAGGTTCGGCGGCAACATCACGCCGTCGCTCGGGTAGGCGAGCGTGATGGCGTTCGACGGATCGTCGGCGCCCGAGAAGAGGTCGGGCGCGTTTTGGGGGATGCCGTAGGTCCGGAACACGGTGGGCCCGGCGTCTCCAGTTTGGCTGCCGCCGTCGCTCGTGGCGCCCGCGTCCTGGCCGGAGCCGGCGTCGGGAAAGGTCATGGCATCGGAGGTGGCCGACCGCGTCGAGCAGGCGGTGAGGAAGACGAGAAAGGCGAAAGCCGAAGCGTGGCGTCGTGGGCTGGGCATGCAACCTCCTAGCCTCAGCCTGCCGTCACCCCCCGGACAGCGCCCCCATCTCGATCGGAACTCTTCTTACACGAAACGGGCGATCGGCGGGTTCGCCTGTGATGTCCGGGCGATATTCGCTACCATGGGCCGTGGTCTCGGCCGACGACCTCGCCTGTTTTCGAGAGTCCCTCCACGCGGACTTCGGGACGGAGGCGCTCTCGCGAGCTGCCGACGCCCTCTTCGACAAGCTCGAGGCGATGGCCCAACCGACGGCCGAGGCGCTGGAGATCCTCTCGGCCGAGGCCCTGCCTCTCTCGCGTCTCGGCTTCGCGGATCGGGGCCAGGCGCTGCTCGGTCGCTGGAGCCGTGCCGGCGGCGTCGACAGCGACGCCTTCGCCCTCGCGGAAGCTGGATTCGCCGTCGTCGCCAACCCTGCCTTCGCCAGCGCGCGGATGCGGGCCCGCGCACGCACCGACCCGCGCTTCGTCGCCACCGAGGTCCTCAGCTACGTCGTGCGCGGCGACCTCGGACGCGCCACGACGCTCGCACGGGAGCAAGGGTGGTTCCTCGATCGGCCCGCCTGCGTCGATGGGGTGCATCACGCGCTGTGGGCGCTCGTCCTGCTCGGCGGGCACGACGAGGCGCGGTGCGTGATCGACGACTGGCGACGGATCGATCGGTCGCCGACGGTGCAGCACTCGATGCTCCTGATCGAGGCCCTGCTCGCGGGCCTCGCACGGCTCTACCCCCGCGAGCAGGCGTGTCTCGAAGAGGCGATGGCGGTGGCCGAGCATGCCGGGCTGCGGATGCCCTACCTGTTCACCGAGCCGCACCTGGCGCGGGCGCGGGCACGGCTCGGCGACATCGACGGCATGGAAGAGATCGTGGGGGGCTGGACCGACCGGGCCGACCCCCAGGGCATCCTGGGCGTCTACCGCGCCATGGCCCTCGCCGACATCGACGCGCTCCTCGGCCGTTGGCCCGGCGCCGAGCGCAGCGCACGCCACGCCCTCGACCGCTGGACCCACGCGGGCCACCGCGTCTTCACCACGCGGTGCTCGGTGATCGTCGCATCGGTTGCGGCACGGTCGCGCTTCTCGGCGGCCCGATCGCGTGCGGCCCGGGAGCTCGCCCGGTGCCCGGTGCCCTTCCTGGCGGAGCGACTGCGCTGGATGGAGTGGTTCGCCGACCGGGGCGCCCAGTCCATGCGGGACGCGCGCGCCCTCGAGCACACGCGACGTGGCGAGAAGGAGGTTCACGCCTCCTTCCTGTGGCTGCCCCCGGCCGTCTCCGTCGGAAGCGACCTCTACTGGGACCGCGCCGGCGGAGGCCTTTGGCTACGGGGCGACGGCCCGCACCGGATCGAGGACCACCCGGTGCTGCGCCACACCTTGGCCGCGCTCACCGACGCGCTCGAGGACGGCGTCGCCTGGTCCGAGCTGCACGAGCGGGTCTGGGGGACCCGGTTCGTCGCAACACGACACGAGGGCCGATGCCACGTGACGATACGCAGGCTGCGCAAGTGGCTCGCGTCCCACGGCAGCGATGCCGCCCTCGTCGAGGTGCGTGACTCGAGGGTGCGCCTCAGACGCGATGCATCGGTGTGTGTGCTCACCGTGCCGGGCTTCTCCCTACGCCCGGGCGAGCTCGATCAGCGCGTGCTCGATCAGCTCGGCAGCCAGCAGACGCGTTCTGTCCAGGATCTGGCGGGCTCCCTCGGGGTCGGCCGCACGAGCCTGCACCAGACCTTGCGCGACCTCACCGACCGCGGCCTGGTGGTGCGGGAGGGCGCGGGCCCGTCGACCACCTATCGGCGCGCCGAGCCGGGCGCTGCGATCCGGGCGGTGGGAGGACGGCGCGGGACGGGGTGAGACGCGCGCGCCGGCGGGGCCGTGCTCACGGGGGAGGCACGCTGGACAGGGATCGATCGAGCGCCAGGGGGCCCTCCTCGGTCACCACGGCGAGGGCCGGGTCGAGCAGATAGCCGCCCTCGTGGCGGAGCAAGTACGGCGCCAGCCCCTGCTTGCGCAGGGTGTGGACGGCCACATAGACGCGCGCGGCCGCCGCGTCGGGCATGGCCCGCTCCCCCGGCCATCCCGCCTCGAAGAGGGCGTCGACGGCAGTCACCTGGCCCGGCGCCTCGAGCCGCTCGCGCACCAGGCGACCGAGCACGCGGCGCACCGGTCCGCGACGTGCGAGATTCGATCACGTCCCCGCCGGGCAGGACGATGCTGCGCACCCCAGCGCCGATGCGGAGGAGCTTCGGCCCCGCGGCCGCGCGCAGGGTCGAGGCGAGGACGGAGGCGGTGAGCCGCACGAGGGCCGACTGGTGGAACCACCGACGATCGTCCCCGTGCGCCTCTTCGTGTTCCTCGGGACGAAGACCGCTTCGCTCGAGGAGCCGTCCCGCTCGCGCCACGGCGTCTCCCGCCCGCGGCCCCTCGTCCCGCGCGGACATCAGGACTTCCACGGTCGCCTTCTGCAACGCGCACACGGCCTCCTGCCAGCCCCGGTTGTCTTCCGACAGGGAAGGCAGGGTCCTCTCGGCGCGCAGCAGGTCGCGAAGCGCCGCGCTCGCGCGCCCCTCGCTCGCGCGGAGGACGGCCCGAAAGCCGAAGGCGAGGGCATCGGTGCCGGTGCCGGGATCACCGGCGACCGAGGCCAGGGCCTGATCGAAGCACGCCTCGGCGTCTCGCGGCTCGTCCCGAAGCCGATGGATCTCGCCCCGCATCGTCCACAGGAACGTCGCCTCCTCGGTGGAGCCCACATGGCGCACGATGTCGGTCGCGCGGACGTAGCGCTCCATGGCCTGGTCGAGGCGATCGCGCTCGTGGGCGACGAGGCCGAGGAAGCGGAGCGACGCCCCTTCGAGCCACGCGCACCCGCTGTCCGCGGCGAGCCTCCGGGCCGCCAGAAGGTGCTCCTCCGCGTCGGCCAGCTCGCCGAGCTGTTGCTCGCACCAACCGAGGTCGAACAGGGCGCGCGCCGGCTGACGATCGAGGTGCGCACCACGCGTCAGCTCCACGACCTGCTCGAGCATGGGCAGCCCGCGGGAGGCGTCCCCGCGGCTGACGGCGACGAGGGCGAGCCCCGAGAGGGCACGGGCAACGACCCCGAGCCGACCCGCGTCTCCACCGCGATCGCGCGCGCGCTCGAAGTGTTCGTGCGCAAGGTCCGCCGCGCCGACCTGCAAGAGCACCCGACCGAGACGCTCCTCGGCGTGCCCCTCGACGGCCGGCGCGTCGACGCCCCGTGCCAAGGCCAGGGCCGCCTCGAAGTCTCGCCGCGCGAGCGCCAGCTCCCCCGCGTACTGATGGAGCTGGCCGCGAGCCACCTGCGCTTGCATGCGCGCGAGGGCCGCATCGCGGTCTTTGCCGCCCGGCGTGGCCAGTGCCTCGTCCAGCATGGCGATGGGACGCTGGGCCGGACCGCGCTCGACCATGGCGACGCCGACGGCCGCGGCGATGAAGAGGGCGCCCCGCCGCGCCCCGCGGGCCGCCACGTCATCGAGCGCTCCGCGGTGGGCGGCGATGAGGTCGTCGAGCTGCGCGAGGAGCTTGGCGCGCGCCGCCGCTTCCCCGGACTGGTCGATGACCTCGAGGGCCTCCCGCGCGAGGGCCGCACAGTAGTCGCGGTGACGGTGCATCGTGCGGCGCGCGCGCGCTGGATCGTGGGCGAGCTGCCTCCGGGCGAAGTCGCGGATGCACCGGAGCATGCGAAGGCGCGTGCGGTGCTCGGGACCTGCCGCGGACACGGCCAGCAGGGAGCTGTCGCGCAACGATTGAACGCTGTCGAGCGCCTCCTGCTCGCCGACCTCTGCGACGGCACGGACCGCGTCCAGATCGAACGTGCCGCGGAACAGCGAGCAGCTCTCCATCATCCGCCGCTGCGCCTCGTCGAGCAGACCGAAGGACCGGGCGATGGCGTCGTCGATGGAGGCGCTCGCCGGGCCCTGCTGCTCGAGCCACGCACGCAGCTCGCCGAGCCCCATGCTCCGGATCCGCGGCGCCACGAGCTCGATGGCGAGCGGCAGGCCGTCGAGCAGGCGGCTTATCGCCACCGCATCCTCGAGCCCGTCCTCCGGGGGCTCGGCGCCGAGGGCGTCCGCCATCCGCGTCCACAGGAGCCGCACCGCGGGCGATGCCAGGGGCGGTTCCTCGGGGCCCCGAAGCGCGAGGGGTGGGAGATCGACGACCCGTTCCCCGGTCATGCCGAGGCGCCGTCTCGAGGTGACGAGGACGCGGAGCCCCGGTGCGCTCGGCAGCCAGCATCCGAGGACGCGACGAACGGCCGGGCTGAGAGGCTCGGCGCCGTCCAGGATCAGCAGCATCGGATCCCGGAGCGCCAGCATCGAGCCCACGCGGTCGATGCCGGGGTCGTCGGTGGAGCCCGGCACCTCGAGATCGAGCGCGTGGCTGACCTTGTGCACGATCGCCTCGGCGTCCCGCGCATCGCCGAGGTCCACGAGCCAGACCTGAGCCGAGGGGTCCTCGAGGAGCGCGCCGCCGAGCTCGAGGGCGAGCCGCGTCTTTCCGCTCCCCGGAGGGCCGAGGATCGTCACGAGGCGGCGGCCGCTCGCGAGCTCTCGCTGCAGACGGCGCAGCAGGCCGTCCCTGCCGACGAAGCTCGTCAGCGGGGCCGCGAGGTTTGTCCTGCGACGGGCGGCTCCGGGCACGCCTCCGATGCTACGCCTCCACGGAAGCAGGTGCAGCCCGAGGCCGGGGACCGGAGCCGAGGGGCGCGCGACCGTCAGGCGGGGATCGCGGCGACCACGGCGGTCGTGTTGTGCCAGCCGTGGAGCTTGCCCGTGTAGCGCGCGATTTCGCCATATGTGAGGAAGCCCACTACCGGGACATCCCCGAAGACCTTGCGGACCCCGGCCACCTCCTCCTCGAACCGTTCGCCGAGGATGATGCCGCGACACACGCAGTCGAAGACGATCACGCCGGCCGCTTCCGCTCCCCGCAGGTTCTCCTTGGCCTCTTCCGCTGCGCGCCGGCTCGCGTTCACCATCGCCGTCGGGTCCCCGTCGAGGATGCAGATGCGTGCGCCTGCGGGGACGTCGGCGGCGCAGGACAGGGAGCCGTCGTCACCGACCGAGAGGGGCGCCCGGGCGTGGCGGATCTCGTCCACGAAGAGGATCCCGATCTCGTGCGCGATCATGTACGCGCCCGCATTGTCCTTCGTGAGCTGGACGCCGTGGTGTCGGGCGTGCTGGACGTAGGCGTCGAAGGCGGGACGGCCGTCGATCTCGCGGACCACGTTCCCCTCGGAGCGGGTCACCCGCATGACGCTCGAGTAGGGGCGCAGGCCGTGGCCCACGCCCACGCCCCACTGCTTGCTCCCGAACAGGTGCACGACCGCCGCCGCATCCGTGCTCGCCTTGCCGTCGGCACCGACGTAGGTCGCCTTGAACGCCCCGCCGTCGCCGGCCGCTCCGCCGACGATCTGCTGGAAGGCCTGGGTCTCTTCGCGCACGGCGTCCACGAACCGGTCCCCGACGCCGCACAGGCCGTCGACCAGGACGACCGACGTGGAACGCTTCCAACCATTGCTGTAGCAGTCGCGGGATACCTGACTGAAGCCGCGGCAGACCGTCTGTGCCGCCGCAGCGGGGTTGCTCGAGACACCGTGGGCCATCTGAACGATGGCGCGGGTGTCGCTGCTCGCGACGAGCATGACCGCGATCCCGTCGCGGGAGAGGCCCTCTTCGGTGAACTCGCCGGCCGTCGTGGCGCCCGCGATGTGGGTGTGGGGCAGGGCCTTGGCGGCGACCTGCAGGGCCTTGGCCAGGTCGTGGGGAGGGGATGCGAAGAGGAATCCGTAGCCCGGTTGCTCACCCCCGAGGCGGGCCAAGGCGGTCTCGGCCGCCTCTCGCGCGGCGGTTCCCGTGTCGGTCTTGGTGCTGCGAGCGGTTGCGGTCTTCGTCTGCATGCCCATCCCCTGGTTGAACCGGCGCATCCATACTCACCGTAGCGGATTCGTCTTCTAAAAGAGTCTAAAAGAGCGCGGGCGGCCACCGGCTGGGCCGCCGTGTCGCGCGCGGCCGGAGGGGCCGGACGAGCGCGTCCAGGCGCGGGGCGTCATGCAGAGGGCGGCGGTGCGCGGTCCGGCAGGAGCTTCGCGAGTCGCTGCTCGAAGCGGGTCATCATGCGACGGAGCGTGTCGGCGTCGACGGCGCCGAGGGGGACGGCACGCCGCTGGAAGTAGGGGCCCCAGTCCTCGACGACCGGCAACCGCCGACCTTCGCCGAGGCGTGTGCCCGGCAAGGGGATCGCGTACTGGACCGCGGGGGCGGCGCCAAAGCGGTGGCAGAGATCGAGGGCTCGCTCGAGGGTCGCGTCGATCTCCTCGAGGCTCTCGCCCGGCAGGCCGATCATGAAGTGGATCATCAGGGGCACGCCCGCGTCATGGGCGGCCTCGGCCGCGCGCTCGATGTGGGCGAGGTCGAGCCGCTTGTCGACCACCTCGTCGACCACGCGCTGCACGCCACTCTCAGCGCTCACACTCACCGTCGTGACGCGCCCGCGCATCCGCTCGAGGTGCCGTGGCAGAAGGTAGTCGGCGCGCATTCCGTTGGGCACCTCGAAGGGCACCTCGAGCTCGGTGACCAGATCCAGAAACCCGTCGAAGTGTCGCTCGCTCACGTTGAGCAGCTCGTCGAGCACCATCAGACGTGTCGCGCCGTGCTCGCGTACCAGGGTGCGCACCTGGGCCTCGAGCCGCGCCAAGGGAATGCGGCGCTGGGTTTTTGGCGCGCCGGCCTGGCGGCCCGGGTTCGAGCTGCAGTGGACGCAGCGAAAGGGGCAGCCGCGCGACGTGACCAGGGGCAGGGTGCGGCCATCGGTCGGGAAGGCCCACCCGCCGCGACCGAGGCGTGCGACGAAGCGTACGAGGAAGGCGTCGCGGGCCCGGAGGTCGACGCGGTGCCAGGCGGGCGCGGGCATCCGGTCGAGGGAGGGCTCGGCACCCGCGTAGGCGCGCCGCTCGATCACCTCGGCCCCGAGCAGGGCGGGCACCGTCTCTTCCGCCTCGTACTTCACCCACGCGTCGATCGTTGGGTACGAGCCCAGTACCGCCTCACCCGACACCTCGACGTAGTGCTGGCCCGACTGGTAGCAGTCCGCGAGCAAGAGGCGCGCCCCCGAAAAGCGCGCACGCAACCCGTCGAGCACGGCCGCGAGCACGTCGTCGCGGTGGGGCGGGCGATGGAACGGCGTGTAGGCCACGACGACGGCCGACGGCTCGCCACCCGCGGCGACCGCGTCGAGCACTGCACCGACGGAGGCCCCGAGGTGCGCGCGCCCGTCGGGCCGCCACGCGAGCGTCGAGGCCGGCAAGGCGAAGGCATCGACGAGCCCCACGACGGCGCCCTGCCCCTCGAGCACGGCGGCAAGCTGCACCGCCCCGAGGTCCGTGTGGTACGGGTAGTCGATGAAGTCCCGCGCCACGGTGACCGGCGGATGGACGACGACGACGCGGCCGGGCACCATCAATCGAGGGTAGCACGCAGGGTGGGCCCAGCGCCGTGGCCACGTCCCATGGCCGTTCGAGTGGAACCGGAAACCTGCCGCGCACCGTGCGCCGGGACGCCGTTCCGGCTACGCTCAGCCACGGTCGAGTGACAGCCCGCGCCCGCACCGCTTGCCTGCTGCTCTCGGGGGTCCTGGTGACAGCCGCTGCCTGCGGTCGGCCACCCGCCCTCCCGCCGTCGATCCATCACCCGCAACGCGAGAACGTCGTGCTCATCGTGATGGACACGACACGGGCCGACCACGTCCACTGCTACGGTTACGGTCGCGAGACGACGCCCTTCATCGATGCCTTCGCCCGGCATGCGACCCGCTACAGCCGCGCCTTGGCAGACGCCCCCTGGACCTTGCCGGCCCACGCCTCGATGTTCACGGGCAAGGCGCCCCACGCGCACGGCGCCCACGGCTTCGACGCCCCGCTGCACCAGAACAACGTCGCCCCACTGCCGAAGGACGTGCCGGTGATCGCCGAGGCCTTCCGCCACCTCGGCTACCGCACCGCGGCCTTCGCCGCCAACTCGTTCTTCCTCAGCCGCCGTTGGGGGCTCTACCGCGGCTTCGACACCTACGCGGTGAACAACGAGTACGGCGGGCCGCACGATCGGCGCATCGACCACTGGCTCGCGACCCAGGCACACGAGCCCTTCTTCCTCTTCGTCAACTACATCGACGCGCACCTCCCCTACAACGTCGCGCCCCATCCGGGCGTGGTCGGCCACCCGGTGCCCGGCAACGGCACGCAGGTCGCTCGGTTGAAGCAGGAGGTCATGAGCACGAACAAGCCGATCCCGAAGGGGCTCTCACGCCTGGTCCACGATCAGTACGACCTGGCGGTGGCGAACCTCGACGAGGCGGTGGGCAGGCTCCTGCTCGACCTCGACCGCCGCGGCATGCTCCACAACACCGTCGTCATCGTGACGGCCGACCACGGGGAGTACCTCGGTGAGCACCGACTCGTGGAGCACAACGAGGACGTCTACCAGCCGGCCATCACGGTCCCGCTCCTGATCCGCACGCCGGACGCCGTCGCGCGCGTGGACCCGACGATCGTGACCTCCGAGGACATGCCCTGGCTCATCGCGACGCACGTGCGCGACCCGCAGGTGCGCGCGGCCCTCGAACACTTCTCGCGGGGGCCAGGCACCCACCCGGTCATGTCGGAGAACTACTACACGCTGGCGGTGGACCTGGCCACGCCCTGGGGCAAGCGCTTCCACCGGATCCGCCGTGCCCTCTTCGAGTGGCCCTACAAGCTCATCGCCTCGTCGGACGGGCACGACGAGCTCTACGACCTGAGCCGCGATCCGGGCGAGCACCACAACCTGGTGAACGCCCGACCGGCCATGGCCCGGCGCATGATCCAGGAGGTCGAGGCGGCGACGAGCGGCAACGCCACGCGCGTCGGTTCCCGCAACACCCACCTCAGTGCGCACGACCTGCAGCAGATGCGAGCCCTCGGTTATGCCAACTGACGAGCGCAAGGGCGGCGCGCCGGACGATGGGCCGCAGCAGGGCGACGGGGCGCCGAGCGCAGCGGAAGGCGCGAAGGGCATGGCCGTCGAAGGCAAGCCCGCTCCGCGGAAGCGCGACCTGCAGGCGCTCGAACGGGCCGCCCGCCTCGCCCAGGCGGCCTGGCGGATTGCCTCCAATCGTTACTGCGAGCTGCTCGATGCGCGCCGGTTGCTCCGCGATGGCTGGGCGCAGGTCGACTCCGGTGGAGGGGCGAAGGACGAGGCGCGGGCGGCCCTCGATCGGTTGGCGGGCTCGGCGCCGACGCCGCGGCGGGCCCTCCGTCGTGAAGCCCGTACGCTGGCGCGGGCGGTCCGGCGCGCCGGTGGTCCGCGGACGCCGCGGGGTGCGCGCAGGGTCGTCGCGATCCTGATCGGTGCAGCGCTCCTCGTCGCCATCACCGCAGCGACCACGTCGGTGGCCGTGGCAGGTCGGTTGCGCGAGCCCCTGGTCGCCCCCCTCTTCCACTACGGCTGGCGCGGGACCTACTACCCGGACCTGCTCTTCCTCGGTCGCCCGCGCCGCCACGACACCGCCCGCGTCCAGTTCGAGTGGGGGGACGGGGCGCCGCTCCACGGCTTCCCGAAGGACACCTTCAGCGTGCGCTGGGACACGTGCCTGCACCTTCCGAAGGACCTCGTCGTGGATTCTGCTGATCGGCAGCGACGACGGTGCCAGCGTCTACGTCGACGACGCGCTCGCGGTGGACAACTGGGGCGACCACGCCTTCATCCTCCACGGACAGTCCGATGCGCTGCGTGCGGGCGTCCACCACGTGCAGGTCCAGTACTACGAGCGCAGCGGCGGTGCGCGCGTCACGGCGCGCCTCCTCGAGTCCGATCGGGGCGACGAGCCCGTCCCCCTCTCCTGGCTCCGGGTACCCCGGCGCGCCCACGACGATCCCCACGTCTGCCGGCCCTGACGAAGGGCGCCCGTCGGGACGCGCCTTTCCGGTCCCGGGCGCCCTCGACTATGATGCGAACGGTGGATCAGCGCAGCACAGAGGCCACCGCAATGGACGTTCCGGTCCCCGGGGGGCTCGATCCGGACGAAGTCGCGGGCCGGGCCGACGGTCGGCTCGACCCGAAGCTCACCGAGCACGAAGAGGCCGCCCACGACAAGCGCAACTGGGTGCGCCTGACCTACGACTGCAACGACCACTGCATCTTCTGCCTCGACGCGCACGCCCACGACGGCGAGATGCGCGACCCCGCCGAGGTGAAGGCTCAGATCCTCGACGGCCGCCGCAAGGGCGCCACGCGCCTCATCCTCTCGGGCGGCGAGCCCACCATCCATCCGCGCTACGTGGACTTCATCCGCCTCGGGCGCCTGGCCGGATACCGGAAGATCCAGACCGTCACCAACGGCCGCATGTTCGCCTACCGGGACTTCCTCACCCGGTGCGTCGACGCCGGCCTCGGCGAGATCACCTTCTCGATCCACGGCCCCAACGCACGCATCCACGACGCGCTCGTCGGCGTGCGGGGCGCCTTCGACGAGGAGGTGCGTGGGCTCGACAACGCCCTCGAGGACGGTCGCCTCATCGTCAACATCGACGTGTGCGTGAACCGCGGCAACGTGAAGGTCCTGCCCGAGATCATCGAGACCTTCGTCGCCCGCGGCGTGCGCGAGTACGACCTGTTGCACGTCATCCCCTTCGGGCGCGCCTTCGTCGACGGCCGCGACACCCTCTTCTACGACCTCGAGGAGATGCAGCCCTTCCTGCAGAAGGCGTTCGCCTGGTCGCGCGAGCCCGACATGCACATCTGGCTCAACCGCTTCCCGCCCGCCCACTGCGAGGGGTTCGA
This sequence comes from uncultured delta proteobacterium, assembly GCA_963830115.1. Classification (GTDB taxonomy): domain Bacteria; phylum Myxococcota_A; class Polyangia; order Polyangiales; family CAWHLB01; genus CAWHLB01. The sequence goes on from CAWHLB010000027.1 coordinate 101,605, forward strand.
GGAGCTGATCCAGGACCCCTACAAGCTCAACGACGAGGTGCGCGGGCGCAAGGAGGACTACGGGCGCTACCTCGACCAGGGCGTGCTCCTCGACTGTCGCGAGCCCGAACGGTGCCGCTATTGCTACCTCGAGCACCTCTGCGACACCCTCGACGAGGTGCTCGACACGGCGCGCGAGCCGCGCTTCGAGGTGGTGCGGGTCGACACGGCCTTCGAGGCGGCCCTGCCGCCGGTCTTCGGCGGGGACCCGGCGAGCCTCAAGCACAGGGCCGAGGCCGGGGCCGCGCAGGGTGGAGACGGAAGCGAAAAGCGCCGCCTCCCACTTGTCGGTATCGGCAAGCCGCCGCTCTCGCCCATGGCGCCCGCCGAGCGCGCGCGTCGCGCGGGCGCGCACCTCGTCCACGTCGTGGCCCCCAATCTCGCCCGAGCGCGAGCGGCCGCCGCTGAATACGAACGCGTGCCGGCAATCGCCCTCGAGCTCGCGGACTATGCCGGCCTCGCCGAGGCGCTCGTCGACGGCATGCTCGACGGGCGCGTCCTCGAGCGCACGGTGGCGGCGAGCGTGGCCCAGGCCGAGGCGCTGCTCGCAATGGACGCCGCCTTCGAGGTCCTGGTGCTGCTCGACCGCGATACGGGCCGATGGCTGCTCGAGCTTCCCGCGATCCCGGCGCGGGTCGCGCTCCGCCAGCCCACCTACGAGCGCATGACCGACGCCGAGGCGCGGGACGTGGACTTCGCCCCGTTCTTCGCCGCGCTCCCGACGACGGTTCCGGTGGACGATCTGCCGGCCTGCGTGCTCGGCCGCGCGCCTCGCTCCGCCCGGGCGACGCTCGACACGGCCATGATGGCGCCCGACGGTCGCGTCGAGATCTTCCGCTACGCCCGCCGCTACATCCTCGACCGCTACTACGCCAAGTCCCTCCGCTGCACCGGCTGCAAGCACACCGGGAGTTGCCGCGGCATGCACGTCAACCAGGTGCGCGCCCACGGCTTCTCGCTCATGCAACCGATCGCATGACGGAAGCGCCGTGGAGCTTCGCGCCATGCCCACGCGCCTCGTCTTTCGCGACCGTCAGATGCAGGTGCCGCTCGGGGGGAGGCACCAGGCGGCCGTCGTGAGCAGCTCGCCCTCGGGCACGACGATGAGCAGGTAGCTCTTCGAGAACACGAGCCGGCCGTCGGTTCGCTTGACGATGAAGCGGAACGGATAGCCTCGGTTGCAGCGGCGCACCAGGTTGTCGCCGAAGGCGAAGCGCACCTCGTAACCGAGGCGCGTCGAGCCCACGACCCCGCGGAAGGCCGTGCTCATCGCGTCGACCTGGGCGACGTTGGCCGTCGGGTCGGCGAACTTGGCGACCGCTCCGGTGAAGAAGTCAGCCGCGGTCGCGTTGGCCAGATCGGTGATGGGAAGGGCCTGGAAGGCGCCCACGTAGTCCGCCCCATCGCCGACCACGGAGACCGTCACCGGCACCTGGACCGACGCCGCAGAGGACTCGTTCATGGTGAAGACGATGGAACGGTCGGGGGAGGTGGGCTGCGTCCCGTTCGAGCCGAAGAGCAGCTCGGCGTAGTCCGAGAACCCGTCGTGATCCGTGTCCGGATCGTTCGGGTCGAGGTGCATTGCGATCTCGGTGACGTCGCACAGCCCGTCCCCGTCGGTGTCGAGGGTCGGGTCGATGCCGGCGTCGTAGGGGCCGGCGTCCGCGGGCGGCGGGGGCGGCGGCGAGGTGGACTGGGGACAGCCGCCGAGGAGCAGCACCGAAAGCGCCGCTGCGAAGAGCGGTCGGCCGGTCGGAGCGAGGGCGCTCATGGGTCCCGGGACAGCCTGGCCGGGGGTCCCGCCCGCGTCAATCACTCGTGAGATGCGTCATCGGCCGCAGTTGACGGTGCCGGGGGCGGGATCTAGCGTTCGCCCACTTCGGAGGAGGCTCGGACGATGGCGCTCAACCCCGACGCGGTCGACAAGACGACCCGTGAGATGGTTCGCGAGCACGACTGGAAGGCTGCGGTCCTCTACGCGCTCGGCGTCGGAGCCAAGGCCGACGAGCTCGACTTCCTCTACGAGAGACGCGGCCCGAAGGTGCTGCCGACCTACGCGGTCGTGCCGACCTTCGACGCGGTCAGTGTCCTCATCGGCGAGGTGAACGGGAACCTGCTCGGCGTGGTCCACGGCGGCCAGCGCATCCGTCTGCACAAGCCCTTCGCGCCCAACGACCGCCTGGTGACGGTGGGCAAGGTAGCCGGCGTCTACGACCTCAAGCGGATGGCCCAGGTCTTCTTCACGACCGAGACCCGCGACGGCGGGGGCGCCCTCGTCTGCGAGACGGAGTGGAACATCATCTACCGCATGGACGGGGGTTTCGGCGGCAAGCCGCCGCCCAAGACCGAGCGCGTCCACGTGCCGGACCGATCGCCCGACTTCCGCGTCGAGGAGAAGACGAGCCCGGAGCAGGCGCTTCTCTACCGGCTCAACGGCGACCTCAATCCGCTGCACGCCGACCCGGAGGTGGCCACGTCGGCGGGCTTCGAGCGACCCATCCTCCACGGCCTGTGCACCTACGGCTTCGTCGGCCGGGCGGTCCTTCGCGAGGCCTGCGGTGGCGACCCGGCGCGCATGAAGGGCCTGTCCGGTCAGTTCCGCAAGCCCGTCATGCCCGGCGAGACGCTGGTCACCGAGGGGTGGCAGGAGGACGGGCGAATCCTGCTGCGCGCCTCGACCGTCGAGCGGCCGGGGGAGTTCGTGTTCAGCAACGCATGGGCGGAAGTGGAGTAGGGGTTGCCTCGTTCGTTGCGCTCGTGGCTCGTATGGAGATGAGGTTGTCATGAAGAAGCTTTCGAAGGAGATCTGGATCGTCGCTGCCAAGCGCACGCCCTTCGGCACCATGAGCGGTGCACTGAAGGGGATCAGCGCCATCGACCTGGCCGTGCACGCGTCCAAGGCCGCGCTCGCCCAGAGCGGGCTCGAGCCCAAGGACATCGGCCACGCGGTGCTCGGCAACGTGCAGCAGACGAGCCCCGACGCGATCTACGGCGCACGCCACGTGGGCCTCAAGGCGGGCCTGCCCATCGAGACACCCGCCCTCACCGTCAACCGCCTCTGCGGCTCGGGCTTCCAGGCCGTCGTCACCGCGGCCGAGATGATCCTCCTCGGCGACGCCGACGCGGTGCTCGCCGCAGGCGCGGAGAACATGAGCCAGGCCCCCCACTCGATGTGGGGCCTGCGCGACGGCGCGCGCTTCGGCAAGCCGCCGGAGGTCGTAGACACGCTCTGGGCCGCCCTCACCGACAGCTACTCCAACACGCCCATGGCGATCACCGCCGAGAACCTGGCGGAGAAGTACGGCATCACGCGCGAGGACGCCGACGCCTTCGCCCTCCGCTCCCAGAAGAGCTGGGCGGCGGCCCAGGAGTCGGGCGGCTTCGCCGACGAGATGGCTCCCATCGAGATCACCTCGCGGCGCAAGACGATCACCATCGACCGGGACGAGCATCCGCGCCCCGACACGACGATGGAGGTGCTCGCCAAGCTGTCGCCGGTCTTCAAGAAGGACGGCGTGGTCACGGCGGGCAACGCCTCGGGCATCTGTGACGGCGCGGCGGCCCTCGTGGTCGTCGACGGCGCGTGGGGCAAGGCCCGCGGCCTGAAGCCCCTCGCCAAGCTCGTGCAGTGGGGCGTCGCCGGCGTCGAGCCGACCCTCATGGGCATCGGTCCGGCGCCCGCGATCCGCAGCGCTCTCGAGCGGGCAGGTATCGCCCAGAAGGACGTGGACCTCTTCGACGTGAACGAAGCCTTCGCGCCCCAGTTCCTGGCGGTGCAACGGGAGCTCGGCCTGCCCGAGGACCGCACCAACGTCAACGGCGGCGCCATCGCCCTCGGCCATCCCCTCGGCGCCACGGGCGCCCGCATCACGACCAACCTGATCTACACGCTGCGCAATCGAAAGAAGCGCCTCGCCGTGGGCTCGGCTTGCATCGGCGGCGGCCAGGGCATTGCCGTGGTGCTCGAAGCGGTCTGACCGGGGGCATCGCTCGAGCGATGCGGCCCGAACCGGCGCGTCCTCTGCCAATCTGGACGCGCCAACCTCGAGGAGACGGCTGGGCCCGGTGCGGGGGGTGCCGGACGGGGTCGGGGTGTGAGCGTGCTCCCGGGCCGGGGCCCCGTCCCTTGGCCTCGAGGGGCTCCGTTTCCTATGCTTTGCATGGAGGCCGCCCATGCCCACGGAAAACCCCGCGCCGCCCGAGCTGATCTACGACTGGAACGAGGCCGAGCGGCACGGCTCCATCATCCGGAACAAGGCCTTCGGGCTGCACGACGAGACCCTGCGCGACGGGATCCAGAACCCGTCGGTCGTCGACCCGGGCATCGAAGACAAGCTCGAGATCCTCCACCTGCTGAACGACCTGGGCGTCGACACCCTCGACGTGGGCCTGCCGGGTGCCGGCGAGCGCGCCTTCGAGGACGTGCTCCGGCTCTGCCGCGAGATCGCCGATTGCCGGATGCCGATCCGCCCGACCTGCGCGGGGCGAACCCTCGTGCACGACATCCGTCCGATGGCCGAGGTCAGCCAGAAGGCGGGCATCCCGGTCGAGGTGATGACCTTCATCGGGTCCTCCCCCATACGGCAGTACGCCGAGGACTGGTCGGTCGATCTCATCCGCCAGCGTTCGATCGACGCCATCGACTTCGGCGTCAGCGAAGGCCTGCCCGTCACCTACGTCACCGAGGACACGACCCGTTCGCGCCCCGACGTCCTCGCCGACCTCTTCCGCGCCGCCATCGACCACGGCGCCTCACGCCTTTGCCTCTGCGACACGGTCGGCCACGTGACACCGGACGGCGTGCGCAACCTGATCGACTTCACGCGGCACATCATCCAGGCCGCCCACGCCGACGTGAAGATCGACTGGCACGGCCACAACGACCGCGGCCTCGGCCTCGTCAACTCGATCTTCGCCCTCGAGTACGGCGCCGATCGGGTCCACGGCTGCATCCTCGGCATCGGCGAGCGCGTCGGCAACGCCCCGCTCGATCAGATCCTGATCAACCTGAAGCTCCTCGGCGTGCTCGGTGACCGGGACCTGAGCAAGCTCGCCCGGCTGTGCGAGGTCGTTTCCCGCGCGACCCAGTTCCCGATCCCGATCGCCTACCCGGTCATGGGGCGCGATGCCTTCCGCACCGGCACCGGCGTGCACGCAGCCGCGATCATCAAGGCGAAGGAGAAGGGCGACGCCTACTTGGCCGACCGGGTCTACTCCGGGGTGCCCGCGGCGATGGTGGGCCGGGAGCAGGAGATCTGCATCGGCCACATGTCGGGCATCAGCAACGTGACCTACTGGCTCAAGCGGCGGGGCATCGAGCCCAACGCCGGGCTGATCGAAGCGATCCTGAAGAAGGCGAAGGGCTCGGACCACCTCCTCGACGAGGAGGAGATCCGCGCCGTCATCGATCAGCAGGACAGCTGACCATCCGCATCGGATCGGCTGGGGACCTCGGATCGGTTGGGGCCACCCACCGCCGGCCCCGAACCGCTTTGTCGGGCCGAACGTGGCACGTCGGATGCAAACGCGATCGCGGCGAACCGGGGGCGAACGATGCGATATCCGACCGATGCCATGGCCGCGTGGATGAAGCAGGTGCGCGCGGCGCGTGCCGGGGGCGAGGCGACCCAGGCCGCACCTCCCGAGGAGCTCGCGCCAAAACGACCGCACCGCTACGTCGTGGTGGCGCCCGACGGCACGCGCTACGAGGGGCTGACCCTCCACGAGATCATGCAACTCGTGGGGCGCCTCCACGCGCGGGGCCCGTGGCAGATCGCCACATGGGGCGAATAGGGCCGACAGACCGGCGCAGGTTTCGCGGTGACCCCGCTTGGAGGCGCGGGTGAGGCAAGCGGATCACTCGCTCGGGGAGCGGTGCGATGTGGTCGGGGGGCGGGGGCCTGCTCGACCTGGGCGTAGTGCATCCCGAGCCATGCCACGGCGATCACGGCGAGCAGGATGATCCCGATGAGCAGCGGGAAGAGGCTCTGGGCGCCGTGCCCCCTCGCGAATCGGTCGCGGTAGTAACGCCCGCGGCTGCGCTGCCTCAGCTTTCGCTGCACGCCGGCCAGCAGGTCAGGGACCTCGGCCTCCTGGTCCTCGAGCCCCATCGCCCGGGTCTCGTCGAGCAAGGTGCGGAACTGCTCCCACTCGGCGCCGAGCCCGGGGTCCGCCTCGAGGGCCGCCGCGAGCTCCGCCTGGCGCTCGCCGAGGGTCCCGTCGTACGCCTCGCTGAAGAGCTCTCTGGCCTCGTCGGACGTCACTGCTTATTCCCCTGCAGCTCGGCGAGCCGCTGCTGCAATGCCTGCCGCGCCCGGTGCAATCGACTCTTGACCGTGCCCTCCGGCAAGCCGGTCACACGCTGTATCTCCTCGTAGGTCATGTTCTCGATGTCCCGCAACACGACGAGCTCGCGCTGGTCGTCGTCGAGCTCGAGGAGCGCCCTCTGGATGAGCCGCTCCACCTGACGGGCCTGGGCCATGTCGTCGGGACGCGGAAGCCGCGCGCTGGTGCTCATGGTGCCGCTCTCGATCGCGTCACGGTCCGCGATCTCGTCGAGCTCTCTCTTCGAGGCGCGGGCCCGCCGGCTCAAGTACTTGATGCGGTTCTTGCAGTGGTTGGTGGCCACCCGGTACATCCAGGTGCTCAGCTTCGAGTCGCCCCGGAAGCCGTCGATCGCCTTGAAGACGGTGATGAACACCTCCTGGGACAGCTCCTCCGCTTCGGCCGGGTCGCCGATCATGCGAAGCACCAGGTGGAAGATCCGCCCCTGGTAGAGTCGGACGAGCTCGCTGAACGCGGCTTCGTCCCGCCTCTTCAGGCGCTCGACCAGCTTCTGTTCGTCGCCGTCGGGCATCGGGACAGAGAACCCGGCGGCGATGGCCACCCGGTCCATCTCGACAACGCCACCCACGCCAGGGAGACACCGTGGGCGTGCGCGGGTTCCGGCGAAGGTAGCCCAGGCGCGCGCCGTGCGTCGAGAGGTGCGGGCCTTTCGGCAGCCCTCACCGGTGCAGCCCGCCTTCCTGTGCCGCCGAGCCCGCTACTGCACGTGGTAGCGGAGACCGAGCCCGATCTCCGTCGCGTGGGCCCCCGCCACGTCCTGGCGCAGCCCCAGGTCGAGGCCCACCTGCTGGTCGACGTAGCCGATGCTGCCGCCCAACGTGTGGATGTTGCGCCCCTGATCCCAGCTGTAGCCGAGCCGCAGGGGAAAGGACCCGCCGGCCAGGTACTCGATGCCGCCGCCCACCAAAATCTTCGCCGACGAGAAGGTGCTCAGGTCGACGAGGCAGTCGGCCCCGAGGAGCAGCGAGTTGCTGAACGCGTAGGACGCGCTCCCACCGACCCGCACGGGTGTGAGGGGCGAGTGAAGATCGACCAGGTTGTCGGCGAGGAATGCGAGGTCGAGGCCCGGGGCCGGCGTGATGCGAAGGGCGGCGTCGAGGGTGAAGCCCTTGACCGAGGGGGGCGGCGTCGTTGCAGACTGGGAGCCTGGATGCAGCGACAGGTAGCGGCCGGAGACGCCCAGGGAGACCGCGTTCGACAGGGGCAGACCGAGGGCGAGGCGACCGTCGAAGCCAGCTTCGCTGTCACGGCCACCCAGGACAGCGCGGAAGCTCACCCCCGCGGCGAGCTTGTTCGTCACCGAGTCGGTCACCGCGCTGCCGAGGGACCACTCACCGGTCGCGGGCTGGTACGTGAAGAGCCCTTCGACATGGTAGAGGCGGGCGCGCGCTGAGGCTCGCGGGATCGGAGGCGACGGCCGAGCTGGAGATGGCGGACGCACGCACGCCGGTGCCGAGGGCGAGCGTCCGCGGGGTCTCGAGGTCGTCGGCGCGCGGCGGAGTGTCCGCGCGTGCTGCACGCGGGGCGAGCAGGAGAGCGGCCAGGGCGACCGCGAAAGATGCGGTGATGATGCGCGCGCGGTGCATCGAGACGTTCAACACCGCTCGAACCTAGCAGTGTTCCCGGGGCCCACCAAATTGTCGGGTGGATGCACACGCACGGGGCGATCGCAGACGCAGGTTTGCGCGCTCGCACAACGGTCTGAGCAAGGCGCGCACGAGGGGCACGTCGAAACCTCAATGCTCCCAGGAAGTTGCAGATTTGGTGCGCGAATGGGCGGTTTCGGCGTTCGGCGAACGTGCGTTCGAGCGACTTTTAATCCGCCGCGATCCTCGCACGTTATGAACTTCTTCCACGCGGGCCGTAGACGAGCGCAAAGCATCCTGCTAGCGTCGCTTCTCCCTTCGACCGGGGGAGGGACGTTGCGGCCCGCTCCAGTCTGGCCAACGCCGACTTGGGAATCTGAGCGAGTTCTCCACGCACGTCCCGAGGGTGTGATCTCAGCTGTGGATTAGCTGTGGATCACAGGCGTATCTGTGCCTTTTCATGGAGAATTCGTCGATGATCGAGCTGTGGGAACGTGCCTTGCGTGACCTTCGCGGACGTCTATCGGCGGAGAGCTACGCTGCGTGGCTCGAGCCGGTGGAGTTGGTGGGGATCGAACGAGACACGGTCGTCCTTCGCATCCCCAATCGCTTCTACGCCGAGTGGATCAGCGATCACTACCTCGACCTTCTGCTCGAGGCTCTGCAGCGCGAGACATCGACGGACGCACCGCTCGGTGTGCAGTGGGTGCTCGCGGACGATGCGGGGAATCGTCCCGAGAGGCCCGCGGTCACGCCGGCACCGAGCCGTCCCCCGCCGCCGGTCGAGCCTGCCTCCGTGCCCCCTCCGTCGGACGACGGGGCGCTTCAGCTCTCGGCTGACCTCAACCCGAAGTACCACTTCCAGAACTTCGTCGTCGGCCCCTCGAACCAGCTCGCCCACGCCGCGAGCGTGGCGGTCGGCTCCGATCCGGGGCGCCGCTACAACCCGCTGTTCATCTACGGCGGTGTCGGTCTCGGCAAGACGCACCTCGTCAACGCCCTCGGCCACCACATCCTCGCGGACCAGCCGAACGCCCGCATCCTCTACCTCTCGGCCGAGAAGTTCACCAACGAGTTCATCTGGTCACTGCAGAACAACCGCATGGACGAGTTCCGCGAGCGCTATCGCGATCGATGCGACGTGCTGCTCATGGACGACATCCAGTTCCTGGCGGGGCGTGACCAGACCCAGGAGGACTTCTTCCACACGTTCAACGCGCTCTACCACTCAGACCGGCAGATCGTCGTGACCTCCGACGTCTACCCGCAGCAGATCCCCGAGCATGGAGGAGCGCCTCATCAGCCGGTTCCTGTCCGGCATGGTGGCCGACATCCAGCCGCCCGAGCTCGATACGCGCATCGCCATCCTGCAGAAGAAGGCCGAGCAGGAGGGCATCCACCTCCACAGCGAGGTCGCCGCTGTTCATCGCCCAAGTGGTCAAGAGCAACGTGCGGGAGCTGGAGGGCACGCTGCTGCGCCTCGCGGTCAAGGCGGAGCTGCTCAAGCGGTCCATCGATCTCGGAGCTCGCCAAGGAGACGCTGCGCGCCGCAATCCCCGTCGCCGATCACGCAGACGAGCGTCGAGGACATCCAGCGCGCGACCTGCGACTACTTCAACATTCGCCTCGTGGACCTCAAGTCCCATCGGCGTCACCGGGCGGTCAGCTTCCCGCGGATGGTCGCGATGTACCTCTGCCGTCAGCGTCTCAACACGAGCTACCCCGAGCTAGGCGAGCGCTTCGGCGGCAAGGACCACACGACGGTGATCAGCGCCGTACGCAAGATCTCGGGGCTGCTCGACAAGGACGACTCGCTCCGCACGGCGGTCGAGGCGATCGAGCGGAAGCTGGGGAGCTAGAGGGCTCGACGGTGGCGTGGCGGCCGCCGCGCTGAGGCCCTCGGCTGCTCGCGAGCCTTCGGGGCCTGTCGTCTTGGGGCGAATGGGCCGCTGGCGGCCGGGCTACACTGGGTGGGATGCGCGGGGTTGCGGTTGTTGCCGTCGTGGTCGCTGTGGCGTGGTCGCGTGGGGCCGTTGCTCAGGATGCGCATGGGGCGGCGGCGGCGCGGACTTCGTCGCTGAGCTGGGTGCGGTTGCCAGGGGCCGAGGTCTGCGCGCCGGGTCGGACCCTCGCCCGAGCCGTGGAGCAGCGGCTCGGGCGCAGGGTGTTCGTGTCGACCGCGGATGCGGACGTGGCGATCGAGGGCCGCGTCGAGCGCGCAGACGATCGATGGCGCGCCGTCCTCGTCCTGAGCGATCGCGGTGGCGCGATCCTGGGCCGGCGAACGGTCGAGAGCCGCGCGGCGACCTGCGATGCCCTCACCTCCGAGCTCGGCCTGGTCATCGCCGTCATGATCGACCCCGACGCCGCCCTCGCCCGCCACGCCGCGCACCCCGAGCCCGGTGACGCACACCCCGCCGGGCCGCCAGTGCCCGCGCCCCGACCTCGGGTCGTCGTGCGCACCGAGCGCGTCGTCGTCCCGGCCGCAGCCGCACCTCGCCTCCACGTGTCGCTCGAGGGCTTCGCCTCGGGTGCCGTCGGCCTCCTGCCCGCCTTTGCCCCCGGCCTCGAAGGCGACGTGCGCATCGCGCCTCCCGGCCCCTTCGCCTTCGAGCTCGAGGGCGCCCTCTTCCCCTACGCCTCCCTCGGCATCGACGGCGGTCCATCGGCCACCGCGGCGGCGGCCTGGGGCGGCTTGCTCGCCTGCGTTGGCGTTCTCCGGCACCACCGCCTGTCCGTGGACGCCTGTGCGGGCGCCGAGGTCGGGATCCTGCGCGTCACGAGCAGCGATCCGAGCCCTCCCGTCGATGTCGAACGCTGGACCGCCCAGCTCGTCCTCCGGGGGCGTGTCGCCGTCGGCCTCCTCGGGCCCCTGTCGGCCGTGGCACGGCCGGCGCTCGTCGTGCCGCTGCGGAGGGCGCCGCTCGAAGCCGTCACGAGCAGCGGATCCCAGACGCGCCTCTTCGCCCAGCCGGCGGTCGGTGCCGTCTTCGATCTGGGTCTCGAGCTGACGTTCTGATGGAAGCGGCCGGTCAGGGTCAGAAAACCGGCGACGCGCAGCCACCCACGGGTGTGCTCACCGTCCGCACGGTCTTCGAGGATCACGCGCGCTTCGTCTGGCGCGCGCTCAAGGCCCTGGGTGTCTCCGACGCGGACGTCGAGGATCTGTGCCAGGAGGTGTTCGTCGTCGTGCATCGAAAGCTCGCCGGCTTCGAGGCGCGCTCGTCGATCCGAACGTGGCTCTACGGGATCTGCGTGCGCGTCGCAGCGGATCACCGGCGACGCGCCCACGTCCGCCGCGAGAAGGTGACCGACCGACCGCCGGAGCGCGCCGGCTCCGCACCCCAGCAGCGGGAGATCGAGCGCCGCCAGGCCCGGGGCATGCTGGAGCAGGCGCTCGCGACCCTCGGCCAGGACCAGCGCGCCGTGTTCGTGCTGTACGAGGTCGAGCAGCTCACCATGGCCGAGGTCGCCTCGGCGCTGGGCTGTCCGCTCCAGACGGCCTACTCGCGCCTGTACGCCGCGCGGGAGCGGGTGCGCCGCGCGTTCGAAGAGGCGGTGGGGAAGGAGGAGCAGCCATGAGCACGGACCCCAAGCGGCTGCTCGACCCGGAGAGCGATGCGTCCGACGCGCTGCGCGATGCCCTCGCGGTGGCGCGCGAGGACATGCCCGACGAGACGCAGCTCGACGCGCTCGCGACGCGCCTCGGTCCATGGCTCGACCCGGGACCGGGCGGTGGGAGTGGTGGCGCAGATGCGGGCGGTGGGGGCGGCGCGGCCGCGGGCGCAGCGGGTGCGACTGCGGTGAAGGCCGTCGTGGGCACGCTGATCATCGCGGCGGTCGGCAGCGGCGCCCTGTGGATGCGCGCCGCGCACTCCGGGTCCGAGCCCACGGTGCGGCATCCCTCCGCCGCGCTCGACGGCTTGGCCCCGGAGGCTCGGCAGCAACGCCCGCCCTCGGCGGCGACCGGAACCACGGTGGTCGCGCGGTCGCACCCGCATCCCGCGCCTTCGCCTGCGATGGGACCCGCCACGCCGTCGGCTGCGATTCCGCATCAGGCGCCGGTCGTTCCTGCGGTCGGGGCCTCCGCCGATCGTACGCGGAGCGCATCCGGGCAGACGCCCGTCGCCCCGTCCGCCACGGGCGCACTGCCAGGAGTGCCTGCCGCCGCCGGCGCGAGCACGCCCATGCCCTCCGCCGCCAGCGCAGGCAACGCCCGCGACGCGAACGGCGCTTCAGCCGAGCTCACATTGCTCGACCGCGCCCAGGATGCGCTCGCCCGCTCGCCGGCCCAGTGTCTGCGGCTCACCGCCGAGCACGCCCGCCGCTTCCCCGACGGAGTGCTGACCCAGGAGCGGGAGGTCCTGGCCATCGAGGCGCTCCTGCGCCTCGGGCACCGTGCCGAAGCGAGTACGCGGGCGGCGCGCTTCCGAAGCCGCTTTCCGGGCTCGGCCCAGCTGCCCCACATCGACGCCCTGCTCGCCCGCTGAGCAACCTTCGAGGAACGGTGTCTGCTTCGCCGAACGCACGGCGGCTCGTTACCGCCTGTCGTTTTTTTGGAGTTGTTGATGCCCTCTTCGCTGCGGGGGCGACGCCTCGATGTCCAGACTCGGCTCCGGACGCCGAACGGTTCGCCGGCTCCCTCCCCGTGGCTCGCCTCGGGCTCGTGTCTACGCGTGGGGGCGGGGTGACGGCCGAGGGCCGCGAGAAAAAGGGCGGGGCGGGATCAGAAAAGGGGGCGGCGGCGCCCACCCACCGGACAGCTCGGAGGGAAAATGAAGCGCGTCCTCGTCTCACTCTCGCTCGTCTCGCTCTCGCTCGTCCTGGGCCTCTCGGCCACACGCACTGCCCACGCCGACGACTCCCACCCCCACGGATTCAATCGCCCCTTCGCCCTCGGGGGCTACGCGACGGGCTGGGCGGGGGGCTACCTCGGAGGCGGCGTCGGCGGCCGTCTGCGGTGGCAACCCTTCCGGTGGCTCGGAGTCGACCTCTTCAGCGAGCACCTGCTCGTCCAGAACCCGGGCAGCCTTCGCCACGACCACCCAATCGGCTTCAACGTGTTCGTCCCCCTGAGGCTCACCCGGGACGTGCAGCTCCTCCCCCTGTTCGGCTTCTGCGCCGTCTTCAGCTTCATCGAGCCGGCGCAGAAGGACGGACCGCGCGCCGACGATGTGCTGTTCGGCGTCCACGGCGGCGCGGGTGTGGAGTGGGCGCCGCTGCGCGACTGGTCCCTCTTCCTCGACGTGCAGGCCGTCGGCTACCTCGGTCACGGTCGGTCCGCCCAGGGATGGACCGGCTCCGTCGACGACAACCTCACGGCCACCGGCGTCGTGCAGGCGAGCTTCGGTCTGCAGGTCCACCTGTGAGTGCCCGGGCGGCCCTCGCGCTGCTCGGCGCCGTGGGCCTCGCTGGGTGCGCTTCGCCTGCCGTGGCGCTCCCCCACGACGCGAACTCGGCCGGATGCGGCGGCTGCCATGGGACCCACGTTGACGCCTTTGATCGGTCGGCCCACGCGCGGAGCAATCGTTCGCCCGTGCTCGAGGCCCTGTTGCCTGCGGTCGAGCAGGCGTGGGGCGCTGCCGCCCGCGCACGATGCCAGGCGTGCCACGCGCCCGGGCACGGCGGCGATACGGGCATCGGCTGCCGCGCGTGCCACTCGGCCATCGGCAACAGGCAGGAGGGCAACGGACAGCTCATCGTCGACCTGGATGCGCCCCTGGCCGGACCGCTGTCCAATCCCGTCCCCAACGACGCCCACGCGTCCCGGCCCGGCGGCTTCCTCGCCTCGTCGTCGCTCTGCGGCACCTGCCACGAGGTGCACGGGCCGGGCCTCTTCGACGAGCCCACCCTCACCGAGCTGCGTGCGTCGGGGCAGCCGAAGGGGTGCATGGATTGTCACATGCCTCACGTACCGCCCGGGCCTGCGGCGGCGGGCGGTCCCGTCCGGCCGCTCCACAATCACGCGTTCGTCGGGATGGACCCGCCGTGGGGCGCCCCGCCGGACGTGGCAGCCGAGGCTCGGGCCCGGACCCGCCAGCTCCTCACCGATGCCCTCACCCTCGAGGTCGAACCGAAAGCCGACGCCATGGCCTTCGAGGTTCGGGTCGACAACACGGGGGCCGGCCATCGTGTGCCGACGGGCGTCGCCTTCTTCCGGGATCTCTGGGTCGACGCCACCGTCACCGACGCGCTGGGCCGCACCTGGTCTTCACCGAGGCTGCTCGACTTCGACGATCGTCCCATGCGGGACGGGCAGCCCGTCACCCTGCCCACCGACGCGGACCACATCGAGCAGCACAGCCTCGGGCCGGGCGAGTCGAGGACGGCCCAGGTGCCCGTGCCGCCCGATGCGGTTCCTCCCGTTCGCCTTCGGGTGACCCTCTCGGCTCGGGCCGTGCGGACCGATGTGCTGAGCGCGCTCGGGCTCGCCGACCGGGTCGCCGAGGTCCCGGTCCTGCCGATCGCCGAGGGCCAGACCGTCCTCGACTGGTGACGCTGCGACGCCCCGGTCCGCGGTCCGGACCCGCCCGGAGCCTGCCAGGGATATTCTGGCGCAATTGCGGTCATTTATCCGTGCGTCTTGCGCGCGAGGCGGTGGCCGCATATAGATGCGGGCTCCTGTGGAGAGCGGGTGGCCAAAGGTGGGGGAAGGTGCTGTGATCTGGCCGTGGATTGCTGTTCCCCATTTCGTCCCCGGATGTGTCCACTGAGTGACCGGCATGCTTTTCTTTTTGATTTCGCGTATGTTCACGCCGGTAACCCCAATCCACAGCCCCTTACTATTACTACTGGAATTTAAATTGATCCTTTCGGATCCCCGGATCCGATCCTGGGGATCCTTCCCGAGCGGGGAAGCCGGGGGAAGGTACGGCATATGGAGCTCACCATCAGCAAGAAGGACTTCCTGCGAGGCCTCGCGCGTACCCACGCGGTGGCGGATCGCAAGAGCTCCATGCCGATCCTGTCGAACGTCCTGCTCGACGCCAACGGCACCGACACGCTGCGCCTCGCAGCGACGGACCTCTACCTCGGGGTCAGCGCTACGGCATCGGCGAAGATCGACAAGGGCGGCAGCGTGGCGGTGTCGGCTCGCACCCTCTTCGACATCGTCCGCAACCTGCCCGAGGGCGAGGTGAAGTGGACGGTGGGTCCGAACCAGGCGGCCGAGATCCGCTGCGGCAAGGTGCGCTACAAGATCCCGGGCATGCCGGGGGAGGACTTCCCGCCGCTTCCGAACGCGGGCAAGACCGAGCTGGCCGAGATCGACGCGGAGCTGCTCGGGGAGCCATCCAGCTCACCCAGTACTCCATGTCCACCGACGACACGCGGCCACACCTGGCGGGCGCGCTCTTCGAGGGGGACGGCAAGCTCGTCCGCATGGTGACGACCGACGGTCACCGACTGAGCAAGGCCGAGAAGAAGCTCGGCGAGGGGGCGCCCATGCTCAACTTCAGCATGCTGGTGCCCAACAAGGGCGTGCTCGAGCTCAAGCGGCTCATCGAGGATGCGAAGGCGGATCGGGCCAAGGGCGACGAGGCGCCGGTCTCCATCGGTGTCGCGACCGCTGGCGGCAATGCCTTCTTCCGCCGGGACGGTGTGCAGCTCAGCGTCAAGCTCGCCGACGAGCAGTTCCCGCCCTACGGGAAGGTCATCCCCCAGTCCCAGAGCCGACGTGTGGTCGCGTCGCGCGCGCAGCTCATCGAGGCCCTCAAGCGGATCAGCCTGGTGGCGAGCGACAAGAGCGGCGGTGTGCGTCTGCAGCTCACGCCGGGTCAGCTCCGCATCACCAGCGAGAACCCGGACGTAGGCGAGGGCAGCGAGGAGCTCGACGTCGACTACGCGGGCGACGAGGTCACGATCGGGTTCAACGCGCGCTACATGCTGGATGTGCTCGGCTCCCTGAGCGCCGACGAAGTGGCCCTCGAGCTGAGCGGCGAGCTCGATCCGGGGGTGATCCGGCCGGTGGGCGATGGGATCGACTTCATCGGCGTGATCATGCCGATGCGGATTTGAGCTCGGGTCCGGTCGGACTTTTCGTGACCACGCGCCCATCCCCGGGGAGGGTCTCGTCGTCGTGACCGCGTCCGGCGTCCTCCGTATCGACCGCATTCGCGTCGGCGGCTTTCGCAACCTGCAACCGCTCGAGCTCGTGCCGGGGGAGCGGTTCAATGTCGTGCACGGGGACAACGGGGCCGGGAAGTCGAACCTGCTCGAGGCGATCCACTACCTCGGCGGCCTGTCGAGCTTCCGTGGAGCGCGCACCGACGACCTCATCGCCCGCGGCGGGCGCGACGCCGTGATCGAGGCGCGCATCTCGGGGGACGTGGCGCCGCGCAGCTTTCGGGTCGCGCTGCATCGAGGACGGGCGCGTGAGCTCTCGATCGACGGCAAGCGGCCGCGCTCCATCGCCCAGTGGCGCGCCGCCCTGCAGATGGTGATCTTCCACCCCGGCGACCTGGCGCTCGCGACGGGCGCACCTGAAGCGCGGCGGGCGTTCCTCGATCGCACCCTCGAGCAGATGGACCCGACCTATGCGTCCACCCTGGCGAGCTACACCAAGGCGCTCCGCAGTCGGAACCGGCTGCTCCGGGCCGAGCGCGTCGATCGGCGATCGATCACCGCTTTCGACGAGCTCCTGTCGAGCGCGGGAGCCGTGATCGGCCGGACGCGTGCCGGGCTGGTGGAGGACCTGGGACCGCGCGCGTCGCATGCGTTCGCGGAGATCGTCGGAGCGGAGCCGGTGCTGACGATCGGCTACCGACCGCGCGTCCCGCCTGAGCCTCGGGCCCTCCGGCGTGCGCTCGAGCAAGCCTTCGACAAGGACGTGGCACGCGGTTTCACCGCGGACGGTCCGCACGCCGACGACGTGATGATCGAGGTGCGGGGCGTCACCGCCCGGCATCATGCGTCCCAGGGCCAGCACCGGGCCATCGTGCTGGCCCTCGAGATCGCCGAGCGCGACGCCCTCACGCAGCGCACCGGGCGCGTGCCGATCCTCCTGCTCGACGACGTCTCGAGCGAGCTCGACCGCACGCGCAACCGGCGCCTGTTCGAGCAGCTCGCGAGGATGGGTGGCCAGGTGTTCCTGACGACCACGCACCCCGAGTTCATCCTGCTCGAAGCGCACCGGGTGGACTTTCGCGTCGAGGGCGGGGAAGTGGGGCGCGTCGAGGTGGCGTCGCCATGAGGATGCCCCGACCTCCCCGGCTAGGGGGGTTGCCCGCTGCGTGGGCAGGGGCACAATGGCGACAACCCGGGGGGACAGGCGTGGATCGGTCCAGAGTCTTGCCATCGCTCGAGCGCGAGCCGGCCGCGCGCCGGACGACACCCGCCGCGACGCGCAGCGAACAACGCGTTCGGCCCGAGGCGCCCCACGCGGTCGTCATCGGCGCCGGGCTCGGGGGGCTGGCCGCGGCCATTCGCCTCTCGGTCCGCGGCTACCGTGTCACCGTGCTCGACCGCCTCGATCAGCCCGGCGGGCGGGCACGGGTCCACCGCATCGACGGCTTCACGTTCGACGCGGGGCCGACCGTCGTCACCGCGCCGTTCCTGTTCGAGGAGCTGTGGCAGCTCTGCGGCCGACGCTTCGAGGACGACATCGACCTGCGCCCGGTCACGCCGTTCTATCGGATCCGCTTCGACGACGGCGCGGTGTTCGACTACACGGGGTCGGCCGAGGCCATGGCCCGCGAGGTGGCGCGCTTCTCACCTCGAGACGTGGCGGGCTACGAAGCGTTTCTCCGAAAGAGCGAGGCCATCTTTCGCGTCGGCTTCGAGCAGCTCGCCCACGTGCCCTTCGGCTCGCCGCTCGACATGGTGCGCATCGCGCCGGAGATGGTGCGCCTCGAGAGCTTCCGTACGGTCTACGGTCTGGTCGCGCGCCACGTGCGAGACGAGCGGCTCCGGCAGGTGCTCAGCTTTCACCCGCTGCTGGTAGGCGGCAACCCGTTCGTCGGTCACGTCGATCTACTCGCTGATCGCCTATCTCGAGCGCCGCTTCGGCGTGCACTTCCCGATGGGCGGGACGGGCCGCCTGGTCGAAGGGGATGGTGCGCCTGCTCGAGTCGTGGGCGGCGACGGTGCGGCTCGGCGAAGAGGTGCGCGAGATCCTGGTGCGGGACGGCGCCGCGACGGGCGTGCGCCTCGCGACGCGGCGAGCGCGTCGCGGCGGACGTGGTCGTGTCGAACGCCGACGCGGCCTTCACCTACAGGCAACTCGTCCCGGAGCACGCGCGTCGCCGCTGGACCGATCGGCGGCTCGAGCGGGCGCGCTATTCCATGTGGCTCTTCGTCTGGTACTTCGGCACCGACCGGCGCTACGAGGACGTGGCACACCACACCATCCTGCTCGGCCCGCGCTACCGCGGACTGCTCGACGACATCTTCGAGCGCAAGGGGCTCGCCGAGGATTTCAGCCTCTACCTGCATCGTCCGACGGCGACCGATCCCTCGCTCGCGCCCGAGGGCTGCGACGCCTTCTACGTGCTGTCGCCGGTGCCGCACCTCGAGAGCGGCATCGACTGGGACGCGACGGCCGCGTCCTACCGGCGACGCCATCGAAGCCGCATCTCGCGCCACCGTCCTGCCCGACCTTGAGCGGCACGTGGTCGTCTCGAAGACTGCTGACGCCCAGGACTTCCAGGACTCGGCTAATGCCTTCCGCGGCGCGGCCTTCAGCCTCGAGCCGGTGCTGACCCAGAGCGCCTGGTTCCGTCCCCACAACCAGAGCGAGGACGTGGAGCGGCTCTTCTTCGTCGGCGCGGGGACGCATCCGGGCGCCGGCATGCCCGGCGTGCTGTCGTCGGCGCGCGTGCTCGACGAGGTGGTCCCCGATGCCCGCTGACACCGCATACCTGTCCGCGAGCCAGGCAGGAGACCTGGGCGGGATCCTCGGCTCGAGGGCGTGGCTTGGCCGACGACCTGGCGCGATGTCGGGCGCTCCTCAGGCAGGGGTCGCGCAGCTTCTACGCCGCCTCGTTGCTCTTGCCGCCGCGCGTGCGGCATCCCGCCGCAGCCGTATACGCGTTTTGTCGGGTCGCAGACGACGCCGTCGATCGGCGTGGGGCGGACGCGCACTGCGTCGCGCGTCTCGAGGACCGCCTCGACCGCGTCTTCGCGGGCGACCCGGAAGCCCACCCGGTGGACCGGGCCCTGTGCGAGGTCGTCCGCGCCCACGGCCTGCCGCGTGCCGCCTTCGACGCGCTGCTCGAGGGGTTTCGCTGGGACGTGACGGGTCGCCGTTACGCGACCCTCGACGAGCTCGAGGACTACTGCGCGCGGGTCGCCGGCTCGGTGGGCACGCTGATGACCGTCCTCATGGGAGAGCGCAGCCAGGAGGTGCTGGCGCGCGGCGCTGAGATGGGCGTTGCGATGCAGCTCACGAACATTGCACGGGACGTCGGGGAGGACGCGCGGAGCGGTCGCCTCTACCTGCCCGTCGATTGGATGGAGGAGGCGGGGGTCGACGTGGCGGAGTGGATGGCGCGCCCGCGTTTCAGCTGGGCTGTCGGGTCGGTCGTGGCGCGGCTCCTCGGCCGGGCCGAGCGCGTCTACGGTCGTGCCGATGCGGGCGTGGCTGGGCTGCCGCGCGACTGTCGTCCCGCCATCCGGGCGGCGCGGCTCGTGTACGCGGACATCGGCCGTGCCATCGGGGCGGAGCGGCTTCGACAGCGTTTCGGCACGCCGGTTCAGCTCGACGCGGCGCAAGGCGTGGCTCATCGTGCGCTCGGCGCGGGCCGCTGTACGGCGGCCGGCCGCGGCCTCGGGCGACCGCCGCTCGAGGCCGTGCGGTTCCTGGTCGACGCGACGGCGCGCTGAGGTAACGGTTCACGGTCGAGGGGCGACGTTCTCCGTTTGTGTGGAGCGCAACGAAGCACGGCGGGAGGGCCGGCGGCATGGACGAGGCGACGAAGAGGGAACGCAGGCGACAGGTGCCGCAGGACTTCGACCGGGTGGCGCCGAGCTACGACGTGCTCACCGGGGCCAACCCCGGCTACCGGCGCCACCTGCGCATGAGCGCGGAGCGCCTCGCCCTCGCCCAGGGTGCGCGCGTGCTCGATCTGTGCTGCGGCACGGGCCTGTCGACCGAAGCCCTCGCGTCCGTGTATCCGGCGGCGACGATCGTGGCGCTCGACGCCTCGGCCGGCATGCTCGCCCGGGCGCGCGAGAAGCCGATCGCCGACCGGGTACGCTTCGTCGAGGGGAACGCCATGCTGCCGCGCGAGGCGGGCGTCGAGGGAGCCTTCGACGGGATCCTGATGGCCTACGGCATCCGAAACGTGCCGGATCCCGGACGAGTGCCTCGACCAGGTCTTCGACCTGCTCGCGCCCGGCGGACGGGTGTGCTTCCACGAGTACTCGGTGGCCGACTCGCGGGTCGGACGCGCGGTGTGGAACGCCGTCACGTGCGGCGTGATCATCCCGGGCGGGCTCCTGACGGCCGGCAGCACGCGCATCTACCGCTACCTGCGCCGCAGCGTGCTCGATTTCGACGGCGTGGGTGCCTTCGAGCGGCGCTTGCTCCGCCACGGCTTCCGCCACGTGCGCACCGAGCCCATGGACGGCTGGCAGCGCGGCATCGTGCACTCGTTCCTCGCGGAGCGGCCGGCATGACGCGCGCCTCCGCCGTCGTCGCGGGCGGCGGTCTCGCGGGGCTCGCGGCCGCCACCGTGCTCGCCGAGCGCGGGGTCCGGGTCACGCTCGTCGAACGCAATGCCTATCTCGGGGGACGCGCCGGGGCGTGGGGCGACACCCTCGCCGACGGCACGCCGTTCCAGATGGAGCGCGGTTTCCACGCCTTCTTCCGGCAGTATTACAACCTGCGCGCCCTGATGCGGCGCGTGGACCCGGCCCTGTCGCACCTGACGCCCGTCGACGACTATCCGCTGCTCGGGCCCGAGGGCGAGCAGGAGTCCTTCGCGGGCTTGCCCCACCGCGCGCCCTTCAACCTGATGTCACTCGTGCACCGGACGCCGTCGCTCCGCCTGCGCGACGTGCTGCGCGCCGACGCCCGCCGTGCGGCCGCCATGCTCGCCTGGGACGCGGCGCGCACGCCGTCGCGCTGGGATCGCGTGAGCGCGAGCGACTACCTCGACTCGCTCCGCTTTCCGCCAGCGGCACGCCGCATGCTCTTCGAGGTCTTCGCTCACTCCTTCTTCAACCCGGAGGACGACTTCTCGGCGGCCGAGCTGCTCATGCAGTTCCACTTCTACTTCCTGGGCAACCGGGAGGGCCTGATCTTCGACGTGATGGACACGCCCTTCTCGAAGGGGCTCACAGAGCCCCTCGCGCGGTACCTCGCGGCGCGGGGCGTCGACATTCGCACCGGGACCTCCATCGAGCGGGTGGATCTCGATGCGGGCGGCGTTCGTGCAACGCTCGCCGACGGCGTCGAAGTGCGGGCGGACGCGGTGGTGCTCGCCCTCGACGTGGAGGGACTGCAGCGCGTCGTGGAGGCGTCGCCCGGCATCGGCGGCCGGAGCTACCGGGCGAGCATTGCAGCCCTGACCGTCACGTTGCCCTTCCTGGTCGGGCGGCTGTGGCTCGAATCGACCGACAGCCCCCGAGCGGGCGCCCTTCGTCGGGACCGCCGGGCTCGGCCTGCTCGACAACATCTCGCTCTACCATCGCATCGAGGACGAGAGCCGCGCCTGGGCGGAGCGCACCGGCGGCGCCGTCGTCGAGTTGCACGCCTACGCCGTCCCCGAGGACGTGGACGAAAAGGCGGCGCGCCGCGAGCTCGTCGAGACGCTGCATGCCCTCTACCCGGAGACGCGGGAGGCGCGCGTGATCGACGAGCGGTGGCTCCTCCGGCGCGACTGCCCCGGCTTTCCGCCCGGCGGTTTCGCGGCCCGACCGACCGTCGGGACACCCCATCACGAGGTGGTGCTCGCCGGAGACTTCGTCCGGCTCGACATACCGAGCGCGCTCATGGAGCGGGCGGTCACGAGCGGCTTGCTCGCAGCCAATCGGTTGCTGTCGGGCTGGTCGATGGCTGCCGAGCCCGTGCGCTCCATCGCGCGCCACGGGCTGCTCTCGCGCCTCACGATGTGAGTGCGATCGGCTCGCAGGGTTCGGGTTGTGGCCGGTCAGGCGGTTCGGTCCGCCGCGTGCTCGGGCTCGCCTGCGCGCAAGGCGTAGCGCCGCTCCGCGTAGGCCAGGTCCTCGACCCAGCAGGCGCGCTGCGCGACGCTCCACCATGCGCCGGATCAGCGGCGTCGCCGACAGGGCCAGGCCGCGAAGGCGCGCCGCCCGGTGGTGGCGAGGGTGGCCTCGATGACGGCGGTGCGCCCGGGGCCGAGCGGTGTGGCGTGGGTCTCGACCACCGAGCCCTCTCCGTCGCCGCGGACGATGGTCATGACGATCGTGCGGGGCTCGGGCGAGTGCGAAGCGCGCATCCACCTCGACGCACACGGGCCCCGCGACGCGATAGGCCACGCGCACGGTGAGCTGATCGTCGTCGGCGTCGATCACCTTCAGGCGCGCGAAGCTGTGCGGGTGGAAGTGCGGCGCCGTGCCAGGGGTCGAGGCGGTTGGCGATGACGTCCTCGGGGGCGCACCGGCCCACCATGCCGGATGGCCCCGTCGAGGAAGCGCGCGGGGCGGTCGGGCAGGATCGGCGCCTCGACCGGCGCCTCGTCGTCCGGCAAGCGCACCCAAAGGAGCACGCCGTCGTCGTGTGTCGGGAAGGGCTTCCAGGCGCCGTGCCCGTCGGCGCCGAGGGCCAGGCCGTGCCACGGGCACACGAGCGGTCCCCCTGCACGCGCCCACAGGACAGGGATGCGCCCATGTGCGGACACGCGTCGGGCGCGGCGAATGGGCGACCGCCGGCGCGCCAGACCACGAGGTCGCGACCGTCGATCACGTAGCGCTGCGGCGAAGCGTCGATGCGCCGCGAGGCGTCGACGACGTACCAGCCGCCCCCGGGGCGTGCGAGGGCGCGCGCGAGGGCGCGATCGATGGCGCGCGGATTGGCCTGCGCCCAGTCGGGGCGGGGATCCTCGCGGGTCGCGACGGTCTCGAGTGCGGGGAGGGGGCGACCGATGTGGATCGAGGCGCGGCATGGCGTCTCGGATCCCCGAGAGTGTGCGGCGAAGCGCGACGCGGGACCAGTCCGTCGGCCGTCGCCTTCGGGCGCAGCCGGGCGATACCATGAGGAAGATCACGGGATGAGGGGCCGCGCGCGTTCCGGCGATCAGCGATCGCTCCCCGCCCGCAGCCAAAGACGTCGAGCGCGCAGGGTCTCGGCCATCAAGGCGCGACGCGGGGCGGCGGCAACCACGCGCAGGTCGTCGGCGAGGGAGCTCCTCGGTGAGAAAGCGTACGAGCGGCGCGGCTGGCGCGCGCTCGAAGAGGGTCATGAAGGTATCGGGACCGCGCTCGGGGCAGCGCGCGAGGTAGGAGAGGAAGACGCGATCGAGCATCTGGGTGCGGGCCGAGCGCGGGGGCGGCGACGGCGGAACGGCCTCACGGGAAAGGGCGTGGGCGAGGGCGGCCGAGTGGCGCTGGATTCGCGAGGAAGGCATAGCCCGTCGACGGCTTGCCGAGACCGCCGGCGAGGCCGATGCGATAGATGCGCGGTGCGGCCTGGGCCGGTGGCGGCGCGGTGGTCATGGGGATGACGCCGCGCTCCCGGTCCGTGACGCGGAAAATGACGCCCGGGTGACGTCGCTCCATGAAGGCGGCGAGGCTCGCTTCGTAGCGCTCGGCCGGCAGGACGGCGGGCGAGAACCAGGTGTCCTCGACGAGGGCGTGGGTGCGCGAGAAGGGCAAGACGTAGACGAAGTGGATGCCCTCGTCGGTGCGCTCGACGAAGTCCATCAGGGTCGCGGTGTCGGCATCGAAGGCGGGGCGATCGGCCTCGACGAACCAGCCGACGAAGTGCTGGAGCAGGGTTACCTCGGCCGACTGTGCATCGGACTCTCGTGGGGCGGGGCGGCTGTCGAAGGCGAGGCGGGCCGACAGGGTGCCCGCGCTCGTCTCGGCGATGACGCGATCGCCGCGGTCGTGCAGGGCGAGGGCGCTCGTATCGAGAAGGCGCTCGACGTGGGTGCTGTGCTCGATGCGCCGCGCCGCCTCCTCGTAGAAGGCGACGGCAGGCACGTGTTGATACGGATGCTCGGCCGAGCCGCGCACGACCTCTCCGTCACGCGTGGCCACCCGCCACCGCGGCCAGGTGTGGCTCACACACCGCTCGAAAGGATGCCGCATCACCTTCCAGAAGCAGAACGTGCGATCGCGCCCGTAGTGCGCGCGCGGCTCGACGATGAGGACGCGCGCCCTGCGTGGCCCGCGCTCGATCAGGTGCACCGCCAGGCTGAGCCCCGCCGCGCCGCCGCCCACGATGAGGAAATCCGCATCCATCGCGCCCGGTCCCGACAGTAGGGGCCTCGGGGGCGAGACGCCAAGGGGGACCGTCGCCTGGTCAGGCGCCTGCTGAAGAGACGACCCGCCGTGCTCGGGACCCAGGACGATCGGGACCCAGGACACCCTGCTCTTCGACCGCTAGGCGACGATCTTCTGCAGGGCGGCGAGCGTCTCTTCGAAGGCGCAGGGTGCGTGGCGATCCTGGCGGAGGAAGGCC
Source organism: uncultured delta proteobacterium (assembly GCA_963830115.1). Taxonomy (GTDB): domain Bacteria; phylum Myxococcota_A; class Polyangia; order Polyangiales; family CAWHLB01; genus CAWHLB01. The sequence goes on from CAWHLB010000027.1 coordinate 126,160, forward strand.
TCGATCGCATCGATGCGCGCGAGGGCGTCGTCGAGGCGGGCGTCGCTGCCGCGCTTGTAGGCGCCGAGGGACACGAGGTCGCGCTTGGCTTCGTAGATCGCGAGGTGGGCGCGCAACGCGCGGGCCGCGTCGCGGTGGGGTGCTTCGGTGACGGCGTCCATCACGCGGGAGAGGCTGTGCAGGACGTCGATGGCGGGCCAGCGACCGCGCGCACCGAGCTCGCGGTCGAGGAGCACGTGGCCGTCGAGGATGCCCCGCACCTCGTCGGCGATGGGCTCGTCCATGTCGCCCCCCTCGACGAGCACCGTGTAGAACGCCGTGATCGATCCACGCGGCGAGGTGCCGCTGCGCTCGAGCAGGCCCGGCAGCGCCGCGAAGACGCTCGGCGGATAGCCGCGGCGCGCAGGCGGTTCCCCGGCGGCAAGCCCGACCTCGCGTCCCGCGCGCGCGAACCGCGTCACGCTGTCCATCATCAAGAGCACACGCCGCCCGAGGTCGCGGAAGTACTCGGCGATGGCCGTCGCGACGTAGGCGCTCTTGAGGCGCACCAGGGCCGGTGCATCACTCGTCGCTGCGACGACCACGCCGCGCGCCCGCCCCTCGTCGCCGAGTGAGTCCTCGAGGAACTCGCGCACCTCGCGGCCGCGCTCGCCAATCAGGCACGCCACGAAGACGTCCGCGTCCGCCTGCCGCGCGATCTGTCCGAGCAGGGTGCTCTTGCCGACGCCGCTCCCCGCGAAGAGGCCGACGCGCTGCCCGTCGCCGACCGTGAGCAGGCCGTCGAGGGCGCGCACGCCGAGCACCAGTGGGCGCGTGATGCGCGGGCGCTCCATGGGGTTCGGCGGCGTGCGCATCACGCTCCAGGGCTCGCCCGCGATCGGTGGGCCACCGTCGATCGGGTGGCCGAGGCCGTCGACCACGCGTCCGAGCAGGGCCTCCGAGCAGCGGATCGTCAGGGGTCGTCCCGTGGGGCGCACCGCGTCGTCGGGCCCCACGCCGTCGGGCGCGCCGAGGGGCATGAGCATGGCGTCGTCCTCGACGAAGCCCACGACCTCGGCGCCCAGGGGAGGCGCGCCGCGACGCAGGATCTCGACCATCTCGCCGACCCGCGCGCCGGGGATCGCGGCCCGCACGCTCAGGCCGACAAGGGCGCGCACCCGCCCCTGCACGGCGACCGGGTCGACCTGGGCTACCCGGTCGAGCAAGCGCGAGACGTCGAAGGGCATGGGTCGATGGTAGGCGAGCGCACGGGGCCAGGTCGAGGGGCGTGCGCGGGAGCGGGCGCAGAACACTAAAGCGAATGCTTGAGTATGGAGGGGGCTCGCGGCGGCGCGCTCGGAGCGGGGAGCGGCGCGGGCTACTCGAAGAGCGACTTGAGCTTGTCGAGGAAGGACTTCTGCTGCGGGTGGGCGTCCTGGCCCATCTCCTCGGCGAGCTCCTCGAGCAGCTTGCGCTGGCGGCGCGTCACCTTCTCCGGCACCTCGACCACGACCGCGACCAGCTCGTCGCCCTTGCCATAGCCGCCCAGCACGGGGATCCCCTTGCCCCGCAGCCGGAAGATGCGCCCCGACTGGGACCCGGCTGGCAGCTTCATCGTCACCTTGCCCTCGAGGGTGGGCACCTCGATCGACGCGCCGAGCACGGCCTGGGGGAAGCTCACCGGCACGGTGCACAGGACGTCGGCGCCCTGGCGCGTGAAGAGGGGATGCTCCTGCACGCGCACCGCGACATGCAGGTCGCCCGGCCCGCCCGGCGTGACTTCGCCCGCGCCGCGCACGGTACGCACGGCGCCGTTCTCGACCCCCGCCGGCACCTTGATGACCAGCTCCTGCTCGCGTGGCCGCAATCCGAGGCCCCCACACGTCGGGCACGGCGTCTCGATGCGGCGCCCCGTCCCGCGGCACGTCGCGCAGGGCCGGGAGGCCGCGAAGAAGCCGCGCTGGTAGCGCACCTCGCCCCGGCCGGCGCAGGCCGGACAGGCGCTCACGGACGATCCGGGAGCGGCGCCGCTGCCCTTGCAGTCCTCGCAGGGGCCCGGCCGCGTGATCTCGATGGTCTTCTCAGTGCCGAGGGCCGCTTCCTCGAAGGAGATCTCGAGGTCGTAGGTCGAATCGCGGCCCGTGCGGCGCCGCTTGCGGCCCCCGCCGAACATGTCGCCGATGAGCCCTTCGAGGATGTCGGCCACGGCCGAGAAGTCCACCTGCTCGAAGCCCGCCGGCGCGCCGCCCGGGCCCGTGGCGACGCCCGCGTGACCGAAGCAATCGTAGCGCCGGCGCTTGTCGGGGTCGCTCAGGATCGCGTAGGCCTCGCTCGCTTCCTTGAACAGCTCCTCCGCGTGGGGGTCGTCCGGGTTGCGGTCGGGGTGGAAGCGAATCGCCGCCTTGCGGTAGGCCCGCTTGATCTCCTCACCGTCCGCGTCCCGCGCGACCTCGAGGACCTCGTAGTAGTCTCGTTTGATGGTGGCCATGGCGCCCGCCCAGCGGGCGGCGAGGGCAAGTGTAGGCTGGCAGGCGGCGCAGGCAATGGGATGGCACACGGTGCGTGGCCGTGGGGCCGAGAGCGCCGCCGCTGGCGGGTGCCGAGCGCACGTGCCACACACCGGCGATGGCAGCCTTCGAGCACACGGTCGGTGAGGACGAGGCGGGGCGACGGCTGGACGTCCTGCTGGTGTCGCTCGTGCCTGGCATGAGCCGCGCCCGCGCACGCCGCCTGGCCGAGGAAGGCAAGCTGCGCGTCAACGGCCGGCGGGCGCGCAAGGGTCACACGGTGGGGGCGGGCGATGCAATCTCGCTCGAGGAGCTGCCCGGCCCCAACCGACTTCGCAGCTCTGCCGGACCCGGCCCTCGCGCTCCACATCGTGTACGAGGACGGGGCGCTCGTCGCGGTCGACAAGGCGCCGGGCGTGCCGAGCCATCCCCTGCGTCCCGACGAGGTCGGCACCGTCGCGAACGCCCTCGTCGCGCGCTATCCCGAGATGGCTGGTATCGGCTGGTCGCCGCGCGAGCCCGGCCTCGTGCACCGTCTCGACACGGACACGTCCGGTCTGCTCCTCGCGGCGCGCACGCCCGCCGCCTTCGAGCGCATGCGCGACGCCCTGCGGGCTGGCCGCATCGACAAGCGCTACCTCGCCCTGTGCGCCGGCCGCGTGGTCGCGCCCCAGATCATCGACCTGCCGCTCGCCAATCATCCCCGCGACGCCCGCCGCGTCGTCGCTTGCATCACCGAAGCCGACATCGCCCGCCTCCGGCCGCGGCCCGCCGAGACCGAGGTGCTGCGCGTCGAGCGGGTGGGCGACCTGTCGCTGGTGGAGGTCCGTGCGAAGAGCGCGCGCCGCCATCAGGTGCGCGCCCATCTGGCGGCCCTCGGCCACGCCCTCGCCGGCGACACGCTCTACGGCGGGCCGGACGTGACCGGTCTCGAGCGCCACTTCCTGCACGCGAGCGCGCTCGAGGTGGTCCATCCCACGACCGGTGCGCCCCTGCATCTTGCCGCCGAGCTTCCAGCGGACCTGCGCGCTGTGCTCGACGCCGTGCGGGGCGGTGCTTAGCTGCTCATCCATGGCGTTGGTGGAGCAGAGCCCCTCGGCGCGGCGCGCGTGGATGGTCGCGACGCAGCTCGAGGGGCGGGGCCTCGACGACGCGCGGCTCCTCGACGCGATGGGCGAGGTGCCGCGGGAGCTCTTCGTGCCCTCCGAGCTCGCGGAGCAAGCCTACGACGATTCGGCCCTTCCCATCGGGTACGGCCAGACCATCTCCCAGCCGTTCATGGTGGCGCGCACCTGCGAGCTCGCGGCGTGCCGTCCCGAGGACCGGGTCCTCGAGGTCGGCGCCGGCTCGGGCTACGAGGCGGCGGTCCTGTCCCGGCTCGCGGCGCACGTCATCAGCATCGAGGTGATCCCGGCGTTGGCCGCGCGGGCCCGCGCCGCGCTCGCGGCCGGCGGCTTCGACAACGTGGAGATCGTGGTGGGGGACGGCTCCCTCGGCTATCCGCCCGGCGCGCCCTACGACCGGATCGTCGTCGCCGCTGCCGCACCCACGGTGCCCTACGCCCTGCTCGATCAGCTAGCCGACTCCGGACGGATCGTCATCCCAGTCGGAAGGCGGGACCTGCAGACGCTTCGCGTCATTGACCGGCACGGGCTTCGGTTCGACGAGACGGATCACGACGCCTGTGTGTTCGTGCCCCTCGTTGGCGACGAGGGCTGGCCGGACCGGGCCCGGTAGGGCCGGAGGCCAGGGCCCCAGCTCGAGGGCAGGCAGGACCGCATCGCGCACGGCCCGAAAACGGGCGTGTAGGACGCTCCGTCGCTCTGCCACCACGACGTCGAGCAGGTCCTCGATGCGCTGCGCCGCCGAGCGGTTGTGGACCCCCGTCGGGAAGGCCTCGAGGTAGCGCAAGAGGCCTCGACACGACCCGCCGGAGTGGGGCGCCGGGCGGCGCGCGCCAGGCATCCTCGCCACACCCCGTGCTCCCAGCGGACCCGCGCTTTCATTCGAACCCTCCAGCCCCTTGTACGCCCGGAACCCCTGCACAAATTCCCTGGCCCCCGCCGCACGGTGACACGCGAGCGAGGGAGCGCGGTGCCGAGCAAGGGTGGTGCCCGCCCGGGAGGACTACGGTGGGGGCGTGCGGGTGGATGCAACGGGTCTCTGAGCGGACTAGAACGGCACCCGCAACCCCATCTGCGCGATGACGCCGTTCCCGTACGAGTTGGTGTTCCAGATGTACTCGAAGCTCATGTCCCACGTGGCCCGGTGCAGGGCCTCGAGGGCTGTCGAGTCGAGGAAGCCCATGTCGAGGGAGAGCTGCAGGCCGAGGAGCTCGGTGTGGAACGCGCTCATCTTGGGGTCGGCCGTGATGTACATGTCCTCGGCCGAGTACTCGTTGATCGGTTTGTAGAAGAACGCCCGGGTCTGGGTGTAGTAGCGGTAGCGCAGGCGCAGGGTCGTGAAGGGGCCGACGTCCTGGTAGACGCGCACCTCGGGTGTCAGGGCCGCGATGTCCCAGGAGTCGAGGTAGGCCTTGTACATCAGGTGCAGCGCCGTGCCCGTCGCCGGCAGGTACCAGGCGAGCCGTCCGTAGGCCGTGTGCCGGATCCGTTCGGTCGGGTGGTTCTCGGGCTGGGCCATGCCCGAGACGGGAACGGTGCGATAGGGGTTGGCGAGGAAACCCGTCAGGTACCCGAGGTCGTAGCCCACCTCCGCGAGGAGCACCGGCGACAGGACCTGGCTCCACCCGACGCTGAGCACCCAGCCGTCGAGCTGGCCGACCTGCCCGCGGTCGCTCAGGTCGCGGCCGGTGGTCGGGTCGATGCGCGTCGCCCCACGCAGCTTCTTGTCCACGTCGTCGTGGAGGTAGGTCAGACCGAGGTGGAGCAGCGTCGAGCGCTCGTTGAGCGACAGGGTGGCCAAAAGCCCCCCGCCCGTCGACAGGTAGTCCGGCTCGCGGCTCAGGCGGGCCATCACGTTCAGGTCGAGCTGGGCCTTGCCGAGGTCCAGCTCCCGCCCGATCCCGAGGCCGAACTCGTGGCGGATCTCGTTGAAGCGCGCGTCCGTGAGGGCGCCGGTCGCCTGGCTCGCGCTCGTGATGCTGTCCACCAGGTAGTGGGCGTCGACGCGCGTGCCCTCGGGCGAGACCAGCTCGAGGCCGAAGCGCGGCGCGATGACGCGCGTCGAGCGCTCCCAGTAGTAGTTGCCGACGGCGCTCACGTGGCCCGTCCAGGTGCCCGAGGCCTGGTCTGCGGAGGCGGGGCTCGCGCTCACGAGGGCGCCGGCCAACACCGTGAAGAGGAGCGCGCGGGTCACGGCGCGCCTGCCAGAGGGAGGCTTCAGTTGCATCCGCAACCGCCGCCCGTGCTCGACCCACCGCCGGTCGCGCCTTCGCGCGAGTCGTGGACGTGTTCCTGGAACGACATCTCGTCGCTCTCGCTCGTGGTGTCCATGGAAGGGCGCGTCAGGTACTCCCGCTCGTAGGGATGCACGGTCACACAACCGCCGAGGGAAGCGAGCGTCACGAGGACGAGGACCAGGAGCCAGAAATGACGCATGGGCTCTGGGATCAGCGAGGCAGGGGGCCCGAGCCGTCGAGGAGGCGCGCCCCCGTCACGAGCGGCGCGAGGGCCCAGCGAGTGAGGGCTCTGAGCCCCTCGCTCTTGCGGATCACGTCCGCGGCGTAGGGACCGTAGGTGTAGTAGAGGTGCACCAGGGCGCGGCCGGGTGCGTTGGTCAGAAGGTGACGATCACGGAAGCGCCGAAGCGAGCCGATGTCGTGCGCCATGGGCGTGCCGTAGGCGGCCGTCGCCACGAAGCAGGGCGAGACGGTCGTGAAGTTGATCTTGGTCGTCGAGACCTCACCGATCGCGAGGGGGCTCGCGTCGTTGCAGACGTCTCGCACCTCGACGCCGACCCAGTAGTGGGTCTGGGGCACGAGGCCGCCGAAGTCGACCTGTACCGGCTGGCCCGCCGCGACGTCGGTGGGCACGGTCAGGGCGACGCTCTCGAGGCTTGCCGCGTTGGCGGGCAAGGCCTGCATGAAGGACGCCTCGTCGGTGATCGGCTGGGTCGAGACGCGGACGTCGTAGCTCTGGATCGGACGCGTGGTCTCGGGGACCGTGAACCGAAGGCGGGCGTAGTGGTGCGACTGCTTCACGTCCGGGTGCTGCAGCACCTGGAGGTCCTGCACCGCCGTGGGCGGCATGGACAAATCGCACATCCCCACGCACGTGGCGTTCGGAGCGCACACAAAGCCCGTGTCACACGGCCGAGTGGCTCCGCACTGGGTCCCGCACTGGGGCGGTGGGCTGGGGCGCGCGCACACGTTCGTGGGCACGACGTGCACCGCGAAGCGCTGGCCCGAGAACATCATCAGGCGGTCGGCCCCGCTCCCCTGGTGATGCGTCGGGTCGTCGACGATCGACCCGTCCATGGGCGTCACGGTGCCGGTCGTGCCATTGACGTCCCCGTAGCCGTAGGGCTCGGCGGTGCCCACGTCGACGCCGAGGCCCGAGAGGGTGAAGGGGATGCGGTAGACGACCGAGGGCTGGCCCCGATAGGGGTAGCCGTAGTTCATGGCCCAGTAATCCCACTCACCGTCGGGCTTGGTGGGCGTCGGGTAGGTCGTGGCGTCGAAGTTGCCGTAGTAGTCGCCTTCGATGTTGACCTCGATGTAGGCGTAGTACTGCCCGTCGGGCCACGCGTTCGGCACGGTGAGGGTGTAGCTGAAGGGCGTTCCGCCCGGGGGCGTGGCCATCGTCACCGCATCGATGTCGGGCATGACCCGGTGCGCGTCCGCATTGTATTGCGTCACGTCCGGCGTGTCGGCGCACGTCGCCGAGCCGGTTCCACACCGCGTCACGTCGCGGCGGGGCGGGTAGAAGGAGTCGATCGACAGGGGACGCATCATCGCCGTGCCGTCGTCGGCCACGAAGGGCTCGGCGTAGCCGTTCGTCACGTCGTCCGCCGTCACGTAGCGGCCCTTGTCGCTGTTGAAGACGCTGGCGCAGCTCACGGCGTCCAGCGCGTCTTTCGCGGAGCGGGACGCGTCGAAGGACAGGCAGAAGTAATCGTCGCGCGAGGCGTCGTTCGACGTCCGCGAGGCGTCGCCCTCGGAGGAGCGGTTCTGGAAAATGACGCGCGGGAACATCATGCCCGTCGCGTCGGCGCGCCTGTGGGCCCACACCGGCAGGACGCCCTGGCGCCGCCCGTAGGGCCACCGAAAGCCGCTGTTCATCTCGCTCGCCCCGGGTCGGTTGCCGATGCCGCGGTAGGCGACGGCCTGGGTCAGGGCGAGGGTCTTGAAGGTCGAGCCGTCCGCGCTCTCGACCCAGAGCGCGATCTGGGCGCGCGCCGTCGGCGTGAATCGGAACTCGACCCGCCGCGCGGGCGGATCATCGGCGGCCGCCGGTCCCGCAGGGGCAAACGGGACCGCCGCGAACAGCATGAGACAGCAAAAAGCCGCCGCCCGGCGTGCGAGACGCATGACCGGGCCAGGGTAGCGCGCGCGGCCCGGGCCCTCAAGGCGATGGAACGGCTGCGCCTTCGGGGCCGTCGAGGAGGCGGGTCCCCGTCACGAGGGGCGCGAGGGCCCAGCGGGTCAGGGCCCTCAGGGCCTCGCTCCCCCGGATCACGTCGGCGGCGTAGGGACCGACCGTGTAGTAGAGGTGCACCAAGGCGCGGCCAGGGGCGTTGGTCAGAAGGTGCCGATCGCGGAAGCGCCGCAGGGAGCCGATGTCCTTGGCCATGGGCGTGCCGTAGGCCGCCGTCGCCACGAAGCAGGGCGACACGGTCGTGAAGTAGATCTTCGTCGTCGTGACCTCGCCGACCGCGATGGGGCTCGCCTCGTCGCAGACGTCGATGGCGCGGACGCCGACCCAGTAGTGCGTCGTCGGCACCAGCCCCCCGAAGTCGACCTGCACGGTGTCGCCCGGAGCGCCGTCGGTGGGCACGGTGAGCGCGACGCTGTCGAGGCTCGCGGCGTTCGCGGGCTGGGCGCGCAGGAAGGAGACCTCGTCCGTGATGGGCGCGGTCGAGACCCGGACCTCGTAGGACTGCACCGGCCGGGGGAAGGACGGGACGACGAAGCGGAGCCGCGCGTAGTGGTGGGACTGCTTCTCATCGGGGTGCTCGGAGACGGCCAGGTCCCGTACCGTCGGCGGCGGCATGCTGAGATCGCACAGACCGGTGCAGGTGCCGTCGGGCCCGCACCCGAGGCCTGGCCCGCAGCCGTGGGCAGCGTCGCAGGCGGCTCCGCAACCGGTCGGCGGGCTCGCCACCGCGCAGACGTTGCTCGGCAGGACGCGGACGACGAGCCGGTTGTCGCGCGGGGTCATCATCAGGCGGTCGGCGCCGCTTCCCGAGGCGCTCGCAGCGTTGTCGGTGATGGTCGCGTCCATCGCGCGCATGTCGCCGGTCAGGCCGTTGACGTCGCCGTAGCCCAGGGGCTCGGCCGCCGTTGCCTCGTCGCCCGCAGCGGACACGTGGACCGGTACGCGGTAGACCACCGAGGGTTGGCCGCGATAGGGGTAGCCGTAGGTCTCCGCGTAGGAGTCCCACTCCCCGACCGGCGCGGTGGGCGTCGGCTCGGTGGAGTCGTTCCAGCTGCCGTTGTAGTCGCCTTCGACGTTGGTCTCGACGAAGACGGCGTAGTCACCGTCGGGCCAGGCGTCGGGCACGACGAAGGTCGTCTGGAAGGGCATCGCGCCGGGCGGCGTCGCCAGGGTCACCGCGTCGATGTTCGGCATGACGCGCCGTGCATCGGCGACGTAGTGATCGACGTCGGGGGTGTCGAGGCAACCGGGGCTGGTGCAGCGGTCCACGTCGCGCCGCGGCGGATAGAGCGAGTCGAGCGAGAGGGACCGCATGGTGGCGGTGCCGTCGGGCATGACGAAGGGCTCGGCGTAGCCCGACGCCACGTCGGCGGAGGTCATGTAGCGCCCCTTGTCGCTGAAGAAGACGCTCGCGCAGGTCACGGCGTCCAGCGCGTCCCGCCGGGAGAAGGAGCGATCGAAGCGGAGGCAGTAGTAGTCGTCCTGGGACGAGTCGGCCTGGGAGGCCGAGGCGTAGCCCTCCGAGGTGCGGTGCTGGAAGATGATTCGCGGGAAGGTCGTGTGGGTCGCGGCCGCGCGCCGGTGCGCCCACACGGGCAGCACCCCCTCCCGCCGGCCGTAGGGCCAGCGATAGCCGCTGTTCATCTGGGTCGCGCCGGGCCGGTTGCCGATGCCGCGGTAGGCCACCGCCGACGTGAGCCCAATCGTCCGGAAGAGGGTGCCGTCCGCGCTCTCGATCCAGATGGCCATCTGGGCGCGCGCCGTCGGGGTGAGCTCGAATCTCGATGCGCCGCTGCGGATCATCGGCCCGGGCCCGTGGCACCAGGGCGAGCGGCGCCACCGCGAAGAGGAGGAGGCAGCCCAACGCCGCCGCTGGGCGGATCTTCCCCATGACCCATCGGAGCATAGCGTGTACGGGGACACGAAACGAGAGGCCGACCTCGGAGAGGCCGGCCTTCCGGGGGTCACCGTGATCGAGCGCGCCGCTCAGGGGCCCGCGTCGGGGGGCGGGCAGGTGCCGGTGCATTCGCCGAGGGTGCCGCCGGGCTGGCAGATGCAGGTGATGGGCGTCACGCCGTCGGGGCACAGGCTGATGGTGCACGTGTCGCCGACCGCGCAGGAGGCCCCGCCGTCGACGGTGCAGCCGGGGCCAGCGTCCGCGTCTCCGCCGTCGCTCGGGGGCGCGGCATCGGGCGTGCTGCCGTCGCTCGGGACCATGGCGTCGGTCGTGCCGCCGTCGGCGGGCGGACAGGCGCCGGTGCACATGCCGAGGGTGCCGTCGGCCTGACAGACGCAGCTCGTCGGCGTTCCGTCAGGACACATGCCCGTCATGCACGTGTCGCCGACGGCGCAGAAGGAGCCGTCGCCGAGGACGCAGCCAGCGCCGGCGTCGGTCCCGGCGTCGACCATGTCCCCGTCGGGCACGAGCCCGGCGTCGCTGCCCGCGTCGGTCGTCGAAGAAGAGCTGCCGCCGCAGCCGACGGCGATGGCAGCCAGTGCGAGAGCAGCGGCCGCAGTGATGGGGGTTGGTCGGAAGAATAGCAAGCGCATCGATGTGCCTCCTTGTGTCAAGGTCACCCTATAGAGCAACTCACGTGCCGAGGCTCGGCCTTGTCGTAGAGCAAACCTTGAGAAGGGCTCCTCGGGTGCCGGAAGGGAGCGACCCACGGGCGCGTCACCGGGAGCGGCGCTCGCCACGGCGTGCTCGACCGCCGCGCCCCCCGCGTCCACTCGGCTCGCTCCGGCCGCCGCGCGTGAGCCGGCGCTCGAGGGCCACCACCTGATCGCGCAGCTCGGCGGCCTTCTCGAAGTCGAGCTTCTCGGCGGCGAGCAGCATCTCGCTCCGCAGCTCCTCGATGAGCTCGGGGATCTTGTCCGGGTCGGCCGTGCCCTCGCCCTTCTTCAGGATCGGGATCGCCACCCAGTCGGTCGTACCGCTGGTCGGGTCGATCTCGAAGACGGCCTTCTTCACGGTCTCCGGCGTGATGCCGTGCTCGGTGTTGTAGGCGGCCTGCAGCTCGCGCCGCCGCATGGTCTCGTCGGTGGCCTGCTGCATCGCGGCCGTCACGCGGTCGGCGTACATGATCACGTGGCCGCGCACGTTGCGCGCTGCGCGACCGATCGTCTGGATGAGCGAGCGCGCCGAGCGCAGGAAGCCCTCCTTGTCGGCGTCGAGAATGGCGACGAGGGAGACCTCGGGCAGGTCCAGTCCCTCGCGCAGGAGGTTGATGCCCACGAGCACGTCGAACTCGCCGCGCCGCAGATCGCGCAGGATCTCGATGCGCTCGAGCGTGTCGATGTCGCTGTGCAGGTAGCGCACCCGCACGCCGAGCTCGCCGTAGTACTCGGTGAGGTCCTCGGCCATGCGCTTGGTCAGGGTCGTGACCAGCACGCGCTCGTTCCGCTCGACGCGCTAGCGAATCTCGCCGAGCAGGTCGTCCACCTGCTTGCCGACGGGCCGCACCTCCACGTCCGGGTCCATCAGCCCGGTGGGCCGGATGACCTGCTCCACGACGACGCCGCTCGTCTGCTCGATCTCCCAGTTGCCCGGCGTGGCGCTCACGTAGACGACGCGGTGGATGTGCTCTTCCCACTCCTCGAAGCGCAGGGGGCGGTTGTCGAGGGCGCTCGGCAGGCGGAAGCCGTGCTCGACCAGGGTCTCCTTGCGCGAGCGGTCGCCGCGGAACATGGCGCCGATCTGCGGCACGGTCTGGTGCGACTCGTCGATGATCATCAGGAAGTCGCCCGGGAAGTAGTCGATCAGCGTCGGCGGCGGCTCGCCCGCCTTTCGCCCCGACAGGTGCCGCGAGTAGTTCTCGATGCCGTGGCAGAAGCCCATCTGCTCCAGCATCTCGAGGTCGTAGAGCGTGCGCTGTTCGAGGCGCTGCCGCTCGAGCAGCTTGCCCTCGCCCTCGAGGACCGCGAGCTGCTCGGCGAGCTCGTCGCGGATCGCCTCGATGGCGCGCCGTCGCTGCTCGGCGGGCGTGACGTAGTGGGAGCCCGGGTAGACGGCGTAGTGGTCGAGCTCGGCCAGGACCTTGCCGCGCATGCGGATCGACCTCGGTGATGCGCTCGATCTCGTCACCCCAGTACTCGATGCGCACCGCGACGTTCTCCGAGTGGGCCGGGAACAGCTCGACCACGTCGCCGCGCACGCGGAAGGTGCCGCGGTGGAAGTCGATGTCGTTCCTCTGGTACTGGATGTCGACCAGGCGCCGGAGCAACTCGTCGCGGCGTAGCTCCTCCCCGCGCCGCACCTCGACGAGCATCTCGTGGTACCACTCGGCCGAGCCGATGCCGTAGATGCAGGAGACGCTCGCGACGATGATCACGTCCTTGCGCGAGAGCAGCGATCGGGTCGCGCTGTGCCGCATCCGGTCGATGCGATCGTTCACGATCGCGTCCTTCTCGATGTACGTATCGCTCGAGGGGACGTAGGCCTCGGGCTGGTAGTAGTCGTAGTAGCTGACGAAGTACTCGACGGCGCTTTTCGGGAAGAGCTCGCGCATCTCGCCGTAGAGCTGGGCGGCGAGAGTCTTGTTGGGCGCGATGATCAGGGCCGGCTTTTCGTTCTGGGCGATGACGTTCGCCATCGTGAAGGTCTTGCCGCTGCCGGTGATCCCGAGCAGGACCTGCGCCGCGTCGCCGCGCCCGAGGCCCTCCATCAGCTCCACGATCGCGCGGGGCTGGTCGCCCTTGGGCTGCAATTCGGTGACGAGCTCGAAGCGGTCGGCCATGGCCCGGTCGATATAGCACCTGTTCGCGCGGGCCGCCGACGGGTCGAGAACGCCGGTGTCGCGGCGGCGGGAGGGGTCGCCCCGGCCGGCGGCCTATCGTAGGGTGCGCACGATGTCCGTCACGCGACACGGGGGCCGGGTCGCCCGAGACCCCTGCAGGCACCATCCATGATGAAGCGTCACGCGTTTCGTGTGCTGCGCTTGATGGCCGTGGCGCTCGTCGCCTGGGTCGCCTACGCATGGCTCGACGCGCGGGGCGAGGCCCGACTGCTCTTGCCCGTGGCGCTCGTCGTGACGCTCGCGGTCATCGGCCTCGGATGGTGGCGGAGGCGGCGGCGCGGCGCTGGAGAGCGGTACCTCGAGGCGATGTTCGATCCGGACAAGCGCACACGGGCCATCCGCGAGGTGCGGGCCCGCTTCGATGCCGAGGCGCCCGCCACGACGGCGGCGTGCTCGGAGCACGCGGCGACCGCGCTGCTGCTCGCCGAGCTGCTCGACGCCGACGGCCAGATCGACGAGGCGCGCGCCGTGCTCGAGGCCGTGCCCGCGGAGGGCCTGCCGGCCGCGGATGCGGCCATGGTGATCCACGGCCGTGCGGTGGCGGCCCTGCGGGCGGGCGACGCCGAGGCGGCGGAGCGATGGCTCGGCGAGCGACCGCGTTCGAGCGGCGACCCCGAGCTCGACATGCGCCTCGAGCTGCTCGAAGCGGCGGCCGGCGTGGAGCGCGGCCGTGCCGAGGAGGCGATGGAGATCGCCACGCGCATCCGGCGGCGCGCGGGCGGCGACGCGGATATGGTCACCGAGGCGCGGGTCGTTCGTGCCTCCGCCCTCGACGCCCTGGGCCGCCGCGACGAGGCGCTCGAGGTCCTGCGCTCCCTCGGCCCGGAGGTCGTGGCGGCCCTCGCCGCCGTCGGCCCCCCCCGTGTCCGCGCCCTCGCCGAAGCCTGCCAGCCCGCAGACTGAAAGGCGCGTCGCAGCTCGCGCGGATTCGTGGTCGGTGTCGTGATGCAGATGCGGCGAGCGGCGCAGCAGCGACAGGCGACCCAGCAACAGACGAGCCGGTGAAGCAGCCCCTTGGGGAGCGCGGGTTCTCGCCCTCGGTCGGCGACGGGCGAGCAACCGTCAGCCACGGACGGTGTCTTGACGCCTGCGGGGGGCGACTTAACGACGGATCATGGCAAGAGTTCTCGTCTACTACGGCACCAGCGAGGGGCACACCACGAAGATCGCGCACCACATCGCCGATGTCGTGCGCAAGGAAGGGCACCAGGTCGACGTCGTTCACGGCGGCCTGGTTCCGGAGGGCACCGACCCGAGTCGGTACGACGGCATCATCATCGGCGCGTCGGTGCACGAGGGGCGCCATCAGAAGTACGTGCACGAGTTCATCGCGGACAATCGCGTGCTCCTCGACCGGATCCCATCGGCCTTCTTCCAGACCTCCTTGGCCAGCGCCATGACGGACGCGGTGAGTCGCGCGGAGGCCGAGGAGTACGTGGCCCGCCTGGTGGAGCACACCGGCTGGCACCCGAAGCAAGTCGGCCTCTTCGCCGGCGCCCTCCTGTACACGCAGTACAGCTTCCTCAAGCGCTTCATCATGAAGGCGATCACGAAGCGCGCCGGTGGCGACACCGACACCTCGCGCGACTTCGAGTACACCGACTGGAACGGCGTGACGCGCTTCGCGGAGGAGGTCGCCCGGCGGCTCCGGGTCGCCACTGCCCGACCCCAGCCGCGTGCCTGATCTGCGGCCTCAGCCCTTCGCCTTCGCGAAGGCGCCCATGAAGTCGACGAGCTGCTCCACGCCCGCCGGGTCCATGGCGTTGTACATGGAGATGCGGATGCCGCCGACCGAGCGGTGCCCCTTGACCCCGACCATCTCCGCCTTCGCCGCCTCCGCGACGAACTGTTGCTCCAGCTCTTCGCTCGGCAGCCGGAAGACCACGTTCATCACCGACCGGGACCCCTTTTCGACGGGGGCGCGGTAGAAGCCCGCCATCGCGTCAATCGCGCCGTAGAGCCGCTCGGCCTTCGCCCGGTTGCGCTTCTCCATGGCCGCGAGCCCGCCCTCGGCCTTCACCCAGCGCAGCACGTTTCGCACCATGTAGATCGCGAAGACCGGCGCCGTGTTCTGCAGGGAGTCGCCCTTCGCGATGGTCGCGTAACGGAAAATCTCCCCGGGATGTCGGTCCGCCCGCGCGCGATCAAGGTCCTTGTGGGCGATGACCAGCGTTACGCCCGCCGGACCCATGTTCTTCTGCGCGCCGGCGTAGGTGAGGGCGATCTTCGACAAGGTCCACAGGCCGCCAGCCGATGTCCGTCGAGATGTCTCACCACCAGGGGCACGTCGCCTCGTGTCCGGCAGGGGCGTGGAACTGGGTGCCGTAGATCGTGTTGTTCGACGTGAGGTGCAGGTAGGCGTCCTTCGGGTCGACGTCGATTCCCTGGAGGTCGGGTACGCGCGTGTAGCCGCCCCCGGGTTGCTCGGTCGTGGCCGCCACCCGTGCCTCGCCGAGCAGGCGCGCCTCGGCGATCGCTTTCTCACCCCACGTCCCCGTCACCACGTAGCCGGCGCGCCGGCCGGCGGGCAGGAAGTTCATCGGCACGAGGGCGAACTGGGCGCCTCGCGCCGCCCTGCATGAAGAGGATCTCGTCGGGTGTCGGGGATCGCGACGAGCTCGGTCGAGCGACACTTCCGTCTCGGCGTGGATGGCCGCGTAGTCCTTGCCGCGGTGGCTGTTGCTCGAGGATCGACATGCCGGTGTCGCCGAGCTCGAGCACGTCCTTGGCCGCCTGCTCGAGCGCGGGCAGGGGCAGGGTCGCGGGACCGGGGTGAAAGTTGAGGACACGGTGCGGCATGACGAGACCTCCGAAGCGAAACGGGGCCAGCGTAACCGGTCGCCGGTGGGTTGCAACCGCCCGCCGCGCGGCCTGACGTGCGACCGTCCATCTGATAGAGAGCGGCATGCCCGACGCTTCGGAGTCGTTGCCCGAGCTGCCGCCGCCCGCGCGCCGCATCTTCTGCAACCGCACCCTGAACCTGCGCTCGATCCGCGCCATCGGCTACGACATGGACTACACCCTCATCCACTACCGGATGGAGGTGTGGGAGCGGCGGGCCTACGAGCACCCGCGAGGCGCCTCGCCGAGCGCGGCTGGCCGGTGGATGACCTCGACGTTCGAATCCCGGCCTGGTAGCGTCCGCGGGCTGATCATCGACCTCGAGCTCGGCAACATCGTCAAGGCGAACCGCTTCGGCTACGTCAAGCGCGCCTGCCACGGCACGCGCCTCCTCGAGTTCGAGAGCAGCGCGCCGTCTACTCCCGCGCGCGTCGTGGACCTCGCCGAGCCGCTGGGTCTTCCTGAACACGCTCTTCTCCCTGTCCGAGGCGTGCATGTACGCCCAGCTCGTGGACCTGCTCGACGCTGGCGAGCTCGCCGCGGCCTCGGGCTACCGCGACCTGTACCGCGTCGTGCGCTCGAGCCTCGACGAGGCGCACATGGAGGGCACGCTCAAGGCGGAGATCATCGCCGACCCCGAGCGCTTCGTGGAGCTCGACGCGGAGCTCCCCTCGCCCTGCTCGACCAGAAGCGCGGCCGGCAAGAAGCTGCTGCTCATCACCAACTCCGAGTGGGCCTACACGCGGGCCGATGATGACCTACGCCTTCGACCGCTACCTGCCCGGCGGCATGACGTGGCGGGACCTGTTCGACATGGTCATCGTCGCGGCGCGCAAGCCGGCCTTCTTCACCAGCACGCGCGGTCTTCGAGGTCGTGGACGAGGAGCGCGGCCTGCTCGAGCCCCGCGTCGGTCGGCTGCAGCCGAGGGCGGCGCCTTCCTCGGGCGGCACGCGGCGCTGGTGGAGCGGCACCTGGGCCTCTCCGGCGAGCGAGATCCTCTACGTCGGCGATCACATCTTCGCCGACGTGCACGTGTCGAAGAACATGCTGCGCTGGCGCACGGCGCTCGTCGTGCGGGAGCTCGAGCAGGAGGTCGCCGCGCTCGAGGCGTTCAAGCCGAAGCAGGCCGAGCTCACCGAGAAGATGGCGTGCAAGGAGCGGCTCGAGCACGCCTTCTCCTGCCATCGGCTCGATCTTCAGCGGCTCGAGGGCGGCTACGGCCCCCAGCCGACCGCGAGCGCCGCGGAGCTGAAGGCCCGCATGCACGCGCTCCGCAAGCAACTCCTTTCGCTCGACGCGGAGATCGCGCCGCTGGCCAAGGCGGCGGGCGAGCTGTGCAACGGACGCTGGGGCCTGCTCATGCGCGCGGGCAACGACAAGAGCCACCTGGCCCGTCAGATCGAGCGCTACGCCGACATCTACACATCGCGCGTGTCGAACCTGCTGTTCGCGACGCCCTTCGTCTACCTGCGCTCGCCCCGCGGCAGCCTCCCCCACGACAGCGGTCCCGCCGGGGGCGTCTGACGCGGCGCTCGCCCCGGCCGAGGTTCCCGCGCGGCGGTCGGGTCGCTACTGCCGCTGCAGGCGAAGGACCTGGACAGCCCCGGACGCCCGGGACGGATTCAAGCCTGTCGCGCTCGACGGCAAGCTGCCGCTCGCCGTGCGGAGGACGATGCAGCCTGCGCCGCCGCCGCCGCCGCCCGCGTTGTAGCCGACGTCGTCGCCCGGGAGACCGTCCGGGGTATCGCCGCCACCCGACGGCCCACCGGCCCCGTCGGAGGTGGACGAACACGCCGTCGAGGGGCTCCCCCCGTTCGCGGGACTATCGAACGCAACATTGCCGTCGTCGCCCGAGCCACCGTCGCCCGAGGAGCAGGCCCCCGCGCCGCCGCCGCCGCCCGCCGCGTCGAGGTCGCCGCCCCCGCCGAGCACGATGGACGGTGCTTCGAGGAGGATGGCGCCCCCGCTTCCGCCGCCGCCGCCGGCTCCGACGTCAGCTCCACCCGAGCCGCCCCCGCCGCCCGCGGCAATCGTGCCTTCGACGTCGATCGTGCCGAGGGCGCTGATCTGCAGCGCGCCGCCGCCGCCGCCGCCGGGTCCCCCGACGGTGGAGTCGGAACCGTGGCCGCCGGGGGTGCCGCCCACGAGGGGCACGAGCATGTCGGGGCTCCGGGCTGCGCCGCCTGCGCCGCCCGCCGCGGAGCCGCCCGTCCCGCCGCGACCGCCGGCACCGCACATGCCGCCGCCGCCGCCGCCGCCGTCGTCGTAGGTGGCCGCGTGGGTACCGTCGCCGCCGCCGTCGCTCGAAAGGGCGCCGGGACCCGGCATGGTTCCGACGCCGGAGACGTCGATGGTGCCGAGGATGGTCACGTCGCCCGAGGCGAGGATGGCGAGGGGGCGCGAGCCCGAGGCAGAGAGGACCTGCCCGCTGTCCACGGTCAGGCTCCTGACGCTGACGGCGCAGATGCCGGGGTGGCCGCTCTGGGGGACGACTTGAAAGGTGATTCCCGGAAGGCTCGCCGTGCAGTCGTCCGTGTCGATGTCGTACGAGGTCGTCACGTGGAGGGCGCCCGTGGCTGCGGTGAGCAGGTCCGGAGCCACGTTCGAGGGCACCATGACCCGGCAGTGGGCGCCACCCGTCGTGCTGCAGCCGAGGTCGCACGGGATGTCGACCTCGGCGCCCGAGGAGCACTGGCGAAGGGTCGCGCCCGAGCAGGTCAAGCCGCGGTCGGCGCCGCAGCCCGCGTCGTTTCCGGCGTCGACCACCGGCGGGGCATCGCGCCCTCCGTCGGGCGGGCCGCTGTCGGGAGGCACGACGCTACCATCGGGCAGCGTCGCGTCGCCACGGCCGGCATCGGCAACCCTGGCGTCCCCATGTAGGCCGCCATCCTGGTAGGGCGGGGCGAGGCCCGTGCGCTGCACTACGCATCCCGCGAGAAGGAAGACGGCGGAGACGAGCGGCAGGAGGTCACGCCTGAGAGATCGGGTCTCGGCGTCGGGGGCCATCGCCGGACCTTATCACGTGGCGGCTCGCCGAGTGTTTGGGGCCGCAGGAAAAAAGGGGCTGCGCGTGCGGCGCAACCCCTTGGAATCATGAGCGGTGGAGCTGAGGGGGATCGAACCCCTGACCTCTAGAGTGCGATTCTAGCGCTCTCCCAGCTGAGCTACAGCCCCGTCAGGACGGGCCAATATACACGGGCCGGGGGGGGGCGCAACCGTCGCCGTCGAGCCGTCCGGGTGGCGGTCGCGAGCCCCGTGCGGCTGGATCGGTGGGCCCGCGCGTGGCAACAAGGCGCGACGGCGCCGCCCGTGCTCGGGCGGGCGACGAAGGAGGCTCCGCACATGGCGTTCCGCGGCGTGGATTACTACGGGATCGAGGATGAGCTGACCCCCGAGGAGCGTCTCGTGCGCGACAACGTGCGCAAGTTCGTCGAGGACGAAGGTCGTGCCCGTCATCGGGCAGCACTATCAAGACGGCACGTTCCCGATGGACCTGATCCCGGCGTTCGCGCGAGCTCGGGCTGCTCGGGCGAACGCTTCGGGCTACGGGTGCGCCGGCATGGCGCGACGTGGCCTACGGCCTCGTCGATGCCAGGAGCTCGAGCGCGGCGACAGCGGCGTGCGCTCCTTCGCTCGGTGCAGGGGTCGCTCGTGCATGTACCCGATCTGCGCCTTCGGCTCCGAGGCGCAGAAGGAGCGGTACCTGCCCGGGATGGCGCGGGGCGAGATCGATCGGGTGCTTCGGTCTGACCGAGCCGGACTTCGGCTCGAACCCCGCCGGGCATGATCACCGCGCGCCGACGCGACTGCCGGGCGGGGGCTACCGGCTGCAACGGCGCCAAGCGGTGGATCACGAACGGCAACCTCGCGCAGGTCGCGCTGGTGTGGGCGAAGCTCGAGGGCGGTCGTGCGCGGCTTCCTGGTGCCGACCGACGACGAAGGGGTTCACGGCCGAAGAAGATCCACGGCAAGTGGTCCCTGCGCGCGAGCGTGACCAGCGAGCTCGTGCTCGAGGACGTGGAGGTCGGCGAGGACGCGCTCCTTCCGGGCGTGACGCGGCATGAAGGGTCCGCTCTCGTGCCTGACCCAGGCCCGCTTCGGCATCTGCTGGGGCGCGGTCGGCGCGGCGATGGCCTGCTACGACGAGGCGCTCGTCTACGCCAAGGACCGGGTCCAGTTCTCGCGGCCCATCGCGGGCTACCAGCTCGTGCAGCAGAAGCTGGTCGACATGGTCGCGGAGATCACGAAGGCCCAGCTCCTGCGCTGGCGGCTCGGCCGGCTCAAGGAGGGCGAGAAGCTCAGGCCGCGCAGGTCTCGCTGGCCAAGCGCAACAACGTCGTCGATGGCGCGCGACATCGCGCGCGACGCCCGCGACATCCTCGGCGCGAACGGCGATCACCGACGAGTACCAGTGCGGCCGGCACATGCTGAACCTCGAGTCGGTCTACACCTACGAGGGCACCCACGACATCCACACGCTCGTCGTCGGTCAGGACGTCACCGGGCCTCGCCGCGTTCGAGTAACCCGCCCCGCGCACGGAACATTCATCCGGACATTCGCGGCACAGGATCGCGCAATCACCCGGACCCAGCCGGCGCGTGGGGCCGTCAGCGCCGCGATTCGGCGATCAAGGTCGGTGAGGCCGGATGCGTCGGCGGCGTCGGCCAAGGCGTTGTCGTCGTCGGGCGTGCTCGGGAAGGACAGGACCGGGGTGTCTCCGAGGCGTTCTTCGAGGATTCGTCGATTTGTGCGGGAGCTCACATCAACAGGGTCGGCGCCCGCGGATACGAGGACCAGGCCGGCGACGGATAGGGCCCGGCGCGTCGCGCACTCCCAGGCGGTGAGGGCATGGGACAGGACCCCGAGGCCGTCGCGGGCGACGAGGAACAGCGGGAGGGACAGGGCCCTCGCCAGGTCGGCCATGGTGTGATGCGGATCGAGGGGGACGAGGAGGCCGCCCGCTCCCTCGACGAGAGTGATCTCGGCGTCGCCCGCGATGGCCGCGATGGTACGTGTGAGAGCGGTTACAGAGGGCGGCGGCGGCTCACCCTCCATCGTGGCGGCGGCCGGTGCCAGGGGGAGCCGGGCCCGGTAGAGACCGGGAGCCGTGGACAGGTCGGGGCGACCGCAGGCGCGAGCGAGGGCGAGGGCGTCGAGGGGATTGGGCGTGCAGCCGGTCTCGAGGGGCTTGATGGCCGCGACGCGACGCCCGCGACGCGCGAGGGCTCGGGCGAGACCGCGGGTCAGGAAGGTCTTGCCGATTCCGGTCCCCGTGCCGGTGATGAAGGCGCCGGCGGTCATGGGACGACGGGAGGCCCGATGTCGGTGAAGGCGCCGAGCGCCTGGTCGATGTGGTCGTCTTCATGGGTGGCCATGACGGTCAGGCGCAGCCGGCTCGTGCCAGGAGGGACCGTCGGGGGCCGGATGCCGAGGGCGAGAACGCCGCGGTCGAAGAGGGCGCGGGACAGGGCCATGGTCGGGGCGGGAGCGCCCACCAGGACGGGCACGATCGGGGTGTCCTCGACGGGCACGTCGAAGCCCGCATGGCGCAAGCCCCGGCGCAGCCGGAGGCCGTGGGATCGCAGCCGGGCGCGGGCATCGTCGGCAGCTTCGACCAGGTCGGCGGCACGGGCGGCGGCGGCAGCCAGGAGGGGCGGCGGGGCGGTCGAGAAGACATAGCTGCGTGCGCGGTTGGCGACCAGGCGGACGACTGGCGCATCGGCGGCGATGAAGGCGCCCGCCACGCCGAAGGCCTTGCCGAGGGTGCCGACCAGCACATCGGGACGGACGCCCACCTCGGCGCTCAGTCCGCGGCCCCGGGGCCCGAGGACGCCGAGCGCATGGGCCTCGTCGACGAGGAGGGCCGCGTCGTGGGCATCACAGAGGGCGCGCAGGTCCGTGAGGGGTGCGCGCACGCCGTCCATCGAGAAGAGGGCGTCGGTGACCACGAAGCAGCCGCGGGCCCGGGGACGATGGACTCTCAGTAGCGCCTCGAGGTGGCCGGCATCGCGGTGGCGGTAGACATGAACCTCCGCGCGGGACAACCGGCAGCCGTCGATGAGGCTCGCGTGGTTGAGGCGGTCGCTCAGGACGAGGTCGCCAGGTCCAGCAAGACTGGAGAGGAGGCCGACGTTGGCGGCATAGCCCGACGAGAAGAGGAGGGCACTCGGCGTGCCGACGAAACGGGCGAGGCGGTGCTCGGCGGCTTCGTGGGCGTCCGTGGTGCCCGAGATGAGGCGGGAGGCGGCGGCGCCCAGGCCCCAGGTTTCAAGTGCTTCGCGCGCTGCGGTGAGGAGCGCAGGATGGCTTGCCAGGCCGAGGTAGTTGTTGGAGCAGAGACAGATGAGGGAGCGGCCGTCCAGGTCGACGACCGGGCCCTGCGGCGAGGCGACGGTGGGCGGGTCGCGCAGCAGTTGGGCGTCGGCGAGATGGGCGAGGGCCTGCTGAACACGGCTACCGAACGGCACGCGCGGCATGCTAGCAGTCCGTTGGCGAATTGGCAGTGGGGACGGTCCGTCCGCGAGTCGGGTGCGCGACGGGCCGGAAGGCGGGATAGATGCGGGAGGCGAGGGTAGCAAGGATCGGGATAGTGACCTGTCGGGGCGGGCCCGTCACCATTGGCCGCGAACAGGGGGAGGGTGCTACAAGGAAAAGGCCGGTAAGTACGTGTGGTTAGGAGCAACGAACGCGGGTGGCCGCTCTCGGTTCCGGGGGACGCGACGGATGAATGATGATTCATCACGACGGATGAAGTGTGAAACAGCGACGAGGCTCCCTTTGGGGCCCGTCTGGGCACGGCCTGGGCGCCGAGGCGAAAACACACGGGGTTTCCGGGTGTTGGCGTTGCTGGCGCGGCGTGTTTCACGTGAAACGGTCCTCCTCGGGCTCACAGGTGCCCTGTTCTTGGCTGGATGTGGCCACCATGGTGCGCCAAGCCACCGCGGCGCCGCCGCGCGTCCGTCGCCAGCGACCGACCAGTCGCCGGCCACCGCCGAGGCCTCCCCAATCCCCGTCGGGGAGCTGTTGCACGATGCGGACGCCCGCCAGCTCACCGATCGGCTCGCCCATCCCGAACGGCTAGGGGATCCGGCCCTCCGTCGAACAGCCGTCCAGGCTCTGGGGCGGCTCCACGATGTGCGGGCCTTCCCCTTCTTGCGCCGGGCCCTGCGTGATCCGGAGCCCGGCGTGCGGCGTGCCGCCTCCCTGGGCATCGCGGCCCTCGAGGACCGTGCCCCCCGCGACGCCGAGACCACCCTCCTCGGAGCCCTCTCCGCCGAGCGCGATCCCGAGACACGGGGTGACATGCTTTGGGACCTGGGGCGGATTGGGAGCGAGACCAGCCTTCCCGCCCTGAGGCATGCCCTCGAGAGCAGTGACCCGCAGGTCCGCCGGGGAGCGTGCCGCGGTTTCGCGGCCCTCGGCCTTCGCGGCCAACCCCTCCAGCCCGCCATTCTCCCGACCGTGGCCGCGCGCATGGTCGACGACGTCGAATCCGTCGGTCCGGGCCCTCTGCGCTTTCGCGCTGGCACGTGCGAGACCGCCCGGTGCCGACAGCGACGAGGGTCGCGCGGTCGTCGCCGATCTCACCCGAGCTGCCAGCGATGAGCGTCCGGAGGTGCGAGCGATGGCCGTGCGTGCGCTGGGCCGCTTCCCGACGGCGCCCCCCGCCCTGCTGGTGAGCCGGACCGCCGACCTCGACTACCGGGTCGCCATTCAGGCCTTTCGGTCCCTGGCGAAAGTCGCGAAGGACAAGGGAGATGCGGCCTACGCCCAGGCCTTGCGGGCACGGCTGGACCACGCCTTGTCCCCCGGGGTCCAGCTCGCCGGGCCCGAGCTGCAGGTTCTGCTGGCGGCGATGCAGGCCGCGGCCCCCTTCGCGCGGTCCAGCTCCACCTTCGGCGTGGCGACCGAGGCCCTGGAGCGCTTCGGCCGAGCGCCGCCCTCCGGCGAGCCGTCCTACGACCAGGCCGTGGCCCAGTGTGCGGCGGCGAAGCTCGTCGACGAGGGACGTGGATGGCCGTCGCGGGTTGAGCACTGTGGCTTCGACAAGGTGCCCCACGGGGCACGGCAGGTGGCGGCGGCAGAGGTGGTCGGGGCGGTCTCGGGGGCGGACGCCCAGCGGGCCAGTTACCTGGCTCGGCTCTTCGCCTCCCCCGACCGGCGCGTCCGGGAAGCCGTGCTCGAGGCGTTGCCCACGGTGCGGGATCCGGCCGTTCGAGGGATCGTCCTCGATGCACTCGGGTCCAAGGATGTGGGGGTGTTGGCCTCCGCCTGTGACGCGATCGTGGCGATCGCCGCGGGCCAGGGCCAGGGGGAGGCAACGGGTGCGGGAAGCAATGCCTCTCCGCCCGTGGTCAGCCTCCGAGGAGAGGGGCCCGCTGCTGCGGGCATGGTGCGTGCCCTCGGGGCCGCCGGCCAGCGCCTGCGGAGTACGGACGAGCTCGAGGGCCTGCAGTCGTGGCTGGGCGCCGTCCAGGCCCTCGATGCCCGAAGCCTCATCGGGGCGGTGCGGCCTCTGACCCTGCACGCGAACCTCAGTGTCCGCGAAAAGGCGCGGGATGTGCTCGGCGCGCTAGGCGGGAAGGCTCCCAAGGGCGCGATCCCGCCCTCCCCGAACGTCCTCCCAGCATCGGCCTTTCCGGCCCCGACAGCCTCGCTTCACGCGACCGTTCAGACCACCCGCGGGCGGTTCCGGATTCAGCTCCTCCCGGCTGAGGCGCCGGGGACGGTGGCCCGCTTCACGGAGCTGGCTCGCCGGCACTTCTTCGACGGCCTCACCTTTCACCGAGTCGTCCCCGGGTTCGTCGCACAAGGGGGCGATCCGAGGGGCGACGGATACGGCGGTCCCGGGTGGTCCCAGCGATGCGAGGACAACCGGGTGCCCTACGTCCGCGGCACGGTCGGGATGGCCCTGGCCGGGCGGGACACCGGGGGAAGCCAGTTCTTCATCACCTACGGGCTCGAGCCCCACCTCGATGGCCACTACACCGCCTTCGGACGGGTCGACCAGGGCATGGAGGTGGTGAAGCGGCTCCAGCCCGGCGATGTGATCCGCACGCTCCGCATCGGGTCCTGACGGGTGGACCGCGGTTTCACGTGAAACAACGACCGTGAACCCCTGCCGTGCCCCCGGCCTGCCCTGGTTCGGCGAACAGGGGCTCAGCAGTTAGCAGTCCGTTGAAGAACTGGGTGCGTTGGATCGCGGTCGCGGCGGCTGCCGCTGGTGCGTCCATCCGACGACGAAATACCGAAGCATTTTGGAGGAGGAGGGACGGCGTCAGGGGTGGTTGCCCCGGCCGCGAGGCGGCGTGACCGGTTCTTCAACGGGCTGTTAGAGGTGGAGTGAGGCGCGGGGCGACTCGGCGAAGGCCTCGTCCAGCTTCTCGAGCGCCTGATTGACGTCAGCCGTCTTCTCTTCTGGCAGACGGATCTGAACGTGGGCCAGCAGATCGCCGTGTCCCTTGCCCCGCTTGGGCGCCCCCTTGCCCCGGAGTCGCAGCACCGCTCCACTCTGGGTGTGGGGCGGTACCGTCACGGTGACATCGCCACCGATCGTCGGCACCTTCACCTTCGCGCCGTGGAACGCCTCCTTGGGCGTGACCGGCAGGTTCACGTGCAGATCGTCGTCCTCGCGCCAGAACCAAGGGTGGTTGCGCACCTGCACCGTCAGGATCAGGTCGCCCGGCGCGCCACCGCCCCGGGCCGCGCCCCCCTGCCCCCGCAACCGTACCTTGTCGCCGTCCTTCACTCCCGCCGGGATCCGCACCGTGAAGGACCGATGCCCCTCTGCCGCTCCTGGCACCTGGAACGCGAGCTCCTTTTCTGCCCCCGTGAGGGCCTCGAGGAACCCGATGGTCACCGAGGACTCCAGGTCGGGGCCCCGGGCCGGTGCCCGGCGGCGACGCCCCGCTCGTCCACCGAAGATATCCTCCATCCCGCCGGCAGCCCCGGCGCCGCCGAGCAGGTCGTCCAGATTGAACGTGAAGCCCCCTCGACCGCCCAGGCCCTCGCCGAAATCGAAGGTCGCCCCTCCCGGGCTCGCCCCACCACCGGCCTGTTGCCATGCTTGATACTGGCGGAACGCCTCCGGATCGAAGCCCTCCTTGAGGCCCACGTCTCCGAACTCGTCGTAGAGCTTGCGCTTCTTCGCGTCGCCAAGGACCTGGTAGGCCTGCGACACCTGCTTGAAGTGCTCCTCCGCCTCCTTGTCACCGGGGTTGCGGTCGGGGTGGAGGTCCCGCGCGAGCTTCCGGTAGGCCTTCTTGATCTCCGATGCCGAGGCGCCCTTGTTCAGCCCCAGCATCGCATACAGGTCAGCAGCCATTCACGTCCTCGGGGAGGGGAACCCTATCATGCCCGGTCTACCCACAAGTAAGCAGTTCCCTGCCCGTTTCAACGAGGCAACATTCTGGGCGTGCTCGTCACAGGTGGCACATCGCCTGGCGGCAGACGCCACAAGCGACAATATCAAACCCAATTGTGGCCAATGGCGCGCCGGCTACCCGACCGCGTGCTGGTGTTGAAGCTGCCTCCACCCCGTGGTAAGCGCCGCCGGTGTCGATCGTCGATCTGCGCCGTCTGCCCGAGCACGTCGCCATCATCATGGACGGCAACGGGCGCTGGGCCCAGCAACGCGGTGCCGCCCGTCCCCTCGGCCACCGGACCGGGGCGGAGGCCGTCCGCCGCACCGTACGCGCCGCCCGCCGCCTTGGTGTGAGGGCGCTTACGTTGTACGCGTTCAGCGAGCAGAACTGGGCACGCCCCCACGAGGAGGTCGAGTCCCTCATGGGGCTCCTGTGCGAGTTCCTCACGTCGGAGCGCGACGAGATCCTCGACCATCACATCCGCCTCCGCGCCATCGGGCGGGTCGACCGGCTTCCGCCACACGCACGCACCCTGCTCGATCGTCTCGTCGAAGACAGCGCCACCCATGAAGGCATGGTCCTCACCCTCTGCCTCTCGTACGGCGGTCGCGAGGAGATCGCCGACGCGGCACGCCGCCTCGCCGAGCGAGCCAAGGCCGGCGAGATTGTCCCGGAGGTCATCGACGAGGCCTTGCTCGGGCGCGAGCTGCCCTCGATGCAGGTCGGCGCCGTCGACCTCTTGATCCGCACCGGAGGCGAGCAGCGCATCAGCAACTTCCTCCTCTGGGGCGCGGCCTACGCCGAGCTCGTATTCAGCGATGCCCTGTGGCCCGACTACGCCGAGCCCGATCTCTTCGACGCGATCGCCGCCTTCCAGGCACGCGACCGCCGCTTCGGTCGCGTGAGCTCCGGGATTGACGCCGAGGTCGCACCCCGTGCGGGCCGCCATGCCTGAGGCGACGAGCCGGCCGCCGTCCGCGTCCGACCCCGAGCCGGCACGCTCCGGACCTGCCGCCGAGGCGCCGCCTCCGAAGAAGGGCATGTCCAATCTGGCCACCCGCCTGCTCACCGCGGCCGTTCTGGTCCCGATCATCCTCTGGCTCCTCTACATCGCGCCTCCCTGGGCGTTCAGCGTCCTCGTCTTCCTCGCCCTCGCGATCGGCAGCTCCGAGCTCATGGCGATGACGATGTCCGGCGCGCGACTGCAACAAGCCTGGGGCGTCGTCGCGACACTCGGCCTCGCGGCCGTGGTGCTCTACCTGCCGGCGACCACAACCATGGGCGCCCTCGTCGTCCTCGTCCTCACCGGCCTCCTCTTCGTGCTGGGCAGGCCGGAGCCCGTACCGGGCGCCGCCGGCCGCATGGCCTGGCTCATCGGAGGACCGGTCTACGTCGGCGTCCTCGTCTCCACCATAGTGCTCTTGCACCGCCATGCCCACGGCGGGTCGTGGGTCGTGCTCAGCATGATGTTCGCCTGGTTCGGCGACACGGGCGCCTACTTTGCCGGCCGCGCCTTCGGGCGGCACAAGCTCTACGAAACAGTCTCGCCCAAGAAGACCATCGAGGGGTCCATCGGTGGGCTCGCCGGCAGCGTGGTGGGCGCGCTGCTCGCCCACTTCTGGTATCTGCCGTCGCTCCCGCTGCTCGATGGCGTGCTGCTCGCCCTGGTCGCTGGCGCCTTCGGGCAGGCCGGGGACCTGTGCGAGTCCCTCCTCAAACGCAGCGCTGGCGTCAAGGACAGCGGTCGCCTCCTCCCCGGTCACGGCGGCTTGCTCGACCGCATCGACGCGCTGGTTTTCACCGGCCCCATCACCTGGCTCTACCTGACCTATCTCCACGCGGTGGGGGGTTGACGGGGGGGCGGTCACACCCGTCTTTGACGGATTGCACAGTTGACGCGGCGCGTTGTTGACGACGCCTACGGGCGGTGCCAAACCAGCCCGCAACTGCCACCACCGATTGGCGAGGGAGCGGTACCAATGGCGCACGACAGCGGCCGGGTCGACATCAGCGAGAACGATCCCATGGACGAAGCAGACGTCGAGGACACGACGGAGACGACGGGGAAGAAGTCGCACTATGACTTCTTCAAGGTCGTCCAGGGATACCTCGATTAAGCTGCAGGCTTGATCGAGCTGCCCAAGCACGTCGGCGAGATCCTCTCGCAGCCCAAGAACGAGCTGATCATCCACTTCCCAGTGAGGATGGACAACGGCACGACCAAGCTCTTCAAGGGCTACCGCGTGCAGCACAACAACCTGCTCGGTCCCTACAAGGGCGGCATCCGCTACCACGAGGGTGTGAGCCTCGACGACCTCAAGGCCCTCGCTGCGATGATGACCTGGAAGTGCGCGCTGATGGAGCTGCCCTTCGGCGGCGGCAAGGGCGGGGTCAAGTTCAACCCGCGCGCGCACTCGCCCATCGAGATCATGCGCATCACGCGGCGCTTCACCCACGCGCTCGGCTCCAACATCGGCCCCGACTACGACATCCCGGCCCCCGACGTGGGCAGCAATGCCCAGACGATGGTCTGGATCATGGACACCTACATGAACTCGGTCGGGCACATCGCGAAGAACGCGCAGCGTGCGCGTCGTTACCGGCAAGACGGTGAACTCGGGCGGCTCGCGCGGGCGCGAGAAGGCGACCTCCCAGGGGCTCGTCTACGTGCTGCTCGAGTGGGCTCGCGACAACCACTTCGAGCTCGAGGGCAAGACCGGCCATCATCCAGGGCTTCGGCAACGTCGGCTCCCACGCCGCGCTGCTCCTGAGCAAGCTCGGCGTCTCGACCATCGCCGTCGGGGATCACTCGCGGCTACATGACGAGCCCCGAGGGGTTCAACCCGCACAAGCTCAGCGAGCACGTGAAGACAGCACGGTTCCATCGCCGGCTACAACCACGGCAAGGCGTGCTCGCGGGCGGAGTTCTTCTCGACGCCCGCCGACATCTTCATCCCGGCGGCCCTCGAGAACCAGGTGGGGCCGGAGGAGGGGCGGGCGCTGCAGGTCAAGCTCATCGCCGAGGGCGCCAACGGCCCATCAACCCTGCGGGCGAGAAGGTGCTCAAGGAGCGCGGCATCCCCATCCTGCCCGACATCCTCGCCAACTCGGGCGGCGTGACGGTGAGCTACTACGAGTGGGTGCAGAACAAGCGCAGCGAGTCGTGGGAGCTCGAGGAAGTGGACCGTCGCCTCGAGAACGCCATGTCGCGCGCCTACCACCGCGTGATGTACTTCTCGCGGGAGCACGGGTGCGACGCGCGCATCGCGGCCTACTGTCTCGCCCTGCAGAACATCGGGACGGCGTACGCGGAGCGCGGGATCTTCCCGTGAGGTGAGGGGGCGGTCGGAGTCGCGTTGTCGCATCCGCCCGCCCACCGCCACCTGTGCGGCTTCATGTCTTGCCCGCTGACACTGCGTGAGTGGTTGCGCGACGCACCCTTCACCCTCGTCATGTCGTCCGGCTTCTTCGGGTTCTACGCCCACGCGGGCATGCTCACGGTGCTCGAGGATGCCGGCCTCTTGCCTTCGGCCGTGGCCGGATTGAGTGCCGGGGCGCTCGTCGGGGCGGCCTGGGCCGCGGGTCGCGATGCCAGCTCCCTCGGTCCCGAGCTGTTCGCGCTCCGGCGTGACGACTTCTGGGATCCGGCGCCCGGCCCCGGCCTCCTGCGGGGCGCTCGTTTTCGCACGCGCCTCGAGGCCACCCTGCCGGTGCGCACGTTCGATGGGTGCCGCGTGCCCCTCTCGGTCTCGGTGCACGACCTGCTCGCCCGACGACCCCGGGCCCTCGTCGCGGGCGACCTCGCTCCCGCCGTGCACGCCTCCTGCGCCGTGCCCGCGCTCTTCCACCCCGTGTGGCTCGGTG
The DNA here is from genome assembly GCA_963830115.1 of uncultured delta proteobacterium. Classification (GTDB taxonomy): domain Bacteria; phylum Myxococcota_A; class Polyangia; order Polyangiales; family CAWHLB01; genus CAWHLB01. Next base: position 156,071 of record CAWHLB010000027.1, read on the forward strand.
GCAGACCGCACATCGATGGCGGCGTGAGCGATCGGCCGGGTCTGCTCGGTGTGTCACCGGGCTCACGCGTCCTCTTCCATCACCTGGCCTCCCGCTCACCATGGCGGCGCCGTGGAAGCTCGGCCCTCGCGCTGCCCCGCCGGCCCCACCTCACCTCGGTGGTCCTGCACGGGTTGCCGCGCGTCGGGCCCTTTCGCCTGTCGCGCGGACCGCACGCGTTCAGCGCAGCGCGGTCGGCCATGGAAGCCGCCCTCGACCGACCGATTGTCGACACCGCGGTGCACGTCGAAGCGACATCCTCGTCCGCTTGACATCCAACCCCGGGTCGCACTCAATGCGCCCAAGATGCCGGCCGGCACGCCGCTCATCGGAGGCGAGATCCCGCAGGACGGGATCGTCTCCCTCCTGCAGGAGATCGAGGCCTCACGCGCCACGGGCGTGCTCGTGTTCGAATCGGGTGCCACCCGCGGCGAGGTGACCCTCGTTGCCGGGCAGATCTCGACGGACCAGATGGAGCTGCCGGACGGTCGTGACCCGGTCGAGCTGCTGCTCGGGCTGCGTGAAGGGCGCTTCGAGGTGTGGCCGCGGTTACCCCCGCTCCCCGTCTCCCAGGGCGACGCGGTACACCGCAGTGGCTCGCTCACGGTGCACGTCCCCGCCGACCTGATGCGCTACTGCGAGCGAGCCGCCCTGACCGGCCGCCTCGTCCTCACGCACGAAGCCGAGCAGGCCACGGCGCTGTATGTCGAGGGAGACCTGCGGGAGATCCGGCTCGAGGGCGGTACGGAGAACGACGACGTCAATCGCGCTTTCGGCTGGGACGCGGGCACCTTCCGGATCGAGATTGACCCCGAGGTCGCGGCCGACGCAGGGGCGCCCGCACAGGACGCGGCAAAGGAGCCCGCGCGGCAGCCGCAAGCGCCGCGGCCCTCGGACGGCGCGTTCCTGCGCGTGGTCGAGGTGGCCCTCTCGGAGATCATCGACGAGCGTGAGAACCGCCGGCCGGCTTCCCGCAGCAGCCCTGGCGTCGAAGACCTCTTGGTGTCGCCCTCACGGCACGCCTCGCTACCTCCGGGAAAGCCCGACACCTCCCGTCGCCGCGAGCCCACCGTGCGGATCGTTCTTCTCGGCAGCAAGCCGGCGAAGCCGGCAGGCGATTCCGCCGCGACCCGTCATGTGCGCACCGACGTGACGGCGGAGGTCATGCTGGCCGACGCGCATCCCGATCGCGCTGGCTCCTCGGCCGAGGGGGAGGCCCACGAACGTGCGCCGCGGGCGCGCGAGGAAGAACACCGGCTCGACGACGGTGACGGGCCCGGGGGGAAGGGAAGCGGCCGGAGCGACCCGAAGGGACCGCCCAGCTCACCTTCGCCGCGCAAGGATTCGGTGGCCTCGACGCTCGGCTGGGCCCTGTTCCTCGTGCTCCTCGCCATGGCAGCCGTCGAGCTCCTCTCCCGAGTGCCGCCCCTGCACTGACCTCGAAGGCCCAGGTCCGCAATCGCGCACGGGGGTGGTAGTCTCGCGCCGTGCTCGTCCGGCCCGATGCGCGCGCGCCGCGGCTCCGGGGGCGGCCCCCCTCGCTTCGCCTTTCTCGGCCGGCGCCTGCCATGGGTGGGTGCGCCCCCGCACCGTCGCTGCGCGATGCCTCGGCGCGAAGGCCTCCTCGCCACAGGGAGGCGTGGCTCGCTGCCAGCATCGGTGTCTTCGTCTTGGTGGCGCTTCGGCCGGCGCCTGCGCGAGGACAGGCTCCGGCCGGGCTCGATGGGGGAACCACCACGCCCAGCGAGGGCGGCATCTTGGCCGCGATGGACGGTGGGGTTGCATCGGCCGATGCGGCGACCTCGGCCACGGCGAACGGGTCCACCGGTACCACCGACGCTGGTGCGCTCGATGCCGGGTTGTCCTTACCCGACGGCGGGACGACGACCGGGACGACCACCCCGGCGCCGCAGCATCACGGTGTTGAGAGCGATGCGTCCGGCCACCCGCACGAGGGCAGCCCTGCCGAGATGGCCGTGGGCGCCACGCCGGCCGCCGTCGTGCCCGAGCAGGGCCAGTCGGGCGAGGTGCGCATCCGCTACTTCCTCGAGCGCGTCGAGGTCCACGGCAACACCGGCACCGACGGCGACGTCATCCGTCGCTTCGTCCCCCTGCACCCCGGCGACGTGCTCGATGTCGACGACCCTGACATCGAGGCGATCCGCTGGCGCCTCCTCGGCACCGGCTGGTTCAGGGACGTGCGGCTCCGTCTGCGGCGTGGCTCGCGGCGCGGATGGGTCGTGCTCGTGGTGGAGGTGGAAGAGCGCAACACGCTCGTCGTGACCCAACTCGCGCTCGGTGTGACCGAGGGCGTGCGCAGCACGACCGACCACACGGCCGACCTGTTGCCCTACGCCGGTCTAGGCCTCGCGGAGACGAACCTCCTCGGGACGGGGATCGAGCTCGCCGGCACGGGCCTGCTGTCGAAACGCCAGCAAGGCATCCGTCTGCGCTTCAGCGATCCCGCCGCCCTGGGTGCGGCCTACCTGCTGAGCGCGGGTGCGTTCTTCAACAACGCCGAGGAGTTCTTCGGTCACGACCCGCTCGTGAGCATCGTGTGCCCTCCACCCGACCCGACCGACCCGACGGCCAGGTGCCCGCCGGAGATCGAAGCGCGCAACGCCGTCGTCTTCTACAGGCGCTACGGCCTGTCCCTCGGCATGGGTCACGACCTGGGCCCGTCCACGCGGTACACGCTGACGTGGCAGGGCGAGCTGGTCGACGTCCCCGTCAAGCCGGATGCGGCGAGCGAGGCGCGCGGCGCCGTGGTCCGCCCCATCGACTTCTCCATCAACAACGGCATCAGCTTCGTATCGAGCATCAAGCTCGGGTTGATCTACGACCGGCGTGACGATCCCGCCCTGCCGACGCGCGGCACCCTCATCGACTTCCGCGGCGACGCCGGTACGCGGCTGCTCGGAAGCGACTACGACTTCCTCCGTCTGCAGGCGCTCTTTCGCAAGTGGATCCCCCTGCCCTGGGGCAGCGGCCAATCCCTCCGCTTCGGTGCCTTCGGCGGTGTCGTCTTCGGACGCGCCCCCTTCTTCTACAAGTTCTACGTCTCGGACCTGAGCGACCTCATCCCCTCGCGCGTCCTCGAGATGAACCTCGATCGCCGGCCGCCGCCGAACCTCCTTGGCACCTCCATCGAGGTCATGCGGAGCGAGGAGATCGCCGGTCGCATCGACGTGGAGTATGGCCTCCGTCTGTTCACGGGGACCGGCGGCCTGCGCGCGATCAACGCCTACGCGGAGGTCGGTCTCTACGCTCTGGCCGACTTCCACGACCTCCGCGTGGCCATCCCGGGCTACGTCGGCCTCTCCCGCATTCCGGTCGACATGACCTTCGACCTGGGCATCAAGGCCGACACGGACATCGGACTGTTCCAGCTCGGCTTCTCGAACCTCCTGGGGTTCATCACACCGTGAAGGCCCTCGGACGCCTGGCTCTGTCGCTCTTCTTCGTCGCGGCGGTTGCGTCGGGAGCGAGCGCCCAATCGTCTGCTCTCCGTTCACGGCGCATGGGCGTGCACTGGAACGGGCGCGTCCCGAGCCTCTACTTCTCCGCGCGTGACCTCGCTACAGCCGACGTGCGCCGCAAGCTCTTCGAGCGGCCTGCCGCAGAACATCATCCTGCGCATCTACGCCTACGACCGGCATGGGCACAGGCCGATCGCGGTCAGCGCGCGCTCCTGCCGTGTCGTCTACGACCTGTGGGAGGAGGTCTACCGCGTCCAGCTCCAGTCCGTCGACGGCGCCCGCACCGAGTCCTATACGTCGATGCAAGACGTCATCTCGCGGTGCCTCGTCGTGCGCGGCCAGCCGGTCGGCACCGCCGCGAGCTACGCCTCGCGGGCAAGCGACGACGTCTACTTCGCCGTCCTCGTCGAGTTCAACCCCCTGTCGCCGCAGACGGTACAGCGCATCCGAAGGTGGCTCGCTCGCGGGGGTGGGCGCTTCGACAACGACGCCTTCTTCGGCTCCTTCGTCAGCATCTTCGTGAACCGGAGGATTGGCGCCGCGGAGCGCACCCTGCGGTTCCGCTCGCAACCGGTGGGCGTGCCATGAAGGGCAGGACGCGCTTCGAACGGAAGATCCTCGCGGCCATTCTCGCCGTGGCCGCGGCACCCCTTCTGGCGACACTCTTCCTGGGCCTCGGTGCGGTGCGCGAGGCCTATCAGGTCGGCGTCAACGAACGCGTGCGCGCGCAGCTCGAGGGCGCGCTCGAGGTCTACCGGGCACACCTGGTCGCCCTGCGCCGCGATGCGGAGCGGACGTCCGATGCGGTCGCCTTCGACTACCGGCTGCGCGATGCGGTCACGTCCGGGGACCTCGATCGGGTGCGCCGGCGGCTCGACAGGTCCCTCGACCGCTATCCCGCCGTCGGGCGGATCGTCGTGCGCACGGCGGGCGGGACGGTGCTGGCGCGCGCCGAGCGGGCGGAACGTCTCGACACCGGGCGCACGCGCCTTCTGACCGAGCGGCGGTCGCTCACCGGCCTATCCCGAGATGTCGAGGTGGTGGTCACCGTCGGTACACCCGCAGCAGAGTTCGCCCACTATCAGAAAGCCGGGCAGACCGCCCACGACTTCGTGATCCTCGAGAAGAGCACCGACTACATCTCGTGGCGCTATCTCGCCGTCTACCTGGCGCTGCTTCTGGTCGTCATCGCGATCGTGGTGTCGATCGTCGTCGGCCTGTCCCGTCGCGTCACCCGCCGTGTCGCGGACCTGGCGGCAGCGACGGCCCGTGTCGGTCGAGGCGACCTCACCGTCGAGGTCCCCACCGATGCGCGCGACGAGGTGGGCGAGCTGACGCGTGCCTTCAACGCCATGGTGCGTGATCTGCGCGAGTCCCGGGAGCGCATCGACTACCTACAGCGCATCGGGGCCTGGCAGGAGTTCGCACGCCGTCTCGCCCACGAGATCAAGAACCCCCTCACCCCGATCCAGCTCGCCGCCCAGGAGCTTCACGAGAGCTACCGTGGCGACGATGCGGTGTATCGCAGGAAGCTCGAAGACGCGCGCTCCATCATCGAAGAGGAGGTCGCCACCCTGAGGCGTCTCGTCGGCGCCTTCAGCGCCTTCGCCAAGCTGCCGGAAGCGGCGCTCGCACCGGCGGACCTTTCGGACCTACTCGGTGACCTGGAGCGGACCGTACCCGCCGTGCTCGAGGACGTGGGTGATGAGGGAGCCGCCGTCGTCGACGTCCGTTTCGAGCGGTCGGAGTCCCTCCCGGTGCGCATCGACGCCATCATGCTCAAGCGCTGTGTGGACAACCTGCTGCGCAACGCGGTGCACGCAGCCTGGTCCGCTCACCCGGCCGGCGGCGGTCACGTGGTCGTGGCTGCGCGCCGGGAAGGGGACGTGGCCGTGCTCGAGGTCCGGGACGACGGTCCCGGGGTGCCCCTCGAGGAGCGGCGGCGGATCTTCGACCCCTACTTCACCACCAAGCCGGAGGGCACCGGCCTTGGCCTCGCCATCGTCAAGAAGGTCGTGCTCGAGCACGCGGGGGAGATCGAGGCCGAGGAGGCTCCCGAAGGTGGCGCCGCCCTGCGCATCCGATTGCCCCTCGACCACCCCGGGGGCCCAACGATTTCGTAGGCGCGCCCGAGCCCAAACTCAGCCCAAACCCAGCCCAAACCCAGGCCTGACAGAGCAGTGGAGGTGCACGCTGCTCCGGAAGCCCTCAAAAAACTGAAATTGTCGACGACAAAGCGCGTGTTTCCGAAAACCGCACTCTTGTCAAGCAGTTGCATGCCAAAGCGTTGACCTCGAGGAGGCAGGTCGTTATGCTCTGCGCCGGCCGGCGGCTTGTGGTCGCGTTGGACGGGCCTAGAAATCGCTGGCAGACATCGTTCGGAGGTCCCCCTTGGTTCAGGCACTGCGGGGTGGAAGCTTGGAGGAGCGCGTCGGCCGCCTCCAGGAGCTGTTGAAGGACACGCGACCAGAGACCGTCGCGGAGTTCTACCGTCGTTTCGACATGTCGTGGATCTACCACGACACGGCGCTGGAAGGCATCGTCTACACCCCCGAGGAGCTCAACGCGGCGCTCGCCTCGACCCAGACGGTGAGCGACTCGAGTCTGATACCCGCGTGCGACGAGAATCCGCCAACACAAGGTCGCCATCGATCTCATCCGGGAGCTGTCCGAGAAGAAGCGGTTCTCGGTGTCCCTCGATGTCATCAAGGCCATCTATGCAACCCTCGCCCCCGAGGAGGCGGAGGGCAAGGGCCCGCCCAAGTACCGGAAGGACATGCCGCTTCACCGGCTCTACTTCCACGAGATCGCTCAGCCCGACAAGATCAGCTACCGGATGCGGCAGCTGGTGCAGTGGGTCAACGCGCCCGAGACGCGTCGCTCGACCCACGCGGTGCGGCTCGCCGCCAAGGCGCACTACCAGCTCCTGCACATCTACCCCTTCCCGAAGCACAGCGGGAAGGTGGCGCGGCTGCTGATGAACCTGCTTCTGATGCGTGCCGGCTACCCGCCCACGGTGATACACGCGACGGAGCGCCAGCGATACTACGAGGCCCTCAAGACCTCGGGGAACGCCACGGCGAGCCTCATCCACGAGGCCCTGGTCGCCTCCGTCGAGAGCACCATCCGGGTGTTCGAGGGTGAGCAGAGCGGGGTCCAGTCCGCCTGATTTCGGGCGTGCGAGGTGTGCACCCGGACTCTCGAGGGCCGCTCAGCCGGGCGTTTCGTCTCCTGGGAGCAGCTCGAACAGGGCCCGGTCCAGCCGTTCCCCCGAGAGGGCGAGACGCTCGCCGCCCTGGAAGTCCACCACGAGGAGCAAGCGCCCGCCGGCCGCCCCGAGGATGACGTAGTCCGCTCGTTCGGTCGTGGCGGGCAGATGCTCGCCCTCGACCTCGACGCGGCCGCGGCCTCGCCTGCGCAAGGACAGGCGCATCCCGCCGATGGGAAGGGACTCGGGGACTTGGCCCCCGGGCACCTCGGTCGAGGGGTCGAGGAGGGCGACTTCGCGACCCTCGGGATCGAGACTGCGCCACCCAGGTCCCTCGCTCGCTACCCGGCGTTGGAAAGAGCCGCAGCGTGGTGCCCGGCTCCTCGAGGGCAATCGAGCCCGCCAGCCACAGCTCACTGTCGCCATAGAGCAGGACATCGCCAACCCGGAGGCCGCGCGCCCCCTTCGGTGACGAGGCGGGCGTCGATGTCGGTCGGGGGGGCTTCGGGCCTCGAGCGGCCACGGCCCGGCGGCGGCGCCGCACACTCCGGACAATCAACGCGCTGGCGGCGAGCAGCGTTGCACCGAGAGCGATCTCGATCATCCGGTCACCATCCTCCGGCGACGTAGCCGCGCACAGACGTCCAGGTCAAGTGGCGCTTGCGGCCAAGTCGGCCCGGGAGAGGAGGCTCCGCGCGTGCGCTCCTCCGCCTGTGGACCGCGGAGGCCGGTTCGGTAATGCTGCGCGCGCGTGAGCAAGGGCCTCGGCAGGGCGATCGCCGCTTCGTGCGTGGTGGCGGGCGTGGTGTTCGCCACCCTCGGCTGGCTCCGCTACGCCACCTTCCACAACGAGACCTTCGACCTCGCGTTCTACGCGCGCATGGCGTGGGGCACAGCCCGCGCCAACCTGTGGGAGCCGATCATCGGGGCCCCCGTCCTGGGCCTGCACATCTCGCCGATCCTGGTGCCTCTCGGCCTCTTGGGCATGATCTTCGGCACGGTCCCCGTCCTGATCGCAGCCCAGGCCGGAGCGATGGCCGCGACCGCCTGGCCCTTCGCCCGCATGGGCGCCCGCCGTCTCGGGCCTGCGGGCGCGGTCGCGGGCGCGGCGGGCTGGCTGCTCTACCCATGTACCGCCCATGTCGCGACGTTCGAGTTCCACCCCGGGAACCTGGCGGTCCTCCCCCTCGCCTACGCCCTCGACGCCCTCGACCGCGAGGACGCTCGAGGCATGGCGCTCGGCGTCCTGGGCGTTCTCCTGTGCCGAGAGGACCTGGGCCTTGCGACGGGAATGCTGGGCGTGCTCGCGTGGCTCACCGTTCCCTCGCTCCGTCGGACCGGCAGGAACGTGACGCTTGCGTCGTTTGGTTGGGTGCTCGTCTTCGCCCTCGTGCTCCACCCCTTGTTCGCGCCCGCCCACGGATCGATGCAGGCCCACTTCGGCCGGTGGGGTAACACCGCGACTCAGGTCGTCGTGGCCTGGATCACCCATCCCGGTGCCGTCCTCGCGCACCTTGCGGTCCCGTTCCGCCTCACCTACCTGCCCAAGCTCCTTCTGCCCCTCGGGTTGCTCTCGCTCCTGCGCCCGCGATGGCTCCTCGTCGCCGCCCCGATCCTGGCGATCAACCTCATGTCCGACTTCCCAGGCACGACGGACCTGGACTCGCACTACCTGCTGCCCGCCGTGCCTGTGCTCCTCGCCGCAGCCATCGACGGGGCGAGCCTGCTCGCCCAACGCATCCCCGCCACGGCGGCGGCGGGTTGGCTCGCCGTGCCCGTCACCATCGCGCACCTGATCGCCGGCGGCACGCCCATCGCGGCGGACTTCGACGCCGCGGCTTTCACCGAGGACGCCCACGCACGCGCAGCCCGGCGGATCGTCGACGCCATCCCGCCCGATGCGTCGGTGCAGGCACCCTTCGCGCTCCTGCCCCACCTGGCCGAGCGCACATGGGTGTGGCTTCCGCCGCCGCCCGAGAAGCAGGCCGACTACGTGGTGCTGGATGCCTGGCATCGGCGCCGCTGGCGCGGCCGGGAGACGCTTCTGCGCACGAAGGAGGAGCCACGCATCCGCGACTGGCTCGGGCGCGACGACCATGGCCTCGTGATGGCGGCTGGCGACCTGCTCTTGTTGCGACGCGGCGGCAACCCCTACGGGGGCGTCGGTGCGCGCTATGTCGTCGGGAGGGCGCCAGCAAACGCGGGGACGCGCCTCGCGGCATGTCTCGGGCTGCTCGGCGTCCACCGCGCCGGAGCCGACCGCATCGCCCTCGACCTGGTGGCGCGCGGGCCGTGCCCCCGAGACCTGGCCGTCCGCATCGGCACCCGTCCAACACCAACGCGCGTGGGAGTCTGCTCTTCGACGGGCTGCTGTCGCCCAAGCACCTGCGGGCGGGCGAACGGCTCCGCTCGGTGCATACGGTGCCGGGCCTGGCTCACGCTACCGCGGTCCACGTCGGGCTCCTGCGCTCGAGTGGCTGCCGCCCGGATCACGCCGATCCCATCTCGCTCCGCGTGCCCCTCGGCGGAGGTCCCATCACGGCCGACCCTCTGCCCGATGCCCCTCAGCCTGGCGGGACACCGTCTGCGGTGGTCAGCAGCCCGTAGAGGTCGGGGCGGCGATCGCGGAAGAAGCCCAAGCCCGCGCGGTAAGCGTCGCAGCGGCGTTCAGGTCGAAGGATCGGCGTACAGGACGCCCTCGCTGCTGCGATCGCCGTCGGCGAGCAGTCGCCGCGGTAGTCGCAGATGAACGAGCTGCCGTAGAACGTCGCGCGGCCCTCGGTCCCCATCGCGGTTCGCGGCCGCGACGTAGCGCGCGTTTGCTCACGGCGTGCCCGAGCATCGCGCGGCGCCACGTGATCCGCGTGTCGAGCCCGCCGGTGCTCGGGCGGCTCCGAGCCGATGGCGGTCGGGTAGAGCAGCAGGTCGGCGCCCTTCAGCGCCATGGCGCGCGCCGCCTTCGGGGAACCACTGATCCCAGCAGATGGCCACGCCGATCGTGCCGAAGCGGGTGCGCCAGGTGCGGAAGCCGGTGTCGCCCGGGTTGAAGTAGTACTTCTCCTCGTAGCCGGGGCCGTCCGGGATGTGGCTCTTGCGGTACACGCCGAGGAGCGTGCCGTCGGCATCGATCATCGCGAGGCTGTTGTAGTACGCCTGACCGGCGCGCTCGAAGAAGGACAGCGGGAGCACGACGCCGAGCTCGCGGCAGAGGCGCGAGAAGCGGGCGATCGTTGGGTGGCCGTCGACGGGGAGCGCCCGCATCGAAGAGGTCTTCACGCTCCTCCCGTGGGAAGTACGGACCCTCGAAGAGCTCCGGCGGAAGTATCACGTTGGCCCCGCGGCCCGCGGCCTCCCGGACGAGCCGCTCCACCCGCCCCACGTTCTCGTCCGCGCCGCCGCCCAGGGCGCACTGCACGACAGCCACCGTCCAGACGTCACCGCTGCCCATCGCCGTCTCCCGTCTGCACCCGACCCTGGGGTTGTTGCTGCGTGATGCAGTGGAACGCACCGCCTCCGCTCAAGATGTGACGCGCCGAACACCCCACCGTCCGCCGACCCGGGAAGAGGCGCCCGATGGCCTCCACCGCGGCCGCGTCGCTGGGCTGACCATAGGTGGGCACGACGACGGTCGTGTTGGCGACGTAGAAGTTCGCGTAGCTCGCCGGCATCGGCCGCCCTTGCCGATCGAGCACGCGGCCCGGAGACGGAATGGGCACGACCTCGAGCCGACGCCCCGCTGCATCGACGAAGCGCCGGAGGTCGCGGGCGACGCGGAGCAGGGCATCGCGGTTCGGGTCGTCATCTGCTGGCTCCATGCACACGACGACACCCGGCGCGACGAAGCGCGCCAACGTGTCGACGTGGCCGTCCGTGTGGTCGTTCGCCAGGCCCTCCTCGAGCCACAGGATGCGTTCGACTCCGAAGGCGTCCGCCAGGCCGCGCTCGAGGGTGCTCGCGTCGTGCCTGGGGTTGCGGCTCGGGTGCAAGAGGCACTGGCGCGTCGTCAGGAGCGTGCCCTCGCCGTCCACCTCCACCGACCCCCCTTCGAGCACCCAGTCGAACGCGAAGCAGCGACCGCCCACCGTCTCGGCGATCCGCGCCGCGACCTCTGCGTCGCCGTCGAGCACGTACTTCTCGCCCCAGCCGTTGAAACGGAAGCGCACGCAGGCGACCTCGCCCGCCCTGTTCGTGAGGAACACGGGCGCGATGTCGCGCGTCCAGATGTCGCCGAAGGGAATGCGGTGGAAACGGGCGCCGAGCGCGCCGAAGGCATCACGGGCCTCGCGCTCCTGCACGGCGTCGCGGACGAGCACCTCGAGCCGCTCTCCCCGGGCCTCTCCCGTCGCCGGGTCCGGGTCGGCTATCGCGTCGCACATCGCGACCACCTCGACGCGGGCGCCTTCGAAGTCCTCGCCCCACTCGACCGACAGGTGCGGGAACGCCACCCACACCGCGTCGTGGGGAGCCCATTCGGCCGGCTGCCAGAAGCCTACTTCGCGGGGGGTCGTCACGGCCGGCGGATCATAGGTCCGACCCCATGGCCGGTCGAGGTGTTCCCCTGGCCCGCCGGTATCTCTATTCTTCGCTCACCATGCAAGATGCTCCCCGTGTGTCCGGCGCGCTGATGCTGGATCAGATTCCGCGTGATGAAGGAGCTGGCCGGCGCCGAGCGAATGGAGGCGGCCATCGCGTCCTTGTCTTCGGAGAGCCGCCGCGAGTACGAGGCGCTCATGCCCATGTCGTGGATGCCGGTGGATACGGCGCACGCCGTGATCGAGGCGGTCGCTCGCGAGATGGGGCGCCCCGTGTCGTCCCTGCACGCCCAGGTCGTGCGCATCGGAGTCGAGCGCACCTTCAAATCCCTGTGGCGCGTCATCCTGCGCTTCACCACCGACAAGGCGCTCGTGAGCCGCACGCGGCTCATCTACACCAAGACCTACGACCGCGGCAGCCTGAGCTCCGACATCGTGCGCCCCGGTCGTGCCGAGCTCGTTCTGTCCGACTGGGTCGATGCGCCGAAGCTCGATCTCGAGGGGCTGGCCATCGGTGTCGAGACCGTGCTCAAGGTGGCTGGTCGGCGGAACGTCAAGGTGAACTGGGAACGGCGTCCCGACGGCGCGTTCTACGTTGCGACCTGGACGGTGTGATCCGCCGGCGCGCGCGCGGGGATCTTCCACGGCGCGCTCACGTCAGAAGCGTCGGCGGAGATGCGGGATCTTGTCGCGAGGCACGGCGACCGCGCCATCGACGCGCGGCGCGAGGGGCCAGTTCGGCGGCGCGCAGCGGGCTTGCTCGAGCACGCGGCGTGCCGGCTCCGGGAGCCCCTCGAGCCACGCGTCCGCACTGGCGCGGATGTGGGCAAGGGGGAACGGCAGGGCCGGCGGGTCGGGCAGCTTCGCCGTCGGGCGACCCTCCGGCGCCACAGATATCTCACTGATGCGCACGTTCACTACCGTGATCTCGTCTTCGAGCTCGTCCATCACTCACCTCAGCACCATGCATCCGTCACAAGCATCCTTCATGCCAGGGGCCCTCATGGCGGATATCGGCCATGATCCGGTCCATCCGCCGGAGCCTAGAAGCCCCGAAGGGGCGGCGGGAGCCCGGTCTCTTGTCCCCGAATCCGGCCACCCCGATGGCCAGCCCTGGCTTGCACGTGGGCCTGGATCGCGTGGGAGACGGGTCCTTCGGATCACCAAGGCATGGCCGCGTCCCCGAAGCGGCGCTGCATCTCGGAGACGTGCTCGAGCAGGTAGCGACGCCGCACCTCGATCCCGTGGATGAGGCGGTCGTCGAGGATCGGGGCGAGGGGATCGCGTGCGAGACGCGCCCGGAACCGCGTCAGGTCCAGGGCGCGGATCGCCTCGACGGTCTTGCGCCGGAAGCGCTGCACGCCGTTCAGGCGAGCATCCATGAGCCCGATGCGGTCGTGGCCGTAGAAGAAGCCCGCGCCGTTGTCGAGATAGACGAGGGGTCCCCCGTGGCCGCGGCTGCGCACGTTGGTGTAGCGGCCGCCCCACCGGTCCAGATTGTTGGTGAGGTAGTCGAAGAGGATCATGTCCGATAGCTCGGCGGCCCGGTCGGGCGTGTCGGGGTCGGCGGCGGGCGGGCCGACGTGTGCGTCGCCGGTCTCGCCGTCCTCCCTCCCATCGTCCGGCTCGTCGCGCGCGCCCGCTCCCTCGTCCGGGCTCGCGGGCGTGTGCAGGCGTTGGTGCGAGGCGCGGATGTCGCGGCGGAAGTTGCGTGCGGCCTGATAGGGCGACGGGTCGAGGGGCCCTTGTACGCGGATCCACTTCTCCCAGCCGACGCCGGGCGCGATGGGCGCGAGGCCGCCCGGCACCCACCAGATGAACGCGCCCCGGACGGTGCCGTCGGGCTGGACGATGATCTCGTGCACGCGGCGATTGTCGCCGGCGACGCGACGCAGGGGTGCCCAGGGCAGCCGCCGGCCGATCGTGGGCGGCACGCGCCCGATGCCGAGCTCGCGGTCGAGGTAGTAGGAGGCCACCTCGGCGTACCAGTGGGAGCCGGAGAAGGTTTGCTCCGGCTTGTAGTAGCCCACCGTTTCGTCCTTCAGCGTGATTTTGAAGGCGAGGGTCCGACCGCCCGATCCCTTCTTGATGTGCGCGACGGGCCGAGTCTCGAGGGCGAGACGGTGGGGGCCGTCCGCCACCTCGAAGAAGTGGCCGCTCATGTCGATGGGCGGCGTGCCCCGAGCGGGGTGCGCCGCGGCGGGAGGCGTTTCGCCCTCGGTGTGCACGGGCTCGGGCCGGTGCGCCGTGGCCGGGGCCCCGGGGGTTCTGTGGCCTGTGCGCGATGCCCGAGCTGCCGGCGCGTGTCCGCCGTCGCACCGCACGGCCGCGAGCATGACCACGACGGCACCCGCGAGCAGGGCGAGCCTCTTTTGCAGACGGTCGGGGACGGGTCGCACGAGCTTACCGAGCACCGTAGCGCGGCTCGCACCGACTCCGTGGTACCGCGGCCCGCCGGGGCACTGCCGCCGTCGCCGGGGGGGCGCCCGTCGTCGGACCGAAACGCGCTCTCACCCGCACCACACCACGGACTCACGAACGAGCCAACCTGCTCGATGCTCTAGCGCCACTGCTCTCGCGACACAAGAAAGCGGGCGAAGCGCAGGGTTGCACCACGCGGTCGGTGGTCTCGCGCGGGGCGCACGGCTCATGGGCGGGGGGCGCGCGCGGACAGACGGCTCATGGGTGGATGGGCAGACGGCGTTCGAGACGTATGGCGCGCGGGCTCACGGTGCCACCGAGGGCGTAGGCCTCGACCCCGGCCTCGACGGCTTCGCGAAAGGTCGCGGACCAGCGCGGGTCGATGGCATCGGCCGGCTCGAAGCCGACGCAGTCGTTCCGCTGCGCCGCGAACACGATGGCGGCTCGATGGCCCTGGCGGACGACGTGCATGAGCTCGTGCAGGTGCTTCCAGCCGCGCTCGGTCACGGCGTCCGGGAACGCCGCATGCCGGTGGCCGCCTCGCTCCACCGAAAGGGTCGTGCTCTTGACCTCGACATAGACGCGCTCGTCGCCGTCGAAGGCGGCGCGAGGTCCGCGTGCACCGGGGCGGGGTCGACCACCCCGCGAAAGGAGCACGTCGATGCGGCTTCGTCCCTCCTGGCCGTAGCGCACCTCCGTGACGGCCCGCTCGAAGCCATCGAGCTCGGGCAGCATGCCCCGGCGCCGCGCTTCGAGGACGAGGGGCACCGCGAGGGAGGTGTCCAGCCCCACCCACGCACGGCCCACGCGTACCAGCCGCCAGGTCCAGAGGAGCTTGCGGCCTGGGCGATCGGCCGGCGCGATCAGGACTCGCGCGCCCTCGCGCAGGCAACCCCGTAGGGCGCCCGTGTTCGGGCAGTGGGCCACGACGAGGCGGCCGTCGGAAAGGCGCACGTCGGCGAAGAAGCGCTTGTAGCGACGGACGAACGTGCCTCGGACGAGGGGCGGGTCGAAGCGCACGACGATCGACGTTACCTTTACACGGTGCCGTTGGTGTTCGTCACGCGCCGGCTCGCGCTCGACCCCCGGGAGGTGCTGGGGGCGTTCGAGGTCCAGGTCTTCGGCGAAGATCGGCCGCCCACCCGCGATGAGATCCTGGCCCGCGCGCGCGAGGCCGAGGCCCTCGTCACCCTGCCGACCGATCGCGTCGACGGCGCGCTCCTCGACGCCTGCCCGCGGCTCTGCGTAGTGGCGAACCACGCGGTCGGCTACGACAACGTGGACGTGGCCGCCGCCACTGCGCGCGGCGTGTGGGTCACCAACACCCCCGGCGTGCTCACCGATGCCACCGCCGACCTCACCTGGACCCTGATCCTCGCGGCGGCTCGGCGGGTGCGCGAGGGCGAGCGCCTGCTCCGTACCGGCGGCTTCCGCGCCTGGAGTCCGACCCTGCTTCTCGGCATGGAGCTGTCCGGACGCACCCTCGGCATCTTCGGCTTGGGACGCATCGGTCGGGCGGTGGCGCGGCGGGCCCGTGGTTTCGGCATGCGCGTGCTCTACACGACGCGCACGCCGCCGCGGGCCGACGAGGTCGAGGCGCTCGGTGCCGAGCCCGTGTCGAAGGAGACGCTGCTGGCCCGCTCCGACGTCCTGTCGATCCACTGCCCCCTGACGCACGAGACGCGCCACGCCATCGGCGCCGCCGAGCTCGCCCGCATGCAACCCCACGCGCTCCTCGTCAACACGGCGCGCGGCCCCATCGTCGACGAGGCCGCCCTGGTCGCGGCGCTCGAAGCGGACCGATTGGGCGGCGCGGCCCTGGACGTCTACGAGAACGAGCCGGCGGTCCATCCCGGCCTGATCGATCGGGACGACGTGGTGCTCCTTCCGCACCTCGGCAGCGCGACGGTGGCGGCACGCCAGCGCATGGCCCGCGTCGCCTTCGACAACGTGGCTGCTGTGCTCGGCGGGCGCGAGCCGCCCAATCCCCTGAACCACCCTGGTTCAGGGAGGCATGCACGGGGCCGCGGGTAGCCGGCGCTCCCCAGCAGCTTCATGTTGTCGGCGATGCCGTGGGCCTACGGGACCTTCTTCGCGGTGCTGGCGACGGGCCTCATGACGAGCGCCCTGCGTCTCGGCGGGGGTGCGTGGCTCCTGTCGTGGCCCGCGGCCAGCAGTGCGGTCCTCGCGGCGGGCTACCTCGGCCTGGGACCGCGGGTGCTGGGCAAGCGCGCGAATGGCACGTTCGGCGCCTGGTCGATAGCGCTGCACCTGCCCTACCTGGCGGTCGCATGGGGGATCTGGTCGGCGATCCGGCGCCTCGGTCGCGAGGACTCGTGGAACGAGGTGATCCCGGGGGTCTTCGTCGGGCGGCGCTGTCTCGCCCGGGAGCTGCCCGAGGGCGTTGCGCTCGTCATCGACCTCACGGCCGAGCTCGCCGTGCCGGCGGACGTGCGGCGCAGCCACCGCGTCGTGTGCGTCCCGACCCTCGACGGGTCGGTCCCCGACGAGGCGACGTTTCGCGCCGTCGTCCAGCGCATCGCCGAGAGCGAGGAGCCCGTCTTCGTGCATTGCGCAGCCGGACATGGGCGCTCGGCCGCGGCCGTCGTGGCGGCCCTGCTCGTGCGCGGCGTCGATCCGGACCTGGAAGCGGCCATCGCACGCCTCAGACGGGCCAGGCCGGCGGTGCACATGGGCCCCGAGCAACGGGCGATGGCGGGCCGCGCGGTGGTACGCTCCGCCCCGTGAAACCCCTCCTCTTCGTTCCGCCCAAGCGTCCCTTCCTCGTTCCCTGGGACTCCCCCTTCCGTGTGAAGGACGTCTCGACGCGCCCGCCGAAGGACGCCCCCACGAACAAGGCCCTGAAACACCGCCTCGAGGAGCTGGCCGGAGAGCTGAACGAGCTGCAGCGAAAGCTCTACGCCAACAATCGCTACGCCGTCCTGCTCGTGTTCCAGGCCATGGACGCGGCGGGAAAGGACGGCACCATCCGCGCCCTGACCCTGGGCATCGACGCGACCGGCTTCCAGGTGCACTCGTTCAAGCAGCCGTCGGCCGAGGAGCTCGACCACGACTTTCTGTGGCGTTCCTGGCGCGCTCTGCCCGAGCGAGGCCGCATCGGCATCTTCAACCGCAGCTACTACGAGGAGGTGCTGGTGGTACGCGTGCACCAGAACCTGCTCGACACGCAGATGCTGCCGCGCGTGCCCAAGGAGGACGACCTGTGGCGCGAGCGCTTCGAGTCGATCCGCGACATGGAGAAGCACCTCGCGCGCAACGGCGTCGTCATCCTCAAGTTCTGGCTCAACGTCTCGCGTGACGAACAGAAGGACCGCTTCCTCGACCGCATCGAGGAGCACGAAAAGAACTGGAAGTTCTCGACCCACGACGTCGAAGAGCGGCGCTCCTGGGACGGGTACATGCATGCCTACGAGGAGGCGTTGAACGCGACCTCGACGCCCTGGGCGCCCTGGTATGCCGTGCCCGCGGACGACAAGGCGTACATGCGTGTGGCCGTGGCCGAAGATCCTCGCCGAGACCCTGTCATCGCTCGGGCTGCGCTACCCCGACGTGAGCGACGCGCGGCGCGTCGAGATGCGGGAGCTCCGGAAGAAGCTGCTCGCCGGGAACGAGTGACCGAGCGCGCGCCGACGGAACGCGTAGGCCTCAGCTCGTCGGGGGGACGTAGGCGCCGCTCGGCTCCGGGACGGGAAGGATCGTGGCGTCGAGATTCGACTGGTTGTCCTCGAAGACCACGTCGTCCTCCAGCCGGTGGATATCGAAGGCCGGGTCCTGGACGTTGGCCCCGATGAGCCCGCGGGATACTTCGCCGTGGGCGAGGTCGAGACCCGCGCCGTTGGTGACCTGCACGCCGCACAGGGCGGTGTCGGTCACGACGAAGTGCGTGAGCGAGATGTGGGCCATGTCATAGGCTCCAACACCCATGCCGGCCGATGCATCACTGCACGAGTCCTGGGCGCACTCGTTCGCCCGCGTGCCCCTCACCTCGATGTTCGTGCCCGTGATCGTCGTGCCATCGTCGTAGGCCGACAGGGCGAGCTCCCGGTTGGCGTCGAGGTGGACGCCGTCGAGCGCTATCGTCGCCTGCCCGAAGGCCTCGATGCCCCTGCCCCCGGAGCGGGTCAGCGTATCGCTCTCCGTGTTGCGCACGATCGCGTCCGACATGGATAGGGAGGAGCCGTGGATGACCATGACGGCCGCGTCGCGATTGCCGTCGAAGATGCCCCGAGTGACTTCTGCGCTCGCACCTTCTTGCACCTCGAGCGCGCGCCCCAGACGGGTCCCGGCGACGGGGTCGCCGATGTAGGAGCCGGTGCCCGTGATGCGCAGGTCGTTCAGTGTGGCGTGACCGTGCATCGGGGTGCCGTTGCTCTCGTCGGTCACCAGGGCACCCCAGCCCTCGCTTCCGTCGATCGAGACCCGATCGGCCGTGAGTGACGCCGTGTCTTGCACCGACAAGCCAATCCCGAGCCCGGCGAAACCGCCGACCAGCTCGGGGAAGGTGTCTGCGATCGCCAGGTCCGAGCCGTTCGCCGTGGTCCCGGCGTTGCTCACCATGAAGGCGATGTCGCGGTTGTGCTCGAGGCGGAGGCGCGTGAAGTCGAGGGCGGCGCCCCCCTGCACCTGCACGCCGCGCCCGTACTGTCCGTCGCTCGCTTCGCGTCGCGTGCCCCGCACGGTGGCATCCATGAGGGACAGGTGCGTGCCCGGGTCCGTCACGTAGACGGCCGACGTCTGGTCGTCGTCGAGCAGCACACGCTGTAGGGTCGCGGTCGCCCCGTTCACAACGAAGATCCCGGGGCCGCCGTTGCCCGTGCTATCCGCCTGCGTGCTCCGGATGACCAGGTCGCTCCCCTCGATCGTGGCGCTGTCGTCGTGGAGCCCCGCGACGATGCTGTGATCGAGCAGGCAGCGCGACAGGGTCACCTGGCCATCGGGCATGGCCATGACACCGACGCCCGTCGAGCCGCCCGTCTCCTGCTCGAGGGTGTCGCGGACGACGCTGTCGCGCATGTCGACGACGCCGCTGTGGACTGCGCCGACGCCGAAGTATCGGTTGTGCTCGAAGGCGCTGCGCTCGATGAGGACGTGTCCGCCGTGCTGCGCTCCGAGGCCCGCACCGTACATGCCGCCGACACTCTGTGTGTCGCGGACGACGGAGTCGTCGAGGGTGAGCATGCTGCCGTCCCCGTCGATGACGACCCCCGAGAGGGCGTTGCTCGCGATGTCGAGGTGGGTGGCCTCGGCGGTCCCGCCGAGCTCGACGACGAGGCCGAAGGCCGAGGCGTGGTCGTCCGGGTCGATCTGGGTGTTGCGGATCGCGACATCCCGGAGCACCGCGTGGCCGCCCATGTGCACGCGCAGGCCGGTCTCGGTCGCGTGATCGACCAGCACGCCGTCCACCGTCGCGTCCGCGCCCGCATCGACCAGCAGGCCGGAGCGCGCGCCGGCGATGCGCACGCCGGTGACCGTGACGCCCGTACCGGTGATCTGCACCGTGGCCGGGGCGTCGTCCCGCACCGAGTGCGTGATGCGGACGTCAGCGACGCAGGCGCCGCGCAGGCTCACACCCTGAGGGAGGACGACCGGCTCATCGTAGTCTCCGGCGGCGACGACGATCGTCGAGCCCGCGGTCGCTGCGGCCGTCGCCTCGCCGATCGTGCCAAAGGGCGCCGTCGCGCTGCCGTCGCCTGCCGTCGCTCCCGCCCGAACATAGAGGGCCGTCGTGCCCGCCGGGAGGTCCGTCGGGAAGTCACCCGTCGGACAGGCGGGGCCGAGGGTCGCGCAGCCGGGGGTCCCGGGGAAATGGGCCTGCTCGTCGGGGCAGGTAGCCTGGCCGGCGGCGGGCCAGGGATCACACACGACCGGCGTCGTCGCATCGCCCGGAACCTCGCGCCATCCCATGGGGCAAGGCGTGAGCGACGGCAGGGCGGGAGGCGCGGGCGCCGCGAGCATGGCGCCACTCGGCAACAGGTCCGCGCCGCCCTCCGGCGCCGCCGCGTCTGCCGTCGCATCGGCCGTCGTGCCCGCGTCGGTCGCCGCCGGGGTGGATCCGCCGCCGCACGCGGCGAACAGCACCAACGAGGCAACGGAGACCGGAATGTGGCGCGTGCGACCGAGCACCCGCACCCATGGTCCGACGACCCGTGCGTCCCCGTCAAACGGTACGTGTCTCTCGCACATCCGCGCATCTGCAAGGATGCGCACCTCACGGCGCGCGGGTGAGAGATGGGTTCGGTCTGCCCGCGCCCTCGTCGGCTTCGTCCAGCGCCGGGAGCGTGGATCAGGGCGTCTTCCAGTAGCGCTCGGTGTGCACGCGGTAGCCACGGCTGCCCAGGGTGGCGGTGACGTTGGCGATCATGCCGGGATGCCCGCAGGCGTAGACGGCAGTCGTCCGGGGCATGAGGCCGAGCTCGGTCACGCTGCGGTCGATCAGCGCCTCGGCGCGACCGGTCTGCCCCCGCCAGCCGGCGCGCTCGAGCGCGTTGGGTTGGCTGACCGTCGGCACGTAGGTGACGCGGTCCGGAGGCATTGCCGACAGCTCCTCTGCGTAGCCGAGCTCGCTCGGGTAGCTCGCGCCATGGATCACGTGGAAGCGCATGTCCTTCGTGTGCTGGTGCACGGCGTCGCGCAGCATGCTCACGAAGGGCGCGATCCCGGTCACGGTCGCGACCATGAGGTGCACCGAGCGTGTCGTGTCGAGCAACAGCCGGCCCCGGGCCGCGGGAGCGAGGGCGACCGCGTCGCCTTCTTGCAGCGCGAATAGGCGGGGCGTGAAACGGCCGCCCGGCGCCCGCTCGACGAAGATCTCGACGAAGGGCTCGTGGGGGGCGGAGACGATCGAGTAGGGGCGCGACAGGCCGCCGAGACTCACGTGGAGGTGCTGGCCGGGCGCGAAGCGAAGAGCGGGCGGGCGCGCGAAGCGAAGGACCAGCAGGTCGTCGCCGAGAGGACGGCGGTAGAGGACGGTGCCCGGCGGCGCAACGAAGAGGGCGCCTTTCGGCGAGGGCCTCCCGTCCGGCAGGAGGGGTGCCGTCAAGCCGCCTTCGGACGGCGCGCCCTGGTGCTCGGGCGACGCCGAGAGGAGCTCCGTGCGACGGGCGGGCGCATTGCAGAGGGCCGCCCGCATGAGGATGCGGCGCAGCGCCGGGTCGGTGGCTTCGATGGCGCGTCTCTCGAGCGTTCGGGCGAGGGAGCGGCGCCTCTCCTCGAGGGTCGTCGAGACGCGAGACATCGATCCAACATAAGGCGGCTTCAGTGGAAGTCGCGCGAGCGCGGGGTGACGGTGCTCGAGGAGCCGCCGTCGTCGCTCAGGTCGGCGATCCGGAGCGCTTCGGCGACGAGGTGGGTCGTGCCGTTTGCCACCTGCAACCGTCCCCATACACCGAGCACGCGCGCGAGCCGCGCCACGGTGGCGAAGCGCTCGAAGACGGGGCGCCAGACGACGAGGTTCACGAAGCCCGTCTCGTCCTCGAGGGTGAAGAAGGTGACGCCGCTCTTGGTGCTCGGTCGCTGGCGGCAGATGACCATGCCCACGTAGTCGACGAAGGCACCGTCCCGCATGGCACGCACCGTCTGGGCATCGGGGATGCCGCGGCGTGCGAGCGTCGCCCGGAAGCGCGCCATGGGATGACCGCGCGCGCTGTGGTCGCTCGCGCGGTAGTCCCACAGGACGTGCTCGGTCGCATCGAGCGATGCGAAGCGTGCCCGTGCGGGCGCCGGTGCGATCGGCAGCGCGTCGTGTGCGTGACGGGCCAGGGCGCGCACCTGCCACAGGGCGTCGCGTCGGCGGGGCGCGAAGGCCTCGAAGGCGCCCGCTTCGGCGAGGGCGACCAGGGCGCGTTCTCCGAGGTGCGTGCGGCGCGCGAAGTCTTCGAGGGACGAGAACGGCGCGGCGAGGGCGGCGGGCTCGATGTGCGCGCGCTCACGCTCGCCGAGACCCTTGACGTAGCGGAGGCCCATCCTGAGCGCGTGACCGTCCGGCCCGGGCGCGCGTTCGAGCGTGCAGTCCCACCCGCTCGTGCACACGTCGACGGGACGCACCGCCACCCGATGGCGCCGCGCGTCCTCGACGATCGTGGACGGTGCATAGAACCCCATCGGCTGCGCGTTCAACAGAGCGCACGTGAAGGCCGACGGGTAATGGCAGCGCAGCCAGGCCGTGACATAGGCGAGCAGCGCGAAGCGACGCCGCGTGACTCTCGGGGAAGCCGTACTCGCCAAAGCCCCGGATCTGGGAGAAGACCCGCTCGGCGAAGTCGCGCGGGATGCCGCGCGCCACCATGCGCGCCGACGAGCTGCTCGGCGGTGTTCCTCGATGCGCCCTGCCGAGCGCCAGGCGGCCATGTCGCGGCGGAGCTGGTCCGCCTCGCCAGGCGTGTAGTCCGCCGCCACGATGGCGAGCTTCATGACCTGCTCCTGGAAGATCGGCACGCCGAGGGTCTTCCGGAGGATCTGCTCGAGGCTCGGGTGCGGGTAGTCGACGCGCTCCTCGCCGCTGCGGCGTCTGAGGTAGGGGTGGACCATGTCGCCCTGGATCGGGCCGGGGCGCACGATGGCAACCTCGATGACCAGGTCGTAGAAGGTGCGGGGGCGCAGGCGCGGGAGCATGGCCATCTGGGCGCGGCTCTCGATCTGGAAGACGCCCACCGTGTCGGCGGCGCAGACCATGGCGTAGGTCTCCGGGTCCTCCGCGGGCACCTGTGCCATGTCGATGTCGACGCCGTGGTGCGCGCGCAAGAGATCGAGGGCGCCGTGGATCACGGTGAGGGAGCCGAGGCCGAGCAGGTCCACCTTGAACAGGCCCAGGGCCTCCACGTCGTACTTGTCCCACTGGATGACGGTGCGGCCCTCCATGGTGGCGGGCTCGATGGGGACGAGGGTGTCCACCGGTGCGTGGCCGAGGAGGAAGCCGCCCGGGTGGATCGACAGGTGGCGCGGGAAGTCGAGGATCGCGCGTACGAGGGCGAGGAGCTGGCGGGAGCTCGGCGCCTCGGGGTCGAGGCCGGCGGCATCGAGGAGCGCGTCGTCGAGGAGCGCATCGTAGTGGCCGAGGTTGCGGGCGACCGCATCGACCTCGGTCGCCGGGATGCCGAGCACCTTGCCCACGTCCCGGACCGCCGAGCGGGCACGGTAGCGGATCACGTTTGCGACCATGGCGGCGTGGCGTCGCCCCCAGCGCGCGTAGACGTGTTGGATGACCTCCTCGCGGCGCTCGTGCTCGATGTCGAGGTCGATGTCGGGCGGCTCGGCGCGCTCGCGGCTCAGGAAGCGCTCGAAGAGCAGCTCCATGCGCACCGGGTCGACGGCGGTGATGCCGAGGCAGTAGCAGACGGCGCTGTTGGCGGCGCTGCCGCGGCCCTGACAGAGGATGCCCTGGGCGCGGCAGAACACGACGACCTCGTGCATCGTCAGGAAGTAGCCGCCGTAGTCGAGCTCCTCGATGAGGGCGAGCTCGCGATCGAGCTGGGCGAGGACGTCTTCGGGGAGCATGCCGTCATAGCGGGCGCGGGCGCCTTCGAGGGTGAGGGCGCGCAGGTGCTCGGTCTCGGTGCGGCCGTCGGGCAGGCGCTCGGATGGATAGCGGTAACGCACCTGGGAGAGGTCGAAGGTGCAGCGATCGGCGACCTCGACCGAACGCGCGAGGAGCGCTGGCTCGTCTGCGAAGCGCGCTGCGAGCACCGCGGGCGGGAGCAGGTCGTGCTCCGCGTTCGGCGCGATGCGCGTGCCCGCGGAGGCGAGGGTGACGCCGTGGCGGATGCAGGTGAGCACGTCCTGGAGAGGGCGGCGTGCGCGTGCGTGATAGAGCACCTCGTGGCCGCCGACGAGGGCAACGCCGAGCCGGGCGGCCTCGGCGCGCAGGCGTGCTTCGAGGCGCTGCTCCTCGGCGCGGAGGTGACGCGTGACGAAGGCGAAGAGGTCGCGGCCGAAGGGCTCGCGCAGGGGCTCGAGCAGGTCCGGATCGGGGGCGAGGGCCAGGATTCCCGCGGCGTGCTCGGCGACCTCACGCACGGTGGCGCGGGCCTCTCCCTTGGGGCAGCGCGCCTGGGCGAGGGACAGGAGCCGGCACATCGTGCCGTAGCCCTCGTGCGTGCGAGCGAGGAGGACGAGGCGCGTCGTCTCGGGCAACCGCCCTCGGCTACCCGGTCGCTCGACCGTGACCTGGGCTCCCGCGACGAGGCGGAGCCCGATCTCTTTCGCACGCACATGAGCGCGCGCGAGACCGTAGACCCCGTCCCAATCCGTCACCGCCAGGGCGGGTAGCCCGAGCGCCTGCGCCCGATCGACCAGCTCCTCCGGAAAGCTCGCTCCTTCGAGGAAGCTGTGATTCGTCTTCACCCAGAGCGGGACGTACATTTGTTGATGTCCTCGCTGCGCTCAGGGCGGTGGCATTGGCGTGCGAGAGGGGTGCTTGTGAGCGTGGGTGCCCCGACGAGAACTCCGGCACATTCGGCGCGGGAGGCGCTTCGGTGACCGGGTGATGGCGCGGGCGCCGAATGCACACCGGCTCCCTCCCCCGCGGGCTCGCCTCGGCTCGCGACGGACGCCCGCGAGCGAAGTGAGCGCGGCATGGAGCGTAGCGACATGCCGAGGGGGGTCGCGGGGGTCTCCCCCGGGGAGGATTACGGGCGGGGGTGGGCAGGTGGTCATGACAAATCACGGATAAACACAACAAGAGATCAATCCACCATCCCCTGCAAGAACCACCGCTTCCTCGGTCGGTCGAAGTAGAGCCACAGGAGCGAGCCGCGGCCGGTCTCGGCGTAGTAGTAGTCGCGCTCGATCTTCCGCACCCACCAGCCACCGCTCACGCGGTAGGGGCCGTACAGACGCAGGATCGCTCCCTCGTCACGCGCGAGCCCCGGCCCCGACTCGGGGTGGCTCGGGTCGCGCGCCGGCAGGGGGCGAGGGCGCGCGAGCACACGGCGCACGAGGGGCGGCGCGCCCTCTTCGGCCTCGCGTGCAGCCGCCGTCGTTGCCGGGCGGAGCCCTTTGATGGGCTCCCAGCCGAAGCGCGCCTCCGGCAGATGGGCATCGCGCAGGGTGGCACGGGTGACGGCACACGGACCGTAGGCTGCACGCAGCCGTCCGAGGGCCCGGGCCCCCGCCGCGACGTCGCGCCGGGGCCGCTCCGTCGGCAACAGGAGCTGCTGGCCGGTTGCGGGCACGCTCTCGGCTGTGAGGCGGATCGCCGTGACGGGCGCGGCGAGCCGCACGTCAGCGAGGCGCAGGCGCACCAGCTCGACGACGAGCATCGCGTCTCGCGTGGCCTCCGCGGGCTCGAGCCGAGTCTCGTAATCGGCCTCCTCTCCGCGGCTCTCGACGGGGTCGAGTCGCATGTCGAGGGAGATCTGCTCGGGGTGGGCCCGGGTCGACGAGAGCTGCGGACGCTGCAAGGGGCGGGTTCGCCTCTCGAGCTCGAAATGGACGCGGAGGGCCGATAGGAGCTCGTGCCGCCCGGCGAGCGTGCGCATCATCTCGTGCAGCCCGCCCTTGATCGCAAAGAGCAACCGGGCGTGATCGGCGTCGGGCGGATCGACCTCCAGCGTGACGCGCACCGGCTCCTCGAACACCTGCGGACGCATGGGGAGCTGGGGATCGTCCGACAGCTCAGCGTGGACACGGGCCACCTCCGGGCCGAGCCGTGAGGCCAGCTCCCCCGCAGGAAGCTCGAGCAGGTCCCCGACGGTGCGCACCCCGAGCATGGCGAGCGCATCCCGTGCCCGCGCCGAAAGCCCGTTCGCCACCGCATCGCCATTTCCCTCGTGGCTGTCCTTGCCGGGCGGCTTGCCGGGCGGCTTGCCGTCGTTCAGACGATCGAGCGGCACGGCGGCGACAAGCTCCTGCTCGTGCTTCGCGTCACGCACGACGAGCACGCCCGTCCGGCTCCGGGCGATGCACACGACGCGTGCCCGCGCTTGCCCCACGACGAGTGAGCAACGCAAGCCCCGCCCCGTGAGATAGCCGCGCACCGTGGCGGCCCAGGTGCGCGCCCCGCCGTAGAGCCGGTCGAGCCCCGAGGGATCGAGCAGGAAGGTCCCCGGTGGGCCGTCGGCCACCTCGACCCGGGGTGAGAACGTCGACAGGGCGCGTGCAAGCTCGTCGACCACGGCGGCGATGCGCTCGGGCCCGACGACGGCCGCTCGCAGACCGGGCACCACGTTGCGCGCGGCACCGAGGCGCATGCCCGTACGCAGCCCGAGCTGTCGCGCCCTCGCGTCGAGACGCACGAGGGGTGCATCCGGACGGTCCTCGTCGACGAGCGCCAGCGGTGCGCCGCGCCACGACGGCCGGTCGTGCAACAGCACCTGCAAGGGCAACGCAGGCAAATGCACACAAGCCACCGACACCACCGCCTTCACGACGAGCCTCCGAGCACGAAGCGGGCATAGCGAGCGCGCGCGAGCCCGGCCGCGAGCGAAGCGAGTGGCCGATGGGGGGTCACGGGAGGTCTCCCCCCGGGAGGATTACGGGCGGGGGTGGGCGGAAGGGCAGAACGAATCTCGAGTGGGGGCAGATGACAGTACATTTAGCAACCATCCTCACAACCCGTCGGGCCCCCTCCGCAGATCCACAGCCGGCTCCGCGGTGAGGCCCACCTTGTCCTTGAGGACGTGGTGCCGAAGCACGAACTGACCAGCGGCGTCGCGCACCCTCCGCGTCTCGATGCGCATGCCCACCATGGCGCCGGCCGACGGAGCATCCGCGCACGAGGTCGTGAGCAACACGAGACGTGCGTCGTGCTGGCGTAGCAGCCCGGCGAGCCGCCCCTGCCAGCGCGCCGCCCACCCCGCTCCGCCCACCCCGCTCCCGTCGAGCACCACCAGCTCGAAGGCTCCCGAGCGAAGCAGCAGCTCAGCTGCCCGGGGCAATCCGCCGCGCGCACGCGATGGCACGTGCACCACCACGAGGGCTTCCAGATCCACCCCCGCGGCAGCCAGGTCGGGCGGGTAGAGCGCGCCCCCCGCCAGCTGCACCCAAGCCGCAAAGCCACCGCTCGCCTGGGTGTGAGCCACGAGTGATACGGCCGCGCTGCTCCGAGCGCAGCCCCCCTCCCCCGAGAGCTCGAGGATCCGCCCTCCCGGAACGAGCTTCGCCAGGGGTGCGCTCCGGGTACCACGGAGGCCAAGGCCATCCTCCGCCGGAGCCGGCTCCAGATGCGAACGGAGAACCTCGAGCGAAGCAGCCACGAGGCCAGGATACTGAACAAAAAACCAGTGTCAAGAGGAGCGGGCTGGATCACGGATGATCCGCCGGTGGATCACGGGTGATCCGTCAGGGGCCCGCGTGAGCCCAAAACGGCTCACCGTCCACACGCTCGCCTCGCCTGCGCCCGCGCACCCCGAATTCGAGGTCACGCTCCGCCTCTCCGCCGTGACTTCGCGCTCGGCCCAGCCGGCTCGAGCTGGCCCGGCGTCGAATCGACCTCGCGCAAGCCCCAGACCGCCGCGGATCGCTCGGCCCGTGCCCCGCAAGAAAGAGGGAGTGGCCGTTGCTCGTCCCCCCGATCCTGCCGTCGTCAGCGGTGCTGAGTGAGCAGGCGCGCGAGGGTCCCGGCTTGCGTTGGGCCGCGGGTGCTGCGTGTGCTGGGGCAGGTTTGGATCGGGGCTCGCGGGGCTCGCGGGCTCGGAGCCGTCTGTCGCTCTTGTCGGAACCGTCTTCAGGGCCGATCCTGCGGCGCAGTGCCTCGCCTCCGCGTCCTCCTTCCGGTCGCCTTCACCCTGCTCGCGAACGCGACGCCCGCTCTTGCCCAGACCGCACCAGCCGATGCCGGTCCGACCATCCAATGGAGCGCGGGCTGGCCGCGCGTCGGCCCCGGGGAGATCTTCGCCACGGGAACCCTCGCCGTGGCCAGCGTCGCCCTCATGCTCGACCTCGTCCCCCACGGCACGGGTGTTTCGGGCCCCGTCCTGTTCGACGCGGCCGCCCGGCACCTCGCCTTCGGGACCGCCGCCGGACGGCGCACGGCCCGCACCGCGAGCGACGTGCTCAAGTGGATCGCGATCCTCTACCCACCCGTCGTCGACGCCGCCCTCGCCGCCTGGGGCGCCGACCAGGACTCCGACGTCGCCCTGCAGCTCATCGGTATCGACGCCCTCTCCTACGCGGCCACCGGGGTCACCATCGCGCTCGCCAAGAACGTCGTGCGACGCGCCCGTCCCTACGCCGCGGAATGCGATCGTGATCCACACTACGATCCTGGCTGCGGCACACCCGACCGCTTCCGCAGCTTCCCGAGCGGTCACTCCGCGTTCTCGTTCACGGGGGCGTCCCTCGTGTGCGTTGCCCACTCCCACCTCGCGCTCTATGGTGGTGGTGCAGCCGACGACGCCGCGTGCATCGGCGCCCTCGCCGTCGCTGCCACCACCGCCCTGCTCCGCGTCCTGGCCGACAAGCACTACGCCACCGACGTGCTCGCCGGCGCCGTCGTGGGCGTGTTGAGCGGTTTCGTCCTGCCGTCGCTGCTCCACTTCGGCTTCGGTGGTGGGCATGGCCCGGCCCCCGTGCCCTGAGCAGCGCGCCGGCCCGGCCCGCGACCTCGGCCGAAACTGGCCCGACACGCAGCGGCCCTCCTACCATGACGACGTGACGCTCGACTTCGCCCGGCCGCCCGGCCCCGTCCGCCTGGGCCTCCTCTCGGGGCGCGCCCACTACGAGCACGTGGTCGAGGCCGTGTGCTCCGCCGAGCACAGCGTCTGGATCGCGACCGCCAACCTCAAGGAGCTGATGGTCGAGGACCCGCGCGTGATCCCGGGGCGCCGCCGCGGAGGACGGTCCGCCTACCGCTCGGTCCTCGAGGTCTTCGAGACACTGGCCGCACGCGGCGTCGAGATCCGCATCCTCCACGCGACGCAGCCCTCACGCGCGTTCCGCGAACGGTTCGACGGCCTCGAGGGGCTCGTGCGCGGCGGCATCGAGCTGCGCCTCTGCCCCCGCGTCCACCTCAAAACCGTCATCGTCGATGCATCCCTGCTCTACCTCGGAAGCGCCAACTGGACCGGTGCGGGGCTCGGCGCGCGAGGCTCTCACAGGCGCAACTTCGAGCTCGGCTTCGTGACGGACGACGAGGGGCTCATCGACGAGGTGCAGGGCGTGTTCGATCTGCTCTGGCGCGGCGGTCCGTGCGCCGCGTGCCGCCTGCGCGACGGCTGCGAGATGCCCCTCGACCGTGTGGCGGCCGGCGCATGAGACCGCGAGCGCGGGCCTGAAGACAAAGTAAAGCGATCGCTTAACCATTGCCGGGCTGATCCGCCGGGCATCGGGCTGGCATTCGTGGCCCCGTCGCGCTACCCCCGCTCCCATGATCGAGCGCATCGTCCTGTTCAAGCTTCGCCCCGAGCACGCCACGCCCGAGGGGCGTCGCGCCGCGGCGGCGGAAGGTCGGCCGGCCCTCGAAGGGGCCCCCGGCGTCCGGAGCGTCACCATCGGTACGCCCGCCGACGAAGCCGCCGCCCGCTCCTGGGACCTGAGCGTCGTCATCCGCTTCGACGACCTGGCCGCGCTGCCGGCCTACCAGGCCCACCCGCCGCACCGCCGCTGGGTCGACGACTACATGGCGCCCCGCGTCGAGGTGCGGAAGGCCTGGAACTTCCAGGTCTGACGCCGTGGCGGCCGTCACGGGCCGCGGGTGCAGGACCGGCATGCACGGACCCCGCCCCCGTGCCGTCAGGGCACGACGGTGCAGGGGCTGCACGCGCCGCCGGGGCCGTAGGCGCAGCCTGGACCCGACGACGAGCAGTTCGACGCATGGCAGGGGCTGCAGTCGTAGCAGAATCCCCGAGAGGCAGGACCGGGGCGCCGAGGGACAGCCCGTTCCGTCCGCTGCGTGGGCGTCGGCCGGACATGCGGCCGACGTCCCGTTGCAGGTCTCGGCTGTGTCGCAGGATCCAGCGGCGGGTCTGCAGATGGTTCCCCCGGGACGCAGCGCATCCGACGGGCAGGCGGCGCTCGAGCCGTTGCAGGACTCGGGCATGTCGCAAACGCCAGCCGCGGGACGGCAGACGGTGGAGCTCGGGAGGAAGGTGTCGGTCGGGCATGCGGCGCTGGAACCGGTGCAGGACTCGGGCGTGTCGCACGGGCCGGCGGACGGGCGACAGACGGAGGAGCTCGGGAGGAAGACGTCGGGTGGGCAGACGGTGCTCGCGCCGTTACAGGTCTCGGGGGCGTCGCACGGGCCGGCGGAGGGACGGCAGACGGAGGAGCTCGGGAGGAAGACGTCGGGTGGGCAGACGGTGCTCGCGCCGTCACAGGTCTCGGGGGCGTCGCACGGGCCGGCGGAGGGACGGCAGACGGTGGTGCTCGGGAGGAAGGTGTCGGGTGGGCAGGCGGTGCTCGCGCCGTCGCAGGTCTCGGGAGCATCGCACACGCCCGTTGCAGCGCGGCAGACGGTGCTCGCGGGCGCCGGTCCGGCCGGCATGCACACCACGCTTCCGGTGCTGCAGTCGATGGTGCCGAGCTCGCAGGGGTTGCCGGTCGCGCACGGTGCGCCGGCGGTGCACCCGACTACGCATGTTCCGAGCCCGTCGCAGCTGCCCCCCGTGCACGTCGTTCCCGTGGGCGCGAAGCCGTCCATCGGGCAGGTCGCGCTCGTCCCCGTGCACGTCTCGGCCAGGTCGCATGCATCCACCGCTGCGCGACAGACGGTGGTCGCGTCGGCGAAGGCGTCGGGTGCGCAGGTGGTGGTCGTTCCGTCGCAGGTCTCGGCGACGTCGCAGGGGCCCGCTGCGGCGCGGCACTCGGTACCGGCCGCCGCCGGACCGGCCGAGACGCACACCGGGCTGCCGCTCGAGCAATCGATGGTGCCGAGCTCGCACGGGTTGCCAGTGTCGCAGGAGGCGCCGCCGACACAGCCCGCGTCCAACGGCCCCGCGTCCAACGGCCCCGCGTCCAACGGCCCCGCGTCCATCGGCATGCCCCCCTCGCCGTTCGGCACACGCCTGCAGCCCAGGTCCGGATCGCAGAACGTCCCGTCGGCGCAGCCGCCGCTCACGGGCGCGAGGAGGCACGCGCCCAGGGTCGTGTCGCAGCGAGCCTCCGCGCACGCAGCCGCCGGCGCAGGACAATCGGTCGCGGTCATGCAGGCCCGCATGCCGCAGGCGCTCGGATGCTCGGCCGAGCACTCGGGCGGCACGCACCGTCCCCCCAGGCACTCGGTCGCGCTCGGATCGCCGCCGGCCTGGGGGCAGCTGACCGCGCGGCAGTCGCGCGTGATGATCACCGTCATGCCGAAGCGCCCCGACACCTCGACGATCGTCCGCCGCTGGGCGACCACGTCACCGCCCTGGTCGAGCAGGCTCACGAGCACGTCGGTGCGACCGCCGTCGATGCCGGTCACGTCGGCGACCTGCTGGCCGCCGACGAAGTCCTGGCCGAAGTCCGCCGGTACCCGTGTGCTCGACGCGCCCATCACCTGGGTCTCGACGCGCGTGAAGTCGATGCCCGGAACGAGGTCCGTCTCGAGACCCACGACCAGCTCCGTGTGGCCAGAGCAGCCGGCGATCCCCGCGAGGATCGTCGCCAACCAGCCAACCCACGAGATCTTGCCGTACCGCCCCATTGCCGCCCTCGCCCGTCCACGGCCACGATACCACGGGGGGGGCCGCGTGAGTCGGCGCTCCGTGGGCGCCGCCACCACGGTCGATCGGCCGTCGTAATTGTACCTTACATCGCCAACAATCGCCGCCACGGGGCCGGAACCGCCGCCAGCAATTGTCCTCACGTTCTTCCGAGATCGACCAACGACAGGGGGGCTCCCCAAGCAGGGATGTCTCCCATGCCCCCTTCCTCCGCGGGCCACAATCCTGTAGCCAGAGGGTCATGTCCGGTTCCCCGAACGACAGCCGACCCGTGGCAACCGGGGTCACGTTTCGGTCCGCCACGACCATCGAGGACGAGATCGCGCGGCTCGACCAGGCCCTCGTCGACCTCGAGGCATGCCGAGCCGCGAGCGTTTCCCTGGTGCACGCCCCGAGCCGCACCCGCGAGCGGGCCCTCGTGCGGGCCCTCGGTGAGCGGGCTCGCCATCGGCGTTTCGTGACGGCCGAGGTGTCGCTGCTCGAGCACAGCCCCCACACGCCCGACGCCCTGGTGCGACACGCGATCGATGCGCTCGTGCCTCCCGGCGACCACCGTCCCCGCGGTCTTCCGTGGCTGCTCGACCTCTACTGGGAGCGCCATGGCAAGAACAGCGCCCTTCGATTCGAAGAGGGGACGAAGGCGGAGGCGGCCGAGGGGGATTTGACCGCCCTTTGCCACGCCTACCTGGCCACCGACGACGAGGAGGCGACGAGCGAGGTCCGCGCCTTCACGGCCTGGCTCGACGGCACCGAGCCGGCACGCAAGCACCAGAACCCGCTCGTTCGCCGCGCCCTGTCGGAGCAGACGGCCCAGCGCGCGATCGGCGAGCTGTCACGCGTGGTGCGCGCCCTCGGCTACCGCGGCCTCGTCCTCTTCCTCAGCGCCGGAGACGCCATCGTCACGGGGACCGAGCGGCAACGTGAGCGATCATACACCGTGCTGCGCGAGCTGGTCGACAACTTCGACGCCGGCAACGGGGCGGTCGCCACGCGCGTCATGCTCACCGGCACCGACGCGCTCTTCGAGGGCGACCTGTCGATCCGCTCGCTCGCACCGTTGCTCATGCGTCTCGAGGTGCCCTCCGACGCGGAGCCGCCGCCGCCCCATCGCGCCTGGACCTCCCTGGTGCGCGAGCCCTACGCCTGGGTGCACCGGCGGATCACACCACCGCCCGCGCGTCGCGCCGCCGCCCTGCGCAATCTGATCCGCATCTCGCAGGGGCTGCCCCCGACCGAGGCGGTGAGCTCCATGAGCGTCGCCCACGACCGCATCGAGCGGACCATCGACCGGCTCTTCCGCCACATGGACGTGGCGGGCAGCGTCTTGTCGGTGCTGGTCGGCGAGTACGGCAGCGGCAAGACGCACCTGATGATGCACCTCGCGGACCGGGCACTCACGGACGGGCGACCGGTCTTCTGGCTCAACCTCGAGCGGATGAACCTCGACCTCGGCAACCCGGCGCGGCACTTCTCGCGCATCATCGAGCAGTCGGCGCTCCCCACGCGGGGCCGGCCGAGCGCGCGTCAGCGGGCGGCGACCTGGACGCGCCGCAAGAGCAAGCTGCAGGCCCTCGAGGTGGCCCTCGAGGAGATCGCCGCCGGGGACGGGGAGGAGGCGATCGCGGCGCAGAAGGCCTTGCGCATTCGTGCGCTCTCGCGCGCGCCGGGGCGAGCCCTCGAGGGGTTCCTGTGCGGGTTCGACCTGGAACAGCGCGACACCAGCCCCGCCTATCGACGTGACGCCTACCGGCGCGTGCTCTTGTGGATCGCGCTGCTCGGGCGGCTCGAGGGGTGCAACGGCGCCGTCGTGCTCATCGACGAGGCGGAGAATCTCTACACGAGCGGCGTGCCCTGGGCCACGCGCCGGACGGCCCTGCGCTCCCTCGCCTTCTACTGCGGAGGCGCCTTGCCCGGGAGCTGTGTGGTGATGGCCATGACACCGCCGGCCTTCGAGCAGCTTGGCCACGAGGCGCGGGCGCTCCTGCGCGAGGCCGACGACATGGCCTCGACCCTCGACCTGGAGGACGTGGACCTGTTCCGGCGACGCCTCGCCAAGCTCGAGCCCGAGCAGGTGCCCCTCCTCGCGCGCCGCCAGCGGTTCGAGCTGGCCAAGCGGGTGCAGAAGGTCCATCGCTCGGTGCGGGGCCCCGTGGAGCTGGCCGACGAGGACGCTCTGGTGAACGCCCTGGTGCGCCGCCATCGTTCTCCGCGCACGTTGGTACGCGCTCTGGTGGACGAGCTGGAGTCCGCTCATTGGGCGGGCCGCTGAGAGTGACTAGGTAATGGGCATGGCCAGCGACCAGATGCCGAACCGTCACCATCCGGGGTCGATCCGACGCCGGATCGCGGTGATCGCCCTCGGCTGCGCGATCGCGTCCGTCTCGACCGCCCGAGGCCGGGCGGACGTGTCAGCCCCGGGCGCGACCGCCGTCGCTGGCCGCTACCGCCTCGGCATCTCCACGAGGCAAGGGCAACACCTCATCGACGCGGCCATCGACCGCAGCGTGCAGGGCCTGTTTTTCCTCATCCGCGGGATCGCACGGCGCCGGCTCACGGCCACCAACCGCCTCTCGCCCACCCTCGACATCTCCTTCCCGCCCCATCGCATCCGCGTCGTCTACGAAGCCGGGCGCTTCGTCTACGAGACTCCCGACGACGGCCGTGGCGTGCGGGTGGTCGATCCGTCGGGCGAGGAGCACCCCGTGTGCACTCACCGCCTGCGCGGGGGGCGGCTCTACGAGGTGTTCCGAACCGACCGGGGCTCCCGCACCAACGTCTTCGAGCCGACCGCCGACGGTCGTGGCCTCACCATGACCACGACCGTGCACAGCCCCCAGCTCCCGGGTGACGTGACCTACCGTCTGCCCTACGTGCGCCGTTGACGCGCGGCGCGGGTGGTCAGCGGCTCGCCTGTTGCTGCGTGGTGCCCGGGGATGCGGGCGGCTCGATCACGGGCGCGGTCGTGGGGGGGGCATTGCCCTGGGGCGGCGCGCTGCCGCCAGCGACGAACTGCCACTGGAACTTGAAGCGCCGGGCGCCGAGGCCCGCCCCCGGCTGGTCGAAGGCGAGGTCCAGCTCCTGTGTCCTGGGCGACAGCGCGCCGGTGTTCGGGAAGCAGACCTGCCCGCCCCCGGTGACCACCGTGATCACGCCGGGCACCATGACCGTCGCGTAGACCGGCTGCGTGTCCCAGCGCTGGCACACTCCGGTGTTCGAATCGGTGACCGCGCACGTGGTCTGGGTGCCGGTCTGCTCCTGATGAGGGACCTGTCCCTGGTACTGGGCCGAGGTGGAGGCCGTGGCCGTCACCGCCGGGGCGCCAAGGGGATGGTCGTCGGCCTCCGCGGTCACCTCGTAGCTCGACAGGCTCGCCATGGGGGCCTCGTCGCCCTCGTTGCGCAGCGTCACGTCGAAGCAGGCCCCGGAGGGCTGGTAGCTCACGAGGGACGCCTCGTCGCTCAGGGTCCCGGGCGGCAGGCCGCTGTAGGACTCGGCCCGTGCGTAGGTGAGCTGCACCCGGTTGGGCTCCACGTGGCCAATCTGGGCAGGGTTGTGGATCCGGACCATCGCGGTCGGGGTGCAGGCACCGAGCACGGCGGCGCCGCCAAGGGCAAGAAGGACCTGGGTACGCATGGTGATCTCTCTCCTCCGGCTCCTGGATACGCGGGCGGGGCCCCGACCTTCCCTCTCTCCGCTCCGTCAGTCCCGGAAGTTCACGTACTGCAGGGGCAAATCGAGGTCCTGTCCCTTGAGGAAGGCAATGGCCTCCTGCAGGTCGTCACGCTTCTTGCCGCTGACGCGCACCAGGTCGCCCTGGATCGAGGCCTGCACCTTGATCTTGGTGCCCTTGATGCGCTTGACGATCTCCTTCGCCTTGTCGGTGTCGACGCCTTCCTTGAGCTTGATGAGCTGCCGGTAGGTGCTCCCTCCGGCGGGCTGCACCTTCTGTCGGTCGAGCGACTTGAGGGAGACTGCGCGACGCACGAGCTTCTGCTCGAGCACATCGCGCGCCGCGTCCACGCGCCCCTCGCTCGAGGAGCGGATCGAGATGCCCTCTTCGCTCTGCTCGATCTCGGTGCTCGTGTCACGGAAGTCGAAGCGCTGGGCGACCTCCTTCTGGGCTTGATGGACGGCGTTGTCGACCTCGTGTCGATCGAGCTTGGAGACCACGTCGAAGGACGGCATGGCGCGCAAGGTAGAGGCCTCGTCCCGGGGCTGCAAGAGGCCCCCAAGAGGCTCCAAGAGAGGCTCCAAGAGGCCCCAAGAGGCCCACGTCCCCTGGGGTCGGGGCCACGATGCCCGCTCGCCGGTCCCTTGATGTGGAGGCTTTGGTGTCCATGTCCACGGAAGAGGTAAACGATGGCCACGGCATTTATCTATGGAAGCATGCTCGCCTTGGCAGTGATCCTCGGCGTCGCTCTCAGCGGCTGGGCACGCAGCACGCGCTACAAGCGGCGTGCCCCACGCAAGCGCGGGCGCGCGATCGACCTCGAGCTCCGTGGTCGCATGAGGCCCGGCGGTCCAGGCTCCTCGACGAAGCGCCACGCGTGATGCGTCAGGGGCAGCGATCGACTTGCATGCAGACCGGGTCGAGGGGAATGCCCGGATGGGTGCCGCACTGATGCTGGCCGTTGCACGCGTCCCAGGGAAACATGGTGCACCGCGCGCAGTTGTCCGGGTCGGTCATGAGGCGGGCTGGCGCCGGGGATTGCCGTCTGCTCGGGTGGTCAGGGGTTGTTCATCTCGCAGCGAAGACTGATCGCAGACGGCAGGCGTGACTCGACCGCAGCGATTGCGTCCGGCGCGGTGTCATCGTCGACCTCCACCACCCCGTCCTGGGCATCCGGCAGCCCCACGTCCTGCATCGCGGCGTAGAGGGCGCTCGCGTCGAGCACGAGGTGCATGCGCAGCTCGCCGCCCGGCAGCAGGGTAACGACGGGGTTGCATCGGGCGTCGATCTGGGTGTCGTGCAGGTCGACCACCATGAGGGCGTGGTCGTCCCCTCCGAAGTGCAGCTCGAGGGCGGGACCCCAGTCCCCTGACTCCAGGTGGGCCGTGAGGCGCCCGTAGGTCGCGGGCGGTGCAGGCGAGAGATCCACCGTGGCGGTGCCGAGCAGGTCGAGCAGCCCGACGTGGTCGCGGACCGGCTCCTGCTCTCCGCCCCGGTCGTTGCGTGCGCGCAGCTCGGAGATGCCCATCTGGGCCGTCTGGAGCGTCACGCCATCCGGCAGCATCTCCGGTCCCAGGCTCAGATCCACCAGGAGCCGCCCGCCGCCGCCCGAGCCCCCGTCGTCGCTCGCGTCCCCAGGGTTGCCGCCGTCGTGCCCGGGCCCCCCGCCCCGCCCGCAGGCCGAAGCCAGGGCGCATAAAACGTACAGTGTGCAAGCGGTTGCACGGTTCAGGCACCGGCCGGCGCGGCGAGGGCGGTCGCGCAACTCATCGAGATCGTTGGGTTTGATTCCCTCGGCCACGTGCGGGGTCTTCCTGGGTCCAGTTCCCTTGCGAGAGCGAGGCCAGCGGAAGCGGCGCCAACCTCGGCGCCCGACACCACGGGAGGCTTGCCTTATGCGACGACGCTATCACGTTGGATGGATGCTCGGGGCCCTGGCCCTGGCGGCCCTGGCCGGCTGCGGCGGCTCGAGCACGACCGTGCCCCCCGGGGTCGACGGCTCGCTTCCGGACGGGGCGGTCGCCGATGCGTCCGGGTCGGGCATCGACTCGGGGCCGGTCACCTGCGCCACCGGCCAGAGCGCCTGCGGCGGGGCCTGCGTCGACCTTTCGTCGGACAACGCTCACTGCGGTGCATGCGACACGGCCTGCGGCACCACCCAGAGCTGTACCAGCGGTGTGTGCGCCTGCGGGTCGGGGCTCGTGACTTGCGGGAGCGATTGCGCCGACCTCTCCTCCGACGTCGCCCACTGCGGCAGCTGCCGCACTCAGTGCAACCCGGGTGAGACCTGCGTGTCGGGCAGCTGCACCTGCCCCTCGCCCATGACCGACTGCGGCGCAGCCTGTGCGGACCTCACGAGCGACACGGGCAACTGCGGTGCGTGCGGCAACCGCTGCAACCCCGGCGCCGTCTGCAACGCGAGCACCTGCGAGTGTCCCACGGGCACGACGGACTGCGGCGGCGGTTGCACGACGGGCCTCATGAGCGACCCCCTCAACTGCGGCACCTGCGGCACCACCTGCGCCACTGGCGCGAGCTGCAACTCCGGCACGTGCAGCTGCCCGACCGGGCAGATCGTCTGCGGCGGGGGCGGCGGCGGTGGAGCGCGCACCTGCACCGACGTGGCGAGCGACCCGAACAACTGCGGTGGGTGTGGGCGCAATTGCCCCATGGGCGCGACCTGCACGTCCGGCGTGTGCCAGTGCCCCGGTAGCATGGTCGCGTGCGGTGACACGTGTGTGGACGTCACCAGCGACCCCAACAACTGCGGCGGCTGCCGCCAGCGTTGCGGCGGCTCGGCGACCTGCGTGTCCGGTGCCTGCAGCTGCCCGTCCCCGCTCGTGAACGCGGGGGGACGGTGCGTCGATCTGAGCAGCGACCCGAACAACTGCGGCGCGGTCGGCAACATGTGCAACCGCAACCAGTACTGCGCGAGCGGCACGTGCGCGTGCCGGCCGGGGTTGACCATGGCGGGCGGCAACTGTGTCGACCTCATGACGGACCCGAACAACTGTGGCTCGGTCGGCAACGTCTGTTCGGGCGGAACGCCGGACTGTGCGGGCGGCACCTGCGTCGGGTCGTGCGGCTCTGGCCTCAGGAGCTGCTCGGGCGCTTGCGTGAACACCGACACCGACCCACTCCACTGCGGCGCTTGCGACCAGATGTGTCGCGCGAACCAGATCTGCGCGAACGGCAACTGCAACGACTACCGCGTCGCCCTCGGTTGCACGATGTGCCCCTGCACCGGCTCGCCCGCGTGCACCGGCGACTTCTCCACGTGCTGCAACTACCCGGGAACGTCCACGTCCATCTGCGTGGACGGAAACTGTCCGTGAGCGGCACGAGGAGAGCGACCGTCGGCCCGCGTCCCTGGCGGCGCGGGCCGGCCGGTCGTACAACACGGCCGGCGTGAGCAGCAACGAGGGCACCACCTACGATGCTCCGGGCCTCCGGCACGAGCCGGCCGGGCCCGGAGCGTTCGTCGCCGTGACGGCCGGGGCTACGGCCTCGATGGTGGGATTCCGGCCGAGACGAGAGCTGTCCATCGGTCGCAGCCAGTCGTCGGCGATCGACATCGACGATCGCGCGGCGAGCCGCCTGCACGCGACGCTGCTCTGGGAGGGCGGCGAGACGGTGCGGCTGACGGATCGACGCGAGCCGCAACGGCACCTACGTCGACGGCCGCCGCATCGAGGGCGCGGTCACCCTGGGCAGTGGCGCGGAGATCGGCATCGGCGAGGCACGGCTCGTGGTGGCGGTGCTCCTACCGACGCGCGCGGCCGGCGAGGAGCCGCCGCCTACGCAGCGCGGGCTCGTCGCCAGCGATCCCTCCACCTTGCGGGTGGTGGCCCTCACCGAGCGCGCCGGTCGCAGCGAGGCCACCGTGCTCCTGGTCGGCGAGACGGGCGTCGGCAAGGAGCTGTTCGCGCGGCGAATCCACGATCTGAGCCCGCGCGGAGGCGGCCCCTTCATCGCCGTCAACTGCGGCTCCATCACCGAGACCCTCGCCGAGTCGCTCCTCTTCGGTCACGAGAAGGGCGCCTTCACCGGGGCGAACGCGCGCAAGGAAGGGTTCTTCGAGGCCGCCTCGGGCGGCACGCTCTTTCTCGACGAGATCGGCGAGATGCCCCTCGGGCTGCAGACGCGTCTGCTGCGCGTCCTCGAGGAGCACGCCGTCACCCGCGTCGGCGGCACCGAGTCGATCCCGGTCGACGTGCGCATCGTGGCGGCCACCCATCGGGACCTGGAGCAAATGGTAACCGCCGGTACGTTCCGTCGCGACCTGCTCTACCGGCTCGACGTGGTGCGCATCGAGATCCCGCCCTTGCGCAAGCGTCAGGGCGACATCGAGCCGCTCGTCGAGCGCTTCGTCGGGGAGCTGGCACCGGGGGGCCACGTGTCCATCTCGGCCGATGCCATGGACGCGCTCCGCGCCTGGTCCTGGCCCGGCAACGTGCGCGAGCTCCGCAACGTGATTGAACGCTCCCTCGCCTTGCGCGACAAGGACGTCCTGCGCCCCGGGGACCTGCAGGGCCTGACCGAGCTCTCCGCGGATCGATGCCCGGCGGTCTGCGCGCGCAGCTCGACGACGCCGAACGCGTGGCGATCGTCGAAGCCCTCGAAGCGTGTAACGGCAACCGGACGCGGGCCGCCAAGCGCCTCGGCATCTCTCGACGCGCCTTCATCTACAAGCTCGAGAAGTACGGCCTGAAGCCACCGCCGAGCAGCGCGCGCTGATCGGGCGTCTCCGTGCACGGGGTCAGGGCGTCGCACCGCGTGGGGGGACGTAGACCGCCAGGCCGCCCGCCCCCGCGACCAGCACCGTGTCGTCGGGGAGGGTCACGGCCAGCGGTGCATCGAGGGGCACCGGCAGCGCTCCGGTCGCGTCGATCTCCGGCGGGAACGCCACCTTCGCGTCGACGATCTCCGCGCTCGCGAGCGGCGCGCCGTCCACGCTCTGCCCGCCAGCCAACAGGATGCGCCCTGGCGAGAAGGCGACGACCGCCGCGCCGAAGCGCGCGTCGAAGAGGGCGCGAGGCGCGGGCGAGACAGGGGCGAGCAGCACGTCCGGCTGGACCTGCACGCTCAAGACCAGCACGTCGTCGAGGGCGGTCCCGCCCGCCGAGCGTCCGCCGGCCAGGAGGAGCAGGCCCGTCCCGAGCACGGCGAGGGCCGCCCTGTCGCGAGGTCGCGCGAGCATGGTCGTGACCGTGGTGTCGTCGCCGCTCGGATCGAGGGCGACGGCGTCGGCGTTGGCCATGCCGCCGCTCCGCCCACCGACGAGCACGACGCGCATGGCGCCGGGGTGGGCGGAGTCGTGCACCGGGACCGCGCACGCCGTCGCGTCGCGCAGGGGTGCGGGGAGGGGCGCGAGGCTGGAAGCCCGGAGCGCGGCGCCGGTCCAGTCGATGCGTGTCACGGTGTCGACCTCCGGGAGGCCTGGGCCCGGTGCGCCGCCCGCCACGACGGCCGCCGCGCTGCCGGGCAAGGCGGCGAGGGCGATGCCCTCCCGTTGGTCGGCGAGAATGGAGCTCGGAAGGTTGCCTATCGACGCACCGTTCGCATCGAGAGCTCGGCGCCGCCGACCGCACCCCCCACCGCTAGCAACCGGCCCTGTTCCATCGACACCCACCGCGCTCCCGCACGGTCCGGCACGTGGGCCACCTCGCGCAGGGACGCGTCGCCGCTGGCGGCGTGGGCGGTGTAGACGTAGAGGCTTCCGGAAGCGGTCGCGAGCAAGGCGCCGTCCGCCGTCACGGCGAGGCCTACGACGGTCGTGTCCGGTCTCGAGGGGACGGCCTGGGTGTCGGCCATGGGTCGCACGAAGGCTCCGAGGCGTCCCACGAGCACGTCGGGCCGACGCGTGGGCACGCCATCGCGCACGTCGAACGGGAAGGACAGGCCGCGCGCGAGCGTGACCCCTGCGCCGACCGCATCGACGCGGATCGCGAAGCCGTCCCCGAAGGGCAGGGGGCCGACATCGAGATGGCTCGTGGCGATGGGGAAAGTACGATCGCTCACTGAAGTGCCGTTCTGCTCGACCAGGACCTGCAGTGCGCTCGCGCCCGTCCAGGGGTCGTCTCCCGGTGCGGCGGCAACGCGGAAGTCGATCGGTGCGGTGCTTGGCGGCATCCCGCAGCCGCTGGCGCCCAGGGCACAAGCGAGCGCCGCCCTCGCGAACACGCGGAGCCCCCCTTCAGGTCGGCGAGCGCCCGAGCCGGCGCGGGCCTCTCGGGTCATCGCGCCACGTCTCCTCGCCCGGTCCACTGGGTGGCCGGCGCAGGCGAGGCGGTGGTCGCTACGATGAGGGCGACGGCCGCGATGGCGACGGCGGCGGCGCCTGCGGAGACCCACCAGACGCGCGCCGGGATCCCGCCCACCGTGCTTCGCGTCGGCGAC
Organism: uncultured delta proteobacterium; assembly: GCA_963830115.1. GTDB lineage: Bacteria > Myxococcota_A > Polyangia > Polyangiales > CAWHLB01 > CAWHLB01. The sequence goes on from CAWHLB010000027.1 coordinate 197,416, forward strand.
GTGGAGAGGGCGCGGGCGAGGCGCGCCGCAAGAAACGCGGGGTGCCTCACATCACTCGGGGAGGCCGCGATCTGCACGCGACGTCCCGCGGACACATCGTCCAGGACGACGCGCGTCCCCGTCGGCGCGCTCACGAGATCGACCAGGAGGAGGCTTCCGCCGAGGGCCCGCGCCGCCGCGCGAAGCGACGCGTCCGGGGACCTGCCCGGATCGGTCCGGCCGTGCAGGCGCGCTCCTGCATCGACCGCGAGCGTCACCGGCACCACCGTCGTGGGTGCCGCCACGTCCAGGCGACGGGCGTGGGGCTCGAAGCCGGGCGCCTCGACCCGGAGCAGGTGGGGACCGGGTGTCACCGTGGCGCTGCGCTTGCTGGCCGGGAGCGCTTCCCCATCGATGTACACGGTCGCGCTGGGCGGCGCGTCCCGGACGACGATCGTCGCCATCGTTGTCGGATCGCTCCGCGCGGCACGGCGAGTGGCGAGCCGCTGCCGGAGCGTCGGCGGGTACTGGGCCGGGTCCAGGGCCAGGTCCGGCTCGACGACGAGGGCGCGATCGAGGGCCCCGTCGGCTGCGGCGTCGTCGCCGAGGGCCTGAGCCGCCATGGCGTCGAGGAGCAGGGCGTCGAGGAGGTCGGCCCGGCTCAGGCCCGCGCCGCCGTTCGCATCGAGCCGGGCGAGCAGGGCGGCGAGCGTGCGTCGCGTCTCGTCCGGATGGAGGTTTCCATAGGCGAGCCTCGCATCGCGGAGCGCGTCGACGTCGGGCGCGGGAGCGGAGGAGGGCGGCGGCGGGCGGCTCGCCTCGATGCCCCGTGCCCGCAGGGCGAGGGCGACGGCGTCGGCGAGACGCTCGGCTTCTCCGCCCGATCGGCCCGGCTCCGCGCGACGACGATGCGCGTCTCGGGTCCCTCGGCGCGTGCGCCGACAGCATGGATTGTCGCGATGAGGCACAATGTGAAGGCATGGACGGCACCGCCACGACGCCCCCGTCGCGACGCGTTGGGCGATACCTCCTGTTCGAGGCCATCGGAGCCGGCGGGATGGGGGAGGTGCATCGCGCGCGGGTCTTCGCGGCGGAAGGCGTCGTCAAGGACCTCTGCATCAAGCGCATCCGGGCCGAGCGCCTGTCGAGATTGGGAACCACCGAGCGCTTCATCGCCGAGGCGCGTCTGTCCGTCCGGCTCACGCACGGCAACATCGTACCCGTCTTCGACTTCGGGCGCGCGGGCGACGAGTACTACCTCGCGATGGAGTGGGTGGACGGAGCGGACCTCCGTGCCCTCATCCTCGGCGCGGAGGCCATGGATTGGCCCTTCGCGCCGGAGGTCTGCGCGCACATCGGCGCCGAGATTGCGCGGGCCCTGGCGTACGCCCACGAGCTCGGCGCGGCCGGGGGCGAGTCGATCGTGCACGGGGACGTCAAGCCCGAGAACGTCCTCGTGTCACGCGCTGGCGACGTGAAGCTCACCGACTTCGGCGTGGCGACCCTCGCGGGGGACGCTGGCGTCGGAGGTACGCCCGCGTACATGCCTCCCGAGCAGCGCGCCGGCGACGCCATCGATCCGCGGAGCGACCTGTACGCGCTCGGCGTCATGCTCGTCGAGCTCTACACCTTGGAGCGCCCAAGCTCCGACGGCGGGTGGATCGATCGGGTGCCGGCGGAGATCGCGCCGATCCTCGAATCGTTGCTCGCCGACGACCCGGACCGCCGGCCGCCCGACGCGCGCCGCGTGGCGCAGACCCTCGAAGAGGTCGTGAGCCGTGCCCGGGCAGCGGGGGGGATTGCCCCACGGGACGAACTGGCGTCGCGCGCCGCGGCGGCAGCGCTTCGGCGGCGCACACGCTCGGAGGCCCTGGAGATTGGGCCCGATGCGAGCTTCCTCCGCGACGGGCTCGGCGCGGGATTCGTCGCGCGCATGACCGGTACGACCGCCATCACCGCGGCCGAGACCCGCACGGAGGAGTCGTCCACGGGCGCGCCGCACGGTGTGGACGCGGGCGCTCGGGTGCGTAGCGGCGGGCGCGGTCTGCCCATGCGTGCTGTCGTGCTCTCCCTCGTGGTGGTCGGTCTGGTCGCGGCCGTCGTGTCGGTCGCGGCGCCTCGAACGGAGCATCGGCCGAGCACGCCGGTGACCGCACCCGCAGGGCGGCAACCGACCCCGTCTGCGCGCGATCGGGCAACAGCCGCACAGCGTCCCGCCTCCGCCCGAGGAGGGATTCCTTCGCGACCGCCGCCTGCGGCCGCTCACGCCGAGCGCCGAGGGAGGCCCGCCGCGCCCGCCGCGTCCACCGCGCCCGCCGCGTCGCCGCCCGCCTCCCCCGCCACCCGGCTCGCCCCATCGGAGAGGCCCGTTTCGGTGCACGCGGCGGCACGGCCTTCCGCGCGCGGGGCCACGTCCCCCCCACGGTCCGCGGGCTCTCGAGACAACAAGGCCGCGCCCGCCGATGAGCGAGGGAGGCGGGTTCCGGCGGTCGATGGACCGGCCGAGGGAGCGAGCGGAGCTGGTGCCCGCGCATCTGCCGGAGCGCCTGCGGACGCAGCGATGGCAACCCTCAACGTCAACGCCATCCCGTGGGCCGACGTGCACATCGACGGGCACGCCGTGGGTGTCACACCGCTCTTCGGCCTGCACCTGCCCGCGGGACGGCACGTGATACAGCTCTCGAATGCGCCCCTGTCCACCCAGCGCGAGACCGAGGTGCACCTCGTTGCCGGGCAGCAGCGCGACGTCGTGGTCGACCTTCGTTGACCTGCACCGCGATCGCGATCGCGGCCTCGCGCGGTCGCCCCGGGACCGCGCCGCACTGACAGCTCTCTTGCCTCAGGTCCGCTTGCTCGACGTGAGACGGTCGAGTGTGCGGCGCACGTCGCGCAGCTCCCCGTTGTACTCACGTCGCCGAACGCTGACGATGTACGCCGCCGTGGCCGCGAAGAGCAACGCGCCGAGCAGGACCAGCACACCTCCCCCGAGCCCCCAGAGGATCAGCGCAGGTATCGTGAGCAGGGTCGTCGACAGGAGCCAGGGGATGCGTCGCCAGTCCCGTTCGAGGGAAGCCAACAGCACCTTCAGGCGCTCTACCTCGGCCTCGAGCTTGCGGGGATCGGCCATGGGCTGGTGATATCACACGGACGCGGCGGCGTCCTCACGCGGTCGTGCGTGTCTCGAGAAGCTTCCTGATGGCGCGGTCGAGGGTCGCCACGTCGACCGGCTTGACCAGGTGCTCGGCGAAGCCCGCTTCCCGGCTGCGTTGCACATCCACCTCGGTGCCGAACCCGCTGAGCGCGATGGCGGGGGTCGGGCTCCGGGCACGCACCCGGCGGAGCAGCTCGAGGCCCGAGCCGTCGGGCAGGGCGATGTCGCTGATGAGCGCGTCGAAGACCTGCTCGCTCGCCGTCTTCTCGCCGGCGGCCATCGTGCCGGCGGTCTCCACGTCGTAGCCCCGCTTGCGCAGCGCCATTCGGAGCAGCATCGCCGTGTCGGCGTGGTCCTCGACCAGCAGGACCCGGGGCCGCTCGGGGGACGCCTTGGCCTTGCCCACGGCCAGGGCAGCCGGCTCCAGCCAGGGGCGAGCCGCGAGCCGCACGGTGAAGACCGAGCCCCGTCCCGCCCCCTCGCTGGCCGCCTCGATGAGACCGCCGTGGAGCGCGACGACACCGCGTACCAGCGCGAGCCCGAGGCCGAGACCGCCCGAGCGCAGCTCGACAGGGCCGCTGCCGCGCTCGAAGGCGTAGAGATCGCGAGCGCATCTCGTCGTTCAGGCCGGCGCCGTCGTCCTGCACGTCGATACGGACGCGACCGTCCTCGTCGCTCGTCCGGACCGACACCCGTCCACCCTTGTCCGTGAAGTGGAGCGCGTTGGCGAGCAGGTGCCAGAACGCCCGCCGCAGCCGAGCCGCATCGCCGTCGACGCCGCTCTTCGTCGCGCCGAGAACGATTGTCAGGCGCACGTCCTTCGCGTCGAACTCCGGCCGAAAGCGTTCGACCACGTCGCGCAGCAAGGCATGAAGGTCGAGGGGAGCCCGCATGATGACCAGATCGCCGCGCGTCATGCGGGTCACGGCCAAGAGGTCGTCGACGAGCCGCGCCTCCCGCTCGACATTGCGCTCGACGACGTCGCACAGGCGGTGGAAGTCCCTCGGCAGGTTCGGCTGGGCCGCCATGGTCTGGACGGCGGCGAGGATCGGCGTGAGGGGCGTGCGCAACTCGTGGCTGACCAGGGCCAGGAACTGGTCCTTCGCGCGCGATGCCGCCTCCGCGGCCTCCTTGGCTTCGGCGAGGGCCCGCTCGGCTTCCACGCGCTCGGTGATGTCGATGGCGACGCCGCGGATGCCCAGCGGCTGGCCGTCCACACCACGGATTGCCTTCGAGTGGAGCTCGAGCCAGACGGTGCGACCGTCCTTGGCTCTCCAGCGCGCTCGGAAGTGGCCCCCCTCGGGCTTGCGCAGGACTCGCCGCATCCCGCGCAGGAAGCGGCGCTCGTCGTCGGGCAGCACGAAGCGCATCCAGCAGTTCGGCTCGTCGAGCCACTCGTGGATCGGATAGCCGAGCAGGGCGACGGCGTGGTCGCTGATGAAGTCGATGCGGTACGCGTCGCGCATGCCCGGAAGGAGCCACGCCTCCCACACGATGCCGGGGGCCGTCGCGATGATGTCGGCCAGACGCTCGCGCTGCGCACGCGCCTGCTCGTAGAGTCGCGCGTTGTCGACGGCGACCGCCGCCCTGCGCGCCAGGTCCTGGGCGAGTGCCACGTCCTCGGGGCCGAGCCGCCGCTTGGACTCGCTCGTAGCGAGGGTCAGGGTGCCGAACATCTCGCCCCGGGCGACCAGGGGGACCACGGCCGCCGATGTGATGTTGGCGTCGCGGAGCGCGGCGAGGTGGGTCATGTCGCGCGCGTAGCCGGCGAGGTCTTGGTCGCTGATTTCCGGCTTGTAGACGACGCCGCCGCTCCGCAGGATTCGGCCGACGCAGACGTGTCCTCGGTGCTTCCGTACATGCCGTAACGGGTGGCGATCTCGCGCGCCCAGCGGACCCGTTCCGGGTCTCGGTGTGCGGCCGCCACGATGGTGCGCCACGCCCTCCTGGGCGCGCAGCTGCACCACGCACCAATCGGCGATGCGCGGCACGGCGAGACGCGCCACGCTCGCCAGGGTTCGCCGGTAGTCGAGGGTGGTGCTCAGGATCTCGCTGGCCTCGGCGAGAAACGACAGGCGTGCGCTGCGCTCGGCGCCGCTGGTCTCCGGCGCGACGCCCGGGACCATGCAGAGCAGCACGATATGCAGCTGATTGCTCGGCTCGGCCGAAGGGCGGTCGACAACCGTGCGGTCGACGACCCGCCGCTCCCCGCTCCGCGCGACGAGGGTGCCGCGGTGCCCCTCGCCACGGGGCCCGATCACGCCCTCGGGCTCGAAGACGACCACTTCGTCGAGCCCGTGCTCCCTCGCCTCGCGCAGGGCCCAACCGGTCAGGACTGTCGCCGTCGGGTTGATGTAGCGGACCCTTCCGTCCGGCCCGGAGACGATCACGGCGTCACTCGAACGTTCGAGGAGCCCATGGAGCCACGGGTCGATGTTCCACAGCGAGTCAGACGACGACATTTGGGGAGTCCGCCTCCGCTAGGCCACTAAAAGCAGCCCGCCGCCCCCCGTCAATGGACGGGCGCGGAAATCCCCATCACTCGGGTCGACGTGTCCGTGCGGATCGGGTCCGGGGCGTCGGGGATTGGCGTCGCGCCGGCTCCGGCGTCGCCTTCGGCGCGAGCATCTTGGAACCCGCGGTGCCGTACCTCCCCGGCGGCTGCTCGGTTTCCTCCACTCGGATGCGGATGTGGGCGCGCGCGACGACCATGGCCGAGGCCACGGCGTCCCTGTCCGGGCCGACGGCGACCAGGTGACCCACGGTCTGCCCGGACCCGACCCGGGGCCTGAGCACGTTGCCCGAGCGTGCTCGACAGCGAAGGGTCACGATGCCCGGCACGGCGCGGGCCGCCGAGAGGCCGCGCACCGAGCGCACCACCCCTGCTCCGGGATGCAGGACGTACACCCCCGCCGAACGCCGCGCCCCATCGGGCAAGGACGGCCGCTCCTCCTGCTCGATGCAGAGGAGCGTCTCCCACGGGTCGAACCCGTAGGCGAGCTCGAGCAGGTCCATCAGGTGACCGCCGGGAGGGCGCACGGCGATCTCACCGAAGACCGGACCGTCCGGTCCGAGGAAGAGCTCGAGGTGCGTGAGGCCGCGTGTGATGCCGAGGGCGGTGATGGCGCGTTGGTTGAGGTCGAGCACTGCGGCGGCGTCGACCGCGGGCAATCGCGCCGGAAGCAGGTTCGCCCAGAAGGGGACCAGGTACTCGGTCGGGTTCGCGAAGACGACGCGCCCGTCGATCACGAACGACTCCACGCTCATCTCCGCCCCCGGCACGAAGCTCTCGGCGATCCAGCCGGGGCGGAGGGCGTCGCGCACCTCGGCCGCCTGGGCGCAGATCCGTGCGCCTCGCGCACCCGAGCTGGCGCGCTGCTTGATGACGAGGGGCAAACCGAGCCGGTCGATCAGCGCGTCGGCGCGGGCCGCGCTCCCGATGGAAGCCCAGCGGGCGTGGGGGAGCCCCGCGGCATGGACCGCGCGCTTCATCTCCGCCTTGTCGTGGCAGGCGCGGGCGGCACCAATCCCCAGGCCGGGCTGCCCGAGGGCCTCGCGAACGACGGCTGCCGGCACCACCGCGCGTTCGGTCATCCCGACGACCGCCACGACGGACATGTCCGTGGCGAGGGCACGGGCGCGGCGCGCCAGCCGGGCGTGATGACCCGCCTCGCTGAGGCCGTCCGGGCGCTCGAGGTCGACGCGCCCGAAGCGCGCGATGCGCGAACGCCGTCGGGCCGACGGCCGCGTGTCGTCGAGGAGCAGCACATCGAGACCGAGCCGCTCGGCGGCGGCGAGGGCCCCGTCCCTCGAGCCCACCATCACGATCGTGGGCCTCTGCGACAACCGTTTCCCGGTGGGCGCCCGGCAATCGATCACGTCGTCCCCACGCGCGTCCGCTCGCGCATCGCTCGGTGCAATTGGTACACGAGGGCGCTCTCTTGGCAATGGGGTTGCGACACCGTTCCGCCGGCCGCAGCACGGGCTTGCGCACCCGTCCCGGGGTGTGCAGATAGGTGGCCCCACCGTGTACGTCTGGCACCTGAGCCCCGACACCCTGCGCGCTCCCCGCCGGGTCGCTCCCGGCGATCGCGTCTCCCTCCGCATCGGGACTTGGCCGGTGGGGCCCGACCAGTCGGTGTGGGTCACCCATCGGGTCCGGGGAGCGAGCGGCGCGATCCGCGAAGGGCGTGTCGAGGCCCGGTGGCACTCGAACGAAGCGGAGAGGAGCTACTGGCGCGCCGAGATCGGGCCCTTCGCGCGGGGCGAGCGCGTCGAGTACGCGATCGCCGCGGCATCGCCGTCCGGACGCGTCGAGGGGGGCTCCTTCTCGTTCAAGGTCGGGCCCGTCCTGCAGCTCGCGCTCCTCTGGCACCAACATCAGCCCACCTACCGCGTGCCCGGCCACGCGCCGGTGGGTAGCTATCGCCACCCGTGGGTGCGGCTCCACGCGGTGCGCGATTACTACCGAATGGCTGCCATGGTGGAGACGCATCCGGCGCTGCGGCTGACGATCAACCTGACGCCCGTTCTCTTGCTCCAGCTCGACGACTACCTCGAGCACGGTGCCACCGACCATGCCCTCGAGCTGACGCGCAAGCCGCCCGAGTCCCTCGACGAGGCCGACCGAGAGGAGATGCTCGACACGTTCTTCGACGCCGACGCGCAGAACCAGATCGCCGTGCACCCGCGCTACCAGGAGCTGTCCGAAAAGCGCCTCCGGGGCGCGGCCTTCTCGAACGCGGACTTCCGGGACCTGGCCATGTGGGCCTCCCTCGCCTGGTTCCCCAAGGAGATGCGCGAGGGGGCCGTGTCCCTGCCCGGCGGACAGGTCGTTTCGGTACGCCATCTGGTCGACAAGGGCGCCGGCTTCTCGGGCAGCGAGATCGAGGAGATGATCGGCGCGCAGTACGCGGTCATGGGGGCGGTCGTGCCCATCCACCGCGCGCTCGCCGACGCGGGTCGCATCGAAGTATCGACGACGCCCTTCTACCACCCGATCCTTCCGCTCCTGATCGACACCGACCAGGCCACGATCGATCGACCCGGCACCACCAAGCCGCCACGCTTCGCCCACCCCGAGGACGCCGACGCCCAGACCGGTCGCGCCGTCGCCTGCTACCGGCAGCACTTCGGCCGCGACCCGGTCGGGATGTGGCCCGCGGAGGGAGCGGTCAGTCAGGCCGTCGTGCCGATCTTCGCCCGTCACGGCGTGCGCTGGATCGCGAGCGACCAGGGGGTGCTCGCCCGGTCCGGCCGCTACGGCTTCGCGATCGAAGACCCGGACGTGTCGTGCCGCCCCTATCGCGCCCGGGAAGGCAGCGACGAGGTCGCCATCTTCTTTCGCAACGCCCACCTCGCGGACGCCATCGGCTTCCGCTACCAGGGCCAGCGTGACTACGGCGAGGCGGCCTTCGGTTTCATCCGCGAGGTGAAGGAGATGTTCGCCAAGCGGCTCTACAGCGACGAGGACCGCGTGCTCACCGTCGCCCTCGATGGTGAGAACGCCTGGGGTGCCTACCGCAACGAGGGAAGCGAGCTCCTGCACGCTCTCTATCGCGCGCTCGAGCAGGATCCGGAGATTCGACACCGTGACGTTCGCAGGGTGGCTCGACGGCGACGCGGCACGGAAGGTGCTGCCCCATCCGATCGCGGACATGCCCGAGGCCCATCCTCTCTTCACCGCCTCGTGGATCGACGAGCGCGGCTCGGCCCCGGGCGTCGACCTCGGCACGTGGATCGGCGAGGAGGAGGAGAACGCGGCGTGGCGGCTCCTGGGTGAGCTGCGCGAGGCGCTGGCGCGGAGTGGCAAGGGCCCCGGCGATGCACCCGAGGCCTACGAGGCCCTTTGGGCGGCCGAGGGGAGCGACTGGTTCTGGTGGTACGGCGACGACCAGGATTCGGGGCGCGACGAGGAGTTCGACGCGATGTTCCGCGCGCTCGTGCGGGAGGCGTACCGAACGGCGGGCCTCACGGCGCCGCCCTCGGTGGAGGTGCCCATCGGTCCGCCGGACGTGGTGTGGACGGTTGCACGGCCCGTGGCCCGCCTGCCGTCCGGCGCACGACTCAAGGTGCGGACGAGCTGTCCAGGCGTGGTGGCCTTTCGGCACGAGGCCCTGGGGGAAGGGCAGGCGGACCTCACGCCCGTAGGTCGTGCGATGGCCGGGGCCTTCCACTACCAGGCCACGATCGGTCCCTTCGGTCCCGGCGCGGTGCGCTTCCGCTTCGAGTGCCGGCGCAGCGGATGCGACCACACCAGCGGCGCCTGCCGCGGGGACGAGCAGGTGGTGCAGGTCGGTTGAGCCGCTCGGCGGGCGCAGCGTCAGGCCGCGTCGGCGACGGCAGCACGACGGGCCCCGGCGTCCAGGCTGGCCGCGACCGCCAAGCCCCGCAGGGTCAGGCGTACACGCCCGGCGTCGACCAGGCCCCGGCGCTCGAGGTGGAGCAGGGCACGGGCCACCGTGGTGGGGCTCGTGCGGACCCGCAGGGCCAGGCCGCCGGCGTCGGCGGCGCGCGCGTCGCGGCCCATCTGGAAGAGCGTCAGGAGAACGGCGAGGGCGATGTCCTTGTCCATGACGCCGACCCTGCCATCGGCACTGCTCGTGCGTCCAGTTTCATGCAATCAGTCTCAACCGTTCAGTTGGTTTCGTGGGTTTTCGCGCGGCCCTCGGGTGCCTACAATCTCCCCGTGCTGCCACCCTGCGGGATCTACCGAACGCGGAGCGCCATCGGCTCCATTCCGGCCGAGTGCCTGGTCTACTTCCACAACCACGGCGATCCGGGGCCCGGCCTCTACCTGCCGTCGGCCTGGAAGGGAAACCGCGCCCGCTTCGATTCGAAGGGCGTGCTCTTGCCCGACGAGGCGGCCGCGGAGGCCCTCGAGCCCCTTCCGGCCGAAGGCTTCTATCGCGTCGTCGAGCCGTTCCACTGCTGCGAGAAGCACTGCCGACTCTTCTCCGAGGACATGCTGGTGCAGCTCGGCTACGACGGTTCCGCGGTCCCGATCCTCTTCGTTCCGGAGATCATCGACGGCCAGCTCGCGATCCCCGAGCGCGGCACGCGCGTCGACGTGGGCGCCTTCGCCCGCATCGCTCCGCTCAAGGTGTCCGTCACCCAGCGCGACACCGCTGGCCCCGCGCTGCACTGAGCACGCCTCGCCACTCGCGCCGGCCGAGAACGCAGCCGCTCAGAGCGTCGCTTCGACGAGCACGAACTTGTTGTTCTCGCGGACGGTCGAGACCTCTTTGACCTGGCCGTGAATGAGGCCGCGGAGATTGCCGAGGCGCGCGTGCTCGAGGATGAAGAAGGCCTTCTGACCGTGATGCTGCCCGATCCAGTCGCGGAGCTTCCGGTTGTCCAGGTCCACGAAGGCGCTCACCCGGTTGCCGGTGTAGAAGTTCTCGCCCTTCCAGTTCATCTGCCACGCGACCAGGGGCACCTCGGGGCTGCCGCGCATCGCGTAGTAGCGTGCGATGAGCGCCTTCTGGCTCCAGTGGGGGGACAGGTCGATCATGTAGACGTCGAGGCTCCAGGCCGCGAACAGGAGGGCGAGCCCGACGAGCGCCCGTGCCGCGACCGGGCGGGCCCAGCGGAACGTCCCCGCCGCCACGGTCCCCGTCGCCACGACCCCGAAACCGAAGAGCACCGGCCGGTAGTCGAACTGCTGCGGCCAGGGCCGGCCGTAGTTGTAGATGTAGAGCTGGACGAGCCGTTCCATGCCGGCCGGGCGCTGGGTCGTGGTCCAGGACAGGTCTCGGCCGACCAGGCCGACGAGCACCACACCTACCGCAAGCGCGGCAGAGAGGGCGACGCGCTCCCACGGCATCTCCACGTCCTCGGCGCGCCGTCCGACACGCACGAGCACGAGAAGCATCACGAGGGCCGCGACGGCGAGCAACACGTTCGAGAAGGTCGCCGCGACGGCGACGAGGGCGCCTCCGGCCCAGAGCGCCTTGGGCTCCCAGGGCGGCGCCGGAGGACGCTGGGGTCGATCGCTCTCGATGCGCAGCCGGAACGCGGCGCCCACGGCCATGACGAGGCCGACGACCACGAGCGCGCGGCCGATCATGGGGTTCCACCCGTGGGCGAAGACCCAGGTCGCCTGGGCGGCTCCCGAGACGCCGGCGGGGATCACGCCGCGCACGTTGCCCCAGATCGACGCCACGCCCAGCACCAGCACGGCCGGGGCCGCCATCGACAACAGGGTCCCGATCACGTGGCGCCACCCGCCGCGCGAGGGTGAGCGACCGAACATGCGGTCGACCATCAGCCCCACCATCAGGGCGCAGGAGGGGACCGCCGGGAAGATGTAGTAGTAGAACTTCGTGACCATCGCGCTGAAGAGCGTGAAGGACGCGAAGAACCAGAGCGCGAACAGGATGATCGTCTCGCGCTGGTTGCGCTCTGCCGGCGTCTCCTGGGCCTCGCTCGCGAGCATGTCCCGGTAGCTCGTGCCGTCGCCCTTGCCGGGCATGCGCTGGTACCAGAGCCAGCCGATCAGCGCGAGGGGGACGAGGGCGATCCAGGGGAAGGTCGCGAAGCCGAGTTGCTGGATGTAGTAGTGGATGCCGGCCTTGTCGCCGCCGGTCTCCTCGGACACGAGCCGGTTCAAGTGGTCGTGGACCAGCAGGCGATCGGTGAAGGGCGGCCCGTGGCGGATGTACATCGCCACGTACCACGGCATGCCGACGACGAAGACGATGAGGGAGCCGAGGGCGACGCGCAGCCGACCCGCGATGAGGAGCGCCCACCTTCGGGACGCGACGAGGTAGAGCAGCGCCACCAGGCCCGGCAGGGCGAAGCCCGGCAGGCCCTTGGCCATGAAGGACAGGGCGCAGAAGTAGTAGAAGCCGATCATGAGCAGCGGCTGGACCCGCCGCTCGCGCCACACGAACCACAGGATCAGGAGCAGACCGGCGAGCCAGTAGAGCCCCTGCATTCCTGGCTGCGCGAAGAAGCCGGGGGCGAAGGGCTGCACCTCGCTCAGGGGTGCGTTGCCCGGCACGCCGCCATTGCCGGCCGAGCCGAACATGAAGACGTCGCCGTGCCAGGCGAACTGGAACGGCGCCACCATCGTGATGTTGCGCGAGAACAGGTAAAGGATCTCGGGCAGGACGGTGATCACGAGGGCGCCGACGATCGCGTGCCGCGCCGAGAGGGCCACACGCCCGATGCGGAACGTCTTGACCTCGCGGTCCGGGTCCGCCGCGAGGGCGAGCGCGAGCAGCGACATGGCGACCGTCATGTTCCCGACGAAGAGCATGTCGGTCATCGCCTGGTGGGCGAGGAAGAAGAAGAGCGGCATCGTCGCCAGGGCGAGCGCTGCGAGGACACCGGCGCGCTTGTTGAACAGGCGCGAGATGGCCGTGTAGAGCGCGAGCACCGCGACGACGGCCATCAGGAAGTGGGGCAGGCGGATCGCCCACTCGGGGTGCAGCGGATGGGCGTCGGGATGGAAGTTCACCCCGAAGATGCCCATGCTGATCGCCTCGAGCCAGAAGATCAGGATCGGCTTCGACCAGAACCAGTTCTCCTGTGCCCACCACAGGCTGATCCAGTCGTCCCGCGACAGGACCTCGCGCGACACCTCGCCGTAGTGGGTCTCCCACGGATCCCACAGGCCGTACGTACCGAGCAGGGGCAGGTACAGGGCGGCCATCACGACGAAGACGAGAAGGCCCGGGCGCCGTAGCGCCGGCGGCACGAGCACGAGGAGCGACACCGCGATGACCCAGGGCAGGTGGTCGTAGCCCCCGAGCAGGCCGCCCCCGACCAGGATCGCGATGGAGACCGGCACCGTGTAGCGCGGGGCCACCCATTCCGGCTCGCCCTCGAGCCTCCCCCATGAGGTTTTCTCGAGGGGGATCGCCTCCGCTCCCACCGTCCGGAAGAAGCCGAGCAGGTCCAGGGCACCCGCGGTGGCCACGAGCATCGTGAAGATGCCCCACAGGGGCCCGTGGGGAAGCTGGGCCTGGTTCGCCATCATGACGAACGTGGCTCCGGCGCCGACGAGGAAGAGGGACCCGCCCCGGACGAGGTGCCGGGGAAGCTTCTTCTTCGTGCGCTCCTTCTGCGCTACCCGCGCGTGGGCCTTCGTCACGTCTCCGCCTCGGCGGCTCCGGTGAAGCGGAAGCCACGAATCCGCACCGCGGGTGTGACCATCGCCCCGCCGTCGGACCACCAGGTCGGCACCGCCGCGGCGACCGCGCCGAGGCCGTCCATCCGGCCGAGGGCCTCGAGGATCGCGTCGGTGAAGCGCAGGTTCTTGACGGCGTGCACGGGCTTGCCGTTCTCGACCCAGTACGTCCCGTCGCGGGTCATGCCCGTCATGAGGGCGCGACGCGGCTCGAGCATCCCGTTGACGTAGTGGAAGCGCGAGATGAGCAGGCCGCGATCGAGGCCGGCCACGAGCTGCTCGTCGCTCTCGTCGCCGGTGCCGAGGTGCAGGGCGGCGGCGACGGGCGCCATCTCCCCGTTCTCCGTGACCGACGCGTGGCCCGTCGAGACGTGGCCGGCGCGTGCGCCGTAGAGGCGGTCGTAGACCGGCCCCTTCGCCACGCCCGCGTCGATGAGCGGCACGCGCTTCGACGGTGTGCCTTCCCAATCGAAGGGCATGCCGATGCCCCGCGCCGCCAGGGCGGGGGCGTCGTCGGTGAAGGCGATGTGCTCGCCCGTCATGCGCTCGCCCTCGCGACCGGCGAGGAAGCTCACGCCCTGGGAGACCTCGCGGGCACCGAAGCCAATCATGGAGAGCCACTCCATGAGCTCGGCGACCGCCGGGGGCTCGAGCACCACGTCGTAGGTGCCGGGCGAAAGGGGCTTCGGGTCACGCGCCGCGAGGCAACGCTCCATGGCGCGCGCGGCCAGGGCGCGGACGTCGACGCAATCGAGGTCTGCGTCGAGAGCGCCGCCGAAGCCGCTCGCTCCGTCGGGCGCCCGGGCGAACAGGCGCGCCGAGGCCCGCGCCCAGGTGGCATGCACGGCCTGGCCCGCGGTCGTGGCGGCGGCGGCGTCCGACACCTGGGTCTCGAGCGTGCCCGAGAGGGAGAGGCCGCGCTCGGCGGCGCGCGACAGCTCGGGTGCGAGGAGGTCGGCGCGGGTGTCGGGCGTCGCGTCGCGCGTTGCGGGGCGCGGCGGGGGCGGCTCGGCGGCGAGGGGCTCGGCCGGAGCGAAGCCGGGAAAGCCTTCGACCGGAGGCACCAGCTCGCACAGGGCCGCGGCGCTCGTGACGACGCGCGCTATCGCGTCCGCGTCCAGGTCCGTTCCGGTCGCGAGGGCCACGCGCCCGCCGCGTGCCACCCGCGCCGTGACCTCGACCTCGCGCAGGTCCACGTGCTGACCCACCACGTTGCCGGCGAAGCGCGCCAGGCCGCGGTGCGTGCGACGCACGAAGACCTCGGCCTCGTTCTCGCCAGCGCGCTCGATGCCGCGCCGCGCCGCCTCGAGGAGCTCGTCACCCATGGCCGACCTCCCCCGCACGACGTCGCCCTTCCAGGATTCCGTTGACCCGGCTTACGTCCTCGGGCCGGCTCGTCACGTACGCCGAGTACGCTCCTCGCCGACCCTGCGGGCGCGCACGCCCCAGCGAAATCCTGACAGGGCGGCCACGGCCGAAACGGACGAAGGGGGTGTCACCCATGGCCGACCCCCACGTCATGGAAGCGGGCGGGGGAGGTGCCGTGGCCGACACGCATGATCTGCATGGGCTCGCCCTTGCCACAGTTGCCGAGGCCCCAGAGCTTCCACTCTTCGGGCCCCGTGATCGCGTCGCAGCTCCCCCAGAAGGCGGGCGTCGTGCCGGCGTAGACCGGGTCGCGGTACATCGTCGCCTTCTTTCCGCCCCGGATCTCCCAGGCTGCCTCGCAGCCGAACTGGAAGTGCAGGCGGAGGTCGTCGATGGACCAGCTCTTGTTGGTCTCGAAGAGCACGGCCCCGTCGCTGTCGGCCAGGAGGTCGTCGAGGGATCCCTCGCCGGGCTCGAGGCTCACGTTGACCATGCGGATGAGGGGCGTGCGGGCGTAGGTGTCGGCGCGCATCGCACCGCTCGGCTCGATGCCGAGCTGGGCGGCTGTCTCGCGCGACGAGAGCCATCCGGCGAAGATGCCGTCGCGCACCAGATGGACCTTCTGGGCGGGCGTGCCCTCGTCGTCCCAGCCGAAGGTGCCGAGCCCGCCGGGCGACAGGGACTCGGCGACCAGGTTCACGAGGGGCGAGCCGTAGCGCAGGGAGCCGACCAGCTCGGGCTGCAGGAAGGAGCCGCCCGCGAGGGACAGCTCGGTGCCGAGGGCGCGGTCGAGCTCGGTGGGGTGGCCGCAGGACTCGTGCACTTGGAGGGCGAGCTGGTCGCTTGCGAGGATCAGGTCGCGCCGGCCTTCGGGCAGGGGCGGCGCATCGAGCAGGGCGATCGCCTCCTCGCGCACGCGCGGCGCCTCTTCGGTGAGCCGCATGGCGGCCACGCGCTCGTAGCCACCCTGGCCCAGGTCGCCGTCCATCGACGTCGGGTAGGAGCGCCGCTGGGACCGCCCGTCGTCGCCGATGGCGAAGGTGGCGATGCCGGCGCCGGTGTATGTGAAGTGCTGCTCGACGTCGGTGCCCTCGGTGCTCAGCAGCAGCTTGTGACGGCGGGCGAAGTCGCCCCGCGCCTCGGCCACGCGGATCGGTCCCCGGCCGGGGCCCAGGGCTTCGCAGGCGGCGAGCAGGTCACCCACCTTGCGGTCGAGGGGCACCTCGAGGGGGTCGGTCGCGGGCGGCGTGCGGTAGACGCCCCGGCGCGCCGGGCCCTCGGTCCAGCGCACCTTCGACAGGGACGCACGGGCCGAGGCCCGCGCCACGGCGACGGCTGTCTCGGCCGCCCTGCGCAGGGCTTCGGGCGTGGCCTCGGGGGTGCACGCGAAGCCCCACCCGCCGGCAGCCAGCACGCGGACCCCGAACCCGGTGGAGCGCACCCGGTTGGCGGTGTCCACCGAGCCGTTGCGCGCGAGTAACAGCTCGCGTTCCTCGTCCACGAAGCGGACGTCGGCGTAGGTGAGATCGGCGTAGCGCCGGAGCGCGTCGAGGGCTTCGAGGCCCAGGCTCCGCGCGGACGAGAGCGTCGGTCCGTCGGTCAAAGCGGGCGGAGCATAGCCGGGGGTGGGAGCGGGATCCAGCGGATGCCGAGGAAAACGCTTCTGCGGGGGATCGCGGTCGTCCCGATCGGCCGCGCCGGGCTCCGATCGATCGGGACGGGGTCGGTCGCGTCAGGCCAGGATGTCGGCCGTGACCCAGCGCTGGGGCCGCTGCTCCATCTCCGCCTCGACGCGCTCTTCCACCTCCTCGTTGGTACCGAGGGCGGCGATCTCGCGCAGGGCGCTCTCGTTCTCCTCGATGTCCGCGAGGAGGCGGTCGATCTCGTCGGTCGCGTTCGGCGCATCGAGCAGGGACATGGCCTGCTCGTGGATGAGGTAGACGAGGTTGCGCAGGGTTGCGAGCTGGTGGGCCGTGGCCTCGAGGTTCCGGCGGTTCTCGTCCCATCGCTCCGCGCGTCGCGAGGCCACCTCGAGACGCTGCCGGACCAGCTTGCGGATGCGTTCGGAGCCACCCTTCGACTCCAGGCTCGCCAGGTGCTCGATCTCCCCCTGCAGGGCACGCCGGTCGGTCATCTCCAGCGCCTCGCGCGTGGCCCGATGGCGGATGGCCAGTCGCACGTAGCTCGTCAGCAGCCGGTCGAGGCCCGCCCGCTCGTCGAGCAGGAGGAGCACGGCGCCACCGCAGCGCGCCGCGTTTTCACGGATCCGGTAGACGAGGAGCTCCAGGGTCTCCACCTCGAGCCGGTGGGCGCGATCCATCTGGACGAGGAGCGAGGCCCGGGCCCGGTCGCCGGCGGCGCGCTCGACCTCCACGGTGTGCTCGTCGACGCACCGCTGGAAGAGGGGCAGGCGCGGAATGATGGTCACGGCGAGCACCTCGAGCAGCACGGCGAACAGCACCCACCACAGGCTGGCGCTCATCAGGGCCAGGAAGATCGCCGTGCCGACGAACACGAAGTGCAGCGGGTGGACGAGCATGTGGCGCAGGTACAGCCACGGGCTCTGGCCGCCGCGTTGCAATATTCGGTGCGGCTGACCGCTCGCGGCCAGCCACGGGCGCGGATCGCGTACGTCGGGTGGTCCCAGCAGCCTTTCCCTGCCGTCCCTATCGCGCTCCAACGGTTCACAGCTCATCCCCCACCTCCCGCGCGGCGACGGTATCGAGTTCCGTCGGGTGCTGGAGCCGCTCACATGCTCGGCCCCGCGGGGGCCGTTCCCGTGTCGCTCATGAGATCCACTGCCCGACACGATCATGGGTAAGTCCGGCCTGGTGCGGTGCAAGCGAGGGGCGGGCACAGCGCCTCGTCGCGGCTTCGGCTGCGGGCCCGGAAAGTCGCCGTCGCATGTCCCCCGGGAGGGACGTTCGTTACGGAACCGAAGGCGACGATCGTGGTATCAAGTATCCCGTGACACGGTTCTCCATCCTTGCCATTTCCAGCGACCCGTCCGCTCTGCCGAACATCGTGGCCGCCCTGGAGGGACGGGGCCACGGGGTGCGCGCCGCGTCGAGCGCCAAGCAGGCCCTGTCCGTGCCGCCCGGATGGGCGGACCTCATGCTCCTGCACCTCCCGGTGCGTGACATGGATGGAGCCGAGCTGCTGGGGCGGCTGCGCGGGCGCGAAGAGACGGTGCCCATCGTCGTGGGCGGCTCCGACGCCTCCCTGAGCGGGCCCCTCGATGCGCGCGAGCACGGGGGCCAGGAGTACGTGGCCGACATCCTGGCCGACACGCCCCGCCTCCTGTCGGTCATCGGTGTCGCCCTCGGCGCTCGTCAGAGCGACCGCCACCTGCGTTATCTGCGTTGGCGGGACCGGGCGCACGATCACGTGCGTATTCTCGAAGGCGATTCGGAGCCGATACGCGATCTGCAGAGGAAGGTGCGGGCGCTGCTCGACGACGACGCGCCGGCGGTGCTGCTCAGCGGTGAGCGGGGCGCGGGCAAGGGGCTGCTCGCTCGCCACCTCCACCACGAGGGTGCACGGCGCGTGCATCCCTTCGTCGAGCTGCCCTGCGGGGTCATCCCGGAGGACCGCCTCGCCGCAGAGCTGTTCGGTAGCGAGCACGGGGAGGTGGTCTCGTCCGTGCCGCGGGCCGGGCTCTTCGGCACCGCCGACAGGGGAACGCTCTTCATCGACGGCGCCGATGCCCTGCCCGAGCGGATACAGGAGGCGGTGCTGTACGTCGTCACCGAGCGGCGCCTGACGCGCGTCGGCGCCACGCGCCCGGTGCCCGTGGATGTGCAGGTCATCGTCTCGTTCCATCAAGGGCCGGGCGAGCAACCGAGCGGTCCCCTGGCCGCGGGCTTGTCGGGGCCGGACGGCGCGCCGCACCTCCGCGTGCCCTCCCTGAGGGAGCGCGGCGACGAGACGGTGGCCATCGCCGAGCGTCTGCTCACCATGCTCGCGATCGACCAGGGCGTGGGACCACGACGCCTGTCGATGGGCGCACGCGAGGTGATCTCCGCCCACGACTGGCCGGGCAACCTGCTGGAGCTCCGCAACGTGATCGAGCGTGTGATCCTCGCCGATACCGGTGAGGTGGTGCAGGCCGACCACCTGCACCTGCCGCCGGCACCGCTCGAGGTGGAGCCGGTAGGCGGGCACCTCGAGGTGCGGCTGCCCTGGCAGGGGTTCGCGCTCGCGGATCTGGAGCGCGAGGTCTTGCGGGAGGCGCTCGACCGCTCGGGCGGCAACGTGACCCGGGCAGCGCGCTTCCTCGGCATCAGCCGCCAGACGCTCATCTACCGCATCAAGAAGCACGGTCTCTCCGAGTTCGTGGCGGGACGCCGCTCCCACCCCCCCTCCATGGACTGAGCAGCCGGGGACGGCGGAGCACGGAAGAGGGCGGCCGCGGAGGCGATCGGCCTTGCGACCGGGGTGGCGGGTCGCACATCAAGCGGGTGGAGACACCTGCCGAGACCACGATTGTCGGCCTCACGAGCGAGCAGGCGCGCGCGGGACTCACGCGCTTCGGGCCGAACCGTCTGGTGCCCGCTGGGAGGCACCCTTCGCTCGTCCGGCGGGTCCTCCTTCCCCTGAGCGACCCCCTTGTGCTGCTGCTTCTGGTGGCAGCGCCGGTCTACCTGCTGATCGGCGATTTCCTGGATGCGGCCGTGACGCTCGCCGCCCTCGTTCCGATCACGGTGCTCTCGGTCCTGCTCGAGACCCGCGCGGACCACGCGCTCGAGGCGCTGCGGCGGCTCTCGGCAC
Organism: uncultured delta proteobacterium; assembly: GCA_963830115.1. Lineage (GTDB taxonomy): Bacteria > Myxococcota_A > Polyangia > Polyangiales > CAWHLB01 > CAWHLB01. The sequence goes on from CAWHLB010000027.1 coordinate 216,819, forward strand.
CGACCGTGGCGGTGCTCCGGGACGGCGCCATGACCGAGGTGCCCGTGGAGGAGGTCGTGCCGGAGGACCTGGTGTCGATCTCGGAGGGCGTGGTCGTGCCAGCGGACGGCACGTTGGTCCAGGGGAGTCAGCTGGCGGTGGACGAATCGGCGCTGACGGGCGAGTCCCTGCCGGTCGACAAGGGGGGGCCAGGCGAGGCGGAGGTGCTCGCGGGCACGACGGTGCTCTCGGGTCGAGCGCTCATCCGCATCTCGGCCACCGGCGCCGCCACACGATACGGCCGGGTCGGCAGCCTGGTCGCGCACATCCAGCCACCACGAACGCCGCTGCAGCGGCGGGTCACGCGGCTCGTACGCACCCTCGGCGTGGTGGCGGTGGTCTTCTGCGTGGGCGTCGCCCTGACCGAGTTGCTCCGCGGGCGAGGCATCGCAGCGGCGGTCATCGCCGGCGTGAGCCTGGGCATCGCAGCGGTTCCCGGCGAGTTCCCGATGGTCTACACGCTGTATCTGGCCCTGGGCGCCGCGCGCCTCGCCCGCAGGAACGCCCTGGTGCGGCGTCTCCCGAGCGTGGAGACCCTCGGCTCGGTCGACGTCATCTGCTCGGACAAGACCGGCACCCTGACACTGGGCCGCCTCGACGTCCGCACCATCCTCGACGATCAAGGCCACCCCCTCATCGAAGAACGATCCCGGGGAGAGGGGCTCGAGGCCCCCTCCCCGAGCGAAGCGAGGGCATCAACAAACCAAGAAGAGACACGCGGTTCCATGCCTGCTGCGGGGGCAGCCCGCGCCGTCCTCGCCGCGGCCGTCCGCGCGTCGGAGCCCGAGCCCTTCGACCCGCTCGACCAGGCCCTCGTGCGCTTCGCCCGCGAGCACGGCGTGGACGTGGATGCGCTGCACGCCGATACGCTGGTTCGCGACTATCCCTTCGACCCGGTCCACAAGTACCTGACGCACGTCTGGCGACGGGCCGACGGAACGCACGTCGCCGCCGCAAAGGGGGCGCTCGAAGGGATCCTCCATGCAGTCGACGCGCCAGCCGAGGTGCGCGACCGAGCGCACCGGGCGCACGACGGCCTCGGCGCACGGGGCATGCGCGTCATCGCGGTCGCCACGGGCATCGTCGCCGTCCCCGGCGGCGGGCGCCTCGACGACGAGGCGTGCCTCCGCTTCGCGGGCCTCGTCGGATTCGCCGACCCGCTCCGGCCGCACGTGCGCGAGGCGCTCGCCGAGTGCGCGAGCGCCGGGGTGCGCGTGATCATGATCACCGGCGACCATCCCGTGACGGCCCACGCGGTCGCCGAAGGCCTCGACCTTCCGCACCACGACCAGCGCGGACAGAACGTGATCGTCACCGGTGAAGACATCGACAGCGCGGACGACGCGACCCTCGAGACCCTCGCCCTCGAGGCAAACATCTTCGCTCGCACGCGCCCCGAGCAGAAACACCGGCTGGTGTCGGCCCTGCGGCGTCGCGGCCGGATCGTCGCCATGACGGGGGACGGCATCAACGATGCGCCCGCCCTCCGGGAGGCCGACATCGGTGTGGCCATGGGGCAGCGAGGCACGCAGGTGGCGCGCGAGTCGGCGAGCCTCGTCCTGCTCGACGACAACTTCACGACCATCGTCGACGCGGTGCGCGACGGGCGGCGCATCGCCCACCACCTGCAGCAAGCGTTTGCCTATTTGATTGCCTTTCACGTGCCCCTGCTCTTCGTCGCCCTCCTCGTGCCGCTACTCGACCAGCCCCTCATGCTCCTGCCCACGCACCTGGTCCTGCTTCAGCTCGTGCTCCACCCCATCATCGCGCTCGTCTTCGAGCACGAGCCCGCGCCGGCCGATCTCGATGCGACGCCCTCCCCACGCGGCCGCGGCGGAGCTGCTCGGCGGTCACCTGCGCCTGCCCATCGCGCTCGGCGCCACGCTGCTCGCAGGCGTGCTCTTCGTCTATCTCGGCGCCCTTTCGCGGGGCGTGCCCACCGACGTGGCGCGCTCCGCCGGGCTCGTCACGCTGCTGCTCGGCCAGCTCCTCATGGTGGTCGTGCTCCGGGATCCGGAGAGGCCCTGCTTCCGCGTGCCCCTGTGGAACAACCCGGCGCTGCTACCGGTCCTCGTCGGCGCCGTCACTCTGCTGGTCGCGATCGTCGAGGTCGCGCCCATCGCTCACCTGCTGCACCTCGCTCCGCTCCCCGGTGGCGCGTGGCTCCTGGCCGTGGCGGTCGCCCTCGTCACCACCCTGTGGCTCGAGGCGTTCAAGATGGTCCGCTCAGGCCGCCGTGCCCCGCTTCCTTCGCCGTGAGGGCGCCGCACGGGGCGACTACTTGAGCCCGTGCTTCTTCGCGAGCTTGTGGAGGTACTTGCGGTCCATGTCGCCAGAGCGGGCCGCCGCCGAGACATTGCCGTCGTGGCGCTCGAGCAGCCAGGTGACGTAGCGCCGCTCGAAGAGCTCGTCCCACTGGGCCTTGGTATCCCGATAGCTCTTCTGCGGATTGAAGGCGGGCAGACCCGCGTCGTCACTCGAGGTCGTGCGGCCCGCCGCCACGACGGGCACGTCGGCCAGGTGCACCTCGGTCTTGCCGCGGGCGCGCGCCATGTACGTGGCCCGCTCGAGCACGTTGCGAAGCTCACGCACGTTGCCCGGCCAGTCGTGGGCGACCAGGGCGTCGCGCGCATCGGGCGCCACGCGCAGGGGCTCACCGGAACCGTTCTTGCCGGAGACCACCTCGAGCAGGTGGTCGACCAGGAGGGGTACGTCCTCGCGGCGCTCGCGGAGCGGCGGCAGCTCGATCGGCACGACCGCGAGGCGGAAATAGAGGTCCTCGCGGAACTTTCCGCGCTCGACCTCCATCCGCAGGTTGCGCTTCGATGCGGCGACGATGCGGATGTCCACGCGGATCTCGCGGTTGCCGCCGACGCGCCGAAAGGCCCGCTGCTCGAGGGCCCGGAGCAGCTTGGGCTGCAGGTCGAGGGGCAGCTCGCCGATCTCGTCGAGGAAGAGGGTGCCGCCGTTCGCGAGCTCGAAGGCGCCCTGGCGCTGAGCCGCCGCGCCGGTGAAGGCCCCCTTCTCGTGCCCGAACAACTCGCTCTCGATGAGTGTCCCGACGACGGCGCCGCAGTCGACCACGATGAACGGCCGGCCGCGGCGCGGGCTCGCAGCGTGGATCGACCGCGCCACCACGTCCTTGCCCGTCCCCGTCTCGCCGCCGATCAAGATGGTGGCGTCGCTCGGGGCGAGCTGCTCGAGCAGGCCGAAGACCTCACGCATGGCCACCGCGCGTCCGACCACCTCACCGAACCGCTCCTTGTCGCTCGGCAACAGATCGATGCGCTCGGCGAAGGGGCGGACCTTGAGCTCGACCGTGCCGACCGTGATGATGGCACCGGGCTTGAGGTAGACCTCCCGGACCTCCGCGCCGTCGAGCAGGGTGCCGTTGGTCGAGCCGAGATCACGCAGCAGGTAGCCGCGGCTCTCGCGCACGATCTCGCAGTGCGTGCGCGAGACGGTCACATCGTCGAGCACCAGGTCGTTGTCGTGGCTCTTGCCGATGCGGAACAGATCCCGGTCGATGACCTGCTCCTCTCCGCGCCGTGGCCCGCTCAGCAGGACGAGGGCGCATCGGGGCAGCTCGAGCACCCGCTCGCCCGTCAGATGGCGGGTCCCCGCCTGCGTTGCCGTCGTCGTCACAGCCTACCCACGAGACCTGGCGAGTCGCCGCCGGGATGTATGCCGTTCAGGGGCCATCCCCGCCCCGCCGCGAGAGCCTCGTTGAACAGCTCCATGTGCACCACGGCCTGGGCCGGCACCCTGAGGGCGCGCTCGACCGTGCGCTCGAGCCCGGGCCCGCGCAGCTCGGCCACGACCCGATAGCGTCCCGGCGCCAGCTCGACCGTGTGGCGCAGGATGGTGGGCGCCCCGTCCGGGTAGCGGAAGCGCACCCCCTTGAGCTCGTCGTGCCCCCGGACATACCCGAGGCGCACCTCGGTGAGCTGGGCGTGGTCGGGGCCCAGGTCGTAGCGGATCTCGGTCTTCCGAGGCGTTGCGCCGAAGGCTCGCCACCCACGACGAGGATCGCCACCAGCATGACCGCCGGGGCGAAGCGACGGCGATGCGCGAACAGAAGGCGACCGATCTTCGACAGGCGCGTCATCTCGGGACCGGCCCAGCGTAGCATGGGGATGGGGGTCGGGGACCCCGATCCGAGACAACCGCTCGCGAGGCGGTCGGGCCAGACGACTCGCGGCTTCAGGTGGGGCGATCATCGGACCCGAGAACCCCTTCGAGGCGAGGGCCGTCGCTATGAAAAGTTGCACAAATGCAATAATATTTCGCGTAGGTGTCCTCATCCCTGCTGCTGGGAACCCTGCTCCTCCTCATGGTGCCGACTCCGGCCGAAGCGGCGGCGCTGCACGTCCTCGGTCCCCAGGGCACGCCCGCCGAGCGCCGCGCCCTCGTCGTTCTGGAAACATCGGACGGCGGATGCGCGTCCGCCGATGCTCTCGAGTTGAGCACCAACGAGGTGGGGGTCGATGTGCACCCGGGTCCACCCGCAGGTCCGTGCGCGCGGTGGTTCACTCTGAAGGCCAGCCCGCCCCGAGGTCAGGTGCAGCTAGAAGCCCGTGCCGGCGAAGCGGTGGCAAGCGCGGCCGTCGCGATGGGCTCCGAACGCGGCCTCGCCGTTCGCCTTCAGCGGCGCGGGGCGCGGCTCACCGCACGAGTCAACGGTGCCCCCCACGGTGAGCCGGTGAGCGTCGTTGCGTTCTTCGCGGATGGCTCGACGCAGCTCCGGGCCGCTTCCGACGCCTGGACGGGAAGCGTCCCACCTCACGCCCTCGTCGGCGTCGTCGCGCGCAGCGGCGGGTTGACGGGCGCGGCGGCCTCCTCGACAGGTGGGGCGGCTGCCGGTCCGGCGGTGCTCCTTCTGCCGAGTGACCTGTCGGTGCCGGCTGCGGGCGCGCCTCGCACGGCGGCGTTCCTCGTCGTCACCGACCGCCACGGTCGCCTATCACGCAACGTGCCGCTTCGGGTGCGGAGTGAGCGTGGGGAGCTGCGCGCTCTGGAATGGCTGTCCCCGGGGCTGGCGGCCGTCAAGCTCGCAGCGCGCGCGGGCTCGCCTTCGGTCGACCTACGTGCGGAGACGCAAGGCGCAACCGCGCAACGCGACCTGCCGGTCGTGGCGAGCTGGCCGGCCGATGCGCAGCTGGAGGTGCCAGCACACGTCGCACCTGGATCGCCTATCCCGGTACGGGCCACCGTGCGGACCGTGGACGGAGCGATCCTGGCCTCGGACGCCGTTGCCTTCCGGTGCGGCGACGGTTCGCCGGTGGAGAACGTGAGCGAGGTGTCTTGCCCGGAGAGCACAGTCGGCGTGGCTCTCGTCGTCCTGGTCGCACGCGTCGATGGGCGGCTCGTTCCGCTCGCCACGCGCAGTGTGCGGGTAGTCGCTCCGCCCGCGCCGCGCGCCCCGCCCCCGCCGGCCCGCGTGCCTCCGCGGCCACCCGCGATCCGCCGCCTGCGTCCCCGGCTCGAACGTCACGGACGCCGTCCGACCCTCGCCGCGATGCTCGACGTCGGTGTCGACGGTTGGGGACGTCCGGTGGCCGGCGCGGGCGTCCGTGTGGGCGTCGAGATTGGACCCTCGTTCGCCCTCGCCGGCGATTTGCGCTGGAGCGACACCGCCGTCGCGGCGCCCCCTGCCGATCCGCGCATCGTCGGCCGGGCGACGGGATCTCGCCAGGGCGTCGAGGCGTCGGTCGAGCTCGGAGCGAAGGTCGGCATCGGCGCCGTGACCCTGGGCGGGTTCATCGAAGCCGGCGCGCGCTATTTGCATGACGCCATCCGCATCGACAACGTCGACGCGACCGGCGACGGCGTCGCGCCCACCTTCGGGATCGGCGCCGGGCCTTCGTTCCCGGTCGGGGATCGCCTGCGGTTGACTGGGGCCGTCCTCGTGCGGCTCGATCCGTTCGTGCCCGAGTCCGTATTCCACGGGCCCCTAGTGCGCTGGCTGCTGGAGGCTCGCTGTGCGTACCTCCCCTGAGGGCCTCCTGCTTTGCACGTTGATGCTGACGGGCTGTCACGGCGGCTCGCGAAACCTCCCCGGGCACCTGAGGCCGGTCGCCCCTGGGGCGGCACAAGGCGACGTGGCCGTGCTCCAAGCGTCGTCCGGAGACGTGCGCTACAAGGCGGCGCAGAGCGGCGTGTGGACCGCGGCGCGCGAGCGCCAGAGCCTGCACGTGGCGGACGGCGTTCAGACGATGACGAACAGCCGCGCGACCGTGCGCTTCCACGACGAGGGGTCGGTGGTCCATCTCGGTCCGTCGACGACCCTCCGCATCCCCGGGCAGGCCCCCCACGTCGAGCGCATCGAGCACATCTCCGGTCGGCTGGTCGCGCGCATCGCAGGTCACAGAGGGAGGGCGCAGCGAATGGAGGTCAAGCTGCCGCCGGGTACCCTCGTGCTGCAAGAGCCGGCCGACCCCTCTGCCGGCGCGGACGTGGAAGCGCGCCTCGAGGTCGATGCTCATAGGACACGGGTCTCGATGGTGCACGGCATCGGTCACCTCGAGCGGCACCAGGGCGGGCCGCTCGACGTTCGTGCAGCGCACTTCGTCGCGCTCGACGCCCGCGGCGCGGTGCTCGACGAGGGGCACGAGGGGGGCAGGGTCGTGCTCTCGTCGCCCCCGTCGGGTGCGCGCGTTCGCACCCGCAGTACGCTGTTGTTGACCTGGCAGCCCCTGTCGGGTGTCGATGCCTATCGCGCGGAGGCAACGGCCGAGGGCGGCCAGACCCACGTGGTGGCCGTGGACGCCCATGCCACGTCGGTGCGCGTCCCCATCGGAGCGGGCACCTGGCGCTGGACGGTGCGGGGGATGCTCGGCGGCGATCCTCTTCCGGCCGCGCCGGCGCGCTCCGTGACAGTGCTCATCGATTGGACGCCACCTCGCCTCGTCTTGACCGCGCCTCGGCCGGGTCAGGTCGTCTCCAGCCCCATGCGAATCGCCGGCGTGACAGACCCGGGGGCGACCGTGGACATCGACGGAAGCCCCACCGCCATCGCCGAAGACGGCACCTTCGCCGTGCGGAAGTCCATCGACCCCGGGCTCGCGAACGTCGTCGTGCGCGCAACTGACGACCTGGGAAACGCGCGCATCGTGTCCCGCTCGGTGCTCAGCCAATGACATCACGCCGCAGACGCATTCGCGGAACCGTGTTCCTGCGGACGGCCGCCGTGGTGCTGGTCGCGGGCATCGTCCCGCTCGCACTCGTTACGATCGCGGCGGCGATTCTGGTGCGCAACGACAAGGAGGCTGCGCTCGTCGACACGGCGGTCTCGGTTACCGAAGCGCGCCGGCAGGGTATCGAGCGTCACGTGGAGCTCGCGCGCGCCGAGCTGCGTACCGTGAGCTTCGCTGCGATGGCGGGGCGGTTGCTCGCGGTGCCGGACTTGGTGAGTCCGCCGCTCGTCGCGGTGACCTGCAAGCGCGACGGGCAAGTGCTCGTCGAGGCCTCGACGCAAGAGGGGACGTCGTCGACGCTGCACCAGGCCGATGCGAGGGGAGCACCCGACGAGACCATCGTCGATCACCACTTCCTGCTCTTGCGTGGCCGGACGGGCGGTACGGACACGGCGGGGCTGCTCGACCTGCGCCCACTGCTCGCCGTGCCCGAAGGTTGGCACGCCGATATCGTGCGCACCGGGGCTGCCTCGACGCCGGCGCGTGGCCGGCCCGAGTCCGTGCTCGCGCACCGCGAGCGGCGCCATGGACGGGAGGTGATCACGGCCAGTGCAAGGACGGCGGCTGGACGGCTCGAGCTGCGCGCACCCGTTGCGCCGGCACGCATCGCGGCCTACGCGATCGTGCGCCGCACGGCACAGCTCGGGCTGCTTGCGCTCCTTCCGCTCGCGCTGCTGGCCCTGCTGCTCGCGCGCCGCATCACGTCCCCCGTGCGGGCACTTGTAGCGGCCGTGCAGAGCTCACGGGACGCGCCCGTGCGGCCCCCCGCTCTGCACGACGACGAGATTGGCGATCTCGGTGCCGCCATCGCCTCCATGAGTGAACGGCTGCACGAGGATGCGCGTGTCCTGCGCCACGCGGTGAGGTTCTCGCGCAAGGTCGGCGCGCTCGGCGCGCCGGAGCAGGTGCTGCCCGCCCTCTCGCACGCGCTCGAGGGGGCGTTCCCCGATCACGGGTTTCGTGTGGTCCCGATCGACGCGCTCGAGTCTCCGGGGCCTCCGACGGACCTTCCGGTCGCGGCGGCCAGGATCGTCAAGATGCTCGATCGCGCTGCGGCGGGCACGCTGGGCACCGGCAAGGAGACCGAGAGGGCTACGACGGCACAGGTCGAGACGCACTTGGTCGGCGACCGGGCGTGCGTGCTCCTCGCGGCGGCCGGGAACCGCTACGGCGTGGCCCTGTCGGCTGTCCCTCTCGCGGAGACCAGCATCCGACTGGTCGAGATCCTCTGCGGCGTCGCGATTGCGGCAATCGAGCGGGCGAAGCTCCATCAGGCCGTCCTGGTGAACGAGAAGCTCACGCTACTCGGGAGGGTCACCGCCGGCGTTGCGCACGAGATGAACAATCCGCTCGCGTTCGTGAACATGAACCTGCGCGTCCTGGAAGACTCGCTCGACGGCGACTTGCGGCAGATGGCGACCGAGGCGCGCGAGGGAACTGACCGACTGGCACGCATCGTCGACGACCTGTCCTCGGTCTCGAAGGGGGGGGCGCAGGTGCGGGCCGATGAAGACCTGACCGACATCGCGCGGATGACCGTCCGCATGGTGTCCGCGAGCAGACCGGGAGTGCTCGTGCGCCTCGAAGCGGAGAGGGGAATCATCGTCGCATGTGATCGTGGCCGCATCGAGCAAACCTTATCGAACCTCGTCGCGAACGCTGCCGACGCGTGCGCCGGTCGAGAGAGTGCGGAGGTGATCGTACGTGTGGGCTGGATGGAGGGGCGAGCCTGGGCCGAGGTCCGGGACAACGGCTCCGGCGTTCCGGAGCACGCCGTGGAGCACTTGTTCGCGCCGTTCTTCACGACGAAGGGGTCGCACGGAACCGGCCTCGGTCTGTACCTCTCACAATCGTTCGCACAGGCTCACGGTGGCGACCTGGAGCTCGTATCGACGGGTCCGGCCGGGACCACCTTCCGGCTCTGGCTTCCCGGCGGACGCGTTGCGAGCGCCATCGACGCTTCCGCGCCGATCGGTCACGACGACCAGGCCGTCGCCCCGCACGCGGAGCGGCGCGAGCGCCGCGTGCTCGTTCTCGACGACGAGCCGGCGCTCGTGCGCGCCATGCAGCGATGGCTCGGACGGCGCGTGCACGTCACGGGTACGACCGACCCGCGAGAAGCGCTCGAGCTCGCCGCGACAGGGGAGTTCTCGCTCGTTCTGTGCGACCTGAACATGCCGGCGATGAGCGGCTCCGAGTTCGTCGCGGCACTTCGCGAGCGCTGTCCCGACGCAGCGGACAAGGTGGTGATCATGACCGGCAGCGAGAGGCCGATCACCGGGATCCGGGTCTTGACCAAGCCGGTGCGACCCTCTGCGATCGAGGCGCTGCTGCATGGGATGTGAGTCACGGGCCTTCGGGGCGCTTCTCCTCGTGACCGTGGGCACCGCGGGGTGCGGCACGGCTCCCCTGCGCGTCGCCCCTGCGGAGGTGTCGGCGTTCGGCTCCGCTTCGGTCGAATTCGCGTTGAGCGGGCCCGATCCCTCCGCGTGGCTCGACATGCGCAAGCAGGGTCTGGTGCCGGCAGCCGACCTATCGGTTCAGATCGGCGACGTGCCGGCGGTGATCCTGCGCGTGGGGTCCACGGTCGTGGTGCGGCCGGTGCGGGATCTGGCGGTTGGCGAGCATCGTGTCGTGCTGCGGGCGCGCGGCCAATCCTACGAGGCGGAGCCGCTCGTTCGGGTGTTGGGGGTGCCCGGGCTCGACGCGGGCTCGGCCCCGGACGGCGACGTGCGTCGCGATGGTGGGCGCGAAGGCGGGATGGCCCACGACGGCGGGGCCGATGCGGGTGAGGGAGGCGCGGCCGACGCGGGGACAGAAGCGGGCGACGCAGATGCTGGGGCCATGGACGCGGCGCTTGCCGACGCGGGCCCGATCACCGATGCCGGTGCGATGGACGCGACCGTGACGGACGCCGCTGGGGCCATGGACGCGGCGCTTGCCGACGCGATGCTTGCCGACGCGGGCCCGATCACCGATGCCGGTGCGATGGACGCGAGCGCGATGGACGCCGCTGGCGTCATGGATGCGAGCACGACGAGCGACGCGGCAGCAACGGCCGACGGCGGGGATGGAGGCGGGCCCGTGCCCCGGCCGGTAGCCACGGGGCGTCACCATACCTGCGCGGTGCTCGAGACGGGGCAGGTCGCCTGTTGGGGGCGCAACGACCGCGGTCAGCTCGGTCGCGTCGGACCCGACAGCGCGACACCGGTACTGGTCACGGGGCTCAGCGACGCCACCGCCGTGGCGGCCGGGGAGAAGCACACTTGCGCAGTCCGCCGTACCGGCACGGTGGTCTGCTGGGGATGGAACGACCACGGCCAGCTCGGCACGCTGGGACCCGACAGCGCCCTACCCTTGGCGGTGCCGTCCGTGAGCGGAGCCGTCTCGATTGCGGCCGATGCCAAGCACTCCTGCGCCATCACGGAGAGCGGAGAGCTCGATTGCTGGGGCGACAACGGGAGCGGCAAGCTCGGTCGAGGCACCAAGAGCGCTACGGGTCCTCCGGGGCCCGTGCCCGGCCTCTCCGACGTGATCGCGGCCGACGTCGGCATCGCGCACGTGTGCGCGGTCGATGCCACCGGGGCGGTCTGGTGTTGGGGTCACAACGACCACGGTCAGCTCGGCGACGAAACGACGACGGGGCGCACGGCACCCGTCGTGGTGCTCGGCGTGTCTTCCGCCCGCGGCGTCGTCGCGGCCGACCAACACTCCTGTGCGCGCCTCGATTCGGGGAGTGTCGTGTGCTGGGGCCAATCCGATCAGGGACGTCTGGGCGACGGCGGATCGAGCGGTGGGATGGCCGGTCCGACGAGGGTCCTCGGCCTCGCGGACGCGGTCGCCCTGGCCGCGACGTGGGAGTACACGTGCGCGTTGCGTGCCACCGGCGCAATCGTTTGCTGGGGTGACAACAGCCATGGTCAGCTCGGCGATGGCACGACGGTCGAGGCGACGAGCCCCGTCGCCGTCACGGGTGTCGGCGACGCTTTCGCCATCGCAGCCGGCGAGGTCGACAGTTGCGCGGCGCGAAGCGGCGGACGGGTGTCCTGCTGGGGCGGTAACCCGGACGGGCAGCTCGGAGACGGCACGACGACCGATTCCCTCACGCCCGTAGACGCTGCCCTTCCGTGACCTGCAAGCCCGCGGCGGCCCTACCCGATTCGCTCCGCGCTGGTTGGGAGCGGACAGGACCGGGGTCCGGGCTGGCACACCGGGCTCCCACGCGACCCTCGGCGAGAGTCACCGGTGGACCGCCCCCCACGAGCATCGGGCACCCCCGTCCGCGGGAGCAGCATGGGCAAGTGTGCGGAATCGCGGGCTCCCGCCGCCGGCACGATCCTTGTCGCAGCATGGGCCCGGTGCTGAAATTTTCCCGACGAGATGGCTTACGGCCTGCTCGTCGCTCCGCCGGGATCCGGACCGGCCATCCGGTTCGACATGATGGTCCGCCTCACAGACATCCTGGAAAAGGTCAAAGGCTACCACCCGCTGGCGGATACCGATCTGATCAACAAGGCCTACGTCTACTCGGCGCGCAAGCACGAAGGCCAGATGCGCAAGTCGGGGGACCCGTACTTCGTCCACCCGGTCAGCGTGGCCGACATCATCGCCGACATGCGGCTCGACACCGCGAGCGTGTGTGCCGCGCTGTTGCACGACGTCGTGGAGGACACGCACGTCACCGAGGAGGAGATCGAGCGAGCTCTTCGGGCCCGAGGTCGCGTTCCTGGTCGACGGGGTCACCAAGCTCGGCCGCGTCAACTTCGCCTGCAAGGAGGACCAGCAAGCCGAGAGCTTCCGCAAGATGCTCGTGGCCATGGCGCGCGACATCCGCGTGCTCCTCGTCAAGCTCGCCGACCGCCTCGACAACATGCGCACCCTCGAGCACATGAAGCTCGAGTCGCAGGAGCGCATCGCGCGCGAGACCCTCGAGATCTACGCGCCGCTCGCCGGCCGCCTCGGCATCCACTGGCTCAAGGCCGAGCTGCAGGACCTGAGCTTCGAGTACCTGCACCCCGACGCCTACGCGGAGCTGGCGCGCAAGGTGCGCAAGCAGGCCAAGGACAGCGACCGCTACATCAACGACGTCACCAAGCGCCTGCGCAAGATGCTCATCGAGCGCGGCTTCGCCGTCGACGTCCAGGGCCGCATCAAGCACGTCTACTCCATCTGGCGCAAGATGAAGCAGACCGGCTGCGACTTCGAGCAGGTGCAGGACTTCGTCGCCTTCCGCGTGCTCATGGAGAACGTGGCCGACTGCTACGCGGCCCTCGGCGTCGTGCACTCGCAGTGGACGCCCATCCCCGGGCGCTTCAAGGACTACATCGCCCTGCCCAAGCCCAACATGTACCAGTCGCTCCACACGACGGTCATCGGGCCCGGCCACCGCCGCATCGAGGTGCAGATCCGCACCCACGAGATGCACCGCACGGCCGAGTTCGGCATCGCGGCCCACTGGCAGTACAAGGAGCGGACGGGCGGGCTCGACGCCAAGGACGCCGCGCGCTTCGCCTGGCTGCGCCAGCTCATGGAGTTCCAGAAGGACGTCGCCGACCCGGCGGAGTTCTACGAGAGCGTCAAGGTCGACCTCTTCCCGCGAGGACGTCTACGTCTTCACGCCGGCCGGCGACGTGCGCACCCTGGCGCGCGGCGCGACGCCCATCGACTTCGCCTACGACATCCACTCGGAGGTGGGCGAGCACTGCGCGGGCTCGCGCGTCAACGGCGTGATGGTCCCGCTCCGCACCAAGCTCCACAACGGCGACGTCGTCGAGATCCTCACCAACGCGAACCAGCATCCGAGCAAGGACTGGCTCGAGTTCGTCGGGACCGCGCGCGCCCGCTCGCGCATCCGCTCGTACATCCGCGCGGAGGAGCGCAAGCGCTCGATCAAGCTCGGCCGCGACCTGTTCGAGAAGGAGATGCGCCGGAAGGACCTGTCCTTCGCGCGCTTCCTGAAGGGCCCCGAGGCACGGCGCGTCCTCTTGCACTTCGGGTGCGCGAGCCAGGAGGAGCTCTTCGCCCAGCTCGGCTACGGGCGCATCTCGCCGAAGCAGCTCATGGATGTGGTGGCGCCGAGCGAGGACCCGAAGGCGCGCGAGAGCCTCAGACCGAGCCTGCTCGAGCGCACCGTCCAGAAGGTCACCGGCCGCAACGGCAAGGGCGAGGGCATCCAGATCGAGGGCATGAACGACATGCTCGTGCGCTTCGCCAAGTGCTGTAACCCCGTTCCCGGGGATCCGGTGACCGGGTGGATCACGCGGGGGCGCGGCGTGACCGTGCACCGTCGCGGCTGCGCACGCGCGATGGAGCTCGATCCCCAGCGCCGCGTCGAGGTGAGCTGGGCCGGGTCGGCGCCCTTCGACCTGCCCGTCTCGCTGCGCGTCGTGACGGCAGACAAGCCGGGCATCCTCGCCAACGTCTCGACGGCGTTCACGCAGGCCGGTGTAAACATCAGTGAGGCGAACTGCCGCACCTCGCCCGACGGACGCGCAGTGAACCTGTTCCAGTTCACCGTGGGTGATGTCACCAAGCTCCGCGCGCTCATGCGCACCATCGCGCGCATTGAAGGCGTGCAGGACGTCGAGCGCGTCTGACGTCCGCACGGGCTCGGGCCTGTGCACGTCTCCCACACGCTGCGCGATTGCCAGCGTAGCCTGTGCGGCGCAATCCCCACGCCGGAGCGAAGCGCACGCCCTGCGCTTCACCCGGGGTCCGTTGCCGGATCTGCTCGGCTTTTGACTCGGCACGCCCCATGCCCCCTCCCGCAGCAAAGACATCACCGCACGAACGGTGAGAAGGAGGAGCGATGAAGAAGAACCTAGCAGCCCTCATGGGCGCCCTCGCGGCGTTGGGGCTGATGTCCGTCGTCGCGCTGGCGCAGCAGACGCACCAGCAGGGGCAGACTCAGCATGCTCGACCGCATGCGACGACCGGCCACCTTCAGCATTTCGGCGGCATGAGCCAGGGTGCCTGGGGCATGGGCTCGACCTACAACCAGCGCTTCCAGCAAGCGTCCATGACCACCGTCAGCGGTCATGTGACGGGCATCACCCGGTTCACGCCCGAGCGCGGCTCGGAGCCGGGCATCCGCTTGATGCTCAAGACGGGCAACGAGACCGAGGAGGTCGATCTGGGCCCGGCCTGGTTCCTCGACCACCAGTCCGGCCGGCTATCCGTCGGCGAGGAGGTGACCGTCGTGGGCTCACGCGTCGCGGCTGCTGCAGAGCCTGCGAACCATCAGGCCACTCCGAACCAGCAGGTGGCGGCGGCAAAGCCCGAGATCCTCGCCAAGAGCGTTGCCATGGGTGACCACGAGCTGATGCTCCGCGACGATCAGGGGATCCCGTTCTGGGACGCCTTCCGGCCGCGCCAGCAGCCCACCGCGCGACGCTGACGCCGTCTCTCTCTGGCACCGTGCGATCGACCCACGGCTCTGTCCCGCTGTTTCGGGTAGGATGGAGCCGTGGGTGCGGGGCACGACTTGTTCGACAGCATTTCGGATTGGAAGGCTGAGCCGACCGTCGTGGTGCCGCCCTTCGGGGTGGGTTTCTTCTTCGCGGACCGCTTTCGCATCGAACGCCTGCTCGGCAGCGGCGGGATGGGCGCGGTCTACGAGGCGACCGACCTGACCGGAGAGAGCCGCGTCGCCCTCAAGGTGATGCCCCGGGACCGCTCCCCCGACCCGGAGCTGCAGGAGCGTTTCCGGCGCGAAGGGCGCATCCTGGCCTCCCTCTCCCACCCGGGCATCGTGGCCATCCGCGACATCGGCTACGCGCCGGACGGGACACCGTGGATCGCCATGGAGCTGCTCGAGGGCGAGACCCTGCACCGGCGCGTCCGCCGTGAAGGGGCCCAGTCTCCCCAAGACCTCCTGCCGATCGTCCAGATGGCGTGCGCCGCGCTCGAGGTGGCCCATGAGCGGGGCGTCATCCACCGCGACCTCAAGCCGGACAACCTCTTCCTACCCTCGACGGGCCCGACTCCCGTCAAGCTCCTCGACTTCGGCCTGTCGCTCCATGCCGGCAGCGCGAAGGTCACGCGCACCGGCGCGGTCATCGGTACGCCACGCTACATGGCGCCCGAGCAGATCCGGTCGGCCCATGGTGCCGATGGTCGCGTCGACGTCTACGCGATGGGCGTGATCCTTTACGAGATGCTGACCGGCAAGTCCCCCTTCGCGGCGTCCGACCGGGGTCAGCTCCTCGGGGCCGTGCTCACGGGGCGCGTGCGGCCACTCGACGAGGTGCGCCCCGACCTGCCCTTCGACGTGGTCGATGTGGTCGAGCGGGCCATGGCCCCCAATCGCGATGACCGCTACGAGACCCCGGCGGCCCTCGCGGAGGCCTTGATCACCGCCGTTCGCATGCCCTCCATGACGTCGATCCATCCGAGCCGGAGCTCGCGCCCGAGCCTCTCGCCCCGGCAGTCGAAGACACCGGCCCCGCGGCGATCGCGCTCGCGGACCATCCTCCTCGGCGTCCTGCTCCTTTCTGCCGCCATCGCGGCCGGCATCGTGCTCCGGCACATCTTGGGTTGAGCCGTCGCTGCGCTCGGGGAAGCCGGGGCGATCGATGATCCGACGCGCTGCCGCTACGTCGTCGTCGCTTGGGGGCCTTGCGGGACGAGGCCGCGGCCTTCGAAGGCGCGGCGGAGGGTGGAGTCCGGGTCCTTGAGCTGCCTCAGGGTGGTGGTGTAGCCGTCCTCGAGGATCACGCGGCGCGCGGTGAAGTTCATGGGCGAGTACATGAACATGGTCGCGTCGCTCGGGTCGGGCTCGAGCAAGAGCACGTCGACACCGGGGCGCTCCCGGCGGAAGGCGTCGATGCCATTGCGCAGGCGCGCCGCCGTCACCATGCGCCACGACTGGTTGTTCACCCAGAGCATGCCCTTGTCGCGGACGCGCGTGCGCTGGCCGTGGCCCGTGGGCACCTCCCGGGAGCCGAGGTCGGCGCGGACGGGCACGACGGCGTTGATGACGAGGACGAGCTCGCAGCCCGTCTCGGCGGCGAGCTCCACGTGCCCGGCCTCGCCCACGCCTCCGGCCACGTAGTCCCGGTCGCCGATCCGCACGGGCGCGAAGAGGATCGGCACGGCGCTCGAAGCCGCGACGGCGCGCGCCACTGGAACGTAACGCAGATCACCCATGCCGAAGGCGGCCCGCTCGCCCGAGTCGAGATCGTTGGCGACGATGACGAGCTTCTGCGGCATGGCGTCGAAGGTCTTCGGGATGCCCCGCCGGCTCATGAAGTCGGCGAGGAACTTCTCGTAGGGGTCCAGGGTGAACAGGCCCGCCGGCAGCGAGTCGTAGAAGCGATCGATCTCGTTCCACACGTCGAGGGCCAGGGGCCGCTGGGCGACCGAGCCGAGCAGGCGCCGGAGGGCGTTGAAGGCCGAGCCCCAGGCGCGGCGCACCTCGCGCGGGTCGAAGTGGAGCAGGTGCTGGCGCTTGAGCGGGAAGAAGTCGTCGGCCGGGTCGAGCAGGGCGCGGTAGACGCGCTGCGCCGACAGCCCGCCCGCGAGAGCCATGGCCAGGGTCGAGCCGCTCGAGGCACCGATGAACACGTCGAAGTCCGAGGCGCGGAACCCCTCGAAGGCCTCTTCGATGGCCGCGAGACAACCGACCTCGTACATCGCGCCCGTGATGCCGCCGCCACAGAGCACGACGCCCATGCGCCGCTTTTTGCCGTGACCGTCGGTGCTCATGAACCGTCCTCGGTGGTGCGAAGGAGCCATGCGAGCGCCGCCACGGTGACCAGGGTGGCCACCGCGAGGAGCGCGAGCGGTACATGGTACACGGCGCGGCCGACGGTGTTGAACCCGGGGATCGGCACAAGGCGCGAGGGCAGGAGGATGGGCACGGCGTTGACGGCCGCGTGCATGGCCATGGACGGAAGCGTCGAGCCCGTGCGGAGGGCGACGCCGCCGAGCACGAGGCCCGCGCACAGGGCGTAGACCACGGCGTGCGGCTCGCCGTGGCTCAGACCGAACAGGAGCGAGCTCAGGCCGAGGGCGACGATCGGGCCGTACCGCGCGCGCAAGCCTCGGAGGAACAGGCCGCGAAAGAGGAGCTCCTCGCTGACCGGTGCGATCACCACGACCGACAGGAGGATCACGATGGCGCTCACGGCGCCCGTGGGCGTGATCATCTGCTGGCGGGCGAGCTGCTCGCGCAGGGGCACGGGGAAGACCGTGGATACGAGGTTGGCGATCTCGGCGAGCGGGAACTGGAACGCGAAGCCGGCGACGAGGGCGAGGGCGATCGCGCCGTTCGAGACGGGCTTGATGCCGAGGGCCTCGCGTGGCCGCGCACCTCGGCGCCAGACCCGGAGGCCGATCACGAGGGCGAGCCCGACACCGGCGGCCTGCGCGAAGCCCAGGTCGAGCAGATCGCGCCCGACCATGTGCATGGCGACGCCGAGGGAGACCTTGCGCGCCGCCGCACGGGCCGCGCCCGCGATCAACAGGGTGAGCCCCGTGCCCAGAGCCGCGACCGCGGTGAGCACGAAGGCGGCCCACCACGGTAACGAGCGCTCGCCGTCCTGGTTCACGCGCGATCGTTAGCGCGCGCCCCCGTCGACGGCAAAGCCTTCGCCCCCATCGCCCCCAAAACCCTCGCCCCCGTCGATCGTGCTGGGTCCACCCCGCGGCCCATGTGTGGCACTCGATGCCCCATGGCCGTGCCGACGGCGCGCTCCAGCGCAGGCCACATGCCACCTGCCATGGGCGTCGCGCGGGTCGCTGCTGCCCGTCCTCTGACGGCGCTCGTGCGGCCGGCCTGGGCCCGCTACCGCTGCCGTCCCGGCCTGTCCTGCCCGCACCCCTCGACGGGGGGGCGGGGATTGCTATGCTGGCCCGGCCGATGCAATCCAGATCCACCTTCGCCGCCGTCGTGGCCGCTCTCTTCCTGGCCGCCTGCGGTGCAGCGTCGCCCTCGGGTGGCACCACGCCCGCCGCCCAGGTGCCCGATCGGATCACGGCCGATTCCTACGCCGCGGCGAGGCGCGAGTTCTTTTCCCTGCCCATCGACGACCCGGCCCGCGCCGCCCTGCGGGCCAAGCTCGTCGCCTACCTCGACGCGAATACGTCCACGGTCCTCGAGGCGGGGGATTACGACGCGGTCGTCGAGCAGTTCTCCGAGCTCAGCCGCCTCTACACGCCCGAGGACTACGAGCAGCACCACATCACGCCGGCCCTCGAGCGGCCCGCCAAGTGGATCGTCGCCCACGGCTCGCCCACGGGGGACGAGGCGCGGGTCCTGTCGGCCCTGTTGGTCATGAAGACGCTCCACCCCGATCAGCCGGCGTGGGAGCAGCAGTACCAGGAGGTGGCCCAGTGGGGTCGCAGCGCGCGCTCCACGATCGACAGCATCATCGAGCGCTACGGGCGCCTGCTCGAGGTTTGGGAGATGCACGCCCAGCTGACGCCGGCACCCGAGGTGCTCGCCGCCGTCGCCCACATCTACGTCGACCGGCAGAACGCGATCCAACACCAGATGCAGTCCGAGGGGCACGCGATGGCGGGCCTGTCGCCCCAGGAGCGCTTCACCCTGCCGGCGCTCCTGTCCAACACGCCCTTCGAGGTGGCCGCCGTCTACCTCTCCCACGGCGATCTGGCGAACGCGATCACACAGCTCCAGGCCCTCGGCGACAGCGACGTGCAGGGGCGCCTCTTGACCCTGCTCGAGCAGGCGAAGCAGGGCGGCTCGGATGGGGACGACGCGGTCCTCGAGGTCGCCCAGGCCTATCGCGACGCGCGTCCCGACGTGGCGCGCGGCCTGTGCCGCCTCGGCCACCGGCGCAGCCCGACCGAGCCCCGGTTCGTCGTCTGCCTCGCCCGGACGGCCATGGCCGAAGACCGCTACGCCGACGGGACCGCGTGGTACGCGGAGGCCATCCGCCTGGCGCCCACCGATCGGCGGACCTACGACGAGGCCCTCGAGCGCCTCGACCAGCTCATCGAGGGCGGGCTCGTCGAGACCGACCCGAAGGAGGCGAGCGCCCTGGCCCACGACGCCGAGCGCATCCTCGACGCGCGCAAGACGCGCTGGCCCGACTCCGAGCCGCCCCTCGCCCCGGCGCGCCTGCAGCTGCTCATCGGCCAGCTCGACATGAACGCCGGGCACGTGGACGACGCGCGCAAGCACCTGCAGCGGAGCATCGACGCCCACGAGACACCCGAGGCGCTGCTGCAGCTCGGCTTCCTCGAGGAGCGGCTCGGCAAGCCCCAGGATGCGCTCCGGCTCTATCGGCGAGCCCTCGACCAAACCTCCACGCAGGACCACCAGTCGGGTGCCGCGCGCGCCCATGTTCTAGAGAACCTGGGCGATGCCTACGGCGCGTCGGGGCAACCGGGCCAGGCGACGCGCATGTACCAGGAGGCCCTGTCCGTCTGGGACCGGGCCTCCGGCCAGCTGCATGGATCCGATCTCGCGTCGGCCCAGGTGCGGCGGGGCATCGTCCTCGACCACCTCGCGCGGCACGACGACGCGAAGGCGGCATTCCGCGAGGCCATCTCGGCGGCGCCTCACGTCCAGGAGGTCTACGCCCAGATCCTGTCGCACCTCGTGACGATCGATCCCGATCCGGCCCTGGCGGCGGAGGTGTTCCACCGCGCTGTGAGTGAGCTTACGTTGGACCCCGAGTGGCGCGTCTACTTCGCGCTCTGGGTCAAGATCCTCTCCGACCGCGCCGGCCAGCCTGCGGGCGAAGAGGCGACACGCACCCTGGACGACGCCAGCCACGCCCACGCCTGGTGGGGCATGTTGGCGAAGCTCGGCACGGGCCACGTCACGCTCGACGAGGCGCTCGGTAGCGCCGACGGCCTGGGCCAGAAGGCGGAGGCGTACTTCTACGGGGGCGCGTGGCAGCTCACGACCGGACACGCCAGCGAGGCACGGGCGGCGTTTCAAGGCGTCCTCGCGACGCACATGGTGATGTACTACGAGTACGCCATGGCCCAGGCGTTGCTCCAGCAGCAGGCTGCGCCGACCGACACGAGCGGCAACGGGACGCCGGCCCAGCCCGCAGCCCAGGGGCCCGCCGTGCAAGCGCCGGCCGCCCAGGTGCCGGCGGCCCAGGCGCCAGCCCACGCCGCCACTCCGTGAGGACACGCCCGCGCGGGGCCTGGCCTCGCGGCGCCGGTCTCTCAGAACCGGTAGCCGACCCGCAGGGACAGGCCGAGCGTCATGACGCCGTGATGGGCCGTGAGGATCATGAGCTCGGGTAGGGCGGCTTCGAGCATGATCTGGTTCGCGACGCGGAAGTCGACCAGACCCGAGACGCGGATCATGCCCGACGGCTCGCGGTTGCCGGTGAGGGTCTGCTGGTAGCCCGCATCGACCCCGCCGCCGAGGAACAGGGGCAGGTCCGCGAAGAAGCTGTGGAGGTAGACGGCACCCGCGAAGAGCGTGAAGCCCGACGAAGCGCCGGACACGGCGTCGAAGCCTCCGCGAAGCTCGAGCCCCGGCAGGAGCCCGATCGAGCGGCCGACCCGCGCTTCGATGTCCCAGAGCACGCCGCCCGAGCGCTTGGCCTCGTGCACCAGGATCGGGCCGAAGCCGACGCCGGCCGACACGAGCCAGGGCCCGCCGTGCTGGCCGTAGCGCTCGCGTCCTGCCCACCTCTGCTCCGCGGTGCGGGCCGCGGTGGCGCGCCGCTGTCGTTCGCGCGCCTGTGCCTCCCGCTGCGCCTGCGCCTGCCGCGCGCGTCGTGCCTGCTCGGCAGCCCGGGCGGCAGCCTGCTCCCGTGCGCGTTGCGCCGCCTCTTGCGCCTGCCTCCGCTGCGCGAGCTCGCCTCCGGTGGCGAGCTGTACCGCCTCGTCGCCGAGCCCCGCGGGTCGGAGCATCGCACGCAGGATGTCCTCGAGCCGCTCGGCCTGATCGGCGACCGCGATGTCCGCGTCGAGCTCTTCGACGCGCGTCTGGGGTGCCCAGCCGACGCGCAGCAGCAGCTGGTAGTGACCGGCGGTGCCCGGAGTCACACGCGGCACCACCACCCACTCGGCCCCCTGGATCTCCGCGACGGCGCGCATCTCGTTCGCGGTCGTGGGCGGCGGCGGCGGGGTCGCCCCGGGCTCGGCCGGCGGTCGGTCCGTGAGGGCTTCATCGCCGAGGGACTGGACGGCATGGGCGATGGCGTCCTCGACCGTGTCGCGCTGGTCCTGGGGCGCGCTTCCGGTGGCCGCGAGCACGACGACGCGCTGACCGGTCGGCGTGGGCGGCGTCTGGGTCTGTCCCTGCGCGGGCGTCTGTCCTTGCGCTTGCCCTTGCGTCTGGCTCTGCGGCTGCGTCTGGCCTTGCCCCTGCGCCTGGTGCTGCGTCTGTCCCTGTCCCGGCGCTTGAGCCCATGCGATCGGCGCCCAGAGGCTCGGAACGGCCACCGCGACCGTGAACAGAAGTGCGCGATTGCTTTGCCTTCGAGAACGCCCGTTCACGCTGAAGCCTCCAGAGAGGGTCGCCGCGAGGGTGATCTGCAACGGCCGATCCAAGGCGCGATCGTGCACGTCCTCGCGCGTGGGCTCACGTCGCCGCCCCGCCCGCGCGCTCGTCGTGCCGCGCCGCGCGGAAGGCGCGAACCACCTCGGGCGGCGCCTGCACCAGCTCGATGAGCACGCCGGCCCCCCCCACGGGCGCCTCCGCCGCGCCCTTCGGATGGATGAAGCACACGTCGTGACCGGCCGCGCCCTTGCGGATGCCGCCGGGCGTGAAGCGCACGCCCTGGGCGGTGAGCCATTCGACCGCGGCCGACAGGTCGTCGATCCACAGGCCCACGTGGTTGAGGGCCGGCTCGTGCACGCGGGGGCGCGCGGCCGGGTCGACGGGCTGCATCAGGTCGACCTCGACGCGCAGCGGGCCCCCGCCGAGGAGCGCGATGTCCTCGTCCACGTTCTCCTTCTCGCTGCGGAAGCGCCCCCCGGGCACGAGCCCGAGCATGTCGATCCACAGGCGGCGCAGGGGCTCCTTGTCGAGCCCGCCCACTGCGATCTGCTGGACGCCGAGCACCTCGAAGGGCCGCTGAGTCACCGGGACCTCCTGCGCACCTCGTGGGCGCGAGGCCGGAAGGTAACGCGGTTGCCGGCGCTTTTCACTTGCGGCAAGGTGGCGACCACCGCGCGGGGCGCGCCCAGGTCACCCGAGGCCCCGCGACGATGAGGTGGCGCCGCCCTCGCGCCACCGCGCGGCCCCCATCCGGAGGATCGACTTCGTGAAGACCTCGCTCACCGGGATCCAGCCGACCGGCACGCCGCACCTCGGCAACTGGTTGGGCGCGATCCGTCCGGCCCTCGCGTTGGCCGAGAGCTACGAGTCCCTCTACTTCATCGCGGACTATCACGCGCTCACGTCCGTGCGTGACCCGGCGGTGCTGCAGAGCAACGTCTACGAGGTGGCAGCCACGTGGCTCGCCTGCGGGCTCGATCCGAGCAAGACGCTGCTCTATCGCCAGTCGTCGGTGCTGGAGGTCTTCGAGCTGACCTGGGTCCTCGGTTGCTTGGTGGCGACGGGTCAGCTCGAGCGCGCCCACGCCTACAAGGACGCGATCGCCAAGGGCGAGTCGCCCAACGCGGGCGTCTTCAACTACCCGCTCCTGATGGCGGCGGACATCATCCTCTACGACACGGACGTGGTGCCCGTGGGCGCCGACCAGAAGCAGCACCTCGAGCTCACGCGGGACGCGGCGGTGCGGCTCAACCACGTCTTCGGCGACGGCACGGTCGTGGTGCCCGCGCCGCTCATCACCGACGGGCCCCTCGTGCCGGGCACGGACGGGCGCAAGATGAGCAAGAG
The DNA here is from genome assembly GCA_963830115.1 of uncultured delta proteobacterium. Taxonomy (GTDB): domain Bacteria; phylum Myxococcota_A; class Polyangia; order Polyangiales; family CAWHLB01; genus CAWHLB01. The sequence goes on from CAWHLB010000027.1 coordinate 239,838, forward strand.
CTACGGCAACACCATCGATCTCTTCGCGCCGCCGAAGGAGATGCGCAAAGCGGTGATGCGCATCGTGACGGGGTCCGAGCCCCTCGAGGCACCGAAGGACCCGGACACGGCGGTCGTGTTCCAGCTCTATCGGCTCCTGGCCACGGCGGCCGAGGCGGACCAGATGGCGGACGCACTGCGCGCGGGCGGCTACGGCTGGGGACACGCCAAGCAAGCGCTCTACGAGAAGATCGAAGCGGAGATCGGCCCGCGACGAAAGCTGTTCGAGCAGTACCGCGCCGACACCGAGAAGCTCGACGCCATCCTGGAGGACGGCGCGCGGCGTGCCCGCGAGATCGCCCAGCGCACCATGGCCCGCGTCCGCGAAGCCACCGGCATCGCCCCGGCGCGCGCGCAGTAGAGTCCGGCGAGCCCCGTCCCGCCGCCAGCGAATTGGCCGGTCTGTTGCGGGTCACCGTACTCAGTGATATGGGTACCCATATGAAGACGACCGTCGAGCTTCCCGATGCGCTGCTCGCGGCCGCCAAGGCCGAGGCCAGGCGGCAGGGGACCACCCTGCGTGCGATGATCGAGGCCGGCTTGCGTTCGGTGCTGCGGGAGCGTCGTCGGCGCGGTGCGTTCGAGATGAGGGACGCGCGGGTCCGGGGCAAGGGGCTCCGGCGAGAGCTGCGCGGTGCGAGCTGGGAGCGGATCCGGGACGAGGCCTACGAGGGTCGCGGCGCGTGATCGCAGTCGACACCAACCTCCTCGTGTACGCGCATCGGGCGGACTCGGAGTGGAACGAGGCGGCCTACGGCTGCATCGAGGAGCTCGCGGAAGGGCGGGCACGGTGGGCGATCCCGTGGCCCTGCGTGCACGAGTTCCTGGCCATCGTGACCCACCCTCGGATCTACGATCCCCCGAGCACGCTCGCGCAGGCGTTCGAGCAGGTGGAGGCGTGGCTCGCTTCGCCGACCTTGAGCCTCCTCGCCGAAGGCGACGACTACGTGGAGCAGCTCCGCGACGTGCTCGCCCATGGACGCATCGTCGGTCCCCGCGTACACGACGCGCGCATCGCGGCGCTGTGCGCCTTCCACGGCGTGCGCGAGCTCTGGACGGCGGACCGGGACTTCTCGCGCTTCCCTCGCCTCCGGACGCGCAATCCACTTTCGACCTGAAGCCCCGCAACCACCGAAGACCGAGGCTCCGGTCGTTCCTCCCTGCCGGCGTTCCACCGTTCGACGGGGGCCGGCCGACGACGCCGGGGCAGTAGCTCCCTGTCAGTCGGCGGCGGCGATGCGGGTCGCGGCGGTGTCGGTCGCGCGGGCGGAGGCGGTGGTGTGGTGCTGCGGCTGGGGCGGCACCTCGAGGAGGCGGGCGTCGCCGCCGAGGACCTTCTCGGAGGTGAGGTAGAACTGGCCCGAGTGGCGCTTCCAGTGCTGTCGCACCGTGGTCTGGTGGAGCAGCATCGCCTGCTCGGTGTACCAGGAGTAGACGACGACCGTGGTCGCCGCGTCCCGGTCATCGGCGAGCTCGAAGCCCACCACGTCGTCGTCGGCGATGCGGATGATGTGGCCCCAGCGCGCGTGCCGCTCGGTGAAGTGGCTCTGGTAGGCGGGGGCGACGCGCTCGGTGGCCAGGTCCATGCGCGCCCAGCGCACCTCGTCGTTCAGGCCGTAGGTGGCGTCTCGGAGGCGCTCGACGGGGCTCATGTTGTGGAACAGGCAGCCGCCGAGGAGCAGGAGGGGGGCGAGCAGGAGGAGCCGTCGCATGGGGGCGATGGTGGCGGCAGCTTTGCGGCCGCGGCAAGAAACCTGCCGAAAAGCGCGGCGTGGGACCTGTTCTGCTCGAAGGGGCCGGACCGGGGCGACGAAGACAAGCTAAAGCGATCGCTTGAGTATTGCGGGGACAGGACACGACCGTTTCCGCGCCCACCCGCGCGTCCCCATCTCCCCAGGGCGGCCCTCGCGTGTTAGATCGGCGGAGGTGCGACCGCTCGTCATCGGAATCGCGGGGGGCACGGGATCGGGCAAGACGACCGTGGCCCGCCGGCTCGCCGAGGCCGTCCCGGAGAGCGTCGTCATCCTGGAGCACGACGGGTACTACCGCGACCGATCCGATCTCTCCTTCGAGGAGCGCTCCTCGCTCAACTTCGACCACCCGGACTCCCTCGAGACCAATCTGCTCATCGAGCACCTCGAAGCGCTGCGCGCGGGTCGCGGCGTCGATGCGCCGGTCTACGATTTCGCGTCCCATCGCCGGCACACGGAGCCACGGCGCATCGAGGCGACACCGGTCATCATCGTCGAGGGCATCCTCGTGCTCGCCGAGGCCCGCCTGCGCGCGCTCTTCGACATCAAGGTCTTCGTCGACACGGACGCCGACATCCGCGTCTTCCGACGCATCCGGCGCGACCTCGAGCAGCGCAAGCGGGACTTCACCTCGGTGCGCGAGCAGTACTACGGGACGGTCCGTCCCATGCATCTGCAGTTCGTCGAGCCGTCGAAGCGGTGGGCCGACGTGATCCTGCCCGAGGGCGGTGAGAACCAGGTCGCCCTGGACCTCATCATCTCCAAGCTGCGCAGCGTCCTCGCCCAGCCGCGCTCGTAGCCCGCGATCACTGCAGGCGCTTGCGCGCGTCCTGGTTGTGCGGGTCGAGGGAAAGGGCGTGGTGCCAGGCCGCCCGCGCCCCGGCGTCGTCGCCCTTCATCTCGAGGACGTCGCCGAGGAGCACCTGGTAGGGGGCGCGCAGGTGACGCAGGTGCACCGCGCGCTCGGCCCAGGTGAGCGCCGTCGCGGCGTCGTGCCGGGCGAGGTAGACGCGCGCGAGCCCATCGGCGGCGTGGGGGTTCTGGCGATCGAGCTCGAGGGCGCGGCGATAGCAGCGCTCCGCCTCGGCGAGCTGCCCCTGGGCCGCGACCTCGTGCCCACGACGTGCGAGCAGGTCCGCCGCGTGGTCGGGCGACATGGAAGAGGGCACTGCGAGCAAGGAGTCGTTGCCGGTGGCAGGAGGGTTCTGGTCGCCGTGGCCCGCAGCGGAGCCCGCGCCCGCGTCGTGCTCGCGGGGCGGCGTGTTCGTCGCTCCGGCGTCCGGCGTGTTCGCCGCTCCGGCGGTAGACCCGTTGCCACCCGCCTGCACGCTCGCGCCCGCATCGGTGCCGGCATCGGTGCCGGCGTCGGCCTCCGCGTGGGCGGGCTTGGCAGGGGCACCGGTGTGTCCCGCGGCGAGGCCCGTCGGCGACTTCGTGCCGGTGTGCGGGGGAGATGCCGTCCCGTGGGTGCGCGGGGTTTTCGGTGCTGCGCCTCGTCGCGTGTCGGGGCGATGCATGAGCGTGGCGAGATAGGGCGCGAGGGGCGTGTCGTCGAAGAGGTGCGGATTGGCGAAGACGAGGGACGCACCGCCTACGGCGAGCATGACCACAGACAGAAGCGCGACGAGGAGCCCGCGCCCGCGCCGTTTCGGTTTGGCCGGGGAAGGGCTGATCTCCTCCGTCGTGAAGGCCGGCGCCCCCGTGCGCTCGGTCGGCTCCTGCATGCGCTTCAGGAGATCGGTCTCGTAGGCACCGCCGGGCAGCAGCGTGCCCGCCTCCTCGAAGGGCGTGGCGGCGAGGTCCGACGCATCACCGGAGGAGGCCTCCGTCGCGGAAGGGGCGACGGAGAGCTCGACCTCGGCGGGCGCCGCGGCCTCCTCGAGCTCGGACCTGGCCAACGCCGCCTCCTCTGCCTCGAGCTCGTCGAGCACCGAAGGAGGCGGCCGCACGGTCTCCGCATCATCGGTGGCGGGGCGCGGGACGGGCGCCCCGGCCGCGCCGAGGAGTGTTTGCTTGAGGGCGCGGCGGGGCGGTGGGGGCTTCGGCGCGACTGGCTTGGCCGGCGGAGGTGGCTCCGGCGCGGCGGTGGCGGCCTCCGCCGCGGTCGGGCGCGCCGTTGCCGTGTCGGGGGAAGGCGCGGTGGGCGGCGTCGCGGGTGAAGCGGGGACCATCGGAGCGGGCGGAGCGGGGACCGCGCCGGGTGAGGCCGCCCCGGTCGGGGAAGCGGGCAGGCCGGGCGCGGGCGGTGGCGGCGCGGCGACGGGCGCCGCAGGCGTGGCACGCATCCAGAGGGCGGTCGCCTTGGAGGGCGGGCGCGGGATCTCGAGCCCTGCCTTCGGCGGCGGTGGGACCGGCGCACCCGCGCCTCGACCGGCCGCTTGAAGGTTGGCCGTCCCGCCGACCGTCGCGTCCGTCGCCCCCTTGGCCTCACCGCCCGCCGTCCCGTCGGTGGACGCCACCTCAATGCGCGTCGCCTGTCCTCCCGCGCCGTTGGCCGGCGGCCCGCCGACGCCCGCCGTTGCACCATCGGCAAGAGCCCCCGAGGCTCCATTGCCCGTTCCCGCGCTCGCCGCTTGGGCCGTCATCGCGCTCGCGCTCGTCGTGCGAGGCCGGCCCGTGGATGACATCGCGGCGCCCTGGGCCGAGCCGCCCGGCGGCGGCACGATCGAAGGCGGCGGGATGGAGGGCGTGATGGGCGGCACCACCTTGGCGGCCGCGTCCAGCGCCTCGTCCACGGGCAGCATCACGTTGGCCACCGACGGATGGCCCCGATGATCGACGTGCACGCGCCCGGAGCCGAGGGCGAGCAGCGTGGCCACGGCGTCGGTGCCCTGCAGCGTGGCGCCGCTCTCCGGGCCCCTGGCCGTCGCTCCCACCACCAGCCCGTCGGCCAGATTGAGATTGACCGTCGCCCGAGGATTGCGGACGGTGGCGTGCAGCGTACCGCCCGCCGACGTGAGGGCACGCAGCGTGCGGCTCGGTCCCGTCAACTCGAGCCGCGTATCGAAGGGCGCCTTCTGGGTGGCGCGCAGCATCAGGGCACGATCGTGCTGCACGAGGGGCACGATGCGGCTCGCGAGCTGTCCGATGTCCGGCGTGGGGGCGTTGGCGGGCCAGATCTCGTCCCACTGCGCGACCAACAGCGACGCCCACCGGAGGAGCGGATCGCGCCGGAGCCCTCGCACCACGTCGAAGCCCCGACCCTCGAGCTCGGCCGCGTCCATGAGCACGACCTCCGGGTCGATCCCGCGCGCCCGGTCGAGCCCGCTGCCCATCCCGTCGGTCACGGCCACCGCCACACCCCGGGCCCTGAGCGCCGTCGCCAGCGCGTCCGCGCGCGCCGGGTCGTGGTCGAGAAGCAGGATGCGCATCCCCGCGAGCTGGGCGCCGTCGCCCTGCACGGTGGACTCGTCGAGGTCGAGGAGCAGGAGCCGTCCCCCCGTCGCCTCGTGCAGCTCGTAGGGCACCGCCTCGGCCTCCGCCACGAGCTGTCGCAGCCGCTGCACGAAGGACTGCACCGCGTCAGCGACCGGCCGTCCGGCGCCGAAGACCAGCCGCAGGGCCTCCCCTTCGCTGCTCGAGGGCCCGACGGACAGGATCCCGCTGCGGAGCTCCTCGGTGATGACCTTCACCAGCTCGTCGAGGGTGGTCTCCCCCAGCTCGCCGGCCGCCTCGCCAGCCCGCTCGGGCAGCTCCTTGGCGATCTCGGCGACCCGTCGCGCCATGGCGTCGGCGCTCGCGCTGCGCACGACCACGGCGACCGCGCCGCTGCGGAAGGCGCGAAACCGGTGATCGAGCGAGGCGTCGTCGAGCAAGAGCGCGACGGGCACCACCGAGCAGACCGGGTTGCCGGCCAGGGCCGTGAGGACCGCGGTCCCGCCGTCGTCCGTGGCGTCGCCCATGAGCAGCACCAGGTCCGGTGCCGCCGCCATCACGGTCTCGACGGCCAGGGCCCCCGTCGTCTTCTCGACGAACAGGCCCCTGCGATCGAGTGCCAACCGGAGGGCCGCTTCCATCGGCTCCCCCTCGCCGATCATGAGCAGCGTCGGCCAATCGGCGTCGCGTGCGGCACTCATCGTTGCTCTTCCCTGATCGGCAGCGGGAACTCCTTCCACGGGGCGCGCAGGCGGTGGGGAATCGCGCCTGTCGAAGCGCTCCCTCGCGACACCGACTCGGGGACGGCGCACCCGCGGGTAGGGTACCTCAGTTTGGGCCCTCGTGTTGACGTTCAGGCATCCAGCATGATTCGATTATTGCAAGGGCATCGTGGCGAGGAGCGTTCCCCATGCGTTCCGTCCCCCGACGCCGTTGTCGTGCCGCTTCGTCGGGAGGTCCCTGAATGCTTCGTCGCTGCTTGCTCTTCGCGCTGACCCTCCTCGTCGGCGTGGTGGGCGTGTCCCTCACGGCGAAGGCCCAGGTCGCGCCCCGGATCATCATCGCCTTCGACACGTCGGGGTCGATGGCCGAGTCCCTGACCGGGGTGCTCACGTTCGGCGACGGCGTGCTCGACAACTGCTCTCCCCGGACTTCGGGCTCCTACACGTACGAGTGCGGCGCCAACTGCACCGCGGGCATCGACACCGACTGCAACGGTCAGCTCGACGACAGCCGCATCTACGTCGCCAAGGCGGCCCTGCGCAAGATGATCCTCGCCTACGGCGACGTGGACTGGGCCCTGGCCCGCTTCCACCAGACCGAGGGGACCAACGAGAGCTGCCTCAACATCAACGGCTACGAGTGCAACACCTTCGGCCCCTACGTCACCTCCTACGGCAACCCCCAGTGCAACACGGGCAGTGCCATTCCGAGTGGCGGCTGCCCCTTCAACTGGCCGAGTCTCTGGCCGGCTGCGTGCGCGCCGGGGACCAGCATCTACCCCGACCTCCGCACGTACCAGAACAGCGGCGGTCCACGGGTCTGCGTCAACTACGCGGGCACCTGCAGCGGCGGTGACGTCCTCGTCGGCTTCCCCGGCTCGGGCGCCTTCACGGCCATGAGCAACGTCCCGGCGATCCTGAGCTGGCTCGACGGCCACGAGACCAGTTTCGACGCCTCGACCACGACGGGCAACTTCTGTAATGCGGCCACGACGGGTGACTGCGAGCTGCGCCCCGGCGGCCCGACCCCCCTCGGGGGCCTGCTCACGGACATTGGAAGCTACATCGCGCCGATCCGCGGCGGCGACAGCAAGTCGAGCTGCCGGCCCTATTCTGTGATCTTGCTCACCGACGGTGCGGAGAGCTGCGGCGGCAACCCCGTGGGCGCGGCCACCACGCTGCGCTCCATGGGCGTCCTCACCTACGTGGTGGGCGTCGCCATCGACAGCGCCTCGCGCACCGAGCTCAACGACATCGCGACGGCCGGCGGTACCGACGCCGGCTCCGCGGGCGGCGACACCGCGTTCTTCGCCGACGACCCGGTCACCCTCTCGGAAGGCCTCTCGGAGATCGTCCAGCGCTCGCTCCTGGTGGAGACCTGCAACGGGCTCGACGACGACTGCGACGGGATCGTCGACGAGGGCTTCACCAAGTACTGCAACCGGCCCGGCGGCGTGACGACCCAGAGCCTGTGCACGGATCCGGGCGAGACGGTCTGCGACGGCCTCGACGACAACTGCAACGGCCTCGTCGACGAGGGGCTGACCAACGCGTGCGGCACCTGCGGCCCGGTGCCGACAGAGGCCTGCAACGGGATCGACGACGACTGCGACGGCGTCATCGACGAGGGCGGCGTGTGTAGCGGCTGCGTGCCCAGCGCCGAGATCTGCGACGGCGCCGACAACGACTGCGACGGCCTGATCGACGAGTCCCTCACACGGCCCTGCGGCACGGACGTGGGCCAGTGCACGACGGGTACCGAGACGTGCACGACCGGTACATGGGGCGCCTGCAGCGGCGTCGGCCCGAGCACCGAGGTGTGTGACGGCGTCGACAACGACTGCGACGGGATCGTCGACGGCATCACGCGGCCCTGCGGCTCGTCCACTGGCGCCTGTCAGTCCGGCACCGAGCTGTGCACGTCCGGCACCTGGGGCACGTGCACCGGCTCCATCGGCCCGAGCACCGAGGTGTGCGACGGGGTCGACAACAACTGCAACGGGTCGGTGGACGAGGGCAACCCCGGTGGCGGCGGTGCCTGCGGCTCGAGCATCGGGGCCTGCAGCCCGGGAAGCGTTTCCTGCGTCGGCGGCATGCTCACGTGCGTCGGCGGTACGAGCGCGAGCCCCGAGACGTGCAACGGCATCGACGACGACTGCAACGGCGTCGTCGACGACGGCGTCCCGAGCATGGGTCCCTGCGGCTCCTCGACGGGCACGTGCAGCCAGGGGGCCCTGCAGTGCGTGGGCGGCAGCTTCACCTGCGTCGGGGGTCGCGGCCCGACCACCGAGGTGTGCGACGGTCTCGACAACGACTGCGACGGCTCTGTGGACGAGGGCAATCCCGGCGGCGGCTCGCCCTGTGGCACGGCGACGGGCGCTTGCGCCCTCGGCACCAGTGCCTGCGTCGGCGGCGCGCTCGTGTGCTCCGGCGGGACCGGCCCCACGCCCGAGACCTGCGACGGGATCGACAATGACTGCGACGGGCTCGTCGACGAGGGCAACCCCGGCGGCGGCGCTCCCTGTGGGATGTCCAGCGTCGGCGCGTGCGAGGACGGTGCCCTCGCGTGCGTGGGCGGCTCGCTCACGTGCGTCGGCGCCACGGGGCCGCGGCCCGAGATCTGCGACGGCATCGACAACGACTGCGACGGCATGATCGACGAGGGCAACCCGGAGGGCGGCGCGCCCTGCGGCGACGACACGGGCGAGTGCACGCCGGGCACGACCCTGTGCACGGGCGGCACGCTGGTCTGCAGCGGTGCGGTCGGCCCGACGCCCGAGATCTGTGACGGCCTCGACAACGACTGCGATGGGGTCGCCGACGACGGCATCCCGGTGGGCGCACCCTGCGGCACGGACACGGGAGAATGCTCCCCGGGCCGCAACGTGTGCATGGGCGGCGCGCTCGTGTGCGAGGGCGCCATCGGCCCGACCGACGAGGTGTGCGACGGCCTCGACGACGACTGCGACGGGATGGTCGACGAGGGGTTGCCGGTGGGCGCGCCCTGCGGCACCGACGTGGGCGTCTGCATGGCAGGTGTGGAGCAGTGCGTCGACGGGCGCTCCCTCTGCGTCGGCGGTGTGCCACCGGGGCGCGAGGCGTGCGACTGCCTGGACAACAACTGCGACGGCAACGTCGACGAGCCGCCCTCGAGCGGGACCCTTTGCCCGAGCGGCAGCACCTGCGTCGACTGCCAGTGCGCGGTGCCCTGCCAGATGAGCGAGTTCGGGTTCACCTGTCCGAGCGGCCGCGCGCCCGAGGTGCAGCCCTCCGGCGACTGCTACTGCGTCCACGATCGGTGCGACGACGCGGCCTGCGCGACCGAGACCCATCCGGGCTGCGCGCCCGGGGACCCGACCCTGCCGACCTGCGTCTGCAACAACAACGACTGCACCTTCCCCTGCGACGGCGTCGTCTGCATGGACGGCCTCGTCTGCAACCCGAATAGCGGTCGGTGCGTCCAGAACGACTGCAACGGGCTCGGCTGTCCGACGGGCCAGCGGTGCAACATGGTCAGCGGGAGCTGCGAGGCCGACCCCTGCGCCACGGTCACGTGCCCGAGCGGCCAGGCGTGTCGCGAAGGCACCTGCATCGGGAGCTGCGCCACGGTCACGTGCCCGAGTGGTCAGGTCTGCCACGACGGCTCCTGCGTCGGCGACCCGTGCGCGTCCGTGCACTGCACCGCGGGGCAGGTCTGCGATCCGAGCAGCGGGTCGTGCACGGCCAACCTGTGCCGGGGCACCACCTGCAGGAGCGGGGAGGTGTGCGATCCGCTGACCGGCGATTGCGGCGCCGACCCGTGCGCGGACCTGCACTGCCCCGGCGGGCAACAGTGCGTGAGCGGCGAGTGCGTGAGCGCCTCTCCGCCTGACGCGGGCGTCGATGCCGGTCACGACGCCGGGACTGGAGGCCCGACCAGCGACGAGCACCACCGCGTGCTCGCCGCCGGCGGTGGCGGCTGCACGTGCACCGCGGCCGGTGCGGCAGCCGGCGGCGGTCCGGGTGCCGGCGGGTTCGGCGGCCTCCTCGCCCTGCTCCTGGTGTTGGCCCTGGCGGCGGTGCGACTGAGGGGACGGGGTGCGGGGAGGCTCTGGCGTTTTTTCGCCAGGGCCGCCGTCGGGTCGGCCGGGCGGCGGTGGCGCCTCCTGCTGCTCGGGTCCACCGCCCTCGCGGTCGCGCTCCTGGCTGCGGGCTGCAACGTCGATCCGTTCTGTCTCGATTGCGGTGACGGAGGCGTCGACGCGGGGCACGACGCCGGACCGCCGGACTCCGGGGTGCACGACGCGGGGCACGACGCCGGACCGCCGGACGCGGGACCGGCCGACGCCGGCCCCGACGGCTGCCTCGCCGACGAGATCTGCAACGGCCTCGACGACGACTGCGACGGCATCGTGGACGAGGGCATCGACACCTCCACCGACCTGAACAACTGCGGCGGGTGCGGCATCGTCTGCGCCCCGCCCCACGCCTTCGCCTCGTGCACCGGCGGCGTGTGCGGTGTCGAGTCCTGCGACGTCGGCTACTACGACATGGACGGAGATCCGACCGACGGCTGCGAGTACCACTGCCTGCCGACGGACCCCGACGACTCGATCTGCGACCTACGGGACAACGACTGCGACGGGATGGTCGACGAGGACGTGGCCCTCGCCACCGACCCGATGAACTGCGGCTCCTGCGGCACGCTCTGCCGCTTCGCCCACGTGGCGACGGCGCAATGTACGGGCGGCACCTGCACCTACAATCCGGCGACCGACTGCGAGACGGGCTTCTACGACATCGACGGGGACCCGACGAACGGCTGCGAGTACGCTTGCACGCCTTCGTCGCCGTCCGACGAGGTCTGCGACGGTCTCGACAACGACTGCGACGGCATGATCGACGAGGGTGACCCGGGCGGAGGCACGACCTGCGGCTCGTCGACCGGCGCTTGCACGACCGGCACCGAGCACTGCCGGATGGGCACCCTGGTCTGCGAGGGGGCGGTCGCGCCGACGACCGAGAGCTGCAACGGCGTCGACGACAACTGCGACGGCCGCACCGACGAGGGCAACCCGGGGGGCGGCGCCCTGTGCGGGCCGAGCCTCGGCACCTGCGCGCAGGGGCGGATGACCTGCATGGGCGGCACCCTCACCTGCGTCGGCGCGACCGGGCCGACGACCGAGACGTGCGACGGCCTCGACAACGACTGCGACGGCATGATCGACGAGGGCGACCCGGGCGGGGGCGGGAGCTGCGGCTCGTCGACGGGCGCCTGCACGGCCGGCACCGAGCACTGCCGCGGCGGCGTCGTGGTGTGCGAGGGCGCGACCGGGCCCGTGGACGAAACGTGCAACGGGGTCGACGACGATTGCGACGGGATGGTCGACGAGGGCAACCCGGGCGGCGGTAGCACCTGCGGGACCGACGTGGGCGAGTGCTCGCCCGGGACGCGGCGGTGCATGGCGGGGACGCTCCGGTGCATCGGCGCGACGGGGGCGACGGCCGAGACCTGCGACGGTCTCGACAACGACTGCGACGGGAGCATCGACGAGGGCAACCCGGGCGGCGGCGCCTCCTGCGGCACGGGCATCGGCGCGTGCACCGCGGGCTCGATGCAGTGCCTGGGCGGGACGCTTCAGTGCAGGGGCAGCACGGGGCCGTCCCTCGAGGTGTGCAACGGGGCCGACGACGACTGCGACGGGATGGTCGACGAGGACTTCGACCTGACGAGCGACGTCCGCAACTGCGGTTCCTGCGGCAGCACCTGCAGCTTCGCTCACGCCACCGCCGAGTGCTCCTCGAGCACCTGCGCGATCCGCTCGTGCGACACCGGCTACTACGACCTGGACGGCAATCCCGCGAACGGCTGTGAGTATGCGTGCAGCTACGCGGGCGCCGAGGTGTGCAACGGGGTCGATGACGACTGCAACGGCGTGGTCGACGACGGCCTGACGCCGCCGAGCAACTTCTGCAATCCGAACGGCGTGTGCGCCGGGACCGCTGCGACCTGCGGGGGCTCCTCCGGCTGGCAGTGCAGCTACCCGTCGACCTACGAGAGCCCGGAGGTGAGCTGCGACGGCCTCGACAACGACTGCAACGGCGTCACCGACGATCCCTATCCGCTCGTCGGCACGTCCTGCTCCCACGGCCAGGGGGTCTGTCGCCGCACTGGCAGCTACGTGTGCAACGCGACGCACGACGGGCTGACGTGCACGGCACCTGTGGCGGGTACGCCCGGGACCGAGGTGTGCAACGACCAGGACGACGACTGCGACGGCATGGTCGACGAGCGCGGCCCGAGCCCGGACGGGATCGACCTCAGCGTCATCCCGACGGTGACCGTGGCGAAGTCGGGGGGCGGCACGGTGAAGGTGATGCAGTACGAGGCATCACGCGCGGACGCGAGCTCCTCGGCGGAGGGCTCGGTGGACGGCTATGCCTGCTCGAACCCGAACGTCCTGCCGTGGACCGACGTGACCTGGCAGCAGGCGGAGACCGCGTGCTGTGGGCTCAACGCGAGCGGCACGTGCTTGGGCGGCGGAAGCGGGTGGCGGCTGTGCGACGCGGCCGACTGGCAGACGGCCTGCGAGGCCACGAGCGGCACATGCACCTGGAGCTACGCGACCGGGTGCAACACGAGCCACCCGACGCGGTGCAACGGTGCCGAGTACGACTGTGACTCGGGGACGACCGGCACCCAGAACTGCCTGAAGCCGACGGGCCAGTTCCCCGCGTGCTACGCGGACTGGGGGAGCGGCGGCGGCATCTACGACATGAGCGGCAACGTCAAGGAGTGGACCGCGACCCAGAGCGGCAGCACGACCGTCCACGAGATCCGGGGCGGCAGCTACAACAACGTCGAAGACGGCCGGACCTGCGGCTTCGACTTCACCGTCGGCGGCTCCACCTTCTCCTTCCCGAACACCGGCTTCCGCTGCTGCTACTACTGACGGGCGCCCTCGAGGGGGATCGCGTCAGGCGGCGTGGCGGGAGCCCGTGGTGCAGACCTGGTTGCGGCCGCCGTGCTTGGCTGCGTACAGGGCGCGGTCGGACGCTTCGAAGAGCTCCTGGTCGGTGCCCGCGTCCATCGGGAAGGTGGCGACGCCCAGGGAGCAGGTGACCTCGACCTTGCCGAGCTCTGTCTGGAAGATCGTTCCGGCCAGCTCTTCACGGATGCGCTCGGCGAGCAGGAACGCCCCCTCCGTGTCGGTCTCCTCGCACAGCACGCAGAACTCCTCGCCGCCGAAGCGCGCCACCACGTCCGTCTCGCGCTTGACGCGCCTGAGGATCGCCCCGAGCTCGCGGATGACCACGTCCCCGGTCGCGTGGCCGTAGGTGTCGTTGACGCTCTTGAAGTGATCGATGTCGGTCACGATGAGCGAGAGCTTGCGGTTGAAGCGCTCCGCCGAGCGCCGCTTGTGCTCGAGCTCGTCGAGGAACGCGCGCTTGTTCAGGCAGCCCGTCAGGCCGTCGGTCGTGGCCATCTCCTCGAGCCGCTCCACCGACGCCGCGTTGGCCATGGAGACGGCGATCTGGTTGGCGAGCACCTGCAGCGTGGCCCGTACCGAGTCGGTGAAGGCGTGCGGCCGCCGTGCCGCGACGGCGAGCGTCCCGATGGCGTCCTCGCGCACGACCAGCGGCAGCACCAGGAGCGACTGCATGCCGCGCAGGTTCGCCCGCCGCGTGTACACCGTCTGCTGCTTCTCGTCGTACTCGCCCCGGTAGGGCAGGTAGTGCCGGTTCTTGACGACCATCGCCGTGAGGGAGGTGTTGTCGCGGAAGGACAGCCCCTCGAGCCGCTCCGCCTCGTCGCCAACCGCCGTGCGCACCACGTGCTTGCGCGTCGCCGCGTTCCACAGGGTGATCGCCGCGAAGTCGTAGCAGGCGATGTCGCCGGCCGCCCCGAGCCCGGCCTCGATCACCGCGTCCTCGCTCAGGGCCGCGCCCAGGGCCTGCGATGCACGGTAGAGGATCGTCTGCTCGCGCTTGGAGCGTTCGAGCTGCACGAAGACGCGCTCGTTCTCGAGCGCCCGGAGCACCTGCCGCGCCGCGGCGCCGAGCACTTCCTGCTCCCGCGCCGTGAACGGGCGATCCTCGACGCGGTCCGCGCACAGGGCCCCCGCGAGTCGGTTGCCGTCGAGGATCGGCACGCCCAGGAACGCGCGCGTCGGGGCCGGCCCGCGGTAGTAGCACAGGCCCTTGTAGCCGGGCTTGATGTGCTCGAGGTTCATGACCAGGCCCCGCTTGGCGACGCCACCGACCGCGCCCTCGCCGCCACCGAAGGGGCCGTCGGCGATGTCGTCGCTGTCGGTGGCGAGCTCGGCGATGTGTAGACCTCCGGCGTCACCGTCCGAGAGGAGCAGCACGCACGTGTGGAGCTCCAGCGTCTCCTTGAGCAGATCGAGCATGTGGAAGAGCTGGTTGTGCACTTCCTCCACGCTGGAGCGGCACAGCCGGTCCTCGTCGCCCGCGCCGCCGCCTTCGGTCGGCGCCGCCACCAGCCGGAATAGACGGGACTCTTCGCGCACCTTCTCCTTCTCGTCGTCGAGCTCCCGGCGGGAACGTTCGCGCACCCTCGCGATCTCCGCGCGGGTGAACACGAGATTGAGCAGCCCGAAGGACACGACGAACGAGGCGTGCAGGGCGAAGGGCGCGGGGTCGGCCCGCCCCTCGCTCAGGAAGTAGAGCGCGCCCTCGAAGGCCACCGATGCGCCCACGAGCACCAGGCCCATGGGCTTCTTCGCGAAGGACGCGAGGAACGCGACCACCACGTAGACCAGCGGGTAGAGCGACGAGGTGAGCCCTCCGCCGACCTGCACGACCGCGTGCACCGCGACGAGGAGCAGGAGCCCGAGCTCGAGGTCGATGGACGCCCCCGCACCGTCACGCTTCTCGATTCGGCTGCGGGCGGACAGGCGTGCGCCGAAGACCAGGGCCCAGGCGACCGCCACCACCGCGTGGGCCGGGCCGAGGGCGGCGGGCCGTACCCGGAAGGCGCCGAGCAGGTCGAGGGCGGCGAAGGCGGCCGCCGCGACGAAGCCGTAGGAGGCGCGAACCGAGCGCCGGAGCGTGAGGGCGGCATCCACCAGCGTTGCCATCGGGACCGATCCCGTTGGTACGCCCGGCGGGAATCCCGGGTCAAAAAACCCAACCCGTTCTGCCGCCAGCGGAGAGGCCGGGAGCTGCGCTCTAGTTAGTACCAGCCCGCGATCTTGGGAACGACCACGGCGGCCGCTAGCAGAAGCAGCAGGACCACGCACCCGAGGCTCATCTTCCCGAGGAGGTGCTTCCGTCCTCCCTTGCTCGGCCCGGAGCCGGATCGGCGGGAGCTGCCCTTCCGGCGTCGCCGCTTGTGCTGCGCCATCCCCCGAGACAACTCCCCCCAACCCGGGTCGTCAAGCCCGACGCAACAAGAACCCCTCTCGTGCGCGTGAGGGGCCGACGCGCTCAGTGGGGGAACTGGAAGACGAGCTCGCCCTGCTTGACCATCCCGAGGTCGTCGCGCGCGATGCGCTCGATGGCGTTCGGGTCGTGTCGCAGCGCGCCCACCGCCCGCTGCTGGTCGAGGACCTGCCGCCGCAGCCGGTCGTTGTGGGCCGTTACGTCGTGCAGCTCGGCCTCGAGGGCGCGGTAGCGCGGCAGCCCCCGCGCGTCGAGCATTCGCAGGGGAACGGCGATGATCGCGGTCAGGAGCAGGCCGAATGGCAAGAGCCAGGCCAGGGTGCGCGGGGAGCGCTTCACGACCGCGATCCTGGGAGGAGCCGTCATGCCCCGTCAATTTTCCCGAGACGTGGACGCTTCCGGTGGACTTGACAGGAGTGCGACCGAACTCTAGCTTTTCTTGCCTGAGATCAAGAGGATAGCGGTTGTCCGGCGGCATCCAGCAACGGCCCGAGCTGACCTTCCGGAGCCGGAAGATCCTCTACGCGGTCATCACCGAGTACATCGCGACGGGCGAGCCCGTCGGGTCGCGCAAGCTGGCACGCCGCTACGGCATCAATCTGTCGCCCGCGACCATCCGCAACGTGCTGTCGGATCTCGAGGAGGCCGGCTTCCTCTCGCAGCCGCACACGAGCGCCGGGCGGGTGCCCACCGACATGGGC
Organism: uncultured delta proteobacterium; assembly: GCA_963830115.1. Taxonomy (GTDB): domain Bacteria; phylum Myxococcota_A; class Polyangia; order Polyangiales; family CAWHLB01; genus CAWHLB01. The sequence continues at coordinate 255,810 of CAWHLB010000027.1, forward strand.
TTCCGCGTCTTCGTCGATGCCCTCGTCCAGATGCGCGAAGTGACCGCCGATGACCGCGCGGCGATCGTCGCCCGCATGAAAACGCTGCGCCCGGGCCAGGACGACATCGCACGCGAGACCGGTCGCCTGCTCGCTTCCCTCACCGGCGCCGCCGCCCTCGTCGCGCCGCCACGCCCCGATCAGGAGCAGCTCGCCCAGCTGCGCTTCATGCCCCTGCGCGACGACCGTGTGCTCGCCGTGATGGTGACGCAGTCGGGCGACGTCCAGAACCGCCTCGTCCAGTGGTCGGACGCCCTCGACCTGAAAGAGCTCGAGCGGGTCGACAACTACCTCAGGGAGCTGATCGGCGCGGGACGCACGCTCACCGCGATCCGCGAGGCGCTTGCCCAGGAGATGGCGACCGAGCGGGATCAGTACGACGAGCTGCGTCGCCGCGTGAAGGTCATGATCGACGCCGCAGCGGCGGGCAGCGAGGGAAGGCCCGGCATGGTCATCGAGGGGCAGGGTCAGCTCTTCGACCGCCCCGAGTTCAGCGACGCCGAGAAGATCCGTGGCTACCTGCGCACCTTCGAGGAGCGGGAACGGCTGCTCGAGCTGCTCGATCGCACCATTTTCGCCGGCGGCTTCCAGGTGCTGATCGGCTCGGAGGCCAACCTGGGGGACGTGCAGGACATCAGCGTGGTCTCGGCAAGCTACGGGGCGGGCAGCTCGACCGGCACCCTGGGCGTCATCGGGCCGACTCGCATGGACTACGCCAAGGTCGTGCCCCTGGTGGGTTTCACCGCCCGCATGATGAGCCGCGTGCTCGAGGGCGGGGGCGAGGACGAGGATCCCGAGGACTGAGGGAGCGTGTCACGTAGTGGACCGCGGGCGCCGTTCGTGCTTGTTGTTGAGACGAAGTGCCTCATGATGGACGGCCAGGTCGGGTGACCACCGAGATCGGAGAGGACGTGGGCGAGTCGAACGGCAATCCTGTGGACGGAGAGGAGTCCAAGGCGCAGAGCGCGCCGCCGGCCGAGAGGCAACAGCCGGCCGTGGAAGCGTCGCCCGAGGATCTGCTCGTTGCAGAGCGGGATTGGCTGCGCGACCAGCTCCTGCGCACCGCGGCGGACTTCGACAATTTCCGCAAGCGGACGCGGCGCGAGATCGAGGACGCCGAGCGGCGGGGGCGTGAGGACACGGTCCGGGACATGCTCCCCCTCATCGACAACCTCGAGCGCGCGGTGGCCGCGTCCGACACGGCCAAGGACGTCCAATCCATCGCCGAGGGTGTGCGGATGGTGCTCAAGCTCTTCGACGATGTCTCTGGAAAGATCGGCCTCGAGCGTATCGTGGCCGTCGGAGAGCACTTCAATCCGTCGGTCCACGACGCGGTCCAGCAGCAGGAGACCGCGGAGCACGAGCCCGGTACGATTCTGGCGGAGGTGGTGCCCGGTTACCGGCTGGGCAAGCGTCTTCTTCGGCCCGCTCTCGTCGTGGTGGCGCGCCCCCCGACATCCTGATGCCGTTGAGCCGCTCCTTCCGGCGAGTGAGCGGCTGATCTCGTCACACTCTCTGGTGTAGACTACCGACCGATGGGCAAGGTCGTCGGAATCGATCTCGGCACGACGAATTCGTGCGTGGCGTTCGTGGACAACGGTGAGGCCGTCGTCATTCCGAACGCCGAGGGCAGCCGGACGACTCCGTCGGTGGTGGCGATCACCAAGGAGGGCGAGCGCCGGGTTGGGACCGTGGCCAAGCGTCAGGCCGTCACGAACCCGGAGAACACCATCTTCGCGGTCAAGCGCCTCATGGGCCGCCGGTACGATTCGTCCGAAGCGACGCGGCAGGCGCGCGCGGTGCCCTACCGGATCGTGCAGGCGATGAACGGGGATGCGTGGGTGCAGGTCGGGGGCAAGGACTACTCGCCGCCCGAGGTCAGCGGGATGGTCCTCGAGAAGATGCGGGAGATCGCGACCTCCTACATCGGCGAGGAGGTGACCGAGGCAGTGGTCACCGTGCCGGCCTACTTCGACGACGCGCAGCGGCAGGCCACCCGCGACGCCGGCCGCATCGCGGGTCTCGACGTCAAGCGCATCATCAACGAGCCCACGGCCGCCGCCCTCGCCTACGGCTTCGGCGAGAAGGGCGCGGCCAAGCGCATCGCGATCTACGACCTCGGAGGAGGCACCTTCGACATCTCGATCCTCGAGATCGCCGAAGGCGTCTTCAGCGTGAAGTCCACCTCGGGCGACACGCACCTCGGCGGCGAGGACTTCGACGGCCTGCTCATCGAGCTGCTCGCCGAGCGCTTCGAGAAGGAGCACGGCATCGACCTGCGCAGGGACCGCATCGCGCTCCAGCGCCTCAAGGAACAGGCCGAGAAGGCCAAGCACGAGCTGTCGAGCTCCTCGACACCGAGGTGAACCTCCCGTTCATCGCGGCCGACGAACAGGGGCCCAAGCACCTCGTCACGACGATCAAGCGCAGCGAGTTCGAGGTCCTGGTGTCGGACCTGATCGACCGCACCCTGGTCCCGTGCCAGCAGGCGCTCGACGACGCCGGCCTCTCGCCGTCCAGCATCGACGAGGTCATCCTGGTCGGCGGGCAGACGCGCATGCCCTTCGTGCAGAAGAAGGTGCAGGAGTTCTTCGGGCGCGAGCCCCACAAGGGCGTGAACCCGGACGAGGTCGTGGCGGTGGGTGCGGCCCTGCAGGCGGCCGCCCTCGCGGGCGAGGTGGACGAGGTCCTTTTGCTCGACGTGACACCGCTCAGCCTCGGCGTCGAGACGGGCGGTGGCGTCTTCTTCAAGCTCATCCCGCGCAACACGACGATCCCCACGCGGCGCTCCGAGATCTTCACGACCAGCATCGACAATCAGCCCTTCGTGCCCGTCCACGTGCTGCAGGGCGAGCGCGACATGTCGGCGGACAACAAGTCCCTCGCGCGCTTCGAGCTGTCGCCGAATCCCTCCTGCGCCGCGTGGCGTGCCGCAGATCGAGGTCAGCTTCGACATCGACGCCAACGGCATCGTCAACGTCCACGCGAAGGACCTGGGCACGGGCAAGACCCAGTCGATCCAGGTCGTCGCCTCGAGCGGGCTCACCAGCGACCAGATCGATCGGATCGTGGCCGACGGTGAGCAGTACCGGGACAGCGACAAGAAGCGCAAGGAGCTGGCCGAGCTCAAGAACAGTGCCGAGGCGCTCCTGTACACGAGCGAGCGCGCCGTGGAGGAGTGCCGCGAGCTGGTCGCGCCCGACGTGATCGAGGCGGTGGAGCAGGACATCACGAGCCTGCGGTCCATCGTCGACGGTAGCGGGGACGCCATCGCGATCCGCGAAGCCCTGCAGCAGCTCGAGCTGAGCGCCTACCGGATCGCCGAGTCGATGTACGGGGCGTCCGAGGGCGAAGGGGCCTGACGCCGCCGACCTCGACGCGGGTCGTCGCCATGTCCGAGCACGCATCGTGGTCCCCGGGAGGGCGTGGGGGCCTTGCGCCCACCCCTTGATCTGCGCCTCCGGGTCCGTACGTGCAGGAAGGAGGCGAGGTCGACCATGAACGGCAAGCGTGTGCTCGTGACGGGTGGAGCCGGCTTCATCGGCTCCCATCTGTGCCGGGCCCTCGTCGGGCGCGGCGACACGGTGTTGTGCGTCGACAACTTCGCGACCGGCACGGTCGACAGCGTTGGCGACCTGCTCGACCGCGAAAGCTTCCGCGTCCTCGAGCGCGACGTGACCGAGCCCTTCGACTTCCCGGTCGACCGCGTCTACCACCTGGCCTGCCCCGGCAGCTCCGCCCACGCCATGGAGGATCCGATCCGCACCACGCGAACGAGCGTGCTCGGCACCTATCACGCGCTGCTCGTCGCGGAGCGCCATGGGGCGCGCCTGCTCCAGGCATCGTCCGCCGCCGTCTACGGGGACCCGGAGCACCACCCGCAGATCGAGACCTACCGCGGCAACGTCTCGCCGGTGGGCCCCCGCGCATGCCACGAGGAAGGCGCCCGTTGCGCCGAGTCGCTCGTGATGGACTTCCATCGCACGCGGGGCGTGGACGTGCGCGTCGCGCGCATCTTCGACGCCTACGGTCCGGGCATGGCGATCGACGACGGGCGGGTCGTGGCGAGCTTCCTCGCGCAGGCCCTGCACGGGGGGCCGCTCACGGTGTACGGCGATGGCTCCCAGACGCGCAGCCCCTGCTACATCGATGACGTGGTGCGCGGGCTCGTGGGCCTGATGGAACAGACGGTCACGCGGGGACCCGTGAACATCGGCAACCCGGAGGAGCTTCGGGTACGCGACATCGCCGAGCGCGTCTGTGCGCGTGTCGGCGACGTGCAGATCCTCGAGGCCCCGCACCTCGTGGACGATCCCAAGCGACGCCGGCCCGACATCGGCCTGGCGCGGCGCACCTTCGGGTTCGAGCCTCGCGTGGCCTTCGACGAAGGCCTCACGGCGACGCTCCGCGATTTCGCGCGGCGGCTCGAGCGCTCCCCGGGGCACCTCGGCACGTCGCCCGCGGCTTCGGCGACCGGGTGAGCCACCAGAGCGTCAATCAGCTCATTCGGTCTTGGGCGCGTGCTCGTCCGCGCGTTGCCACGGGAGCCAGCCGTGGGCGACCACATGCAAGAGCAACCCCGCCACGGCCGCGCCGACGAAGGGCTCGGCCGTCGTGGCGATGCCGCTCGGCACGACTCCGGCGGCGATGACTCCGACGACTGCCGCCACCGCGAGGCCCACGGCGCGCACCGCGGCCTGACGGCGCCCCCGGTGGGCGGCCAGGGCCTGCACGAACACAGCGACGACGGGGATCGTGTGCAGGGCGATCGCAATGAGGACGTCGGCCCGCGCCGCGCCCGGCCGGGCGAAGGTCTCGAGGCCGATGCCGTCGCCGAGCTTGTGCACGAGGAGGCCCGCATAGCCGAGCTCCACCCCGATCGCGCTGCCCTCGTGACCGAGGCGCCGCACGAGCCGCCCCAGGGCGAGGGGCCCGAGCAGCGCCAGAAGGAAGATGGCGACCGCCGTGAGACCGAGGACGTGGACCGCCTGGGGCAACAGGTCGGCCAGCGCCACCGCGCCGCCGAGGAGGAGCGCGGCCACGCGCACGGGCCCGAACGCACGCGTCCCCGACACGAAGAGCCCGAGGGCGGCGCCGAGCCCGATGGAGACGATCGCGATGCCGAGGGCGAGGAGCATGCGAGCGGGCAAGGGTGCCTCGTTCGACGCGGACACACCAGCCTCGGCGTCCGTGACCGTGCCCTTCCGAGCCCGGGTCACCCGCGCGAGCGATCACGCGGGGGCGAGCAGCGGGTGGTCCCCGGCGATGCCGAGCAGGACCGGCTCGGGCCTCAGCACCACGCCGAAACGCGCGCGGACCGCCTCGCGCACCTCGAGGGCCAGGTCGAGCAGCGCCCGGCTCGTGCCGCCGCCGTGGTGCACGAGGGCGAGGGCGTGGCGCGACGAGATGCCGACGGCGCCGCGGCGCAGGCCCTTGGTGATGTCCGAGCGCTCGATGAGCCAGCCGGCGGCGAGCTTCACGCCGCCGGGCGCGGGCCAGCGCGGTACCGACGACGCATCGGCGACGATGCCGAGGGAGACGGCATGCGCCACGACGCGCGCGGCCTCCTGCTCCGTCACGATCGGGTTCGTGAAGAAGGAGCCCGCGCTGCGGCGGTTCGAATCCGCCGCGTCGATCACCATGGACTTGCCGCGGCGCAGGGCGATCACCGTCTCCCGCACGCGCCCCAGGGGCGGGGCGGGGCCGTCCGGCTGGACGTCGAGCGCTCGGGCGAGCTCCGCGTAGCGCACCGAGGGCGCGCCCTCTGGGCGGAGGGCGAAGGTCACCGACAGGACCACCCATCGGTCGGGCGCACGCTTGAAGGCGCTGTCGCGATACGCGAACGCGCACGCGTCGGGCGTGAGGTCGCGCGTCTCGAGCGTGCGGCGGTCGAGCACGCGCACCCGGGCGATCGTCTCCGAAACCTCCTGCCCATAGGCGCCCACGTTCTGGATCGGTGTCGCTCCCGCCAGGCCGGGAATCCCCGAGAGGCACTCGAGCCCGGCCAGCCTCTCGTCGACCGTCCGCGCGACGAGCGCGTCCCAGGGCTCTCCGGCCTGGGCGGTCACGAGCACGCGATTCCCCTCGGGCCGCACCTCGACGCCGCGTTGCACCATGCGCACGACGAGCCCGTCGAAGCCCTCGTCGGCGACGACCAGGTTCGAGCCGCCACCGAGAACCGCCGCCGCGAGGCCCGACCCTCGCGCCCAGCGCAGCGCCGTCACCACGTCGCCGGCATCGCGCGCTTCGATCAGGTGACGGGCTTCGCCGCCGAGCTCCAGCGTCGTGAGCGGAGCGAGGGGAACGCGGTCGAGGATGCGGTCGGGGCGCTGCATCGAGAGCGTCCGCCCAAAGGTGGGCGGGCGGTGTGCGTCGGCGGCTCGGAGGGGGAGCGGCTCCGCCCGAGCCTACCACCCCCGATCACATCGGATGGAATGCGTAGACGCCCGTGTTGCCGGCGACGTAGATGCGGCCCTTGGCGACGATGGGCGAGACGAAACGCGTGGACTCGACGCTCGTCCCGGTGCCGTCGAAGATCACCGCGCCGGTGTCGCCGTTGAACGCGCGGAGCTGGTTCGAGCTCTCGGCGCCGATGGTCCAGACGATGGATTGGGAGTGGCCGTCGGTCGTGGTCACGATGGGGGAGCCACGGCCGCCCTCGTTCGCGCACCAGGCGGTCTCGATGGTGGGCGGCGAGGTCGCCGTGATGTGCAGCGTGGTCAGGTCGCCGCCCCCCCCGGGACAGCTGCTGCCGCTGGCCTGGAAGGTGACGTCCGTGCCGCTCGCCGTGGGGTAGGCGGAGGCCGCGGTGATGATGCGCCCGCCGGCCACGGTCTGTACGGCGACCGGGGTGCCCACGCCGCCCATGTTGCCGCGGTCGACGAGATAGGCCTTGCCGTCCTTGCCGAGGGCGACGGCCAGGTCCGCCGGGGACGCGCCGGCCACGTGGATGAGGATGGGCCCCGAGCCGCCCAGGTCGACGTCGTACTGATCGAGGTAGGGCCAGTCGGTGGGCGAGAAGTAGTCGGTCGTGTTGCCGCTGAAGGTGGGGCCCGGGTGCAGGCGGAGGATCGCCTCCTGGCCTTCCCAGGTCGTGGCGCCCTTGCCGTTGCCGGTCGCGACGAAGACGTTGGTGCCGTCCGAGGCCACGCCGCCCGGGGCCCAGGACCCGGCCCCGATGGCGTCCGTCGCCCAGGCCGAGGGCGTTCCGGGGCTCGCGACCGGGATGCCCACGACCCAGCCGCGGTAGTCGTTGCAGTCGCCGTAGTGGCCGCCGTAGGGCACGTAGAGCGTGCCGTCGAGGAGCAACAGCGCTCCGCGCTGGTTCTGCACGTAGGAGTCGAACGGGTAGGGGCTCGTCACGGTCGCGTCCACGTCCACGGGCCAGCCCATTCGCGTCGAGCCGTCGTCGAGGGAAAGGGCGTAGATGAAATGCTTCGCGTGGCCGGCGGACATCTTCATCGCGTCGAGGTAGATTGTACGCGAGGACACGTCTAGGTACGGCGTGCCGGTGATGCCCAGCGGGTGGACGTTGCCGCACGGCAGGGCCGAGGAGGGCGCCGGCGTGCCGAGGTCGACCATCCAAACCGTTGCACCGGTGCTCGCGTCGAGAGCGTAGACGTCGTCCTGCTCGGTCGCGACGATCACCAGGTCGGTCCCGCCGGAACCCGCGTCGTAGTAGAGCGGGTGGGCGTAGACGGGGCCGGCGACGGTGGCGTGGAAGCCCGTGTCCTCGACCATGTTCGCCGCGGCGGCGCGCGTGAAGGTGGGCTCGACGTAGAGGCCGTTCCGCGTCGGGCTGTTGTGGTGGGTCACGACGGAGTGGGTGCCACCGGTCGACGCGTCCCGGCCGCCCGCGTCGGCGGGGCCCGAGCCGGCGTCCATGCCGGGGCCGGCGTCCATGCCGGGGCCGGCGTCCATGCCGGGGCCAGCGTCCACCGCCGGACCGCTGTCGGTGCCGGGACCGGCGTCCACCGCGGGACCGCTGTCGGTGCCGGAGCCGCCGTCCGCCTGGAGGCTACCGTCCTGGGAGACGCCGCCGTCCGTGGTGCCCTTCGATCCACCGCCGCAGGCGACGAGGGAGACGGTCAGCGTCAGCGCGGCGAGAATCCGCGCAGCGTACGACGAATGTGTCGGGAACATGCCCGAGCATAGCTCCAAGGCCGATGGTTCGCCGTGTGCCACCATGCGATTTCCCGCGCCTCCCGGAGAGCCACCGCGTTACCGAGGGAGCGGATTCGCGGAGCGCGACGCGTTGGCCCCGGGCTCCGCCGGCGGGATGGGTCGCGACGTGCCACCATGGCGGCCGATGCCCGACGCCGCGCACCCGTCCACATCCCGCTCGAGCCGAGCCTTCGGGGCCCACGTCGCGACCCTCGTCGCCGCCGTCGCGGGCCTCGGGTGGGCGGTCGGCGAAGGCAGCGCGCTGGGAGCCGTGGGCGTGGGGGCGTTGCTCGTCGGCTCGGGGGTGTTGGCCCTCTACGCCCGCCGCGCCGCCCTCGTGCCCCGAAGCGCCCAGGCCATGCTGGACGATCCGCGCCGCGCGCCAGAGCGGCGAGACATCGAGCGCGCCAACGCGGCGATGGTGGGCGTGCTCCTCGTGCTCCTCGGTCTCGTCGTGGCTGCTGTCGGCCTCCTGCTCCACCACCGCGGCTGAGCGTCGCCGCGGCCCAGCCGACAGCTCGTGAGCTGTCTTTCGATCCGGCGTCAGCGCCGCGCGAAGCCGGAGCAGCTCGACAGGATGTAGAACGGCACGACGGCGGACGCCGCGGTCAGCGCGGGATGATCGATGCGCATGGCTCTTCAGACGGGCGCGGGGATGACGTCCACACCCATGTACGGCTGCAGGGCCTCGGGGATCCCTACGCTGCCGTCCGCCCGCTGGTACTGCTCGAGGATCGCGACGAGCGTGCGCCCGATGGCGAGACCCGAGCCGTTGATCGTGTGCACCAGGTGCGGCTTGCCCTTGGGCCCGGCGCGATAACGCGTCCCCATGCGCCTGGCCTGGAAATCGCCGAACCAGGAGCAGCTCGAGATCTCGCGATAGGCGTTCTGGCCGGGGAGCCACACCTCGAGGTCGTAGGTCTTCCTCGACCCGAACCCGAGGTCGCCCGCGCAGAGCTGCGCGACGCGGTAGTGGAGGCCGAGCCGCTCCAGGATCGCTTCGGCGTGGGAGGTCAGTAGCTCGAGCTGGTCCGGCCCCTCCTCGGGGGCGCACAGACGCACCAGCTCGACCTTGTCGAACTGGTGCTGGCGGATCATCCCGCGCGTGTCCTTGCCGTAGCTGCCCGCCTCGCTACGGAAGCAAGCCGTGTAGGCCGTGTAGGCGATGGGCAGGGGCCCCTCGAGGATGTCGCCCGCGTGCAGGTTCGTCAGCTGCACCTCGGCCGTGGGCGCGAGGTAGAGCTCGTGCCCGTCCGTCTCGCCGTGCTCGTCCCAGTCGCGGGCGATGCGGAAGAGGTCCTTTGCGAACTTGGGCAGCTGCCCCGTGCCGCGCAGGGCCGAGTCGCGCACGAGCACCGGCGGCCAGATCTCCGTGTAGCCGTGCTCGCGTGTGTGCACGTCGAGCATGAGCTGCATGAGCGCCCGTTCGAGCCGCGCACCGAGCCCTCGGAGCACCCCGAAGCGGGCGCCGCTGATCTTCGCCGCGGCCGCGAAGTCCAGGATGCCGAGGGCGCCGCCGACCGCGTCGTGCTCCTTCGGTGTGAAGTCGAAAGTGGGCTTCTCACCCCATGTGCGTACGATCACATTGTCCGCCTCGCTCCGCCCGTCGGGCGTGGAGGCGTCGGGCAGGTTGGGCAGACCCAGCAGGATCTCCGACAGCTCGGCCTCACTCGCGGCGTGTTCGGCCTCGAGCTCCTTGATACGGTCGCCGAGGGCCCTGAGTGCCTCGCGCTCCGCCTGGAACTCGCTCGACTTCTTGTCGAGCTTGGCCATGGCCTGGCTCGCCGTGTTGCGTTCGGCGCGCAGGCTCTCGACCCGCGCGATGGCGGTCCTGCGGGCGGCCGCGAGGTTGCGGATGGCGTCGAGCACCCCGGCGTCCTCGAACCCGCGGCGCGCGAGCCCCGCGCGCACCTCGTCCAGGTTCTCGCTCACGTATCTGAGATCCAGCATGCCGCCCATGTACACCAGCTCGCGTCCCCGGGCGAGCGCACGCAGGATCCACTGGCGGTCGGGCGCCGGCTGGACTAAACGAGCAGACACCATGCAGCTCCGCCCTTCTGCGCGCGCCCTCGTGCGCCTCGCGGTGGTGCTCCTCGTCGTGGGGGCCATCGCCGGCGTATGGGAGTTGTTGGCCCTGCAGGCCCCCTCGTCACCCGTCCACTTCGGCGAGCTGCCCGGCCCGGTGACCCAGCTCCGCAACACGGCTGTCACCCTGTCTCTCATCCTCTTCGCGGTGGCCTGGCTCATGCCCTGGGCGGCGGGCGACCGGGAGCCCATGCTGTTCGTCGGCGCGGTGCACGTCGGGGCGACCGTCACCCTCGGGGCCATGATCTACGGCGCCGCGCGCGGCCTCCTGGGCATCCAGGTCATCGACCCGATCCCCACGGCGACAGGCCTCTTCGTAGCGCGTATCGCGGGGGAAGCCATCCTCTTCGGATGCCTCATCGACTTCGCACGCCGCATCCTGATGCGGCCCCCGCCGGCGCCGCCAGAAGCGCCGTGAGCAAGGCCGGCCCGGGTCGCGTCGTGGGGCTCCACGTGCGCCCCGGCACCCTCCGGCCCGAGTCGACGGTGGCCCCGGTCGAGCCCGATCCCGCCTGACCGCCTGACGGTGGGCCGGGTCGTGCTAGAAGGGCATCCCATGAGCCCCGCCGAACACGCCATCGCGCCCACGCGACAGGACAACTACGCCGAGTGGTACCAGCAGGTCGTCCGCGCCGCCGAGCTCGCCGAGAGCTCGCCGGTGCGTGGCTGCATGGTCATCAAGCCGTGGGGCTACGCGATCTGGGAGAACATGCAGCGCGCCCTCGACCGCATGTTCAAGGACACCGGCCACCAGAACGCCTACTTCCCGCTCTTCATCCCCCTTTCGTTCCTCGAGAAGGAGGCCGAGCACGTGGAGGGCTTCGCCAAGGAGTGCGCGGTGGTGACGCACCATCGCCTCGAGGCCGGGCCCGACGGCAAGCTGGTGCCCGCGGGCGAGCTCGACGAGCCGCTCATCGTGCGACCGACGTCGGAGACGATCATCGGCGCCACCTTCGCCAAGTGGGTGCAGAGCTACCGGGACCTGCCCCTGCTCATCAACCAGTGGGCGAACGTCGTGCGCTGGGAGATGCGTACGCGGCTGTTCCTGCGTACGACCGAGTTCCTCTGGCAGGAGGGCCACACCGCCCACGCGACGCGCGAAGAGGCGGTGGAAGAGACCATGCGCATGCTCGCGGTCTACGCGGACTTCGCCGAACATTGGATGGCCATGCCCGTCATCCGCGGCGAGAAGACCGCGGGCGAGCGCTTCCCGGGCGCCGAGCAGACCTTCTGCATCGAGGCGATGATGCAGGACCGGAAGGCGCTGCAGGCAGGGACGAGCCACTTCCTCGGGCAGAACTTCTCGAAGGCGAGCGACATCGCCTTCCTCGACGACCAGGGGGTGCGACAGCACGCCTGGACGACGAGCTGGGGCGTCTCGACGCGTCTCGTCGGCGGCCTCGTCATGACCCATGCGGACGACGACGGCCTGGTGTGCCCGCCGCGCCTCGCACCGAGGCACGTCGTCATCCTGCCGATCCTGCACAAGGCCAAGGATCCGGACGCCGTCATGCGCTACTGCGAGGGGATCGCCGCGGCCCTGCGCGAGCAGCGCTTCGCGGGCGAGCCGGTGCGGGTGGAGATCGACGCGCGCGATCTGCGTGGCGGCGACAAGACCTGGCAGTGGATCAAGCGCGGCGTGCCGCTCAGGCTCGAGATCGGTCCGCGTGACATGGACAAGGACGCCGTCTTCGTGGGCCGGCGCGACCGGTCCCCGCGCGACAAGGAGAGCCTCGGGCGCGGCGAGCTCATCGCGCGCATCGGAGCGATCCTCGAGGACATGCAGGCAGCGCTCTTCGAGCGCGCGAACAAGGAGCGCGAAGACAACAGCCGCGTCATCGACGACCGCGACGCGTTCTACGCCTTCTTCACGCCCGAGCGCGATGACCCCAACGCACCGCCGCCGATCCACGGTGGCTTCGCCTGGACCCATTACGGCGGCGACGTGGCCCTCGAAGAGAAGATCAAGAACGACCTGGCGGTGACCGTGCGTTGCATCCCGCTCGACGAGGGCGAGCCCGGCACCTGCCCCTTCACGGGCAAGCCGAGCGCGAAGCGCGTCGTCTGGGCCAAGTCGTACTGAGCCCCGACATCGGCGCCCGACGCCGGGAATGGAACGTTCACGTCGGAAACGCGCCTCGGCGATATCTTTGCGTGGCTGCCTCCGCCGGAGTGGCCTCCGCGCAACACGGGCCACGTGGGCTTCGTGCTCGAGCTCGGACGTGGACGTCGTAGCAAGGCCTCGACGCCTGCACCGGCCGTGTCCAGCGCTCTTGCCGCTTCCTGCGGTCATGGAGCCCCGGCTGCGGAACACGGAACATTCCGTGCGTCCCCTTGCTCCCGGAAATGGCCCTGTTGTCCGCGCAAGGCGCCATGGTACGTGTGTTGCATCACGCCAGTGGGTGCGTTGTTTTGTTGGGATACGTCACGCGCCGACGCGCTCCGAGGCCTCCTTCGAGCAGCCGAGCGTGCGCGCCGGCACTGTTGCTCGCCGTAGGCTCGGCGTCGCTGCGCTCCTCACGATCGTCGTGGCCGGCTGTGGGACCGAACCCCCGGTCGGGGGGGCCGCCTCTCCGGTCGTCGGCGGGCACGTGGGCACGCCGGCGGAAATCGGGGCCACGGTCGCCGTGCTGTTGCCGGACGCGTTGTGCAGCGGCACGCTCGTCGCGCCCCGCGTCGTGATCACGGCCGCGCACTGCAGCTACCACGAGAACGAGCAGGCCGACGGCTCCGTCACCTGGGGACCGCTCTACGATCCCTCGACGGTTACCGTCGCCGTCGGCGCCATCGACGTGACCACCGGCACCGGGGGCGAAATCCATTCGGTCGTCCAGGTGTGGGCCGACCCCAACTTCCCCGCGCTCGCGGGGAGCAACGCGGACCACTGGCCCGACATCGGCGCCCTGGTGCTGGCCGATCCCGTCACGAGCACCGCGCCCGTCCCGATCCTCGACGCGTCCCAGCTGGACACCGAGCTGACCCCACGCCGCATCCTCGGCATCGCGGGCTACGGGCAGACGGACGCCGCGGGCTTGTCGACCTCCCCGGCCGGCGTCCTCAACATCGGGCAGGTGCCCTTCATCAGCCGGGGCAACAGCGAGATCATCGCGGGCGATCCCGGGGGAGTCGACACGTGTTACGGGGACTCGGGCGGTCCCCTCTACGTCGACACGCCGAGTGGCAAACGCGTCGTGGGTGTGACCTCGCGCGGCGCCGGCTACACGACCCGATGCGACTCGGGGACCATCTACACGACCGCCACCGCCTACATCGGCGAGATCCAATCGGCGACCGGTCAGAGCCTCGCGCCACCGGTCGATGCCGGCGCGCCACCACCGCCACCGCCTCCTCCCCCGCCCGACGCTGGCACGACGGTGATCGGAAGTGCGCCCGTCGATGCGGGGGTGGGCCCGACCGAGTTTGATTCCGACGGGAGCGTCGCGGCTGACGCCGGCGTGCAGTACAGGGCATCCTACGGGGCGACGCCCCACGCCCTGGTCGGCGGCTGCTCGGCGGCGGACGGCGATCCGGCACCGGGCGTGCCCGCTGCCCTGGGTGCGCTCCTCCTGTGGATCGCCATCGACCCTCGACGACGCCGACGCTCCGCCCACCGCGGGTAGCTGCCGTGCGTTCGGGCCCGTCCTGCCGACCGTCCGAGCGGCCCCACGCGTGAGCCGGCTTCAGGCGATTCCAGCGGCGGTGAGGATCTTGTGCGTGAGCCGGGACACGCCGAGACCGGCGAGGTCCGCGGGCGCGACGAGTCGTCGACTCGGATCGGGCATCCCCCGCGCTGCTGTCGCATGGAAGACGTGCACGTCGAGGCGGCGGTGGCTCAGGATGTGCTCGAGGCGGCCGACGGGCTGCGTTTCGAGGCGTGCCGTGACACCCGACGACCGCATCGCCATGCGGGCCACCTTCACACCGCTCGCGTCGCCTTCGACTTCCTTCGTCGGAACGCCCCACAGCCCACCGAAGAGGGAGCCCTCGCCGCGCTCGAGCCAGACCTGCGCCCCCGTACCCGTGCCGCGCGTCGCCACGACCGCAGCGAGTCGGATCGGAACCGGCGCCCGCCGCGGCTTCGGCACGGGGAGCGCATCGATGCGTCCCGTCCGCCGCGCCTCGCAACCATCGCGCAAAGGGCACACCTCGCACTGCGGGGCAGCCTTCGTGCACACCGTCGCACCGAGCTCCATCAGGGCCTGGTTGAGCGCGCCGGGCCGTGGGCCACGGACCAGCTTTCCCGCCTCTTCCCACAGCTTGCCGCTCCGTGTCGGCGCGCCCGAGGGGCGTGTCGATCGCTCGCAACCGGCAGAGAACGCGCGCCACGTTGCCGTCGACCAGGGGCTCAGGGCGGTCGAAGGCGATGGAGCCGATGGCGCCCGCGGTGTAGCGCCCCACGCCCGGTAGGGAGCGCCGCGCCTCCGGCGCCTCGGGCACCCGTCCGCCGTAGCGCGCCACCACCTCGCGCACCCCCGCGTGCAACAGCCGCGCGCGCCGGTAGTAACCGAGCCCGCTCCACAGGGCCATCACCTCGTCCTCGTCCGCGGCGGCGAGGGCCGCGGGCGTCGGGAAGCGCGCGACGAAGCGTTCGAAGTACGGCACGACCGTCTCGACCCGCGTCTGCTGGAGCATGATCTCCGACACCCAGATCGCGTAGGGATCGCGTGTCCGCCGCCACGGCAGATCGCGGGCCGTGCGGTCGTACCAGCGCAGGAGGGCCGCGTGCAGCGTGGCGCGGCTCACCGACATTCCTGGACGCGCGTCACCGGCACCAGCGCCTCGAGGCAGGTGCTGAGCCCAATCACGGAAATGAGCGTGTTGCATCGGATCCATTTCCCCGACACGCCGCAACCGGGCACCGCGTTCTGCCATCCGCCGCCGCTGCAGCTCGATCCGACCAGCGAGCAATGGACCAGGCTCGGCCATCGCAGATCGTTGGTCCCGCTGCAGTCGTAGTCGAAGCCGGAGCCGACGGTGCCCGTCGTGGGATAGGGCACGCTGAAGAACGCGGTCTCTTCGGGGTGGACCTGGGGGTCGGCGTCGTCGCAATCGCCACCCCGAGTGACCGTGCCCACGGGGCATGTGACGGCCGTCATCACCGACGTCGAGTCGCCCCAGGTGTCGCCGTCCCTGTCCGGGTAGCACGTCACGCCGCCGCTCGTGTCCTCGTCGATCAAACGGTCGCAGTCGTCGTCCTGGCCGTTGAGGCGCTCGGGTGCGCCGGGGTAGATCGAGGGGTCCGTGTCGTCGCAGTCGTTGCCGCACGCACCAAGCGATTCGGGCGCGTATCCGTCTCCGTCCATGTCGACCGTCGGGGTCGAGATGCAGTGGCCGGTCGCGGGATCACACGCGCCGGCATAGCAGCGGTTGCTCGCGCAGGTCATGGCCACCGGCGCGGTGCACATGTGGCCCACGCAGCGGGTGCCCGTGCAGAGGTCGCCGTGGTTGCATTCGGTGTCGTCGTGGCACGAGTAGGTGCAGTCGTTGTCGCAGCCGTCTCCGTTCACCGCGTTTCCGTCATCGCACTCCTCTGCGCCCTCCAGCAGCCCGTCTCCACATCCGCTCGCCACGCACAGACCCGTGCTACAGGTGCCCCCGTCGCCGCAACCGCCGTCGAGCAGCATGGTCTGGCACGTGTGCGTGCTCGTGTCGCAGCCCCCGCTCGTCACACAGTCACTCGCGACCGCGCAGTCATCGTCGGTCATACACACGTAGGTGCACGTGGACGGATCGCATCCCGAGCCGGACTCGCACCGTTCTCCAGTGGCAGTGTCGACGAACCCGTCACCGCAACGGCTGACGGCGCAGAGCCCCCCGAGGCAGATGAGACGCGCGTCGCCCGTACCGCACGGGGTTCCGTCGGTCCGCCCGGTACAGGGGTTCGGGGTCGGGCCGCCGTCCACCGGGCCCGCATCCCGCGCGCCCGCCTCCGTGCCGCCGTCCACCGGGCCCGCATCCCGCGCGCCCGCCTCCGCGCCGCCATCCGTGCGGCCCTGGCCCGCGTCCCTGCGGCCGTGGCCCCCGTCGATGTGGCCCGCTTCCGGCGCGTCGGCTGGATCCGTGCCCAGCAGGAGCCCACATCCCGCGGCCCCGACGACGGCGACCGTCATCGAGCTGAGGCACACCCACCGGCACAGCATTCGAACGAGTATACGCTGGTCGCAGGCTGCCATGCAGCGCCCCGCCGATCGCCCTCAACCCAGGCGGCGCACGGTCGGCGCGATGGCGCCGGGGGAAGGAAGGTCGGCGCGCGCCAGGGCACGGCAGAACGCGGTGGGCGAGCCGTAGCCGACGGCCGTCGCGACCTCTTCCGTGGTCGCCCCGCGTGCGGTCATCATGCTCGCCCCGAGCATGACGCGCCGGCGCGTACGCGTGTCCTGCCACGTGGCGGCGTTGAAGCCCCAGCGTTCGTTGAAGGCAGCGACGAGGCGGTTCGCCTGCCGGGGGCTCACCCCGAGGGCATCGTGCAGGTCGACCATCATGGGCTGGTCGGTCAGGTTCGACAGCAGCCCGTCGAGCGCCCGCGCGATCTCGAGCGTGTGGGGCGGAAGCGGCTCCGCGAGGGCGCCCGCGGGTACCTGCTCGAGGCCGACGCCCGCACCGCGCAGCACCGCGACGAGGGCGGCCACGTCCTGTGCATTGTATGCCGGATTACCATCGCTGTCGGCGATGCGCGAAGCGATGGTGCGCACACGGGCCACGTCCTTCGGCGACAGCCGACCGACATCGAGGGGACCGGGCCGGGAGCCGAGCCATCCGGGATCCCACTCGAGGCTCACCGAGAGGAACTGCTCGCTGCCGTCCTGGCGCATCTCGACCGCTGACTTGCTTCCCAGCACCGATACGCATCCGGGCTCGAGCCACGCGTCACGCGGTCCGAGGCTCAGCCGCGCCCGCCCCTCGAGCAGCACGGTCACGATGGGCCGCCCGACGTGGCCGAGCCGCGCGAAGCAGGGTGTGAAGAGCCGGTCCTCGGCGATGAGGTGGCGCAGGCGAAAGACGTGAAGACGAAAGCGCGTCGCCACCACGGCGTGGGTCTCGTGAAGCGCGCCGAGGCGAGGCGCGCGCATGCAACGATGAGAGCGGAACACGGGCACCTCTCGAAGCAGCATGCGTGCCAGACACGGATCCGCAGCACTTTCAGCCGCCGCGCCGCGCACCTGTGAAGCTTCGTTGGCACCGACCCCGTCGCCGCCCGTTCCCGCATTTGCAAGGGCGCCCCCGGGATCCCACGATGCCATCACAAATGCGGACGTGGATGCTCGCTCTCGTGATCTTCAGCCGCGCCTGTGGCGGCTCCCACGGCTGTGGTGCCTCGTCGTCCTCGTCGGCCTCCGCCACCCGCGATCCGCGGCCCCTGCCCGCCTCCTCCGCCAATGGCCCGGGGAGCAGCGCCCGCCCATCCGCATCGTTCCCGGCACCCGAGGTCACCGTTCGAGGCGAGCCGTTCCGGGGTAGTCGCCAGGTCGCCATCGTCGTCGAGAGCCGCGGCAAGACCCCCGCTCACCTCGCCGGGGCGCTGACCATCGAGCGCGAGGTCCATGGGCACTGGGCAAAGGTGGCCCACATGGGCGCCATGACCCTCCGCACCGATTGCGAGAGCAAGCCGCCCGACTGCGTGACCCTCGTACCGGGCGCCGAGCTCAGGCCGCCGCCCTGGCTTGCCGTCGTCGGTGCCGCCCAGTGCAGGTGCGACGGATGCGCGCGGGCGTCCGCCGGGCGCTACCGCTTCGTGGTCCAGAGCTGCGACCAGGCCCACCGCATCGAGGGCGTGCCCTTCGACCTTCGTCGCTGGTGATCCGGACCGCGCTTGCCGTCGCGCGTCGTCCGCAGGTCGGCCCGACCGTCGCAGCCGAAGCGCCCGACCCACCATCCCATCAGTGGCGCGACCGGCGCTTCGCTGGTTATCCTCCGGCCCGCGCCCGCTGCCGGGCGTTCCCCCGATGACAGCGACCGGACCAGAGCCCGAAGGCGAGCCCCCCGGGCAAGCCCCCGAGGACAGACGCGCCGACCTCGACCGCTTCCTCGAGGCTACCCTTCGCCGCGCGAAGGTGTTCGAGCGCGTCAGCCTGTTCTCGATGCTGGTCGGTTCGGCGGCCATCGTCACCGCCGACTTCGTGCTGGCCTTCACGCGCAACGTGACGCTCGGCTTCACGATCGCCGAGACGGTTCTCGTCCTGCCCTGGGCGATCTACATCCTGCGCCTCGACCGGCAGGAGCAGCGCCTGCGAGGCGACGTGCGCAAGCAACGCACGCGCATGGCGGCCGTGCACGCGATCGTGATCGGCATGCTCGTCCTGTGCATCGTCGAGAAGTGGCTCGTCCTCGAACGCGCGCGGGCGGGCGAGACGGTCGCGGTGCTCGCCTCCTACCGCATCTACACGATCGCGGCGTGGACCTTCGTCAACGTCGGTCTCATCGGCCGCGGCTCGCGCTTCGCACGCCTCCTCGTCACCCTGGCCGACCACCCCGCGCGCCTCTCGGCCCTCTCCTTCGGCCTCACCGCCCTGCTCGGCGGCTTCGCCCTCACCTTGCCCCAGGCCCTGCGCAACATCCACGACGCCTCCTTCATCAACGGCCTGTTCACGGCCATGAGCGCGGTGTGCGTGACGGGGCTCGTGGTCAACAACGTGTCGGCGACCTACACGAGCTTCGGCCAGGGCGTCATCTTCGGGCTCTTCCAGGCCGGCGGCCTCGGCATCATGGTCCTGTCGGCAGCCTTCGCGATCCTGGCCGGCCGCCGCCTGCGGCTGCGCTCGAGCGCCGTCCTCGCCGAGATGGTGGACGTGGAGTCCCTCGCGAGCCTGCGTCGCTCGGTCCTCAGCATCATCGTCTACACGCTCGTCATCGAGGCGTTGGGCGCGCTTCTCCTGTGGTGGTTCTTCCACTACTACCCGGACGTCCTGCTCGGCCCTACGTCCAGCAAGCCCCTGGCCGGCGCGGGGAGCTACGTATGGGCGGCCGTGTTCCACTCCGTGAGCGCCTTCTGCAACGCGGGTTTCTCGTTGTTCAACGCGGGGGCAGTGCCCTTCGCCGGCTCCTGGGCGGTCTCGCTCACCATCGCCGGGCTCATCGTCCTCGGCGGCATCGGCTTCCCGGTGCTCGACGAGCTGACCAAGGCCGCCTGGAAGCGCTTCCGGGGGCGCCGGCCTCCGCGCCTGTCGCTCCACACGCGTGTCGTGCTCATCACGACCGCGTTGCTCATCGTCTTTTTGGCCCTCGCCTACCTGGTCCTCGAGTGGAACAACACCATGGCCGGGCGCCCCTTCGACGAGAAGATCCTGACGAGCATCTTCCAGTCGATCACGCCGCGTACGGCTGGCTTCAACACGCTCGACTACGGTGCGATGCGCCCGGCGACGATCGTGCTGACGTGCATCTTCATGTTCATCGGCGCCTCGCCCGGCTCGACGGGTGGCGGCGTCAAGACGACGACCCTGGCGGTGCTCTTCGCCACGTTCCGGTCGGAGCTCAGGGGCCTCGACGAGGGCAAGCTCCTCGACCGCACGGTGCCCCAGGTCATGGTGCGCCGGGCCATGGGCGTGCTCTTCATGAGCCTGCTCATCGTCTCCATCATGTACATGGTGCTGCTCGTCACCGAGCCCATGGCACCCCTCCGCCTCGCCTTCGAGGTGTTCAGCGCCTTCGGCACGGTCGGCCTGTCGACGGGTATCACGGCCGCTCTGTCGGTTCCGGGCAAGATAGTGATTATCCTCACAATGTTCGTGGGCCGCATCGGCCCCCTGACGCTCGCGCTCGCGTTCGCGGCACGGCAGCGTCGTCCGGCCTACCAGCTCCCCCACGAGCGCGTCATGATCGGCTGAGGGCCGGTGGCGCGCTCACCGAGATGACGATTCCCATGAACGCCCATCCAGGAAGACCATGAAGCGACGGAAGTTCCTCATCATCGGCCTCGGACGTTTCGGCTCTTCGCTCGTGGAAGCCTTGTGGGACGCACGGGCGGAGGTGGTGGCCATCGACATGGACGAGCGCGCGGTCGACTCGGTCAAGGACCGCACGAGCGCGGCGTTCGTCGGTGACGCGAGCGACCCGGCGGTGCTGACGAACATCGGGGCCGAGGACCTGGACGCCGCAATCGTCACGTTCGGTGAGGACTTCGAGGGCACGGTGCTGTGTGTGGCATCGCTCGCGAAGCTGGGGGTCGGCTACGTCGTGGCGCGGGCGGGCACGCGTCGGCAGGCGGAGATCCTCAAGACGGTCGGCGCGCAACGGCTCATCGAGCTGGAGTCGGACATGGGTCACCGCATGGCCCACGAGTTGCTCACCCCGGTTTCTGCCGACCTGGTGGAGTTCGCGCAGGGCTATCGCGTGGTCCCCTGGCGCGCGTCGGGGCCGCTGGTCGGCAAGACGCTGGCCCAGACGAACTTGCGGCAGGAGTACGAGATCAACGTGCTCGGCTACCGGCCGAGCCACACGCGCTCGGCCCAAGGCATCAAGCCGCGTCTGCGGTTGCCCGGCGGTGACTACGTCATCGGGCAAGGCGACACGCTCATGCTGGTCGGCGAAGAGGAGAACGTGAACCGCTTCGTCGAAGAGGTCGGCGGCGAGTAGCGGCTCGCCTTCGGAACGGCCTCGGGGGAGAAGCCCGGGCGCGAGAGCGTCGAGGGGTGCCCTGCCGACCTGGCCTACGAGCGCCTCCTCAGAGGTGGCGTCGATCGGCAGCGGGGCGTGACTGCCCGCCCGCCGCGCGCGGCTGACGCGAAGGGCACGGGCGCGCGAGCGCTTCAGAACAGCGGGATGATCGTCACGCCGCGGTTGGCGTCTTCGGGGGGCGGGGTGTGGCTCAGGGGCTCCGGAAGCGGCAGATCCACGCGCGGCTGCTCGCGTTGGAACTGCTCCTTTTGGTACCGCTCGCGCTTTCGAAGCTCGTCGATGATGTGGGGAGGGAGCATCGGGGGGCCTCGCTCATGAGACGTGCACGGGTCGTGCCCGCTTCATATCTTACGAAACCATTGCCCTTTTCTTCCAGAGATCGGATCACCCGTGGTCCCGGGGGCGACACGGATGTCAGAGGTGGGGGCGGGTGGCTCCAGATGTGAAAGGGTTCCGGAACGTTTCGCGTCCTCCGCTTGGGACGCCGCCTCGTTCCGAAGGCGTCATCCATGTCTCACACCTTTATCAATTGGGCCCGGACCTTCACATCGCAAGCCCGTGCAGCCTGCGATCCCGCAGATGAAATGGAGGCGGCCCGCATTGTTCGGCAGGCGACCGCCGCCGGCCGGCGGGTCAGGGCCGTGGGCGCTGGTCACTCCTGGTCGGACATCGCGGTCCCCGAAGACATCCTGTTGCGCCTCGACCGGATGCGCTCGGTCGTCTCCGTCGACGAGGCCCAGGGCGAGGTGACCGTGCAGGCGGGCATCCGCCTGCGGGAGCTCGCCCGGGCGCTCGACGCCCGTGGCCTGGCCCTGTCGATCCTGGGCTCGGTCGCTGAGCAGAGCGCGGCGGGCGCCATCTCGACCGGCACCCACGGCAGCAGTCTCCGCCACGGCAGCCTCTCGAGCTTCGTGCGCGCCATGCGCCTGGTGACCGCGAACGGTGAGGTCCTGGTGCTCGACGCGAGCGACGAGCGTCTCGACGCAGCCAGGGTCGGGCTCGGCGTGTTGGGCGTCATCACAGAGGTCACCCTCGCCTGCGAGCCCGCCTTCCGCCTGCGCGAGGTCGTCGAGCCGGTACCCCTCGCGCGGGTCGTCCGCGACCTCGGCGCCATCGCCGGGAGCGCCGAGTACGTGAAGGTCTGGTGGCTGCCCGGCACGCGGATGGCCTTGGTCTACCGGGCCGAGCGCACCGACGCCCCCGCGACACACCGCCCCCTGGCTCGTCTCATCGACGCGCATGTCGTCAACGGTCTGCTCTTCCCCGCGCTCCTCGGGCTCGCACGTCACCTGCCCGCCATTACGCCGACCATGAACCGCGCGGTGGGCGCCGCCTACCTGCGCCCGTCCACCCGCGTCGACCGCGCCGACCGTGTCTTCAACGTCGCCATGCCGCCGCGCCACCGCGAGATGGAGTACGCCGTCCCGATGGAGCGGGCGGCCGAGGCCCTCGACCGCGCGATCGCGACGATCGTGCGTGACCGCGTCCGCGTGAACTTCATCTTCGAGGTGCGCTTCGCCAGGGGCGACACGGGCTGGATGAGCCCGGACTTCGGACGCGACAGCTGCCACCTGGGCGCCTACATGGCCGAGAGCCCCGATCTGCTTCGCTACTTCGCCGGCTTCGAAGCGACGATGCGCGCCTTCGGCGGCCGCCCCCACTGGGGCGAGGAGCTGCACGCCACGCCAGCCGACGTGCGCGCCGTCTTGCCCATGGCCGACCGCTTCCTCGCCCTGCGTGACTCGCTCGACCCGCATGGCACCTTCGCCAACGCCTTCACCGACCGCGTCCTCGGCCCGCGTCGCATTGCCGGGTACGACGATGCTGGCGGGTAGGTCCCCCTCGCCTCCCGGCCCTCGTTCGGCCGGCCGAGGCCCGCGACACGCGCTAGAATCGCCGGGCACCCCCGGAGGACCATGGAGCTACGCGACCTGAGCACGGATGAAGCGGCCTGTCTGCTGGGACTCCTGCGCGAGGTGATCCAGGCGGACGCGGACTACAGCGAGGCAGAACGCGCCGAGGTGGCCGCCTTGCGCGAACACCTGGGCGGTGAGCTCTTCGACCGTGCCTTGGAACAGGCCCGGACACGTTACGCCGGCAACCTTCACGCGCTGAAGGAGGACGCGAAGGCCCTCGCACGCGTGGAGGCGCGGGCGTCAATCTACGGCGTGCTGAAGCAGGTGGCGGCGAGCGACGGCACCACCGCGAACGAGCAGAAGCCTTTGGCGTGGCTCGCCTCCTGGTGGGACCTCGCCCGCTGACCGGTCGGAGGGCGAGGTGCCTGGGCGGGTGGGCAGGCGCCCCTCCCTGCGGCGGTTCGCGTGTGCCGTCCGACGTCGTTTCGCAGCGACCGCACACATCGTGTGTGGGTGCTACATGGCGACCCACCCCGACGCCTGCGCTGCGCAGATGGCCACGCCGACGCTCGCGGCCGGCGGGCGCGCGGATGGACTCGTTCAATCTCCACGCAGTACGATCACTTCGCTGCCAGGTATCGGACCGTCGCGGGCTTGCGGGGTGGCGAACCGTAGCGAGGATTGCAATTTCGTCGATGGCCGTCGCGCACCCGGCGAGGAAGTCGAGACTGGCTGGATCGCTTGCGATCGGGGTCCTCGCTCTGTGCGCTTCGGCCTGCGGTCGCATCGGGTTCCAGGTCGTCGACACCACGAGGGACGCAGCGACGGACGATGCAGCGACCGCGGATGCGCAGCCCCCCGGCGATGCGCAGCCCCCCGAGCGATGCGCAGCTGCCCAGCGATGCGCAGCTGCCCGATGATGCGCAGCTGCCCGGCGACGCCGGCGCGATCGACCCGACACTCGTCGTCTGGTACCCGCTCGACGACGTGCCCGGCACGCTCACCTATCGCGACGCGAGCGGGCACGGCCTCTCGGCGACGTGCAACGCGGGGACGCTTCCCTGTCCGACCACGGCCACGGGCCCACACGGTGAAATGGCCGCGCACTTCGACGGCACGGGCCAGTGCCTCGAGATCGTGCCAGGGCTCGACCTCCCCGCGCCCTACACGATTGCGCTCTGGACGCGCGTCGAGCAGGTCCCTTCCTTCTTCTACAACTGGGTGGGGCGTCCCTACGGCTCGAGCACCGAAGATACGTACGCGCTCGACCTGTTCAACGACCAGACGGCCGAGTACTTCTCTCCAATCCAACAGCACCTGCACGGCAGCGCTCGAGTCCCCATCGCCACGTGGGTTCACATCGCCGCGACCTTCGACGGGACGACGAAGCGGCTCTACGTCGCGGGTGTGCTCGACATGTCGGCCGCCTTCTCCGGGAGCATGCTGAGCGACGCCCATCCGACCTACCTCGGATGCGACGACGACGGCGGAGGTCTGACCGGGTACCTGAAAGGGTCGCTCGCCGACGTCCGCTTCTACGCGCGCGCCCTCTCCGACACCGAGATCGCGGCCCTCGCGACACCGTGAGCGCACGGTTAGTAAAGCAAGTGCTTCACTATCGCGTGCACCTGTGCGCGCCGGGGGGCGCTCGGCTCAGGAGCCCACAGCCAGCGACGTCGTGAGGCTGGCCGGCAGCCACGGCGTGATCGCCTGCATCAGGAGTGCCTGCGCTACCGTCATCAGGATGAAAGGCAGGAGCACGACCACGAACGAGGCGAAGGGTCCGACGCCGCCCGCGGTGCGGGCCGTCGCACGCATGGCGACCACGAGCAGCAGCAGGGGCAGGAGGTCGATCACGTTGAGGGCGAGGGCGGATGCCGCGCCCGCGTCCGCCGGCAGACCCCAGGCACACACGCCCTGCAGGAGCCCCATGATCGACAGGGGCACGAGGAACGCGCGGTAGAGCATCACCCGCATCGTCGCCGGGCGCGCGAGCTTTCCGCCGTAGGCCTGGGCGAGGCTGACGAAGGGCAGGGTCAGGGCGAGCCACTGCACCGCCGTGAACAGGAGCGAGATGCCAGCCGCGTGCATCACGTCCATGGCGACCGCGCGCGTCGAGGGATGGCCGATGACCGTGACGGCGAAGGTAGGACCGAAGCGCAGCGTGTGCGTGAAGGGGATGACACCGCGTAGGAGCGCGAGGGGGAGGGCGACGAGCAGCGCGAACCGGACCGCAGGCGCGATGGCCTCACGGGCGAAGGCCGGGGCGCTGCGCGAAGGCCACAGGGCGGTCCCGAGCGTGCCGAAGAGGCGTCGCAGGGGGCCGGCCTCCGGGGCCTCCCAGGGCAGGGGCGGCGCGGCGGCGAAGGGGTCGCGTTCGAGGCACGCGTGGCAGCGATCGAACGTGCCGTGCCAGCATGCGAGGCACGCGTAGCTCCCACAGCGAGGGCAGGTGATGAGGGCGGCCCGCTCCGGGTGCACGGCGCACGCCGCTCCGTCGGGCGCCCGTCGGTCGAAATCGTCTCGGTCGTTTGGATCGCTGGGGGCCACCGGGGCCGCGTCGTGGTCAGGCCATCCCGAGGAAGAGCCGCTCCGGCTCCTCGAGGTAGCCGATGATGTCGTAGGCGAACTGGGCGCCGACCGCTCCGTCCACGATGCGGTGGTCGAAGGACAGGGACAGGAGCATGACGTTGCCGACGACGATCGCCCCGTCCTGCACGACGGGCTTCTGCTTCATCTGGTGCACGCCCAGGATGCCGACCTCGGGGAAGTTGAGGATGGGCGTCGCGAAGAGGCCGCCCTGCTTGCCGAGGGAGGTGATGGTGAAGGTGGAGCCCGTGAGCTCCTGGGGCGAGAGCTTGCCCGTGCGCGCGCCTTCGCCGAGCCGCTCGAATCTCGCGCGCCACCTCGAGGACCGTGAGCCGGTCGGCGTTGCGGACCACCGGGACCACGAGGCCGTTGTCGGTCTGGGCGGCGATGCCGACGTGATAGTAGCGGCGGTAGACGAGCTCGTTGGTGGACTCGTCGAGGGCGCTGTTGAGCACGGGATGGCGCTCGAGGGCGGCGACCACCGCCTTCACGATGAGGGGCAGGAAGGAGAGCTTCACACCTTGCTCGGCGGCGAGCGGCTGCATGCGCTTGCGCATCTCCATGAGCCGGTCGACGTGGCACTCCTCGACGAAGGTGAAATGCGCCGCCGTGTTCTTCGAGGTCTGCATGCGCTCGGCGATCTTGCGGCGCACTCCGACGAAGGGCTTGCGCTCCTCGAGGGTCTGCTCCTCGGGCGTGGCCGGGACGATGTGGACGGGTGCGCGTGCGGTGCCGGGGACGACGGTGCCGCTGGTCGTCGTGGGTCGCACGGCCGCTGCGCCCGTCGTGTGGCTCTGCACGTCCTGCTTCGTGACGCGGCCCGCCTTGCCGGTCGGCTGCACACGCCGAAGGTCCACACCCAGGTCGCGCGCGAGCTTGCGCGTGGCCGGTGTCGCCAGGGGCTGGGCGGTGAAGAAGGCCTCGCCGCGCTCGACCGTCTCGAGGGCTCCGGCGCCGTTGCCACCTCGGGCTGGCGCCTTGGCCTGGAAGTAGCTGGAGCCGGGCAGCCCCTCGCGGATGTCGCCGACGGCGGTCGCCGCCGGACCCTGGCTCGCGGGGGCCGGCGCAGGCTTGGCTGCGGGCGCGGGCTTCGGGGCAGCGGCTCGAGGCTCGGGGGCGGCCGCGGGCGTTGGCGAAGGCACGGGCTTCGCGGACTTGGCTGCCGCGCTCCCGGCCTCGTCGATGACGACGATCACCTCGCCGACCTTCGCCACGGCGCCGACATCGAACCGTCAATCGACGATCGTCCCGTCGCGCGGCGCGCCGATGGTGACGGTGGCCTTGTCGGTCATCACCTCGACCATGGGGTCGTCCTCGCGGACCGAGTCCCCCACGCCGACATGCCACTCGACGATCTCCCCCTCGGTCACACCCTCGCCGATATCCGGCAACTTGAACTCATGAGCCATCGTCATTGCTCCAATCACCGAGCGGCATGAACCTCGAAGCAAACCCCCGCGAGCGAAGCGAGCCCGGCATGAAGCGAAGCGCCATGCCGAGGCGGGGGCACGGGGGGTCTCCCCCCGGGAGGATTACGGGTGGGGGTGGGCGGGTGGACAAAACAAATCACCGAGCGGCATGAACCTTCTCTATGGAAACCTCTCCCTAGTACCCTGCCGTCTCCATCAACGCCGGCAGAATCCGATGCGCGAGCGGCAGGTACTCGTTCTCGAGCGAGTACGGAAACGGCGTGTCGAATCCCGTCACGCGCCGCGGCGGCGCCTCGAGGTGCAAGAACGCATTTTCGCTGATGAGCGACACGAGCTCCGCGCCGAAGCCGCACGTCTTCGGCGCCTCGTGCACCACCACCACGCGCCCCGTCTTCTCGACGCTCTTCACGATCGTGTCGATGTCGACCGGCCACAGGGTGCGCAGATCGATGATTTCCGCGTCGACGCCCTCGGCCGCTGCCTTCTCCGCCGCCGACAGCGCTTCGTAGAGCATGGCGCCCCAGGCCACGACTGTGACGTGCGCACCCTCGCGCACGACCTTCGCCTCGCCGATGGGCACGGTGTAGTCCTCCTCCGGCACGTCCATCTTCACGGCGCGGTAGACGCGCTTCGGCTCGAAGAAGAGCACCGGGTCGTCGTCGCGGATCGCGCTCAGCAGAAGCCCCTTGGCGTCGTAGGGGTTCGACGGGCAGACGACCTTGAGCCCCGCGTTGTGGATGAACAGGGACTCGGGCGACTGGGAATGGTAGAGGCCGCCCCGGATGCCGCCGCCGACGGGGGTGCGGATCACCATCGGTACCGTGTACTCGCCCCCCGACCGCCACCGGTACTTGGCCGCCTCGCTGACGATCTGGTCGAAGGCGGGGAAGATGAAGTCGGAGAACTGGATCTCGGGTACGGGTCGGAGGCCGTAGAGCGCCATGCCGATGGCCGTCCCGATGATGCCGCCCTCGGCGAGCGGCGTGTCAATCACGCGACCCTCGCCGAACTCACCCCACAGCCCGTCGGTCACGCGGAACACACCGCCCACCTTGCCTACGTCCTCGCCGAGGACGACGACGTTCGGGTCGCGCTGCATCTCGAGACGCAGGGCACTGTTGATCGACTGGACCAGGTTCATCTCGGGCATGGGGGACCTCGATGGGGGGGCGCTATCGCCCGAAGACGTCGTCGGTGAGGGTCGCCGGCGAGGGCGGTGACTTCATGGCGGCCGCCTCGACGCAGGCTTCGACCTCGGCCGCGATCTCGGCGCGCAGGACCTTGTCGCGCGCCTCGTCCCACGCTCCGAGCGCGAGCAGATGGCGTCGCAGCCGCACGAGCACCCCGTCGCCGTCGGTCGTCTCTCCCGGCTTCGGGACGAGCATCTCGACCAGGGTCGGCCCCTCGCCGGCCGCGGCCCGCGCGCGCGCGTCCCGCACCGTACGATAGACGGCGAGTGCGTCGCCCCCGTCGCACCGGACTCCGGGAACGCCGTAGCCGATGCCGTGGTCGGCCACCGCCTCGAGGGCGCTGCCGCGCGCGACCGCGCTGCGTGTGCCCCACCGATCGTTGCGGCAGAGGAAGAGGACCGGCGCGCGGAAGACACCGGCGAAGTTGAGCGCGGTGTGCAGCTCGTGGGTAGCCGCCGCGCCCGCTCCGAAGAGCGCCGCCGCGGCCGCGTCGCGCCCCTTCATGCGTGCGGCCCACGCAAACCCGGTCGCATGGGTGAGGTGGCCGGCCGTCGGCGAGCCCGCCGAGGCGATGCCCCAGGGCTTGCCCGTGAAGGCACCCGGCACCTGGCGCGCCTTCGCCCGGTCGTCGACCGTGCCGAAGGCCTGGTCCATCACCGCGTGCAGCGGCAACCCCCGCGCGAGCACCGCACCGAGGGCGCGCTGGTCCGGGAACAGCATGTCCCCGTCGCCGAGCGCCCACGCCGCGCCGACCAGGGCCGCCTCGAGCCCATGGCACGGCACCCAGAAGCCGATGCGCCGCTCGGCCGCGAGCCGACCGAGGGCCCCGTCGGCGAGACGCGCGCGCACCATCGTCCGGTAGAGCGCGAGCACCTGCTCGGTGGGAAGCTTCGGATCGGTCTCGGGGCTGGCCGAGCCGTCCGCGCCGATCACCGACACGACGCCTCGCATCGATGCCGGCTGGGTCCGCGCCGGGGCGCGCTCCTTCCGCTCTCGCACTTCCATCAGTCCACCACCGTCAAGTGTCTGCGTCCGTAGCGGTCGCCGTCGGCCAGGTTCGTCCCCTCGCCGTCGGACTCCAGGATACCGTGGAGGAAGGCCTCGGCGGCGCGGTAGCTCGAGCGCACGAGCGGGCCCGAAGCGACGAAGCGGAAACCCATGTCGAGCCCGGCCACGCGCCACGCCTCGAACTCTTCGGGCGTCACGTAGCGGACCAGCGGCGCGTGCTTCGGGCTCGGCCTGAGGTACTGGCCGATCGTGAGCACGTCCACGTCCGCCGCGCGCAGGAGGCGCATCGCCTCGAGCACCTCGTCCGGCTCTTCCCCGCAGCCGACCATGAGCGAGCTCTTGGTGTAGCGGGCGCTCGCTGCCTTTGCCCAGAGGAGCACGTCCACCGAGCGCTCCCAGCTGCAGCGGGCGTCGCGCATCGTGCGCTGCAGGCGCGGCACCACCTCCACGTTGTGGGAGAAGACGTCCGGCCGCCCGTCGCGCACCACCGTCTCCACGTCGTGGCGCGCGCCGGCGAAGTCGCCCACCAGGGTCTCGACGAGGAGCTTCGGGCTCCGCTCCTTGATACGGCGCACCGTCTGGGCGACGTGGTCGGCGCCTCCGTCGAGGAGGTCGTCCCGGTCGACCATCGTCAACACGACGTAGGCCAGGTCCATCTCCGCGAGGGCGCGCGCCACGTGGTCGGGCTCCCGCGGGTCGGTGAAGCCGCCCGGGTTGCCGGTGTTCACGGCGCAGAAGCGGCAGCCGCGCGTGCACGTCTCGCCGAGGATCATGATCGTCGCGGTGCCGGCACCCCAGCACTCGCCCACGTTGGGGCAGTGCGCCTCCTCGCAGACCGTGTGCAGGTCGAGACGGCGCATCGTCTCCTTGAGGTGCGAGTACCTCTCGCCCCCCGGCAAACGAACCCGGAGCCACTCGGGCTTCTTGCGCGCGGTCTGGGACATCATCGGCGTTGTAGGCCCCGGCGGGCGGACCGGCCACCCCTCCCCCGGGCGGCCCACCCTAGAAGCCCCCCAAACCCCTGTCAACCGGCCGAAATCCAAGCGGGTTTGCCGCGTCGCGTCATGCGGCTCGGCGGGCGCTCGGCGTTACTCCGCCACCTTCACGGTGCGTCTTCCAAGCAGGTTCATCCGCGTCTGGCGGATCGTGGCGGGCTCGGCGACGAGTGGCGGTCACGAATCGCTGTCCGCCGTGCCTGCGGCCGCGGCCCGCTCCCTCGCCCAGCGGCGCAGGGCGTCGGCGTCTCGGAGCTTGGTGAACAGCCGGACGGCCTCGCCGTGCCTTCGCCCGCGCACCCGTGCGGTGAGGACCGCCTCGTGGTGGGACGACCAGATCGCGCAGGGAGCCATGCAGCCAGCGGCGCGCAGGGCGCCGAGGACGTCGAGCCCGTCCTCCGGGCCGGGCAACGACAGGTCGAGCACGAGGGCGGCCGGCGGCCGGGTGTGTGTAGCGAGCAACTCGAAGGCCGCGGCCCGGTCCGTCGCGACCACCGGCTCGGCCCCGCAGCCCAGAAGGATGCGACAGGTCGCACGGGCGACGAGCGGCTCGTCGTCCAGCACGAGGATCCACGGTCCGCGTCCCTGTGTCATGGTAGTCCACCTCTCTAGACATATATGTCATGAAGGTCGACGCGACGCCTGGGTATGGACTGACAATCCATCAGACATGACGTCTGTGTCCTTTTTCGGGGACGGGGCCGCGCTCATGATGCCGCCATGGCGCGTGGCCCGGACCTGCCGGCGAAGCTCGGCCGCATCGTGCGCGAGCGACGCGGCAGCCTGGGCCTCACCCAGGCCGCCCTCGCCGAGCGTTCCTGTGTCTCGACCGAGATGGTCAGCCGCATCGAGCGCAGCAAGTGCTTGCCGTCGGTGACCACGCTCGTCGCCTTCGCCCACGCCCTCGGCTGCACGCCGAACGACCTGCTCGGCTTCCGAAACAATCGTACCCAGGGCCGCGAGCTCGAGAGCTGCTCGCCGTCGTCCGCGAGCTACCCACAGCCCGTCGCCGGGACATCCGGCGCATCGCCGAGGCCCTGGCCCGCTACGAGCGTCGCTGAGCCTCGCGCTCCCACACGGATGCGGATCGTCTCCTTCAACGTCAACGGGCTGCGGGCCATCGCGAACAAGGGGTTCGCGCGCTGGCTCGGCCGCTCGGGGGCGGACGTGATCGGTGTGCAGGAGACGCGCTGCCTGCCCGAGCAGGTCCCGGCCCCGTTGCAGGCGCCTCGGGGCTTCCACGCCCACTTCGTCGCGGCGGAGCGCAGGGGCTACAGCGGTGTGGGCCTCTACTCGCGCTACCCGCTCGACGAGGTGCGGACCTCCCTTGGCGTCGGTACCATGGACCGTGAGGGCCGCGTCCAGATTGCGCGCATCGGTGCCTTGACCCTGGTCAACGCGTACTTCCCGAACGGCAACGGTAAGGCCCGCGACAACAGCCGCGTCCCCTTCAAGCTACGCTTCTACCGTCGCCTCTACCGCGTGCTCGACGAAGCCAAGACCTCTGGGGCGGCCATCCTCGTCATGGGCGACTTCAACACCGCCCCCGACCCCATCGACCTCGCCCGCCCCAGGCAGAACGAAAAGACCAGCGGGTTCTTGCCCGAAGAGCGCGCGGAGATCGGCCGATGGCGCCGCGGCGGATGGGTCGACACGTTCCGCCACTTCGAGCCGGGCCCGCACCACTACACGTGGTGGAGCCAGCGCCGCGGGGTGCGCGAGAAGAACATCGGCTGGCGCATCGACCTGGCCCTGGCGAGCCCCGGCGCCGTGCCCTACCTCCGCGGCGCGACGATCCACCCCGAGGTCGAGGGCTCCGACCACTGCCCCATCGCGGTCGATTTCGACGATTCGATTCGCGATTGATCCGCCGGCTCCTTGCCGGAAACCCGGCGTGCTCGATATGATCCGCGCGGTCCCTGATGTCCGCTGACGAAGGTCCTTCCGACGGCGAGGAACCCATCGCCGACCATGTCGAGCGGGTGGGGTCGTACCGCCTGAAGAGCGTCGTGGCGGCGGGCGGCGGTGGGGTGGTCTACCGGGCGGTCGGCGAGGACGGCGCGACCGTCGCCATCAAGGTGCTCGATCAGCGCATCCGCGAGGAGCAGACCCGGGCGCGCTTCGAGCGCGAGGCTGCCATCCGCATCGACCACCCGAACGTCGTCCACATCTTCGACGCCGGTATCGACAACGGCACGCCCTTCATCGTCATGGAGCTGCTCGAGGGCGAGCCCCTGTCGAAGCGTCTCAAGCGTGGTCCGCTCACGCCGATGGAAGCCCTCGACCTCGGTTTGCAGGCGTGCTCCGGGCTCGAAGTCGCCCATGCCCGCGGCATCGTCCACCGGGACCTCAAGCCGGACAACCTGTTCTGCTGCCAGGACGGCACGATCAAGATCCTGGATTTCGGCATCGCCCTGCTCGACAGCGACCGCACGCGGATGACGACGACGGGCATGGTGCTCGGCACCCCCTGGTACCTGGCACCCGAGCAGGCGCGCGGCGACAAGATCCTCGATGCGCGCGTCGACGTGTGGGGCCTGGGTGCGGTGCTGTACGAGGTGCTGACGGGCCACACGCCTTTCGAGCGGGAGAACGTCCTCGCCACCGTCGTGGCGATCCTGCGCGAGCAGCTCGAGCCCGTCCGGCACGCCGCGCCCCAGGTTCCCTCGGGCCTCGCTTTCGCCATCGAGCGGTGCCTGGTCAAGGACCGGGAGCTGCGCTGGCCGACCATTCAGTCCCTCCATCGCGTCCTCGAGTCCGTCGACGCGACCGAGGAGCCGTCGAGCCCCATGCTGGGCGTGACCGGCGGCCTGTCCCTGCCCGCCGGCGAGCAGCGCCTGGTCGCGGTGCTCCTGGCGGTCGGCACGCGGGACACGGGCCTCCTGCAGCGGGCCGTCGAGGCGTATGGCGGCACCTTCCTGCCCCTCGTGGGTCACCGGGCCCTCGGCGTCTTCGGCGGCGAGGCCTGGGAGGGCGACGAGCTCGAGCGGGCGGCCGCGGCGGCCATGGCAGCCGACGGCTCGGCGCGTCGCATCTCCGTCTCCGCGGGTCGCGCCAAGGGTCGCGCCGGCGCCATCGAGGGTGCGGTGTTGCAGGCGGCGGAGGACGCGTGCCTCGCGGGCGTCGACGGCGTCGCGGTGGACGGGCAGTCGGCCCGTGGCCTGACCGGCCGCTTCTCGCTCACCGCCTTGAAGGACGGCAGCATCTTCAAGCTGGTCGACAGGCACCCGTCGACGCCCCTGCCACCCCGCCGGCGGACGACCACGATCAGCGTCGTGCCCCCCGACATCATCGATGTGACGGTTCCGGGCCACGCCCTCGGAGCCACCGCGCTCGTAGGCCGGGACGCGGAGCTCGCCCAGATGTCGAGCGCGGCCCGGCGATGCATCGAGGAGCAGCGTGCTGTGGCCGTCGCGATCACAGGGCCCATCGGCATCGGCAAGAGCCGTCTGCGCCGCGCGATGGAGGAGATGCTGTTGCGCGACGACGAGGTGAGGATCCTCGTTTCCCGCGCCAACCCGATGGGTCGTGGCGCCGGCCTGTCGTTGCTCGCGGGAGCGCTCCGGCGCCTCGCTCGCGCTCACACCGCGGACCATGGTGCACCGCGAATCGACGTGGAAGCACCCACCGAGGAGCGTCGGCGGGCGGTCCGCGCTCTGGCCGAATCGGCGATCGAGAACCCGGCCCTCGTCGACGAGACGGCGCCCTTCCTCGGCGAGCTGCTCGGCATCGGCATGGGGGACACTACCGAGCTCGCGGCCGCCCGCGGCGACCCGCAGCTCATGGCGGACCGCCTGCGCATCGCCCTGCGCGACTTCTTCGACGGCCTCTGTGCCCAGGGGCCCGTCGCGCTCGTGATCGAGGATGCACAGTGGGCCGACCCGGCGTCCCTCGAGGTGGCGGAGGAGCTTCTCGAGCGCTTCGCCGACGAGTCGTTCCTCCTGCTCCTGACCGCGCAACCGTGGATGAAAGAGGCGCGCCCGCGCTTCTTCGAGGGAGCCGACGTGGTGCGCATCGAGCCGGGCGGGCTCGTCTCGCGTGACGTCGCCGACCTGGCCGCCGCCGTCGCGGGTCGCCCGCTGAACGAGGCGCTGGTCAAGGCCCTGACCGAGCACACCCAGGGCAACCCCCTCTTCGTCGAGCAGGTGGTGCTCGAGCTCGCCGAGCAGGGGCGTTTGGACACGCCGCCCGATTGGTTGCCCCTGCCGGTCACGGTCGAGGCCGCCGTGCAGTCGCGCCTCGATCACCTGCCGCCCTACGAGAAGGACCTGTGCAAGAAGGCGTCGATCCTCGGCCGGCCCTTCGCTGCCGACGAGCTCGACGGCCTCGATGTCGCCGACGCCCGCCCGCTGCTCGACTCCCTGCGGCGGCGGGGGATCGTGGCCGGGCGCGCCGCCTCGCGCGTGGGTCGGGCGCGCCAGTATCGCTTCCGCAGCGCGCTCATGAGCGACGTGGCGTACAACATGATCGCCGACGACCTGCGCGCCGAGCTGCACCGTCGCGCCGCCCTCTCCCTGGCGCGCCGGCCCGCGCCGGACGACGAGGAGATCGCCGTGCACCACGAGCGAGGCGAGGAGCCGGCGAAGGCCGCGCAGCGATATGCGAGCGCAACCCTCGGTGCTGTGCGCCGCGCCGACGGCGAGACGGTCCTGCGCTGCTCCGACAAGTCCCTCGTGCTCGGCGCGCCCGAGGCGATGCTCTACGACATCCACCTGGCCCGCGCCGACGCGTTCCAGTTCTTCGGACGGATCAAGGAGCAGTCCGACGCCCTCGACACGGCCCTGGGCCTCGCGACCGACGATGCGACGCGTGCCTGCGTGCTGTCCGAGCGGATCGGCTGCGAGTGGCGCCTGGGGCATCCCGAGACGGCCATCGAGACGGCCGCAGAAGCGGTCGACGCGGCCCGCGCCTCAGGCGACACCGCCATCCTTGCCGTGGCGCGCGGCCGGCAGGGCGTGGTGCTGACCTACGTGGGACGTCTCGACGAAGCGGGCGCCGCGATCGCCGAAGAGCAGGCCCTCGCGTCGAGCCTCGGCCCACACGATCAGGCGCTGGCGGCGGCCCACCGCGGGCAGCTCGCCGCGGCGCTGGGGGGGCTCGACGAGCAACGGGAGGCTTTCTCCAAGGCGGCGGAGCTCGCGGCAGCGAGCGGCGATGTGCGCCGGGCGGCAAGCAGCGAGGCGAACGTCGCAGACATCTACAACCGGGTGGGCGGTTACGCCGAAGCCGAGGCCGCCCTGACCGCGTCGCTGGACAAGTGTCGCCGCGTCGGGCACCGGCTGGGCGAGGGTTACATCCTCGCCAACCTCGGCTATTCGCTCGCGATGCAGGAGCGGCTGGCAGACGCGCGTGCAGCGCTCGACCGGGCGCAGGCCGTCGCCACCGCGGTCGGTGTGGCTCGTCTCCAATCCATGATTGACGTGTACCTGGCACGGGTCGCCACGACGGGAGGAGATCCGAGGGCCGCCGCGCTCGCAATGGAAGCGGGCGACGCGGCGCAAGCGCGCGGCTTCCTGGGCTACTCGGCGACCGCGCTCGCTCTGGCTGCAAGCGCCCACCTCCGCGCTGGCGACACGGCCCGTGCGCTCACGCTCTCGGCGTCCGCCCTCGAGCTGCGCGATCGACTCGGTGGGATGGAGGAGGACGAGGCGGAGGTATATCTCGTGCGGAGCGAAGCCCTCCGTGCCGCAGGGGATGAGGCGGGGGCTCGGCGTGTGGCCGAGCTGGGACGCGAGCGGCTCGACCGCTTGGCCACCTCGATCCAGGACACGGAGCTCCGTCGCTCCTTCCTCGAAGATGTGCGGGCGCATCGCGCCCTGCTCGAGGCAGCCGGCGCTCCCGCGTGATCAGGGATTGTCGCTGATCTGTCCGTTGCCGATGAGGCCGACGAGTCCGCCGTTGATGGTGTTGGGCGTCATCACGAGGAAGCAGGGGATGACCCCCTCTGCCACGCCGAGCGCGCTGCCCACGTCGACGTACGCCGCGTCCGCGGCGGCGGTGCGGCCGAGCCGGAAGACGCCCCGGGTGATGAGTGGCAAGAGCGCGCCCGACTGCTGGGCGAGCAGGCCGAGGTCCCCCCGGCCGCCCGCGACCGTGACGCCGAAGAAGCGCAGGTCGGACACGGACTGGGTCGGTGCCAGGTCCGCGATGAGCCCGATGCGGTCGTTCGACCTGAGCCGCACGCCCCAGAGGTCCGCCGCCGTGCCGACGAGCTGGATGCCGTCATCGTTCTGCGTGGCCTGGCCTCCCAACAGCGAGACGAGGGTCGTGTCGACGGCCACCAGGCCTTGGGGGTTGTGGGCGAGGAAGGCCCGGTCGAGCTGCACGTACTCGGCGTTCTGGACCCAGACCCCCGCGAGCTGGTTGTGCAGCGCACGTAGGCGCGAGTGCACGACGACGCCCGTCGAGTCCTGGAACACGCCCCACCCCTCGTTGCCTTCTGCCGACACGTCCCGCGTGCTGCCCTGCGCTCCGGCCTCGAAGACGAGGCCTGCGGGGACCGACAGCTCCCCCGGGGTGGAGCTGTAGGGGACCGGCTTGTAGGTGTTGTCCAGCGTGACGTGGTCGAGGTTCGCTTCGCCGCCCCACACCAGCATCCCGACGTCCACGTTGCCCCTGGCCCACCCCCCCGACCAGTGCGTGGTGCTATGGCTCGCGAGCACGCCCGTGCGCGCGAAGCCCCGGACCGTCACCCCGCGAAGCTCGGCGTCGTTCACGTCGAACATCGCCACGCCGTGGGTCGCGATCAGGCTCGGCAGGACGAAGGCCGAGATGCTCTCCGCGTCGGCCGATGTCACGGGTCCCGTGAGGGCCACGTCCCTGACCTCGAGCGTCCCCACGTTCTCGGCGCCGATGCCGATGCCGAGGCTCGCGCCGATCGTCACGTGCCGGACCGACGCCGAGGCGAGGTGCCACGCAACCACCGCCGCGCGCCCGGCCGATTGGATCGTCAGCCGCTCGACCGTTGCGCCATCGCCCAGCGTGACACCGACCGTGCCGGGTCCCGCGGATACGACGCTTCGCCTCCGCTCCACGCCCGAGAGGGTGACTCCGTCGGGCACGGTGAGGGGCGCGCTCACCGTGCAGGCGCCCACGTGCACCACGTCACCCGGCGATGCGGCGTCGAGCGCTCCCTGCAGTGCTGCGCCGTCGCAGTAGCTCCCACCATACTGCGCCTGTCCGACCGCAGGCACCGCGAGCAGGAGGGCCGCCATGGCTGCGGCGATCCAGAGGGAACGGCTGTTGCTCATGGTCGTCCGCATCGAAGCTCCTCCACCCGGGTGTCGCCGAGCCAAAACGGGCCACTGCTCCCCAATGTGCATCAATCGTACACCAGCGAGATTCCCCCTGCAAATGGACGAAAGGTTTCTCTCATGTCAACACGACACCCGAAAGTGTCATCCTGTGCGCCCAGCGCGGCATGTTCCAGTCTGAACGGAAAGACCAGGGGGGCGGCGGGCCGAGGCAGCTGGCCGAGCGGTGGCCGGGGCTGGCCTCCTTGCCGCACATTCCGCTCGCCGACCTGCCCACGGCCGTCGAGCCCGTGGCCCTGACCGGCTCGGGCCCGCCGATCTACGTGAAGCGCGACGACCGTACCCACCCGGTCTACGGCGGCAACAAGGTGCGCAAGCTCGAGATGCTGCTCGGGGAGGCCCGACGACGCGGAGCCGACGCGCTCATCACGACGGGTGCCCTCGGCTCGCACCACGTGCTCGCCACGTCGATCTTCGGGGCTCGCGAGGGTTTCGCGGTGCACGCCGTGCTCGCGCCCCAGCCCTTCACCGACCACGTGGAAGAAAACCTGCGGGCCGACCTGGCTGCGGGTGCCACGCTCTATCCGGCACGGAGTCGTTCGGCCGTCGCGGCACGCATGGTCGAGGTTGCGGCGCGCGTGCGTTGGGGCGGCCGGCACCCCTATCTGATCGGTCCGGGGGGCTCATCGCCGGTCGGGGCGGTCGCCTTCGTCGAGGCGGGGCTCGAGCTGGCGGTCCAGATCGACGAGGGGATCCTGCCCGAGCCGCGGGCGATCTGACGTCGCGCTCGGCAGCGGGGGAACTGCGGCCGGGCTCGCGGTCGGTCTCGCCGCGGCCGGCCTCTCGGTGCCCGTCGTCGCCGTCCGCGTGACGGGCCGGCTCCTCGTCAACCGCACCACACTACACGCGCTCGTTCGCGGCACGGTTCACCGGCTCCGCGCCTTCGATTCTGCGCTTCCCTCGAGTCACGGCCAACGCGATGCGGTCGATCACCCTCGAGACGAAAGCCATCGGCGAGGGCTACGGCCACGTCACACCAGAGGCGACGCAGGCGATGGAAATCGCGCGGGGCGCGGGCCTGCTGCTCGACCCGACCTACACGGCCAAGACCTTCGCCGCGATGCTTCGCGACGCGCCCACACGACCCGGCCCGCTGCTCTTCTGGCAGACCCTGAGCAGCACCGATTCTCACGCCCCTCCTCGCCTCGGCCCCCCCCGCGCCTTCCTGGGCACGCGCGCTCGCCCGCCGCGCGTGAGTCACGCCGCCTGCGGCTTCGCCTGCGCGCGGCTCAGAGGTCGAACGTGTCCATCCAGGTGCGGAGCTCGCCGGTGACGATGCGCGGGGCACGCCTGAGGTCGGCGACGGTGGCCGCACCGCACAGAAGCATGATTGCGCGCAGCTCGGCTTCGACCTGGTCGAGCAATGCTTCGGCGCCCGCGCGACCGCCTTCCGTGTAGGCCTGGAAGACCGGCCGGGCGATCCCCGCGGCCGTCGCACCGAGGGCGATGGCGCGCGCCACGTCGAGACCCGTGCGCATGCCGCCGGTGGCGATGACCGTCATGCCGCGTGCGGCGACGAGGGCAACCGACGCGGCAGTCGGGATCCCCCAGTCCCAGAGCGCAGCCCCGAGACGGCGCGCGTCGCCTTCGGCCCGCAGTGTCTCGACGCCGACCCAGGACGTGCCGCCCGCGCCCGACACGTCCACGTGCCGGACCCCCGCGTCGAACAGCTTGGCCGCCGTCTCGCCGCTCACGCCGTTGCCCGTCTCCTTCGCGACCACCGGCACGGGTAGCTCGCGGACGAGGCGCCGAAATGTTCTCGTCCCGCCGCGGAAGTCCCGGTCGCCCTCGGGCTGCACCAGCTCCATCGCCGGGTTCATGTGCACGCACAGGGCATCGGCGCCGATGTCCGAGACCATGCGCGCGAGCACCTCGGTCTCGAGCTCACGCGCCTGAACCACGCCCACGTTGCCGAGCAGCAACGTCGTGGGCGCGTGCTCCCGCACCTGGTAGGTCCAGGCCGTCGACGGCTCGCGTTGCATCGCGCGCTGGCTTCCCAGACCGAAGCCGTAGCCCCGCGCCTCGGCTACCGACGCGAGGGCGCGATTGACGTCGGCGGCGCGACCGGTGCCGCCGGTCATGCCGGCGATGACGAGGGGCGCGCGCAGGCGCTTGCCGAGCAGCTCGACCGACGGATCCACATCCTCGAGGCGCAGGTCGGGCAGCGACTGGTGCACGAGGCGAACATGCTCGAGCAGTGTGGTGCGCTCACGGAACGCCACCTCGTCGGTCGCGCACAGGTCGAGGTGGTCGGCCTTACGCTTCTGGATCTCCGAGCTCATGCGCGTGCAGTCTGACCCATTGTGGAGCGCGTGACCGCAGGAAGTGGGTCGCGATGCCGATATGCTGGAAATCACGGTGCAATTTTGGGCGCGACTGGAGAGGCCGATGCCTTGACTCGTGTGCCGGCCCACCCCATTCTCCCCGCCATGTCGCCCAGCGAGAGGGCACCCGACTGGATGGATTCCGTCCGGAAGCGGGTCGACGCTCACCTCACCGCCTACCTCGAGGCGAAGCAGGGCGAGGCCGCGGATGTCTCGCCCGAGTCGATCGTGTTGGTCGAGGGGATTACGGATCTCGACTCTGCGAGGTGGCAAACGTTTGCGGCCCGCGGTGCTCGTCGCGGCGTTTCATGCCGTGTCACCCGAGGGCGCGGTCGGTCGCACGCTCGACGCCTCGGCGGCCGTCGAGCTGCTGCAGACCTACCTGTTGATCCACGACGACTGGATGGACCAGGACACGGTCCGACGTGGCGGGCCCTCGGTGCCGGCCGCCATGCGTGCGCGCTTCGGCGATGCCCACCTGGGCAACTGCATGGCCGTGTTGGCTGGCGACCTGGCTTCGGCCTGGGCCTTCGAGCTCCTGCTCGCGAGCCCTTTCCCCGACGGGCGAGAGCGCGAGGGATACGCGGCCTTCCTGCGCATGGAGCAGGAGGTCTTCTTCGGTCAGCACCTCGACCTGGTGGGCAGCGCGGACGTGTCGCGCATGCACCAGCTCAAGACGGGCAGCTACACAGTGCGTGGACCGCTTTCACTCGGTGCCTTGCTCGGCGGCGCCAGCGGCGATCAGCTCGCCGGCCTCGAACGCTTCGGCGAGCCTCTCGGCCTCGCCTTCCAGCTGCGCGACGATCTGCTCGGGACCTTCGGCGAGGCGAGCACGATGGGCAAGCCGACCGGCGGCGACCTGCGCCGCGGGCGACAGACCTCGGTCGTGCAAGCGGCCCGCGAGGTGCTCGACCCCGACGCTTGGGCCCCCATCGGCGCCGTGCTCGGTCGCACCGACGCCACCGATGCCGAGGTCGCGCGGGCGGTCGATTCGGCTCGTGGCCTCCGGCGCCCGGGAACGGGTGGAGGCTCAGCTCGAGTCGCTGGTCGAAGAGGCCCGGCAGGTGCTCGCGGCCGCCCCCCTCAGTGAGCGGGGCCGGTGTATGCTGGACGATGTGACGCACCTGCTCGTCTCTCGGGATCACTGACCGTGGCGTTCGGCCGCGGCAAGGTCATCCTCCTCGGTGAGCATTCGGTCGTCTTCGGCCGGCCCGCCCTCGCCCTCGCCCTCGGGCGCGGCGTCGAGGCCGAGGCCGCACAGGGGGAGGCGGGCGACCGGCTCGAGGTTTCGCCCTGGGGCGTCACGATTGCGCCGGGAGTCGATGTCGACGAGCCCCTGGCGGAGGCCTTCGCACGGGTGCTCGACCTCCACCCGACGCGTGGCGGGGCGGTGCGCGTCAGGGCGGACGTGGCGCTGCCGGGCGGTGCCGGCCTCGGGTGCTCGGCGGCATTTGGTGTCGCGGTCATCGGCGCCCTCGACGACTACTACGGTGTCACACGCACGCCGGACGAGCGGGCGGAGGCGGCGGCCGTCTGGGAGTCGGTGTTCCATGGGAACCCCTCGGGGATCGACGCGGCGATGGCCGCCTGCGGTGGGATGGCCCTCTACCGTCGGGGCGAGCCCCTCGAGCCGGTGCGAGGCCGCCGCGCCCTGCCGCTGGTCGTGGCCCATTCGGGCGAGCCCTCGAGCACCCGCGCCATGGTCTCGCAGGTCGCCCGGCTCCACGAGCGCGCCCCCGAGCGCATCGACAAGACCTTCGACGCCATCGCGACGCTCGTGCACAATGGACGACTCGCCATCGAGGCCGGGGACCTGGCCCAGGTGGGACAGCTCATGGACCTGAACCAGGCCCTGCTCAATAGCCTGCTCGTGTCGACCAATACGCTCGAGGAGCTGTGCGGCACGGCCCGCGAGGCGGGGGCCCTGGGCGCCAAGCTGACCGGCGGAGGCGGGGGCGGCTGCATCATCGCTCTCGCCGCCGATTTGGCGGCTGCCGAGGCGATACGGGTGGCGCTCACCGGGCAGGCGAGCGAGGCGTTCGTCGTCGAGGCAGGGGCGGCCTCGTGATCGTCGGGCGCGCGCGGGCGCAGGCGCAGGCGAACATCGCCCTCGCCAAGTACTGGGGCAAGAACGATTGGCGGCTCAACTTGCCGGCGGTCCCGAGCATCTCGCTCACCCTCGACGGCTTCTCGACCCGGACGGAGGTCACCTTCGACTCGGCATTGCACCGGGACGTGCTGGTCCTCGACGGGCGCCGGGGGCGGCCAGCGGAGCTGTCGCGGGTCGCCGAGCTGCTCGATCGGGTGCGTTCCCGGGCGGGCATCGGGGCCCGCGCCCGTGTCGAGAGCCACAACGCCTTTCCCACCGCAGCGGGCCTCGCGTCGAGCGCTTCGGGCTTTGCGGCCCTGTCCGCGGCGGCCTGTGCGGCGGCCGGGCTCCCCCTCTCCCCGCGCGGGCTGAGCGCCATCGCCCGCCGCTCGAGTGCATCGGCGGCCCGCTCGGTCTTCGGCGGCTTCGTCGAGCTTCGCGCCGGTCGGCCCGGCGACGACACCCTGGCCGCCCGCCCCCTCGCGCCCCCCGACTACTGGGACGTGCGCCTCGTGGTCGCGGAGACGGCCACGGGCCCCAAGTTCCGTCGGTTCGACGGAGGCGATGGAGCGTTCCCGGCGTACCTCGCCCCTCTACGGCGCCTGGCTCGAGGCTGCCCCTTCCCTCGCCGCCCGTATCCGCAAGGGCGTGCGCGATTGCGACCTCGAAGCCCTCGGCGTGGCCATGGAGCAGAGCACCCTGGCCTTTCACGCGTGCGCCATGACCGCCGTGCCCTCCGTGCTCTACATGCAGCCACCGACGGTCGCCGCCCTCCACGCGGTGCGCGACCTGCGGGACCGCCGGGGCATCCCCGTCTTCGCGACGATGGACGCCGGACCCCACGTCAAGGCGCTGTGCCGGACCGAGGATGCACCGGCGGTGCGCCGCGCCCTCGCCCGGGCACCGGGTGTCGGTCGTACGCGCATCGCGGCTCCGGGGGCGGGGATCGAGGTCTTCCCGGAGCCGATCCCGTGAGCGGGGCGGTCCGCGACTGCAGAGGTGGCGCGAGCGCCCCGGGCAAGCTCATGCTCGCCGGCGAGTACGCCGTTCTCGACGGGGCGGCGGCCCTGGTCGCGGCGGTGGACGCTCGCGCCCGCGTACGCTGGTCACCCCCTCCTGGGGACAGCTCGCCCTTCGCTCCGAACGGCTCACCCGGAAGCGCACCCCTTCCGCCGGAGGCTCTGCTAGCCCGTGAACGGGCCGAAGCGGTGTGCGGCCCGGTCCCCTGTGCCATGACCCTCGACGTGGGAGCGCTCCGAAAGGACGGGCGAAAGCTCGGCCTGGGCTCGTCCGCCGCCGCTGCCGCCGCGGCAGCCGGTGCTGTCTTCGGCCACGCGGGGCGCGATCCCGGTGGGGCGGACCGGCGGGCCGTCCTCGCCGCAGCCCTCGAAGGGCACCGGACCGTGGCGCCCGAGGGCAGTGGGTCCGACGTGGCGGCAGCCGTCCTCGGCGGGTTCGTCCGCGTTCAGCGACGACCGGGGGGGAGCTCGACGCGCGCAACGTGGCGTGGCCGGCGGGTCTGGTCACACGGGTCGTGTGGACGGGCGTCGAGGCGCGCACGAGCGGTCTGGTGCGCGAGGTGCGGCGCCTGGCCGAGGGGGATCCCGAACGATACCGGGTCTGTATGGACGATCTGGCGGCTGCGTCGCGCGCGCTGATCGGGGCTGTCGAGGGGGGCGACGTCGGCCGGTGCCATCGAGGCCGCGGAGGCGCATGTTCAGGGGATGGCCGACCTGGGCGAGGCGGCGGCTGTACCCATCGTCGAGGAGCGTCTTTCGCGGATCCGTGGTATCGCAAAAGATTCTGGGAGGAGCGGCCAAGCCTTCCGGAGCTGGCGGTGGTGACGTGGCGGTGGCGTTCTTTGCGGACGAGGAAGCTGCGGCTCGCTTCGCTCGACGGTGCCAGGAGGCGGGCTGGCTCCCGCTCGAGCTAACGATGGGCGCTGCCGGAGTGACGTGGGAGCCATGAAGGAACGGAAGCGAAACTCCAGGTTCCCGGGCTTCTACAAGCTGCCCCTCGAGGAGCGGCGCCGCGTGGCGGCCGAGGCGCTCGGCGTCTCGGTGGATGCCCTTCGCGAGGTCCTCCACCTCGGCGGCCTCGACGCCCCGACGGCAGACAAGACCATCGAGAACGTCATCGGGACCTACGCTCTGCCGTTCGCGCTCGCGCTCAACGTGCAGATGAACAACCGCGACCACCTGGTGCCCATGGTGGTCGAGGAGCCGAGCGTGGTGGCGGCGGCCTCCAACGCCGCGAAGATGATCCGCACCGGAGGTGGCTTCGAGACCGAGGCGGACGAGCCGGTGATGATCTCGCAGGTGCAGCTCGACGACGTCGCCGATCCGGAGGCGGCCACCGCTGCGATCCTCGCCGCGCGCACCGAGATCCTCGCCAGCGCGGACCACGCGGTGCCGGGGCTGGTCATGCGCGGCGGCGGCGCGCGCGACATCGAG
This sequence comes from uncultured delta proteobacterium, assembly GCA_963830115.1. GTDB lineage: Bacteria > Myxococcota_A > Polyangia > Polyangiales > CAWHLB01 > CAWHLB01. The sequence goes on from CAWHLB010000027.1 coordinate 299,958, forward strand.
GTGCGTGACCTCGGCGACGGGATGCTCGTCGTCCACGTCCTGGTGGATTGCCGCGACGCGATGGGCGCGAACCTGGTCAACACGGTGGCGGAGGGGGTCGCCGACCGTGTCGCCGAGCTCGCGCGTGGCCAGGTGGGTCTGCGCATCCTGTCGAACCTCGCCGACCGGCGGCGCGTGCGCGTCGAAGCCCGCGTGCCCGCGGAAGTGCTCGAGCTCCAGGGCCGCACCGGCGAGGACGTCCGGGATGCGATCATCCGCGCGTCGGTCTTCGCCGAACGCGATCCATACCGCGCTGCAACCCACAACAAGGGCGTCATGAACGGCGTCGACGCGGCGGTCATCGCGACGGGGAACGATTGGCGCGCGGTGGAGGCCGGCGCCCACGCCTGGGCCGCACGGAACGGCCGCTACGAGCCGCTGTGCACATGGCGCCTGGGCGGCGACGGTGCGCTGGTCGGGCGGCTCGAGATGCCCCTCGCCCTCGGCGTCGTGGGGGGGACCTCCCGCGTGCACCCCGGGGCGCGGCTCGCCCTCGAGATGGCGGGCACCGAGTCGGCCACGGACCTGGCGATGCTCGTCGCGTGTGTCGGGATGGCGTCGAACCTGGCGGCCCTGCGCGCCCTCGCCACCGACGGCATCCAGCGCGGTCACATGGCGCTACACGCGCGCAGCGTCGCCATCGCAGCGGGCGCGGTTGGCGATCAGGTCGAGCAGGTGGCGTCGGACATCCACACCGCACGACGGGTGACGCTCGAAGCAGCACGCGAAGCGCTGCGCCGCCTGTGCGAGCAGACGGACGACGAGCTCATCGATCTCGAGCCCGACCTCGCGCACCTCGCGGCCGGCGCCGGCATCGAGTAGCAGCCCGCGGCGGAGCACAGCTCCAACCGCCGCCGCTCCACCCTTCCAAGCAGCGCTCCGCGAGCCGCAGGCGAGCCCGCGGGGGAGGGAGCCGGTGTGCGTTCGGCGTCCGAAGCGGCGTCTGGTGGACGACGCGCTGGCCCCGCCGAACGTGCAGCGGGAGGGGGGCGCGAGCCCCCCTCCCCGAGCGAAGCGAGGGCATGAACAAATCGAAGACAAGACTCGCGATCCGAAGCGGAAGCAGGGGGGGGAGCCGGTGTGCGTTCGGCGCCCGAAACACATCCAAGTCACAGAAGCGCCCCCCGCGCCGAATGTGCCGGAGTTCTCGTCGGGGCTTCGCCCCTGCCCGAGCGAAGCGAGGGCATCCACAATCCACGAGCAGCTGGCTGGCCAACCATCAGAGCGGTGTGCCCACGACCTCGGAGCAGACCTCGAGGAGCGCCTGGGTGCGGGTGGTGATGACCGGCAGCGCCTCCGGGTCCGGCTCCGCCGGGAAGAGCCCCACGTCGATGAAGATCGCCGCGGCGCCCGCCTCCAGGTAGGCCGGCCCGCTGTCCACGTCGACGCCGCCGAAGGCCACGAAGGGCACGTCCGAGAACTGCCGCTGCATGTAGGTCACGTAATAGGGCCCGCCGATCAGGGCTGCCGGGTAGAGGGCGAGCAGGTCCGGCTCGGCCGAGATGGCACGGTGGATCTCGTTGGGCGTGGCGGCGCCGCATACCATCACGAGCCCGCGGTCGCGACAGGTGCGCACCATGCCCTCGTCGCAGAGGGGCGAAAGCACGAACTCGGCGCCGGCTGCGATGGCGAGGGAGACCTGCTCCGGCTTGACGACCTGGGCGACGCCCACCGTCGCGTCGACCACGTCCGATAGCTCGGCGATGATCTCGGCGACGTCGGGGACCGCCGCCGGCAGCGCGAGGATCCGCACTCCGCCCTCGGCGGCGGCCACCCCATAGGCGATCAGCGCTTCGCGGGTGGGCGCGTGAACGACCAGGCCGATGCGATGGTGCCGGATCCGATCGAGTGCCTCGGACATGGATCGCTCGATTTCGCCGCAGGCACGATGCCCCGTCAAGCACGGCATCCCCCTCGTCTCCGTCCGCCGTCGCGGACGCTTACGGTCCAAGGCGACTGCGCTATGCTACGCGACCTCGCCGGCGGTCATGCTCATCTACGTCTACCTCTTCGCCCTGATCGTGGGCGGTATCCTGCTCGGGGCGTCGCTGCTCCTCGGCGGGCACGATCACGAAATCGGGGCTGGTGATGGGGCGCTCGATGCGGCGGCCGAGGCGGACGCGACGGCCGAGGGCGCGGGCGGCGGCTCCGAGGCCGGGGGGCATGAGGCCGCCCATGCGATGAGCGCCGCGTCGGGTCTGGACCTGCTCTGGCCCCTGCGATCAGTCCGCTTCTGGACCTTCTTTTTGGCGTTCTTCGGGCTCACCGGGCTCGTCTTCGACGGACTCGATCTGACAGGGCCGGGGCTCGCGCTCGGCCTCGCCGTGGGCGTCGGGCTCCTGCTCGGCGGTGGAGCGGCTGGGGTGATCCGCTGGCTCGCCAGTGAGCAGGCGGGGCGGGCGCCGCGGAGCAACGACTACGTCGGACGCAGCGCCCGTGTCGTAGTACCCGTCAAGAAGGGCGGGCTCGGCAAGGTGAGGGTGGAGATCGGGGGGACGTCGGTGGACGTGCTCGCGGTCACCGACGACGAGGAAGGGATCGCCGCCCACGAAGAAGCGATGATCATCGAGATGGACGGTACGCAGGCGCGCGTCGTGCGCGCCGAAGAATCGGTCGATGCGACCGGGGGGCTGAGGAAGACATGAAGGGAACGTTCACGGACCTGGCGGGGCACATGGGCCCGCTCGTCTGGGTGGTGCTCGGCGCCGTAGCGCTCGGGTTCCTGGTGCTGCTCGTGTTCGGCCTGGCGAGCCGGCTGCGCTACGTCGCCGGTCCGAGTGAGGCGCTGATCTTCAGCGGCAAGCACAACACGACCGCCGACGGCACGACCCTCGGCTACCGCGTCGTGCAACACGGCCAGAGCTCCTGGAGGATGCCCGTCGTCGAGCGCGTCGACCGTATGGACATGCGGCTCATCCCGACCGACGTCGTGGTGCAGAACGCCTACTCGCGCGGCAACATCCCGCTGCAGATCCATGCGATCGCCAACGTGAAGATCCACTCGAGCCCGGCCATCATCGGCAACGCGATCGAGCGCTTCCTCGGGCGGTCGCCCCGCGAGATCCAGCTCGTCGCCCAGCAGACCCTCGAGGGCGCCCTGCGTGAGGTGCTCGCTCAGCTCACGCCCGAGGAGGTCAACGAGGACCGGCTCAAGTTCGCCGAGAAGCTCATCGAGACCGCCGAGGACGACCTGCACAAGCTCGGCCTCGAGCTCGACACGCTCAAGATCCAGAACGTCGCCGACGACACGGGGTACCTGGACTCCCTCGGGCGCCCCCAGATCGCCGCGGCGTTGCGCGATGCGGAGAACGCCGAGAACGAGGCGGCCCAGCTCATCACGCAGGCGCAGGCGCAGCTCCAGCAGCGCGCCGAGATGGCCAAGGCGAGCGCCGAGACCCAGTTCCTGCAGAGGCGCAACGGCCTCCGGCAGGTGCAGGCCGAGCTCGAGGGCGTGGCCCAGTCGGTGGAGCGGGAGGCGGAGGCGGCCGCCAAGACCGCGCGCGCCGAAGCGGAGCGCGACCTGCAATCGATCCGTGCCGACCTCGAACAGAAGCGGCTGCAGGCGGAGGTGGTCATCCCGGCCGACTTCCAGCAGAGGGCCCAGGAGATCCTCTCGGTGGGCGCCGCCGCCCCGACCGCCGAGAACGGCCGCGCCACCGTCGAAGTGATGCGGGCCATGACCGCCGCGTGGCAGGCCATGGGGCCCGAGGCCAAGGAGATCTACGTCATCCAGCACCTCGAGAAGATCGTCGGCACGGTCGTCGACAGCCTCGCGGGCGTGCAGGTCGGTGAGGTCAACGTGCTCGACCAGGGCGACGGCAGCGGCCTCGCGAGCTACGCCGCGACCTATCCGCAGATGGTCGCCGCGGTGCTCCGCGCCGTGAGCGAGTCCACCGGCGTCGACGTGCCGGACATCTTGGGCAAGGACGGCATGGTCCAGCGGGCCCTGACGTCGCGGGGAGGTGTGTGATGGCGGTCATGGCACTCGCGCTCATCCTGCTCGTCGGGTTCTTCACGCTGCTCCTGATCGTGAAGAACGTTCTGTACGTTTGTCAGCCGAGCGAGGTCCTCGTCTTCTCTGGCCGCTTCAACGCGGACGAAGGACGCAAGTACCGGATCATCAAGGGCGGTCGGGCGGTGCGTTGGCCGATCCTCGAGACGGTCGACAAGATGGACCTCACCAACATGATCATCGAGGTCGCGGTGAAGGGCGCCTACTGCAAGGGCGGCATCCCCCTCGCCGTCCACGGCGTCGCCAACGTGAAGCTGCCGGGCGAAGCGCCGCTCATCCACAACGCCCTCGAGCGGCACCTCGGCAAGTCGCGCGAGGAGATCATGCAGATCGCGCGCGAGACCCTCGAGGGAAACCTGCGCGGCGTGCTCGCGACCCTGACGCCGGAGCAGGTCAACCAGGACAAGGAGGCCTTCGCCGAGAAGCTGGCGGTGGAGGCCGAGCACGACCTGAGCCGCATCGGCCTCGTGCTCGACACGCTCAAGATCCAGAACGTCACCGACGACGTCGGGTACCTGAGCGCCATCGGCCGCACGCGCAGCGCCCAGATCCGACGCAACGCGCAGATCGCCGAGGCCAACGCCCAGGCGGAGGCGGCCGAGGTGAAGTGGCAGAACTACATGCAGGGCGAGCTGGCCAAGCTCGACGCCCAGATCAACGTGGCGCGCAAGGAGAACGAGCGGCGAATCGCCGACGCGCGCACGCGGCGGGAGGCGATGATCGCCGAGCAGAAGGCCGCCGTGCAGGCCGCCATCGCTCAGGCGAAGGCGGAGATCCAGATGCAGACCGCGCGCATCGAGCAGGTCAAGCTGCAGCTTCAGGCCGACGTCATCCAGCCCGCCGAGGCGCAGCGCGAGCAGCAGATCGCCTCGGCTCGGGCCGAGGCGTCCAAGACGATCGAGCAGGGCAAGGCGATGGCGCGCGTGCTCACCGACCTGGCCACGTCCTATCGCGCGAGCGGCAACTCGGCGCGCGACGTGCTCTTGATGCAGAAGCTCGTGCCCCTGCTCCAGACGATGAGCTCGACCATCGGCGCCCTGCGCATCGACAAGCTGACGATCATCGGCAAGAGCGGGTCCGCCGATGCCGGCGTGCCCCTCGCGAGCCGCATCGTCAACGCCAGCGAGCAGATCAAGGCGGCCACGGGCGTCGATGTGCCGCGCCTGTTGCAGCAGAAGCTCGGCACGGGTGGGCCGGCAGCAACGATCCGCGCGCCGTCCTCCGCGGGGACCACCGAGGCATCCAACGTCCCGCCGGGCGCGCCCCCCCGGGGTGGATACGGCCAATAGCCATGACGGTGAGTGACCGGGAGGCGTGCTATTCGACGCGGCTCGACGAGGCGCTCGTCTTCGCCGCGGACGCGTTCCGTCATCAGGTGCGTAAGGGAGGCGCCGTGCCCTACGTGACCCATCTGCTCGCGGTGATGGTCCTCGTCGCCGAGCACGGGGGTGACGAGGACCAGATGATCGCGGCGCTGCTTCACGACTACCTCGAGGACATCGAGGGCGCGACGCGCGCCGAGGTGGCGGAGCGCTTCGGTGAGCGCGTGGCACGCCTCGTCGAGGGGCTCAGCGACTCGACGACCCACCCCAAGCCCCCGTGGGAAGAGCGCAAGCGGGCGTACATCGATGGGCTCACGACCGGGGCGGCCGACCTCAAGCTCATCAGCGCTGCCGACAAGCTCCACAACGCCTCCTCGATGCTGCGCGACCTCCGCACAATCGGCGACGCCGTGTGGGAGAAGTTCACCGGGACGCGTGAGCAGACGCTCTGGTACTACCGCGCCGTCATCGATGCGCTGGCCGAAGGGTGGGCCCATCCGCTCCTCGACGAGCTGCGCACCAGCGTCGAGGCGCTGCACGTGGCGGCCGGGGTGCAGCTGCCCACCTGAGCAACCTCTGCGCGGAAGCGCGGGTCAGAACGTGCCGGTCAGGGCGACCGATGCGTGATCGCGATCGACCGAGCCGGACAGCACCACCGGGGCCCAGTGCAGCATGGGGATGAGGGTGCCCACCGAGCTGCCCACGACCACGCCCGCCAGAACGTCGGTCGGGAAGTGGCGCCCCGCCATGACACGGGCGAGGCCGACCGTGGACGCCGCGACCAGACCGATGCCCAGGACGAGCCACGGGTAGACGCTGTGGGGACGGCGGCGGTGAACGGTCCAGAACGTGGCCATGGTCAAGCTGAAGGCGAAGGTGGTGTGGCCGCTGATGAACGACAGGGCGCTGTCGCCGCTCTTCCGCGTGTTCAGCGGAGCGGCGGTGCCGTAGGTGTAGGGGCGGGCGCGCTCGGTGCCGAGCGTGGCGAACCCCGCGACCGTCAGGGCGACGAGCGCCGACTCGTAGACGACCACGGCGTCGTTCAGCATCCCGATGAGGCCCTCGTCGACGGTGAGTAGCAGCGCGGGCGCCAAGGCGAGCGTGATGACGCCGATGTCCGAGAACGTCGCCCACGAGGGATCCCACCGGCCGGCGAAGGGCCTGTCGAGGAAGTTCAGTCCCGAGGGGTCGCAGACGCCCGCTCCACCCTCCGCGAGACTCTGCTCCACGCAGTAGGCGGGACGGGCCGTGGCGGCGCTGCGGAGCGTGCGGTCGGCGGTGATGACGGCGGCGGTGGCGAGCAGCGGGAGGTCGAGCTCCCAGCTGAGCTGGTAGGCGTGGGGGGGCGGACCGGCAAGCGCGAGGTGGTGGGACGCCGGCGGGTGCCGGGGCGCGGCGTGCGTGCCGCTTCGCTCGGCGGCCGGCTCGTGGGGCGGCGGCGTGGGCGCCGACGTCGTGGACGAGGGCGGGGGTGATGCCAGCGCCGCGGGTGCGGTGGAAGGCGAAGGCGCAGGAGGCGGAGGAGATGCGGCGGTGCTCTGGGCGTGGGCCAAGGGGACGTGGACCGCAGAGGTGAGGAGCAGGACCGAGACCAGGAACCGGACGTCGATAGACGCGCGCATGAACGGACGTTAGCAGCCTCGAAGAGCCGGTCACGCGACTTCTCGAGAAAGGAACTGCCCGAGCGCTGCGCACGCTCCGTCCTTCGTCCCTTCCCTCGAGGCTCACGACGCAGGACCGGATGCCGGATGCGCCCCTACCCGTCCGTCGCGTATCATCGTGGCGATGCCGTTTTCCCGTCTTCGCTTCGCCGCCCTCCCCCTGTCTCTCGTCCTCGTTGCCGGATGCGGTGGTGGTGACCACAACACACCTGCCGACGGCGGGACGGACGGGGGCGGCTGTATCCAGCCACTGCTCGCCTGGGCGGATACGGCCCTGGGGGCGACCCCGGGCGTCACGCGTCAGGCACCCCTGCAGCTGTCCAACGACGCGTGCACGGACGGCGACATCGCGCTCGTCTCGTCCGATCCCTCGGTCGCCACGGTCCCGGCGACGGTGCAGATCCCCAAGGGCAAGTCGCAAGTCGATGTCCCGGTGCAGGCGGTCGCGATGGGCACGGCCACGATCACGGCCACCCTCCCGAATCCGGGCGGCGACGCGCGCACCGCCACGATCGACATCGTCGTCACCGACACGAGCGTGCCGAGCTGCGACGGCACGGGCGGCGGCATGCTGGCGCCCGGCGGCGAGGTGCGCGTCACGACGGGAGCGCTCGCGGGGGCGGGCATCGCGATGCCGAGCGGCGCGAGCCGTGACGACACCTATCACGTGGACCCGCTCCACGTGGACGTGGCCTGCGCGCCGGACCAGGTGCCCGACGGGTACAGCGCCCTCGGGCCGGCCGTCTCTTTCGCGCCGGCCTACGGGCGCTTCCGGCGCGAGCTGCCGGTGCGCATTCCCGTCCGCATGTCGCTCCTGCCCGAGGGCAGGAACATCGGCTACGTGGAGGTCAGCTACACGGGCCCCGGCATCACCACGCCGCGCACAATCCCCGTCGCCGACATGTGGGTCGACGGCGCGCCGGACGGCGGGATGCTCGTCTTCCGGACACCGCGGCTCGGCACCTACCAGGCCGTCGTGCGGTCCGGCTCCCCGATGCAGCGCATGCGCAACTTCCAGTTCCGCGCCATCACGGGCGTCTCCATGGGCGGAGGCGGCGCGGGCCTCATCGGCCTCAAGCACCCGGGCAAGTTCGACTTCGTCGCGCCGCTCGGGGGGCCCGTCGATTGGGACTACGTCCTGCACTACATCTCCACCTACACCCTCGGTGGCTTCTGCACGGAGGACCAGCGCGCGGCCGACCCGACGGGATGCGCGGCCGGCGCCAGCCTCGCCCACACGCCGCCGAGCAATCAGCTGTACGAGCACGTACAGGACTACGAGCATTGGTGGAACGACGGCTACCCCGGTCAGGGCAGCTCCTTCGACCGGCGCACGGAGATCCAGATCTCCGAGGACCTGACCTTCGACTACGGCAACCTCAACACGGTGCGCTCCACCGATCCGACGGCACCGAACATCACGCCGCCCGGGGTCCCGGACAGCTTCCGGATGCGCACCAACGCCGACCGCTGCGCCAACCCGATCGTGATCCCCCCGTGCGACGGAACGGCGCCCGGGAGCTGCACGGCGGGCACCGGCTACTTCGACGACGAGTACAACCCCGACGGCGCCTATCCGGTCATCACCTACTGCGACGGGCCGGAGGTCACCGTTGGCGGCCAGCGGCAGATCGGCATCTGGGACCCGACCGGCACCCAGGACACGCCCGAGACCAACGGCCTCGCCGTCGACATCAACGGCAACGGCGTGCGCGATCCCGGCGAGCCGGTGATCCGCGCCGGGCACGAGCCCTTCGACGACTGCGGCGTCGACCGGTTGTGCGATCCGGACGAGCCCGGCTACGACCCGGTCACCAACCCGGACCCGAACGGCGACGACTACGACTTCCAGTTCAACCCGAACGGCACCGAGAACAACTGGGTGCGGGACGGCGATCCCTGCGACCCGAGCTCGGGCGAGGCGTTCCTCGACGTGGGCCTAGACGGCGTGATGGGGACGGCCCAGCTCGCCGACGGGGGCTTCGACTACGGCGAGGGCAACGGCTGCTACGACCTGGCCCCCGGCGCCCAGCGGATGGAGGACGAGAACCCGCGGAGCCTGGCGCTCGGCGCGGACATGAACGCCCTGCGCGACGTGGACGTCATGACCGACGGCGGCACGCGCGACCCCAACAACTTCCTCGTCGACGCCAACCACTTCGCGGGCGCCTTCTCCGCGCGCGGGCTGCCCCTGCACATCTACGACTCCCACGCGGCGATGCTCTTCTCCGGGCTGTCGGACGAGAGCGACTTCGACTTCTCCCACGTGCGGTGGGATCGGGTCGGCAAGTACGCGGTGATCCGCTACGGCAACCCGGACGCGACCGTTGCGGACAAGATGGCCGGCGACGGCGGGCACGTCGGCACGGGGGCCCAGATCTTCAACCGCTTGATCGGGTCCCTCGCGTGGATCAGCGCACGCTGGCCGGGCGGCGACCGGCGGCGCGTCGTCGATCAGATCTGCGCCAGCACGACACCGGGCTGTGCGCACGCGAACGAGATCTCGATGGACTTCACATCCTCCACCGGGCGCAGCGGGCCGGTCGCGGTCGTCCTTCCCCCCGGCTACTTCGATCCCGAAAACGCCGACGAGACCTACCCGGTCGTCTACTTCCTGCACGGCTACGGCATGCAACCGACCGACCTCATCGCCCTGGGCACCCTGATGTGGACCTACATGACCGCGAGGACCATCCCCGAGGCCGAGCGCATTCAGAAGATGATCTTCGTCTTCCCCGACGGCCGGTGCCGCGATGGTGAGTGCCACTCGGGGACCTTCTACGTGGACGCTCCCGACAGCACGCCGAACGGGGCGAAGATGGAGACGTTCATGCTCGACCTGATGGACTACGTGGACGCCCACTTCCGGACGCGCTCCCCCGAGAGCGTTCCGGTCACCGAGTAGCGCGCCCCTCGCGTCGCCCCGCGAGCTCCGGCGCGGTGGGGGACTCAGGAGCCCGCGGTCTGCCCGGCCGCGACGTGGCCGACGGGCGTGAAGATGATCACGCGATCGTTGGCCAGGAGCCATACCCGCCCGGCGGCGTCCACTTCCACGTCCCGGAGGTCGTTGGTCGGCAGGCCGTTGGTGGTGTCGAGCTTCTGCCAGCCGCGGCCGGAGTCGTAGACGACGCCGTGCTCGCCCGCGCCCCAGACGTGGCCCTGGGCGTCGACCGCGAGCGCCACCGGCCGAGCCTGTTGCACCATCTGCGGCATGCGGAAATCGAAGTGGCCGTTGAGGTAGTAGCCGACGCCCTCCGCGGCGGCGACCCACACTTTGCCCTCGGTCCCGACGGCCACATCGCTCACGACCTCGCCGCGCACACCGCGGTCCTCGCCGAAGACGACGGCCTGGCTGTTGCCTACACGGACGGCGCCCGACAGGGACCCGAACCAGGCCATCCCGGGCTGGTTCAGGTCGACCGCGGAGATCGTGTCGGGCATGGAGAGCGCCCCCGGACCGTCGGCCGGCGCGCTCGCTCCGCGGTGGTGGTAGACGACCGTCTGGTTGCGCGGGTCGAGGATCGCCACACCGCGCATGCGCGTGGCGTCGCTCCCCTCGCGCTTGATCCGCAGCCCGGCCCAGACGACCTCGTTCTCTGTCACGCCCATCATGGGAGCGGAGACGAAGGCCGGTACGGTGAGCAGCCGCTCGAGCAGCTTCGACCAGCCTTCCCCATTCGAGCGGTACACGCGCACCGTGGTGCCCTCGGTGCCCACGCGCCCGATCACGTAGACGCCCTGGGGGCCGCTCGCGATCGCCGATGGTGTGAACCCATCCGGCGTGGCGACGCGACGGTAGCCTCCGTGCCCGTCCTCGCGCAGCACGTCCCCGTGGTCGGTCAGGAGCCACGTCCGGCCATGGGTGTCGGAGGCGACCTGCAGGTCCTGGGCGGCGACCAGGTCCTTGCTTCGGAGCAGGCGCGTTGCGCCCGAGGGGCTCATCTCGATCACTCCCCGGTTCCGGTCGGCGATGAACGACGTGCCGCCGTCGCGTCGCACGAGGTACGCGCCCTTCGCGGCGGCCAGGTTCGTGTTGCGCACCACGAAGCTCGGCGCATCGATGGTCGGCTGATCGACCGGCACCTGGGCGAGGCGAAGCGGCGAAGGCAGCGGTTCGGAGGTGGGCTCGTGGGGCGGGGCGACGTCCGCCGCCGCTGTCATGCGCGCGCGATAGCTGCGGACGCCGTGGAGCGGCGAGCGCGACAGGGGCGTCAAGGGCACGCCGTGCCCGAAGGTGGACCGCGCGATGGCGAAGGTGTTGCCCGGGGTGACGAGCAGGACGTCGGTGCCGTGCCGCGTGAGCCCCAGGGGCACACGGCTCAGGTCGTCGATCGTGTAGCCGTACCAGCGCTTGCCGTCGAAGTAGCCGAGCTCTGCAGCGCTCGGCCCCTCCACCAGCACCATCACCTTGCCGTGGCCCATCGGGACGATGTCGCGCACGCCGCTCTCCGGGATGCCCTGCCCGGGGGCGTGCTCGCGGATTACATCGCCGTCGATGTACCAGAGGCCGCGGGTCGTGCCGACCCAGAGGTGTCCGCCGGGCGACGTCACGAGGCGCGTGCAGGCCGCCTCCTCGCCGAAGCGCTGCCAGCCGCCTTCGTCGAGCCGCGCGACCCCGTCCTGGCCGCAAGCCCACACCTTGCCGCTCCCGTCGACCGCCAGGTCGGTGACCTTGCCGACCGGGGGTGCCGTCTGGGCCGAGGGGGTGCCGCTGCCCACGAGCCCGTTCATGCCGCTCACGGTGGCGACCAGGGCGTGGCCATCGGGCGTGACCGCCACGGCGCGCACGTCGTCCCCGGCCAGGCCCTGGGCCTTCGCCACGCGCACCGGGGCCCCGTCGCCGCTCGCCGGGTAGACCAGCACGCCGCGGTCGGTCGCCACGTAGACGTAGCCGCCGCCCTGGGCGACGTCGCGCACGTCATCGGCGTCCGTGATGGTCGTGATGGCCCGCTCGCTGCCGCCGACCTGGACGAGGGTCGGTACGGTCGGACCGGTCTGGAGCGCGGCCGAGCCGCACGCCACGAGGAGGAGGAGCGGGAGGGCGAGCAGGAGACGCAGGCGCATAGAGCGAAAGGTCGTATCCCTCCGCCCGGGCCCCTGTCAAACCTCGCTGGTGCTCCGTCGGCCCGGTCGGGCGGGGGGGCCGACACGGAGGTCGCCCGCGGTCAACCGCGCTGGCGCGCCGCCTCGGCCTCGATGAAGGAAAGGACGCGCCCCGTCGGGTCGCCCCCTCCGAGGCGAACCATCTGCTGGATGCCGGTCGGGCTCGTGACATTGACCTCGGTCAGGAGGCCGCCGATGACGTCGAGGCCGACGAAGCGCAGGCCGTCCCGCCGGAGGCGCGGCGCGACCGCTGCGATGATCCGGCGATCGGCATCGTCGACCTCGGCGTGGACCACCCGTCCTCCGACATGGATGTTGCTCCGCAGGTCCCCCCCCACGGGCAGTCGCAGGATGGCGCCGATGGGCTCGCCGTCCACGAGCAGGATGCGCTTGTCGCCGAGCGTCACCTCGGGCACGTAGGCTTGCACCATGGCCGACCGCCGCCCCTCGAGGGTGACGGTCTCGATCAGGGCGTTGAGGTTCGGGTCATCCGTCGCGAGCGCGAAGACGCCCGAGCCCCCGTGCCCTTCGAGGGGCTTGATGACCGCGCGGCCGCCAATCCGCTCGACGAAGGCGCGGATGGTGGGCTTGTGGGCGGAGACGAGGGTCTCGGGCGTGACCTCCGGGAACCAGCACGCATAGAGCTTCTCGTTCGCCTCGCGCAGGCCGCGGGGGTCGTTGAGGACGAGGGTCGCGTCGCGGACGTGCTCGAGGATCAGGGTCAAGAAGAGGTAGTCGTCGTCGAAGGGCGGGTCCTTGCGGATGAGGACCGCGTCGGCGTCCTCGAGGCACAGGTCCTCGGGCGCGTCGAGCAGGACCGGGCGCGCCGGGTCCCTCTGCATGTGCGCCTGCCGCACGCGGGCGAAGACGCGGCGCGACTCGAGGCGCACATCGGAGGCCAGGCAGTGGTCGACCCGATGGCCTCGCGCCTGCGCTTCGATCATGAGCGCGAAGGACGTGTCCTCGTCGACCTGCACGGTCGCGACCGGATCCATCACGACCACGATGCGCATCGAGATGGGTCCTACCACCCGGCCGCCGTGACGAGCAAGGTCACCCGCGGCACCCGGCGGCGTGGGGGGGCGGGGACCAGACTGCCGCCCGCCCCCACCTCACCTCATCCGCAGGTGCCGAGCGTCCCCGGGGCGTCGGCCACGTAGGTCTCGCACGTGCCGGTGGTCATGCCCGACGGGATGTTGCAACGGACGTGGATCTTCGTCATGTCGGTCGTCATGGCGCCCGTGTCGGTCGTGATCGGGCCCGCCGCGCAGCCACAGGCGGGGTAGGCGGTCTCACATGTCGCCTCGGCCGTGCAGAAGGCGCCGCTCGAAGCGTGGTTCATGCCCTCCGCACGGTAGGTGCCGCAGCAGTCGACCTGGTGAAGGTGCGCCACGCAGTTCGTGTCGCCACCGCTCGCGTCGAGCGTGCAGCCACGGATGAAGGACAGGGGGAAGCCCGCGCACTCGCCGGTGGGGCCGGCGTCGGGTGTCGTGCCGGCGTCGGGCGTCGTGCCGCCGTCGGGCGTCGTGCCGCCGTCGGGGGTCACGCTGCCGTCGGGGGTCGTGCCGCCGTCGGGGGTCACGCTGCCGTCGGGTGTCACGCTGCCGTCGGGTGTCGTGCCGCTGTCCGGTGTCGTGCCGCTGTCCGGTGTCGTGCCGCTGTCCGCGGTCGCGCCACTGTCGCTGCCGCCCCCCGCATCGGTGGTCCCGCCCGAGCCCCCGCCGCATCCGGCGAACCCAGCGAGAGCGAAGAACGCGACCACCAGCCCAACTGATTTCAAGGTATGCATCTCGATAGAATGCCCCATCTGGGCCCCGGCGCACAATCGCCCCCCCCTTGCACGGGTGTGATCGCTGGCAGTTGGTGGTCGCGGACCGCACGTCGGGGGGTCTCCCCCCGCGAGGACGGCTTAATTGTGTCCACCCGCCCACCCCCACCCGTAGTCCTCCCGGGGGGAGACCCCCCGAGACCCCCCCTCGACGTGTCGCTTTGCTCCACGTCGGGCTCGCTTCGCTTGCGATCCCCTGCTACCGCAGCTCTTCACCAACCACGCTGGATCACACCCCCCTTGCACGGGCGTGCACGGGCCTCCGTCGCCTGCCGAATGGTCAAGCGATCGCTTTACTGTTCTTTCCTGGGCCCGGGAGCCCACGTCCCACTTTCGCCCCGCGTCCGTTTTGGGCAAGGTGGCGCCATGCGCGTTCGCCTGAAGCACGTCCTCCGCGTCCTGCCGCTGCTCCCCCTGGCCCTCGTCCTACTCGGCACCGCACCCGCCCCCCACGAAGCGAGCACCTTTGTCGGCACCTTCGACCACTACGCGGTCGCCGCCGACCAGGCCACCGCCTCGGAGGCCGGCGCGGAGGTGCTCGCAGCCGGAGGCACGGCCGCCGATGCCGCCGCGGCGACCATGGTCGCCCTCGGGGTCGTCAACCCGGCGTCGAGCGGGCTCGGTGGTGGCGGCTTCGCCCTCTACTACCGCGCGAGCGACCACTCCCTGACCTTCCTCGACTTCCGCGAGCGTGCGCCGGCCGCCGCGACCCCGGACATGTACGACCACGCGCCTGCCGGCGAGGGCCTGCTCGCCCAGGCGTCCCAGCTCGGTGGCCTCGCCAGCGGCGTGCCTGGCGAGCCCGCGGGCATCGTGGAGCTCGTGCAGCGCTTCGGGGCGCTGCCCCTGTCGAAGGACGTGGAGCCCGGTGCGCTGCTCGCCGAGCACGGCTCCCCTGCGCCGCCCTACGTCGCCCACTGGTCCGGCCCCTTCGCCACCCAGATGAAGCGCGACCCGGTGATGGCCGGCTGGTTCCCGGGCGGTGCGCCGACGATCCGCGCCGGGCAGGTGCTCACCCGCCCCGCGCTCGCCCGCACGATCCGCCTGCTCGGCCGCCGCGGCGCAGCGGGCTTCTATGGCGGTGCGGTCGCGCGCGCGATCATCGCCGCGAACCATCGGGTGGGCGGCATCATGACCCTCGCGGATCTGCGCGACTACGCCGTCGTGCAGCGCACGCCCCTCGTCGAGCAGCACTTCGGCTACCGCTGGGCGACCGCGCCCCTGCCGAGCGCCGGCGGCTACACCATGCTCCAGAGCCTGACGCTGCTCGAGCGCTGGCTCCACGATCCACGCCGGACGCCCGAGCCCCTGCTTCTGCACGCCATGGCCGAGTCGTGGAAGGGGGCCTACCTCGATCGACAGGCCTACTTCGGCGACCCCGATCACGTGCAGGTCCCCCTCGCCGCCCTCCGCGCCGATGGGCGCATCGCCGCCCGCGCCGCCGTCTACCGCCAGACCCTGGCGATGCCCCCCTCGGCCTACGCCTTGCCCCTGCCGCGGAGCGGCGCGGCCCAGCAGCCGGTGAACGAGCACGGCACCTCGCACCTGTGCGTGGTCGACGCCCAGGGGAACGTGGCCTCGGTGACGACGACGGTGAACCTGCCCTTCGGTGCGCGCTACACGGCCGACGGCGTGGTGATGAACGACGAGATGGACGACTTCGCGCGCGGCGTCGGCGCCGCGAATGCGTTCGGTCTACCGGGCGGCGCGCCGAACCTGCCCGGCCCCGGCAAGCGACCCATCTCCACCATGTCGCCGACCATCGTGCTGGCAGGCAACCAGCCCGTGCTCTGCGTGGGTGCGGCCGGTGGCAGTCGCATCGTCACCGCCACCGAGCAGGTGGCCTTCCGCACGCTCGTGCTCGGCATGGACCCGGCGGAGGCGATGCGGGCGCCGCGCATCCACCACCAGGGCGTGCCCGACGTCCTCGAGGTGGAGGCCGAGCACCCGATCGATGCCCAGGCGCGCAATGGTCTCGAGGCGCGGGGCCACGACGTGGAGACGAGCGACAGCCACGCGGTCGTGCAGGCGATCCGCATCACCCTCGACGATCAGGGCGTACGCCATCTGACCGCGGTGACCGACCCGC
Organism: uncultured delta proteobacterium; assembly: GCA_963830115.1. GTDB lineage: Bacteria > Myxococcota_A > Polyangia > Polyangiales > CAWHLB01 > CAWHLB01. The sequence goes on from CAWHLB010000027.1 coordinate 316,012, forward strand.
GCAAGGACGGCCTCCCCGCCGGCGAGTGATCGCCGACCGGGCGATCCGCGTCAGGGTGCGAAGGCGTAGCCGGCGGCGAGGCCGAAGTACGGGATCTGCTGCTGCACGGGCTCGCACGTGAAGTCGCAGGTGCCCTCGCTCGGGTTGAGGAGCGATCCCATCCCCGCATAGAAGCGCAGGCTCATGCCGACTGACCACCGGAGCTCGAGCGATGCGGAGAGGTCGAGCCACAGGGCCCTGTCCCAGTGCCGCGAGGACAACCCCGAGAAGGCGTTGGTGAAGCTGTCGTAGGGCCCACCCGAAAGACCGGCGCCAGCCGAGAGGGCAGCGATGGAGTCGGACCAGACCCAGCGCAGGCGCGGGACGAAGGCCAGCTGTGGGCCGGCGAACCCTGCCCCGACCCCGATGGGCAGGACCAACCACGGCACCGGCTCGTAAGCAATCATCACGCCACCGACTCCGACCGGACCGCCGATCGAGAGGTGACCCTCGACGGCGAGTGAGCGTTTCCACTGCGGGGCGACGTGGTCGCCGGGAAGCGGGGCCGCCGTCGGGGCCCCCGCCGCCACGGAAGTCGGTGACCCTGCCGCGATCGGAAGGCTCGAGGTCCCGTAGGCCGGCGGGGGCTCGGGCGGTGCCTGGGCCGAGGCCTGGCGGGTCACGAGCACCGTCAAGGCAGCCGCGACCGCGAGACCGCGCGCGCTCACGGCGTCATTTCGCGAACGTGGCGTCGCGTCGCGTCGGCGGCCTTGTCGTAGCTGTCCTTGGTCGAGTTGACGATGAACGACTCGAGGATCTTGCCCACCCCGAAGATGCGCACGTCCACCTCCGTCTGGACGAAGCGCTCGCACGTGCCTCGTCCCGCGGCTCGACCCAGAACTCGCCCGAGATGTGCACCTTGTCGGCCATCTTCGAGGGCTCGATGTCGAAGGTGTAGCGCTCGGTCTTCGGGTCGAAGCGACCGCTCTCCACGTAGGTCAAGGAGTCGCCGATGACCTTCTTCACGGCCTTGGGTGCGTCGGCCTTGGGCTCGGTGCGTATCTTGCGGACCTTCACGCCGCTCGCCTCTTCGTGCCAGGGCTCGATGATGTCCCAGCGGCCGAAGCCCAGGTCGCGCAGGTAGAGGTTCTTGTTGAAGTCGTCGTCGAAGAAGACGTCGCGCCAGTAGCCCTCGGGGTCGATGTCGAAGGTGTGGCGAACCGTGAAGCTGGTGGACATGGCTCCTCCCGTCGGCGCTCTTTAGCACCAATGGTTGCCTAGCTGATCGGCATTGTCTCTAGCACGACGGCGCCGCTTCGCCCGCGGGACGTGGCACCGCTTCGGCCCCCGGCGCGAAGACCGGCTACTCGGTGAAGTGGATCACGACCACGGTGACGTTGTCCTCGCCGCCGTGGGAGTTGGCCCGTTCGATGAGGCCCTTGGCCGCCGCTTCCACGTCCTCGCCGGCCGCCGTGACCACCTCGAGGATCTCGGGGTCGACGACCATCCCGCTGAGCCCGTCGGAGCACAGGACGTAGCGGTCGCCGACGTGGGGCTCGTCGGGCACCAGGTCCACGACGACCGAGTCCTGCATGCCGAGGGCACGGGTGATGACGTTCTTCGGGAGCTCGTCCTTCTGCTCCTGGGTCATGTCGGGCATGACCAGGAGGTAGTCGTTGACGAGGGAGTGGTCGCGCGTGAGCTGGGTGATCTCCCCGTCCCGGATCCGGTAGGCGCGGCTGTCGCCCACGTGCGCCACATAGAGGCGGCCCCGGTCCTTCGAGTAGAGGGCACCGACGACCGTCGTCCCCATGCCGTGCACTTCGCGGTGCTTCACGGAGGCGTCGAAGATGCGCTTGTTCGCGACCTTGATGCCGGTGATGAGGCGGTTCTCATCGACCGACAGGTGCGGGTCGAAGTGGAAGGGCCAGGTGGCATCCTCCTGGGCAGTGGCCTGGAAGAACGAGGCCACCGAGTGGGTGGCCATCTTGCTCGCCACATCGCCGGCCCGGTGGCCCCCCATCCCGTCGGCGACCAGGAACAGCTTGTGTTCCGGCAGGATGCAGAAGCTGTCCTCGTTGACCTCCCGCTGGAGCCCGACGTCCGAGAGCCCTGCCGCGATGAAGTTCATGAGGGAACCGGCGTGGCCGCTTGCCAACGCCGAAAGCTCTCCCGACTCGCCCGACGTGTCAAGCGTAGGGCCTTCCGGGTCGACTTCCTTGGCGGGTTTTCCGTGATCGTTCATGGGGCCGGGATCAGTCCCGTCGTCTGCATGCCTGAGGTAGTCCGAAAGGCTCGAGCCCGAGCCGGAAGAGGGGCTCCCGACCCCCCCAGTATGCACAAATCCAAGCCGAAGCGATCACGTCCTGTCACGGGGCTGTCCGGCGTCATGATGGACCGACGTCGGACCGAGCCAGCGCGGCACCGGCCAAGGGTAAACGGCGAGCGGGCTTCTGGCGAGCCCCGACCGCATCGACGCCGCGTTCCGCCGGGACTCGAACGACTGTGGTACCGTGCGCGCCGATGTCGGACGGCAAGAAGATCGCGGTCATCGGGGGGGATGGAATCGGGCCGGAGGTCGTCGCCGTCGGGGTCCGGGTGCTCGAGGCGCTGCGAGAGCGCCGCGGCTACCCCCTCGAGCTCGTTCCCTTCGATCTCGGGGCCGACCGCTACCTCGCGGACGGGACGACGTTTCCCGAGGAGGTCGCCCGCACGATCCGCGAGGAGCACGCCGCGGTGTTGCTCGGCGCCCTGGGCGACCCGCGCGTGCCCGGCTTCGCCCACGCCCGCGACATCCTCTTCGGCCTGCGCTTCGGCCTCGACCTCTACTGCAACATCCGCCCGGTCGTCTGCTTGCACGACCGGCTCATGCCCTTGAAGGGTCGCACGGCGAAGGACTGCGACATCGTCGTGTTCCGCGAGAACACCGAGGGCATCTACGTCGGCATGGGCGGCCAGTTCAAGCGCGGCACGCCCGACGAGATCGCGATCAGCGAGGACCTCAACACGCGCAAGGGCGTCGAGCGCATCATCCGCGCCGCCTTCGACTACGCGAAGCAGCACGGGCGCCATCGCGTGCACATGGCCGACAAATCGAACGCCATGCGCCATGCCCACGAGCTGTGGCACCGCTGCTTCTTCGAGGTGGCCGAGGACTACCCGGACCTCGAGGCCAAGCACCTCTTCGTCGACGCCCTGTGCTTCTTGCTCATCGAGGACCCGTCCCAGTTCGACGTCATCGTCACCTGCAATCTCTTCGGCGACATCGTGACGACCTGGGCGCGGCGCTGCAGGGCGGCCTCGGGATGGCGGCAAGCGGCAACGTGCACCCGGGGCGCGTGAGCATGTTCGAGCCCGTGCACGGAAGCGCTCCTCCCCTGGCCGGCAAGGACGTGGCCAACCCGCTCGCGACGGTGCTCACCGTCGGCATGATGATGACCCACCTCGGTTGGCCCGAGGAGGAGGCACGCCTCACCCAGATCGTGCGCGAGGCGATCGACACGGGCCACTGCACCAAGGACGTGGGTGGCGAGCTCGGCACGCGCGCGGTGGGCGACTGGGTGGTGGGCCGGGTGCGCGAGGGGTAGCCGCCCGGGCTCGCGGCTCACGGGCCGACGCGGTCGGGAAGCGGCACGCGCGGGAAGCCGGCGCTCGGGTGGGTCAGGTAGAGATAGTGCGCGTAGTGCGACACGACGCGTCGTATGTAGTTGCGCGTCTGGTCGACGGGGATCTGCTCGACGAAGCGGTCCAGGTCCATCGGCCCCGCGCGCGTGAGCCATCGCCGCATGTTCACGACACCCGCATTGTAGGCGCCGATGGCGAGGGGCAGGGCGAGGGAGCGGGTGAGGGTGGCGAGGTAGGTGGTACCGAGCCGCACGTTCCAGATCGGGTCGAAGAGCATCGATTCGTCGAGCTCGATCCCCGCGTCCCGGGCAACGTGCTCGGCCGTACGGGGCATGAGCTGCATGAGCCCCCGCGCATCGGCATAGCTCACCGCCTCCGGGTCGTACGCGCTCTCCTGGCGCATCACCGCGTACACCAGCTCGACGGGCAGTCCCACGCCCTGGGCCGCTTGGGCCACGAGCTGAGGCCAAGGCCGGGGATAGGCGGCCCACCACACCCATCGATCGTCCGAACGGGGTGCGTGGCCGAGGTCCGCTGCGCGGCCCCGCGCCGTGAGACGGAAGGCCCGTGTCGCGTCCCCGAGGGCTGCATAGGTCGCGACGAGGGTCTCGAGCCCCTTGCCCGCGGACGCCGCTCGGCTCACCGCTCCCTCGTCGGCCTCGAGCGCTTCCCGGGCGTCGTCGAGCAGCCCGAGCCGCTCGAAGAAGGCGACGTCCGGCGGCGGCGTCGCATCGGCCGGCGGCGGAGGAGGCGCGGCGATCGGTGTGCTCACGGCGGTCCCGAAGGGCGGGCCCGGATCGACCCCGGCCGCGACGAGTCGGTCGCGGGCGAGCAGCCCGTACCAGTGCAGCGGGTCGATGGCGAGCACACCGCGAAACGCCTCGACCGCCTTGCCACGCTGCCTCGCGGCCATCCGGGCCCGGCCGACCCAGTACAGGCCGCGGCCACGCACCATGGCCCCGGTGCCGGTCTGGGCGTAGCGTCCGAGCAGGTCGGCGGCTTGCACGAAGCGCCGGTGCTCGAAGGCGTGGAACCCGAGCTGCCACAGGGCGTCGCGCAGGAGCCCGGGATCCCGCTGGGCGCGGGGACTGGCGAGGAAGCGCTGCATGGCGCGCGTGCCGCTCGCGAAGCCGTGACGCATGCCGAGCCAGGCCGCCATGTACTCGGCCTCGGGCGCGTGCCCGTCCCTCGGCCATCGGTGCACCAGGCGCCGGAAGGCGTCGATGGCTTGTCGGTCGCGGTCGGCACGCGCGAGGGCGCGTGCGGCGTAGAAGGCGTCGTCCGCGGCCGTGGGTGCCCCGAGGGCTGAAGCCTGGTGCAGGACATGGGCCGCGTCCGTGTAGCGACGCGAGTGATAGAGGGCCGTGCCGCGCAGGTGGAGGAAGTGGGCGCGGTCGGCTCGCTTTTGGGGCGGGCCCGCCGCGTCGAGCTCGGTCAGGGCATCGCGGAAGTCGTGGGCTCGCACGAGCCGCTCCGCGCGCGCCATGTGGTCGTCGCGGTCGAGGGTCGCCGGCGCGCCGAGGGCTTCGAGGGCCGCCCGCACCTGGTCCGCTTCGGGATGGGCAGGGCGGTCGAGGTAGAGGGCGCGCAGGGTCGTCACCGCCTCGTCGCGATGCCCGGCGCGGCGCTGGGCATCGGCCAGCTCGAGGCGTAGGGCGAAGGTATCCACGTTGGACGCGTCCTCGCGCGCCGCCTTCGCGAGCAGGCCGAGGGCGCGCGGCAGATCGCCCGTCGACAGGGCACACTCGCCCGACAGGGCGCGGGCCACGGCCGCCTCGTCGTCGTGCCTTCGCCCGAGGGCCTCGAGCAGGGGACGGGCCTCGGCGCAGCGACCGGTGTGGGCCAGGAGCGTCGCCCGCCGTGCTTCGGCGTCGTGGGCCGCGGCGGACGGTACCCCATCGCCGACTGCGCCGTAGGCGTCGGCGGCCCGGGACCGGTGCCCGAGCCGCTCGAGCAGGCGACCCTCGACGTAGTGAGCCGGGCCGGTCGCCCGGACCGACGCCGGCAGGGCCTCGAGGGCGCGCAGGGCGCCCGCGTCGTCGTGGGCCCGGACGCGGGCTGCAACGGGGGCGAGGGGGTCGCTCGCCTGCGCCCGCGCCACGTGGGGCGCGGCGAGGAGCAGGACGGCCGCGAGCGTGAATCGGGTCCCTCGCATGGGCGGCAACGTAGCAAGCCCTGGACCAGGGTTGCACGGGGGACCCGTGTCGCGATCGCCGTCGCCCCGTCGTCGCCCCGTGGCCACGGCGCCGTGTCGCCTCTCCCTCATGGGGCATGCGGCCAGGGGGGAAGACGGCATTGGCGCGCACGGCTCGCGGCGTCTATGCTGCGCGCCCGTGACCGGCCCGACACGCCGCATGTTGCCCATCGCGCTGCTCGCGCTCGCCGCGCTCGGCATGGGGTGCGCCCCGGCCATCGGCGACTCCTGCACCTCGTCGGTCGACTGCTCCCTCAACGGCGACCGCGTTTGCGACACGGCCGAGCCGGGCGGCTATTGCACCATCCAGGCCTGCGACCCGGACACGTGCCCGAGCGAGGCGACCTGCGTCGCCTTCCGCGCCATGCACCCGCGCACCGAGAGCCAGTGGTGCATGTTCAAGTGCAACACGGATTCGGACTGTCGCAGCGGCTACGTTTGCGATCGGGCCGCCCAAGTCACGGAGGGCGACGGCGGCCCCCAAATCGCCAAGGTGCTCGACACGGGCCGCGCCAACCAGGCCTTCTGCGTCTTCGCCAAGCCGTGAGCGGCGGGAGCTGCCGCCGCCTCCCCCGCGCCCGACCCTCGGGCGCCGCCCTGCAATGGTGCGTGCCGATGGGCGTGACCTGGACGCGAGCATGTCGCCGGGCCTGATCCGCTATCTCGGACAGCGCATCGCGCGCGCCGCCCTGACCGTCCTCGGCGTGGTGACGCTCGTGTTCCTGCTCGTGCGTCTGGTGCCGGGCGATCCGGTCGCAGCGATTCTCGGCGACCAGGCGTCGCCCGAGGACCGGGCCGCCCTGCGCGACGCGCTCCACCTCGACGAGCCCATGGGCCAGCAGTACGTGGGCTTCCTCGCGAATGTGGCGAACGGCACCCTCGGCCACTCGTTCCGGCAGCGCCAGACGACGGTCGCTTCCGAGGTGCTGCACGTGCTGCCCGACACCCTCGTGCTCGCCCTCGCATCGGTGGTCTTCGCGTGGTTGATCGCCGTGCCCCTCGGCGCCCTCGCCGCCACGAAACGCGGCAGCCTCTGGGACCGGAGCGCCTCGACCGTGGCCATGCTCGGCATCGCCATCCCCCACATCTGGCTCGGCCCCCTGCTCATCCTGTTCTTCGGCGTCGAGCTCCGCCTCTTGCCCTTGCCCGGCGACGATCAGGGGGGCCTGCTCGCGCTTCTCCTGCCCACCTTCACGGTCGGCACCGCCCTCGCAGCGATGCTCACGCGCCAGACCCGCGCCGCGATGCTCGAGGTGCTCTCGGAGCAGTACATCGTGGCCGCGCGCGCGCGGGGGGTGGGTCGCGTGCGGCTCGTGCTCGCCCACGCCCTGCGCAACGCCCTGCTCCCGGTGATGACCGTCGGGGCGGCCCAGCTCGGGGCGGTGCTCTCGGGCACCGTGATCGCGGAGAAGATCTTCGAGCGGCAGGGGCTCGGCACGCTCTTCCTCGAGGCCTTCTTCGCGCGCGACATCCCGGTGGTGCAGGGCTGTGTGCTGGTCATCGCGGGGATCTACGTCGCGGTGAACCTCCTGGTGGACCTGCTCTACGGCGTGGTCGATCCGCGCGTGAGGCTCTCGTGACCGTCGCGGCTCCGCGCGCGCTCGCGGGCACCAGCGGTGCCGCGCCGTCGTGGCGGAGGCGGCTCGCGCGCACCCCGGTGGGCGTGGTGATCGTCGTGTGCTTCTGGGTCGCGGCGGTCGTCGGTCCGTGGGTCGCGCCCTACTCGCCCGACGCGATCGATCTGGCCCATCAGTACGCGTCGCCCTCGTGGCTCCATCCCCTCGGCACCGCCGACAACGGCGTCGACATCCTGAGCGTACTCCTGCACGGCGCGCGCCTCGCCGGCATCGTGGGGCTCACGGTCGTCGGCATCTCCCTCACGATCGGCACCCTGCTCGGTGCCTGGGCAGGCTACCGCGGGCGGCTCTCGGACCACGTCGTGACGGGCGCCGCGGACCTGGTGCAGGCCTTCCCGGCGATCGTGCTCAACATCGCAATTCTGGCGCTCGTCGCCCAGCCTGGCCTGCTGCAGCTGGTCCTGGCCCTGGTCGCCAACGGTTGGGTGCTCTACGCGCGCATCGCCCGGGCGCAGGCCCTGACCCTGCGCGAGCGCGAGTTCGTGCAAGCGGCGCGCGCCCTCGGCATGGGCGAGACGCGCATCGTCCTCCGGCACGTGCTACCGAACCTGATGGGACCCCTCGTGGTGCAGGCCACAGGCGGGCTCGGCGCGGTCGTGCTCGCCGAGGCGACGCTCTCGTTCCTCGGCCTCGGGCCGGGGGGGACCGCCTCCTGGGGCGCGCTCCTCGATCAGGGCAGCGCCGTGCTCCTGCGCTTTCCCCACGTGGCCCTCTTCGCTGGCGGCGCGATCGCGCTCACCGTGCTCGGCTTCAACCTCGCGGGCGACTGGCTCCGGGACCGGCTCGACCCGCGGTGAAGGGGCTTGGGGGGGCGCGTCTTGTTCGGGCGGTTGGGGGGGCGCGGGGCTCGTTCTCGACCTACTTCGCGGAGGGGGTGGGGCGTTCGGTGCGGCCGTCGGGGCGGCGGGCGAAGCGGCCGGCGTCGGCCGGGTGCACGGGGTCGTCGCTCGGCCAGGGCCAGCCCCCGAAGTGCGTGTGCTGGTAGTCGAGAAAGGCCTGCTGAAGCTCGGCGCGGTCGTTCATCACGAAGGGACCGTAGGCGGCGACGGGCTCGTTGATGGGTCGGCCGCCGAGCAGCAGCATCTCGGCCTCCGTGTCGCCGTCGTTCACGAGCGGCATCGCCGCCTCGGGCGCGAGCTCCACGCCCGAGCTCGGGGGGAGCTTCCGCTCGGCGATGCGCAGGGACGCGCCGCGGAAGAAATAGAGCGACCGGTTCGTACCGGCCGCCGCCGCCGGCAACGTCCATTCGGCCCCGGGCTCCATCGCAATCCTCCAGATCGCCACGTGGGCCTCGGCACGCGCCGCCCAGGAGTGCGGCGGCGGCGCCGGTGGGCGCGCCTCGCCGAGGGCGCCCGCCACGACCGTCACGCGGCACGCCCGTCCCCCTGCGTCCCGGGCGACGTGCGTGGGGATCGTCTCGGCCCAGAGCATGGCGAAGTGGGGCGGCACCCGCTTGTCGGTGCGCGGGAGGTTGAGCCAGAGCTGGAAGAGCTCGAGGGGGTTATCGCGGTCGCGCTCCACGAGTGGAAACATCTCGGCGTGCACGATGCCCTGGCCTGCGGTGAGCCACTGCACATCGCCGTGGCCGTAGCGGGCCGTGGCGCCGAGCGAGTCCGCGTGGTCGACCAACCCGCGCGTCACGATCGTCACGGTCTCGAAGCCCCGGTGCGGATGCTGCGGGAAACCCGGCACCACGTCGCCGTGGTACATGCGAAAGCCGTCCTTGCCCGCGAAGTCCTGCCCGAGGTCGCGCCCCGCGAGGGAAACCGCCGGCCCGAGCTGCTCGTTGCCGCGCGGGTAGGCGTCGTCGTGGTGCATGCAGAAGAGGAACGGATCTTGGGCCTGCCATGGAAGCGTGAGCCCAAACACATTCAGGATCGCCTGGTCAGTCACTGTCATTTTAGGCTCAGAGCATACGCGGGCGGGGGGTCTCGCGCCCGTCGCCCGGCCAACGTAGCATCGGCACGATGACCCGTGCGACCGCCATCGCCGCCTGCCTCGTGCTCGTGCTCGTCGCGGGCTGTAACAATCGCCTCCCCGACTACGTCGGCCGGGAGGCGGCTGTTCCCATCCCCGACGGGGGGCAGCACGGCCATGACGCCGGACCGGCCGGCTTCGACGCGGGACCCGCCTACGACGCTGGCGCGAGCCCCTTCACGCCCGGCGTCGAGCTACGGTGCACGAACCTCGGCGCCGCCTGCCGCTGCAGCGAACCGCTCGATACCAACGGCTGGCACGACGTCATGATGCACATGGTGCACTGGGCCGACCCGGTCGACTCGCCCATGGCCACCCAGTGCGACGGCGAGGTCGGCGGCGGCTCGGTCTGGTTCCCGGTCGATGCGATCAGCATCGCGCTCGCCCGAGGCATGCCGGCCACCAGCGTCCGCAACGACGTGTGGGTCGACACGCCGACCGGGCCTGGTCCCTCGTTCATCTTCGGCGACGCGCCGGCGATGGACGGCAGCGCACGGCTGTGCACACGCGTCTACGTCCGCTTCTCCTCGGACTACCAGCCGGCCGGCGGCGCCTGCACCGAGAGCCACCAGGCGACCTTCGCCTATTCGGGCGGCGGCGCCGACGCGCGTCTCGCGCTCTTCGACGACGGCGGCGGCTTCCACCTGCACGCCTACGCCTTCGGCTCCACCGCCGATCAGGCGATCCCGAGCGGCGGCGTTGCGGTGACGCCAGGGGCGTGCACGTCCGGGTGGTGCCGCATCGAGATGTGTCTCGCGGGCAATCTGACCGGCGGCACGGGGCTCACGGCATCGGCCTTTGTGACCGCGGTCGGCGGCGGCGAGCAGAGCTTCGGCCCCACGGCCATCGGGGACGTGGGGACCGGCGCCGCCGGGGACGCGGGCATGGGGGACGGGGGCATGGCCGCGGACGGAGGCATGGCTCCGGACGGGGGCACCCCGATGCTCGCACGCGTGCTCATCGCCGACATGACGCGCAAGGGCACCTGCCAGGGCACGCGGAGCTACTCCTCCGCGATGCAAGCGGAGTGGGCGAACGACAGCGGTCAGCGCATCGGGTCGTCCGCCGAGATCGAAGGGCCCTGAGGCGCCGGGCTGCGCGCCCGCGCGCGAGACGTCAGCCCGGCAAGGGGAGCGCGAGGCGCCCGACGGCGATGGCGAGCTGCTGCGCGTCGAAGGGTTTGTGGAGGACGGCGACGCACGGGTCGTCCATGCCCAGGACGCCAATCATGGCGTCGGGCTGGGCCGAGATGTAGAGGACGCGTAGGCTGGATGAGCGGGCACGGAGGCGCCCGGCCAGCGCGGGCCCCATGCCGCCCGGCATCATGACGTCCGTGACGAGCAGGTCAATCGTGCCGTCGTGGACGTTCCAGGCCTCCTCCGCTTCGTCCGCGTTCGCCGCCTCGAGGACCTCGAGGCCCATCTGCTCGAGGTAGTTGCGGACCGTCAGCCGCACGAGGGGCTCGTCGTCGACGAGCAGCGCCACGCCTTCGGCGGTGGCCACCGCCTCCGGCTCGGGGCGCTGCGCCGCCTCCCCTCGCTCGCACTGCGGCAAGAGGAGGCTGAAGCCGGTCCCGGCACCGACTTCGCTGTCGATGTCGATGTGTCCCCCGAGTCGTTTTGTAACAGAGAACACGGTGGTGAGCCCGAGCCCCGTGCCCCGGCCGATGCCCTTGGTCGTGTAGAAGGGCTCGAAGGCGCGCTGGCGCGTCGCGGCGTCCATCCCGCGGCCCGTGTCGGCGAACACAATCTCGACATAGGACGCGGCGGGGAGCCCGAATCGTGCCGCGCTCGCCGCGTCCAGCTCCACCGGGCTGGTCCGGATCGATACCGTGCCTCCGTCCGGCATGGCGTCGCGCGCGTTGGCCGCCAGGTTCATGAAGATCTGCTCGACTTGAACCGGGTCCGAGAGGACGAAGGCATTCGGCGCGCCGAGCTCCACGGTGAGGCGGATGTGCTCGCCGAGAAGCCGCTCGATCAGGGACGAGGCACCGCCGATGACCGTGTCGATCGCCACGGGCCGTGGGGCGACCACCTTCTTGCGGCTGAACGCCATGAGCTGGGAGGCGAGAGCGCCGGCACGCATGGCGACGCTGTGGATGCGCTGCACCAGACTGCGGGCCTCCGCGAACGAGCCCGTCTCGTTCAGCGCCAGGTCCGCGAGGCCTGTCACGACCTGAAGCACGTTGTTGAAGTCATGGGCGATGCCGCTCGCGAGCGTGCCGACCGCCTCCATCTTCTGGGCCTGGCGCAGCTGCTCCTCGAGGACCCGCTCGGCCGTGATGTCCTGCGCGACGCCGATGATCCGGACCACGGCGCCCGCGTCGCCCCGCACCGGAAAGGCGCGATCGCGCACCCACCGCTCCTCGCCGTCCGGACGGCGGATGCGGAACTCCGCGTCGAAGGGCGCGCCTCCGAGCGCGTCGTGAAAGGCGCGCTCCACGCGCGGGCGATCGTCCGGGTGGACCGCCTCGAGCCAGATCCGAGGGTTCGCATAGGCCTCGATCACCGGTCGCCCCCAGATGCGCTCGAAGGCCGAGCTCACGTAGGACAGGGTCCCGGCCATCTCGTACATGTAGAACACGTCCGCGATGTGCTCGGTGATCTGGCGGAGCTGCTCCTCGCTCGCCTCGACCCGGGCGTTGGCCGCGGCGACCTCGCTCAGGTTGATGAGCACCGAGCGGACTTGCCCCTCGGGCTCGGTGCTGGCGACCGACCACAGGCGGGCCGGGAAAGGCGTGCGGCCCGGCAGGGTGATCGTGATCTCGATCGCGTGCCTGTCGCCCCCATCGACGACCCTGTACCGATGCCTATGGAGCGAGTCGGCGTCCTCCACCGACAGGAACGAGGCGAGGTTCTTGCCGACGAGGGCGAACTTGCTCGCGTCCAGCATGGCGGACGCGGTCCGGTTCACTTCCAGGATCGTCCCCGCACGGTCCGTCGTCATATAGCCGAACGGAGCCGAGTCGTAGAGCTCCTGGTAGCGGTCGCGGCTCTGCTCGAGCTTCGCTTGGGCAGCGCGTAGCTCGTCGTTCTGCATCTCGAGCTCGACGCGGTGCACGTCGAGCTCGTGCAGGAGCGCTGCCACCTGGGCCGGCTCGTGGGGGACCACCCCCGGACGCTCGGCGACCACGGCCTCGGCGCGGAGCCGCAGGCCCAATCGCGGCGTGATGGGGTTTCTGCTCCGGTCGTCCTCGCGCATCAGTCCCTTCCCCCGCCCTCTTCCGCCACGTCGGACAGGACGCAGGAGAGGCTTCCGCCCCGATCCCCTTCGTTCTCGGGCACGGGCTCCACGAAGAGGTCGTAGTTACGCGCGGCCCCGTCGACCTGCAACCGCAGCCGGCGGCGGACGGCCGCGCCGGTTCGAAGGGCCTCCTCTCGCACCGCGGCGAAGCCCGCGGCCTCTTCGCCTCGGAGCACCTCCTCGGGTGCCCTGCCCACGAGCTCCTCGGCGGAGCGCCCGAAGAGCGGGCTGCTGGTCCAGACGAAGCGGCCGTCCGGGTCTTGCCCGAAGACGATCGTCGGTGAGTGCTCGAGCGCGTCGAGGAGCCTCTTCTGATCGGCCCGGATGCGCGTGATGTTGGTGATGTCGACGAAGGTCAACACCAGCCCGTCGATGACCTTCTCCATGGTGCGGTAGGGCACGATCCTTAGGAGGTACGAGCGCCCCTCCGCGTCCTGCACGGCGGTCTCCTTGGAGGCCAGGGTGCGCAGCACCTCGTTCGCGTCGTCGACCAGCCGGTGGTAGTGCAGGCTCGAGACCAGATCGCCGATGAAGCGCCCCAGGTCCGATGGGATCAGGGGGATCACGTTCTTCGCCTTCTCCGTGTAGCGCTTGATGCGGAGGGCGTCGTCGAGGAACACGGTGGCGATGTCGGTGCCGTTCAGGAGGTTGTTCATGTCGTCGTGGGCGCGCGACAGCTCGTCGACCTTCGTCCGGAGCTCGGCGTTGACGGTAAGCAACTCCTCGTTGAGCGATTGCATCTCTTCCTTGGAAGTCTCAAGCTCCTCGTTCGTCGATTGCAGCTCCTCATTCATGGACTGGAGCTCTTCGTTCGCCGATTTGAGGTCCTCGTTGGCGGTCTGCAGCGCTTCGACGGTCGCCTGATGGCTCTCCCGGATGTGCCGTAGCTCGCGTTCGAGCTGCTCGGTTCGCGTCTCGGCATCTGCCGATAGCTCACCCTCCGTCGGCGGCCCCTTCACCCCCTCTTCCAGCGGCCGCGGCTGCTCGAAGGAGACGAGCAGGAGCCCCCGGAGCGCTTCGGGCTCGTGCACGCACCGCACTCGCAGGTCGACGAGCAGAAACCCCCCGTTGCTCCGCAAGCGCACGCCCCGGCGCACGACCTCCCGGTCGCCGTCCACGGCCGTTCGCATCGCCCCGGCCAGGTCCACCTCGAGCCCCTCGCGGGCCATGTTGAAGATGTTCGCCGCGGCCTGGGAGCCCGGGGCCGGCTCGAGGAAGCGCCCGGTGCGGCCATGGATGTGCACCACGTCTCCGCGCTCGTGAACGAGCACCGAGGGAGGCACCAGCTCCCGCAACATCACGCGTTCCGCCAGCCGTCCCACGTCCACGGCGCCGTGGCCCCGCGCCCCGCTCAGATCGCTCTGCACCGCCGCCGTCGCCTCGGGTGCTCCCGACGGCAGGTCGGCCACGTAGGTCCCGGCGGGAACCTCCTTGCGCCGGAACAGGCGCCATTTCTTGTCGACCGCGTCGAACAGGCGACCGAAGGTGCCGATCGACTCGGAGGAGCCGAGCAAGAGCAGGCCGTCCGGGCGAAGGGCGTAGTGGAAAACGGGCAGGAGCTTCTTTTGCACCTCGGCGTTCAGGTAGATGAGCAGGTTGCGGCACGAGAGGAGGTCGAGCCTGGTGAAAGGCGGGTCGGTGATGACGTTCTGCGGCGCGAAGATCACCATCTCCCGGATGTCCTTATTCACGCGGTAGCTGTCCTCGTGTTGCGTGAAGTAGCGGGTGAGGCGCTCGACGGTCACATCGCTCGCGATGCCGACGGGGTAGATCCCCTGCCGCGCCACGTCGATGGCGATGCCGTCCAGGTCGGTCGCAAAGATCTGCACGTCGATCGGCCTGCCGGCCGCCGTCATGGCTTCCGCGATCACGATGGCGATCGAATAGGCCTCCTCGCCCGTCGAGCACCCCGGCACCCAGGCCCGGAGCACGTGACCGACGGGCCGGTCGCGGATCAGGGCCCGGATCCCCCGACTGAGGGCCTCGAAGGCCTCCGCATCGCGGAAGAACGAGGTCACGCCGATGAGCAGCTCCCTGAAGAGGAGTCCCGCCTCCACCGGGTCGTCGCGCAGGTGGCGGACGTACTCCCCCATGTCGGCGATGTGGTGGACGTTCATCCGCCGCTCGATGCGGCGGAGGACCGTGCTCGTCTTGTACTGGGAGAAGTCGTGGCCACCGCGGCTGCGCAGCGTGAGGAGGATCTGCTGCAACACCTCGTCCGCCGGCACCACGATCCGGTCGCGGGGGCCCTCCGAGCGGAGGGACCGGCCATAGGCCAGGAGGTGCTCGGGCATCTCCTCGACGGGCAGCACGTAGTCGACCATCGCGGTGGCGATGGCGCTGTGGGGCATGCCCGTGTACTGGGCGGACGCCTCGTCCTGCACCATCACCATCCCGAGGGCCCCCTTGACCTCCTTGATGCCGAGGGTGCCGTCCGAGCCCGTCCCCGACAGGACGATGGCGATGGCCCGGTCCTGCTGGTCCTGGGCGAGGGACCGGAAGAAGTGGTCGATGGGAAGCTCGGGCCGGCTCAGCTCGCCGTGCCCGGCGGGCAGCACCGGGTGGAGCACGCCGCTCATGATGCCCAGGTAGCGGCCTGGCTCCACCGTGTAGACGTGGTTCGGCTCGGCCTTGGTCGCCTTGGACACCTCCGCGACCGGCATGGAGGTCTTGCGGCCGAGCAGCTCCGCGAGCAGGCTCCGCTGGCCCTTGTGCTGGTGGCTGATGACGACGAAGGCCATCCCGGCGTCGGCGGGCATGTGCTCGAAGAAGTGGTCGAGCGCGTCGAGGCCGCCCGCCGAGGAGCCGAGGCCGACAATCGGAAAGCGATCCCTTCGGGGCGGACCGGCGCCCTTGTCGCCAGGGCGGGCGGCTTTGTGGGCCCCCGTCGCTTCCGCATCTCCGCCCGCGTCGCGGTGGTCCGCCTCGCCACGCGAAACCCGACTCGTGCCCTTTCGTTTCTTTTGTGCCATGGAGCCGCTGCTCGAAGGCCGTCAAGCCCTCCCAGTCCCCGACAAGACGGCTCCAATTGGGAGCGACGCTACTCTGCGGTTGGCCCAGGGGAGGGTCAAGCGGCGGCCCGCTCCCGGGCGTCACTCGAGGCGCTGGCTCTCGGTCGTGGGCATTTCGGTGCAGGTGCAACGGGCGCCGTGGCGCTGACACTTCCACGTGCGCTCTCCGATCACGCCATCGCCGTCCAGGTCGCCGCGAGCGGCGAGGGTGAGCGTGCCGGGAGGGCCCGCGCGCATCTCGTAGCTGAAGAAGACGGGGTCTTCGGGATCGAAGCCGACGGCCGAGAAGCCGCGGTCCGAGGCGAAGTCGCCGAGCTGCTTGTGGGCCATGGGCATGGCGGGAGTCGGGCCGGCCGGCGGCGGGAGGGTGCCGTTCTCCTCGCAGTAGGACTGGACCAGGGTGGCGAGGGTGCGGAGGTTCGCGTCCGCCTCGGTGGACTCGGCCCGCAGCTTGGACTTGCTCGCCGTGGGCACGCCGATGGTGGTGAGCAGACCGCCGCACACGAGGCACGACGCGCAGCCGCCACCCAGCACGATCCACAGAAGGAGGCCCTTGTTGCGCCTCTTGGCCGCGCCGGGGGGCGCAGGGGTGCCGGGTGGAGCCGTCATGGGGCCTCCCATGGGACGGGACGCTCGCCCCCTTGTCAACCTGCGCTTGCAGCCGTTCGGTGGCCCGATGCACGCTCGGCGTCCATCACGCACCGACGTGCGCATCATCCGCACCGCCGTACCCACGACAGGCCATGACCCCGACCCTCCCCACCCTCGACGATGTGCTCGCGGCGCGGACGCGCATCGCACCTCACGCCCACCGCACACCCGTGCACACGAGCGCGACGCTCGACGCCATGAGCGGCGCGCATCTCTTCTTCAAGGTCGAGGCCCTGCAACGGGTGGGCGCCTTCAAGTTCCGCGGCGCCTGCAACGCCGTCTTCTCCCTCTCCGAAGCCGAAGCATCGAATGGTGTGGCAACCCACTCTTCCGGCAACCACGCACAGGCGGTGGCCCTGGCGGCGCGCTTGCGCGGGATCGCGGCCCACATCGTGATGCCGCGGGACGCGCCCGCGGTGAAGCGGGCGGCCGTCGAGGGCTACGGTGCGCGTGTCTACCCGTGCGAGCCGACCCTGGCGGCGCGGCAGACCACGCTCGACGCGGTCGTGGCGAAGACGGGGGCCGCCTTCGTGCACCCCTACGACGATCCGCGCGTCATCGCGGGGCAGGGCACGGCGGGCCTCGAGCTGCTCGAGCAGGCGCCGGGGCTCGACGCGATCGTCGTCCCCGTGGGTGGCGGCGGGCTCGCGAGCGGCACGTGCCTCGCGGCCCAGGGCGGGACGCCCGCGCCGCGCGTGTTCGGCGTGGAGCCCGAGGCGGCGGACGACGCGCGGCGTTCCCTCGAAGCGGGGCGCGTCGTGCCGTCGGACGATCCGGTCACGATCGCCGACGGTCTCCGCACGTCCCTGTCCGAGCGCACCTTCGCGATCCTGCGCGCGCACATGGAGCGCATCGTCACGGTCGACGAGGCGAGCATCGTCCGCGCCATGCGCACCTTCTGGGAGCGCACCAAGCTGCTCATCGAGCCGTCGAGCGCGGTGGTGGTGGCGGCGCTCCTCGAAGGGACGCTGCCCGAGCTCCGCGGCGCCCGGGTCGGCGTGATCCTGTCGGGCGGCAACGTGGATCTCGGCCGCCTGCCCTGGCCGTCCGGCACGTGACCACGCCGCGCCTTCCGCCACCGTGTCGCCGCGCCGCAGCGCGGGCAGCGAGGCGCGTGCCGCGTGAGGATTCTCACGCTGACGGGGAGGTGCTCCGATCCGGGCCGCGACGCGCTATGCTCCCGCGGTCATGACCGAGAGCCCGAAGATCGACCCGGCCCTGGTCGAACCGATCCACGATCCCGATCGGCCGGAGGTGGCGGCGTTCATCGCCAAGAGGTGGGGGTCGCCGCGCATCATCACGCGGGCGCGTGCGCACGACGCGAGCGAGCTGCCCGGCTTCCTGCTCCACGAAGACGGCGCGGTGGTCGGCGCCATCACGCTTTCGGTGCAGGGGCCCGAGTGCGAGGTGGTCACCATCGACTCGGCCGTCGAGGGGCGCGGCATCGGCAGCGCCATGCTGGTGCGCGCCGAGGAGTGGGCCGCCGAGCACGGCTGCGACCGCATGTGGCTCGTCACCACCAACGACAACCTGCGTGCGCTCTACTTCTACCAGCGCCAGGGCTACCGCATCATGGCGGTGCACCGCGACGCGGTGACGCGCACGCGCGAGCTCAAGCCCGAGACGCCCGAGTTCGCCGCCAACGGCATCCGCATCTGCGACGAGCTCGAGCTCGAGAAGCTGCTGACCGACGAGGCCCCGCTCTACTGACGGTCGCTCGAGTCTCCGCCCGACCACGATCCAGGGCGCGGCTTTGGGATCGCGAGCGGGAGGGGGCGCAAGCTCAGTAGCTCGCGTCGTCCGTCGTGACCCAGTAGCCGCTGGTCGCCGCGGGGGGATGGAGGGCGCTCAGGTCGCAGCCCGTCGTCCCGCCGCTCGCGTCCACGTGGGTCGTCACGTCGACCACGCGCCACATGGCGCCGCAGGAGGTGGAGCCCCGGCTGCCGGAGAAGGTGGGCACCAGGTCGGGCGCGGCGCCGTAGGTGCCGACGAGGCGACCATCGCAGTAGATGTTCACCATCGGGTGCGTCTCGGTGCCCGTGAAGTTCTGAACCATCACGCGGAAGGTGTCGCCGTCGTGGGGGTCGTCGAGGTTGACGTTCTCGGGCGTGCCGATGGACATGACCAGGTTGTTGTCGATGTCCAGGCGCGGATTGGCGCAGTAGCCGAGGGCGCTCCAGTCGGTGCCCCCGGGGCCGTTCTGGCAGTTGCTGAGGGCGGTGTTCGCGTAGCCCCACATGGGCCGCGTCCCGGTCCTGAGCGCTCCCTCGCAGTTGTCCCATCCGCACACGTCCGTGTGCGACGCGACCGTGTAGGCGGTGTCGCAGGCGCCGCTCGACAGCGAGTCGTACCAGGGCTGGGTGCTGCCCGAGCGATGCAGGTAGAGATCCAGGTCCACGTCCGTCGACCGGTCCCAGCACAGCTCGACGCGCAGCCCGGGCCCCGCCACGTGCACGATGAAGGTGCAGCTCAGGTCGCCGGTCGGCGTCGTCACGGTCATCGTGACGCGGTAGTCGCCCGACAGGGTCGGGATGAAGAACGCGTCCTTGCTGCCCACACCGATCACCGTGTAGGTCGGGGTCGGCAGGACCGAGTCGCAGGGGCCGCCCTCGATGCTCCAGTGCCATGCTGTCGCCGGCCCGCTGTAGAAGAGCTCGCCCCTGAGGACGTAGGTGGCGAAGGGCGTCGTGTCGGGGACACGCGGATCGCCCGGTCCCGGACAGTCGATCTCGGGTATGCAGCACACCCCATCGTCCGTGCAGCCGTTGCAGTCGTTGTCCTGGCTGTCGCAGACGTCGGTCGAGGGCGAGATGCCGCCGGTGCACGCACCCCAGGACCCGAACTCGGAGGAGCCCTCGCACCGCTGGGTACCGTCGACGCAGGAGCCCACGTGCCGCCGCCCCGGCGGGCCGAGGAAGCAGGGCTGCACAGCCCCCGGCGCACAGGCGCAGCCCTCGTCGACCTGACCGTCGCAGTCGTCGTCCGCGCCGTTGTCGCACACCTCGGTGCCGCTGCACCCGTCCGCCACGGGCGAGCAGACGCCCGCGTCGGGGGCCACGCAACCGTCGGGCGCGCCGGCTCCGCTGTCGTAGACGCTCATCACGTCCGCATCCATGTCGCCTGCGTCGGTCGAGGGGCCGCTGCCATCGGCGGCGGAGGCATCGGGCATGGTCGGGCCGCTGTCATGACCGCCCGCCGTGCCATCGGCGGCGCCGTCCGAGGCGGACGCGTCGAGCGTTCCCTGACCGCCGTCGCGAGTGCCCGAGCCGGGCCCGCCCGAGCGCGCGCTGCAGCCCCCCGCCGCAAGGAGCAGGAGCGCGACCGTGGCGCTCGCCACGCGGCGAGACCGCTGTAAGCCAACTCTCAAACGCCCCACATCCTCGCCGTCCATGCGGGCGAGCCTATCACGCTCCACGAGGATCGGGGCCCAAGCCCCCCGCGCACATCGGGGCCCCGCGGCTCGGGCGACGCGCCGTCGAATGTGCGGCGCGCGAAGATCTGCCTCAGCGGGCCGCCGTCGCGGGCGGTGCCAGGAACGAGCAGCCCCGGATCCCGAGGTCGCTCGAGAGG
This sequence comes from uncultured delta proteobacterium, assembly GCA_963830115.1. GTDB lineage: Bacteria > Myxococcota_A > Polyangia > Polyangiales > CAWHLB01 > CAWHLB01. Next base: position 335,898 of record CAWHLB010000027.1, read on the forward strand.
TTTGGATAGGGGCGCGACGCGTCGGTGAAGAACGGGTCGCGCGTCTGGAAGGGCGCGTGGTAGGCGTCCTCCGACACGCCGGCGATATCTCCGGTCGCGTAGCTGTCCCAGTCGGTGCACCAGACACCATCCGACTGGGCGATGGACTGGGAGAAGGCGCTGGTCGGCTCGTCCAGGTCGTAGAGCGCCTTCATGTCGTCGAGCTTGTCCGTCTTCAGGTCGTCGTAGCGCATCGGGTTCTGGGCGACGCGGTCCAGGTCTGCTGCGCTGCCCCAGTAGCCGAAGCGCACGTCGTGGAAGTCGACCGCGAGGGGCTGTGGGTCCGCCGCCAGGTAGCTCCGCCGCGCCTGCTCGAAGGCTGCGGCCGCGCCGCCGGTCAGGACCGACGTGGAGACCAGGGCGTGCAGGTGCCCGCCCACCGGGTCGTCGACGCGCGAGCGCACGCCGTCGCCCGCCGCGATGAAGGCGTCGCGGTAGCGCTCGAGGAGCCCGTCGAAGACATCGCCGCAGGTGCTGTCACCCGCTGGCAGGGCGGCCACCTCGCTCCAGCTCTTGCCGAAGCCCGGCGCGGCGCAGGCGTCGAGGAAGGCTTCGGTGCCGTCCCTGTCGAAGGGCCCGCAGCCCCCGTCCCACCGGCCCGGGGAGACGCTTGCCCTCCGGGTCCCTCGACGCGCAGAGTTTCGCGGTGGCCCGGGCGGCCCGGTTGCCCAGGGTAGCCTCGTGGCGACTCGGGACGCTCCAAGTCGCGGTGTCCGGCGCTCGACGAGGATGCCGGGCCCCTGGACGAAGCCTGACCCGGGGCCACTTCCCCTATCGATCGGATGGACGTCCTTCTCATAGGTGCCGGTGCGGTCGGCCAGGTCTACGGACGTCACCTGGCGCTCGGCGGCGCGCGGGTGTCGGTCTTCGTCAAGGAGTCCCACGCGGCCGAGGCACGCGCCGGCTTCACGATGTACCCGCTTCGCCGCCGCACGCGCCGCGATCCGGTCCGCTTCGTGCCGGACGCCGTTCTCACGACCGCCCGAGAGGCCCAGGGGCGATCGTGGGATCAGGTCTGGCTGTGCGTGCCCACCCCCGCCCTCGAAGGTGCGTGGCTCGAGGATCTGCTCGGCGGCATCGACGGCGCGACCGTCGTTGTGTTGCAGCCGGACGTGGGCGCGGCAGAGCGGATCGCGTCCGTCGTCGGCGAAGACCGCATCGTCTCGGGCGTGATCGCCATGATGAGCTACCAGGCGCCCCTGCCCGGCGAAGACGTGCCGGTGCCGGGGGTCGCCTACGTCTTGCCCGTCGGCTCGAGGAGCCGCTTCAGCGGAGCGCCCGATTGGGTGCGCCAGGTCGTGGAGGCGCTGCGCGCCGGGGGCTGCCCCGCGCGTGTCGACCGCGACGTCCGCCGCGCCCTCGGCTTCAGCGCGGCGCTCCTCATGGCGCAGGTGGTGGGCCTCGAGGGGGCGGGCTGGTCGCTCCGCGCGTTCCTTCGCGGCCCGCTCCTACCGGTGGCGGCGCGGGCTGCGCGTCAGGCCCAGGCGCTCGTCGCCGAAGACCTCGGCGTGCGTCCGCCCCTCAGCCGCTGGCTCGTGCGTCCGCTGCCCGTGCGCCTCGCCTTCGCGCTCGTGCGCTTCGTCGTGCCCTTCGACCTCGAGGCCTACCTCCGCTACCACTTCACGAAGGTGCACCGGCAGACCCGCCTTCTGATGGAGCGCTACCTCGCGACGGCTTCACGCACGAGGGTCCCCGCCGACGCGGTCCGTGACCTCTACGACAGGGTGCTCGCTAGGGGCGGCGTCGCCCGCGCCGAGTGACGACGGCGACCAGGCCGAGGACGAGCATCGCGAGGGGCACGTTCTCGCGGTGGCCCGTACGCCCCGGCACGCTGCAGCCACAGCCCGTGCTGCCGCCCGAGCCCGTGCCTCCGTCGGCGCCCACCCCCGCGTCCGCGTTCGCGCCCGCGTCGGACGAGGCACCCGCGTCCAGGACGAGGGAGCCGGGAGGCGGTGGCACCGCGATGGGTGACACGTTGTCGAAGGGCGTCGCGGGGTCCTTCAGGAAGCGGCCCATCCAGTAGGCCGCGTGGAAGCCGCCGCCAGGGTTGAGCCAGTCGCCGCCGCCGCCGTTGACCTCGTAGGGATCGTCGCGCCACCTGAAGTTGGTCGGCGGTCGCAGGTGCTCCGGGAGGGGCTCGGTCGCCACGACGACGTCGTTGTGCCCCGTCATGGGGTCGAGGGTGATGGTGGTCGTGCCGTCGATGGCGGTGCAGCTTCCCGCCGCGATCTCCCCGTCGTCGCAGTTGTCGACCTCTGGGTTCCAGTAGGGCGGCGCGGGGAACTCGCCCAGGTTCGTGAGGCCCTGGTGCATGGCCGTCTGTCCGAGGGAGCGCGGCCCCGCCTGGAACGCGGCGTAGATCTCGTCGAAGAACGCTTGCCCGAGCCCCTTGGCCTGCCGGTCCTTCCCCGGCGCGTAGAGGTGATCGGTGAGGGCTTGCCTGAGGCGCATGCCCACGTCCTGGTCGCTCTCGTAGCGCAGGGCTCCGTAGGCTGCGACGAAGGCCATGTTCACGTTCGAAAAGTTCGTCTTCGTGCCCGCGTACATGAGCTCGACGGACTGGTCGACCGAGCCGAGGTAGTCCCGCTGCCCGATGAGGTCGTGGTAGTAGAAGCGGCCCAGGTCCTCGTCGCCCGTGATGTGGAAGAGGGTCCGGACGATGCCGAGGGCCATCAGGGCGTTGAACCCGTTGGAGTTGGTCTCGCGCGGGAGGACTACACCCGGGGACAGCTCGGCCGCGTTCAGGTCGTGGAAGCTGGTCGGCCGTCCGTCGCCGTCCATGATGACGAGATTGAGGGTGTGGCCCGGCGCCACCTCGTGGCGCGTCATGAGCTGTTGACCGAGCGCGTGGGCGTCGGCGACGAGCGCGGCGATCTTGTCTGCGGGGATCGTCGGGTCGTGGGCCACCACGTCGTACACCGCGCCGATGGCGTAGACCCAGCCGTCGAGCTGGTCCTTGGAGCAGTCGTCGAGCCATATCAGGAAGGGCAGGTGGCCCGAGGCGTCGTCACGCCACACGCCGTCTTTCACGGTGGGCAGCGGGTTGCCCATCGCGTCGTGCAGGGGCGTCGTCGTCGGTACGGCGTCCGGCAAGGGCGGGTCCCCGGCCGCCGGCGTGATGCGCTCGATGCCGCGCGCCAGCACACCTGGTGTCCCCGTCACCTCCATCTGCCAGTGCAGCCCGTCCATCGCCTCGAGCAGCGCCGTGCGCGCCTCGTCGACCTGGGCCGCCGGCGCGCCCTCGTCGCGCAGCACCGCATAGCGGAACGCATCGCCGCCTGCGGCGACGCCGCCGAACATCCCGAGGTCGCCCTGCTCGCCGTACTGGTCGATCACCTCGTAGGGGTGGTGGCCGCTCTGGGCCTGGAAGTCGCGCTCGCCCGACGCGATGAAGTCGTCGATCATGGTGCGATGGGCAGGGTCGCTGACGAGGGCCGTGAGGGTGAGGCCGTACTCGGTCGTGAGCAGGCCGTGGATCTGGCGGTCGTAGGCGTCGGCGAGCTGGTCGAGGGCCGCGTCGTAGTCGGGGTCGCTCGGCCCGGGAATGAGCGACTGGGCCAAGGCCCGCCCCGGGTGCACCGCGAGGCCGGCTGGGGCGATCAGCACCAGAAACCCCAGGGAGGCCGCGCACCGGGCCCTCGACCACCTGTCGCCTGCGCGCATCGATGTCACCGCGACCCCTCCTCGGGCGCCAGTCTATCCCCGGGGCGTCGCGGTGCCACCGAAATGCGGGCGTCGCGACCACCCGCGATGTGCGACGAGAGCGGCGGATGAACGACCCTGCGCACGCGCGCGGTGCACCAGTAACAGTCAAGCAAGCACTTGACCATTGCATCGCGGTCGACGACCCGCCATTCCCATCCGCGCCTCCTCTACATGATTCGTGGCGCGTTGGGCCGCCGCGGGCTATGCTCGCGCCCGCAGCTGCCCCATGTAGCTGCGCCTCTTCACTCCTCGCGGCCGAGTAGTAAAGGCTACCGACCGCGCCGCCAGAGTGAGACATCGAGTGAATGAGACCATCGCCGGTACTAACCGGCTCCCTCCCCGTACACCCTTCGGCGCCCTCGGGCTGCCCGAGCCGCTCGTCCGAGCGCTCGCCGACCAAGGGTATGTCGAGCCGACGCCGATCCAGGCCGAGGCCATTCCCCACGCCCTTGCTGGGCGTGACGTCCTCGGCACCGCGAAGACCGGCACCGGCAAGACCGCTGCCTTCCTGCTCCCGCTCCTGTCGCGCCTCGGCGATCGACCGGGCCGCGGCATCCGCATCCTGATCCTGTCGCCGACGCGCGAGCTGGCGGCGCAGATCGCCGAGCGGGCCGAGGCCTACGGACGTCACCTGGGTGTGCGCTACGCCATCGTCTACGGCGGCGTGAGCCAGCACCGCCAAGAGGTCGCCCTCCGGCAGCATCCCTCGTTGCTCGTCGCGACGCCCGGGCGGCTGCTCGATCTCCTGCGCCAGGGCGTCGTGCGCCTCGACACGGTCGACATGCTCGTCCTCGACGAGGCCGATCGCATGTTCGACATGGGCTTTCTGCCCGACGTGCGTCGCATCGTGGCGCACGTCTCGGAGGAGCGGCAGACGCTGCTCTTCTCGGCGACGATGCCGCCCGACATCGCGCGCCTCGCCAAGAGCATGCTGCGTGACCCGGTCCGCGTCTCGGTCGATCCCCCCGAGGAGACCCCGGCCATCGTGGACCAGTCGGTGTGCTTCGTGCCGCGCGCGGCCAAGAAGCGCGTGCTCCTCGACGTCCTTCGGGGCGGCGACGTGGAGCGGGCGCTCGTGTTCACGCGGACCAAGCGCGGCGCCAACCGTCTCGCCCAACAGCTCGCCCGCGACGGCATCACGGCCGAGGCGATCCACGGCAACAAGTCGCAGAACGCACGCGACCGGGCGCTCGCCGGCTTCCGCAGCGGCAAGACACCCGTCCTCGTCGCGACCGACGTCGCCGCCCGCGGCATCGACGTCAAGGGCATCTCCCACGTGATCAACTTCGAGCTGCCCGACTCGCCGGAGAGCTACGTGCACCGCGTGGGCCGCACGGGCCGCGCCGGCGCCGAGGGCAAGGCCATGTCCCTGTGCGACCCGACCGAGCGCGGCAAGCTCTACGACATCGAGCGGCTGCTCTCGGTCCGGATCCCTGTGCACAAGGCCGACGGCGTGCCCGAGGTCGAGGACGCACCCCGCCCTGCGCCGGGGCGGACGCACGCGCGCACGAGCACGTCCTTCGGTAGCAGGCGCCGCCCGAGCAACAGGCGCACGTGGCCCTGACCGGCCACAATGCGCGCGACGCTTCCGAGCGTTGCCACGACGCCGACGTCGAGGAGAGCGGCCGCGCCTGGGCGCAGCAAGTTCGGGCCCGCCTCGAGCACGAAGGTCGTCGCGCTTCGGGCGGGTGGCCCGGCACCCTGTCCGAGGCGCGGGCGCGGCTCGACACGGCTCTCTCGTCGCTCGCCACGAGGGTGTCGGGTAGCGACGAACGGGAGCGCCTCGCGCGCATCCTCTACCACGCGGCCCGCGAGCTCTGGCTCACGCACCGCGTGCCCCTCGAAGCTCGAGTAGCCCGCGAGATGCCCTGATCGCGCTGGGCGGCCGTCGCGGACCCATCGGCCCGGTCGACGTGGTGACGGCTCGCTGCGATGCGGGCCGGCTGCGGGCTCCGAGTCGGAACCGGCTTCGTGGACGTGAGCGGGGCGGGCGTCCTGCCTGTAGATAAGCGGCTCCTGGCCGATGTCACGCGCCGGCGGCGCTCGGATCGCGCGGGCGGGATCCGGGCTGCGGGAGCCGCTCACGGGAGCGGGCGCGATACCTGAGCCTCGGACCCGCGCTGCCAATTGCATCTGCCTCAACCTAAGGACGCAAGTTGGCTTGCGCACAGAACTGACGGGCAGGGCCTTGACACGCGCCCAGCTCACGGCGCAGGGTGGTTTGCGAGGAGGGACACATGGCACGCCCGCTGCTCGCTCGCTCGCTCGCTCGCGTTTAGGGCCCCTCGTTGGCTGCTTGCTGTTCGCCTCCCTCGGCTGCCAGGGCGGTAACCAGGACGAGGGGACTGCTGCCAGCCACACCGCAGCGGTCACCGTCGCCGCGCCCGCCACCGGCTACTGCGCCTTCGACGAGGTTCGCTGCTCAGGCCACTGCGTCCACACCCCGGACGACTCGCACAACTGCGGTGGCTGCGACACTGTCTGTCCTGGAGGCGCCTCGTGCATCCGCGGGCGGTGCATCGAGCGCGCGGCCGGGCGGCGCCCCCTCGGGTCGGACGCGCCCCTCGCAGTGGCGCGGCCCGCGCGGTGTCCCGCCTGGCAGTCCTGGTGCGACGGCGCGTGCATCGACACGGCCGATGACGTCGCTAACTGCGGCGCCTGCGCCAACGTCTGCGACTCTGGCAGGACGTGCATCGAGGGGCACTGCCTCGACCCCGCGACGCGCCTGGCGGCGGCTGCACGGAGGCCACCGCGATGACCCGGCGCATCGCTCCGGCGCTGCTCGTGGCTGCGCTTTGGCTCAACGCTTCGGCCGCCTTGGCATCCAGCGACGACCTATCGACGATCGGTCCGATGACCAGCTTGGACGTCTCGGGTGTCAGCCGGGTCTATGCCTTGACCAAAACGGGCAGGGTCCTGCGGCGCAGCGCTGCGTCGCGCGAGTGGGAGCGCGTGCCCAACCCACCGGGAGTCGACGCGTTCTACCTGGCGAGTGGGCTGGCGAGCGCACAGCCCGAGGCTCCCTGGGGATACCCGAGGGTGTACGCCGTCTCGCAGCCAAACGGGAGCGGACCGGCGCAGCTCTGGGAGCTCGACGCCGGCAATGACCAGTGGAGATCGCTCGGCCACCCGTCGGGCGAGTCCTTGGCGGACGCACCGAGCCTCGCAGCCGTGGCGGTGCTGGGCTCACCGAAGAACGCGCCTGACAGCGCCGCGGCCGTGCTCCGGCTCGGCGACGGCCACGTGGTTACATGCCGGTACTGGAGCTCGACCGACGCGTGCTACTGGGAGGACGAGGCCTACTACGGCGCGCCTCTGGCCGAGGGCAACAGCCCGATCGAGGCGGTGTACAACGCGGACACGGCGGACCTGAACGAGCTGTGGCTCACGTCGGGCGGGCGGGTCGAGCTCCTCGACTGGGATCCCCTTACCTGGCAGATGCTGCCGTCGCTGACGGACAACGGCTGGTGGGTCGACACAACGGGCATCTCCGGCGTCTCCGTCACTGGCGACTATCGGGTGCTCGTCGGCGGCTGGGACGAACACGCCTACGGCGACCGCCTCTACGTCGCGGATTCGACGGGACGGGGGCAGCACCTGGACGTGGACCCACCTCGAGCCTCAGTCGGGCGAGACGCTTCCAGACGGGGGAATCGACTGGGAACGGTTCTCCCTCGACCAAGGCTACAGCTCTCAACTTCTCGGCGGGAACACCGGCTACGCGTTCTTCATCAGTGCCTACCAAGACGAGACGTGGTCCTGCGTCGAGCCCGCGACCCTCAGCGCCGGTACGGCGACCTGCTCGGGGTGGACGGGCGACATGCCGCCTGACTGTACTACCGAAATCGGTCTTATGACCCCTCTACGCAACTCCACCAGGAGATCCCGACACCGAACGGGGGCTACCCGCACCCCGGCGACTACCGGCGCTGGAGCGACCGCCTGGCAGTTTCGCCGGACGGTCAGAACGTCGCGGTCACGGTCGAGGGGTACAGCGACCTGTATACGGGCGGGCCGTGCAATTCCGATTCCACCCACTGCCGGATGGACGTTTTCACGGCCCTCTTCTCCGCGAGCAACGAATGGTGTGGCTGGGACGGGTGCACTGGCGCCTCGATCACACAGGACGACATGTTCCGGGCCAATCTCGATAACGCGCCGCCGAACCTTCCGTGGGTGGACCACACCCTCCCCGCGACGATGATGTTCGCCTACAACGTCCTCGCCAACAGCTGGTACGACTTCCGCAACGACCCCGCCAACGACGCGAACTACAATCTGGTCCAATCGTACTTCCAGCTCACCGACGCGGGCGCCCTCTACACCACCGGTGAGACGGCACCGCCACCGAGCAGCTCGTCTCTGTGGTGGCCGTACAATTCGTACTTGCCGCCGCCCGTGCCGCCTTCCTTCTTCTACGGGGACATCGACACGACGGCCATGAGCCCCCTCCATGCCGTGATCCCACGTGTGCAGGAGATCGATGGGGCGCTCACGCCGGTCGCCTACCTGTGGAGCCCGGATGCCCCTTGACGCGATGCAGCCGATTGGCATCTGCCGAGCCTGGATGTCAACCTGGCATTTTGACGTGGTGTGCATCGTGCTGGGTCTTTGCCTGGCGGGCTGTGCCCGATCGACGAGCATCGACGAATCCGCGTCGAGGGAGGCGGGCGTCGACGCAGCCCCAGACGCTGCCTCGGTGCGCGACGGCGCAGCGATGGATGCGCCTGTGCCCGAATCCGGCCCACCTGATGGGGGCGTCGACGCTCACGTCTCGGACGCGGGCATGTATGGCTGCCCGACGCACGTGGAGCTCGTCTGCGACGGGATATCCCGCGCAGAATGCTACGACTGGGCGTACCAGGTAGGGCCCGGCTACACCGATCAGAGCGCGGTGCTCATCTGCAACCTCCACGACGAGTGCGTGCGCGCCAACTATTGCAGCGATCAGACCGACGCGAGCACGTGCCAGTGCGGGGACGGCCCGCCATGCCATGAGGGGCAGGTGTGCGCTCGCCGCTCCCCAACGTCGCGCCTCGAGTGCCTCCCATGTCGTGCCGGCTGACCATGCGCAACACTCGCCGGCGGTGGAGATCTCGAGCCTGGACGGTCCTCGTGGTCGTCTTCCCGCTGGCATCCTGCGCCGGCCGCACGGTGGTCCCTGTCGACGCGGCGTCGCGAGACGGTTCGGTCCTCGAGGGCTCGACCCACGACGCCATGCCTTCGCTGGATGGGGGCTACGCCTGCCCCGCGCCCCATTTCGGCGCAATGCAGTGCGACCACGCGGGCGACGCGTGTCCGCGCTGGGCCGAGCGCGTCGGGGCGGGCTGGGTCGATCCGATGTCTGGGTGTTTCACGGCGGGCACCGAGCAGGGCTACTGCGTGCGCGCAAGCACCTGCACTGGTCCCCTCGCGAGCGCCGTTTGTCAGTGCGGCTCCGGCCCCCCGTGCGAGGTCTACCAGGTGTGCGCCCGCCGCGCGGCCGGCGCGCCCTACGAGTGCCTGTCCTGCACGGCCAACTGACGCGCGCCCGCGCGCCCTACGAGTGCCTTCCGTGTACGGCGAACTGACGCGCGTAGGGAGCGCGGCGTCGGCGCGAGGGTCGCGGACCGAGCGGACCAATCGGCCCGTTGACTGTGCGCAGCGATCTGGGCTGCGCGCGGGTCACCACGGGATCGGGCGGTAGTCCTTGAGGAACAGCCCCAAGCGGTGGTGGCCGCTGTCTGGCCGTCGAAGATCGGATCCACGATCCGCGCGGCGCCGTCGACGATGTCGAGCGGGCGGATGGAAGCCGTGGACGTGCTGCTTGCGCTCGGCGATGGTGCACCGGGTCCTCGTCGGTGACCCAGCCGGTGTCGACGCTGTTCATGTGGATGCCGTCCTTGACGTAGTCGGCGGCGGAGGTGCGCGTCATCATGTTGAGCGCGGCCTTCGCCATGTTGGTGTGCGGGTGCTTGTCGGTCTTCCACGCGCCGGTAGAACTGGCCCTCCATCGCCGACACGTTGACGATGTGCTTGTCGCGGGTCGGGGCACCGCCGCGATCAGCGGCCGTAGCCGGGCGTTGAGCACGAACGGCGCCACCGCGTTGACCAGGTGCACCTCGAGCAGCTCGACCAGTCGGCACCTCGGCGAGCGTCATCCGCCACGAGTTGAAGTCGCGCAGGTCGACCTGCTGGAGGTCCTGATCGAGCCGGCCCTGCGGGTAGAGGCGCCGCCGCGCGTCGAGATCCTCGGCGAGCAGCGGCGACCTGGGACAGCACGGCCGACGGCCACGACCCCGGCCTGCGATCCGCGCGCCGCGCTGCGGGCGAGCGCCGGTCGCCGGCCTCGCCGGCGCGCGTCCCGCGCAGGCGCCTCGTAGCGCGCGAGCGAGCGGGCGCGGCGGCTCGAACACGCGCCGAGCGGCGGTCCTCGCCGTCGACGAGGTGTCGTAGCAGCCGGTCGGCCGGCGCACGGTCTGGCACGCGTTGTTGATGATCGCGTCGAGCCGGGGCAGCGTCGCGAGCAGGTGGCTGCGAACAGGGCCTCGACGCTCGGCGTGTGGCGCAGGTCGACGCCGTAGACGTGGAGCCGGTCGCGCCACAGTCGTCGGCTCGCGCTCGCGCGCGAACCGGCGCGCGGCGTCGCGCGGGAACCGCGTGTCGACGATCGACCTCGGCGCCGGCGCGCAGGAGCTTGACCGCGGCCTGGTAGCCGATCTTGACGCGGCCGCCGGTGACGAGCGCGACGCGCCCGACAGGTCGGCCGTCTGGTCGCGCTTGTCCCAGTTGAAGGCCGCGCACGGCGGGCACATCTGGTCGTAGAAGGCGTGGACCTCGTGTAAGATGTCTTGCACACGTAGCACTTGCGCGGATCCTGCAGGGGCCGCGGCGGGGCCGCGCCTTCGGGTGCGATGTGCGGCGGTGGTGTGCCGGGGGGCAGCGGGGCGGGCGTGGCGAAGACGGGCGCGCTCCTTCGTACGCGGATGCCGGTCCCCGACAGGGCTGCCTCGTCCGCCGCGCGCGCCGCCTCGCGAGCGAGCCGCTGCCGCGCCTTTCTGAGCGTGCGCAGCTCCGCCCGATCGGGTCGGGAGACCCGCCCCGCCGCCATCACGAGGCGCTTGCGCGTCCTCTCGTCGAGCCCGGCGAGCAGGCCCCGGTCCTCCACGACCGCCTCGAGCGTCTCGAGGCACGCGCGCAGCCGTCCTGTCGGATCCTCGTCGGCCATGGCCCCCGCCTCTAGCATCGTCCGGCGCGGGCGGCGAGGAGCCGCTCAGGCCGGGTCGAGCTCGGGGTAGTGCCGGAAGATGCCCATCTCGTTGAACGGCACGCGGCGCTCCGAGGCGAGATAGGCGGCGAGCTTCGGGTGCGCGCGCGCCGACTCGCACAGGGACATGACCTTCGGGAGGGTCGGTGCCAGGCGGCTCAGGGCGTTGGGGAAGGCGTAGGTGAGCCCCTCGACGGTATGGAAGAGGGAGACGTCGACGTAGCAGAGCCTGCCTCCGAGCAGATGCCTACCACCGCCCTCGCGGTTCCGCCCGAGGACGTTCTCGAAGTAGCGCAGAAACTTCGGCATGCGCTCCTCGCGGAAGTGCTTCGCGCGGACCGCCGCCGCCTCCTTCTGGTCCTCGTAGTAGAGGCTCGAAGCGAGGGGGTGGTGCGTGTCGTGGGCCTCGTCCACCAGGTCCGCGATGGTGAGCTGGAGCTGGTGGGCCGCGAGCTCGGCCGCCTCGTCCTCCGGCACGAGCCCGAAGCGGCGCGCGAGGAAGCGGCAGATGAGCGCCGACTGGGCGATCACCGTGTCGCCGACGCGCAGGAAGGGCGGCGCGAAGGGAAGGGTCCCGGCGTGCTCGCCCCGGAGCCAGGTGACCAGCGCGCGGGTGCCGCCGCCTTCCGCTTCGGAAAGGCGGGCCACGTCCACGTAGGGGACACCCGCGGTCTCGAAGACCAATCGGACGTACTCACCGCGCCCCGGGATCTCCGGCCAGTAGTAGAGCTCGTAGTGTGCTCCGTCGTGCATGCCGCCCATCGTAGCCAAGACGGGACGGTCGCGCATGGGGGGGCGCGGTCTAGATTCGCCGTCGTGGAGCGGCTGGGCGCGGCGCGGCGGGGGGCCGGTGCGCACCCGCGAAAAGTGCGGCATGCTCACGCCCCATGAAGGACCGAGTCATCGTGATCACGGGAGCGAGCGCGGGCATCGGCGCGGCGCTCTCCACGCTCGTCGGCGGACGTGACGCGCGGGTCGTCCTGGCCGCGCGGCGCGAGGACAAGCTCCGGGAGGTGGCTGCGCGCTCGGGCGCCGAGGCGCTCACGGTCGTCGCCGACGTGACGCGTCGCGAGGACGTGCAGCGCATCCTCGACGCCGCCCTCGAGCGCTTCGGCGCCGTGGACGTGTGGGTCAACAACGCCGGTCGCGGCATCACGCGTCTCGTCTCGGAGCTGACCGACGAGGACGTGGACACGATGATGCGCGTCAATCTCAAGTCGGCCCTCTACGGCATGCAGGTGGTCCTGCCCCACTTCCGCCGAGCGCGGTCGCGGCCACATCGTCAACGTCTCCTCCATGCTCGGCCGCGTCCCCTATATCCCGATCCGCTCGGCCTACTCCGCGTCAAAGCACGCCCTCGAGGCCCTGACGGCGAACCTCCGCATGGAGCTCCGCGCGACCGACCCCGACATCCACGTGACGGCGGTGCACCCGGGCGTGGTCGCCACCGAGTTCGGCCTGAGCTCGTTGCATGGCGGCATGGACTCGCGCCGGATGCCGGGCGCCCAGAGCGTCGACGAGGTTGCCGCGATCATCGCCGACGTGATCGAGCATCCGCGCGCCGACATCTACACGCAGCCCGACGGGCAGAAGCGGGTCGTCGCGTACTATGGGGCGGAGGACATGGCCGCCGTCGAGGCGACGTTCCCCGGCATTCCGCCGCGTCGCTGAAGGGGCCGGGCGTTGCCGCGCCTCAGGGCGGGGTCGAGATGGTCATGTGATAGCTGCCCGTCTCGCCCGGCCGGGAGCTCGTCAGCATGACCTCGAACATGCCGGAATCGGGTGTCGTGAGGTCGACGACCGAGTTGGTCCCGCCGTTGCTGTCGTCGTTCTCGAGCTGTTGCTTCGAGGGCAGCTTGAGGATGATGTACGTGTCGAAGTCGGACGAGGTCGCCTCGATCCGGACGTGCGCACCGGCTGGCCAGCTGTACTTGTACTTGTCGTAGTACTCGCCCGTCTTGAGCTTGGAGTCGCCCGCGGCGAGGCTCCCGTCGATCGTCTGCACCTTCGTGCCGGCGGGCATGGGTCCGAGGTGCGTGGTGGACGGCGAGGTCGTGCTCGGCGTGCTCGGCGTGCTCGGCGTGCTCGTGCTCGCCGTCGAGGTGTGGCTGGCCGCCGCGTGGGCCAGGGAGTGCCCCACGTACTCCGACATGACGATGTGCACCACGTAGCCCCCGGCAAACAGGAGCCCGACGAGGCTCCAGACGATGGCCTTCACGGGAATGTGGCGCGTCTTCTGACGGCGCTTTTTGAGCTCGGTCTTGAGCGTGCCGATGGCGCGCGTGAGGTGGGGGCTCGGATCGAGCATCTCGAGCTTCGTGATGATCGTCTCGACCCGGGCCCCGGCCGCCTCCCCGACCTTGGTCGAGGCGTCCACCAGCGGCATGCACCGGAGGCCCGCGTCGACCGCCACATCCGGGTCCTCGGGCAGAAACGCATTGCGCAGGATGCGTTCCTTCTTCGCGTCATTCTCCGCGTTCGCGAGGGCGTGGTGCAGGTGCTCGAGGGACTGGTGCTCGCCCACCTCGCCGTCGGCTGTCGGAGCCGGCGTGCCGCAGTAATGGCAGGTCTTCCCCTCGACCGGGGCACCGCAGCTCAGGCAATAGCGTTCCTGTTCCACGGCCACGGATACTATCCCGTTCGAGGCACCCTGGAAGCCCCCTTCGTCATCCCCCGGAGAACCGGGGGGGCCGGCTTCGTCGCCGGGCCGAGGCGGAGGAACCGGCACCCGCCCCGTGCCCGCATGTCCCTACGGCCAGCGCTGAGCGGCCTCAAGCGTCGCGGCTGCGGACGCGCCCGCGCGGGATCGCGTCGAGGAGCTTCTGCGTGTAGGGGTGGTCGGGCTGGCCGTAGAGATCGTCGGGGGCTTTCATCTCGACGATGTGCCCGCCCCGGTCGCGCGCTTCGAGCCGCTTCCGCTCGGCCTCGGAAAAGAGGTCCTTCATGATGCGGTCCGAGGCCATGACCGCGACCACGTCGGAGACGTACTTCACGACCGACAGGTCGTGGCTGATGAACAGATAGGTGAGGCCGAGCTCGTCCTGCAGGTCGAGCAGGAGGTTGATGACGCCCGCCTGGATCGACACGTCGAGGGCGCTCACCGACTCGTCGCAGACGATGAGCTCCGGCTCCACGGCGAGCGTGCGGGCGATGCAGATGCGCTGGCGCTGGCCGCCCGAGAACTCGTGCGGGTAGCGGTGGAGGTGCTCGCGCTTGAGGCCCACGCGCTCGAGCAGCACCGCGGCGTGCTCGATGCGCTCCTCGGGGCCGCCGTGCAGGCCGTGGACCGTCATGGGCTCGGTGAGCGCCTCTTCGATCGACAGGCGCGGGTTGAGCGAGGAGTAGGGGTCCTGGAAGATGATCTGGACCTTGCGCCGCATGGCCGTGCAGCTCGGCGCGCGAGAGTCCATCAGCTCCCTGCCGTCGTAACGGACCGACGAGCCCTTGCGCGGCTCTTCGAGACGAAGGAGCGAGCGGCCCAGGGTGGTCTTGCCGCAGCCGCTCTCGCCGACCAGCCCGACCGTCTGCCCACGGCCGACCGTGGAATCGACGCCGTCCACGGCCTTCACCCAGTCGACCACACGCTCGAAGACGCCGGCGTGCACGGGAAACCAGGTCCGGAGATCGCGTAGCTCGAGCAGCGGCTCGCCGAAGCCCGCCGTGTCCTCGCGGCGCTTGTCGGCCTTGCCCGGGTAGTCGATGGAGAGGCTCGGGTCGGTGGCGTCGAGGACGACGCCCTCGCGCTCGGCGCGGATGAAGTCGTCGATGGTGGGGAGGCGCTCGGAGCGCGCCTCGAGGGTCGGGCGGCAGGCGAGGAGGCCCTTGGTGTAGGGGTGCTGGGGGCGCTCGAAGATGCTCGCCACGCTGCCGAGCTCGACCACGTGGCCGCCGCGCTCGAGCTCGGGCGAGTCGGCCAGATCGGTCCCCTCGTAGAGCTTGCGCAGGGTCTCGCCCGGGCACATCACCGCGACCCGGTCGGTGATCTCGGCGATGACCCCGAGGTCGTGCGTGATGAAGAGCACGGCCATGCCGCGCTCGCGCTGCAGGCTGGCGATGAGCTCGAGGATCTGCTTCTGGATCGTGACGTCCAGGGCGGTCGTGGGCTCGTCGCAGATGAGCAGGCGCGGATTGCACGCGAGGGCCATGGCGATCATCACGCGCTGCTTCATGCCGCCCGAGAGCTGGTGCGGGTACTGCTGCATCACGCGCGCGGGCGAGGGGATGCCCACCTCGTCGAGCAGCTCGGTGCCGCGCTTCCACGCGCCCTTCCTGTCGGCGCCCGTGTGCTTGCGCAGGCTCTCCGCCACCTGAAAGCCGCACTTGAACACGGGGTTCAGGCTGGTCATGGGCTCCTGGAAGATCATGGCGATCTCGGTGCCCCGGAACTCGTGCATGCGCTCGATGGGGAGCTTGGTGAGGTCGATCAGGCCGCCCTCCGAGAGCCACTGCACCGTGCCGCCGGCGATCTCGGCGACGCTCTCCGGAAGGAGCCGCAAGATCGAGTAGGCCGTCGCCGACTTGCCCGAGCCGCTCTCGCCGACGATGCCGAGGGTCTCACCCGGCGCGACCGAGAAGGAGACGCCGTCCACGGCGCGCACCACGCCCGACTCGGTGTGGAAGAAGGTCTCGAGGCCTTCGACCACGAGCAGGGGCTCCTTGCCGCCGGGCGGGGTGCTCGTGCGCGCGGTGTCCCCGGCGTCGGTCATCGGAGCCTCGCGTACTTCTTCGGGTCGAAGGCCTCGCGCACCGATTCGCCGATCAGCACCACCGAGAAGAGCGTGCAGGCGAGGGCGATGACCGGCACGTAGACGAGGAAGGGATGGCTCGTCACGTGGCTCGCGCCCTGGAACAGGAGCCGCCCCCAGGAGGGCGACGAGGGCGGCAGGCCGAAGTGCAGGTAGTCGAGGGAGACGAGCACGAAGATGGCGCCGACCATCTCGAAGGGCAGATAGGTCACGATGGGGACGAGGGCGTTCGGCAGGATGTGGCGGAGCATGATCTTCGGCGTCTTGACGCCGATGGCCCGCGCGGCCTGGACGTAGTCCCGCGCCTTCTCGCGGTAGAACTCCCCGCGCATGGTGAAGGTGATGTTGATCCAGGCGTTGAGGACCAGAAGTAAGGCGCACAACCCCCAGAAGCTTGGCTGCATGATGTTGCTGACGATCATCAGGACGTAGAGGAACGGGATCGAGGCCCACACCTCGATGCCCCGCTGCGCCAGGATGTCGGTCCAGCCTCCGTAGAAGCCCATGATCGCGCCGATGCTGACGCCCACCAGGTAGCCGAGGAAGACCACGACCAGGGCGAAGCCGAGGGAGATGCGGAAGCCGTAGATCACCTGGGCCAGCACGTCATCGGCCTGGGCGTCGGTGCCGAGGAACGGAAAGGTGCCCTGGAACGGCTCGATGGGAGGGTTCTGGGCGAGGCCGAGGAGCTGCTCGTCGGGCGAGGCCGGGTAGAGCGGCATCAGGATGAAGGCGTGGTGGGCGAGGAGGCCCTTCCGGATCGCGCGGTAGTGGGCCGCGTCCGCGTGTGCCTGGGCGGCCTCGGCCTCGTCGCCATCGGTCGTCGGGTGCTGGGGCGCCGCGCGCTCGACCTTCTCGGCGAGCCGTTCGAGGACGCCCGGATCGCGGGTCCACTCGGCGTACTCGCGGTAGTGCACCTCGGCCTTGCCCGGCACGCCGTAGCGCTCGGCCGTGGCGATGTCGCTGTGGTGGACGAAGGGCAGCCAGGCCTCGACCAGGTCGACCACGGCGGGCATCTGCCACTGGTCGCCGTAGCGGATGAAGAGTGGATGGCGGTTGACGACGAGCTCGAGGAAGAAGCTCGCGAAGAAGAGCGTGACGAGCACGACGAAGCTCACGTAGCCGCGGCGGATGCTCTTGAAGCGCACGATGCGCTTGGCCGTGAGCGGGCTCGCGCGCATGCGGAAGCCGAGTCGGCGTCCCGCGTGCACCAGAAGCCACGGCAGGACCTTCATGGGAATGAGATACCCGGCCGCGAGGACCAGGAGAGCGACGAGGATCTGGGCCGCCAGGATCATGTCACCGGCCAAACCTAATGCGGGGGTCGATGGCGGCCCAGATGAGGTCCGAGAGGATGTTGCCGAAGAGCTGGATGAGGACGCCGACCACGACGAGGCCCATCACGACCGGGTAGTCGTGCTGCAGGATCGAGTTGAAGCCGAGCAGACCCATGCCGGGGATGTTGCACGTCTCCTCGATGAGGAACGAGCCGCTGAAGAGCAGGGAGAAGGCGGTGCCGATGCCGGCCGTGATCGGGATGAGGGAGTTCCGGAGGGCGTGGACGAAGATCACGCGCCGCTCGGTCAGCCCCTTGGCGAACGCCGTCCGCACGTAGTCCTGGCCGAGGTTCTCGAGCAGCGAGTTCTTCATCAAGATGGTCATCGTGGCGAAGCTACCCGCCGTGTAGGCGATGACCGGGATCAGCATGTAGCGGACGTGTGCGCCGAGCAGCGCGAAGAAGCCGAATTCGTCGGCGTTCTGTGGCAGGTATCCGCCGAGTGGAATGAAGCTCACATGGGCGGCGACGGTCACGAGCAGGATCAGCGCCACGACGAAACCGGGGACCGCGTAGGCGATGAAGACGACGATGGAAGAGAGGTTGTCGAACGAGGTGCGGTGCTTGATCGCCTTGAGCACGCCCAAGGGGACGCACACGATCCACGCGAGCAGGTAGCCCGTGAGCACGTACGGCAAGGAGACGCCGAGCCGCTCGACGATGAGCGTGAACACGGGCTGGTTCGCCTGATAGGAGTCGCCGAAGTCGAGCTCGAGGATGCCCGCGACGCGGTGGACCACCCGGTACAGGCGACCGTCGGGGTCTACCTTCACGTGATGCGCCGCTTCGATGGCGTCGAGCTTCTGCTGCGCCAGGTCCCGGACGCGCATCACCGCCGTGGCGGTCGCGAAGTACTCCGGGTCCTTCGCCCTCACCGACTGGGGCACCGGCTCGTAGTACACGCCCGCGCGCCAGGTGAAGCCCTTGGCGGCGAGGTAGTCGAGCAGGTCCGGCCTCCCGGTGAACCCCTTGCCGACCAGCACATCGGCGCGATCGAAAAAGGCCCGGATCGCCTTTCCGCGGCGCGTCCTCTTCGGGACCGGCCGGTAGAGCGTGCCTCGAACGCCGTACAAGTGCCTCGGGCCGAGCAGGGCGTCGAGCCGCGCGGCCGCCGCGCCGCGGACCGCGTTGAGCTCGAGCAGGGGCAGGAGCGGACCCTGGACCAGATGGCCGTCGGGCAACAGGGCGTATCCCGTCCGCCCCTGGGCCGCGTCGAAGGCACGCTCGGCGGAGGTCACGCCCGCGAGCAGCGTCTTCGCCTTCGCGAGCGACGCGTCGCCGCTCGCCTCCTGCGCGGGCGCGAGGAGCTTGCCGGTCTCGAGGCCGTGGCCACCCGCCACCTTCTCCTCGGCGTCGTAGGCCTCCTGCGTCACCTCGGCGAGGGGCATCGCATCCTCGTCGCTCTTCCACGCCTGTCCCCGGGCGCCGAGGGTGCGCTCGAGGGCGTAGCGCGCGCCGAAGGTCCGCTCGAGCAAGTGCTCGATTTGTGTGCGCTCGGCTGCCGGGAGGGTGCTCGGATCGACCGCGCGGTAGAGCTTGCCGTGGTAAGCGATCAGGCTTCGCTCTTTCAGGTGCTTGGCCAGCGCCACGCGCGCCTGGTCCCGCGCCTTTTCGAGCTTGGCCAGACGGTGGGCGACCTTGGCGTGCCTGTCCTTCGGAACCGGGGGGATCCATTCGTCCCGCTCGCGCGGCCACAGGCCGAGCCACTGCAGGTAGCCCACGGGGATCGGCTCGTCGAGCGCGTAGTACGCAGCGAGACTCTCGAGGCCCTCCTCGGACATCTGGAGCTGGCCCCCGCCGCCCCCGCCGCCCCCCTCGCCTCCGTGCAGATGCTGCTGCGCCTCGGCCTGCTGGATCGGCCCGCCCGGCACCACGCGCAGAATCGCGTAGACGATGAAGGTGATCACCAAGAAGGTCAGCGGCACCATCAAGACGCGCCGCACGAAGTAGGCGGACATCCCGCTCACTCGAGTGCCCTCGCGTCGCTCGGGGAGGGGGACACGGTCACCGGCTCCTCGGCATGGGCGTGGTGTGGTCGAGCCAGTAGCGGAACTCGGGCGGGTCCTCCTGGTGGTCGGGGCGGTCCGGGTAGTTGGGTAGCCCGCGCGCCATGTTGTGCGCCGTCCGCTGCGCTCGCGCGGCGTCGTACCACCAGTAGGTGAAGACGCTCATGAAGTACTCGCTGACGTTGTCCTGGTTGAGCACGTCGCCGAAACGAGGCGCGTACTCCGGCGGGTGGCCGAACTTGTCCCAGTAGACGATGCGGAAGAAAGGCCCGTACCAACCGAGCGCATAGGGGTGCGCATCGTAGATGAGGCGGTCGAAGCTTGCAGCAGCTTCACGCGCTTGTGCTGATCGAACTCGTGATCGTAGCGGTCGATGATCGCGTCGACCTCAGGGTTCTTGAAACCGACGATGTTGTTGCTCTGAGGCTTGTCCGCGATCGTCGAGCTCCAGTTCGACTGCGGGTCCGGGAAGGGGGATGCGGTCCAGAGGAAGAACGTGGTCCGGAACTGGTAGTCCAAGACCTTCTTGAAGAACTCCGCTGCTTCGATGTCGTGGATCTCGAGCTTCACGCCGGCCTGGTTCCACAGGTCGTGCTGGTAGACCTGAAAGAGACGCGCGAACCCAGGCCCGTCGTAGTTGTCGAGCCTGAGCGTCGGAAAGCGCTCGCCGCTCGCGTTCACGAGGTAGCCCTCCGCGTCGCGGTGGGTCCAGCCCGCCTCCTTCAAGAGGGAGACGGCCTTCGCCGGATCGTAGTGGATGGGATGATGTCCCGGCCGGGCCCAGGGCTCGCCGGGGTAGTAGCTGTCGGTGTAGTCGTACTGATCGAAGAGAAACTTGCCGAAGAGCTTCTTCCGGTTGAAGAGGTAGCAGAAGGCGAGGCGTACGTTTCGGTCGTTGAAGGGTGCGCTGCGCATGTTGAACGCGTAGCCGCCGAAGCCGCGCGGGTTCTTCGTGTAGAGCTTCCGCATTTGGATCCAGCCATTGCGCACCTTCCGCTCCGCCGGAAGGACCTGGACCCAGCGCTGGGCCATCCTGACCTGATAGAGGTCGATTTCGCCGGCCAGGAGCTTCTGGTACATCAGCTCCCGGTCACGAATGACGAGCCATTCGATGCGGTCGAAGTTGTACTTGCCGCGGCCCCACGCCTCGTTCTTCGCCCACCAATCCTTCCGGCGGTGCAAGGTGATGGAGACCTGCTGCACCAGGTCCTTCGGAGCGACCGCGTAGGGACCGGAGCCGGGTGGCAGCTTCCAGTTCCAGTCGTGCAGATAGGTGCTGCCGTCCATGCGGATGTAGGCCGCCGGGTAGATCTGCTGGGTCGCGATCATCAGGAAGTTCTGCCAGAGGGCCTTCTCCGACCTGATCTCGACCGTGTGCTCGTCGAGCACCTTCGCCGACGCGAAACGCTTTTGCCATTCCGGGAAGTAGGGGTCTTTCCGGTCCGGGTTCTGAAGGTGCTCGAGGGTAGCCTTCACGTCATCGGCCGTGACCGGCCGCCCGTCCGCCCAGCGTGCCTCCGGATTGATGTGGAAGAGGAAGGTCTTCTTGTCCGGGAGGATCTTCCACGAGTCGGCCAAGCGCGGGACGTACACGCCCTTGGTCAGGTCGAAGGTGAGCAGCGGCTCGTAGACCAGGGACTGGATCCAGAAGAGTTGCTCGAGCCGCGAGTTCGGCCCCTGAGTCCGGAGCGTCGGAAACCACGACTGGGTCGCGATCCGCAGTGTCCCGCCCTTGGGCGCATTCAGGTTCGCGATGGACGGGCTCGGCGTGTGGGTCGTCCACTCGATCGGGTTGTACGGGAGCGGCGGCGGAAAGTGGGGGTGGTAGTCGCGCCCCGGCACCGGCACCCAATCGACCGGCACTCGCCCGATGCCCCCGAGCTCCGCGTCGAAGCCCTTCTCGTGCTCGGTCAGCCCGAGGGCCGACCAGTACTTCTGGTGGTCGACCTTGGGCGCGGTCGGCCCGCCACCGCCACAGGCGGCGGTGCACGTGGCGAGCAGGAGCGTGGCGAGCACGGTGCGCTTCGAGCGGAGCCGTGCGCCGAGGGACCTCGGGCGACCCCCCACCTGCTCGCGGACGGGGAGCTGTTCGGGTCCCGATGTCGGCGTGCCCCATGAGGCGGATAGTCCATACCCGCTGGCGCCGGGAACGCAACACTTGGGGACGCCGTGGCCCGGTGCGGGAGCGAGGCGTCCCCTGCGCGCCCGGTCAGACCGACCGCTCGGGCCCCAAGACCCCTTGTAGAAGTGCACATCCCCTTGCAGGCGACCAGGAATGGTGATTTACGCCTCTTCCACGCCAGTGCGCGAGCGGCACGTGCGGCGGCACCGCCGTGGACTGCTCGGGCATGGACGACATGTGCAACGTGGGCATGTGCGATGCGAGCAGCGGCTCGTGCGTCGCGGCCCCTGTGACCGACGGCACGACCTGCGACACGGGCAACATCTGTTCGTGGGGCGACATGTGCTCCTCGGGCGCGTGTGGCGGCGTCGTGGGCGACTGCAGTCCTGCCAGCCTCATCGTGCCGGACACGGACGCAACGTCGGGGGAGGGCGGAATCCGGTGGCGGCGCCTACACCGATGTCCGGCGAGTACCGTGGCGAGCGGCGTCCACAGGCATTCCGGCTTTGTGCTCGACGGCATCGCGCTCCGCTGCGCGTCCGTGATGCCCACCGTCATGTGAGCAGTCCGGCGACAGGGCGCTCGACGCGCGGCCCATGAGCCGCCCCGTCGGGCCCCCCCACCGGCCCCCCCTGCCTACGCCCCAAGACGCACGAAAGCCCGACCCCCCAGGGGCCGGGCTTCGTCGTCTCGTAAGTGAAGCGCTCAGGGTGCGGAAGAGAGGACTCGAACCTCCACGAGTGTTACCCCACAGGAACCTGAATCCTGCGCGTCTGCCAATTCCGCCACTTCCGCGTGGCCCAAGGGGCACGGCCAGATAGAACGACGTCGTTGTGGTGTCAAGCGAGGGGCTGTTGCATCCTTGGCCCACCGCCGCCCATGGCCGCCCGTCGAAGCCGTCGCCCGGCCGCTTCCCAGACCCGCCCGTGGACCCGAACGTCGGCTTTCTCGACCTCCGGCGCGAACACTGCAAAGTTTTCACATCTCCGCATCTCGTGCGGGGTCTAGGGAGCCCAGTGACCCGAAATCACACACGTTTTCATCTGCGCAAACCTGGGGCGGCGGGGGAACGGGCATTGCATCATGGGGGGGAGATGGTGCGCCCTCAGCAACCCACCCGCGCGCGGACAGCCGGCTTCACCCTCCTGGAGCTGATGAC
The DNA here is from genome assembly GCA_963830115.1 of uncultured delta proteobacterium. Classification (GTDB taxonomy): domain Bacteria; phylum Myxococcota_A; class Polyangia; order Polyangiales; family CAWHLB01; genus CAWHLB01. The sequence continues at coordinate 358,256 of CAWHLB010000027.1, forward strand.
GGTGGTCACCATCATCGGCATCAGCATCGCGATCGCCGCCCCCGCCATCGGGGGGGCCATGGCCGACCGTCGTGCCGGGCAGGCGGCCCTCGACCTCGTGCGGCTCGCCCGCCACGCCCGCTCGGAGTCGGTCGCCTACGGACGGGCCACGCTCCTGCGCTACCAGAACACGAGCAACGGCGAGGTGCGGCTCTACCGCGGCATCAACAACGGCTGCACCACGAACGACTGGGACACCCTCACCGGGGGCCCGGCCTGTGGCACGACGGGCAGCTTCTGCATCGACTGGGAGCTGATGAGCTCGGCCGACTACTCGGTCGGGAGCCAGGTCACGGTGATGGCCGAAGAGGCCGGCAGCGACTTCCTCGACATCTGCTACCGCAGCAATGGGATGATGGAGTGGCGCACGTCGGCGTCCGGCACCTTCTCCGACCTCAACACGGTGCAGGGCGGCTTCCGCTTCACCTTCACCCGCAAGCGCGGCGGCAGCCCCCTCGGTGTGGTCCGCCGCATCGTGATCCCCTTCGGCGGCGACGCGAGGACGTTGCGATGAGCGGGCGCACCTGCATCGCGCGCGGCAGCCGCCGCGTACACGCACCTGGGTCGAGTCGCATGAAAGGGTCCCCCCATGGGCGTGGGCGGTCGCGCCGCGCGGGCTACACGCTCATCGAGGTCATGATGGCCGTCGGCATCATGACCGTCGGCTCCGTCGGCATCATGGGCCTCGAGCAGGCGACGACGCGCGGCAACATCGTGGCGCGCCAGATGACGACGGGCACCGAGATCACCCGCACGTGGCTCGAGCGCATGCGCGGCGACTCGCTCATGTGGACCTCTCCCGCACCGGGCGCCCTGGCGGGCACGCACTACCTCAAGAACGTGCCCGCTCCGGGCACCGCGGTCTCGCCCTGGCTCACGCCCACGCCGCCTTCGGGATCGTCCGACTCCTACGCCTTCGACTGGTTCGGCAACGACATGACGCCGACCGGCACCAAGCACCCCATCTACTGCGTCAACGTCCGGCTGAGCTGGGCGTCGCCCACCGACGACGCCATCCGCGTCGATGTGCGCACGTGGTGGCATCGCCGCTCGACCGGTCAGAGCGGCGGCGCCGACGAGAGCTCCTTCGCCGACTGCGCGGTCGGCGGCGAGGGCGCCGTCACGACGGCCCTCGCCACGGGCACGTCCCTCGAGGACGTGGAGGCATCGACCCTGGTCCGCTGGCACGAGATGAGCCCGTGACGCGATCCCCGAAAAACCACGGCATCCGTTCGGCAGCGCGAGGGCGCCCGCGTGCGCGTCGCGCCGGCTTCACCCTGATCGAGCTCCTCGTGGCGCTCGCGGCGGGTCTCCTCGTCATCACGTCCGTCTACTTCCTGAGCGCGGCCTCGTCGCGGCACTTTCACGAGCAGCAGCGCATCGCCCAGACGCAGATGTCGCTGCGCATGGCCATGGCCCAGGTGCGTACGGACGTGGAGCGCGCGGGCTTCCTCGGCACGCCCAACTCGGACTACGACCAGGGCTGTCGCAAGCCCATCCCTCCCATCCGCGCCATCGACACCTACGTCAACAACGACGCCACGGCGACGGGCTGGCTCCCGAACCACGCCCAGAACGGCGTCAGCGCCGACACCCTCGTTCTGACCGGGAACTACGTCACCAACGACACCTACCTGGCCGTCGGTCTCGACGGCACGGGTGCGACGCTCTACCTGCAGCGGCGCTGGCAGGCGTTCCGACGCACCTTCGGTGATCCCTTCGACACCACCGGCAAGTACCCCTACCGGCCGAGCGACTTCGACAACGTCTTCCGCTCTGGCCGCATGCTCCACATCCGCACGCAGCAGGGGAACAACTTCTTCGTCACCATCACCGGGAGCGACTCGGGCCAGGCGACCGTCTCCTTCACGCCGGCCCTGGGCGTGGGCGGCACGTGCGTCGTGGGCCTCGCCGACGGGGCGCTCGTCTCGCCCATGACCCGGATCCAGTACACGGTCAGCAATCTCACCCGTGACGGCAGCGGGGCCGGCGCGAACCTGGCCCCCGTCGGCGGCGCCGCCACGGCGAGCGACTTCAAGGGGCGCACCGACCCGATGCTCGTGCGCAGCGAGCTGCAGTTCAACAGCACGACGGCGGTCGCCGGCACGATCCGCCCCGTCCTCGAGTACGTCGCCGACTTCAACCTCGAGTTCGTGGTCGATACCCAACTCACCGCCGGTGCCGCGCCGATCCTCACGCGCATGGACGGCGCGACCGCGCAGACGCTGCTCGCCACCCACCCCGAGCGCGTCCGCAGCGTCATCGTCAGCCTCTCGGCCCGCACCGCCGAGCAGGATCCGCGCTTCCCGTGGGCCGCGCGCGCCGCTGGCACTCCCCTCACGCGGTACCGCGTCAACCCGGCGCTCGCGGGCGCCGCGCGCGTTCGCACCATCACCGACGAGATCCTCCTGCCCAACGTTGCCAACCGAGCGATCAGGACACCATGAGCGTGCATCACCAAACCGATGATCGGTCGCGCGCCGCCCACGTGCGGGGCGAGCCCTCGGGGCGAGGCCCGCGAAGGCGTCGTCGCGGCAAGAATCAGGAGCGGGAGGGCGCGGCGATGCTCATCGTCATGCTCGTCCTCCTGATGACGACCGCGACGGCCGTCTTCGCCGTGCACGCGACCACCTTCGAGATCCGCGCGGCCGGCAACACCCGGCAGGCCATGCAGACGCACTACCTGGCGGAGATGGGGCTCGAGGCGTCCCTGGCGAAGGTGGACCACATGGGGCCGTCCGCGATCCTCACGGCCATGTACGCCTCCACCGCTCCCCGCACCCAGGACTTCGGCGAGCCGCCGATGCTCCCGGACAAGCACGGCTACCGCCTCCTGACCCCCGACTTCGTGGATCCGGCGAGCAACCCGGTCATCGGCGTCGAGTCCATGGGTGGCTCCCACCAGCCCTACGAGCCCAACGTCGTGATCGACCTCAACGACGACTACGTCTACACGGGGGCCATCGCCGGCCACCGCTCGGACGGCTACGGCCGTCTGCAGTTCATGCACGGGACCTACTCGGCCCACGGCCGGGCACGTCTCGCGACCGGGGACGTGACGTCGAGCGGCGACACGCGCCCCTACCACGAGACCGCGGCCGATGCGCGCGCCGAGGCCCTGTCGGGTCCCTTCGGAAGGTGAGGCCAGGATGACGAGCTCCATTTCCAGACGACCCCGTGGCCTCCGCTCGACGCGGTGGCCCTGCTCTGGGCGCGGCGGGAGTTGGGAGCGGAGCGATCTCTGGTCGACTCGGATCGGACGTTTGGGAGGAACCATGGCACGCTTGCTCACTCCGGGAACGATGCTGCTGGTGGTGACGCTCGGCCTGTGGGTCGCGCCCACGGCACGCGCCCAGTCGGCGCCGGACGTGCGCAACGTGCGTCCCGTCGTGATGCTCCTCGTCGACACCTCCGGCTCGATGGAGCGCAGCGGCACGTGCACCTGCACGACGCCGACCTGCGACGAGTGCTATCCCGTGTGCACAGGGACCGTCGGCACCGACACGCCCAACCGCTGGGCGACGGTCGTCGAGGCCCTCACCGGTTCCTGGTCCAACTTCAGCTGCACCCGCGAGGACCGCAACACCTCGTCCTTCGTCGGCCAGTTCGACTACAACTACTTCCTGCCGCACTTCGTGGTCCCGTCCACCGCGCAGAACGACGACGGCATCCTCGACGTCTACGCGGACCGCGTGAAGTTCGGCCTGATGACCTTCGACGGGGTCTCCACCTTCACCGACATGGGCCCCCTCGTGCCGGCAACCCTCTTCGCGTCGCGCACCTCGGACAACGCGAGCGCGGACGGCATGTACTCCTACGGCACCGCGAAGGACTTCACCTTCCCGGGGTGTGCGACGACCTATCGCCTGGACAACGGAGCCCGGAACGCGAGCTCGCCCATGGGCCCCCTCGTGTCCGTGGGCACCGACGGGGTCGACGACCCCCAGGTCATCAACGGCAACATCCAGAGTGCCCTGCTGTCGGTGCGGCCCTTCGGCGCCACGCCCGTCGCCGGGATGCTCGATGACGCGCGCTACTACTTCGACACGAACACGGACGTGAAGCAGAAGGCGTCCTCCACCGACACGGGCGACCCCTACTACGCGTGCCGTCCCCGCTATGCCCTGTTGCTCACGGACGGGTACCCCAACGCCGACATGCGGGGCGCACCGTACAACTGCGACACGCCAGGCTTCACGTGTCCCTACGACACCCCCGAGGCAATCGCGGCCGACCTCTGCCGCTACGACAGCGCGTCGAGCGCGTGCACGGGCAAGCTGAACGGCCTCTTCGTGGTCGGATTCGACGTGAGCGATCCGTCCGCCATCGCCCGCCTCAACGACATCGCCTCGGTGGGCGGCACCGGGTCCGCCCTCTTCGCCTCCGACCGGGCGACCCTGGTCGCGCGGATCGCGGCTGCTATCGACGCCGCGGCGCCCGGCACGACCACCCGGACGGTGCCGGCGTTCTCGACGACCGGCGGCACGACCACCACCCAGGAGCAGCTCCAGTTCAACACGGGCTTCGAGGTGAGCGACAGCGCCTCGGGTGCTCCCTGGACCGGCGTGCTCGAACGGCAGCGCTACGAGTGCAACGGCTCCCTCGTGCCGGTGGCGCAGCCCATCACCGCGGCGGACGACTTCGCCAAGGTGCTCGACAGCCGGACAGCGCCGCGGAAGCTGCTCACGGTCCTCCCGTCGAACAAGAACGACCGCACCCTGCACCTCATCGGCCACGACATGGGGCTCAGCCCCGTGACCACCGGCGTGTCGACTCCCTCCCACGGACACCACGGCGGTCACGGCGGCGCTTCCTGCAGCGGTGGTGGCGGCGGCGGTGGTAGTCACGGCGGTGGCGGTGGCGGTGGCGGTGGCAGCAGCTCCACCTACAGCGGTCCCGTCGAGACGGGGCTCGAGCTACAGCCCTTCAGCATCGCGAACGGCAGCCTCACCCCCCAGATGCTCGACGTCTCCACGACGGCGGACCGCGACAAGATCATCCACTGGGTGGAGGCGGACGCGAGCAGCAGCCGCAACGACAAGCGGCTCGGCGACATCTACCACTCGTCGCCCGTCATCTCGACGCCGCCCCCGCGCGACCTACCCGACGAGTCCTACAACATCTTCCGGCAGCTTCCGGAGGTCGCGAACCGCCCTTCGGTGGTCTACGTCGGCACGAACGACGGCATCCTCCACTGCTTCGTCGCGACGGACACGACCATCACTTCCGGTCCCCATGCCGGCACGACGTTGCATGCGGGCGACGAGCTGTGGGGGTTCGTCCCGCCGATCCTGCTCGGCAAGCTGCAGTCCGCCATGACGAGCCACCAATGGATGGTGGACGGGACGCCGATCGTGCGGGACGTCTTCCTCGAGCGGCTCCCCGGTGACATCGATGCCAACTCCTGGCACACCGTGCTCATCGTGCCGCTCCGCCAGGGCGGCGCCGCCTACGAGGCGCTCGACGTCACCGACCCGTTCAACCCGATCTTCATGTGGCAGTTCGCCCACCCGGAGATGGGCTATCCCTACGGCGCTCCCGCCATCGGCGAGGTGCTGGTCAACGCCGGCAGCGCCCTCGAAGAGCGCGCCCTCGCCCTGCTCCCCGCCGGTACGGGCGACGACATGTTCAGCTCGAGCTGCGGAACCAGCGCGGTCGGCACGCCGGTCGGCTGTCCGTCCCAGGGCGTCGGCAGCCCGCCCGTCACCCAGGGCACGACGAACGCCCGCTCGCACCAGCGTTGCTGGAGCACCCGCGGCCGACAGATGTACTTCATCGACTTCGGCACGGGGCAGCTCATCAACCAGCTCGACGATCACGTATTCAATGCGCCGGTCACGGGCGGCATCTCCCTGTACACCGGCGACACCGGCACCATCGCGACGCGCGCCTTCTTCGCCGACGCGGACGGCGTGCTCTGGCGCCTCGACATGTCCTCGCCGAACATTGCGGACTGGGACGCGACGCCCTTCCACGACATGTTCTGGGACGCTGGGGCCCTCGACGGGCAGCCCGCCTATTTCCCGCCGGTGCTGACGACGAACAACCAGGGCGAGGTCGTGGTCATCCAGGCGACGGGCGACGTCGACAACCTCGACAGCGTGGCGCGCAATCGCGTCGTCTCCCTCACCGAGCAGCTCACCTACGATGCGACCGGTGCGGTGACCGACGCCAAGGCGAAGCTCAACTGGGAGATCCACCTCGACGTGGGCCAGCAGGTCACGGGCCCCCTCGAGCTCTTCAACGGCAAGGTCTACTTCAGCACCTTCAAGTCCTCGACGAGCCCGACGGACGCCTGCGCCTACGGCGAGAGCCGCATCTGGGGCGTCCAGTACTACCAGGACGACGGCAGCCACAACCCGATGCCGGGTCTCGAGTCGACGCCGGGCTCGGGCGTGTTCGACGCCCTGAACATCGGTCCCTTCGCGAACCAGGTCGTGATGGGCGTGGCGGTGACGCAACGGCCCAACTGCTACTCGGGCTCGACCGAGGTGGACCCCTACTTCGGCAGCCGCTACGTCGTGAACCAGACCGGCGGCGGCAACTTCGAGCTCGTCGCCAATGTGAGCGGCGGTGGCTCGCACGCGACGGGCGGCGCCGTCGGTCAGATCACGCGCCAGCTCCCGGCCCCCCAGTCCTACACCTCGGTACAGGGCTGGGCCGGCTCGGTGGACTGAGGACGAGGGGCGACGGCGATTCGTGGATCGCCCGCGCGGAGCGTGGCAGGCTGCGGGCCATGGATGGGCTCCGGCGCGCTTTCGTCGTGACGTGGGCGGTCGCGCTCGTGACCGCCTGCGGCAGCCATGGCTCGGACAACCACCGAGGGCAACGGATCGCGCCCGTGAAGCCTGCGACGCGGACCCGAGCGAAGCCACCGCCGCCCCTCTACGGACCGAACGGCGCCCTGCTCCCCTCCGACCGCTCCATCGCCGGGCTCGAGATGCCCCGCGGCCTCGAGCAGACCATCGAGGCGCGCCGGCGCCACGTGTTCACGACGCGGGTCCCCCTCGCCAAGGTGCAGCGCTACTTCGGGACGCGGCTGATCACCGGGCAGGTCGACCGCATCGGCGAGGGGGCTGTGTTCCACGCCGCGGTGCCCCGGCACGTGGAGGGTGGCGTCGTGAAGCTCGACGTGTCGATCCTGCCCATCCCCGGCGACAAGACGCGGGTCGAGGTGGTGGAGTTGGCGCCGCCGCCGGTCCATCCACCCTCGGAAGCCCTGATCCGAGCGCAGGCCATCAAGGACGCGCAACACGCGATGTAGCGCGGCCCCGCCGTTCGCCCGTGCTCAGTGCAAGCGCACGGGCAGCTCGCGGGCCTCGGCCTGGTCCACGTTGCGACAGAAGCCGGCAAAGCCCCGGTAGTGGTCGGGCGTGATGCGCATCAGGGGGATGCGCACACTCCGCGCGATGTGCACACCGCCCTCGATCGGGTGGGCGCGGAGCGTGAAGTGGATGCCGTCACGACTGTGCAGCGTCACGTCGCTCGGCGTGGAGCCGAGGTGCGTTCCGTGCGGCACGTGTACGTCCACCGTCACGTCGTAGGCGACGCCCGGCGCGACGAGCTCGGTCGTCGTGCGGGTGGGCTGGGTCGCGTAGCTCGAGGCGAGCTGGGCAGGGTAGAGGGCGGGGACAAGCCACTGGTTGCCGCTGCGCCGGCCGAAGGAGGAGACGTCGACCCCGTAGTGAAGGGACAGGGGCTCCTCGGCATGCTCGCGCCCCACGATGTGCAACGAGCCGAGGGATGCCCCAGGCACGATCCGCGCGACGTAGGCCTCCTCGAAGCGCTGGTGCAGGGTCGCCCGCGGGATGCCCTCGAGCTGATCGCGCCAGCTCACCGCGCCCGTCCCGTGGAAGGTCTCGACCACGTCGAGATGGGCCGAGCCGTTCGCACGGAGAGTGGCGTCGATGTGGACCTCCCGCAGGTCCTCGTCGGCGCGGCCCGCCGGGAGCTGCACGCGAGGCGCGCCCTCGGCCAGGACGATGCCGTCCTGACCGCGCAGGGCCGGCGGCAGGTAGCCGAAGGGTGCGCCCCGCTGACCGGTGGCGAGGAAGATGGGGTGATGGGCTCCGCCGATCATGACGACCAGGTCCGTGTAGGTTTCGTCGTCCGGCAGGGCGGAGCGCGTCTGATCCGTCCCGGCGCTGCGGGCGATGACGAGCTTCGCCGGAACGCCGACGAGCCGCAGCATGTATGCGAGGACGCGCGCCCTGTTGCCCGTCCGGTCGGCGAGCTGCGCCGGCGCGACCCCGAAGGTGTCGTTGCTGCTCTCGATGTTCGCCAGCACCCACGCGTAGAGCTTCTTGGCCTTCGTCAGGTCATCGGCGCTCTTTGCATCGCCCAGGATCTGGAGCGCTTGCCGCCGCGCCGCCGGGTCCACCGGGTCCCGGTCGGCGAGCACGTCGCGCAGGCCGTCGACGAACTCGGCCCAGGTCGCGTGGATGCCGACGTTGATCGATGGGATGAACTCGCGCGCTGACACCGAGTCCGGCTCGGCCACCAGCGGGCGGCTCTGGTGCACGCCCCAATGGAGCACGCGCAGGTTGCCGTCTAGGTGTTCTTCGGTGTGCGGCGCCGGCCCGCGCGGGTCGACGAGCGGGTGCATGTCCTTCGGCATGATCAGCGTCTCTTCGCTGCGGTCGAAGGGCACCTCGAAGCTCTCGAAGTAGAAACGGTCGCCCAGGTAGCCGTTCGGGAACGCGTGGGGCGGGTCTGCGGCGCGCACGTACTCGAACTCCACGTAGTCGTTCGGCGTCAGGTTCGGCAGCGAGATGCTGCTCTTGCCCGAGATCACGTCGGGCTCGATGCGGCGACCGTCCGCCTTGACCGTGTGCAGCGTCAGGATGTCGGCGCCGTCGGGCGGGTGGAACTCCCCGAGGTCGTTCGCCGCTTCCTGGCTCTGGACGCGGAAGATGTTGTGCGTCAGCTCCAGGGACGAGCCGTCCGGGAAGATGCGGATGACCGTGTAGTCGAGCACCAGCACCTGGGGCGCGTCGTAGGTGTGGCCCGACGCCTCGAAGTCATGGATCACCTTCGCCCCGTCGAGGCGGTAGCGCGCGAGGGCCCAGTCGAGCCCGAGGGCGCGCTGCACACCACGCAGGTCGGACATCGCTGCGGGCTGGGCCCGGAGCGCCTCGGAGAGGACCGTTGCCGCCTGGGTCTCGTGTCCGCTCGCGAGAAGGGTGTCGGCCTGGGCGAGGGGAAACGTGTTCGAGAGCGGCTGCTCCTCACGGAGCCCGGCGAGTAGGGATTTGACCTGGTCGGTCGCACCGCGCCCCTCAGCGATCTGCAGCTTCGCCGAAAGGATCTGGGCCCGGTCCTGGTGTGGCTCGAGGGCGGCGAGGCGATTCGAGCTCGTGGCTGGCCGCGTCCCACCGCCGCTGGTCCACGAGGAGCGAGAAGCGCGCGTCGCTGCGCGCGTCGCAGGAGACGACGCGGCCGACCAGGTCCGCCACGTCGTTCGTCCGGTCGCGCTGCTTGGCGATGGACAGGGCCGCCGCGAGGGGGCTGCATGCGTGAGGCAGGTCGTGCCGTGCTTGCTCCACCGCCTCCCAGGCCTCGGCGTCCCAGCCCTGTGCCATGAGCAGGTGGGCGGAGGCCAACGCGACGGGCGCCATGTTGGGCCACTTCTGGCGCGCGCGACGCAGCCGCGCGATCGCCTGGGTCATGTGCCCGTCGGCCGCATCGAGCTCGGCGAGCTGCACCTCGGGGTACCAGGCGTTCGCGTCCAGGCCTGCCACCGCGCGCAAGTAGCGGCGCGCATCGTCCCGCTTCTTGTCCCCCGGGGCGATCGGATTGGACAGGGCCGTGACCGCCCGAAGCTGAAGCATCGCCGCCGACCCGCCGTGCACCGGCACGTCGTGCAGAAGCTCCCGCGCGGTGATCGGATCGCCACGTTCCATGGCGACGGAAGCCGCGAGCCAGCCGCCGAGGTCGTCGTCCGCGCGTGGTCGGCCTACCGCCTCGGCCGTCACCGCGGTGGCGGGGGCGATGGCGACGAGCAGGATCGGATTCGGGTGGCGTGCGGTGACCTTGACGAGCACCTCGTGGCGTCCCGCATCGAGGTGCAGCCGGTGGAAGGTGATCCGGGGCGTCGGCTCACTGCGCATGTCGAGCCGGGCCACCTGCTGGCCGTCGATGCGCAGCTCGACGGCGTTGGGCGTCTCGAGGCGCACCACGTAGTCGCCCGCCGCGGCCACCGTGGCGTAGCCCTGGGCGTAGGTCGTGCCCGAGCTCGCCCACCCCGACCCGCCGATGTGCACGGCGCAGCCACGCGCTTCGACGTCCCGGGTCGGGCGAACGCCACGGCCGGGCCCGAGGTCGTACTGGGCGGCCAGGGGTCCGGGATGGTCGGGCGCGAAGTGCTGGTCGAAACCGAGCAGGCTGAAGGGCCCGAAGGGACCGGCCACCTTCCATTGCGTGATGCAGCCCTGGCCCTGGGCCAGGCCCCGCACCGCCTCGGCGTCGCCGCGCTGGTAGGCGAGCTCGATCAGGGTCGACGCGATGCGCTCGCGTGCGGCGATGCCGATGTGCCCCGGGTGGGCGAGCAGGTGCTCGAGGCGCGGCTTCGCGCGGGCCACGAAGTCGGGCGCCGCCTCGGTCAGCTCGTCGGCCGACGAGGCGGCGATCTCGGCGATCAGCGGGCTGTCCGCTCCCGCCTCCCCCGCGCTCGCCGAATCGAGGCTGTCGAGCAACGCGTCGAGCGCCTCGCCCGGATGGCCGTCCATGACCTCGTCGACACCGCGAAGCAGGAGCAGCGTCGCATCCTGGGGAGCGAGCGCGAGCGCATGGGACAGGGCCGGCCCTGCGCGCTGCGTATCGCCGCCCGGCGACAGGAGCTCGGCGACGGCGACCTCGCGCTGGGCACGGGCGTCATGGGGATGGGCGACCGCCCGCGCGCGCAGCTCGGCGATGCCGGGGGGTTGTTGGCTCGGATGCTGGGCGCCGCCGCAGGCCGAGAGGGACGAGACGACCACCAGGGAGGCAAGGGCGAGGAGGCCCCGGAGCCGGACGGGAGCACGCCGCTTCATCGCCCACCTCCTTCGAGCCGGAGCCGTTGCCGAAGCAAGACGTCGGCGGCGTCCACCCATTGCCGGAAGGCGGCATAGTCCTGGGCGCTCACCCGGTCGGCGGTGATCTCGAGGTCGGTATGGGCGTGCACCTCGTGGCCGCTCTGGTCCACGGTGAGCGAGAAGCTCCCGAAGCGGCTCTGGACCGTCCCGCCGTGAGGCATCTGGGTCGCGTGCATGCCCAGAGGCAGGTGCAGGGTGCGATCCTCGACATAGGCGCTCGTACCGCCGAGGTCGAGGGCGTAGGTGCGCGTCGGGGAGCGCGCGAGGCCACGCACCAGATCGTCGAGCACCGACGGTGCCACGAGCAGGGCGTCGCCGTCGCGTTCGGCCATCTGGGGGACGCGCGCGCGGTAGTCGACGTGGACTGGCGTCTCCAGGTCGTCGAGCGGGTTGAAGGTCAGGGACTCGAGGCCCAGGCCGGGGAAGACCGAGCGCATGGAACGCTCGAAGCGCTCGTTGCGCGTGCCCTCCGCTTCGTAGGTCTCGCGCAGGCTCGCGGCCTGATCGCCCACGGCCTCTTCGTGCACCGCGATCTCGGCCGAGCCGTCGCGCGCGAGCCGCACGTCGATGCGGCGGCTACGTCGCTCGCGATCGGCCGGCAGCACGGGCGTCCGCTCGAGCTGCGCCCCGTCGGGCCACACGTGCAGCACCGTCACGCCCTGGTCCTGCTGGGGCAGCTCGGTCATGCCACTGTGCTCCGCTGTCCCGTCGAGGTACAGGTCGAGGGACGGCACGTAGGCGATGGCGTGATCGAAGACCGCGAGCGACGCGGGCAGGTCGGAGATGGCGCCGTTGTGCCGCGTCCGGACGAGCACCATGTGCGCGTCGATCCCCGCCGTCTTCAGCATGGTGTACAGGAGCGAGGCCTTGTCCTTGCAGTCGCCGAAGCCGCGCCGGACGATCTGCGGCACGCGGTAGGGCCGGAAGCCGTGGATGCCGAACTCGAGGCCCACGTAGCGCGTGTGCTTGACCACCCAGTCGTGGATGCGCACGACCTTCGTCCGCTCATCGGGCGCGTTGGCCACCAGATCGTGGACCGTCTTTTTGAGCGAGTCGTCGGCGTAGAGCTGGTCCTTGACCAGGCCCCACCACCACCGACCCACGTCCTGCCAGGTGTGGTAGGTCGACACGTGGAGGTAGGCCGCGACCTCGGTCATGCCCGGCATGCCGTCCTCCTGGCGGATGGCGGGCACGTCGTTGGCGAAGAAGTGATCGATGCGTCGTCCTCCCTCGACCTTCTGCTCGTGGTGCAGGCCGTGGAGCTGGGGCGAGTTGAAGTAGAACGTCCGCGAGGGCGGCGTGATGAGCACGTAGTCGACGCGCTTCTCCGGGTTGTCGCCCTGGAGGAAGTGCATGTCGCCGTAGTAGTCGGCGAAGAGGTTCTGGTGGGCCACGTCGTCGACGCGGTAGCGGATCTCGACCACGTCCCCGGGCTGCAGATCCGGGAAGACGACGATGAGCGCCCGCGTGTCGTAGTACATGCGGTACCAGGGCTCGCCGAGCTGCTGCTCGAAGGTCTGGGTCGCCTCGAGCACGCTGCCGTCGTGCCGGTAGACGCGCGCCGCGCGGATCTCGACGCGCTGCGAGTCGGGCTCGTACTGGATCGAGTAGGTGCGGAAGGCGCGGGCCCCGTCCTGGTCGTGCACCTGCACCGCCATCTGATGGAAGCTCGAGCCGAGGCCGTTGTCGAAGACCGTGTTGACCGTCAGGTCCTCGAGCACGGTCAGGGGGAAGCCCGAGTGAGCGACCCGCCGCGCCAACAGCTGCCGCGACGGCACGGCATAGCGTTCGTCGGGGCGGGGCGCCGGATGGAGCTGCTCGAGCAGCTCGCGCGTCTCGGCGTCCTGGGGACGGAGGGCCAACGCCTTGCGGAAGGCGTCGGCCGCCGCCGGACGCTCGTCGCGCCGCAACAGGAGGCGCCCCTTGGCCACCATCACGTCCGCGTCCTCCGGAGCGAGGGCGAGGGCCTCGCCGTAGACCCCGAGCGCATCGTCGGTGCGCCCGAGGGACTCGTAGACGCCTGCGATGTACGTCAGGTTCTTGGTGCTGTCGGGCTCGAGGGCGCGCAGGGCGTCGAGCTGGGCCACGACGCGGTCGGGCTCCTGCCGCGTGAGGGCGTCGGCGATGAGCACGCGGCGGCTGCCCATGTCGTCATAGCGCGCCGCCACCGCCGCCCGTCGCATGGCGACGGCCAGGTCGCTGTCGTTCGCCGCCTGGGCGGCCTCGGCCTGCTCCGTCAGGAAGGAGGGGGCCCCGGGTGCCTTGGCCGCCGCCTTCTGCACGATGGCGAGCGAGGTCTGGTAGAGATCGAAGCTGCGCAGGACGCTCGCGCGCAGGAGCGCGCCCTCGAGCGCCATCGTCCCGGTTGCCGGAAGCCGATCGAGCAGGGGCAGGGCTTCTTCGGGCGAAGGACCGTCGCTGCGCACCCGCGCCCTGAGCAGGATGGAGCGGGGGTCGTCGGGCGCGTGCTGGGCCGCCAGGGCCGCGAAGTGCATCGTGTCGCCCCGCGTGTCAGCCAGTCCAGCCGCGAGGGCCAACCGATCGGGCGTCGGGTCCTTCTCGGCGGCCTGGGCCGCGATCTGCTTGGCGCGCCGTTCGGCCGGATCGTCGGCGCCCGTGTACGCGAGGAAGCGCGCCAGGTCCTCGAGCGCGTCGGCCGACGCGCCGTCTCCCGTCGCTCCGGCCTCGAGCTGGGACAGCACGCTCGTCGGTGCATGGGGCATGTGGAGCGAGGGCGCCGTTCCGTCGGTCGGCAAGGGCCGCGTCGCATCTGCGTGTACGCCCTTCGCCACACCGCCCTGGGCGTCGCCGACACGCAGGAAGAACCCCCAGGTCCCCTGCGCCGCGCACACCTTCACCAGCAGACGGTTGTCGCCCCGGCGCGCCCCCACCAGTGCCACGTCCCGGTCCGGATCGGGCTGGCGGTACTTGCCGTCGCTCAGCACCGGCGCCCCGTTCCACCACACCTTGACCGCGCCCCCGGCACCGACCCAGAGGGTGAGGGGCTGGGCCCGGTCGCTCTCGACCACCGTCTCGGCGAAGCCGCACACGTTCGTGTCGGGGCGGAAGACCGAGTCGAAGCTCACGTAGCCGTAGCGCGACACGTCGGGGAACGCGCGCCAGGAGACGGGCCGCTCCTTGCCCGCGAAGTGGGCGTGGGGGTCTCGGGGATCGAGCCGCCGCGCCTCGGGCGGCATCACCGTGTCGAAGCCCCGCTTGCCCTCGTTGTCGAAGGGGCCGACCACCCGAAAGGAGGTGACGTAGCCGAGCTGCTCGAAGCCGTGGTTCGAGGCGACCGGGTCGCCGAGGCGAAGCCGCCCCCGGGCCACGAGCATGGCCGCGTAGGCGCGCCGGTCGGGCGACAGGCGACGGTCCTTGGCCAGCCGCTCGAGCAGCGCCTCGGTCTTGGCCGGCGTCGACGAGTCCCATCCGCGCCAGAGCTGCAGGAGCGGGACGATGCCGTGGGCATGGTGCCCGGCGCGGTGCACCTGGGCGGCGAAGTCCTGCTGCTCGGCGTCGTAGGGGTTCTGGGCGGTTGCGTGGCCCTGGGCGGTTGCGTGGCCCTGGGCGGTTGCGTGGCCGACGCCGACGAGGAGCAGCGAGGCGAGAGCGGCGGCGATGAGGGGGGCTCGGCGGTGGGGCAAGGATCCTCCGCACCTGGCGCGGTCGGCCGGTGTCCGTGGGGAGTCGGGGCTCGTGAAAGGGGCAGGGCGCGGGGCCGCAGGGGTCATGGGGCCTGTCGCGCGGCGCCGACAAGCTCGGCGGACGGGGCGGAGCGTACTTTCGCCACGGGAGTGGGACAAGTCGGGGACCAGGATTGTTCCTGGGGACCCGCACTCGGTGGGCTTCCCCGAGGTTGCGCTTCCTGAGTGGGCCCCGCGCCCCTCGAAAGCGCCCTGTCCCCGGGCAAATCAGCTCACCGGCGAGGTGAACGCCTCCTCGAGCTGGCGGCGTTGCGTCTCGGACTCCGGCTGAAACGAGATCGCCAGGCCTGCGGGCATGAAACCGACCCGGGCCGTGCGGAAATGAACCACCACCGCGCTCACCCGCACCGGTCTCGGTCGATGGGGCAGCCACAACGTCACTCCGAGTCGGCTCCCCGGCTCGCGCATGCGGTGGGTGCAGAGAAACGCGCCGAGTGAGCTCACGTCCCAGGTCCGGATTTGCGTGTCGGGGTCGTCCTCGAGGCTCGCACGGACCGGCACGCGCATGCGGGGCACGCGACGCCGCTCATCATCGCGCAAGGGTCCCTCCCCCTTTCCATACAGCACGTCCCTGAGGGCGTCCCGAACCACCAGCGCGTGGACAGGCTTGGGCAACACGTGCGTCACACCGAGACGATTCGCGCGACGCACCGTCTCCTCCCGGCAGTCGTCGCTCAGCATGATCGCCGCGCCGGGCGACCTCCATCCCGTCCCCCGACGCCACGCCGCCACCACCTCGAGACCCCCCCCTTCGGGCAGGGCCGAGTCGATGAGGAGAAGCCGGCAGCGACGCTGCTGCAGCGCCTCGAGCGCAAGCACATCGCGGTCAACCTCGTCGACCAAGAGGCCGGGGTGCTCCGCCAGGACGAGATCGAGGAAGCCGCGTAGGGGCTCCGATGCCGACGCGATCAATGTCCGCTGTTCGAAGTCGAGATCCTCGGTGTGCTGCGGCGGGCCGTGCCGTGGCGCCAGCTGGCGTGCTACTTGGCGCACGAACGCGTCGCGGTCCTGGACTTTTTGGATGTATCCGTCGGCACCGCATCGAGCGGCCTGCTCCCTCAGGTCGGGCAGCGGGATGCTGGAGAAGAGCACGACACGCGTGGACGTCTCGACGCGGGCCTTGAGGGTCTCGACCACGTCGCTGCCACCCATGCCGGGCATCTCGACGTCGAGTAGAACGAGGTCGGGGCGTTCCCGAAGGACCGCCGCGCTCGCACCGACCGAGCTCTGGCGCGTCACCACCTCGTAGCCCGCAGCCTCGAGAGTGCGCCGGACCCAGGCCAAGGCGATGTCACTGTCATCGACCACCAGGATCTTGAGCTTGTCGTCCATTGGTTCCGTCGGCCCCTTGGGCAAGCAGGGTCCCGTGGACCGGTGCCCCGCGACGGGGCCGAACCCTGCTCGGTCGGTGGGTATCGCCCAGGATAACCCCCGGGACCAAGCCTCCTCAAGCTCGGCCGCTCGTGTTCAGCGACTGGCGGTCTTCAGCAGCCTGCCTCTCGCGCCTGCCGGACCCGGGCGTGCACCCTTTCGGGCTTCTCGAGAGTCCACGTCTTGCTCTCCAGGCCTTCCATGCGATATTTGCGCGCGATGCTCTTCCCGGGGCTCCTCCGGGCGATGCGCCCCCACCAGTGGGTGAAGAACTCCTTCGTTCTCTTCCCACTGATCTTCGCGAAGCAGCTGTTCGTCCTGTCGGCTGCGCTTCGGGGCGTGGCTGCCTTCACGTGCTTCTGCCTGGCGTCGAGCGCCGTCTACCTCCTCAACGACCTGCGCGACGTCGAGGCGGACCGCGTCCACCCGGTCAAGAAGAACCGCCCCATCGCGAGCGGCCAGGTCCCCGAGGGCGTGGCACGAACGACGGCGCTGGTGCTCGTGCTGATCTCCGCCGGCGGGGGGCTCGCCCTCGCGCCGTGGTTCACGGGCGCCGTCCTCGGCTACGTGCTGCTCAACGTCGCCTACAGCTTCCGCCTCAAGCGCGTTCCCTACCTGGACGTCCTGTGCATCGCCACCGGGTTCGAGCTCCGTGTGATCGGCGGCGCGGCGGCGGCCCTGGTCCCGCCGAGCACGTACCTCCTGCTCGTCACCTTCCTCCTCGCGAGCTTCCTGGGCTTCGGCAAGCGGATGCACGAGCTGATGCAAGGCGAGGAAGCGCACAGTCAACGGTCGGTGCTTCGCGCCTACAGCCAGCGCACGCTCGAGGCGCTGCTCGCCGTCACGGCTCTGGCCACCGTCGTCACCTACGTCGTCTACACGCTCGACGCCACGACGATCCACGAATTCGGCACGAAGTGGCTGATCCTGACCGCGCCCTTCACCCTCTTCGGGGTGCTGCGCTTCCTCCAGCTCGTACGCGGCCACCCCCACGCCGAGAGCCCCACCGACGAGATGCTGCGCGACCAGCCCTTCATCGCGAACCTCGCCCTGTGGGTGCTCGCGGTGATCGTCATCATCTATATCGGTGCCTCCGCGTGACCCCCGCGGCCGCGCGTCAGTCCGGCGGCGCGTAGGCGACGAACACCGCGTCGACCCGGCCCGAGGTGTCGCCCGCCGGGTCGTCGCCCACGCTGGCGCCGGTGACGCGCGAGGGCTTCGCCCCTGCAGCCGTCAGGGCAGCCACGAGCGCGTCGGCCCGGGCTCTCGCCAGCCGTGGGCGTGAAGCCGTCGCGCCGGTCGTCGTCGACACCTCGATGCGCACCGGTCCGTGGGGATGGGCCGCGAGGAGCTGGGCGAGCCGCGCCACCGCCGCGGACACGGGGCGGGTCGAGCGACCTGCGAAGGCGCGGGGCACCGTGACCACCACGCCCCGGTCCTGCTGCTCGACGTCGAAGCCCGCTTCTCCCGCGTCATGGACGAGGGCTGCCACCTCGTCCCGGTTGGGCGCCGCCCCGCGGGTCGCGCGGACCCGTCCGAGGGCGGCGTAGGCGGCTCGGACCGCGTCTTCGGCGGCCTCGAGCGCGGCAGCGGGATCGGTGGCCTGACCGGCCTGGTCGATCCCGCGCTGTACCTGGGCCTGGTCGGCGGCTCCCGCGCCCAGGGCCACGGCTGCGGCCAGGGCGAGGCGCGCGCGCCGGACCGTGGGCGCGACCGCGTCCCGGTGCATCTGGTCGCGCTCCTCACGGCTTGTCCGGTAGCGCCGTCGCTCGTCGCCCACGGCCCGCGCGAAGGCGATGCCCCCCTGCTCGGCCGCGACCTCCGCCGCCATGCCGAGCTCTGTCTGGCGCAACGTCTCGGCCGTGGCCACCTCGTCGCGCCGCGCTGCCTGCACCGCGCGCCGCGCCCGCGCCTCGGCCGCGAGCCGCCGGTTTTCGAAGGCGATGCGGTCCGACTCGGCGATCGCCGCCGCGAGCAAGAGCTGGGCACGCGTGGCCTCGTCGTCGGCGGCCTCCCTGTCGCCCGCCCGCTCGGCCGCCAGGGTCCGCTGGCGCGCATCGGCGGCACGGGCGAAGAGGTCCGGTGCGCGCCGGGCTGCGCTGTGGGCCTCCGCGGTATCGAAGAGAGCCCGTAGGGTCGAGGTGGGCGGCGCCGCGCCACACCCGGCCGCGAGAAACGCGAGGGCTGCGAGGGCGAGGCTTGCGCGATCCATGGGGCGGCTCACTCCCCCTCCTCGCCGCCGTCGCGTCCATTCGCCTGCACGGCGCCCGCCTCGTGGGGTGGGCGGTTCGGCGGGTGGCTACCGGCCGACGGCGGGTGGCTGCCGCCCCGTCCATCCACCTGCGACGAGGCGGCGGCGTCGGGCGTGCCCCCATCGCCTCCGGCCACGCCCGCGTCCGTGGCGGCCGCGCGTCGCCTGAGGGCCGCCTCGAGCTCGTCCCGTGCCCGCTGCGCACGGGCCGTCGCACGCGTGGCCCGCGCCAACGCTTCCCGCATCGCCTGTCGCTCGTGCCAGGCCGAAAGCTCCCGGTCGGCGAGGAGCACGGCCGCCTCCGCGATGCGTCGCGCCCGTTCGGCGGCCTTCGTCCGACCCGCGCGTCGCCGTGCGCCCGCACGCTCGAGGGCTAGGCGGGCATGATGCAGGGCCGGGCCTGCCGCGTGCCCCGCGTCGGGCTGCGCCTCGAGGGCGTGGAGCCTCTGCTCGACGCTGGGCGGGGCGTGCGTCCGGGCGGCCGGCGCAGCGGCGCCGGGCTGTGCACCGGACCCGGGCGCGGGGGTCGCGCCGGGATCGTGGTCATCCGCTCGCACCGTGTCGCCGAGGAGCAGGATCACGAGCACGAGCAGAGCCGCGGTGCGAAGCCAGGCGTGCCAGGTCACCCGCCCATCCAAGCACAGAGTCGCGCCCGCCGCCAAAGCTCGTCTCCGCCGTGGCTGCCGGGCCCGCACCGATCCCCGGACCGCAGATCACGAAAAGCGATCTAGTTTACACCTGAGGTCTTCCGTTCGATTTTCCTTGCCACGTCGGTCGCCCTCGTACGACTGTGCCTCTGGCCAGCCAACTACCCGCAAACGCTGGCGAATTTCAATAATCCACCGTCACGGAACGGACCCCGTACTGGGATGCCGGAGGCGCAGTATCATGGCCGGACCCTGGTTGCCGTCACGTGCGTGCGCGCTCGCGCTCGCGCTCTGTACCCCCCTCGCCGCCTGTGCGTCGGGCACCTCGAGCCGACCCGATCAGGACGGCGGCACCGGCGACGCTTCGAGCCCGCGCGACGGTAGTTCTGCCGTGAACGCGGGCTCCGGCCGTGCGGATGCGGCCTCGCCCATGGCGGACGGCGCGCTGCCCGGCGACAGCGCGCTCCCTCCGGCCGCTGCCCCCGATCCCCTGGCCCTCCACGTCACCTCCGCGACATCGACCAGCGTGACTGTCGCCTGGACCCCCGTTCCCGGTGCCGCGGCGTCCCGCGTCCAGCTCGGTCCCGAGCCAGCCGACACCCGCGACGGACCCTTGCCGGTGTCCATCGACGTGGCGACGCCCGCGGGAGACGCCACGCGCCAGCGCATCGAAGGCCTGGCCCCCGCCGTCGACGTCTTCGTCCGCGTCGAGGTCACCGGCCCCGACGGCGCCGTCCTCGCCAGCGAGGCCCATGGCCGCACGCTCGGCGGCCCGCGGGCCTCCCTCGACGACGCCGTGCGGGAGGTGCACGCCCTTGCGCCCGATGTGCTCGAAGTCGTGCTGAGCAACGGCGACGGAGGGCAGTGGGAAGCCGGTCCCTGGACCGTCCATCGCGAAGACGGCAGCCCCATCGCCGTGACCGCCGTGCACCGCCAGTCGATCCCGGTTGGCGCGCCCGGCTACGACGTCGGCTTCGGCGCCGACACCCACGACAACGTCATCGACGTGGATCACCGCATCTTCCTGTCGCTCGCCGAGCCCATCGGCGCGCGGGACGTGCTCTCCGTCGGGGGCCCAGCGGGCGTGCACTTCACCTTGCCCTTCAGCGACCGCTACCTCGAGACACCCGTCGTTCAGGTCAATCAGGTCGGCTACGACCCGCACGCCACCGCGCGCTTCGCCTACGTGTCGGGCTGGCTCGGCGACGGCGGTCGCCTCTCCCTCGCCGGCTTCCCCGCGACTGCCGACGTCCTGGTCGAGCCCGGCAGCGACATCGGCCCGCGCACCGCCGTCGTCACCGGCCTGCCGATCACCGAGCGCTCCATGAACGACGCCCAGTCGGGCACCGAGGTGCGTCAGATCGACCTCGCCACCGTGCCCGCCGACGAGCACGCGCGCTACCGCGTGCGCGTCCCGGGCGTCGGCGTCTCCTTCCCGACCGCGGTCAGCGAGCGCGCCGTCTTCAAGGAGTACTACACCGTGATGCGCGGCCTCTTTCACAACCGCTGGCACGGCGACCTGCGCGCCTCCTGCACCGATTGGTCGCGCCCACCGGATCACGACACGGTCTACACGGCCGACGGCACCAACGTGGACGCGTTCTATCCGAGCAGCCAGCCGCGCACAGGTGGGCGCACGCTCCACGGCGGTTACCACGACGCGGGCGACTTCGATCAGCGCCCGATGCACACCGTGGTCGCCGAGCTGCTGATGCGTGCCTTCGAGCTCAACCACGACGCCTTCACCGACAATCAGCTCACCATCCCCGAGAGCGGCAACGGTATCCCGGACCTGCTCGACGAAGCGCTCTGGGGCGTTGCGGCCTGGGAGGCCCTTTCGGACCCGAACGGTGCGGTGCGCATGGGCGTCGAGTCGTCGGCTCACCCCGATGGCATCTACTTCGCAAACCAGGATCCGCTCGTCTACTGGACCTATGCCGAGAACGCGAACGTGACCGCGCGTGCCGCGGCCCTCTTCGCCCAGGCCTCGCGCCTGGTCGCTCCTTACGACGCGGCCCGCGCCGCCACCCTGCGCGAGCACGCCCTCGCCGCCTGGACGTGGGCGACGGCCAACGGCGCCAAGGCGGCCTATCGGCTCTACGCGGCGGGCGAGCTTCTGCGCCTGACCGGTGACGTCACCTATGCGACCGACTTCCAGTCGGCCTGGTCGGAGCTCGGCGGGAGCCGCGCCTACGGACAGATCGCCCTCGAGCATCTGTACTTCGGCGACTACATCGGGGACACGGGCTCGGGGCAGGCACGGGCCATGTCCGACTACTTGCTCGGCTACCTGGGGAGCGCGTCGGCACCCGCCTCGTTCATCACCGACGTGCGCAGCCACTACGACGGCTTCGCCTCGGACGTGCTCGGCCACATCGAGACTTCCCACGCCCACCGGAATCCGCGCCCCGCGGGCCATCCCTACGGCTGGGGCCAGGCCGCCGGCACGCCGCGCTACATGGATCCGGTCATCGCGCGGATGCAGATGGGCGCGCTCGATGCCGCGACCCGCCAGCGTTACGTCGACGCCCTGAGCCTGGCCGCCGACTACGTCTTCGGTGACAACCCTCAGGGCGAGGTCTACGTCACGGGTCTCGGCTCCCGTTCGCCCGAAGAGCCCCTGCACCTCGACTCCCTCGTCTTCATCACCGAGGGGCGAGGGCCCATCCCGGGCATCCCGGTCTACGGACCCACCGAGACCATTCGTGAGCCCTGGAACACAGTGGCAGCCGACGCCTTCTACCCATCCTTCGACACGTTGCTCGAGGCGCGGAAGTACGGCGACGTGCGCCTCTTCGTGAAGACCAACGAGTTCTCCGTGTGGGAGATGCAGGCGCCCCTCGCGGAGATGCTCGCCCTGCTCATCGCCCCGGGAGACATGCCGCCCAACAGCTGGCTGCCGGGCCACGCCGACAGCCGGAGCCCGCTGCCCTGACGGCGAAGCAAGAACGGGCGGCCGCCCGGCCTGCGTGAGCGTGCTACCTTGCCGCCGTGCTCGAGCGCGTCGCGCTGCAACAGACCCGCTTCCGCACGCCCGGCGTGTCCCCCGACGCTCGCGGCGTGCTGCTCGGTCAGCAGGGGCTCGTGCTGTTCTCGTCCCTCGAGCGGCTGGTCTCCTTCCTCAGGGCCTACGGCGACGAAGGCTCCCTCGACGAGCTCGTCTCGACCCTCGGCATGCGGCAGGTCGTCACGCCGCTCCACACCCACGAGATCGTTCTCACCGTCGGCGCCGAGTCGTCCTATCGGATGGACCGCATCGCTGGCATCGCCAAGCTCGCTAGGGGGCTCGTGTTCACCGGGACCTCGCGCCACTACGTCAAGTACCGCGACAGCGCCTCGCCCCTCGGTTACGACGTGCAAGAGCTGCTCGACGAGCCCACGGACCTCGTCCTCTACCACGACACCTTTCGGCAGGGGTACCGCTTCGAGCGGGAGATCGGGCTGCGCGAGCTGATCTACCGCCTCTCGCCGCAGCGCCTTCCACCGGCGGCCCGCGACACACCCGCCCGATTGCTGATGACGGCGGAGACGGGGGTGGGCGACGCGCTCATCGGCTACCTCTTTCGCTGGCAGGTGGATGCGCGCGCGGCCCTTGCCGAGTGGCCTTCCCAGTCTGCCTTCGACGATGCACCACGCCGCCTCCACCTCTTCGACACCGACGCGATGCCACCGCGGATCGTCCGGCTCGTGAGCGCCCTGCCCGGCGTCCACGTCTTCGAGCCCCTCGGCGAGCGCGTCGCCGTCGAGCTCGGCTACCGCCATCCCATCTCGCTCGAGTCCTGCGCGAGCCTCTTCGAGGGCGATGCCCTGCATCTGTTCCGCGGCGACGGGAAGGTGCTCGAGGTGGCGCCGGTCCCGCCCTTCGCTCCGGTGCGCTCGCTCGTACGGGCACGGCTCGAGCTCGCCGATGCCGCAGCGCCCGCGCGAGGCGCTCCCCTCGACGCGGACCTCTCGCTCTCGCTCACGCTTCATCTCGCGCCGACCGAAGAGCCCCTCCGCTCCGTCGTCGCCACGGTCGTGCCCAGCGCCCAGCGCGAGTGGCTGGCACGCCTGCTCTACACGCTCCCACCCCGCGTGCTCGCGTCCCTGCGCATCGCCATCGCCGACGACCGCTTCTACCTCGTGGACGAGACCGGCATCGAGGGCGTTCCCCTCGGCGCCTTCTACAGCCAGGTCGCGCCGCGCATCTTCGCCCCCGCGGGGCTGGCGCTGGTGCCTGCCGTCGCGCCCGACGTGCTGGCCGACCTGGTGAGCGATCGGGGCGATGGCTACGTGTTCTTCGAGCCCGACGCCGCGCGCCCGCGGGTCGTCCCCGCCGCCGCCTTCGCGCCCCTGTCACGGCGGATCCTGCGCCAGGTGTCGGCCGAGCCCGTGAGCGCCGACCGACCGGAAGACGACGCGGCGCCGCTGCCCTTGCTCGCCTACGGCCGCGCGCACCGCTTCCCGCTCTTCGGTGTGCCCGGGCGAGACGAGGCGCAGCCGGGTGAGGGCGACGCGGGCGAAGAGGAGGCGTCTTCGTGAAGAGCGCCGACCGCTCGGCATCGTGGCCGGAGGAGAGCTCTCCATGAGCGATCCGGATCGCGTGCATCTCGCCTACGAGCGCTTCGCTGCCCGCTTCCTGCATCCGCTGCTCGTGGGAGGCACGGTCGAGGTGCACCGGCCGCTCGGGCCCGCGCTCCTCGCGCACTTCGCTCTCGCGCGCCCCGCCGACGCGGAGGTCGACCGGGCCACCTACGACGCCCTGCACCGTGAGGCTTCGGCGGTCGCCCCGGCCCACGCCCTCCGCTGGCCGGACCGGGGTGCCACGGCCCTCGCCATGGCGCTGCACGATCTCCATCGCCGCGACCGACCCGCTGCTCGACCGCGTCATTGCCCGCCGCGCCCGCCCCGTGATGCTCGCGTGGGCCGAGGCCCTCGTCCAGATGGCCGGGCCGGCCGAGACGCGCGGCGAGGCGCTCTGTCGCCACGCGATCGTGGATCGCGCCCTCGACATCCGACGCGACGACATCACGGTTCGCAACTGGGCTTACACATACCGGTACTTCGGCCGGCCCGTCCCACCGCGGGTCGTGGCGATGCCCAGGCTGCGCATGGTGCGACAGGAGAAAGAGACCCGGGCGCTCGGCGTGCTGTGGAAGCAGCTCGACGATGACGTGGCGCTCGGCGTGGGCGCACGCGTCGCGACGCTCCTGTCGCGCTCGCCGGTGACCGAGCTCTTGCGCTCGGACTTCGCACCCGAGGTGCGCTTCGGCGCGGCGACCCTCGCCGTGCTTTCGGACGGGGCGGTGCGCGGCGGCATCGCCCGGCTGCTCGCCGTCCGTGACCCGGCCGTCACCGACCCCCGCCTCGGTCGCGCGCTCGACGCCCTGCTCGAAGCGTCGCCGCCCCCGGACCTGGTCGTGCCCGCCTTGGCCCTCGCTTTCGAGCTGTCGGTTGTGCGGGTTCTCGACACGCGCGGCCCAGCGGCTCCCACGACGGCCTCGGACGTGCCGGGGGGAGATCTCTTCGCGGCGCTCTTGCCCGTGCTCCTGGACTCGCCCGGCGCCCTCGCACCCCTCGTACGACTCGACCCCGGGGACCACGCTCGGGTAGCTTCCCTGGCCGACGGGCTCCGCCGCACCGTGGGTGCAGCCGCCCTCCGCCGCGCCACGCGCCTCGTCGCCCTCGCGGCGGGGCCCTCCGTCGCCCGGGCGGAGGTGCTCGCCGAGTCACCCCGCCCGCCCTCTCGACCCGTCACGACCGACCCCTGAACGAGCCCTATCCGTGAATCAGCCCACTCAGACAGTCGCCCGGCTCCAAGAGATCGCCCGTGTGCTCGACCGCACGTTCCTCGGCAAGTCGGAAGCGATCCGCCTGATGCTCGTCGCAGCGCTCGCCGGCGAGCACATGGTGCTGGTCGGTCCGCCGGGCACGGCCAAGAGCGCCATCGTGCGCATGTTCGCCCGCCTCGTCTCGGCTCGCTACTTCGAGTACCTGCTCACGCGCTTCACCGAGCCGAACGAGATCTTCGGTCCCATCGACATCCAGGCATTTCGCGAAGGCCGCTACCAGCGACGCATGGACAGCATGCTGCCCGAGGCGGAGATCGTCTTCCTCGACGAGGTCTTCAAGTCCAACAGCGCCATCCTCAACTCGCTGCTCGGCGTGCTCAACGAGCGCATGCTACGCGGTGGGCGGGCAGGTGCATCACGTGCCGCTGATCAGCGCCTTCGGGGCCTCGAACGAGGTCCCAAACGACGAGAACCTGATGGCGGTCTTCGACCGGTTCCTGCTTGCGCGTCCGCAGCGACAACCTGGACAGCTATCACTTCCACGACCTGCTCGAACGCGGCATCGATGCTCGAGGTCGCGCAAGATCACCGGGCGCGCTTGCAGCGCACCGAGCCCATCCTCTCGAGCCCGGACCTGCACGCGCTGCACGGCGGCATTCGCCGAACGCATGCGTTTCCCCGAGGAGTTCCTGGCCAAGTACAAGGGGCTCGTCTTCCAGATCCGCAGCGAGGGCGTGTCCCTGAGCGATCGGCGCGCGGTCAAGCTGCTCAAGCTGTTCGCGGCGAGCGCCCTGTTCGACGGCCGCCCGACGGCCGATCGAGCGACTTCTTCGTGCTCCGCCACATCTGGAACAACCTCGACCAGGCCGAGATCCTCGAGGCGATCATCGGCCCGGTGGTCGAGGCGTAGTACCGCGAGCATCCGGACGAGCGCGGCTTCATCGGCGCAGCGGCGTCGGCATGGACGCGCTGATCGAGCGAGCTCGACCGTATCCGCGAGCTGCTCACCTCGGACCGAGCTCAGCGACATCCAGCTGTTCAGCCAGCTCAAGACCCTCAACGAGATCAAGGCCGCGCTTCAGGCGATCGGCACACGACCGGCCCAGGAGGCCATGGGCCGTGTCGACCAGCTCCTCGGCCACGTGTTCCAGAGCGGCAAGTTCGCGCAATGAGCCGAGCTGACGAGGGGAGGCGTCGTCGGGGCGGACGGTTGCGCGGAGGGTGTGAACGGTGTGGCTCGCGTGACGCCAGCGTCCGTGGTCGCCGTGGAGCCGGCGCGATCTGCGGGGCGCTCGCGTGCATGCTGCTCTGGGCGTGTGGCGGCGGCGCGCGGGAGGGGGCCGCCCGGGGCGCAGACGACTGGCGCGTGAGCGACGCGGAGATCACCCAGTTCGACGGGCACCGTGCCCCAGCCTCCGACGCCGCGCGAGGGCCGAGGGCACAGGGAGCGGCGCCGGTCATGCTCGCGGGGGGCGCGCGTCTCGACCGCGTCGTCGCCCTCACCATCGATCCGGCGCCGGGCGGCGGACAGCGATGCGCCCTCTACGTCCTGCGCGTCGCGACGGCCAGCCTCGACGAGGGCCGCGCTGCCATTGGCTGTCCTCCGAACGGCCTCGCTGGCGCCTCGATTCGATCGCGTCCCGTTGCAGCCGGTCCCCCACGCCCGCGCCGCCGAGCTGCGCGCTGCCCTCGCCGGCGCCCACGTCGCGGCCGCCTCGCCGGTCGGTCCGGCCGCGGCCCCCGATGCGCCATCGCGAACGACGTCCGGGCCTACCGGTGGCGCAGCTCCCGGCGCGTCGGGCGCTGCTCGGGCGACCGACCGGATCCTCGTCCGCGTCGTCACCGATCGAGCGACCCGCGAGGGCCCCGTCCCGCCCGTCCGCTGGCCCGACCCGGGCGCCACCGCCCCCGAGCCGTGCCGGAACCGCGCCCCCGCGAGCCTTCCCGAGCTGTGGGAAGCGGTCATGTACCCGCGCCGCTACTGCACGGCATCGGTGCCCTCCGCGAGCTCCCCCTCCCGCAACTCGATGTGAGCTGGCGCCCGCGCCCTGCTTTCGCAACCGGCGCCCTTCGCGGCCGAAGACCCTCCGTCTCGCACAGGAGGAGATCATGGAAGTCATCGGTTTCGTGCTGGGTGCCGCTCTCGCACTCGTCGCCCCGCCCTTTCTCGACCGCGCCTTCGCGCGCTACTTCGATCCCGAGGACTGCGTCATCACGTGGCCCCGCACGATCGCCGTCAACCTGGTCACGCTGCTGGGCGGCGTCGTCCTCTGCATGCCTGCCCTGTTCGTCCCCTCGTCGATGGGCCGCCTCGCCCTGTGCGCGGTCGCGCCGACATTCGTCCACGGAATCGCGCTCAGGAGCATCTTGCGCCTGGAGCCGGCCGCCGCGTTCGGGACCGCCGTGCTCGTCACCTTCAGCGTCCTCGGGGCCTCGCTGTTGCTCGGTTTGATCCTCTACGGCTTCGACGCCGCGCCCATCGCCAGCGCCGTGGTCGTGGGCGTCGCCGGTCTCGTCGCGTACTTCATCCATCGGCAGGGCGTCGTCATCCGCCGCGCGCTCCGCGCCGTGTGACACCTCGCCGGTTCGCTCCAAAGGGCCCGTCGCGGAATCGCCGCGGCGGGCCTTTCGCATTCATGAAGGACCAGAGCAACCGGGGCTTTCGGCGGCCGAAGACCCTCCCGTCTCGCACAGGAGCAGATCATGACCATTACTCACGTTCTCGCCGGGCTCGCCATGCTCGCCACGACGGTCACGCTCGGGGCCGTCGTCGCCTTCCTCGAGCAGGTCTTCGTGCGTCACTTCGACCCGAAGAACCGCACCATCACGTGGCCTCGCGCCATCGCCGTGGAGGTCGTCGTCGCCGTCTGCGTCATCGCCGTCACGTTCCCCTTGCGCTTCGTCCCCTCTCACCTGGTGGGAGGGCTGCTGGCGCTGCTCGCCGTGTTTGCCCCGGTCGCGGCCAGGATCGCCTCCATCCGGTTCTTCTTCCGCACCGACTGGGCGACCGCCGTCGGCAGCGCCTTGCTTCCGGGCATCACGATCTTCGCCATCGTACTCGCCCTCGGCGGCGCCATCACCGGCGCCATGGAGCAGCCGGTCCTCGCGGCGGCCCTTGCCCTCGTCGCCGTCGTCGCCTGGCTCGCCAACCACCGGCACGACCGGGCGACCCGCCACGCGCTCGGCGCTGCCTGACAGCGTTCGCCCCCCGTTGCAAGGCCCGTCGCGGATTGTCGCGGCGGGCCTTCGTGCGTTCGTCCCCGCTTGCTCGCGCGTCCGCCCGGCATCGTGCGCCTCGACGCTTCGCCTCCGGGCCCGTAGAACACATGCGCATGCCGGTCGGCCCCCATCTGGCGAACACACCGGTCGCCCGCGAGCTCGGCGGCCTCGCCCTCGGCTGCGTCCGCACCGACAACCCCATGGTCGACTTGCGCGCGGCCCAGTGGCGCAACGCCCTCGCGCGGGTCGCGGTCGCCGCCCCCTTCTGGGCTGTCCGCGACCTGGGTCTGCTCACCGTCGTCGACCCGTCCACCGTCCCCATCGGCCCTGGCCCCTGGCTCTCGTCCCTCGGTCTGCCCCCCGGCGCGGGCGAAGCCCTGTCGGCCTGGGCCGCCACCCTGCAAGAGATCGCCGCGAGCGAGGTGACCGAGAAGGCCCGCCAGTGGCGCCTGTCGGACGACCTCATCGCCGTCCTGCTCCTGCGCGTGCTCGGCCCGACGGTGGAACGCCATCGTGCCGCGGGTGTCGCCGCGCCACCCGTCATCATGCCCCTCGACCCGGAGGTCTACCGCGATCTCACGCCCCAGCTGCCAAGCCTCTACGCCGCCGGTGATCGCAGCGCCGACCTGGCATTTCTCGAGCGCCTCGCCCAGGAACGCCTGCGCATCATCACGGCCGTCGAGCAGATTGACCTCGATACCTTGCGCCTGCTCGGCATGTTCGGTGCCGAGGCCGGGGCGGCGAGCGCCCTCAACATGATCGACCTGCTCGGTGTCTTCCAGAGCCCCGAGGCGAACGACATCGTCAACTTCTCCCTCGATCTGTTGCCGAGCGTGCTCGAGACGCGTCGTGCGAGCGGCCAGCAGTCCTTCAGCGTCGACGGGTACGCCGGCGTCGAGCGTCGCGGGACCATCGACTCCCTCGTCCTGTCGGAGCTCGCCTTCGACGAGGACCTCTTCGACCGGCGCTTCGCCGAGAACGAGGTCTTCTACTACGCGCGCGAGAAGCAACACGAGGAAGACCGACAGCTGCACTACATCATGGTCGATGCCAGCGCCTCGATGCGCGGTCAGCGCGCGGTCTTCGCGCGGGGTCTCGCCCTCACCCTCGTCAAGAAGCTCATGCTCCGTCGCGAGGACGTCTACCTCCGCTTCTTCGACTCGCGCCTGTACGACCTGATGCACGCGCGGCCCGGGCAGCAGGGCGGCGGCATCAGCGTCCCGTACGTGCTGTGCTTCAAGGGGGAGCGCGGCCGCAACTACCAGAAGGTCTTCGGCATGCTCGTCGGCGAGCTCTCGCGTCTCGCGCGTCGCCAGCGCCGCACGCCGATCCTCTACCTCCTCACCCACGCAGAGTGCCACGTCCCGCTCGACACCATCGAGCGGCTGCGCGCCATCGCGCGCCTCTACGGCGTCTTCATGCTTCCCTCGCGCGGCTCGCTCGACCTGGACTACCTTTCCCGCCTGCACACCGTGCAGGTCGTGGACGAGACAGCCCTGTCACGGCGCGAGGAGCGGGCGCGCCGTGCTCTCGACATCGTGGAGGACGCCGTTCGGGACGTGCCCCGGCGAGACGCTGCGGCGGAGGCGCGGGAGGTGCCCTGAGTGGCCCTGGTGAACAAGCAGGCGGCCTATCTAAGGGCGATGGCGAGCCTCGAGCAGGGCCGCCCCGAGAGCGCGCTGCCCGACCTTTGGGCGCTCATCGATCGCTCCCACCTGCTCGACGAGGAGCTGGCCGCGTACCTCCGTCTGCTTGCACGCGCGTTCCGCGAGACCGGGCGTAGCCGGGCGGCGGCGACGGTGCACCTCTTCCTCGGTGAGGTCGGCGCCGCGCGAGAGCTGTCGGCCAACGTGCCCACGGACCTGGCGCGCTGTGCGGTCCAGTTGGGCCGGCCCCGGGAGGCCGCGAGCGCCTACGAGCAGGCGGGATGGCTCGGCCACGCGGCGATCCAGCTCGAGGAGGCGGGGGACGACCGCGGGGCGCGCGTTCTGTGGGAGCGTCTCGCCGAGGACGCTCGACTCCGGGAGCAGCCCTATGCGCAAGGGCTCGTGCGATTCAACCTGGGGCGCGCCTGCGACCGGCTCGGCGACAAGACCGCCGGGCGGCGCGCCATGGTGCAGAGCATGCACCTGCTCGAGGCGGCGGCCGACGGCTTCGAGACGCGCGGGCTCCGCGAGCGCGCCTTCGACTGCTACCAGGTGCTGCTCACGCTCGGCCGGGAGGGCGCCTTCGAGAACCTGGCCGAGGGCTACCTGAACTGCATCCGCATCCTCGAGGAGGACAACCTCAAGTACTACGTGCTCCAGTACTACGAGGACTTCCAGAAGCTCGCTCTCGAGCGGCACGAGCTCGTGGCGGCGGCCACGCTCTTCCGCGAGGCGGCGGAGTTCGCGCGGCGCCACGGGATGCCCTACGAGCGCTACTACCGCCAGCGCGCGGCCGAGACCCAGGTCGCGGCGGCCGACAAGGCGCTCGCGGACGGCTCGGTAGAGTTATGTGAGAATGCATGCGAAGCAGCCGTTGACGCCTTCAACGCTCTCGGCGCCTACTCGAAGGTGCGCAACGTCTACGCGCGTCTCGCGGAGCTGCCCCTTTCGGACAAGCGGCGAGCCCGTTACGCGCGCTTGACCGAGCGGCTTTCGGGCGTGCCCGACGAGACCGGCCAGTCGGTCGCCTTCCCCGACTACCTGCGCATGGACACCGCCTACCCAGAGATTCTGGAAGCTCGACGTGATCGAGTGGGAGCAGGACGGGGACGCGGCGGAGACCATGGGGGAGGTGCTGCAGGACGCGAAGTGGCCCGACTTCACGCGACGGCGCGCGCTCCTGTGCCGGCTCTACCAGCTCTCGACCGGCGACCGCACGCTCGCGGCCGCGAACCTGGCTACGCTCGCCGACTACCTCGGCCGCGTCGAGATCTACGCGTGTCTCGCGCCACTCGAAAAGACGTACGAGCACGACGACCCGAGCGTGCGCGCCGCTTGCCTGAGCGCCGTCCGGCGGCTCTTCTTCAAGCGGTCGTTCGTGCTCGTGACGCGCGCCCTCGAAGACGAGAGCGAGGCGGTCCGCAAGGAAGCGCTCGAAGTCGTCGAGAAGCTCCACTTCCCCCACGGCGCCTTCGACCCGCTGGCGCGCATCTACCGCTCGTCCCTGAGCCCGGAGGTGCGGCGAGCCGCCCTCGGCTCCATCGGGCACATCCCGAGCATGGAGGCCATCGAGTTCCTCATCGACGTGCTGCGGCATGGCGATTGGAGCGAGCGAGGGCTGGCCGGGAACCTCCTCGTGCACGCCGAGCACGGCGAGGCGAGCCAGATCCTGGGGCGCGCCGTGGCCAACGAGACGGGCGCCACGCGGCAGCTCATCGCGCAGGTGTTGAAGCAGCGGCGCGCCTAGCTAGGGCGGCCGAGCGGAATGGCGTTGCCGGATTGCCGCCCGAGTCGCCGACCGCGCTTCGCGTCGGCGAGCGAGCGGTCGATGCGGAAGAGCGCCTGGATGAAGCCGAAGCCCGCCTTCGCTCGGTCGGGGTCCGACGACATCGCCTTGAAGAAGTACCGTCGCGCGTGGGCCCAGCAGTTGACCTCGGTGACGTCACCGCCGGCGTAGAGGTGGTCGTAGACCACGTGCGCGTCTGCGACGAGGTAGCCCCGCGCGCGGTACTGGTCGCGCCCCTGCTCGGTCGTGGCGAGCCGGCGCTCCAGCTGATCGAGACGTTCAGCGAGTTGCTCGATGTCGCCCACGACGTCTTGTCGTGATCGATGCGCGATCGCTCGTCAAGACCGAAACGTGAGCTTCGATCACTTTTCTACGCCGCGCAGGATCCGTCCGAGAGCGTGCGCATCGATCCGCGCCATCGGGCGGTCGCCGTCGCTCGGATCCGGAAGATGGGAGCGCGCGCGGTGAAGGCGCTTGTACAGGATGCAGTAGCCGTTCCGATCGAACCACAGCACCTTCAGTTGGTTGCCGCGACGGTTGACGAAGACGAACAGCGCGCCGCTCTGCGGGTCGTGCCCGAGCAGCTGCTGCACCGCGACTGACAGCCCGTCGAACGAACGGCGCATGTCCTGCGGTTCGGTGCATACGAAGATGCGTACCGACGTCGGGATCATCGCCGTCCCTCGAGCACGTCGAGCAGCCGACCGACCCTTCGGCGTCGAAGTCGGCGGTCATCCGGACTCGCTCGCCGGTCCGCAACTCCAGCTCGAAGCGGGCGTCGCTCCGGCCGAGGTCCGACGTGTTCAGCTCGACGAACGACAGCGGCGAGGGGGCGAGCGCCGTCGGGCCCTTCTTCGTCCTGCGCTTCGCCTGCCGCCTCGGCGCGGGTCGCTCGCCCTGCTGTTCGCTCCCGCGGCCGAGCCGCCACTTCCAGTACGCCAAGGTCCGCGGGTTGACCCCAGTCTCGGTCGCGAACTCCTGCGCCGTCAGCCCGCTGCCCTTCCACCGCTCGACCCGCTTCGACCAGGTCTCCCGCGCCGCCTTCGCCATCGCGCCCTCCGATCCGAGGGTCGCGTCCTACGCGGTCAGGGCGTCGCCGTCAGCAACGCTGTTCGTCGAACGGATACGACCTGCCGACCGTCCCACGCGGGACCGTGGCCCCACGTCACAGCGTGCGGGCGAGCCACGCCCCCGCCCGCGTGCCCGCGCCGAGCCCTGAGCGCCGCTCCGCCGAGGCGTGCCGCTCAGGCTCATTCATAAGCAGCCGAAATTACTCGGATGGACAAGCTTGTGACGCTGCTCGCAGCATCCATGACCTCGTCCTGGCACTCGAAGTGCAGCCGCTATCACGACCTGGCCCGCAGCTATATGTGAGAAGACTCGCTGTCATGCCGTCGCTCTCCCATATCCTCGAAATGTGGTGTGCATCTCGCTTCGGGAGTGCCCGTCGCGTGCGAAAGTCTGCCGAGGAGAGAGAGCCATGAGTCGATACACGTCCCTCTGGTCGCGGGCTATGATGACCCTGATGATTGCCGCCACAGGTTGTTCCCGGGGGGGGGGCTGACGTCGGCGCGAATCGCGAAGCGCTCGACAGCGCTGTTCCGCCGTCGAGCACCTGCAATCAGGGCGTAGGGCCCTCCAACTGCACGACGGTCGAGCCCCTTGCGGCTGTGGGTCGCACCTGGTCGATTGACGGCAAGCGCAGCCCGCAGGAGTATCGCGGCAGCATCGAGCTCCCCTACACGGACATCGTCAGGAGGGCGGGGGCGGCAAGGTGTTCCTCGACGTGACGGAGGAGGCCGCGAAGAAGCATGTCCTCCACCTCTTCCTACAGCGCATCCCGATGGCGCAGGGAGACACTGGCCTGTGGATCTTCCTCGATCTCGACCGGTTCGACGGTCCTTCAGAGATCGGCAGCGAGGATCGCGCCTACTTCGTGCCGGTCGGCGGCACGGTAGTTCCCAGTGCTACCGCTTCGATCCCGTCGCCAAGACGTGGGTGCCGGGACGGCCACCCCTCGCCCTGGCACTCGGCGCCCGGCGCAGCGGTTATCTCCGACGACGAACAAGCAATCGCCGTTCTTGTGGGCAAGTATCAGGTCGCGTCGGAACCGGGGCTGCCCATCGATCCGGACTACGAGCCAAATCGGCAGAACGGCAGAACGACCACTACGACTTGTGGACGTTCGATGCCCATGGCGGGAATCCCAGGCGGCTCGTCGAGCAACAGCCGGGGGACATCGCCTATCATCCCGATCAACCGCTGTTCTTCATGCATTCCATGGGCTACTTGGTCCTCAGCGCGGTCAGTGGCGGACACGGGGCCCGAATCGGACTGGATGGCGCGATCGATGCCCTCGACGACGGCGTCTGGGCTCCGGCGCCGGATGGCAGCTTGCTTGCCCGCCTGACGACAGCGGACGGCTGCTTCTGCGGCTCCTGCTCGGTGAGCGTCACCTTCTTGGATGCCTCTTCGCTCGAAGTGCGAGGACAACAGTCGTTCGAGATGAACGTTCCTGCGCGTAGCGCACCCTCCACGGGAGCGTGCAGACCCATTGTAAGTCCGTAAGTCCTCGCGCGGCCGCGCGGCCCCGTCTTGACCGATGGAGGGAGCCGGCCCCCGCCGGCCGGGCTACTCGTCGAGCGGTGGCAGGTCGACGACGAGCTCGTGGGGGAGCTTCGGTGCACGGCCGGCGAGGATCTCGTCGACGGCGTGCTCGAGGTAGTCGTCGGGCATCAGGCCGCAGAACTTGGCGCTCTCGATGAGCGAGTAGAAGAGCGCGGCGACCTCGGTGCCGCGACGCGACTTCGAGCCGTGGTGGTTCTTCCGACCGATCACGAGGGCGCGGAGCGCGCGCTCGACGGCGTTGTTGGACCGCGCTTCGCGCCATCTCCTCGAACACGCTCTGCATGCCCTTCGCCGAGGTGACGGCCCGAGCGACACCGATTGCTCGGCACCGCCTGCAAGCAATCACGGATCCGGGGGACGAGCGAGCTAGCGCAGGGCCGCGCACAGAAGGCGCAGAGCGAGGTTGCGCCGGACGCTTCGAACCACGAGGACCGTCGTGCCGACCACGACAGCGGTCCCGCCCAGGATCACCAGGCCTGCCACGGTCACCGCCACCGGGTGCCGGCGCACGAGGTAGCCCAGGAACATGCGCTCTCGTGCCGTGCGCAAGCGCAGCTCGATCGCGTCCGCCGCCTGGTCGAGCCGGCCCCGCGCCCGATCGATGTCGTGCCTCAACGCAAGCGTCCCCTCACCCATCGCTGGTCCTCCCGAAGCGTTTCGATGGTCTCCTCCGGCTTGAAGTGGACCTGGCGAAGCCGCTTCTGTCCGATCCTCGCCAGGAGCGCGGAGACGAGGAGCAAGAGGCTTCCCACGAGCAGCGCAGCGACCCAGCGGGGCATGACGCCGGAGAGGGCGTAGACGAGCGCCAGGGGGAGCAACACCAGGGCCATCAGCGCAGGCACCATCGCCACGACGAGCCACACGATCGCGCGCCGCGCCCGCTCCGCGCTCTCGCGCACCTCGTCGCGCGCCAGGGCGAGCTCGCTCCGGATCAGGTCGCGCGTGCTGTCGCCGAGCTCCCGCAGGAGATCGCGGAGGCTCGGCTCCTGCGGCTCGCCCAGGGCCACCATCCTTCCTCCGTTCCGGGCGCCCGAGGCGACCTTCGCAGTCGCTTGCGCTCGTCCTAGGAGTAAGGACCCACTCTCGCGAAGCAACGGGCTTCCGTCGAGTCAGCTCCCTGCACCGCCAGGCTCAGCGGTACGTGAAGCGCAGCTCGTAGTCGCAGATCTGGAAGAGGTCGCCTTCCTCGATCGGCTTGGAGTCGATGCGGCGACCGCCGTATTCGATGCCGTTGGTGCTGCCCAGGTCGCGCATGTACCAGGTGCCGTCGTGGAAGACGACACAGGCGTGCCGGCGAGAGATGTTGCCGTCCTTGATGGGCAGGTCCGCCGTCTTGGAGCCGCGGCCGATGACGAACTCGTCCTTCGTGACGGGGATCTTCTGCCCGTTGAAGATCACGAAGAGATGCGGGCGGCCCCGCGACTGCGGCGCTGGCATGCGCCCTTGCCTGGGCAGGGGTGGCGGGGCGCTCGAGGGAGAGACCGCGCCTCCGCCATAGCTCGGCGCCGGAGGCCGGTGGGTCGGGGGCGGCGGGTAGGACGAGCGGGGTGGTGGCGCGGCCGGCCGTGAGGGCGGAAAGGCTGGAGCAGCCGGCTGGCCGTAGCCCTGCTGGGGAGGGTACCCCGGCTGCCCCGCGCCGTAGCCTTGGCCGTATCCGGCACCTCCCGGGTAGGGCGCCGACTGGCGAGGAGGCGGCGGCGGCGGCGCCGACGGGATCGGCGGCCGTCCGCCTCGACCGATGGACGGGATGCCGGAGCCCTGGGCGGAGGCCGGCTCGCTGCGCGGCATGCCCGGCGAGGAGGGCGTTCGGATGCCGTAGTTCCTCGAGCGCGCGTACTGACGCATCGCCTCGTTGATGAGGTAGTCCGTCGAGCACTCGAGCTCCGCGCTCATCTGCTCGAAGATGTCCCAGAGGTAGTCGCGACACTGGAAGTGGCGGAGCGTCTTCTTGTTCTGATCGTGGGTCATCACCGGATCCATGGGGATGCGTCGAACGACCGGCGGCGCCGCCTTGCGGGACCCGCCGAACGCGACCCATCCGGAACGACGCCGACCTCCGTCCGGGCATTGCCATCAACCATGGGACCCTCCCGAGCTGCCATGGCCGGCCTTCGGCGGCTGGGCGAGACGCTGACGGAGATTCTTGATCGCGTCGGTCGCCACGGTTCCCACGGTGGAGTGGTCGGCCCAGTGGGGCCCGGTCACCACGGCGCTGTCGTTCGTGAGCGGCTGCATCTGCGCGATGTCCGACGGCACACCCTTGCGCTCGAAGTAGCGAAGGGCGATCACCCGGTTCCACCAGTTGGGCGAGGCGAGCTGCGTGCGAAGGAAGTCGGTCGGCGGCGGCGTCATCTGACTCATGCGCGTCGCGTAGCCTTCGAGCTCTTCCGGCGCGTACTCGACCCCGGCGCTCGACGGCAGCTTGGCGAAGAAGTCCTGGACCACGTCGTTGCCGCCGATGGCGAGCACCAACTCGCCGGCACGCCACCGCAGGCGCTGATCCTTGGCGTTCTGCACGAGCGGCCACAGGGGCGGGATGGCCCGCTTGCTGTGGATGTCGCCGACGCGGTCGAAGGCGCTGTCCCGCACCCCGACGGGGTTGTTCGGGTTGAGGGCGAGCTGGAGGAGCTGATCGAGGTGCGCTTCCTTTGCGTTGCCCTCGAGGGCCTGCAACGCGCGCTTGCGTCGGTTGACCATCTCGACGGACTTCGAGTCGATGGAGGCGACCTGCAGGAGGCGTTCCGCCACCACCTCCTGGTCGGCCAGGTGCTTCATGGCCGGGAGCGCGCCCTCGTTGATGAAGTTGTCTCGGTTCTTTTCCGCAGCTTCCTTCAGCCGGTCGGCGGGGATGGTCTCGTGCTGCTGCTCGAGCTGCTCCTTGATCTGCTTCTCGAGCCAGGCGAGGAAGGCGTCGCCCTCCATCCGCTTCTCGATGTCCACGAGCCGCGTGGCCGCGCGCTGCTTGGTCGCCGCGTCGCCGAGCTGCCCGATGAGCTCGGCGATCTTGACGAGCGCGGGCGACGGCATCTGGGGGCTCATCGCGTTGATGAGCATGGCCGCGGCGGGGGCCCCGAGGCTGCGGACCACCTGCTCCGCGCTGTAGTTGCCGGCCAGGCTGCGCCCGTTGAAGTCGACCACGTACCAGCCGACCACCGCCTTGATGAGCGTCTGCCGCGAGTCCCCTCCGGCCAAGCTGATGAGCAGATACGCCGCGTCCTTGGCCCGGAGCTGTTGGGGGGGTGGCCCGTCGAGCCCACCGCTGTCGCTCTGCTGCGGTGCCGAGTCGCTGCCCCGCATCATGGCCGTCAGTCCCGGGACCATCTGGTCGATGATCTTCTTGCGCGTCGGCTCATCCACACGCGCAAGGGCGTTCTGGAGCTCGACCACGCCGTTGACGTCTTGCCGATCCATCTGGACGAGGGCAAGCGCCGCCTGGCTCCGGAGCTCGAGCGGGTACTTGTGGCTGAGCATCACGGCGACGATCTTGCCGGGGCCCTTGACCGTGCCCTTCCAGTACTCGATGTCGTCGGCGGTGACCTTGCAGCCTGCGGCCGTGAACGCCAGCACCGTGGCGAGCAGCAGTTGGATGCACAGGAATCGTTGAAGTCGCATGGGCTCCTTCTCGGGGGCAACGAGTCGCGGGCGCTCATGCCGCCCGCCACCCGCGCCAGCGGCGCGGACCTCTCAGAGCAGCGGTCCGGTCAGCTCGCCCAAACTCGGCGGCTCATGCGGGCCGTGGCCCCGCCGTCCCTCGGGAGGGCTTGCACCCCTCCTCCGGGTCGTCGGAACGCCCACCGACCCACCTGACTCCGCGGACTCATGGACGAAGCAACCTGATCGTGCTCTCCAAAGTAGGCGACGATAGTAGAACATCCGGGGGGTCGATCAAGAGTCCGGTGCGGGGAGGACCCACATCCTCCCCTTTCTTGACCTCGGCCGGCGCCCTTTCCTACCTTCCATGTGGGAAGGAGCGTACTTGGGCGCACCGTCTACTACATCATGCGACGAGGTCGAGCCTCTCGAGGGGCGTCGTCACGAGGTCCTGGGGATCGCGGTCGGAGCCGCGACGGTGCTGGTCACCCTCGCACTCTGGTCCTACGACGCACGGGGTGGGGAGAACTGGATTGGGCCAGTCGGCACCGCCCTCGCCGGGTTTCTCGCCTCGGCCTTCGGCGTGGGCGCCTGGGTGATTCCCTTCGAGCTCGCCTTCGCGACGGTGCGCCTCTTCCAGCGGCGGACGACCGTCCTCGGCCTGGCCACCCTGGCCTCGACCCTGGTCTTCGTGCTGGTCGGCTGCGCCCTCCTGCACCTGGCCCTCTCGCCGAGGCAGGTCTTCGGCGGCCACATGCCGGGGGGCTTGCTCGGAGAGGTGCTCGGGGAGGTGCTGCGCTCCATGCTCGGGCTGGCGGGAGCCTTCGTGGTCGGCATCTCTCTCCTGCTCATCACCCTGGTGTTGCGCACGTCCCTGTTCGTCGTGCGGATCGCGCACCACGGGGCGGCCGGAACGGCGGGGGCCGCGCGCTCCGCCTGGGGTGGCCTACGTGCGATTGTCGACGCATGGCGCGAGGCCAAGGCGCTCGAGCGGGCCGAGCGGGAGGAGGCTGAGCGGGCCGCAGAGCCACGCATCGTGGGCGGCGAGGACGACTCCCTCGACGCCCACGATGACGGGGAGGCCGTCGACTTCGGGGACGGGGAGGCCGGGAGCGCCCAGGTCGATCTCGAGGCGGAAGCAGAGGACGAGGCGTCGGCGGAGGCGGAGGCGGACGAGGTCGAGGAAGCCCCGAGCCACCCCGGCCGCCGGAGCAAGAAGGCCGCCGGCCCGCGCATCGTCGCACCGGCCGCGAAGGCGAAGCGCAGCGCGCCCCGTGCGATCCGCATGGAGCCGCCGGCCAGCCACGGACGTCCCTTCGAGCTACCGCCGACGAGCCTGCTCGACGAGCCGCCCGACAGCCGCATCCGCATCGACGAAGAGACCCTGCGCGACAACGCGGCGCTGCTGGTCGAGAAGCTGGCCGCCTACGGCGTCAAGGGGCGGGTGGACGAGATCCACCCCGGCCCCGTGGTCACGATGTACGAGTTCGAGCCCCAGAGCGGGACGAAGGTGTCGAAGATCGCCGGCCTCGCCGACGACCTGGCCA
Organism: uncultured delta proteobacterium; assembly: GCA_963830115.1. Classification (GTDB taxonomy): domain Bacteria; phylum Myxococcota_A; class Polyangia; order Polyangiales; family CAWHLB01; genus CAWHLB01. The sequence continues at coordinate 397,528 of CAWHLB010000027.1, forward strand.
TGGCCCTGGCGGCCCAGAAGGTGCGCATCGTCGCGCCGATCCCCGGCAAGGCCCGTGTCGGCTTCGAGCTGCCGAACGAGGTGCGGCAGACGGTGCACGTGCGCGAGGTGCTCGAGGAGGACCGCTGGCAGCACCTCAAGGCGGCGCTGCCCATGGCGCTCGGCAAGGACATCAGCGGGCAGGCGGTCTACGCGGACCTGGCGAAGATGCCGCACCTTCTCGTGGCGGGCGCAACCGGCGCGGGCAAGAGCGTCGGGCTCAACGTGATGCTCGCCTCCCTGCTCGCGAAGAAGACGCCCGAAGAAGTGCGCATGCTCATGATCGACCCGAAGGTCGTCGAGCTCGCGGTCTTCGACGGCATCCCGCACATGCTCCTGCCGGTCGTCACCGACATGAAGAAGGCGGCCCTCGCGCTCAAGTGGGCGGTCGACGAGATGGAACGGCGCTACCAGCTCTTCGCCGACGCGGGCGCGCGCAACATCTCGACCTACAACGACCGGGTCGACAAGGTGCTGTGCGGCGACCTGCCGCCGGAGAAGCTCATGCCGCGGCGCGCGAACAAGATGCGCGCCCAGGGGCCGAACGGCGAGGAGGTGCTGGTCGACCCGGACGAGGGCGAGGTCGCCAACGCCCTCGACAAGCCCCCCGAGAAGCTGCCCTACGTCGTCGTGGTCGTCGACGAGTTCGCCGACCTCATGATGGTGGCCGCCAAGGACGTGGAGGCGTGCATCGCGCGGCTCGCCCAGAAGGCGCGTGCAGCCGGCATCCACGTCATCCTCGCGACGCAGCGGCCGAGCGTCGACGTCATCACGGGCATGATCAAGGCGAACTTCCCGGCGCGCATCGCATTCAAGGTGTCGCAGCGCGAGGACAGCAAGACGATCCTCGGGCGCAGCGGCGCCGAGCACCTGCTCGGCATGGGCGACATGCTCATGATCCCGCCCGGCGCCAGCGATCCACGTCGTGTGCACTGCGCCTACATCAGCGAGGAGGAGGTCAAGGCGGTGTGCGACTTCCTGCGCGAGCAGGGCAAGCCCGTCTACGACGACGCCATCCTCAAGCCGCGCGACGACGACGACTCGGGCGTGGGCGGCCCGAGCAACGACGATCCCCTCTACGATCGGGCCGTCGCCGTGGTCGCCCAGGCCGGGTACTGCTCGATCAGCCACATCCAGCGCCAGCTCAGCGTCGGCTACAACAAGGCTGCCAAGCTGGTCGAGCAGATGGAGCGGGAAGGGGTCGTCGGTCCGCCGAGCGGCAAGGCGGGCGGGCGCCGTGAGGTCCTGGTCCAGCCCCTCTGACCGTCGTGCTTCAATTCTCCCCTGCTGCCGTGATCCCCGGCGTCGAGGGCAGCTCCCTCCGGCCGCCGTGTTCAGTCCGATGAACATCGGCGCTAGCATGGGCGTCCCATGGAAACGATGATCACGAAGCTTTCGATGCTGGGCGCCGCTGTGGCCGTGCTCACCGCGGGCCCGGCCCTCGCCCAAGCGCACCCGAGCGCCGACCAGGTGGCGGCCCGTGCTCAGCGGAGCGCCGACGCCCTCGACGGAGAGATCCGATGCCTCGAGGACGTGCACACGCGCCTCGCGGGGGTGGTGCAGCTCGTGGCGGACGCGCGCCACCAGGCGCAGACCGCGAGCAGTGACAGCGTTCGCCGCGATGCGGTGCGCACGGTCGAGAGCCTCTCGCAGCGGATCGACACCCTCGAGCAGGACGCCCAGGCCTGCCGCACCGCCGTGCCGCACGACAGTCAGGCGGCGGCTCGCACCCGCGGCGGGCAGGGGGTCGTCTACGTCGATGCACCTCCGGATCCGACCGCCCAGGCGGTCGCCACGCCCAACGCGGCGACGGAGGTCATCGAGCACGGCACCACCCTGACGTCGAACGTGCACGTGCGCTCCGGCGAGCGCGTGGACGGCATGGGGCACGTCGAGCCCGCGGCGATTCGCGCCGCGGTCGCGGGGATCGGCGGGCGCCTCGACCGCTGCTACGAGCACCTCGTCGGTCAGGGCGTGCTTCGAACGGGTACGGCGATCCTGGTGTTCACGGTGACGACGGGCGGCCGCGTGACGGGCGTGCACGTCGAGGAGGACAGCCTTCATTCAACGTACTTCGACGCCTGCCTCCGCCATGCCGGGGAGCACCTGCGCTCGTCGGCGGCAGCGAGCGGTGGCAATGTCGTGTACAGCTACACGCTGGCCTTCGGGTCGAGCTGAGCCGATAGCGGCTCAATCCTGCGCCACGCCTCGCAAGAAACGCTCGAAGATCGCGTAGCCCTCGTCGAGCAGGGACAGGGCGGTGTGCTCGTTCTGCTGGTGGGCCTGGGCGTTGATCCCCGGCCCGAGGTTCACGGCGGGCACGCCGATGGCGTCGAAGCGGGCGACGTCCGTCCAGGCCTGTTTCGGCTCGACGGCGCGCACGCCCGAGGCCTCGAGCTTCTGCACGAGAGGGTGGCTCGCGTGGGGGTGGCCAGCCGGTGAGAGGTCGGTCGGCAAGACCTCCGCACGAGCACCGACAATCGCGCGCAGGTCTTCGACTACTTGCTCGGGCGTGCGCCCCGGCGCGAAGCGGTAGTTGACGTTGACCTCGAAGCGGTCGGGCACGATGTTGCGTGCGCGTCCGCCGCTCGCCATCGTCGGCGTGATCACCTCGCGGTAGGTGAACCCATCTTCGACCACGTCCTTCGGCGCGCGCGCACCGAGCTCGCCGAGCAGCGGCGCGGCCTTGGTGATGGCGTTGTCGCCCTGCCACGGGCGGGCGCTGTGGGAGGTGCGCCCGTGGAAGACGAGCGTGGCGTGCACCGAGCCCATGCAGCCGAGGTGCAGGCGGTTGTCGCTCGGCTCGAGGCACACGGCCAGATCGAGCTCGCGCAACAAGTCGAAGCGCTCGAGCAGCGGCCCGAGCATGTTCTCGGCGAAGGGCCCTTCTTCGCGCTCGTAGAACACGAGCGTCAGGTCCGGGAGCGCATCGTGCGGAACGCGCTCCGCGAGCTCGAGCATGAGCGCGAGCCCCGACTTCATGTCGGAGGCGCCCGAGCCGTACAGAAGGTCACCCTCGATGCGCGGCGGCCCGTCGTGATGGGTGCGCACCGTGTCGAGGTGACCGACCAGCCCGATGCGCGGTCTCCCGGGATGCACCGCGACGCGCGCGACCAGGCTGTCGTGATGGCGCACGACCTCGGCGGCCGAGAGACGCCCGTGGAGGCGCTCTTCCACCCAGTCGCACAGGGCCGCCTCCTCGCCGATGGGGCTCGGGATGCGGCAGAGGGAGAGGAGGGTCTGGGCGAGGTCGTCTCGAAGGTTCACGAGTGCAGGGTAGAGAAGGGTGGCTCCGGAAGCCACATGGCGCATGTCCCTCACATGTGTGGCCTTCCAGACGCCGGACGTCTACGCCGAGTGAGCTCACTCCGCGGCCGGCTCGGCCCGCCTTCGCGAGCGTTCGATCCACTCGCCGGGATCGCGCGCCAGCCGGTCGCAAAGCCGCCGGACCTCGTCGGCGCCGAGGCGAGGGAGCTGCTCGCGGGCGAAGCGGAGCTGTTCGAGCTGCTCGGTGAGGGCCTTGCGCTCCAGCTCGGGGGGCTCCTCCTCGACGGCGCGCAATAGTTGGTGCTCCCATGCCTGGAGCCGCTCTGCGGCCTCGTTTCGGATCTCGTCCATGGCAACGCTCCTCGTTGGACCACGGACACCGCTACGCATCCCCGGGTTCCTTGTCCAGGTTTGCCGCAGCGCGGGCTAGGACGGGGCGCCCTCCGGTGCCAGTGGTGGCACGGCGATTGCTGTCCCCTGCGCCGCCATGAACGCGCGGCCCACGCTGACACATCTCGTCCTTCTCCTCGTCTTCACGGCGAGCGGCTGCTTCGCGTTTCACGAGCGCTCGGCCACCACGGCCGTCAGCGATGCCGATGCGGGGCCGCCATCGGCCGACTGCGAGCAGGGCTGCGTCCAGAGCACCCGCACGGTCGAGGTGCGGAGCACCGACGGAGGCTCGCTGCCCGACGGTGACGTGCTCACGAACGTCCTCGAGATCACCCCCGACCCCGCGACCGACGGTCTGCGCTTCCGGGTCGATTCGTGCCCGGGCGGCGCGGACCCATGCGTCCGCACGTTCCTCGTGACGGGCGTCGGCGCGGACCTGGTGGACGAGCTCAGTTGGGCGCCGCGGTCCCCGATGGCGTCCATGCTGGCTACGATGCACGTCACGCCCCACGACTTCATCCTCCAGAATTCCTGTGGCGATTGCTTGCCGGACCTGCTCTTCGCCGCCCACGACGACGCCGGAGCGGAGCCCACGCCGGAGCTGCCATCCGGCTTCATCGTCGGCAAGGGCAACCTCACGTGCGGCGGCCGCGACCCGGGCCCGAGCGGAGGCGCCTCACACCGCTATGCGGTGCGTCTCACCGTCGGCGTTTCGCTCGGCACCACGGACACTCTCGAAGCGGACGAGGGCGACGAAACCGTGGCTCGCCCGGAGGGCGGTGCGATCTACGGTCTGCGCGACCTGCGATCGAGCGCCACGGCGTGCGCGACATCCACACCGCTCGCGTGGGTGGCCTTCCTCGCCGGCCCCTCGACGGGCCCCGCTCCCATCCCGAGCCCCTGACCTTCCTGCCGGCCACCCCGCTGTCGGTCGGCCCACCGCGGTCGCGACCAGCGTCGGTGCTACGGTTCCCACCATGGAATCCTCCAGCGCTCCCCTGTCGCGCGAGGCGATCCTCGCCCTCGACCGGCGCCACGTGTGGCGACCCTACACATCGAGCGAGGACCACGAAGGCGTCGACCCGATCGTGGTCGCGCGCGCCGAAGGGCCCTTCCTGTATGACGTCGACGGCCGTCGCTACATCGACGGCAACGCCTCCTGGTGGTGCAACTCCCTCGGCCACGGCCACCCGCGCATCCGCCGCGCACTCGCCCGGCAGGCCGAGACGCTGATGCACTGCGCGCTCGCCGCCATCACCCACGGCCCCGCCGCCGAGCTCGCCGCCGAGCTCGCCGCCATCGCGCCGCCGGGTCTCGAGCGCGTGTTTTTCAGCGACGACGGGTCGACCGCCGTCGAGGTCGCGGTGAAGATGGCGTTCCAGCACTGGCAGCAGAACGGCCGGGCCGAGCGCCGCCGCTTCGTCTCCCTCGCTGGCGCGTTCCACGGCGACACCTTCGGCGCCATGAGCGTCGGCGGGATCGAGGCCTTCCGCGGCGTGTTCGGCCCTCTCCTCTTCGACGTGGTCCACGCGCCCGCGCCAGGGGACGAGAGCGGCTTCGAGCAAGCCGTCGCGCACATCGAGGCGCTGCTCGCGTCCGAGGGCGCGTCGATTGCGGGCGTCATCGTCGAGCCCCTGGTGCAGGGTGCCGCAGGAATGCGCATCTGGGCGCCCGCGCTCTTGCGCCGGCTGCGCGAGGCGACGACCCGGGCCGACACGTTCCTCATCGCGGACGAGGTCTTCACCGGCTTCGGCCGCACCGGACCCATGTGGGCGTGCGCCCACGCGGACGTCGCGCCCGATCTCCTGTGCACCTCCAAGGGCCTGACCGGCGGCGTCCTTCCCTTCGCCGCGACCCTCGCGACGGCGCGCATCTTCGACGGGTTCCGCGGCGGCAAGGAACGGGCGCTGATGCACGGCCACACCTTCTGCGGCAACCCCCTCGGCGCCGCCGTCGCGCGCGAGGTGCTCGACGTCTACCGCGACGAGGACGTGCTCGGTCAGGTCCGCGACAAGGCGCCCCGCATCCGCGAGGCCTTCGCCCGGCTCGCGGCGGTCCCCGGCGTCGTGCGCGTGCGCACCCTCGGCATGGTGGGCGCGGCCGACCTGGGCGAGACCGGGTACTACGGCGGCATCGGTCCGCGGGTCGCGGCCGCGGCGCGCCGGCTCGGCGCCTATCTCCGCCCCCTCGGCAACACGGTCTACATCACGCCGGCGCTCACCATTCCGGACGAGGCTCTCGACCAGCTCCTCGCCGTCGTCCACGACGCGGTTTGCGAGGGGCTCGGCTCCTCCTCCGCCCCGTGAAGCAGAGCCCCGCGGGGCGGCGTGGCAGGTCCGGTGGCGGGCTGCTAGGCTGCCTGGCCTCATGGCCGCAGACGACATGGTTTCCAGACCGAGCATCCTCGTCGCCGAAGACGACCCGGACCTGCGTCGCATGCTCAAGATGATGCTTTCCACGCGTGGTCGGGTGACCGCCGTGGAGGACGGCATGGAAGCGCTTCTCGTGCTCAAGGATGATCCGCTCCCGGACCTCCTGATCACCGACCTGATGATGCCGCGCATGGACGGCCTGACCCTCTCCCGCCGCATGAAGGAAGACGCCCGCCTGGCCCGCATTCCGGTCATCATGCTCACGGCGAAGGACACGCCGCGGGACGTGATCAAGGGGATCAACGCGGGCGCGCGCCACTACTTGACCAAGCCCTTCAAGCAGGAGGCGCTGCTCGACAAGGTGCAGCACGTGCTCGCGAAGAAGCCCCACTGAGCGGGCCGCCATGACCGAGACGGCCGACCAGGCAGACGCGCGTGACACCGGACCCGCCGAGGGAGCCGCGAAGAAGGGCAGGCCGACGGGCAAGGGGGGTGCAGGTCGGCGCGGGCGCCGCGGCAAGGCGAGCGCGAAGACAGCCGACAAGGGGCGCTCCCAGGGCAGCGAGCCGAAGCCCGTCGAGGCTCCCGAAGCGCCGGGGAAGCGTCTGCTTCCCTACGGGCTCGCCGTCGCCGGCGGTGTGGTCGCTTTCCTCGGCTTCGCGGGCTTCGACGTGTGGCCGCTCGCCTTCGTCGCCTTCGTGCCGTTCTTCTTCGCCCTCGAGCTCGACCCGAACGCCAGCCAGCGCAAGGTGTTCTTCATCGCCCATCTGTTCGGCTTCGTGGGCATCGCGGGCGGCTACTACTGGCTCGTCCAGATGCTCGAGAACTTCTCGGGCTTCCCGTTGCTGGCGAACATCGGGATCGCGTCGATCTTCTTCGTCTTCCTCGGGCTGCAGTTCGCGCTCATCGGCTGGCTCTGGGTGCGCGCGCGGAGGCGCGGCTGGAACGGGACCCTCGCCGCCGTCATGGCCTTCGCGGGCGTGGAGCTGATCTTCCCGAACCTCTTCCCCTTCTACTACGGCGCGAGCTTCCACCCGGTGCCGCTCCTGATGCAGATCGCCGACCTGGGCGGGCCCATCCTCGACACGGTGCTCGCGGTCATCGTGAGCGGCGCGCTCTACGAGGTGCTCCGCGCGGTGACGCGCAACGAACGCATTCCCCGGGCCGCGCCGATCGCAGGCGCCCTCTTCGTCGCCTTCACCGTCGGCTACGGCGCCTACCGCATCCACCAGGTCGAGGCGATCGCGGCGAAGGCACCGAAGATCGAGGTGGGCCTGGTGCAGGCGAACATGGGGCTCTTCGCGAAGCGGGACGACCCCTACGAGGGCCAGCGCCGTCATATCCGGCAGACCCTCGAGCTCGAGCGAGAGGACAAGCCCGACTTGATCGTGTGGCCGGAGTCGGCCTACACGTTCTTCCTGCCGCCGGGCATCAAGAACGTGCGCCGGTGGGTCATGGGTCCGGTGCACACGCCGCTCCTGTTCGGCGGGCTCGCCCAGCGGCAGGTCGATGGCGAGGAGAAGGACTACAACACCGCCTATCTGCTCGACGGCGACGGCAACATCAAAGGCACCTACGACAAGACGTACCTGCTCGCCTTTGGCGAGTACATGCCCTTCGGTGAAGACTTCCCGGCCCTCTATCGCATCTCGAAGAACACGGGGCACTTCACGCCGGGTCACCGGGTCGACCCGCTGCACTTCGGCAAGTACCGGATCAGCGTCCTCATCTGCTACGAGGACATCCTGCCGTCGTTCGTGCGGCACGCGGTGGATCACGCCGATCCGGATCTGTTGATCAACATCACCAACGACGCCTGGTTCGGCGATACCCACGAGCCCTGGATCCACCTGGCGCTCGCCAAGTTCCGCGCGGTCGAGCACCACCGCTACCTCCTGCGGGCCACCAACAGCGGCGTGAGCGCCATCGTCGATCCGACGGGCCGCGTGCTCACCCACTCGCGCACCTTCGTGCAGCAAAACCTGCACGGGAAGGTCGGCATGATGCGCGATCACACGCTCTACGAGGCACTCGGCAACTGGCCCGGGTGGCTCGGCCTGCTCGCCATCGCCCTGTTCGCCACCGTGCGGCGCGAGCGGGTGCTCGCCCTCTTACGGCGAAGGGTCTGAGCGCATCAGAGGCCGGGCGGAAGCAGGAGCTGGTAGCTGCCGTCGGGCCCGGTCACCGTGTGGGCGATCTGGAACGCGCTCGGTCCGTCGGACCCGTCCAGGATGCCGAAGGCCTCGACCTCCGCACCGACGACCGGCGTCCCGTCCGCGGCCTTCAGCTCCCCCTGCACAGGGATGGGAGCCGCGAAATCGAAATCCCGTGCCGTCGTCCCGCTGCTCGCGCCGATGACGAGGTCGCGCGACACGATCCACGGGAAGCCGCTGTCCACGGGCGGCTTGATCATCAGGTCGTAGGCGCCGACGTCGAGGGACAGGCCGAATTGTCCGGTGGGGTCGGTGACGGTGTTGGTGGAGCGGTTGTATCGGGCGGCGGGTGGCAGGCCGCTCGGCATGCTTCCGAGCGCGAGGGCCTGCACCGTTGCGCCGGACATCGTCCGTCCATCCGGCGCCACTACCTTGCCGCCGAGGACGAGGCGTCGCGGGAGATCGTAGACCTGTCCCTGCACCATCCACGTTCCGGCAGGCGGGACGATGTGCACGGTCTGATCGAGGATGCCGAGCCTGCCTGAGCTCGAGGGGGTGACGACCACCTGATAGGTGCCGGGCAGGACCTGCACCTCGAACTGGCCGTCCGCATCGGCGGTCGTGGTCGCGCTGAAGCTGCCCACCACCCCGGTCGCGCCGTCGACGACGTCGTCCGAGCGCAGGGTCAGGGCGGCGCCGGCGATCGGGTCGCCCGTGTGCGCGTCCTCCACGAATCCGCGGTAGGTGACGGGCGTCACGTTCGGCACGAGGATGCGCACCGCGCCGGTCGAGTCGGGGAAAAGGTAAGCCGGGTCGACGGTGAAGGTGGGCGTGATGGGCGAGTCGGCGCCGGGACCGATGCGGAACACCCAGCCCGTCGCACCCGACGAGAGTCCGAGGGCGAAACCTCCGTCGGCGCCGGTGACGGCGGTCGAGGACAGGACGCGCTCGGTCGCCGGATCGATCGCCTGCACCTGCAGACCGCTCACCGGCGTGGTGGTCCCGCGGGCGGCCCCGGTCACCACCACGCCGTACAGCTCAGTCAGGTCCGCCGGATAGGTCAGGTCGAGACGCGTCAAGTCGCCGCCGCCCGGCACCGTCACGTCGTCGAGGCGCATCGGCGGCAGCTCCTTGATCGCGTCGGCCATGGGCTCGACCAGCACGTCGTAGTGCTCGTTGGCCACGAGCCGCACCGCATAGTCCTTGAGGCTTCCGTCGAGGGCTGCGCTCGGGCTCGCGGTGGTGCTGGTGGAGACGCGGGTCCTGCTGCCTCCGGGAATGCCGTCCCTGCGCGTGAAGGTGACCTTCGCCGGGATGACCCGGTCGTGGCCCGCCCACTGCAGGCGCCCGACCACGGTGATCGGTACGGGCATCTGCAGCGACTTCTGCGTCGGCCCCGAGACGTCGATGGGCGGCAGGAAGTCCCAGGTCGTCGGTGCGCTTACCGAAGGGTCACTGGCGGGGATCACCTCGATGGCGACCTGAAGGTGGTCGGTGCTCCTGCTCACACACATCGAAAGGGTCGTGTCGCAGGACATGCCGGGGCAGCTCGTGCCCGAGCAGCAGTCGGCGTCCGTGGAGCAGTGGTTCGTCACCGCGGCTTCGCCCGTGTCGGCCAGACCGCACCCCGTACCGAGGACGGAACAGCCCAGCAGCACGGCCAGCACGCGCACCAGCGCATGGCTGTGCCGCCTCATGGCGGACACGTCGTCATCTCCACCGTGGTGTGCGTGCTGTCGGTGACGGCCAGCCACCACACAGCGCTCCCGAGGTCCCCGGGCTCCACCGGATCGCGCTGCGGAGCCGAGTCCACGAAGCGGCTCGACACGAGCATCTCGAACTTGTGGCAGCCCGGCGTCAGCCGGGTCTTGTCGAGCAGGATGTCCACGTCCCGCTGGCCCGAGGGGATGGGCTGGGAGTCGACGAAGAGGCCGTTGTTGGCGCCGGGGGTGGGATCGAAGTCGAGGTAGGTGTGGTAGACGAGCCCCTGGAGGGTGTTCGGGTCGCGGACGGTCACCGGAAACGTCAGGCTCGAGGTACCCCCGTCCGCGGTGGCCGTGTCGCTCAGGTTCAGGCGGACCACTTCGTCGAGGCTCGTCCCGTGATCGCGCGCCGACGGCCGGCTCACGATGGAGGGCGGGAAGTCGGGCTGCTGATGGAGCTGGAACTTGTCCGTAACCAAGCAGCCGGGGAGCATCCACACGCCCGTCGCGGTGAGGAGGGCCATTCCGGCCCTTAGCGCAGCAACCCACGTGCCACGCGGCCGCTGCTTTCCCATCCTTTGGGAATCACTGGCCATTTACTACGATCCACCCCCGTTGGAAGCGGTGATCCACGACATTCCTGTCAGTGTACCCGCTGACCTGCGGCGTGCTCCCGCATCCTACCCCGTCCCCACCGCACTCGGCCAGATCGGCCGACCGGCCGGGCTCCGGCCCTCACGCCTCTTCGGAGGCCCCGCCCGGCTCCGGCGCATCGGGCTCGCGCTCCAGGTGGCGGAAGACGGTGCGCGGGTCGACGCCGAGATCGCGCGCCGTCTTGGTGCGGTTGCCGTTGTTGAGCGCGAGCACCTCGTTGATGTAGCGCGCTGGAACGTCTTCGCGCGCCTGCGTGAGGGGCGCGATGGCCGCAGGGCGTCGCGGAAAGAGGTCGAGGTCGTCGGGGCCGACGAGCGTCTTGTCACAGAGCACGATCGCCTTCTTGATGCGGTTCTCGAGCTGGCGGATGTTGCCGGGCCAGTTGTGCTTGCGGATCGCGATCGATCGCGTTGGGTGAGAGGCCCTTGACCTTGGCGTCGTACTCGCGCGCGTAGCCTCGACAGGAGGTAGTGCGCGATCACGAGCACGTCGTCGCCGCGCTCGCGCAGCGGCGGCAGGTGCGACGTTGACCACGTTGAGCCGGTAGTAGAGGTCCTCGCGGAACCTGCCGCCGCGTGATCTCCTTCTCGAGGTCGCGGTTGGTCGCGGCGAGGATGCGGATGTCGACCGACTCGGGCCGCGTGTCGCCGACCTGCATGACGATCTTCTCCTGCAGCGCGCGGAGGAGCTTGACCTGGAGCGCGACCGGCATCTCGCCGATCTCGTCGAGGAAGAGCGTGCCGCCGTCGGCCGCCTGGAACTTGCCCTGCTTGGTCGACGACCGCGCCGGTGAACGCGCCGCTTGACGTGGCCGAACAGCTCGCTCTCGAGCAGGTTCTCGGGGATCGCGCCGCAGTTGATCGTGACGAACGGGCCCCTTCGCGCGCGGCGACCGGCTGTGGATCTCGCGCGCGATCAGCTCCTTGCCGGTGCCGGTCTCGCCGGTGATGAGCACGCTAGATGTCGGTGCCGGCGACCTTCTCGACCTTGCGGAAGACCTCGAGCAGCGGCGGCGAGCTCCCGACGATGTCGCCGAACCGCTTCTCCTCGAGCTGCTCGGCCAGGCGGTCGCTGTCGCTGGTGAGCTCGTCGAGCAGCAGCGCGTTTGCGAGGATGAGCGACGGCCTGTCCGGCGAACATCGTCAGCACGTCGCAGGCGTCGGCTCCTGGAAGAGGTCACGACGTTGTCGTTGCCGACGTAGATCAGGCCGAGCAGCCGGCCGCGGGCGAGCAGGGGCACGCAGATCACGCTCGAGAGCTTGAGGTTCATGATGCTCTTGGAGCCGCGGAACATCGTCGTCGTTCAGTGCGTCGCTCACGATGAGAGGCTTTCGCGTCTCGGTGACCTTCTTGATGATGCTGTCCGACAGGTGCCGGATGCCGCCGGTGATGTTCTGCTGATCGACGTTGCGTGCCGCGGCCACCTCGGTCTCTCCGTCGCGCAGGAGGAGCACGAAGCCCTTCCCGGCGTGGGTGACCTCGATCACGGCGTCGAGCAGGGCCTCCATCTGCTCGTGCACCGAGCGGATCTCCATGAGGCGCCGGTTGAACTCGCTGAGCTTGAGCATGCCCGCGAGTTCGGAGCCGCCCCTGTCGCCCTCGTCGGCTCCGCCGGACATCACGGCGCCCTCGTCATAGAGCGAGAAGAGTAGCTCCACCTCGCCGAACCCGAGGCGGTCTCCGTGGAAGATCTTGCCGCGGCGCTTCTTCTTGCCGTTGATCTGGATGTCGGCCTGCCGGTCCACCTCGTTCAGGTTGAAGTCGCGACCGTCGAAGACGACCTGTGCGTGGTAGTCGGCCACGGAGGTGTGGTCGACGCAGACGTCGTTGCCGCCCGCTCGGCCGATCGTCGTGATCTTCTTGTAGACCGGGAAGACGCGCGGCCGTCCTTCGGCCGCCATCCACTTGAGGCTCGGCATCGGGCGCCAAGCATAACAGACCTGCTCCCGTCGCGCCGGGGGCGCACGGCTCCGACGCCCGTCGCCTCGGTCAGTCGCCGAGGGGCTTGAGGGGTCGAGTCACGGGCTCGCCGCGCTCCTTCGGCTCAGCCATCTTGACGACGAGGGCGAGGGCGTGGCCGGAGGGATCACAGGTCAGGTAGACGAGAGCGCCGTCCGGTTGAGCGATGGGGGACGAAGCGGTCGGGCTCCGTGCCCGGTCCCGCTCCCAGACGGCCTCCATGCAGGCGAGGTCCACGCGCACTTCGATGGCCGCGGCCTCGCGAGCCGGCGGAAGGCGGTATCCGCCGGGAGGGCCGCGCCGGAGCTCCAGGTTGGGACCGCCCCCTGGGCGCTCGAGCACGACGCGCTCGGGGCGCGTGCTGGTGCAGCGATAGCCGAGCACCTCAATCCAATAGGAAGCGGCCGATCGGGGATCGGGCGCCGTCAGCACGACCACGCCTACGCTCGACACGGGCCGAGCATACGGCAAAACGTGGCGGCCGTGGTGTAGCTTTCCGCTCTTACGAGGGAGCGCGTGGCGAGAAGCCATCGCAGCGGACGACGGGCAGGGGCGGGTACTTGGCGCGCTGGGGGTCGTCACACCGGAAGAAGGCTGACCCCTTGGCGCTCACCACGCGCCGCGCCTGGGCGCAACCCAAGCACAGCCCGACCCGCCTTTCCTCATCGTCCGCTGCGTCCACCCGTCAGCTGCAGCCCATCGAGCTGCCGCAGTTCAGGCACTTGTAACACGCGCCGTTGCGGACGGTGATGTGGCCGCAGTTGTCGCACATGGGCGCGTCGCCCATCATCTTGCCGAGCTGGCGGTCGAGCGCGTTGCCGCCCCCAGATGCTGGCGGGCGCGTCGTGTCGAAGCCGAAGGTGACCTGCTCGGCCGGCGTGATGTCCGCCGCCGATCCTGTGGCGGGGCTGGCCTCGGCCCGGCGCGCCGCCGCGTGGTCGGTCGGGTTCTCGAGCTCGACCTTCTCCTCGGCGGGGGGCACCTGGGCGAAGTCGTATCGCTTCAGGTACTCGATGCCGAGGACGCGGAAGAGGTAGTCGATCATCGACGTCGCGAACTTCACGTTCGGGTGGCCTTCGACGATGCCCTGGGGCTCGAACCGCGTGAAGGTGAACTGCTCGACGTAGCTGTCGAGGGGCACACCGTGCTGCAGCCCCATTGATACGCTGATGGCGAAACAGTTCATCAGCGAGCGGAAGGCCGCCCCCTCCTTGTGCATGTCGACGAAGATCTCGCCGAGGGAGCCGTCCTCGTACTCGCCCGTACGCAGGAAGATCTTGTGCCCTCCGACCCGCGCTTCCTGCGTGAAACCGGCGCGCTTCTTCGGGAGCCGGTGGCGCAGGGTGGCCGGCGGGCGTAGGCCCTCGCGGACGGGCATCGACAGGCGGGCCTGCTCCGCCAGAGTCTTCCCGTCCATCTCGCTCGCCGTTGTCTCCTCCGCCGAGTCGTCCTTGGTCGACAGGGGCTGGGAGGCCTTCGAGCCGTCGCGGTAGAGCGCCACGGCCTTGAGCCCATGCTTCCAGCCCTGGAAGTAGATGTCCTTCACGTCGTCGACCGTGGCTTCCGCCGGCAGGTTGACCGTCTTCGAGATGGCGCCGCTCAGGAAGGGCTGGGCCGCGGCCATCATCATCACGTGCGCCATCGGCTCGAGGAAGCGCTGGCCGCTCTTGCCGCAGCGGTTGGCGCAGTCGAAGATCGGCAGATGCTCGTCACGCAGGTGAGGAGCCCCCTCCACCGTCATGCGGCCGACCACCACGTCGTTGAGCTCGTCGATCTGCCCGTCGCTCAGCCCGAAGTGGCGGAGCAGGTTGAAACCGGGCTTTTCGAGCTGGGCTTTGCCGATGCCGAGGCGGCCGTAGGTCTCCGCCCCCAATACCCACGGCGCCAGGGCGTGGCCCACGTCGAAGACGCCCCGGAGCGCGTCCTCCGCCTTCGCGATGTCCCGCTCGGTCAGGCCCTTGTCGAGCAGCGCCTTGCGCGACAGATGGGGCGCGCCCGTGAAGGTGTTCGTCCCGGAGACGAAGGCGACGATGTCGGCGATCTGCGCCTCGCCGTAGCCGAGCCGCTTGAGCGCCTTGGGCACGCTCTGGTTGACGATCTTGAAGTAGCCGCCGCCGGCCAGCTTCTTGAACTTCACCAGGGCGAAGTCAGGCTCGATGCCTGTCGTGTCGCAGTCCATCAGAAGCCCGATCGTGCCGGTCGGCGCCAGCACCGTGGCCTGGGCGTTGCGGTAGCCGAACTTCTCGCCGAGCTCGACCGCCAGGTCCCAGTCCTCACGCGCCGCGCGGACCAGGTAGTCCGGGCAGCCCGCCGGCCGCCCCTCCACCATGCCGTGGCCGCTGGACTCGTCGATCCGGTAGGCGGCGGCGCGATGCTTGCCCATCACGCGCAGCATCGGCTCGCGGTTCGGGGCAAAACCCGGGAAGGGGTCCTTCGAGGCGGCGATCTCCGCGGAGGCGGCGTAGGCGTGGCCGCAGAGGATCGCCGTCAGGGAGCTGGCAATCGCGCGGCCGCGGTCGCTGTCGTAGGGGATGCCGAGCTGCATCAGCAACGTGCCCAGGTTCGCGTAGCCGAGGCCGAGGGGACGGTAGTCGTGGCTGTTCTTCGCAATGGTCTCGGTCGGGTAGGACGCGAAGTCGATCAGGATTTCCATCGCCAGCATCAACAGGCGGATGGCGTGGCGGTAGCCCTCGACATCGAAGCTGCCGTCCTCGGCGAGGAACTTGGTCAGGTTGATCGACGCCAGGTTACAGGCCGAGTCGTCGAGGAACATGTACTCGGAGCACGGGTTCGACGCGTTGATGCGGTCGGTGCCCGAGCACGTGTGCCAGTCGTTGACGGTCGTGTCGTACTGCACGCCCGGGTCGGCGCAGGCCCAAGCGGCCTCCGCGATCGTGTCCCACAGGGCGCGGGCCTCC
Source organism: uncultured delta proteobacterium (assembly GCA_963830115.1). Taxonomy (GTDB): domain Bacteria; phylum Myxococcota_A; class Polyangia; order Polyangiales; family CAWHLB01; genus CAWHLB01. The sequence continues at coordinate 412,982 of CAWHLB010000027.1, forward strand.
AGCGTCTCGCAGACCTGGCCGTTGGTTCGGAACCGGGTCTGCCAGGTCCCCCCGTTCTCCACGGCCTTCATGAACTCGTCGGTGACGCGGATCGAGTTGTTGGAGTTCTGACCGCTGATGGTGTGGTAGGCCTCGCCGTTGAAGTCCGCCTCGTAGCCGGCGTCGATGAGGGCCTGGGCCTTCTTCTCTTCGCGCTGCTTCCACTTGATGAAGTCGACGATCTCGGGGTGGTCCATGTCGAGGCAGACCATCTTCGCGGCGCGCCGCGTCGTTCCGCCCGACTTGGTGGCGCCAGCCGCCCGGTCGAGCACCTCGAGGAAGCTCATCAGGCCGCTCGAGGTGCCGCCCCCCGAGAGCATCTCCTGCTTGCCGCGGATCTGGAGAAGTTGGTCCCGGTCCCGGAGCCGTACTTGAAGAGGCGCGCCTCGTTCTTCACGAGCTCGTAGATCGCCATCAGATCGTCATCGACGGCCTGGATGAAGCACGCCGAGCACTGGGGCCGCTCGTAGGCGTTGTCGGTCTCGGTGATGGCATCCGTGTGGGGGTCCCAGGCCCAGTTGCCCCCCGTTCCCTCGATGCCGTAGCGATGGTAGAGGCCGCAGTTGAACCAGACGGGGCTGTTGAATGCGGCCTTCTGGTGGACGAGCAGGTGGGTCAGCTCGGCCTCGAAATTGTCCGCCTCGTCGGTGGAGGCGAAGTAGCCGCCGAAGTGCTCCCCCGCCTCGCGGATCGAGTGGGCCACCCGGTAGACCAGCTCGCGCACACTGCGCTCGCCACGGTGCGGGTCGCCGTGGATCCCCGCCTTCCGGAAGTACTTGGAGATCGCGATGTCGGTCGCCAGCTGGGACCACCCCTCCGGCACCTCCGCGCCTCTGAGCTCGAAGACCACGGACCCGTCCGGGTTGGTGATGACGCTGTCGCGGTACTGATAGCGCACCGTCTCGAGGGGCGGCTCTCCGGGGCGGGTGAACCGCCGCCCGATATGCAGCCCTCCCGATGTCCGTGCTTGCTCCGCCCGCTTGGCGTTGCCCACGCCACCTGCCCAACTCGTCACGGCCTCATGTCCCCGTCCCTGCATTCCTAGTGCCATGGCCGACCTCCCGCTAGCTGACTCGTCGCCTCCGGAGGAGGGCGACGCATAAGACGTTTCCCACCCTCGAGAACAGTCCCCACGCTGTCCCCAGGATCTCCCCCGGATGTACCCAAAGGATCCACAAGGGATGGGCATTGCGCTTGCGTGGCAACCCCTACCCGTTGTGGCAGACTGCCCTTCGTGCCTCTGCCACTTCGACCTGTCAAGAAGAAACTCGGACAGCCTCGCCCCGTTTCCGATATGTGAGTGATATCGCTGGTTTGTGCGTGTGCGAACGCCTCCATTCCGAGGCGCCTTCCGGTGCGTGTCACGAACGCAACGCACCCACATGAATGGCCACGTATTGTCACGCAATGGACACTACAATCTGTTGTGGTGTAGGGCCAAAAAACTGACGAATGTCCGCCTCAGCCAGGGCTCCGGTGTGCGGTTGATCCGAGCATGCCCAGGGCCCCGGAACCCCGTTCAGGGGTGTCTCATCCGCGCGCCATCGCCCGGCCGAATTCGGGGCGATCTAGGTGGGGGGGCGCAAGATTACTTGCTTTTCTTGCCGGCCTTGGCGTTCGAATCGTCGTCTTCACCCGTAACGGTCGCCGGAGGGGCCGCCACACCGTGCATCAGGAGGTCAGCGAGGGCTGGGGCGAGACTGTTGGCGTCCGGCATCATCCCAATCGCTGCCGGAAAGTGCTCGCCCACCAGCCGGCGCAGGAGCTGGGGGACCATGGCGCCGAGCCCAACCAGCATGGTGACGACGGGCAAGGGCACGCGATCGCTCAGCTCTCCCCTCTGAACGCCCTCGGCGACGGTCCGCAAGAGGAGCCCGATGTGGCCGACCGAGAACCGCTCGAGCACCCGCCGGCGGCGTTCGCTCGACACCAGGGCCTCCCGCACGACGATGCGCAGCACGCTCAGCTCCTCCTCACTCACCCGTCCGAGGCGCGCCGAGACCCGAGCGAGCCGCTCCTCGAAGGGCGCGTCGAGGGCGAGGGCCGCCGCCACGTCGTCGAGCAGGGCGGGGTAGACATCCTCGAGGACACTGAGGAAGAGGTCGTCCTTCGTCGGGAAGTAGTAGTAGATCATCCCGATGCTCGTCTTGGCGTCCTGGGCGATGCGACGCAGGGACGCGCCGTCGACTCCGTCGGTCAGGAAGCGTTCGCGGGCGGCGCGGACGATGCGGGGTGCGATGTCGCTGCGGGGACGGGGCATGGGATCAGACCAGCTTCTTTCGGAAACGAAGGGAAGCGACGGCCACCAAAGCCACCAGGATCACGCTGAGCCACACCACCTCGCCCGTGAGGTCCTCGAAGTGGCTCCCCTTGAGCGTGATCCCGCGGACGATCCGCAAGAAGTGGGTGAGGGGCAACAGCTGGGAGAGCCACTGGGCCGGCCGGGGCATGCCCTCCCACGGGAACATGAAGCCGCTGAGCAGGATGTTCGGCAGGAGGAAGAAGAACGACATCTGCATCGCCTGCTGCTGGGTCCGGGCGAGGGTCGAGAAGAACAGGCCGAGGGCCAGATTCGCCGCGATGAACAGGAAGGCCAGCAGGTAGAGAAGCGTCAGGGACCCGACCATCGGCACGTCGAAGACGACCTGGCCCACGGCGAGGATCAGGGTGATCTGGACGTAGCCGATGACCACGTAGGGCACGATCTTGCCCAGGATGAGCTCGAGGCGCCGGACGGGGCTGACGATGAGCGCTTCGAGTGTGCCCCGCTCGCGCTCTCGGGCCAGGGCCATCGCCGTGAGCATCACCATGGTCATGGTGAGGATGACTCCGATCAGGCCTGGCACGATGAAGATCGCGGTCCGCAGGTCGGGGTTGTACCAGGTGGTCGGCTCGATCGCGATGGGCTCGACCGCGGGTGCCCCGCTCGCCGCGAGGCGGCCGAGCATGAGCTGTCCCGCCCGCGCGTTGATCAGGGAGGCGGCGGTGTTGGTGGCGCTCGCCACGGTCTGGGGATCGGAGCCATCGACGACGAGCTGGACCGTCGCCGTGATGCCGTGGGACAGGTCCGCCCCGAAGCGCGGCGGGATCACGAGGGCGACATGGGCTTGTCTCCCCCGCAGGGCCTTGGAGATCTCGTCGTAGCTGCGCACGTGGCCGACCATGTCGTAGAAACCGGTGACCTCGAGGCTCCGGGCCAGGTCGCGCGAACGGGGGCTCCCGTCCTGGTCGAAGACCACCGTCGGGATGTGGCGGATGTCGGTGTTGATCGCGTAGCCGAACAGGAGCAGCTGGACGACAGGCAGGGCGACCATCATGGCCAGGGTCAGCCGGTCGCGACGGAGCTGGATCAGCTCCTTCCAGGCGATGGCCAGGAAACGGTTCATGCCGCTTCCCCCGCGGCCTTCCCCTGGCCGTCCTGTTGCACCATCGATACGAAGGCGTCCTCTACCGTGGGGCGCAGCTCCTGCCCACGCTCGAGGGTGATTCCGGCAGCCGACAGCACCTCCCGGGCGAGGGCGACCGGATCGGCCTGGTTCCGGGTGACCAGGCGCAGGGTCGCGCCATAGGGCGCCAGCTCTTCGACGTCCGGATGCGCACGCAGCACCTCGGCCGCCTGATCCGCGTCGGAGACCTCGAGCTGCGCGGCCCGCAGCGCTCGTCGCGCCACCACCTCCCCGGGCTTGCCCACGTCGAGGACCTCGCCCCGGAAGATGAAGGCGAGCCGGTGACAGCGCTCGGCTTCGTCCATGTAGTGGGTAGTGACCACGATGGTGGTCCCCGCGGCCGCGATGTGGTGGATCTGGGTCCAGAAGTCGCGGCGGCTCACCGGGTCGACGCCGGCGGTGGGCTCGTCGAGGAAGAGCAGGGGGGGCTCGTGGATGGTGGTGCAGGCCAGGGCCAGGCGCTGCTTCCAGCCACCCGACAGGTTCCCGGCGAGCTGATTGCGCCGCTCGCCGAGGCCGGTGCGCTCCAGCACTTCGCGGATGCGCGCGCGCTTGCGCTTGCCCGTCACGCCGTAGATGCCGGCGTAGAAGCGCAGGTTCTCGAGTACGGTCAGGTCCTCGTAGAGGCTGAAGCGCTGGGTCATGTAGCCGATGCGCTCCTTCACCCGCTCGGGGTCCTCCGTGACCTCGTAGCCCGCCACCATCGCGTGGCCGCCGCTCGGGTCCAGGATGCCGCAGAGCATGCGGATCGTCGTGGATTTGCCCGCGCCGTTCGGTCCGAGGACCCCGAAGATCTCACCCTTGTGAACCTCGAGTGATACGTCCCGCACCGCCACCAGGTCGCCGAAGCGGCGGGAGAGGTGCTCTGCCTCGATCACGTTCGCCACGGAGGCGGCGGCCCGGCCGGGCTCGCTCACTTGCTGCCCCCCGGGCCAGGGTCACGAAGGCCGGGATGCCCGCGTGGAGCTTCTGGTGCGGGTCGTCGACGCGGATCCGCACGCGGATGACCAGGTTGGGGCGCTCCCGCTCGCTGAAGAGGAAGCGGGGTGTGAACTCGGTCCGCTCGGCGATGTGCTCGACGTGACCGCCGAGGCGCACCCGGAGCGAGTCGACCCGCACGCGCGCACGCTCCCCGACGTGGATCCCACCGACCCCCTGCTGGGGCACGAAGACGTCGATGTAGGGGTGGCTGACGTCGGCGAGGGTGACGACCGTGGCCCCCGCCCCGACCACCTCGCCCGACTCCGGCGGCACGTCGAGGACCGTTCCATTCATCGGGGCGGTCAAGACGTAGCGCTCGAGCTTCGCCTCCTCGAGGGCAACCGCGCTCTGGGCGGCGTCGACCCGGGCCTGGGCGGCGTCGACCTCCTGGGGGCGGGCTCCGTGCTTCAAGCTCCGGAGCTGCTCGGCGAGGGCGCGTTGATCGGCCTGGGCGCCCTCGAGCTGGGACGAGAGATCGTCGGTCTGGGCTTGTGGCGCCGCTCCCTGGGAGGCCAGCCGTTGCTGCCGCTCGAGGTTCTGGTGGAGCAGTTGCTGCCGGGCTCGAGCCGCCGCGACCCGGGCGCGCGCGGCCTGGACATCCTCATGGCGGGCGCCCGCCTCGAGGAGGGCAAGCTGGGCTTGGGCAGCCGCGAGGTCCGCCCGGCGCGCCTCCCGCATGAGTCGCTCGAGGTCGTCGTCGAGCCGCGCCAGTACCTGACCGTGGGTGACCTGGTCGCCCTCGTCCACCGTGATGGACTCGATGCGCCCGCCCACCTCGAAGCCCGCGTGGACGTCCTCGTACTCCACGATGCCCTGGAGCGGCTCCGGCGGGTCGGCTCGCGCACCGCTGCACCCCGCCGAGGCCATCAGGACCGTCGCCAGCAGAGTCACGAGAAGCGAGGCGTTCTTTATCATACGACCAGTAATGTGCCCCCGCCCAGTTCCTGTCAAGCGTCCAGAAGCATCCAGACGACTTTTTTTCGGCTGCCCTGGCACCAGGGGAGCCGAACCTTCTCCAACACGCCCACAGTGGCGTGGCAGGGGGACCTCCGCGTAGGGGCGGCACATCCGGCACCTGCTGCACGTCCGGTGGCAACGGGGCTGCGGCCGAGCACGGCCTCGGCCTCGATCGCGAGACCCTCTACCGGCCGCTCTCGCTACACCGCATCGGACACCCTCACGGCGGCTCCACGCGGTGGAGCAGGCGAGCCGCCGTGCGCCCTTGGTCAGTGCAAGAGCTGGAGCAGCACCATCAGTGTGAGCAGCAGCACCGTCAGGCCCCACCAACTGCGCGGCGTGCGCGTGCGACGCAGGAAGACCCCCGAGTACTTGGCCTGCAGGTAGTAGGGCTCCGGCTCGTCGGCGGAGGGGCGGCTCGGTGCCAGGATGTGGCTCGTGAGCCGGCTTCGCGCCTCGTCGATCTCCAGGATGGCCTCGAGCGCTCGGACCCTGTCCACGTCGCGGCCGCCCAACAGCGCGCCGAAGAACCCCGGCAGCGGGCGTGGTGCGTCGGGCACCCGGATGGGAGGCGCGCCGAGGCGCGGCAGCGCACGCCGTTGCAGGGCCTCGGCGCGGGTGAGGGCGCGCGACGCTTCTTCGAAGCACGCCGTGTTGTGGGATGGGTCGACGTCCCTCCGGGCGGTCACGCGCGCGAGGGCTTCCGCAGCGCCGGTGAGGGCACTGCACGCCTCACCGAGGGCACGTCGTGCGGCGTGACGGTCGGAGCTCGGTCCAACGGAGATCGATCGCAGTTGGGACATTCTTCGCGCCGGAGGTGCACCGCGCGTGCCACCAGCACAAGCGCAGGGTTTCCGGAGGGTCGCCCGTCCAGGGCGCGAGGCATGCTCGCCACAATGTCTCGTCTCGCCACACGGCGTGGTTGGATCCGTCCAACCGGACGCGACTGACCGCCGCTCCCCCGTCGCTCCACGCGGCGGCACCAGGCACGGTCCTGTTGAAATCGACCAGCATTGGTGGCATCCCGCCGACTCCCCATGCCAATCCGGAAAGCCGCTCTCTGTGCCGCCTTGACCGTGTCGTGGTGCGCGGCGGGAGCGGGTCGAGCCCGCGCCCAGGAGCTGCACACGGTGGGCCGCCTCTTCGTGACCTCGGGTGTGGGCGGGCATCTGGCCGAGCCCGAGTGCGACGGGGCGCACGACCTCCTGCCCACGTCCTTCGCGCACTACGCGCCGTGGCTCGTCGCCGCCTCGCACGATCGGGACCATCCCCTGGTCGTCGACACGGGCGGCCTGCTCGCCCCCGGGGGCGTCGCGATGTTCGCCGCGCGCGAGGACCCGACCGCGCTCGCCGCCCTCGTGCAACAGCTCGGCTATCGTGCCCTCGCGTTCGGCATCGACGACCTGAGCGCACCGCGCGCCCCGATGATCGCCGTGATGGCAGAGCTGCGCGCGCGGGGCATTCCCATGCTGGCCGACAACCTGTGGTGCGATCCGTCGGCGCATCGCCTGTGCGACGTGCTGGTGGACGGCTCGGACGGCACGCCCATGTTCGAGGTCGGCGAGGAGCGGACCGCCCTGCTGGCCGTGGTCGCCGCCGATGCGCTGCACCGGGTCGCGCCGGATCGGGCGAGGGGCCTACAGGTGCAGGCCCCGAAGGACTACTTGCCCGGGGCGATGCGGCGGGCGCGGACCCGCGGCGCCACCCTCGTCGTCGTCAGCTTCGATGGAGGCGGCGCACCGAGCGCCGCGGCGCGCGCCCTCACCCTCGTGGCGGCCCTGCCCCCCGACGCCAAGCCCGACATCCTGCTCATCGCGGACGCCGGCCAGGAGCTGCTCTTCGCCCGCCCGGTCGGCTTCCGGCCTGCCATGGTGTCGGCGCCTCCCGGCGCGGGGGCCCGGCTCCAAATCCGTCGCAACATGCAGACCCACGGGTTCGACGTAATGGCGCGGCCGTTGCCCGAGGTCGACGCGCCGCCCGCCGCCGTCCAGGGCTTCATCGAGAACATGGGCCCACGTTACTGCGGCGCGTGGGGGAGCGTCCTGCCGGGCGGTCGACTGCACGGGCCCATCGACGGGCCGGGGATGCTCGCCCTGAGCGCGGGGGCCATGCGTCATGCAGCCGACGCCGAGATCGCGATCCTGAACCACGGTGCCCTCGACCCCGCGTGGCATCCAGCGCGCCCGGGCGCCCTCACCGCAAGCGACGTCCACGTCGCCCTGCCCTACGACGACCCGTTGGTCGTCGCACGGGTGCCGGCGAGCTGGCTGAAGAAGGTGGCCAAGAGCGCTTCGGCCGCGGATCTGCTCGCCCTCGGGCTGACGAGCGACGGCACCACGATCAAGGTGAACGGGCGCCCCCTGCTCGACGATGGGCGCTACCGCGTCGTCACCATCCGCTTCCTCGCGTCGGGAGGCGACGGGGCGCTGCCGGCGGGGCCGCGGTGGGAGCCGGTGCACGACGCCAGCCTGCGCTCCGCCGTCCTCCACTACCTCGGTCGCACGCGGCGCCGTGACCCGCGCGAGGCGTTCTCGGGCCCGGACCGCGAGCCCGAGTGGGTCTTCCGCAGCGACGCCAACCTGACCTTCGCTGGCTCGGCCACCGACAACCCAGCGAGCGCGACCGGTGAGGGACAGGCCTATACGGCCACCCAGCTCACGAGCGCCGACACCCTGAGCTTCGGCTTCCAGCTGGACCTGCACCTCTCGGCGACGGCGCCCTTCTGGGGATGGGACAACGAGATGCTGGCGAGCTACCGCACGACGCGCACCGGGACCAATCCCTACGCCGAAGGAGACGACCAGCTCTTCTACCGGACCACGCTCCGGTGGCGCGGCATCCGGCAGAGCCTGAACCGACCCTGGGTGCCGGACCCCTACTTCGAGGGCTACCTCGAAAGCGAGATCACGCGGCCCCCCGAGCGCAGCTACCACCACCTGCTCCTGCGACCGACCGTGGGCTTCGGCTTCCCGCTCACGGGCAAGCTCACGCTCAAACTCGCGGCCGGCGTCGAGCGCGAGCTCCTCGAATCCCACGGACCAGGTCCGACCCGGGCTCGGCGCGCAGCTCACCCTCGACGAGTGGACGGTGCTCGAGGAGGCGGGCCGCCGGCTCACCCTCGCCTTCTCCTTCGACTACTTCGCGAGCACCCTGTCGGGCTGGTCCCAGACGCTGCGCTCGAGCGTCACCACGAAGGTCACCCTGGCGGGGCCCCTCACCTTCGGCTTCACCGTGGACCTCTACGCGCAGCACGACAGCGGGCGACAGCTCGGTGTGGCAACCGACGCCACCGCCCTCATCGGTGTCGACTGGATGGCGCGGGAGGTGCCGTGAGCGACGGCGTGACCGTGCACCTGGTCGACGGGACCTACGAGCTGTTCCGCGCCTATTTCGCCGTGCCGTCCATGCAGGCTCCCGACGGGCGCGAGGTCGGCGCGGCCCGCGGCATGCTGCGGTCCCTCGCGGCGTGGCTGCGGCAGGGCGCGGTCGACCACGTGGGCTGTGCCTTCAATCACGTGATCGAGTCGTTCCGCAACGGGCTGTTCGGTGGCTACAAGACCGGTGAGGGTGTCGACCCGGCGCTCCTGTCCCAGTTCTCCCTCGCCGAGCAGGTCACGCGCGCCCTCGGGATCGTGACCTGGCCCATGGTGCAGCTCGAGGCGGACGACGCCCTCGCCTCGGCCGCCGCCCAGCTCGAGAGGGACCCGCGCGTGGCCCGCGTCGTCATCGTGTCGCCGGACAAGGACCTGTGTCAGTGCGTGCGCGGCGAGCGCATCGTGACGTGGGACCGTTTTCGCGATCGCGTCTGGGACGAGGCGGGCGTGCGGGAGAGGCTCGGGGTGGCGCCGGCGTCGGTCCCCGACTACCTCGGCCTGGTCGGGGATTCGGCCGACGGCATTCCCGGGCTCGCCGGGTGGGGCCCCAAGTCGGCGGCGACGGTGCTCGGGCGCTACGGCCATATCGACGCGATCCCGGACGATGCGGCGGGGTGGGACGTGAAGGTGCGCGGCGCGGCGCGGCTCGGCGAGACCCTGCGCGCCCATCGGGAGCAAGCCGCGCTCTACCGCCGGCTCGCCACGCTCGAATCCGACGCGCCCATCGACGCGTCGGTGGAGGCGCTCGCCTGGGGCGGACCCGACCGTCCCGCGCTCGAGGCCCTGTGCGCCGACATCGGGGAGCGCTCGGTCCTCGACCGCATTTGACCGCGGACGGGCGCGGCTGCGGGCGACGGGCGTCGGCGTGATCCACGGGAGGGCTCGACGCTCGGCGTCTTCCGCGCGACAACTGCCGGGCCATGGCCAATCGTCGCAAGAGCCCGCGCCGCCCGCCGCGTCCCCGGGCGGTGAGCAAGCCGCCGCTCGTCCCTCAGGTCACGACCCTGTGGGACTACCCGTCGCAGCACTACGGCGACACGGCCCAGGGGAGCCAGGCCTATCGCGGTGCGACGCCATCGCATGTCGTGTGGAACGTGGTGCACCGCTTCTCGCGCGAAGGGGAGCTGGTGCTCGACCCCTTTTGCGGGAGCGGCACGACCCTCGACGTGTGCGCCGATCTCGGACGGCGCGCGGTAGGGTTCGACGTGGCGCCGTTCCGCGCCGACATCCGGCAGGCCGACGCGCGGAGCCTCCCGCTCAAGCAGCGGTCGGTGGACCTGATCTTCATGGACCCGCCCTACGCCGACAACCTGAGCTATTCGGACGACCCGCGATGCATCGGCAAGCTCAAGGCGGACGGGCGATGGCAGCGGGCGATGCGCCTGTCGCTCGGCGAGTGCGCCCGCGTGCTCCGGGACGAGCGGGTGCTCGCGATCTACGTGTGCGATGTGTTCCAGAAGGATCGCGGCTTCTTCCCGCTCGGCTTCGATCTGTTCGAGATGGCGCGCGAGGACTTCGTGCCCATCGACGTCGTGGCGGTCGTGCGCCACAACCGAACGCTCGACATGGGCAACTACCGCAAGGCCGCCGACGAGCAGGGGTTCTTCCTGCGCGGGTTCAACTACCTCTTGCTCTTCCGCAAGAAGCCCGGCGCGGAACGGCCGACCTCTGCGCGGGCGTCCGACGTCAGCCGACGTAGACGCACTTGATGTTCACGAACTCGTGGATGCCGACCTCGGAGAGCTCGCGCCCGTAGCCGCTCTCCTTCACGCCGCCGAAGGGAAGGCGGGGATCGGAGCGCACGAAGGCGTTGACGAAGCACGCCCCGGCCTCGAGCCTTCGTGTCGCGATGCGCTCGCCCTTGACCTGGTCCCGGGTGAAGACCGCGGCTCCGAGGCCGAAGCGTGAGTCGTTCGCGATCCGTACGGCGTCGTCCTCGCTCTTGGCGGGGATGATGGCGGCGACCGGCCCGAAGAGCTCTTCTTCGTAGGCGGGCATGGCCGGTCCGACGTCGGTGAGGACGGTCGGCGGGTAGAAGGCGCCCGGTCCGGCCGGCACCTCGCCCCCGAGGCGCAGGCGTGCTCCGCGCTCCACGCTCCGCCGCGTCTGGGCGTGCAGCTCGTCGCGCAGGTCGACGCGCGCCATGGGCCCAACGTCCGTGGCCTCGTCCATCGGGTCGCCGACCCGGGCCTTCTTCATGCGCTCGATGAAGAGCTCCTCGAAGCGCTTGCGCACGGGCTCGACGACGATGAAGCGCTTGGCCGCGATGCAGCTCTGGCCGCCGTTGATCAGGCGGCTCGTCACGCAGATCTCGACCGCGGCCTCGAGGTCGGCGTCGGCCAGCACGACGTAGGGATCGCTGCCGCCGAGCTCGAGCACGGTCTTCTTGAGCATGCTCCCCGCCTTCTTGGCGACCGCGCGCCCGGCAGGCGTGCTGCCGGTGAGGGTCACGGCCACGACGCGCGGGTCCTCGATGATGCGGTCGACGCGCTTGCTGTCGACGAGCAGCGTCGAGAAGAGGCCCTTCGGGAAGCCGGCGTCGGCGAAGATCGACTGGATGGCGAGGGCGCATCCCGGCACGTTCGAGGCGTGCTTGAGGACGGCGGCGTTGCCCGCCATCAGCCCGGGCGCGGCGAAGCGGAAGACCTGCCACAGGGGGAAATTCCACGGCATCACCGCGAGCACGACGCCGAGCGGCAGGTAGGCGACGAAGCTCTTGCGCGCGTCGGTGTCGATGGGACGGGGCGCGAGGAAACGTTCGGCGTGCTCCGCGTAGTAGTCGCAGACCCAGGCGCACTTGTCCGCTTCGCTGACGCCCTGCCGGACGGGCTTGCCCATCTCGCGCGCCATCAACGCGGCGAGCGCGCCCTTGCGCTCTCGGAGCAGCTCGGCGGCCCGGCGCATGCGCTCGGCCCGGGCGCCGAAGCCCGCATCCCGAAAGGCGAGGAACGCCTCGTGGGCTCCCCCGATACGCGCGTCCACCTCCGCGTCGTCGATCTCGCCGTAGTCGTGGATCGTCTCGCCCGTGGCGGGATTGATCGCCTTCATCCCATTCCCTCCCGCTTGCTCGCTCAGTTCACGAAGAGCACGCGCCCGCGCAGCCTCGAGATGGGCAGCGGCCCGAAGAATCGGCTGTCGTTCGAGCGGTCTCGGTGATCGCCCATCACGAAGATATCGCCCGGCGGGACGCGCACGGGCAGCTCGTCGAAGCGCGGGGCGTCCGACGCGGTGCTGGTCACCCAGGAGCGTTGCCCGGTGCTCTCCCGGAATCGTTCGCAGTCGGATTTGTAATGTCGGAAGCGCTCCGGATCGCACCGGGCGGGCCCGAACCGCTTCAGGGGCACGCCGTTCCTGTAGACGATGTCGTCCCGGACCGCGATCATGTCGCCCGGTCGGCCGACCACGCGCTTGACCAGGACGATGTTGTCGACCGTGCTCTCCACGATGACCACGTCCCCCACCTTCGGGGTGGCCCAGCTGAAGAGGGCGTCGCTCATCCCCGGCAGCGTCAGGCCGTAGGCGCACCGCTCCACCAGGAGACGCTGCCCGTCCACCAGGGTGGGCTCCATCGAGGGGCCCTCGACCTCGTAGGCCTGGGCGATGCCCACGCGCACGACGATCGCGATGGCGACCGACAGGAGGATCGTCCGGAGGGCTTCGCCCAGACGGACGCTTCGGGGGCGTCCAGCGAATGCTGCGCGCCCCTCCGTGGGCGGCGACGGAGGGACATGTTCGGGCGTCGACGACTCACTCATGCTGCCAAAGTTAACACCGAACGGCCCGGCGTGTTCCGAGGCCGGCTCGGGGCCGGCGGCGTGGCCCTCTCCCTCGGAGAGGCCACCACTGGCCCCGGCAAGGTCGTCGGTGACAGTGAGCTCGGGGCTCGGGGCCGTTACCGGATCGTGCGGTCGTGGTCGTGTCCGTGACCGTTTCCGTGGTCGTGTCCGTGACCCTGGTCGTGACCCCGTCCCTGGTCGTGACCCCGTCCCTGGTCGTGACCCCGTCCCTGGTCGTGACCGTGACCCTGATCGTGACCGTGACCCTGATCGTGACCGCGTCCGTGATCCTCGTCATGGTGCCGGTGCTCCGCGTCGCGGACATGGACCGTCCGTCTGCCGGCGCGCCTGGTGGGCAGGAGACAGCCGCTTGCGCTCGTGAGGAGCAGCGCCGTGGCGAGCGCCGCTCGGAGCCACGGCAGAAGTCGAAGAATCGGTCGTGCATTCATGGCGGCATGGAAGCAGACACGGCAGTGACCGTCCAGTCGTCGATCGCGCTGCCACGGCGCGACGGCGGGACGGCACGTTGACAGGGACGGGCCGGCTTCTATACTCCGCCGCCGTTTCCGGCGATGTAGCTCAGTTGGTTAGAGCGGGCGTTTCATACGCGCTAGGTCCGTGGTTCGAATCCACGCATCGCCACCCTCCCGGCGGCCGCCCCTGCGCGCACCGCGACACGGTCCGCCGCCCACGCCGCGCACCGCCGCCGCGCACCGCCACCGCTTGGGGCTCCTCTTCCGCCCCGGATCCGGTAGATTCCCTCGGTGCTCGTCCTCGTCGCCGCCGCGACCCCGATCCTCGGAGAGGCCCTGGCCCGTCCTCTCCGGGCCGCGGGCCACGAGGTGGCGCTCGTCCACGACCGGGCCGCCCTCGCCGAGGGCCTCGCTGCCGAGCCGGGCCCCGAGGCCGCCTTCGTGGCGCGCGGCCTGCCCGGTGGTGATCCACTCGCGGGGGGCTTCGCCGACGCGCACATCCCGATCGTGCTCGTGTCGCCCGACGCCCTCGACCGGGAGGCCGCCCGGGCCGCCCGCCTCGCCGGATTCCTCGGCGTGCCCTTCGAGCCGCGCCAGGTGCTCGAGGCCCTCGGCGTCTCGACCCGCGACCAACGCCTCGTCCTGCTCGCAGACGACAGCGACCTGGTCCACCGACACACCACGCCGTTCCTCGAGGAGGCGGGCTATGAGGTCGTCCATGCCCACGACGGCGAGCAGGCCCTGGTCCTCATCGGGGAGCGGCGGCCCGACCTCGTGATCACCGACGTGGAGATGCCGGGCCGCGACGGCTATCAGGTCTGCCACGCCGTCAAGCAGAGCCCCGAGACGTCGCACCTGCCCGTCATCATCTGCTCGTCCCTCGGCGAGACGGCGGATCTCGAGCGCGGCTTCGACGCGGGCGCCGACGACTACCTCGTCAAGCCCGTCGTCCCCGAGGACCTCCTGACCCGCGTGCGCGACCTGCTCGCCGAGGCGACCCTCGCGGGCCGTGAGCGCATCCTGGTCGTCGACGACTCGCCTGCCGTCCGGCACCTCGTGGGCGACTCCCTCGCGCGCCAGGGCTTCGAGGTGACGACAGCCACCGACGGCCTCGACGGGCTCGAGAAGGCGGCCGTGGCCGACCCGCCCTTCGAGCTGCTCGTCACGGACTACGACATGCCGCGCATGACGGGCTTCGAGCTGGTGCACGCCCTGCGTCACGAGGCGGGCATCAAGGACCTGCCGATCCTCATGCTCACCGCGCGCGACACGCGCCGCGACCGCGCCCAGATGCGGGCCGCGGGCCTGACGGCCTATCTGGTCAAGCCCTTCAGCGTCGACAAGCTCGTGGCGTTGGTCGAGCGCATGCTCGCCGAGCGACGTTTGCGCGCTTACAAAGATGCCTCGCGTCTCTACATCAGCGACGCGGCGGTGCGCGCCGCCGAGGCCCAGGCCGTGAGCGGCCAGCTCTTCGCCCAGCGGGCCACCGAGGTCGAGATGACCGTGCTCTTCAGCGACATCAGCGGCTTCACGCGCATGTCGAGCCGCCTGCCGCCGGGCCGCGTCGTCGAGCTGCTCAACGGCTACTTCGACGCCCTGTGTCCCGTCATCAAGGCGCGCGGCGGCGACATCGACAAGTTCATCGGCGACGCGATCATGGCGATCTTCGAGGACCGGCCCGAGCACGACGAGCCCCACGCCCTCCGGGCCGCGCGCGCCGCCTGGGAGATGCAGCGCGCCCTCGAGGTCTGGAACGCCACGGTCGCGCGCGACGAGCCCTTGCGCATGCGCATCGGCCTCAACACGGGCATCGCCGTCCGGGGCGACATCGGCAGCCGTTTCGTGCGCCGCGACTACACGGCCATCGGCGACACGGTCAACCGCGCCCAGCGCCACGAGTCCAAGGCGCCCGTCGGCGGCGTGCTCATGAGCGCGGACACCTACGCGCAGGTTCGGGAGAGGGTGCGGGCCGAGCCGATGGAGGCCATCGCGCTCAAGGGGATCGACACGCCCGTCACCGCCTACGTGCTGACCGGCTTCGTGGAGGAGCCCTGATGGCGGACCGCATCCGGGTGCTGGTCGTGGACGACAGCGCATTCATGCGCACGGCGGTGACGCGGACCCTCGGTACCGATCCGCGCATCGAGGTGGTCGGTCAGGCGCGCGACGGAGCCCACGCGGTCGAGCAGGCGCGCGCCCTCGCGCCCGACGTCATCACGATGGACTACAACATGCCGCGGATGAACGGCGCCGAGGCCATCCGCGCCATCCTGCTCGAGCGGCCGGTGCCGGTGGTGATGCTCTCGGCCCACACGCTCGAGGGCGCGGTCGAGACCATCGACGCCCTGTCGGCGGGTGCCGTGGACTTCATGCCGAAGCCCGCCGGCGAGGTCTCCGTCAATCTGAGCGGGGTCCGCGACACGCTGGTCCAGAAGATCGTCGCGGCCGTGGGCACCCGGCCCCAGCCGCCCGGTCGACCGGAGCCGCCCGTCTCGGCGACCACGAATCCGGGCATTGCCCCTCCCGGTCTCTCCGGACCCGGTGGCGCGCCTCGCGCCGAACGGACGAGCCGCGAACGGATCTCCTTCGCGTCCTTCGCCCTCGATCCGGTGGTCGTCATCGCCATCTCCACCGGCGGACCGGCCGCGCTCGAGCATGTGCTGCCGCGCCTACCGGAGGCCCTCGGGGCCGCGGTCCTGGTCGTGCAGCACATGCCCGCCCATTTCACCCGAGCCCTCGCCGAACGCTTCGACCGGCTGTGTGCTCTCGGGGTCGCCGAAGTTGCCGAGGGGGAGCGCCTCCTTGCCGGCAGCATACGCATCGCGCCCGGCGATCGGCACGTCGTCATCGAGCGCAACGGGGCGCTCAAGCTGCTCGACACGCCCCCCGTCAATGGTTGCCGTCCGAGCGCCGACGTCACGATCCAGTCCGCGGCGTCGGTCTACGGCCCGCGCCTCACCGCGGTGGTGATGACCGGCATGGGGCGGGACGGTGCCCTGGGGGCCGCGGCCGCCCGCGCCGCGGGGGGGCGCGTTTTTGCGCAGGACAAGGCGACATCGGTCGTCTGGGGCATGCCGAAGGCGGTCGTCGAGATGGGCCTGGCCGAGCAGGTGTTGCCCCTCGACGGCATCGCGGCTGCGATCGCGAAGGCCGCCCGCGCCGCGCGCCGGGCCTGAAGTGGGGGGCCTCGCAACCAAGGAGGGCGTTCGGGTGGACGCGGCCTCGGCGCGGATCAAAGATGGCGGCCCCATGTCGGCAAGCAGCGGCAGTAGCAGCAGTGGTGTCGAGCACATCGAGGAGGGCCAGCTCCGCGAGCTGGCCGAGGCCTTCATCGAAGCGGCCAACATCGCCGACCTGGGCCTCCTGATCACCATCGCCCTCGAAGAGGCGCCGCGGGTCCTCTTCGCCAGCGAGGCGCTCGCGCGCATGCTGGGCACGACCACCCACGATCTCGAGTCGACACCCTCGATCATCGACACCTTCGCCGCTTCCGAGCACCGGGCCGCCCTCTACGAGCTCCGGCAGCGCCGGCTTCGTCAGGAGCCCGTGCAGCACTTCCTCGAGATCGATGTCTGCCGTACCGACGGGGTCCTCGTGCCGGTGGAGATGGCCCTCAGCTTCGTCGATTTCCAAGGGGCACCCGCGAGCGTCGTGTTCGTGCGCGACATCAGCGAGCGCAAGCACGCGCTCGAGGCGTTGCGCAGCTCCGAGCAGCGCTTCCGCGAGCTCGTCGAGGCCGCTCCCGAAGCGGTGGTGGTCGTGGCGGGCAACAAGCTGCTCTACGTCAACCGCGCCCTGGTGCGGATCCTGGGATACGACGGCCCCGAGGAGGTCGTGGCGACGCCCCTGCGCGATTTGCTCTTGCCTCGCGACTTCGCCGACTACCTCGAGCGGGCCGCCCGGGGCCCCGCTTCCAACCAGCGCCTCGGGCCCCGCGCGTATCACTTCATCCATCGCGACGGGACCGTCGTCACGCTCGAGGTGAGCTCGATCCCGATCGAGTTCGACGGCGCCGCCGCCCTCCTCGGTTTCGGCCGCGACGTGACCGACCGCGCGCGGTTGCAGGCCAAGCTCGTGCAGGCCGACCGGATGGCCACCGTGGGCACGCTCGCGGCGGGCGTCGCTCACGAGGTGAACAACCCCCTCGCCTACGTGCTGCTCAACCTGGGCTCCCTGGCCAAGGAGCTGCCGGCGCTCCTGCCGGAAGGAGAGGCGCGCGACCGCGTGATGCAGATGCTGACCGCCGCTCAGGACGGGACCGAGCGTGTGGCGACGATCGTGCGCGACCTACGGGCGGTGTCGCGGTGGGACGGCGAGGGTTCCCGGTTGGTCGACCTCCGGCGCGTGCTCGAAGCGACGACCAACATCGCGGGCAGCGAGCTCCGGGAGCGGGCCCGTCTCGTGCTCGAGCTCGACGAGACGCCGCCCGTGCTGGCCAACGAGGGACGCCTCGGACAGGTCTTCCTGAACCTCTTGCTCAATGCGGCCCAGGCCATTCCGAAGGGCCGGCCGGACGACAACGAGGTCCGGGTCACGCTCGCCTTCGAGGGCGAACGCGACGTGGTGGTGGCCATCTCGGACACGGGGGCGGGCATCCCTCAGGAGCAGCTCGAGCGGGTGTTCGAGCCCTTCTTCACGACCCGCCCTTTCGGCTCCGGCACCGGTCTCGGCCTGTCAATCTGCCAGGGCATCGTCACGGCCAGTGACGGCACGCTCACGGTGGAGAGCGAGGTCGGGCGGGGCACGACCTTTCGCGTGAAGCTCCCGGCGTCCCTGTCGCCCGCCGCGATGAACGCGGGTGCGGGCTCGGGAAAGCGCCGGCTCCGCGTGATGGTCATCGACCACAATCCGGTGTCCGCCGCGGCCCTCGAGCGCACCCTCGAGAGAGAGCACGAGGTGGTCCTGTCGACGCGCGCCACCGACGCCCTGCCGCGCCTGATCGCAGAGCCCTGGGACCTGGTGCTCTGTGACCTGGTGATGCCCGAGACGACGGGGCTCGACCTCTACCGCGAGCTGTCGGTGCGGGCGCCCGGCAGGGAGCGGCGGCTCGTCTTCATGACGGGTGCCGACGCGGCCCCGTGGATGGTGGAGTTCCTGGCGAAGGTGGAGAACCCGCGCCTCCACAAGCCCTTCGACATCGAGGCGGTCGAGGGCCTGGTCCGCGCCCTCCTCGACCGGATGTAGGCGGCGCTGACCGGCTCGTCGGAGCCGGATGCCGTTCGGCGCTCAGTGCGCCCCCCAGCGCAGGGTCTCGGCGGCGCCGGGGATGATGCGGTGCTGGTTGAGCCCCTCGGGGTTCGAGACGTAGATGCCGCCGCGCGACGACCAGAAGGCGACCATCCGGCAGTCGGGCGAGAAGGCCGGGTCCTTGTTCACGCCCTGCCCCTGGGTGAGGCGCGTGTACTCGCCGGTCGCGAGGTTGAGGGTGAAGACGTCCATGCCGCCGTCGCGCCCCGTGAAGGCGATCAGTTGCTGGTGCGGATCGGGGCACCAGGCGGGGGTCTGGTTGTACTCGCCCCGGAAGGTGACGCGGTGCACGTTGCCGCCGCTGCCGTCCATCACGAAGATCTGTGGTCCACCTTGCCGGTTCGAGACGAAGGCAATCTGCCCGCCCGGCCCGCACGCCGGGCTCACGTCGATGGCCGGGTCGTGGGTGATGCGCCGCACGTCGCTTCCGTCGGCGCGCGCGCTGTAGATCTCGCTGTTGCCGTCGCGCGTCGAGGTGAAGTAGATGCGGCCGTTGCAGAACGAGGGGCCCATGTTGAGGCCGTTGCCGTGGATGATGGGGTGCTCGTTCATGCCGGTGCGCGTGATGAACATGCCCATGGGCGTGAGCTTCGAGTACCAGATGCCGCCCGGGCCGAAGGCCGGCAGCATGTTGACGCCGTGGCCGCTCGAGACGCGCCCCACGTCGTGACCGTCGAAGTCCGCGACGTAGACGTCCTTGCGTCCGGGGCCGTGCCGCCGCGCGAAGGTGATGCGCGTCCCGAAGGAGCTCGCCGTCCCGGTGAGCACACGCACGACCTCGTTGGCGAACTCGTGCATGAACCCGCGCACCTGGCCGGGCCCGCCGTGGTAGCTCCGAACGAGGGTCGGCGCGCCGCCCTGGGCGAGCTGATAGAGCCGCATCTCGACCGTTAGCGAGCTCCCCGAGCCGCGGATCTCGCCCTTGATGACGCCCTGGGCGCCGACGCTCGTCCAGGCGTTCGGCACGATGGACAACCCCTCCTGATCCAGATTCGCGATGAACGAGCGCGCGTCGAGCACCTGGAAGAGCGAGACCAGCGTGAAGTCGTTGCGGAGCACCTCGGCCGCGCTCGCGCCCATGGTGCTCGAGCCGCGCAGGTTCGGAACGGCGATCTTGTAGAGCGCGCGCTCCGGCGAGTCGATGTCGATGACGACGCCCCGATCGGGCAGGGCCTGGTCGCCCGGGGGGGCACCGGGGCTCGTGGCTTGCCCTGCGGTGCCGCTCGAAGCGCCGCCTTGCTGCCCGAGCACGGGGAGGGCGACGACGAGCAGGGCGACGAAGGCCAGGAGGGAGGCGAGGCGGCTCGGTAGACGTCGGGTCATCGGTTCCTTCGACGGGCGCGGGAGCACATCGTTCGAGGCTTCACCCTACCTCACATCCCCCCGTCGTCACGGAGCGCTCGTGGCGTCCCGGCCGCGGAAGCGAAGCCCGATGGTGCGCCCCACGTACTGATCGGCCACCTCCGGCGGCGGCGTGGGCAGGGCCGTGTGGCCGTCCTCAATCTGCTGGAGGCGGTCGAGGACGGACTGGTCGAAGAGGGCGTTGCCGCTCGAGTGACGCACGCGCGAGCCCGTGATGTGCAGATCGGCGCCCACGTCGATGTCGACCTCGGTCGTGAGGTGCGAGCGCTCCTCGTCGCTCAGCACCGTCGGCACGGTCCAGCCGCGCCGGAAGAAGGCGTAGAGCTTGCCCGCGTACACATCGCCGGCATGGGCCTCGGCCGTGCCCTCCTCGATGCCGTCGGGGCTGCCCTCGCGCTCGCGCTGCTGGGCGATCTCGGCGAAGGTCTGGGCCCGGTCGCCGAGGCGCGTGAGCAGGTCCTCGGTCGGGTTCTCGGGGCGCACCCCGGCGTCGGCGCGGTCGACGTGGTGGGGATGGCGCGAGACCGCGACGCGATCGGGCGGCGCCGTCTGCAGGTGATGCACGTGGCGGTTCGGCAGCCGGTGCGGATCGAGCTGCTTGCCGAGCTGGACGAAGCGCGCCTCCATCACCTCGTGCTCCGGGACGGGCGGCGGGGCGTCGTGGTGGAAGAGGCCAATCATCGAGCCGATGAAGACCACCGCGCTGAGCAAGAGGGGGACCAGGACGTGGGCGCCGAAGGTCGTGACCGCGCCGGCCACCAGGTCGACGCGGCTCGGCGGTCGCCGCGACAGCAGCGACGGCGGCCGGAGGTCGCGCGCCTCGACGCGCATCACCTGCCCTTGCTCCCTCCGCCCGTGTCGAGAGGCTCGGTCACGAGCCCCACCTTCTCGACGCCCGCCTTCCGCACGGCCGCGAAGACGCGCACGACGAAGCCGTAGGGTACGTGCTCGTCCGCCGACACGTAGAGCTCCTTGTCCTTGCGCAGGCGGGCGTTCGTGCGGAGCGCCTCGTCGAGGCAATCGAAGGGCACCAGCGTCTCACCCAGGTACACCTTGCGGTGGGCGTCGATGGTGAGCAGGAGCTTCTGCTCCTGCATGTCCGAGGCAGGGGCCTCGGCGTTGGGCAGGTCGACGGGCAGGCTCGTCTGGGTGAGCAGCGGTGCCGCGACGATGAAGATGATGAGCAGGACGAGCATGACGTCCACGAGGGGCGTCACGTTGATCTCGCTCAGCGGTGTGCGGCCGCTGCCTCCGCCGCTCGTGAACGCCATCCCGGAAGCTCCTCAGCCGCGCAGGAAGTGGCGGCGCACGATGTTGAGGTAGTCGTGGGCGAAGGAATCGACCTCGCTCTCGATCACCCGCATGCGTCGCACGAAGTAGTTGTACGCCATGACGGCGGGGATCGCCGCAGCCAGGCCGACGGCAGTCGCGATGAGCGCCTCGGCGATGTGGGGCAGCACCACGTCCAGGTTCTTGTCCTGACCGTGCATCGCGATGAACGTGCTCATGATGCCCCAGACCGTGCCGAACAGGCCGATGAAGGGCGCGGTCGATCCCGTCGTCGCCAGGAAGATGAGCATGCCCTCGAGGCTGGTCATCTCGTTGCCGGCGGTGCGGCGCAGGGCGCGCTCCACGTTATCGGCGCCCGTGGGGGGGCTCGGGTAGCCGTCGCGGATCGTGGCATCGGCCGGCGCCCGCACGCTCATGGTGCGCGCGAGCTCGACGTAGCCGGAGCGAAACACCGCAGCCACCGGCAATCCGTCGAACGACCGGAGCTGGGCGTAGACACCTTCGAGGCGCTGCGAGGTCCAGGGCGCGTCTTGCTCGCCGCTCCAGAAGAGGTCGAGGAACTTCCGGCTCGTGCGTGTGGCCTGCACCACGCGGACGGCCTTCACCCCGATCACGAACCAGCAGGCGAGGGACATGATGACGAGCAGAATCAGAACGAGCTGCACGATCGGCGACGCGCCGAGCACGACCTTCCAGGGGTCGAGCTGACCGGCGGCGTCGGCCGCGGTGGCCTGCAGGATCACGAAGTGGGCGAAGAGCGCGTTGTGCATGGCGGCTCGGGCTTTCCTTTCGGCAGTCGAGGGCGTAGCAGCCCTTCTCGTCAACCGCTACCGTGACGCCTTGCCTCGGCGATGGCGTCGGCGAGGGCGTCCGGGTCTGCCGCGCCGACGAAGGTGCGGACGACCTTGCCACGGCCGTCGATCACGTAGGTCGTGGGCAGGTTCGTCACGTGGTAGGCCCGCATTTGCGCCGGCGTGCCGAGCGCGATGGGGTAGGGCATGTGGAGCTGCCGCGCCGCCCTGACGACCGCGGGGAGGGGCGCCTGGTCGACCGAGACGCCGACCATCACGCCGTCCTTGCCGAGCTTGCGGTAGGCAGCGGCGAGCACCGGCGCTTCGGCGCGGCAGGGTGGGCACCAGGTGGCCCAGAAGTTGAGGACGACCACGCGGCCGCGGGCGTCGGCGAGGCGGAAGGGCCGGCCGTCGTCGAGGGTCGTCGAGAGGGCGGGCGCGGTGCTGCCCGAGCGGACGAGGCTCGTCTGCACGAGCTTCCCGAGGACCATCCACAGGAAGAGCGCCACCAGCATCCAGGGCAGGACGCGGCGGATCCATCGGCGGACGATTTGCTCGCGAGCGGGATCACGCATGGGGCACCTGCATATCCGCCTCTGTGGTCGACCCCCGGCTCGGCGCGGATGCTCCGGCGCATGGGAGAGGCAGTCCCATGGCCGACGGTGTAGCATGCCCGAGGCGGGGCCGCGGCCCCGCGGGAGGCTGGATGACCAGAAGGGCTCGACTCTGGACGGCGGGGGTGCTCCTGGTCTTCGCCCAGACAGGTGTGGTTGCGGCGCAGGGCGGCGGACACGGCCACGACGGCACCATCGAGCAGGCGCGGATGCACATGGACCGCGGCCAGGACCTGTACGTGCGCGGGCAATTCGCCGGGGCGGCGCACGAGTTCGAGGAGGCCTACGCCGCGCTGCCCACGGCGGCGTTCCTCTACAACGCGGGCCTGGCCTACGAGCACGCGGGGGAGCCGGGGAAGGCGGCGGACTTTTTCGCGCGCTACCTCGAGCGCGACCCGAATGCGAGCGACGCGGCGAGCGTTCGGGCGCGGGTCGAGGCGCTCAGGACCCAGGCCGTGTCCCAGGCGGCCGAGGCGGCCCAGGCTGCGGGCACGGCGAACGGCGGCACCAACACGGCGAACGGTGGCACCGACACGGCGAACGGTGGCACCGGCGCGTCGGCGAACGGCAGCACGGGCACGGCGACGAACGGTGGCACGGGCGCGTCGGTGAACGGCACGGGCACGGCGACGAACGGTGGCACCGGCGCGTCGGCGAACGGCACGGGCACGGCGACGAACGGTGGCACGGGCGCGTCGGTGAACGGCACGGGCACGGCGACGAACGGGGGCACGGGTACGACGACGAACGGCGGCACGGCCAGCACCTCCGGGACGGGCGGCGTGGGGGCGACGGCGAGCACGGGCGTCGCGGGCACGAGCTTGCCGACCGGGTCACCCACGGATGCCATGAAGTCGCTGCTCGCGGTGCGCACCAATCCCGAGGGCGCCCACGTCACCGTCACGCAGCACGGTCAGGCGGTCGCCTCGGGCCTGTCGCCCCTGGCCGTGACCCTCGACGAGGGCGCCTACCACCTCGACATCGAGCACACGCGCTACCACCGCGTGCAGGACGACCTGCGCGTGGCCCACGGCAAGGTTTTCATCGTCATCGTCGCCATGAGCCAGGGGCAGTTCCTCGGCTACCTCCACGTCGTCAGCCAGCCCCCTGGCGCGCGCGTGTTCCTCGACAACCAGGGCCAGGGCGCCGTGGGTCAGACGCCCTTCCTCCATCCGGTGCCGACCGGCGTGCACCACCTGTGGATCGAGCAGCCGGGCTACACGACCGAGCAGCGCAGCATCCACGTCCCCATCGGCACCCAGGCCGACGTGCACGTCAATCTCCACCGCGTGGCCTGGGGCAAGCTCCACATCGTCGCCAACGTGCGACCGGCCCATGTCTACGTCGACGACCGGGACGTTGGTACGGTGCCTTACGATGGCCAGCTGCCCGGGGGGACCCACGCGCTGCGCGTCGAGGCCGACGGCATGAAGACCCTCGAGGGACGGGTCGAGGTGGCCCGCGGGCAGCTCACTGAGGAGCGCGTGCACCTCCGGCCGGCCGAGGGTCGGGGCGAGGCGTGGGTGTCGGCGATCCTCGGCGCCGCGCTCGTGGGCGGCGGCGCGGCCCTCGGCGTCGTCTCCAACAACCTGCACGACGACCTCGCGGCCCAGCGTGACATGGGCCGGCTCGCCGGCGACGACTCACGTCTGCTCGAAGGCAAGCTCCTCGCGGCGGGAGCCGACCTGGCCTTCGGGATCGGCGCGCTCTTCGGCGTGCTGGCGGTCTACCAGTTCCTTCGCGACCCCTTGCCCGACTCGAGCGCCCACGCGATGCCGCCGACCGACTTCGGGGTCGACGCGGCGGTCGGGCCGGACGCCGTGAACGCCACGGTGCGGGGGGCCTTCTGAGATGGACGCCACGAAGCACGTCTCGACGAAGCGCGTCTCGGCCCGACGCCGCGCGACGCTCGCCGCGCTCGCCCTGGTGCTCGTCGCAACGGGCTGCAACCCCTTCGCCTTCGACGACCTCTCGAACCAGGCCTCGACGGTCGTCCTGTCGCCGCCCGACAGCTACCCGCGACCCGAGCTCGGCGCGGCGCTCGCGAGCTACGTGGGTGACGAGCACGGCGCTCCGGTTTCGCGCATCGTCACGTCGGCGGGCGCCGACTCGCCGATCCTCGTCTACGGCGGTTGGGGCGCGAGCGGGCTCGACCTCGGCAACCCGCCCGTCGTCTCGTTCTGCGCCGAGGGCGGGGCCTGCGATGCCGGTGCGGCCCAGGCCCTCGCCGTCCTACCCGTGTGGAAGGCGGGCGCTCCGGACGAACAACACGACTGCGTGCTGTCGATCGCGCCGTCGAGCGGCCAGGTCCTCGTGCACTGCGAGAGCCGCCAAAATGTCTTCGACCGCTTCGCGGGTCCTGCCGGCCTCGGTTTCGGTACCTCGGCGGTCGGGCTCGGACCGGGCAACCCGGTTGGCGTGGCGCTCGTGGGCGCGCCCGGTGACCTGGGTGGGCAGGGCCGCATCTACCGCATCCCGGACGGCGAAGCCCCGGTGGCCCTCGACTTCGGCGCCGCAGGGCTCCACGCGGCGGACCAGCTCGGCACGGTGCTCGCCGCGGACACCCTGCCCGACGGCAGTACGCTCGTCGCCGCCTCGGCCCCGGGCGCGCAACGCGTGGTAGTGGGGGTCGTTACATCCGACGGAATGGGCGGCGCGAGCGTGTCGGTGCGCGCGTGCCTGAATGGCGGGCGGCCCGGCTTTGGGAGCTCCCTCGCCGTCGGTGACCTGGACGGTGACGGCATCCCGGACGTGGTGGTCGGCAGCGGCGCGGACGGCAACGGCGCCGAGCCCGTGGACGTCTACCCGGGCAGCGGCCTGCCCGACGGGAGCGCGGGCTGTGTGGACTGGAGCGCTCGCCACAGCATCGACTGTGTCGACGGCTTGCGCGGTGTGACCTGCGACGGGGCGTCCTTCGGCGCGTCCGTCGCGATCGGCGACGTGAACGGCGACGGCATCGGCGACCTGCTCGTCGGCGCACCCGGGGCGGCGGTCGGTGGGACGCCTGGCGCGGGCGCGGTCTTCGTCTACCCGGGAAGCGGCTCGGGCTTGCTCATCGACACGCCGGTGGCGCTCGTCCACTCGAGCCCGTCGCGGGACGACCGCCTCGGCGCCACGGTCGCGGCCATGGGCACCGAGCTCGGGGGCACGCGCACGCCGCGCGACGAGCCGGTGGCGGGCGCGCCGGGCAAGGGCGCGGTCCTCGTCTTCCTGTGCACGGGCCTCGACGGCGACAGCACGGCCCTCGGCCCCCGCTGCATCGTTTCACCCTGAGGCTCGGTCGGGTCCTTCGCGTCGGCGCCCGTGCCTTGACGGGCGTGGAGCCGTCGGTAGGATTGATGGTATGACCATGGCGAAGATCGCCGTGACGCTGCCGCCGGCGCTCGTTGCACGTGCGCGGCGCGCCGTGCGCGAAGGGGTTGCCGAGAGCGTCAGCTCCTACGTGGCCTCGGCGCTCGAGGAGAAGGTCAAGCTCGACGACCTCGCCGGGATGCTGGAGGCGATGCTGGCCGAGACGGGTGGCCCGCTCACCGAGCGCGAGCGTCGCGCTGCCGACGCCGCGCTGGGCGTCCGCCCGCGTCGAAAGCGCAAGCGCGCATGAAGGGTAAGGGGAGCACGCCCGTCGGGCTCATCCTCGACGCCGGGGCCCTGATCGCGTTCGAGCGCAACGACCGGCACGTAGTGGCCATCGTGGCGCGAGCGCTTTCGCGCGGTGCGCGCCTTACCGTTCCGGCGGGCGTCGTGGGCCAGGTCTGGCGCGACGGGAGGCGGCAGGCCCGCCTCACGCGCCTGTTGGGCTCGGACCTCGTCGAGGTCGAGCCCCTCGACGACGCGCGCGCCCGCGCCGCCGGTGAGCTCTGCGGCGTACGCAGCACGACGGACGTCATCGACGCCTCCGTCGGGCTCTCGGCGCGCGCCCGCGGCCAAGGCGTGCTCACGTCGGACCCGCACGACCTCCAGCGCCTCGACCCGTCCTTGCGCTGCGTGCGTGCGTGACGCTGGCTGAACGCGCCGGCTCGGCGTGAGATCGAGCAAGGGGAGCCGCCCACGACAATGGTCAAGCGACAGCTTTAGTGTTTCGTGCGTGGGGTAGCGGAATGTCGTGGCCTTTCGCGGGTCGGAGCGAGCGACACCCTGGCTCGCCGGGGCGATGCCGATCTCGGACCCGGGCGGTGGGGGCATGGCCAATCGCTGGAACGGCCGCACCTTATGCACAGGGCGACATCCGTGCTCCGGGCGATCATGTCCGGTGGCAGGGTGGGTGCCCGGTCGGAGGGAGCGATGAAGGGTGCAGCTGTTGGGCTCGCGGTGCTGGTCGCGACGCTCGTCGCGCGCCCGGCGCACGCCCGGGAGTGCGCCGACGTGCAGATGCCGGACGCCATCACCGTCGACGATACGACCATGTTGCTCAACGGCGTCGGCGTGCGCCGGGAGACCATATTCAACATCGACGTCTATGTCGTAGCGCTCTACCTGGAGCACCGCACCAACAACGCCTCGATCGCACTCACCTCCGAGCAGAAGAAGCAGCTGCGGCTCCACTTCCTCCGCGGGGTGAGTCGCGAGACAGTGGTCAAGGCGATTCGCCAGGACATGGAGCACGCCCCCGGCGCGCCCTACCTCACGAGGGAGATACGGCAGCTCGAAAGCTTGCTGCCGCCCCACTTCCAGGCGGGCCAGGAAATCGCTTTCACGTACAGGCCCGGCGTGGGGGTCACCGTGTACCGAGGCAACCAGGCCACGGGAACGATCGCGGGGGCCCTGTTCGCGCAGACGTTCCTCGGCATCTGGCTCGGCAACCATCCCCCGAGCCAGGGAATCAAGTCCGCCCTGCTCAACGGCCCCTGCAACGACTGAAACCGCGAACCACGCGCGCCGCGCCTGCGCGCGCCTACGTCCGTGATCTGTGGCAGTTGCGTCCGCGGCGGGGAGTCGGCAGGCTCTAGCCGCCGTGGGGCCCAATGCGCCTGCGGCGGATGCGGGCGTGGCCGAGAAGAAGCAGATCCTCATCGCGGATGACGAGCCGAACCTCCGGCGCGTGCTCAAGGCGCAGCTCGAGCGGGATGGGTACGAGGTGCTCGCCGTCGGCGACGGCGCTGCCGCCAAGGAAGTGCTGGGCCAGGATCACATCGATGTGCTCATCGCCGATCTGCGCATGCCCAAGCTCGACGGGATGGCGCTGCTCAAGCTCGTGGTCGAGGACCATCCCGACGTGCCGTTCATCATGATCACCGCCCACGGGACGGTGGACACGGCCGTCGAGGCGCTCAAGCTCGGCGCCTTCGACTATGTCACCAAGCCCTTCGACCGGACGGAGTTCCGCAACGTGGTCGCCAAGGCGGCGCGGACGCGTGAGCTGTCGCAAAAGGACGTGGCGCCCGAGCCGCCGCGAGCGGGGGCGCTATCGGCTCATCGGCGAGTCGCCCGCCATGCGTCGAGGTCTACAACGTCATCGAGAAGGTGGCCGACACGCCGCGCACGGTGCTCATCACCGGCGAGAGCGGCACGGGCAAGGAGCTCATCGCCCGCGCCCTCCACGAGAACACCTCGCGCGACGGCAAGCCCTTCATCAGCGTCAACTGCGCCGCCATCCCGCAAGACCTGCTCGAGAGCGAGCTCTTCGGCTACGAGAAGGGCGCCTTCACCGGCGCGGTCACGAGCCAAGCCGGGGCGCTTCGAGCTCGCCCACGGCGGCACGCTCTTCCTCGACGAGATCGGCGAGATCCCGGTCGAGCATGCAGGTCAAGCTGCTGCGCGTCCTGCAGGAGCAGGAGTTCGAGCGGGTCGGCGGCACAAGACCATCCACGTCGACGTCCGCCTCATCGCGGCCACCAACCGCGACCTGCAAGCAGGAGATCGCCGCGGGGCGCTTCCGCGAGGACCTGTTCTACCGGCTCAACGTGGTGCCCATCCGCGCTGCCGCCCCTGCGCGAGCGCCGCGAGCGACATCCCGCTCTTGCTCGAGCACTTCCTGCGCCGCTTCAACGAGCGGCTCAAGAAGGAGGTGTCGGGCTTCAGCATGGCCGCGCTGCGAGCGGCTGCTCGCCTATCCGTGGCCCGGCAACATCCGCGAGCTCGAGAACGTGGTCGAGCGGTGCGTGCTCTTCTGCGACGGGACCACGGTCGAGGTGGCCCACCTGCCGGCGGAGCTGCGGGAAGGGCCCGCGCCTTCGCGCCCCTCGCCTGCAGCCGACGCAACGTTGCCCGGGCTCGGCGACACCGAGCCGGTGGTGAGCGAGCAGGGCGCGGGGCTCAAGGAGGCGGTGCGCGAGGCGACGGCGAAGGTCGAGCGCGAGCTGATCGTGCGAGCCCTCGACCAGACACGCGGCAACGTCACCCACACCGCGCGGCTGCTCAAGATCTCGCGCAAGAGCCTGCAGACCAAGATGAAGGAGCTGGGGCTCCGGCCGGAGTAGGGGGACGGGCCCGCCGGGCTCGGGCGGTGCTACTCGATCTGCGGGGCGCCGGCGGCGAGGGTCTGGAAGAAGGTGCGGACGCGGGCCTTGGCCGCATCGTCTTCGAAGATGGCGAAGTGGTCGTCGGCCGGGTACTGGGAGAGGCCGGCCGTCGCCGCGCCGCCTGCCACGTCGCCCGAGACCGGTGCATCGACCGGGGCGATACCCTCGAGCGCGAGGGCGTCGATGGGCTGGGCGATGGGCTTGACGATCGGGATGTGGGCCGCCGCCGCCAGGGACTCGATGCCGAGGGGCGGCGCCTCGGTGTCGCGTAGGCCTTCGGTCTGGAGGATGGACTTCGGGGCGAAGCCGGGGCGCGGGCTCGCGAACCAGAGCGAGGCGTAGTTGACCGGGTCGGACGCCTCGAGCCAGGTCGCAAAGAGGGTCGTGGCGGGATGCTCGGGGCCGAAGTGCTCGGCTGTGAGCGCACTTACAGAGCCGCCGGGCAGGTTGAGCAAGAGGGCGACGAAGTCGATGAGCACGTAGGGCTCGGTCTTGTACAGGATCGCCAGGGCGAAGGTGCCCGCCGCGCCGCTCAGCAGGCCGCCCTTCGTCTGATCGTCGACCGCGAGGAAGAGGGCGCCGTTGAGGGAGCCCTGGGAGTGGCCGAGGTAGTAGATGCGCGCCGGGTCGAAGTGGATGAGGGAGCCATCGGCCGCCGGCGGGAGCGTGGCTGCGGGGATCTGCACGCGCTTGGCGAAGCGGGCAAGCTGCACCTCGTCGAGCGCGCTCTGGATCAGGTTGTCGCGCGCCGCGAGCGGGTTCGCGAAGTTGAAGAGCAGGGCCCCCGAGTCGCCGCCGGTCGGGTTGCGCTCGCCATTGAAGACGGAGTCGATGCTGATGACGGCGAGCCCTACCGACGAAAGCTCCTGTGCCTCGCCGTTGTTCACGAAGGACTCGTAGTCGCCATAGGTGCCGTCGGAGTAGAGGACGAGCGGCCAGCCCGCGGCGGGCATGTCTCCGTCCGGAATGGTCAGAGCGAAGCGCAGGTCGATCTCGTCCTGCACGACCGGCGCTCCGCCCTCGAAGTCGATGCCGCCGCTGCCGGGTGTGTTGTAAGGCGACGTGCCTTTCTGGAAGATCGGGGACGGGCCGTAGCGGCCGGTCATGAGCGAGTAGCCGCCCCGGTGGCTCGCGAAGCGCCAAGCCGAGCTCATGGCGTCGGGCGCCGTGTAGTGATCCATGACCCAGTCGCGCGCCGTCTTCATGTCGGCCGTCGGGTCCTGGGTCGTGAAGGGGGCGATGGCCAGCACGTCGTCGCGCGACACGCCGGCTGTCGCGAGGGCGTCGAGGGCCGCGCCGTAGGTGTCGCGCGCCGCCCGCACCGTGGCGTCGCCGCCCATGCCGTCGGCCAGGGCCGCGAAGTCGTCGTCGCGCGCGAAGGTGCCGCCCGCCGCCGGGAGCACACCCTTCGTGACGACCGCGACGTAGTGACGCGCGGGCGCGAGTGGGATGCCGAACACGGGGCGGATGGCGACCGTGTGGGCGGCCCAGTACGAGGTCGCCTCGTCCTCGTAGCGGACGACGCAGGGATGGCGCGTGCCGAGGTCGGGGCTGTCCGGGTCGATGTCCATCAGGAAGACGCTCGCGCCGTCGGCGATGGTCGCGGTCGGCGTGTCCGGGAGGCTCGACGGATCGACCGAGGTGGAGAAGCGGAAATAGGCGGCGCCGTTCAGGCCCCACCCCGTGAGGTGGGTCGAGATGGCGTCGATGTAGTCGCTCACGGTGACCGCGTGGCGCGGGTTCGGGAAGTCGCGCACGTCGATGTCCCCGTCGGCGGTCTTCCGGAGATTCGTCGGCCAGGGCAGATCGAAGAACGCCCCCTCGGCGCCGTCACGCGGCAGCACGAAGACGGCATGGGGCGGAGCCGAGGGCGCCATCGTCGTCCCCGATCCCGACCCCGACGAGCACCCCGTGACGAGCACGAAGACGAAGGCCAGGCCGACCGATGAACGCGCCCGAAGCACGACAGCCAGCATAGCAGCGCGTCGCCGCCCCCGCCGCGGGGATCATTCCCCGTTGTCCCTGATCAACTCCACCCCGCGCATCGAGCGAGGGGCGCGAGGCGCGAGGCGCAGCCCTGTCCTACTCCGCGTCGCCGCCGCTCACCGTCCAGGTGTGCCCCGAGGCCAGAAGCGCGGCCAGATCGCCCGCGCCCCGCGCCGCGACGGCCTGCTCGAGCTGGGCGTGGACCGCCGCGTCGTAGGCGGGGGCGTCCTCGCAGTACAGAACGCCGAAGACCGTCGGCGTCTCGAGCTGGGCGAGGAGGAAGGCGAGGGGGCGGTTCGTCTCGTCGTGCACCAGGATGTCTTCATCGCGCACGCCGTTTTCGCCGACCGTCACCACCTCGAGCTCGAGGCGACCCGGCTTGATGCGCAGGCCCTGTTCGCCCTTCGCGCCGAAGCGTAGGGGCTGGCCGTTCTCGACCCACAGCTGCTCGACGGCGGCGCGCTTGCGGTCGGTGACCGCCTCGAAGGCACCGTCGTTGTAGACGGGGCAGTTCTGGAGCAGCTCGACGAAGGACGCGCCCCGGTGATCGTGGGCGCGGCGCAGGAGCGCCGGAAGCCGCTTCTGGGCCGTGTCGTAGGCGCGCGCCACGAAGCGCCCGCCCGCCCCGAGCGCGATCGCCGCCGGCAGGACCGGCGTGTCTACCGAGCCGAGGGGCGTCGAGGGGGACACCTGGCCGACCCTCGAGGTGGGCGAGTACTGCCCCTTGGTCAGGCCGTAGATTCGGTTGTTGAAGAGCAGGATCTGCAGGTCCACGTTCCGCCGCAGCACGTGCAGCAAGTGATTGCCGCCGATGCTGCAGCCCGTCGCCGTCGCCGGTGATGACCCACACGTCGAGGTCGGGACGGGCGAGCTTGAGGCCCGTGGCGATGGCCGGCGCGCGGCCGTGGATGGTGTGGAACCCGTAGGTGTCCATGTAGTACGGGAAGCGGCTCGAGCAGCCGATGCCCGAGACGAACACCGTCTTCTCGCGGCGGCACGCCGACCTCGGCCAGCGTCTTTTGCACCGCCGCCAGGATGGCGTAGTCGCCGCAGCCGGGGCACCAACGGACCTCCTGGTCCGAGGCGTAGTCCTTCTTGCTCAGCTTCTTCGCTTCCATGTCCATCACAGCGCCTCCCGGATCGCGTGCGCTTCGAGGTCGGCGACACTTGAAGGGCTTGCCCGGTGACGCTTGCTGGTAGCCCTCCGCCGGCATCAGGTACGCGGCGCGCAGCACCTTCACGAGCTGCCGTTGTTGATCTCGGGGACGAGGACCTTGCCGAAGCGCCCGAGCAGCGTCGCCGAGCTCGCGCGGGAAGCGGGCTCAGGTGGCGCAGGTGCACGTGGGAGACGCGCCGCCCCTCGCGCGCAACCGCCCCACCGCCGCGTGGATGGCGCCGTAGGTCGAGCCCCAGCCGACCACCGCCACGTCCCCGTCCTCGTCGCCGAGGTCGACGCAGGCCGGGGCAGGCGTCGGCGATCCGCGCGATCTTCTCGGCGCGCACCTTCGGTCATGCGCTGGTGGTTGTCCGGGTCGTAGGAGATGTTGCCCGTCTCGTAGCTCTTCTCGAGGCCGCCGATGCGGTGCTCGAGGCCGGGCGTGCCTGGCACCGCCCAGGCCCGCGCGAGGGTCGTCTCGTCGCGCACGAAGGGCGTGAAGCCCTCCGGGTCCGTCGCGGAAGCGCGACCGGGAACCGCTCGAAGCGACTCGCACGTCCGGGATGCGCCAGGGCTCGGCGCCGTTGGCGAGGTAGCCGTCGCTCAGGACGATGACGGGCGTCATGTGCCGGGTCGCGATGCGCACCGCCTCGATGGCGATGTCGAAGCAGTCGCCGGGCGTTGCCGGCGCGAGGACGGCCACGGGCGCGTCGCCGTTGCGCCCGAAGAGCGCCTGCAAGAGATCGCTCTGCTCGGTCTTGGTCGGCATGCCGGTGGACGGGCCGGCGCGCTGCACGTCGACGACGACCAGGGGCAGCTCGGTCGCCACCGCAAGACCGATGGCCTCCGCCTTGAGGGCGAGGCCGGGGCCCGAGGTCGCGGTCACGCCGAGGGCACCGCCGAAGGACGCGCCGACCGCCGCGCTCACCGCCGCGATCTCGTCCTCCGCCTGGAAGGTGATCACGCCGAACTGCTTGAGCGCCGCCATCGCGTGCAAGAGCGTCGAGGCGGGCGTGATCGGATACGACGCGTAGACGAGCGACAGCTCCGCGAGCTTCGTACCCGTCGATGAAGGCCCCAGGCGAGGGCCTGGTTGCCACTGATGTTGCGGTAGACGCCAGGCTCGAGCTCGGCCGGCGGCACGCGCCACACCCCGATGCCACTCGGCAGCTCCGCGGTCTCGCCGTAGGCATGGCCCGCCGACAGGGCCGCCACGTTCGCCTCCGCGAGATCGGGCCGGGTCGCGAACTTCGTGCGGAGCCAGCGCTTGGTCGGCTCCGGGTCGCGCCCGAAGAGCCAGAACACGAGGCCCAGGGTCCACATGTTCTTGCAGCGGTGCGGCGTCCTTGGCGCCGAGCCCGAAGGGCTGCACGGCTGCCAGGCTGAGCGGCGGTGATGTCCAGCTCGAGCACGCGGTAGGCATCGAGCCCGCCGGCCTCGAGGGGGTTGCTCGCGTAGCCCGCCTTCTTGAGGTTCGCGGTGCCGAAGGCGCCCGTGTTGACGATGAGCAGGCCGCCGCGCTTGAGGTCGCCCAGGTTGGTCTTGAGGGCGGCCGGGTTCATGGCGACGAGCACGTCGGGCTGGTCGCCCGGCGTCGTCACATCGTGGGACGCGAAATGGATCTGGAAGCCCGACACGCCGTAGAGGCTGCCGGCGGGCGCACGGATCTCGGCCGGGAAGTCGGGGAAGGTGGCCAGGTCATTGCCCATGATCGCGGTGGTATGGGTGAACTGGCTCCCGGTGAGCTGCATGCCGTCGCCGGAGTCGCCGACGAAGCGGACGACTGCCTGCTCGAGCGTGCGTGGCGTGCGCTCTTCGGGCGTCGAAGAAAGGGCGGGCGTCTCCATCGAATCGTCCTCGTGACCACCAGGCGGTGGCGTTTGGACCGCATATATGGAGGGCGTCCGGGGATTGCGCCACCCCCGGGGGCCGATCGGGCCGCGGCGGACCCGGAGGGAGGAGCCCCGGGTCCGAGACGACACTCCCCTGCGCCGGGGGACGCGCTTGGGGTATCGTTGTTGCCCGATGCGAATAGACCAGGGTCAGATGGCGCTCCAGCTCGTCCGCGAGAGCCTCGAGGGTGTCGTGGCGCCCGATATCGTGTCGGTCGTGCTCTTCGAGGCCCTCGACCACTTCGGAGCGGACATCCCCCGGACGCCCCAGGACCTGCTCGCCTTCGTGGACGCGGAGCTGTCCGCCGCCCTCGTGACGCGGCTCGGTGGTGCCGGCGCCAAGACAGCCCTGGAACGCATCCGACTCGTGCTCGAGCCGATGCTGCGCCTGGGCCCCAGCACAGCCGAGGCCGTGGACCCGGACCCGGAGGCGAGCTGGCGCAGCGACCCGGCGGCCACCGTCACGACCCGCCGCCTCGAGCCGAGCCTGGGTCCGGTCCGGATGCTGGTGGTCGCCGACAGCGACCGCCTCGTCGGCCGCCTGCGGGCCGCCCTCGGTAGCACGCGGCTGATGGCGGCGCGGGTGCCCGGCATCGACCGAGTGATGGAGGTCGCTGCCGGTCTGCGTCCGAGCATCATCCTGCTCGACGGCGGTGACCTGCCCACCCTCTCGCCCGACGAGGTCGCGAGCTCCCTCGGAGCCATGCCCGCCACGACCCTGGTGCTCCTGTGGTCGTCGGGGGGACGGGCCGGTCGATGCCGTCGGCGACGCGATGCGCCGGGCGCAGGTCCCCTTCGTCCCGCTGGAGCGTACGGAGGGCGTCGGCCCACTCCTCGACATGATCCGGTCCCGCGGCAACGCCTAGCAGTCCGTCTTCTTCAGCGGCGGCTAGCGGCGGCGACCTGCATCCTTCGAGGGCCGAGCGGGTACGGGGAGAGTGAACCCCATCTTCGAGGGCACGCCGCCCAGGGGGGCGTGCGCGAGGAAAAAGCCTGCATGCACGAGCCGCGTTGCACGACCGTCCCGAATCCCGATCGGATTGGTAGCCTGTCTCACGTTCGCTTTCCCGCAGCGGGCGGCCGCCCAGGCCACGGACCCCGGCTATCACGCGTCCCCGGAGGTCGTGGTCACGCCCCTGCTCGTCCAGGCGGAGGCCGACGCGGCCGCGCACCATCCCGCGCTCGCGCGCGCACGGGCCGCCCTGATTTTGCGTTTCGCGCCGAGCGGCTCGCCCACCGCCGCGCGGGCCACGCGCGTCTACGATGCGGCGGGGACGGCGCTCGCCGCAAACGCCGACGCGCCGCCCCCGCCGGACGTGGCGGTCGCGCCCTTGCTCGCCCAGGCCGAGGCGGACGAGACGGCGGGCATGCACGGCATCGCCCTGGCGCGCTTGCATATTGTGATGCAGATCGCACCCGCGTCGACCCCGGCAGCGCTCCGGGCCCAGCAGCTCTACCGCACGGCGTACGCGGGTTTTCAGGGCGAGCAGGGGGGGGCCGGGGCCTCCTCGGCTCCGCCGGGCGCCGGTGCGATCGCGGCCGCACAGGCACCCACCGCCTACGCGACCGCCCCTGGAGCCGTACCGGCCACGGCCTCCAGCATGCCCGCCGCCCCCAACGGGGCGACGGCCGCGCCGCCGGTCGACCCGAACCGCCGCCGCGCCCGTGAGATGGTCGAGCTCTACGCCTTCGGCGCCAGCTTCGGGCTCTTCAGCGGCATGTACGTCGCCGAGATCTCGGGCGCGAACAGCGCCGACACCTTCAGCCTGGCCGCCTCCCTCGGCGGCATGGCCGGCGCCGTCTCGGTGCTCGCCCTCGACGTGGGCCTCGGTGGTCTGCGCACCGGTCAGCCCCTCGCGATCTCGGGCGGCCTGACGGTGGGACTCACCGACGGCCTGCTCGCCTGGGGGGCGTTCCCGAACGACCTCCCGGGCAACGACTCACTGAACGTGGTGTGGCTCTCCACCCTGGCAGGCGGCGTCCTCGGCGGCCTCGGCGCGGCGCTCGAGCCGACCCGCGGTCAGGCGCGCTTCGTCCTCAGCGGCGCGATGTGGGGTGGTTGGCTCATGACGATCGCAGCGCTGCTCGCGGCGCCGAGCAACGCCGAGGACGGCTACCGCATGGTGCTCGCAGGCTTCAACGTGGGCCTCGTCGCATCGGCCGTGCTCGCGACCCAAATCCCCCTCTCCGAGGGACGCGTCATGGGCCTCGACGGCGGCCTCCTCATCGGCGCGGCCGGCGGCGCCATGCTGCCAGGCTTCATCGCCCTGGCCCGCAACGACGCGGGCAGTGTGTCAGGGCGCACGGTCGCGGTGTCCATGGGTGTCGGTTCCATCGCCGGTTTCACGATCGCGCTGCTCATCCAGGAGTCCCATCGACACGCAGCCGCAACGCCAACCGGTGCGCGCGCCGACGCTACGGACGTGCGCTTCTTCGCAGCGCCCACGACCGGCGGCGCGACCGCAGGCATGGCCGGCGTGTTCTGAGCCATCGCGCCGGCGTGACCTGATGGGCGATCCGGGATAGCGTGCGGGCATGGCGAAGGCGAGCGTCCTCATCGTCGACGACGAGAAGAACATCCTGTCCACCCTCTCGCGCGCGCTCCGGGTCGAGGACTTCGACGTGGACGTGGCGGGCAACGCGAAGATGGGGCTCGAGAAGGCGCAGCAGAAGGCCTACGACGTCCTCTTGCTCGACGTGATGCTCCCCGACCTGGACGGCATCGAGGTGCTGCGCCAGCTCCGGGAGCAGAAGAACGACGTGCCCGTCATCGTGATGAGCGGCCACGGCACGATCGAGACCGCGGTGGAGGCGACGCGTCTCGGCGCCCACGACTTCATCGAGAAGCCCGTCGAGCACCGAGCGCCTGCTCCTGTCGCTCGACCGCTGCCTCGATTTTCCGCGCCTGCCGAGAACGAGAACCTGCGAGCTCAAGCGCCTGACCGGCGCCCTCGACAGCCTGCTGGGCGAGAGCCCGCGCCATGCGCGCGCTGCGCGAGCGCATCGCAAGCTCGCGGCGAGCGCCAACGCCCCGGTGCTCGATCACCGGTGAGAACGGGACCGGCAAGGAGCTGGTCGCGCGCGCGATCCACGACGCACTCGAAGCGCGCCGCGGGGCCCGTTCGTGAAGCTCAACTGCGCGGCGGTGCCCGTCGGAGCTGATCGAGAGCGAGCTGTTCGGCCACGAGAAGGGCGCGTTCACCGGGCGCGACCAAACAGCGCCGCGGCAAGTTCGAGCTCGCCGACGGCGGCACCCTGTTCCTCGACGAGGTCGGCGACATGCCGGCCAACATGCAGGCCAAGCTCCTGCGCGTCCTCCAGGAGGGCGAGCTCGAGCGCGTCGGCGGGCGCGAGACCATCAAGGTCGACGTGCGCGTGGTCGCGGCGACCAACAAGGACCCTCGCCAAGGAGATCGAGGAGGGCCGCTTCCGCGAGGACCTCTTCTACCGGCTCAACGTCGTGCCCATGCGCGTGCCGCCGCTGCGCGAGCGGCGCGAGGACATCCCCGAGCTCGCCGCCGATTCCTGCGGCAGGCCTGCGCCAGGCAACGACCGCCGGCGGCAAGTCCCTCAGCGACGGCGCGCTCGAGATCCTGCTGCGCCTACGACTGGCCGGGCAACGTGCGCGAGCTGCAAGAACCTGGTCGAGCGGCTCGTGATCCTCACGCCGCGACGCAGCAGATCATCAGGGCGACGCGCCGTGGGCTGCTGCCCATCGCGGGCGGCGCGCGCGGCGGCGGCGGTTTCTACGCGCCCGGCACGCCCCTCAAGCAGATGATCGAGGAGGCGGAGCGAGAGCTCATCCTGCGCGCCCTCGAGCACCACGCCGGCCACATCACCAACACGGCCGCCGACCTGCGGCCTCGAGCGCAGCCACCTCTACAAGAAGATGAAGGCGCTCGGCATCCGGCGGGACGGCGGCGACGGGTGAGGGCGTAACAGGGCGCCCACGCGCTCCATCGCACGCGTGCCGAGGCGTTTGTCCCCCCATGGTTGCGTCCCCCCTTGCCGTGGGCGGTCCGCTCCCGTCTGTCTTGTCTTCGGGATCGGTGTGTCATGGGCGCGGGCTGACACGCGCCATGCGGCGGTGCCTCCTGCGCGTCATGCCCTCGATTCGCTGCCGGCGGCGTCGGGGCGTTCCCCCTGCGCCGGGGCGGGCGGGGTCGGCATGTCTCCCTCGAAGCGGCAGAGACGAAACTTCGCGTCGCTGAAGCGCGCTCCGTCGAGGCGGGCGCCGCGAAAATCCGACGTCTCGAGCTTGGCTCCGTCGAAGACCGTTTCGCGCAGGTCGGCCCCGTCGAAGCGGGTGCCGTGTGCGCAGGCGAGCTGCACGGCGAAGCGCGAGACGAAAGAATAGCGTCCCTTGCTGCGCAAGGCGCGGCGTCCCACGAGCATGGCGGCGACGGCCACCACCATGGCGGCGAGCCCACCGTCGAGGTAGCCGCCGATCAGTCCCCCTGCGATCGCGACGAGGGCAAAAGCCCACATGGCGACGGTGCCCGCCACCACGCGCGAGAGGGCGCCGAGCGCCACCATGGCGGCGGCGATCAGGAGGAAGATCAGCCCGCCCAGGGCACCCCGGCCCGTGCCGACTCCGGCGACGACGGCCAGCACTCCGGCGATCACGGCGAACGCGGCCGTGATCGGTAGCACGGTCCGAAGCGCGTGCTCGAGGCCCTTCCAGACAGCGTCGGCGGCAAAGAGGACCAGCACCGCAACGACCACCACCGCGAGCATCTGCTGCCGCGCATCCTGGCTCTGCAGGAGGCGCCTCACGACGCGCCCGGCGTAGCCGGCCGCCACGCCGACACCGAGCGACACGGCGAAGGACACGACCAGCAGCACGACCTGCCAGGGCGTCCGTGCTCCGGTGCGAGCGCGGGTGAAGTCCGCCCCGCGAAGATTCGCGCCGCGAAAATCCACACCGCGCAGATCCGCCTCGCGGAAGTCGCGGCCGTGGAGGTCGGCGCCGGCGTAACTCTCTCGGGTCGGAGCACCACCGCGGAGCGTCTCGTCGGTCGATGGGTTCGCCATGACCGCCATCGCAGCAAGGCCCACACCAATCGGCCGAGCGCGCGCATCGCGCCCCGAGCCTGGCCCTCGGATTGCAGTCCATGGTTCTGCGATGCCTCGGTTCGTGCGGCACCGGTTCCGGGAGGTCCACCTCATCGGCATCGCGAGCGGGTACGCGGCGGTGGCGATCTGGCTCGGTTGGTACGGAACGAGCCTCGGCGCTCGTCTCTTCGGTACCGTCTGGGCCGCCACGAGCTCCGGGAGCGCCATCGCCATCTTGTCCGCGGTGGCGTCGGGGATGATCGCGTTCACGGGCGTGGTGTTCTCGATGGCGTTCATCGCGTTGCAGTTCGGAAGCACCGCCTACAGCCCGCGCATCGTGGCGCAGCTCGGTCGTGGCAAGTTCTTGCCCCACGCCATCGGCGTCTTCACGGGCACGTTCATGTACGCGCTCTTGGCGATCCGCACCGTCGACATGGGCGAAACGACGGGCACCACCACGACGGTGCTGTTCACCGCGCTGGCCTGGCTCTTGGCCAGCGTCGCCG
Organism: uncultured delta proteobacterium; assembly: GCA_963830115.1. GTDB lineage: Bacteria > Myxococcota_A > Polyangia > Polyangiales > CAWHLB01 > CAWHLB01. The sequence goes on from CAWHLB010000027.1 coordinate 452,385, forward strand.
TCTTGCTGCTCATGCTGCCGGCGCTCGTTCGGATGACGGTGAATCGCGTGCTCGCGCACCTGGACGAGCAGGCCAGGCAGGCGGTTGCTCGGGTCTACGGGCCCGAGCGCGAGACCTCGGTGAGCGCGCCGGGCCCGCGCGACGAGTCGGCCGTTACGGCGCAGCCGATCCGGCAGGTCGTGTGGCACACGAAGAGACCCAAGCACCTGGTCGGCTTCGATGTGCGCCGCCTGATCGCCGAGGCGACGAAGGTCGGGGGCGTCGTGCACATCCCCTATGCCATCGGCGCGATGATCGGCACCGGCGATCGCCTCGTCCTCGTGCGAGGCGCCGAGGCCGAGATCCCGGAGGCCCTCCTCCGCAGGGCGTTGTGGCTCGAGCTCGACCGCTCGACGGAAAACGACCCCGCCTACGGGATCCAGCTGCTCGTGGACACCGCGATCAGGGCCCTGTCGCCGGCCATCAACGATCCCGGCACGGCCGTCGATGTGCTCGACCGAATGCGGCTCGTCCTCCGCGACCTCGGCCTCCGGGACCTGGACATCGGTCACCTGCGCGACGAGCGCGGTGCGGTGCGGGTCGTCTTCGATGCGCCGACCTGGGACCAGCTCGTCACGGCGGCGCTCGCGGAGATCGATCAGTACGGAAGGGACTCCGTGCCGGTGCAGCGACGCCTCGCGAGGCTGGTTCAACGCCTCGTCGAGACCCTTCCGCCCGAGCGACACCCGGCCCTGCTCTCCGTCGTCGCGCCGAAGGCGCCGTGAGCCCGGCTGTCCCTCCCGCCCGCGGGGGATGCCGCCGAGGGCCGCGGGTCAGAGCACCCGAAGGATCATGCCGAGGAAGAGAACGAGCCCGAGCAAGACGATCGCCGCGGCCATGGCGATGGGAAAGCTCCGGACGCGCACCTGGTAGGTCCGCCGAACCTCGCGCGCGAACAGCCAGTACTCGAGGCATCCGAAGAGGATCGACCCGGTCCCCAGGGAGATGAGGAAGAGCCCCAGGTTGCGCGCCGCGTGGAGCCTGATCGCCACCGACAGGTCCTCCAGGAACTTGTAGGCGGTGAACCCGAAGCCGATCATCGACAGACCGGTTCGGACCCAGGCCATCAGCGAGCGGCTGGCGGCCAGTGTGGTGCGGTAGACGGCGAGCTTCGTGCGCTCCGCGGCGAGCTCGTTCGATGACTTGGCGGTCGCCTGCTCCATCGCGGGCCTTCGTGCGTCGCTCGAGGGGCGTGATCCGTGTGCGATCCCGCGCTCCCGTTCTGCTGCGGAGCAAGGGACGTGCCGCGAGGGCGTCGCAACGGCTGGGTCGGAACGCCCGCCTGACAGGATCCGGGCCGCGGGCGGAGCGCGCCGCTGCTCGACGAGTGCGCGTGCCGCTGAGGTCTCCCGACGGCGATCGCAATGGTTGGAACCGCTCGTGACCGGGATCGAGGGGCAGCTCAGCCATTGAGCTCGCCCCGCGACTGGGTCCGGAACGCGCGCGCGACGCGATCCGGACCCAGGCGGAGCGAAGCCGCTTGTATCACCCCCTGTGAGCCATGCGATCCTCGACGGAGGGTCGTGCCGGGAGAGGGTCGCCGACGCCGGCTTGGGCATCTTGGCCCGTGACTGAGATAGGCGCCCTCGACCGGTGCTCATAGGTCCGGACGGCATCTGGGGGACGAGTGACTCGTGGCCCCGCATCGACAAGCTCGGACAGAGCGCCGGTATCGAGGCTCCCCGGGATGGCTCGGAAGGGAGCGGAACGAGGTGAGGTACATAGGGATCGACGTAGGCAAGGACAAGCACGCGATCGCGATCGTAGGGGAGAACGGCGCGCTTTCGCTGAAGCCGAAGACGTTCACCGAGGACGGGGAAGGCTACGAGAAGCTGCGCGGCCTTCTGGGCGAGCCGGAAGGCACGCTGGTCGGACTCGAAGCGACAGGGCACTACTGGAAGAACCTGGGGGCAACGCTGCTCGGGTGGGGGTTCGCCGTGGTGCTGATCAACCCGTTGCGTACGCGACGATTCGCCGAAGAGGATCTGCTACGGGCGAAGACGGACGCGATCGACGCCAAGTCGATCGCTCGGTTCCTGTCGGAGAAGCGGCCGAAGCCGACAGAGCTTCCTGCCGAGCTGAGCGAAGAGCTGCGCGAGCTGGTCCATCTGCGCGACCGGCTGACGCAGGACCTGGGCGACCGCGTCCGGCAGCTGCACCGTGCAGTGGACCTCGGATTCCCCGAGTTTCTTCGCTTCGTCCACGACATGGGCAGCTCCAAGGCGACTGCGTTGCTCGCCCGCTATCCGACGGCCGCCGCCTTTGCGAAGGCCCGTGAGGGGGAACTGGCCAGCCTGCGCTACGGCGGCCGCTACACGGTCGGGCGGGAGCTTGCCCGACAGCTCATCGAGGGTGCCAAGGTCTCGGTGGGTCGACATCACGGCGAGCCCTACCAACTGCAGGTGGCCTACTTCTGCGAGGACATCGACACGCTGCGCGCGCGGCTCAAGCGGCTCGAGGGGCGCATCGACGATGCCGTCGACCAGCACGACATCGCCACGCTGCTGACGAGTATCGACGGCATCGGCCCGAACACGGCCGCGCGCCTCATCGCGACCCTCGGCGACCCGGCCAGCTTCGCGTCCAGCAAGGCCCTGAGCGCCTTCGTTGGCGTCGCCCCGGCTCTCCGCCACTCCGGCAAGTCCACGCCCCTGCGCGCCGCGTGCGGCCCTTACGGCTCCGCCAAGCTACGCCACAAGCTGTACATGCCCACCCTGCGCGCCATCCAGTCCAACGCCTACATCCGTGCGCACTACGAGGCCCTCGTCGAGCGCGGCAAGCCCAAGAAGCTCGCCGTCATTGCCTGCATGCGCCGCCTGCTCGGACTCGTCTTCGCCGTGGCCAAACGGCGCACGCCTTTCGTCCCCGTCCTGCCCGTTTCCGCTTGACGGGCCACACGGCATCTCAGTCGCGCCGGTGGGCCATCTGGGCCTCGGTTTCGGGATCGCTGTGGGCCTTGCCCTTGACCGCGACCGTCACCTTCTCGAGGACGCCTCCGCGGAAGGTGTTGGGCGACACGTAGTCGTCGGAGGCGGGCCTGCCCATGTCCCGGCCGACCGTGACGACGCCCTCGAGGCCGAAGAAACCCGGCTGCGTCTTGATCTCCTCGCACGCCACCTCGTTGCCATCGACGAGAGCCTCGCGGGGCCGACGCGGGCTCTTGTCCTGGTCGTGGCTCTTCACCTCGAAGCCGACCGCGAGGGTGTGCTTGCCGGGCGTCAGCGGCGTCGGGCGCGGTGAGCTTCTGCTGCACCTCGCCGAGCCAGTTGTAGACGTAGCAGAGGCGGCCGTCCTGGACGTAGAGCGTGTGGCCGCCGTTGTTGGTGCCCTGGGCGAAGAGGACGCCCTCGGGTGGACCGTTCTCGATCGTGACCTCGGCGGCGATGTCGAACGAGCGCTGGGCCGTGCTGACGGCGACGCCCTGGGGCACGGGCTCACAGTCCGGGTAGTACACGTATCGGTTGCGCGGCTTGCCCGGGCCGTGGCCGTTCCTCGGCGAGGGCCTCCACCGGCAGTGCGGTCGTCGAGCGGCAGCGCCTGATACTTGCCGGCAAACATGGCCCAGATGCTCTTGAGCTCCTCGAGCTTGGCCGGGTGCTTGTCGGCCAGGTTCCTGACCTGACTGCGGTCGTGCTCGAGGTGGAAGAGCTCCCAGCGGTCCCTGATCGAATCCGCCCCAGCCTCCGACCGCCGGGTGGATGGTCGCGGCGTGCCAGCCCTCGTACCAGAATCCCGCGCGTGCCGAGCATGCTGTAGAACTGGGCGCGTTTCTTGGTCGGCGCGTCCGCCGCGTCGAGGGTGTGGGCGAAGGTGACGCCCTCGATCTCCGACTGGGTGTAGCCCTGCACCGCGTCGGGCGGCTCGATGTCGAGGCAGCTCGTAGAGCGTGGGCACGATGTCGACGGCGTGGCAGTACTGGTGGCGGATCTCGCCCTTCGAGACGAGCCTCTTGGGCCAGGCGACGATCAGCGGGTCGGCGGTGCCGCCCTCGTAGTTCGCGTAGCGCTTGTACATCTTGAACGGCGCGCAGAACGCCTCCGCCCAGCCCGTGCAGTAGTGGTTGTAGGTGTTCGGCGAGCCCAGCTCGTCGATGTGCTTCAAGTTCTCTGCGACGGTGTCGATCACGCCGTTGAAGAACTTCATCTCGTTGACCGTGCCGTTCGGTCCCCCTCGCCGCTCGCGCCGTTGTCGCTGACCACGACGATGATGGTGTTGTCGAGATCGCCCGTCTCCTCGAGGTAATCGAGCACTCGCCCGATCTGGTGATCGCAGTGGGAGACGAAGCCCGCGTAGACCTCGGCCATGCGACAGAAGAGCTTCTTCTCGTCGTCGCTCAGCGTGTCCCAGCGCCGGATCGTGTCCTGCTCGGGCCACGGCTCGCCGTTCGGGCCGGTCGCCTCGCATGTACGGGTTGAGCGGCGCGAGCTCGGTGCCCTTCGGCAGGAAGCCCCATCTCGATCTGCCGGGCGAGCACCTGCTTCGCGGTACTTCTCGTAGCCCATGTCGAACTTGCCCTCGTACTTGTCCGCCCACTCCTTGGGCACGTGGTGCGGGGCGTGGGCGCAGCCCGGGGCGAAGTACATGAACCAGGGCTTGTCGGGGTCCGAGGCCTTGCCGTCACGGATGTACTGCAATGCCTTGTCCGTGATGTCCTTGCTGAAGTGGTAGCCCTCCTCGGGCATGTAGGGCTGGTCGACCGACTGGTTGTCCTGGACGAGCAGCGGGTACCACTGGTTGGTCTCGCCCCCGAGGAAGCCGTAGAAACGCTCGAAGCCGCGGCCCAGGGGCCACTCGCGCCGCGAGCCGGAGGCGTGGTTGTCGAAGTCCGGCGTCAGGTGCCACTTGCCGACGTGCGTAGGTGCTGTAGCCGTGCTCGACGAGCACCTCGGAGACCAACGCGTTCTCGAAGGGGATCCGTCCGTTGGCGCCCGGGTAGCCCGAGGCGAACTCCGTGATGCAGGCCATGCCGTTCGACGTGGCGTTGCGTCCGGTCAGGAGACACGCGCGCGTCGGTGAGCACAGGGCCGTGGTGTGGAACTGGCTGTAGCGCAGACCCATGTCGGCGATGCGCGACATGTTGGGCGTCTCGATGAGACCGCCGTAGCAGTCGAAGGCACCGAAGCCGACGTCGTCCCACGCGATGTAGGAGGATGTTCGGTGCCCCCTCGGGCGCCTTCGGCGGCGCGTAGGCCGACCAGTCCGGCTCGGCGTTTCGCACGTCGAGCGCGATGCGTCCTCGAAAACGTTTCTTGGCCATCTGATTCCCCCTCGCTTTCGTTTCGCCGCGCCGACTACGGTCACTTCCGGTTCGTTCGACGCCTCGGTCGCCTCGGTCGCCTCGGTCGCTCGGGAAGGCGCCCGTCACGCAGCAGCCCGAAGGCCGCCGCGGGGTCGCCCCCGGTGCGCACGAGGTGCGAGAGCACCCGCATGGGACGATCGACGTGCTGGAAGAACGCCTTGTAGCCGGCGCAGAGGTAGTTCAGGCCCTGCTCGCCGTCCGGCGTGGTGATGAAACGGTTGCGAGGGCATTCGCCCTGGCAGGCGAAGAGCACGTCGCACTCGCGGCAGTACCGCGGCAACGTGTCGTGCTTGGCGCGGCCGAAGGCGCGTTGCTGCTCGGACGCCACGAGCTCGAGCATGTGCCGCTCCCTGATGTTTCCGAGGCGGTGCTCCGGTTCGACGAAGTGGTCGCAGGAGTAGAGGTCGCCGTTGTGCTCGAGGGCGAGCGCGTCTCCGCACGTCTCGGCGAAGATGCACAGGGACGGTGGTAGCCCCATGAAGGAGGCGAGCGTCGCCTCGAACATCTGGACGAACATGCGCCCCACGTCCTTGCGCAGCCACTCGTCGAAGATCGCGATCAGAAATTTCCCCCACTGCGCGGGGCGCACCGAGCGCTCGGTCACGAGCGAGCCCTTCTGCGCGTACAGCGGTCGCCCCTCCGTGGGCCCGCCCCAGCCCCGGTTCGCCACGTCCAGAAGCTCGGGCGTAGATCGTTCGACGATCGGGATGAGCTGCAGGAACCGGGCGCCCAGCTCATCGCGGAAGAAGCGGTAGACCTCGAGCGGATGGCGCGTGTTCTCGGCGTGCACGGTGCACAGGATGTTCACGTCCACGCCGTGCTCCCGGAGACGTCCGGCAGCCCGCCGGACCCGGTCGAAGGTGCCTCCGCCGCCGCGGTCGACGCGATATGCGTCGTGGAGTCGGCGCGGGCCGTCCATCGAGAGGCCCACCAGGAAGCGATGCTCGCGGAGGAACGCGCACCATGAATCGTCGAGCAGCACCCCGTTCGTCTGCATCGTGTGCTGAACCGTCGTCCCCGGGCGGCGGTGCTTCTCGGCCAGCTCGACGGCGCGACGGAAGAAGTCGAGCCCCATCAGCGTCGGCTCGCCTCCCTGCCAGGCGATCGTGATCTCGCTCGACCGCTGCGACGCGATCACCTGGGCGATGTAGGCCTCGAGCACGTCGTCTTCCATGCGGAAGCGGCTGCCCGGATAGAGCGCCTCCTTCGACAGGAAGAAGCAGTACTTGCAGTCGAGGTTGCACACGGCGCCGGTGGGCTTGGCGAGGACGTGGAACCGGGACGGCGCCCCGCGCGGCCGCGGCGCAGGGAGCTTGGCGGAGACGCTCGAGGTCGCCAGGGGCAAATGCCGCCGGCCGTTCGCCACGCCGTCCATGCCCTCCTTGGCCGAGAACGCCTGACCGGGCTCGTCCTCCTCCATCGTCCGACCCTCCCTCGGAGCTGGCAGGTAGGGTTCGGAGCGTGCGAATGGCAACCCTCCGGTCGGGCGATGGGTGACGCGTGCCGAGCGATCCGGTCAGGGTGCGGCAGTGGATGGGGGTCCAGTCTTCTCGCCGAGCCCGCGGCTGCGTCGTGCCCGCGATGACGAGAGAGAGCACACGCCGCCACCTCCTGTCATCCGACGGTGGTGCCCTCTCGCCGCGTCCGCGTGAACGACCTCATCCCGAAGGCCAGGCCTGCCATGGACGCCGAGCGTGCGAGCAGCTCGATGCCGACGAGCGCCCCCAACAGGAGGAACGACGACAAGGGCCACGAGGCCATGAGGACGAGACCCAGGATCACGGAAACGAAGCCGTAGAGCAGGTCCCAGCCCCAATGCGGATAGCGGTTCGCCACGGCCACGATTCCTCGAAACAGGCCGCTGACGAAGAGATAGCCCGCGAGCAGGAGGCCGATGGCCGCCAGCCCGATCCCGGGGTGCCAGAGAAACATCGCGCCGACCACCAGGGGCAGCACGCCCGCGAGAAGGCGCAACACGAACGAGCCTTCCCGGTTCTTGATGTGCCGGAAGGCGCCGACGATTTCCGTCACACCGGCAATGATCAACGCGACAGCGAGCACGTAGATCGTGATCACACTGGTGAATCCCGCCGCGATGAGCGCCAGGATGCCGGCTGCCGCCAGGACGACGGCTATTGCGAGGGTTGGGCGCCAGGACAGCCTCTCGATCGCCCTGGGCCGCTCTCGTTCGTTGGTGACGATGGGTTCCATGTGGACCTCCTTGGTCGAGGGGCGAACCCACTGGTAAGTTGTTCATGGTGAAAGCGTTCGCAACGCCCCGGATGGGGGACGATTTCCCACCGTAGCGAACCGACATTTCGCGAGGACACGCGCACGGCAGGCGGTCGCCGCGACGGAGCGGCACGTAGAAGCGTGCGCTCGGCTCACCCCTGGCGGATGCGCTCCTGCGCGTCGACGGCGCACGACGAGACCGATGCAACTGCGCCGGACGGTCGAGCGAAAAGCGCCCCATGCGCCACACGAAGAAGCGAAGGTTCCAGAAGAAGAACGGCTCCGCCGCAAGGAAGACGCCCCGCCACCGGGGCCGCGTGCGCCGACCGAGGGCGGTGTGCTCGGTGCCGCCGGGTGGCTCGGCCCCGGGGTGGGAGACCCCCGTTCTCGTCTGGTCGGAGGTTCCGGCTGCGCGGTTCGACCTGGTGGAAGAACACGTCCGACAGGTGAGGCCCGCCCATCCGGAGGCGACCTCGGCTGCGCTCCTGCTCGCCCTCGAGCTCGCGCCCACGTGGGAGCAGTTCCTCGAGGCCCAGTGGGTGGGACAGGTGCCCGTGCACCACTACACCCACTTCGAGGGCGGCGGTATCGGGGACGTCCGCGCGCTCGCGATCGTCGAGCGGTTCGTTCGGTGGCTCGGCGGCTTCGGGGGGCTCGAGCCCTGGGACGAGGCGCGCCTGCTGCACGCGGTCGAGCAGGCGCGGCGTTCCGTCGCGGCCACCCCTCGGGAGCTTCCGTCGGCCCACGACCAGGTCGTGCGGCTCGAGGACGTCTGCACGCGCGTCATCGCTCCCTTCGCCGCCACCGCGGCGCCGAGCGGATTTCCGCTGGGCTTCGTCGAGGCCGCGGCGACTGCCCTCGCGCCCCTCGCGGTCGCGCCCAACACCCGGCTCGTCCGCTTCGGCGCCCTCGACCCCCTCGCCCTCTTTCACGCGCTCTTCGGAGCTGCCGAGCGAGGGGACGTGACGGTGGCCGAGCCGACGCGCTTCGGCCACGACGTCTTGCGCGTCGCCATCGCCTTCTACCGCTGGCTCGCCGCGACGGGTCGCCTCGAGGCGAGCCGCGCACAGGCCATCGCCTACGAGCTCGAGCAGCTCTTGCTGGTCCCGGCGTACACGGCGGCGTGTTGTTGATCGCCCGGGCTCGGGCGAGCCGGGACGCAGGGCCGAGGCTCCTCCCCTCGCACTACCAAGACGCGACCACACCACCGTCGTCGGCGCTCGCGGTCGGGTTCGGTTTGTTCCGCGCGGACCTCTCCTGAAGGCTGCTAGGATCGCGGTGTGACGCGCTTGGTCTTCCTGGTTGCTCTGACCGGCGTCGCGGTCGTCGCTGGCGGCTGCGACGGGGGCGCTGGTTCTCCCGACGCGGGGACCGCCGACGGGGCTTCGCCCGAGGCGGGCGTCGATGCGGGGCCGCCGCCTCCGGCCCACGCGGCGGCTACGCCCCTCACAATGTGGGTGAGCCCGCTCATCGGGACCGGTGGCCTCGGCTACGGCGTGGGCAGCGCCTTCCCGGGCGCCCAGCGGCCCTTCGGCATGGCGCGTCCCGGCCCCGACACCACCGACGCGAGCGGCGCGCCCGGCTTCGACCACTGCGCGGGCTACTACTACGCCGACCCCATGATCCGCGGCTTCGGTAATACGCACCTGCACGGCACCGGGATCCCCGAGTACGGCACGCCGGGGCTGATGCCGACGGTCGGCATGTCGGCCGACAAGACGCGTTGGCAGGGCTACGCCTCGGCCTTCTCCCACGACACGGAAGAGGCCTCCCCCGGCTACTACGCGGTCACCCTCGCCGATACGCACGTGCGCGTGGAGCTCACCGCCACCGACCACGTCGCCTTTCACCGCTACACGTTCCCGGCGGGCTCGGACGCGGTGGTCCTGCTCGACGCGGGCTACTTCCTCGCCGACCTGACGCCCGTCGACGCCAGCGTCACGATCGACGCCGCCGCCCGCACGATTCACGGCTTCGGCACGGTGCGGGGCGGCTACTCCGGCCGCTTCGGCGGTGTGACGGTCTACTTCGCGGCGCGCTTCTCGCAGCCCTTCGCGCGCTTCGGCGCGTGGAAGGCCGGAGCGCTCCACGACGGCGAGACGACCGAGAGTGGCACCGACGCCGGCGCGTACGTGCACTTCGATACGAGCACCGACACCTCGGTCGACGTGGCCGTCGGCCTGTCCTTCGTCGACGAGGCCCACGCCCAGATGAACCTCGACGCCGAGGCGACGGGCGTGGGCTTCGACGCCGCGCGCACCGGAGCGGAGCAGGCCTGGGAGAGCGCCCTGTCGCGGGTGTCCATCGAGGGCCGAAGCGACGACGGATTCCGCATGTTCTATACGGCCCTCTACCACGCGCTGCTGATGCCCACCCTCGCGAGCGACGTGGACCAGAGTTACCGCGGGATGGACAAGGCCGTCCACACGGCCGACGGCTTCCGCTACTACACCGACTTGTCGCTCTGGGACACGTTCCGCACCGAGCACCCCCTGCTCACCCTGCTCTACCCCGAGTACCAGCGCGACATGCTGCGCTCCCTGACCGCCATGGCGCGCGACGGCGGCTACATGCCCCGCTGGCCCCTGGGCGACGGCTACACCGACGGCATGGACGGCGAGAGCGCGTGTGTCGTCTTCGCCGACAGCTGGGTGAAGGGGATCACCGACTTCGATCTGCGTACGGCCTACGACGCCATGCGGCGCACCGCGATGGCGCCGGTCCCGGGCGGCGCACCCTACGGGGGCCGCGGCGGCGTGAGCGACTACATGGCGAAGGGCTACGTCCCCATCGAGGCGAGCGGCGGCAGCGCCTCGGCGACCCTCGAGTACGCCTACGACGACTTCGCCCTCGCCGAGCTCGCGGACGCCCTCGGCGAGTCGGCGGATGCGACGATGTTCCGCGCGCGCGCCGGCAGCTGGAAGAACCTGTGGGACGCGGACGCGGGCTTCCTGGTGGGCCGCCACGAAGACGGGACCTTTCCCCCCAATCCGCCCGCCTTCGAGTGGTCCGACTGGTACACGGAGGGCGACGCTTGGCAGTACCTCTGGTACGTGCCCCAGGACCTCACCGGGCTCGCTCGCACGCTGGGCGGAACCGACACGATGCTCGGGCGCCTCACGATGTTCTTCCAGCACTCGAAGCAGGAACCCGTCCTGCTCGGGCCGGCCCACTGGTACTGGCACGGCAACGAGCCGGACCTGCACGTCCCCTTCATCTTCGCCGCCCTCGACCACCCGGACGAGGGCGCGCCCTTCATCCGATGGGTGCTCTCCTCGCGCTACGGTACCGGCCCCGACGGTCTGGCGGGCAACGACGACGCGGGCACCCTCAGCGCCTGGTACGTCTTCGCGGCCTCCGGCTTCTATCCGATCGCAGGCGAGGACCGCTATCTTGTCGGCACGCCAATCCTCACCCACGTGACGATGCATCTGCCCGGCGGCGACTTCGTGGTCGACGCGCCGAACGCGAGCGACCAGTCGCTCTACGTGACGGGTGCGACCCTCGGCGGGATGCCCCTCACCCGCGCCCACTTCCAGCACGCCGACATCACCGGCGGTGCGACCTTGCACCTCGACATGGCGGACGCGCCAGCAGGCTTTGGCGAAGGCCCCTGACGCGCGGTCGGCCGGCGAGCGACGTGTGGCGTGCGAACGCCGTCACCTCACGGGCAAGGGCACGATGGTGACGTGTACCACGTCGCTGGCGGGCGGATCGGTCCAGACCAGGCCGCTTCGGCCGGCTCCGGCCTCGCTTCCGCGCGCCGCCTCCTCGGCGTCGCCGATCGCGCGCGGACGCGTTCAACTCTCTTCGTCGCGCAGGGCGCACACGAAGACGGCGTCGTCGAGGACGTAGAGGGGGGCGTGCGTGTCGCCGCGGCAGAGGTAGGGGGCGCGCGACAGGGCGATCACGTCGAGGCCGTGGCGGGCGAACAGGCGTGCGGCGAGGATGGCCGCGGCCACCTCGAAGGCGCCGCGCGCGTCGGGCAAGGGCTCGTCCGGATCGACCGTGTGGGGGCCGACGTGCACGTGGGGCGAGAGGGGCAGCGGAACGGCAGCCACGAGGCGCCCGCCGGGAGCGACCAGGGCGGCGGTGCGCGCGAGCAGGGTGTGCGGCCGGCTCGTGCGGTCGAGGACGTCGAGCAAGGACACGACGTCGAAGGGGCCGGGCTCCGGCAGATCGTCGGTCGCCAGATCGATGCGATGGCAACGAACGCCTCGCCGTGTGAGCCGCCGTGCCATGGGTCCGGACAGCTCGGTCGTCACGACCTCGTCGAACAGAGGCGCGATCTCGGCGGTCACCGCTCCGTCCCCCGCGCCCACGTCGAGGAGCCGGCCGCCCGTGCCCGCGCCGAGCAACCGCCGCCATTGCGAGGTGCCGAGCAGACGCATCGTATGGGTGCCGAGCCAGCCGTTCGCGTCGTAGTCGCTCACGAGCTGGCCGGCGAGGCCGTGCAGAAACGTCGCCAGGGGACCGTGGGGCCGCCCGAGCATCGCGTCGATCCACGTCCGTGTCGCGTCGTCGAGCGACAAGGAGACGAAGCGCTCCGCGAGCGAAGGCGGAAGCCGCGTCAGCTCGCAGCCGTAGCGCAGCTCCATCCCGCGGTAGACCACCATCGGCGAAGCCCCTTCGCGCGGCCCGCCCGAGCGGGCCCCCTCAACCGGTGACGCGCGATCAGGCGCCCCCCAGCACGCCCTCGATCGCCTCCCGGACCTCGGCCGCCTCGGGCGTCGTCCGGGGCGAGAAGCGCGCCACGATGCGGCCCTCCCGATCGATCAGGAACTTGGCGAAGTTCCACGCCACGTCTCCCGGGCCATCCGGCGCGGTCGCCTGGGACGTGAGCCAGTCGTACAGGGGCGCGCGACCTTCGCCATTGACGTCGATCTTGGCGAACATGGGGAACTTCACACCGAAGTTCGTCGTGCAGAATTCCTTGATCGTCGCCTCGTCGCCCGGCTCCTGGGCGCCGAACTGGTTGCACGGGAAGCCGAGCACCTCGAGGCCCTTTTCCCGGTAGCTCTCGTAGAGCTTCTCGAGGCCCTCGTACTGCGGCGTGAGGCCGCACTTGGAGGCGACGTTGACGAGGAGCAGGGCCTTGCCGGCGTAGTCGCCGAGCGAACGCTCCTGGCCTTCGATGGTCTTCATCGCGAAGTCGTGTGCAGTGGTCATGGCGGGAGCTTCCGACAGGGGCGGCGGCGTTTCAAGGGCCGCGGGATCGTCCCGCAGCCCTTCGGCGATCGCGCGCCGCCGGTCTTCGAGGAGCGCCTCGACGCGCTCGGCGAGGGCGGCCTTGCCCAGACGCCGGAGCGACGCCGCCGTCTTCTCCATCACGCGATGCGTGAGGATCTCGTCGTTACTCGCTTGCGCGAACATATCGATGAAGCGCTCGACGCGACCGTCGAGTTGCTCGTCTTCGAGCTCGACCGCGACGAACGCGTCGAGGGCGAGCAACGCCGACAGCCACCACTGGCCCCCGCCCGCCTCCACGTCGCGGATGAAGTGCGGCAAGCGCTCGCTCAGGGACGCGTAGCGGCCCGTGAGGGCGTCACAGTAGAGCTCGGTGAGGGCGAAATCGGCGCTCAAGACGCCTCGCCGGTTCTCCATGGCCTCGCCAATCAGCGCGCGCGCCGTCTCCATGTCGTTCAGGACGACGTGCATCTCGGCCACGGACAAGAGATGGATCTGGATCGACCTGGCGACGTTCCAATGGCGCGCACCCTCGAGCGCCCTCTGCTCCAAGGCCAGCGCCGCGTGGGGGTCGCCGCGCCTCAGTGCGATCTGCGCCAGCAGATGCCAGGCCCGGTGGGATTCCTTCGGGCCGCCGAGGACCTCGAGGGCTTCGCACGCTTCGCGCGCAATCCGCTCAGCCGTCCGGAAGCGGTCCGTGTAGAAGGCGATGGCGGCTTCGCGCAACCGGCATGTCAGACGCTGCCGTTCGTCACCGAGGCGTGCGAAGAGGGCGCCCACCTCGCGCGTCAGAGCGAGGCTCCCTTCGTAGTCGAGCGCGTTGTAGCTCTGGAGGGCTTCGGCATCGAGCACGCGAGCGTGTCGCATGTCGACCTCCGGCACGCCGTCTTCGTCGAGCCACCTCTTGGCGTCCGAGAGGTGCGCCGCGCTCCGTACGAGGTCGGCACGGCGAAGGAGCCCACGCACCGCTTCGAGCTTGGGCCCCCAGGCGCGCTCGGGCTCTCCTGCGTTTCGGAAGAGGTCGGCGGCGCGGGCAGCGGCCTCCGGGACGTCGTCGCCGTAGGTCGAGACGAGAGCCTCGGCTGTCTGATGCAGGACCGTGCGGCGCGCTGGCTGCTGCGCGAGCCGCGCGAGCAGCGTCTCCTGGAGCAAGCCGTGCTCGAAGCGGTAGGCGGCTCTTCCGTCATGGACGCGCAACAGGCCTTGCAGCAGCGCGCGATCGAGCACCGCGTCCACGAGGGCCGCGACCTCCGGTGCTTCGGCCACCGCGGCGCGCAGGGCACGCTCTTCGAAGGGGTGGCCGAGCAGGGCCGCGCGGAAGAGCACGCCTTCCGCGTCCGGAGCCCGGTCGCCGAAGGCACCGAGCAGAAGCTCGATGCGTCGTGTGAGCACCGCCTCCACCGGACGGGCCGCGATCAGGTCCCGGGGCGTGGAGCCGTCGCGGGGCACCCATCGCTCGCCCTCCGGTACGAGCAGGCCGCTCTCGATCCAGTCGTGCATGCGCTGCACCAGGAGGAGCGGCGTCTCGTCGAGCGCGTCGGCGATGGAACGAGCAGTCTCGGACGCGAGCGGTACGATCGAGGAGAGCAGCTCGCAGCGGTCGGCCGCGTCGAGCCGCCCGAGCTCGCGCACGCTGACCTCCGGACGTGCGGCCAGGGCCTCGAGCCTTTCGCGCATGGCGGGATGGTCCGCCGTGCCCGAGCGCAGCGTGAGCACGAAGAGCACCGAGGCGTCCTGGGACGCGAGGAGCTTCTCCACCAGATCGAGCGCGCCGTCGGACGACCAACCCACGTCGTCGAGCCAGACGTAGACCGGCCGGACGCGGCTCATGGCCCGCAGCGCGGCGGCAGCCAGCTCGATGCCCTGCGCTCGAGACAGGGTCGTCGCGCCGCCGGGCGTCAGCCAGGCGAGCATCTTCGATGCGGCGAAGGGCAGGGGCTCGCCGTGCCGCAGGAGCCAGCTCCACTCCGCGGGGAAGCCCGCCTCCGCACGGACCCCCGGCACGCCGAGCAGCCGGCGCAGCACATGACGCAGCCCCGCTCCCGTCTCCGCGCGGGAGAGATCGTAGCCGGCCGCGGCCCCGTCCATCCTCGCCGCCTCCTCGACGTGGCGGAGCCCAAAGCGGGCGAGGCGGCTCTTGCCGACGCCGGCCTCGCCGAGCCACGCCACGACCCGCACGCCCCCGAGGACGCACACCTCGTCCACCCGCTCCGCGAGCAGCGCGCGCTCCGTGCTTCGCCCCGCCACCGGCAGCGTGCGAAGGCGGTGCAGAGGCCCGAGGTCCGCCACGTCCCGCGCCTCGAAGTAGCGCGGGAGCGGGCTGTCGGTGGGCGCGGCGTGAGGCGATTCGCTCGCGAAGAGGGTGGTGTGCTCGGGGCTCGAAGCGAGCCGGGTCGGATCGGTGGCCTCGTCCTCGAGCGCGTCGGCCGAGGGCATGGTCGCATCGATGGCGAGGGTGTCGGTCAGGATGCGGGGGACGCCGTGGCGGACGATGCGATCGTCGACCCGTCCCGAGAGCCGCTCGAGGGCCTCGCGCAGCTCGGAGGCGAAGCGTGGCCTGCGTCTCGGGGCGGGCCCGAGCAGGGAGGCGACGAGCGAGGCGAGCTCCTCCGGGATGAAGAGGCCCTTGCGCGGCTCGAAGGCGACCGGCGCGCCGCGGTCCTTGGCCCGTCGCAGGGTGTCGAGTGTGTCGAGCTCGAAGGGCGCCCGTCCGGTGATCAGCTCGAAGAGCATCACGCCGATCGCGTAGAGATCGGTCCAGGGCCCCAGTATACCGTCCACGCGAAACTGCTCGGGCGCCATGTAGGCGGGCGTGCCGGCGGGTAAGGAGACTTGGCTCGTCTCGCGGAGCGTATCGAGCACCTTGGCGATGCCGAAGTCGGCGATCTTGATGTGCCCTTCAGCGTCGCGCAGCAGGTTGGCCGGCTTGAGGTCGCGGTGGACGATCCCCGCGCCGTGGGCCGCCGCGAGCCCTGCGAGCACATCGTCCATCGCGTGGGCGACGGCGTCCCACCCGGGCCAGGACAGGACCCAGCTCCCCACGTCGCCACCTTCGACGAGCTCCATCACGAGGCCGGGGCGTCCGCTCGCGTCGCGCACCACGTCCAGCAGCTCCACGATGCGTGGATGCCGCAGGCGCGCTGCCGTGGCGGCCTCATCGAGCAGGAGCCTCCGGATGCGGCCGTCATCGACGAGACGATGGGGCACCTTGATCGCGACCAGGCGCCCCGAGGGCCGGTGTACGGCGCGCAGCACCCGACCCATTCCACCGGTGCCCAAGACGCCGTCGATCTCGTAGCGCCCGTGCGCAGCCACGCCTGTCACTCTGCCACGGCGCCGCGCGATACCCAATCACTCCCGGCGGCCTCGCTCAGGCGTCTCTTGGGTTCTCCCCCAGGGCCTCGGCGATCGCGTGCCGGCGTTCGGCGAGCAGCGTTTCGACGCGTGCAGCGAGCGCGTCCCGTCCGAGACCCCGCAGCGACGCCGCCGTCTTCTCCATCACGCGGTGCGTGAGGGGCTCGTCGTTGGCTACGCGCCCGAAGGCCTCGATGAAGCCTTCGACACGATGGTCGAGGTCTTCGGCCCGGAGCTCGACCGCCACGAAGGCGTCGAGCGCCTGCAGCGCCGAGAGCCACCACTCGCCCCCGCCCGCCTCCACGTCGCGGATGAAGTGGGGAAGGCGCTCGCTCAAGGCGCCGTAACGCCCCGTGAGGGCATCGTGGAAGAGCTCCGTGAAGCCGACTTCCAGCGCGAGGGCGCCGCCGTCGCCGAACGCTTCGTCCAGGAATGCACGGGCCCTCTCGAAGTCGTTCAGGACGAGGTACATCTCCGCCAAGGACACGAGGTCGACCCGGACCGACCAGGCCTGGCCCAATCGGCGCGCCGCCTCGAGCCCCTTCTGCGCCGGCACGATCGCGGCCTCGGGCCGGCCGCGCATCTGCTCGATCTGGGCGAGCAGGTGCCAGGCCAGGTGGGCTTCGGGGGCACCGATGGCCTCGGCCGCGTGGGCCACCTCGCGGGCGATCTGCTCGGCCCTCGGGAAGTGATCCGTGTAGAAGGCGATGGCCGCTTCGCGCCACCGGGACACGAGGCGGTGCCGCTCATCGCCGAGGCGCGCGAAGAGCGCCGCGGCCTCGCGTGTGAGGTCCAGGGCGCGGTCGTATTCGAGCGCGTGGTAGCGCACGTGGGCCTCGGTATCGAGCACGCGGGCGCGTCGTGCGTCCAGCTCCGGCACGTGGTCGGTTTCGAGCCACCGGCGTGCGGTCTCGAGGTGCTCGGCAGCCCGGACCAGCCCCGCCCGACGGATGTGTCCCCACACCGCATCGAGCTTGGGCCCCCACGCGCGATCGGGCTCGCCCGCCTCGCGGAACAGGTCGGCGACACGCGCGGCCACCTCGGGGTGCTCGTCCCCGTAGATCGTGAGGAGGGCCTCGGCCGTCTGATGGAACGCAGCGTGATGGACCGGCTGCCGTCGCAGCCGCTCGAGCAACGCCTCGTGGAGCAGGCCGTGCTCGAAGCGATAGGCCGCCGCCTCGGCGTCGACGCGCAGGAGGCCCTGGAGCAGGGCGCGATCGAGCACCGCATCGACGAGGGCCGCGACGCTCGCGTCACCGGCCGCCGCCGCACGCAGGGCGCGCTCTTCGAAGGGCTGGCCGAGCAGTGCCGCGCGAACGAGCACGCCCTCGGCGTCGAGAGCGCGGGTACCGAAGGTCCCGACGAGGAGGCTCGATGCGGCGGGAGAGCAGCACGTGCACCGGGCGCGCCGCGATCAAGTCCTGCGCCGTGCTGCCGTCCCGGGGCTCCCAGCTCTCGCCACGCTGCACGAGCAGGTCGCTCTCGATCCAGTCGTGCATGCGCTGCACCAGCAAGAGAGGGGTCTCGTCGAGCGCGTCGGCGAGCGAGCGACCGATGGCGGGCGCGAGGGGCACCACCGACGAGAGCAGCGCGTGACGGTCCGCGGCGTCCAGGCGGGCCAGCTCGCTCACCGTCACCTCCGCCCGCGCCGCGAGCGCCTCGAGCTTCGTGCGCACGACGGGATGGTCCGCCGTGCCCGAGCGCAGCGTGAGCACGAAGAGCACCGACGCGTCCTGCGCCGCGACGAGCCGTTCCACCAGATCGAGCGCGCGGTCGGACGACCAGCCCACGTCGTCGAGCCAGACGTAGACCGGGCGGACCCGGCTCGCGGCGCGGAGCGCGGCCGCGGCGAGGTCGACGGCCTGGTCGGGCGGCGGGATGGCGGAGCTGCCCGGCGCGAGCCACCCGAGCATCTTCGAAGCGGCGAAGGGCAAAGGCTCACCTTCGCGCAGCAGCCACTCCCACTCGGCGGGGAAGCCAAGCTCGGTCTGCTTCCACGGCACTCCGAGCAAGCAGCGCAACAGGTGACGCAGCCCGCCGGTCTCCGCACGTGAGAGGTCGTAGCCGGCTGCGACGCCCTCCATGCGCCCCGCCTCCTCGACATGGGAGAGGCCCCAGCGACAGAGGCGGCTCTTGCCGACGCCCGCTTCGCCGATCCACGCCACGACCCGCACGCCGCCGCCCGAGCACACCTCGTCGATGCGGCGTACCAAGAGCCGCGCTCCGCGCGTCGCCCCGCCACGGGCAGGGTGCGGAGCCGATGGAGGGCGCCAGCGTCGGTCGCCTCCTCGGCTTCGAAGTATTCCGGCAGGAGGCTGTCTGGGCCGCTCGCGCTCGGCGATCCGGCCCGAGCGAGCGTCGTGTCGTCGGTCCCGCGCAGGAGCGTCGGCGCGGTGGCGTCGTCGACATCGCTCGGAGTGAGGTTCGATGGCTCCGTCGCGTCGAGGGTGACCGCACCGATTGTGAGAGCGCCAACAGCGGGCTTCGGGTCGATGCGACCGGCGACCCGATCCTCCACGCCCCCGGCGAGCCGCGCGAAGGTCGCCCTGAGCTCGGACGCGAACCGCGGCCTATTTCTCGGGGTGGGGTCGAGCAGGGAGGTCACGAGAGCACCGAGCCCCCGCGGCACCGACAGCCCCTTGCGCGGCACGAGGGGGCCGGGGGTGCCGACGCGCTTGGCCTCTCGAAGGGTGTCGAGGGAGTCGTCGTCGAAGGGCGCGCACCCACAGATCAGCTCGAAGAGGATCACGCCGAGCGCATAGAGGTCGGTCCAGGGGCCGACCATCCCGGCGATGCGGAACTGCTCGGGAGCCATGTAGGCGGGCGTGCCCGCGAGCAGGGGCGCCTTGCCCGTGTCGCGCAGGGTGTGAAGCACCTCGGCGATACCGAAGTCGGCGATCTTGACGTGTCCGTCGGCGTGGCAGAGCAGGTTGGCGGGCTTGAGGTCGCGGTGGACGATGCCGGCGCCGTGGGCGGCTGCCAGCCCGGCGAGCACATCGTCGACCGCCCGGGCCACGGCGTCCCAGCCGGGCCACGACAAGGTCCAGCTCCCGATGTCGCTGCCCTCGACGAGCTCCATGACGAGACCCGGGCGCCCGTCCGCGTCGTGCACGACGTCGAGCAGCTCCACGATGCGCGGGTGTCGGAGCTGGGCCGCCGCCGCAGCCTCGTCGAGCAGGAGCCGCCGCGTGCGTCCGTCGTCGAGCGTCCGGTGGGGCACCTTGATCGCGACGGCGCGGCCCGAGGGGCGATGCACCGCCCGCAAAACCCGCCCCATCCCACCGGTGCCCAGGACGCCTGCGAATCTCGTAGCGACCCGCAGCCATCCTGGAGACTCTGCCACGGTCGCGCCCGCTTCCCAATCTCTCCGCAGCGTGCTTATCGTGGACGCCCCGCCCTGGCCATCGACCATGCGCTTGCCCGTCCGGCCCAACCCCGAGATCACCGCCCGCGTCGCACGGCTCGAGGTGCCCTTCAACGTCCACGGGCTCGACCGCTATGGCGCGGACACGGCGGAGCTCGCCCGCTTCTTCACGCTCCTCGGCGGGTTCTACCACCACTATTTCCGCGTCCGGGTCCATGGCATCGAGCACGTGCCGCCGCGCGGGCGCGCCATGCTCGTCGGCAACCACTCGGGCGGCATCGCCTTCGACGGCATGATGGTGATCGCGCTCGGCCTTCTTCGAGATGGACCCGCCGCGCCTCGCCCAGGGCATGGTCGAGAAGTTCCTCAGCCAGTTGCCCTTCTCCTCCGAGCTCGTCGACCCGTGTCGGTCAGCTCACGGGTCTGCCCGAGCATGCCGAGCGCCTGCTCGAGGACGAACGCCTCCTGATGGTCTTTCCCGAGGGGGCCCGGGGCACGGCCAAGCTCTTCACCGCAGCGCGACACCCTCGTCGCGCTTCGGCACCGGGTTCCTCCGCCTCGCGCTCGAGTACCGGCACGCCCATCGTCCCCTTCGCGTTCGTCGGCGGCGGCGAAGCGGTCCCGACGGTCGCGAACCTCTACACGCCTCGGCCGTTTCCTCGGCGTTCCCTACCTGCCCGTGACGCCCTGGGGGCTGCCCCTGCCCTTGCCGGCCCGCTTCGACATCCTGTACTCGGCGCCCATGCGCTTCGACGGAAACGGCACCGAGACCGACGAGGTCATTCAAGGCTGGGTGCTCGAGGTGGAGGCCCGCATCGCGTCGCTCATCGGGCGTGGTCGCGCGCTCCGGGAGGGGCGCATCGCCGAGGAGGAGGTCGCGCGATGAAGGTCGTCGTGACGGGGGTGGCCGGCAAGATCGGCGGGCTCGTCGGGAGGCGTCTCGCCGAGGCCGGGCACACGGTCTTCGGCATCGATCGGCGGCCGTGGCGCGACGCGCCCGACGGGGTCGAGGTGATCGAGGCGGACATCCGCAAGCGGCCCGCCGAGGACGTCTTCCGCGACCCGGCGCCCCGACGCGGTCGTGCACATGGCAACCGTCACGCACATCACACACAGCGAGCGAGGAGCGCTACCGCATCAACCTGCAGGGCACGCGCGCGGTCTTCGATCACTGCCACCAGTACGGGGTCCAGTCGCGCGATCTTCGTCGGCCGCCACACCTATTACGGCGCCGCCCCCGACTCGCCCCTCTACCACACCGAGGACGAGCCCCCGATGGCCGTGCACACCTTCCCGGAGCTGAGCGACCTGGTCGCCGCCGACCTCTACGCCGGCTCGGCGCTGTGGCGCTACCCGGAGATCGACACGGCCGTCCTGCGCGTCTGCTACACGCTCGGGCCCCCTGCACCACGGCACGCTGGCGGCCTTCCTCCGGGGCCCGCGCGTGCCCACGGTGCTCGGCTTCGATCCGCTCTATCCAGTTCATGCACGAGGAGGACGTGGCGCAGCGCGATCACCGTGGCGCTCGAGGCGCAGCCTGCGCGGCGTGTACAACGTGGCCGGGTCCGCCAGCCGCTTGCCCCTGTCGGTCATCATCCGGGAGACCGGCCGCAAGCGACTCCCCGTTCCCGAGCCGCTCTTCAACCTCGTCCTCGGCCGCTTCGGCCTGCCGCGCCTTCCCGCAGGGCGCGATCGAGCACATCAAGTACCCGGTCGTCATCGACGCGAGCGCCTTCCAGCAGGCCACCGGCTTCCAGCACGCCTACGACGAGGTAGCCACCCTCCACGCCTTCCGCGACGCCCCGTGACCGCCCCCCTTGCACCCGGGCCCCTGCCGGTGCACCCCTTCGCCGCGATGGACGATCCCCTCAGCGATGATCCCGTAGCGGGGCGCTTCCGCCTCTGGCAGCGCCGTCGCGGTCATCGCTACTCCATCGACGACGTCGCGACCGCCTTCGAAGCCGTCCACGCCCGTCCTGGCGCCCTGCGGTGCCTCGACCTGGGCGCGGGCATCGGCTCGGTCCTTCACATGCTCGCTTTCAAGCTGCCCGACGCCGTCCTCGCGGGTATCGAGGCGCAATCGGTGTCCTTCGCGCTGCTCGAGCGGAACGTGGCGCGCAACGGGCTCGCCGCGCGCGTGCATCTCGTGCACGGGGACCTGCGCGAGCCCGCCCTGCTCGATGCCCTGGTCGAGGCGGCGGGCCCCTTCGATCTCGTGACGGGCACGCCGCCCTACATGGCGGTCGGCGACGGCACCATGCCGCCCGACTCCCAGCGCGCCCACGCCCGAATGGAGCTCCGCGGCGGCGTCGAGGACTACCTAGAAGCTGCCGCCCGGGTGCTCGCGCCGGGCGGACGCGCGGTGGTGTGCGCCTCGATGCGGGCACCCGAGCGGGCGCCGGCGGGAGCACACGCCGCGGGGCTCGCACCGCTCCGGGTGCGCGCCGTCGTGCCGCGGGCCGGCCGCGCGGGCGCGCTCTTCTCGGTGTGGACCTGCGCCCGCATCGAGGAGGCGACGGGTCCCGTCGAGCAGGCGCCGGCGTTGGTCGCGCGCACGGCCGACGGCCGCCGCACCGAGGACGCCGACGGTCTGCGCCGCTTCTTTGGCGTCCTGCCCGCCTGGGCCGACGCGCAGAACCACGGCGAGGCTTCGTGAGCCATGGGTGATCCGCGGCGGCGTGCCCTGAGCGCGGTGGGGGGACCGGTGCGTAGCGACGGTGATCCCGGAGCGGCCCGCCTCCTCGCCGGCGCCTTCCGCGCAGCCGAGGGCGACGACCCGGACCGGCTCACCCACGGCTTCCACAGCTACCCGGCGCGCATGCATCCCGCCATCGCACGGGCGCTCGTCACGGGGTTCGCCACCGACGGCATCGTTCTCGATCCCTTCGCGGGCAGCGGCACGGTCCTCCTCGAGGCGATGATCGCCGGCCGCGCCTCGGTGGGCGTGGACCTCAACCCCCTCGCCTTGCGCGTGGCCGAGGTCAAGTGCGACCGGCGTGACGCGGCCTCGCGCGCTGCGTTCCTCGAGCGGCTCGCGGCGATCGCCGAGCGATCCGAGGAGCGTGTGCGGGCGCGCGTCGATGCCCGCGCACCCCTGTCGAAGCAAGAGGCCCGCTGGTACGAGCCCCACGTTCTCAAGGAGCTCGCGGGCCTGCGCGAGGAGATCCTCGCCGTCGACGACGAGCGCGACCGCCGCGCCCTCGAGGTGTTGCTCGCGTCCATCGTGGTGAAGTTCTCCCGGCAGCGCGCCGACACGTCCGCCGTCGCGTCGAACAAGCGCATCCGCAAGGGCCTCGTGACGGAGTTCTTCGCGCGCAAGGGCCGGGAGCTGGTCGCGCGCTGGGAGGCGCTCGACACGGCGCTCCCATCCCAGGCGCCCGCGCCGCGCTTCGTCGAAGGGGATGCCCTGCGCCTGCGCACGCTGCTCGGCGCCCGCTTCCGCGCATCGTGCGTGATCACCTCGCCGCCCTACGGCGGCACCTACGATTACGTGACCCATCACGCGCGGCGCTATCCGTGGCTCGGCCTCGACGCGCGCCGTCTCGAGCGCTTCGAGCTCGGCGCCCGTCGCCACTTGCGCGGCGAGGACGCCGTGGCGCGCTGGGACACCCAGATGCTCGGCGCCCTGCGCGCCATCGCGAACGTTACCTCGCCGGGCGCGTCGGTGATCCTTCTCACCGGCGATGCGCACCTCGGCCGTCGCCGCGTGCCGGCGGACGAGCAGCTCGCTCGCCTTGCCCCGGGCGCCGACCTCGATCCCGTGGCCGTCGCTTCCCAGCGTCGTCCCGACTGGAACGGCGCCGGCCACCGCGAAGAGCACCTCGTCCTGCTCCGCCGGCGCTGAGCTCGCACGGATGCTTGGGGGCGCGGGGGTCGTGTCCCCGCCGAACGCGCCGGTTTTTTGACCGCGGATCGCGCCTCGCCGAACTTCGCAGGGTCGATGGGAGCCTGGAGGCAGCGCATGGGGGAACGGTCGGACCTGAAGGGTACCGTGCTCGAGGGTCGCTACCGCGTCGGTGCGACCATCGGCGTGGGTGGCACGGGCGTCGTGTTCGAGTCGACGCGCCTCGCCGATGGAGCGACGGTGGTCGTCAAGGTGCTGCGCCCCACCTACGCGGGGAGCTCCGACCTGTGCCGCCGCCTTCGCCGCGAAGCCGAGGTCGCCCGCGCGGTTCCGCACCCCGGCATCACGCCCGTGCTCGACGAGGGCCTGCTCGAGGACGGATCGCCCTTCATCGTGATGCCGCGCCTCGGCGGCGAGAGCCTCACACGCCTCATACTCCGCACGGGCGTCCTGGGCGTGGCCGAGACGGCCGCCATCACGTGCCGCGTCGCCGCCATCCTCCACGCAGCCCACGCCCGCGGCTACGTCCACCGGGACGTCAAGCCCGAGCACATCCTGCTCGACCGTGGCGCGGGCGGCGAGCTCGAAGTCGTACTGCTCGACTTCGGCGTCTGTGCTGCGGACACCGCGCCCACGGACGAGCGCGAGCGCGAGCGCGGTCGCGTCTTCGGCACGCCGAGCTATGTCTCGCCCGAGCAGGCCTCGGGCGACCCCTACGTCGACGGACGCGCCGACATCTTCGGCCTTGGCGTCGTCATGTTCGAGGCCCTGGCCGGTCGCGTTCCCTTCGCCGCGTCGGACGTCACCGCCCTGTTGCGCCGCATCATCCGCGAGGACGCGCCGCGGGTCGGCCTCATCGCCTCCCACGTCGATCTGGACCTGGACGCCGTGGTCGCCCGCGCCCTGTCGCGGGATCCGGACCGCCGATGGCCGACGGCCCGCGCCCTCTCCCGCGCCCTCATCCCCTTTGCCGCCTCCCGCCCGCGCACCGAGCGCATGCTGGCGGCGCGCCTGCGCGTGGGCTCGGCAGCCGTCGACCAGCTCCCGACCCTTCGCGAGATCGCCGCGGCCTGAGCGCCCCCGCCCCTCTCTGGCGGGCCCTCACCCACCGCGAGGGTGCGCTCCCGAGCGCTTTCCGGCATCGTCTGGGCGAAAGTCCTTGATCATCGGCGCAAGCTGCGCAGTGGATCGGTCCCCCATGCCCGAGCAGCCGAACCCCCACGACGTTCGCCCCCTCACCGCCGAGCGGCTCACCCAGCTCGCGCGCGTCACCTCGGTCGCCCCCTCGCCCGACGGCAGCTGGCTCGCCGTCGCCGTCTCACGGCTCGACACCCGTGACGCCAAGTACGTCAGCGACCTGTGGCGGGTCTCGCTCTCGACCCGGCGGGCCGCCCGTGCAGCTCACCCGCGGGCCTCGAACGACGTCGCCCGCCGTCTTCCGGCGCGACGGCGCCTCGGCTTCCTGTCGACCGCAGCCCGAGCGAGGGCGACCCGAGGAGGGCGACGAGCGACCGCGCCCAGGTGTGGCTGCTGCCCGCCGGCGGCGGCGAGCCCGTGCCCGCTCACCGACGAGCCCCTCGGCGTGCCGCGCGTTCCGCTTCGCCGCCGCGGCGATCGCCTGGTGTCCTGCGCCGACGTGCTGCCCGGCGTGCCCCCCGACGAGCAGCGCAAGACCGCGCTCGCCGAGCTGAAGCACGGCCCCACCGCCCGCCACTTACCGCCGCATGCCCGTCCGCTTCTGGGACCACTGGATGCCCGAGCCGGCGCCGCACGTCATGGCCTTCGACGGAGAGGGCGGCGACGTCGCGACCTCACACCCGAGGCCGATCGCGAGTACCGCGACGCGAGCTGGGACCTGTCGCGCGACGGCGAGCGGTCGTGGCCACGCGTGCAGCGGCCCGGCGCCGACCGCGTCGAGGACGCGGCCCTGTGGTGCATGCCCACCGACGGGGGCGACGCGCGTGTGCTGGGCGCGAGGCGCCGCGTACCAGCCACGAGCACCCGTGTTCTCCCCGGACGGCACATCAGATCGCCTGTCGGCCGCCACGAGCGGCGCGACGGTGCTCTCGGCCGCGCGGGCCCTGCGCTCTACGACGTGGGCGCCGGGGAGGGCCGTCCGGTCGTGCCCGACTGGGAGCGCTGGCCGACTCGCGAGTCGGCTGGACCGCCGACGGCGCGGCCCTGCTGGTGACCGCCGACGACGGCGGCGAGATGCCCGGTGTTCCGCGATCGAGGTCGAGCGGCGAGCTGCAGCGCATGACATCACCGGAAGCCGGCGGCTGCCACGAGTCCATCGCCGCGCTGCCCGACGGGGCCGGCCTGTCGTCGGCGTGCGCCACCGCCTGCTGCCACCCGCCCGAGCCCTTCCGGGTCGCCGCCTCGCGCGCGGGCGCCGAGCCCACGCCTGGTCGCGACCTGTCGGCTTCGACGCGGCCGAGGGGCGGCGCATCGCCACCTGGGAGCGGCTGCTCGTCGCGGGCGCCGGCGGCGCCCGGTCGCAGACCTTCCTGGTGTGCCCAAGGACCCGCCGAGCGGCACCCGGCCGACGCTCCTGTGGATCCACGGTGGCCCGGTCGCCATGCAGAGCGACGGCTGGCACTGGCGTTGGAACCCGCTGGTGCCGCGGCCCGGGCTACGCGGTGGCCCTGCCGAACCCGCGCGGCTCCACCGGCTACGGCCAGGCCTTCATCGAGGGCATCTGGGACAACAGCTGGGGTGCGGCCTGCTACGAGGACCTGATGCGGTCACCGACGCGCTCGTCGCGCGGGCGGACGTGGACGGCACCGCATCGCTGCCATGGGCGGGTCCTTCGGCGGCTACATGATCAACTGGATCGGCGGGCGCACCGACCGGTTCCGCTGCCTGGTCACCCACGCGAGCGTCTACGACCTGTCCGCGTTCTACGGCGTCACCGACTACCCGGCCTGGTTCGCCCTGGAGCTGGGCCGGCATCACCCTACGGCGACCCGGCGGCCTTCGACCTCTACTCGCCTCACAAGAGCGTGACCCGTGGAAGAGCCCGACCCTGATCATCCACGGCGAAAGCGACTACCGCGTGCCCATCGGCGAGGGGCTCGCCCTCTTCGAGGCGCTGCAACTGCACGGCGTCGAATCCGAGCTCTTGGTCTTCCCCGACGAGAACCACTGGATCCTCGAGCCCCGCAATTCCCGCGTCTGGTACCAGACGGTCCTCGACTTCCTCGACCGGCACCTGCGCGACCGGCCCCCGGCGCCGCGCGGGCCCGTCCGTCCCGACGAGGGATCTCGACCCCGGGGAGCCACCTGACTACTATCGCGAGCCAGATGCGCATCCTGGTCATGCGGCACGGCGAAGCGGTCGATCCGCACCATGCCCCGAGCGACGATTCTCGCTGGCTGACCGGGAAGGGCCGGACGACGGTGCGCGGGGTCGCGGGCGCCCTGAGTGAGCTCGGCCTGCGCTACAGCCGCATCTACACGAGCCCCCTGGTGCGCGCGGTGCAGACGGCCGAGATCCTGGCCTCCATCGACTGGTTCGACGGGCCGGTGCAGGTGGTGGCCGGCCTCGACCCCGGGCAGGGCACGACGCGGGACGCCCTCGCCCCCCTCGAGCACGCGCGCGAGGACGACTTCGTGGTGCTCGTCGGCCACGAGCCCCTCGTCCGCGTCATGACCGGCCACCTGCTCGGTGT
Organism: uncultured delta proteobacterium; assembly: GCA_963830115.1. Classification (GTDB taxonomy): domain Bacteria; phylum Myxococcota_A; class Polyangia; order Polyangiales; family CAWHLB01; genus CAWHLB01. Next base: position 479,375 of record CAWHLB010000027.1, read on the forward strand.
GTCGACCTTCCCCTCGTTCCGCGCGGGCAGCGCGTGTCTTCTGCGATGGACACGGGGGGCCACCGCCGGCTTCGAGTTCCTGATGAACCCGTACACGCGCGAGCGGGTCGACTCCCTCGACACCCTGCTGTCGAGCTAGCCAGCGCCGGGGGAGGGCGGCCGTTCGGGGGGGAGCGATGCTGGTGTTCACACGTAGGATCACTCGAATGAGGGTGGGTCCCCAAGCCGAGCCCCGGGCCCGGGGTCCCATGAGCCGATTGCGAGCGGCGCGCCGAGGAGCAAGGGAGCGCGTCCGAGAACTTCGGGCGCCGTGAGGCGTCGAGAAGAAGGCGGCACCGGCCGAGGTGCCGCGCGCCCCCATCACAACGAGGACCATCCATGCCCCGTGCCTTCCATCCCATCCATGGCCCGGCGTCGCCTGCGCCTGGCGCCGCCGCAGGCGCGTCGGTCCTGTGCGACCGTGTGCTTCGGTCGGCGGGCCGGTCCTGCGCGCTCCTCGCCTGCCTCGCCCTCGCCTCGGCCTGTGGCGGCGTGGGGGCGGTGGACGCCACGGTGGCGACCCTCGTGCCGGTGCGCGGGACCGTGCATGCCGGCGACGGGGTCGCGGCTCCGACCACGCGCGTCGCCCAGGGCGGCCACGTCACGGTCGAGCCCTCCGGCCTCGCGCGCCTCACCCTCGACGACGGCCCGCGCCTCCTGCTCGACGCCAACACCCACCTGACGGTCGCCGACGCCGGCAGCGCGACCCTCGATGCGGGTCGGCTCTTCGCCGACGAGGCGGCCGGCGCGCCCCTCGCCCTCACGACCCCCGCGGGCGAGCTGCGGGGCGAGGACGCAGCCTTCTCGGTGTCCCTCGACGGCGGGAAGGTGCAGGTCTATGTCGTGCGAGGCGAGGTGAGCTATCTTGCAAAGCACGCCCGCGGCACCGTGCACGCGGGCGAGCAGCTCGTGCTCGGGGGTGCGAAGCCGCGCCTCGACGGCGAGGTGCTCTGGACCGACTGGACCGGCGGGCTCGCGCGTCCTGGCGCACCCGACGAGCCCCCCGCCGCGGGTCTCGGCGTCCTGGCAGGCCGCACGCCTGGCGAGACGGGCAAGGCGCGCTGGCCCCTGGTCGAGCGCCGCCTCGATGTGCGTGTGCGCGTGGTCGACGACATGGCGATCACGGAGGTCGACCAGTCCTTCTTCAACCCCGCGAGCGAGACGATCGAGGGCCTCTACGAGGTGCGGGTGCCCGAGGGTGCAGTGCTACAGCGCTTCGCCGTGGACCGCGACGGCCACCTGGTCGACGGCTACGTGCGCGAGAAGAAGCAGGCGGCCCAGGCCTACCAGGCCCAGGTCTACCAGGGCTCCACCGACGACCCGGCCCTGCTCGAGTGGCACGCGCCCGGCGTCTACCGTGCGCGCATCTACCCGATCCCGGCTGGCGCCACGCGCCGCATCGTGATCCGGTACGCCGAGTGGCTCACGCGTCCCGCCGCGGGTGCGCCCCGCCTCTACCGCTATCCGATGGGCGACGGTGGCCACGCGCCGCGCGTGCAGGAGTTCTCCTTCACGGCCGACCTGTCGAAGGCGGGAGCGAAGCGGGCGCGCGCCGGCCTCGGTGCCGACGTGGAGGGCTCCTCCGTCACGCTCCGGCGTAGCGACTTCCAGCCCCACAGCGACATGTGGCTCGAGCTCGTCGACGAGGCGCCGCCCGCCAAGCTCCAGGTCTATCGCGCGGCTCACCACCCGCCGATGCGTGCGCCCGGCGCGCCGCCCCTGCCCGAGGAGAAGGACGCGCGCGACTACTTCTACGTGCCCGTCGTCGTACCGCGCGACGTGCTCGGCGCCGCGCAAAAGCAGGAGGGCCTCGACCTGGTCGTGGTCGCCGACGTGTCGGCCGGCACCGACCGCTCGCACCTCGAGCTCGGCCGGAGCGTGGTCGAGTCGTTGGTCTCGCACCTCGGACCGAAGGACCGCGTGGCCGTCGTCGCGAGCGACCTGACCCTGCGCCCTCTCGGTGGCGAGACCCACCCGACCCTCGGCCCCGCCACGCCCGCACGCCTCGACGCCCTGCTCGACGGCCTCGCCCGCGAGGCCTCGGGCGGTGCGACCGATCTCGGGGCTGCCATCGCCCAGGCCGCTTCGCTGCTCGATCCCACGCGGCCGGGCGCCGTGGTCTACGTCGGTGACGGCGCGCCCACGGTCGGCGAGCTCGACGCCGCCGGGCTGCTCGAGCGCATGGGACGGTTGCCCCACCCGGTGCGCCTGTACGCCGTCGCCGTCGGCGCCGATGCGAACCTGGACCTGCTCGAGGCGCTCACGCGCGGCGGTGGCCTCGCCATGCGCGTCGAGGAGCGCTCGCAGGCGGCCGACGCGGCGCTGCGCCTCCTGGCCCACGCGAGCCGTCCCCTCGCCCAGCGCGTCACGGTGGATCTCGGGACCGGCATCGATCAGGTCTTCCCGCGCGTGCCGACCGACGTCGTTCTCGGCGAGGTGCTGCCGGTGCTCGGGCGCGTGCGCGACGACGTGCCGCAACAGATCACGGTCAAGGGCATCGTGCTCGGCAAGCCCTTCGTGCGGCACATCCCCATCGAGACCCGCCGCATCGACGACGGCGGCGACCTGCGCCTGCGCTGGGCCGGCGAGCGGTTGCATCAGCTCCTGCTCGGGGGCGCGGGCCGCGAGGCGGTGGTGGAGCTCGGCACGCGCTACGGCATCATCACGCCCTACACGAGCTTCTACGTGCCGAGCGCACGCGAGGTGCGCCAGCTCGGCGCCGACGCGCGCTTCATGATCGACCGGCCGAGCCTCGACGTCTCGGGCGAGCACGGAAGCTCCGTCGCGCGCGTCCTCGCGTCGATCGCGCTCGCGCCGCTGATGCTCACGGGCTGCAACAACGACGAGCCCGCCCGCGAGGAGCAGGCCCAGGCGCCGGTGTCGGCGCCGGTCGTCCCGCCGGCGCCCGAAGCGGTGCCGAGCGGCAATCAGGGGGCGCCGAACGCCGAGCCGGCAGCCCCGACGGACATGCCCGCGTCGTCGACGACCACGGCGCCGGAAGGCGCGAACGGGTACGGCGGAGACGAGGCCACCCGGCGTGCCCGCGTCGCTCCTTCAGAGCCCGCGCCGCCGGCTGCCCCCGCGCAGGCAGGCCCCCTGGCAGCCGCGAGCGAAGCGCCCGCGCCGCCGAGGGGAGGGCAGGACGATCTGGCCGACGGCGATCACGCGGAGGGCCCCGGCCAGGGTCTGGGCGGCCTCGGTCGGGTCGGGCACGGCAGCGGTGGCGGAGGAGAGGCCGAGGATACGGCGGGCGGCACCGGGGCCCCCTTCGGTGGATTTGCGTCGCACCTCGCACGACAGGCCCAGCCGGCGGATGAGCAGGCGCGCGGCGTGCTCGGTGCGCTCGGCACCACCGGCTCCGATGTCCTCGAGGACGGTGCCGCCCCGGGGACGGCGAGCGGCGTCCTCCGCGCCGCGAACGGGCTCGACAAGGGCGGTGCGCATCACGCCTCTCACTCCGACGGGGCCGGTGCCAAGGCGCCTGCCTTCCTGGCGCTCACGACGACCACGATCGTGACGACGACCTTCTCCGCCACCGACCACCGCCCGTCCTATTGCAGCGATGCGGCCGACGAGCTGCTCGATGCGCGCCGCGCCCTGTGGCGTGAGCGGCTCGCCAAGGAGAGGCTCCCCCACGGGTTGGGTGCGCGTCTACCACGATGCGGTGAACGCCTGCGAGACGCCGCGGTGGCACGACCGGCGCGCGCTGCTCGAGATCGTGCTCGAGCGGGCCGGCTCCGTCCGCGCCATGATCCAGCTCTACCACCTGCTCGACGAGGGGAGCGCCCGCGGCTACCTGCGAAAAGCCATCTACCGGCGCGTGCGCACGCCCGCCGATCTGCGTTTGGTGCGCGACGCTTTCGGCCTCGACCAGCAGATCGACTGGGACCTCATCGAGCAGGTGCTCGACCGGGCCGGCTCGCCCGCGGGGAAGCTGCGCGCCCTGCGCGGCCTCGTCGCCCAGTACCCGATGAGCTTCGACCTGAAGCTCCGTCTGCTCGCGGCCCTCGAGCGCGCCCACCGCATTCCCGAGGCCCGGCGCCTCGCCGACGTCATGCGCGCCGATCCGCTCGCCGACGCGGGCGTGCGCACCGCCATCGGCGAGATGTTCCTGCGGCTCGGCGACGAGTCCGAGGCGCGTCGCGTCTTCAGCGAGATCGTCGAGTTCGCGCCGCACGACGAGATGGCGCGGCGGCGCCTCGGTGACCTGTACCGGGCTCACGGTTGGTTCGAGGACGCCTACCGTCAGTACCAGACCCTCGCGACCATCCGCCCCGACGACCCGTCCGTGCTGCTCCTGCTCGCCCAGGCGGCGGCGGGCGCGGGCCGCGTCGACGAGGCGCTCCGGCTCGAGCAGCGCCTGGCCGAGACCGCCGAGCCGGGCGCGGCCGAGGGCATCGCGCGCACAGCCATATTGTGGGCTTCCGTACAGCTCGCCGCGCTGCGCCAGAAGGCCCGTGCCGACCACGACCAGGACGCCCTCGACGCGCTCACGGCGCGCATGCGCCAGTGCGGCGTGCTCGGCGAGGCGAGCCCCCTGCGCGTCTCGCTCGTGTGGTCCCATCCGGACGCGGGGCTCTCGCTCTGGGCGGCCCATCCCGGCCTCGGCCTCACGCGCCCCGAGGACATCGCGCCGGAGTACGGCATCGAAGCCCTCGACGTGAAGGAGCGTGAGCCGGGGACCTACCGCATCGAGGTGCGCCGCTCGGGCGGCGATCACCTGACCGCGGTCGACGCCAAGCTCGTCATCGTCTCGAACGAAGGGCGCGACGACGAGCGCGTGCAGATCGTCCCCTTGGACTTCGCGGGCGACAGGGACGCCTACGCCTGGACCCTCGAAGGCACGACCCTCGCCGAAGCCCAACCGACCACCGACGCCCACGGAGGTGCGCGATGAAGCGCTGTGCTTGGGACCGCGTCCCGCTCGTGGACTTGTTGATGCCCGCGCTGCGCGCGGGGAGGGGGGCACGCGCCCCCCTCCCCGGGATCGCAGGAGGGGCAAGGCCCCGACGAGAGCTCCGGCACGTTCGGCGTGGGAAGCGCGTCGGTGACCGGGATGTGCCTCGGACGCCGAACACACACCGGCTCCCTTGGGATTGGGCTGCGCCTCACGGCGCAACCCAATCCCTTCTGTTTGTGCCCGCGCTGCGCGCGGGGAGGGGGGCACGCGCCCCCCTCCCGCTGCACATTCGGCGTAGGTTGCGCATCGGTGACTGGGAGTCGCTTCGGACGCCGAATGCACACCGGCTCCCTTGGGATTGGGCTGCGCCTCACGGCGCAACCCAATCCCTTCTGTTTGTGCCCGCGCTGCGCGCGGGGAGGGGGGCACGCGCCCCCCTCCCGCTGCACATTCGGCGTAGGTTGCGCATCGGTGACTGGGAGTCGCTTCGGACGCCGAATGCACACCGGCTCCCTTGGGATTGGGCTGCGCCTCACGGCGCAACCCAATCCCTTCTGTTTGTGCCCGCGCTGCGCGCGGGGAGGGGGGCACGCGCCCCCCTCCCGCTGCACATTCGGCGTAGGTTGCGCATCGGTGACTGGGAGTCGCTTCGGACGCCGAATGCACACCGGCTCCCTCCCCGGCGGCTCGCCTGCGGCTCGATGTCGCTCGCGCGATGGGTCCTGGGGTTGTCTCTCGGCGTCGTGGGGCTCGGGTGTGGGGGGCCGCCGCCGCCCGAGCCTACCGTGGCGGTCGCCGACGTGATCCGGGGCGGGTTCACCACGACGCGGGGCTCTCGCGAGGAGCCGGTGACGGGGGAGGCGCGCGTCGAGAAGGGCGCGACGGTCGCGACCGGCGCCGAGGGACGCGGCTCCCTGCGTCTCGACGACGGTGCTTTCGTGCTCTTCGACCATGCCACCAAGGCGCGCGTCGACCTCACCGATCTCCACCTCGACACGGGACGCCTCTGGGTCGACGCCTCGAGCGCCGACGAGACGACCGTCGAGACCGGCCAGGGCACCCTGCGCGCCAAGGACGCCACGCTGGCCGTCGCCCTCGTCAAGGGACGCACGCGCGTCTACTGCGGCTCGGGTGAGATCACCTACCATCCCGAGCACGGTGGCAAGGACGGCCGGCTCGAGCAGGGCGAGACGCTGGTCCTCGGCGGCGGCGCCCCCGTGAAGAAGCCCGCCGCCCTGTGGGACGACTGGACCGGCGGCCTCGCCGATCCCTCGCCGGTCCGCGCCTTCGGCCCGACCTACGTCGGCGCGCTCGCGGGCCGGCGCGTCGACGCCTGGGGCCGCGCGCGCACGGCCCTGCCCGTGCGCGCCCACGACGTCACGGCCACCATCCACGGCAACCTGGCGACGACCCAGGTCGTGCAGACCTTCTTCAACGCCCAGAGCGACGTGGTCGACGCCGAGTACACCGTGCGCTTGCCCCACGGCGCCATCGTGAAGGACTTCGCCATCGACCTCGGCAGCGGCTTCGTCCCGGCCCAGGTCGCCGCCCTCGGCTCCGGGCAGGGCTACGAGCTGAGCTGGGTCGACCCGACCCAAACCACCAACCGCCTCGTCTACGATGGCCCCGACCGCCTTCGCGCGCGCATCTTTCCCGTGGCGCCGGGCGCCACCGTCCGTGTGCGGATGACCTACGCCCAGTGGCTCGACCGTCGCGGCGGCATGCGCACCTACGTCTACCCGATGAACGCGGGCACGGAGCCGCCCCTGCTCGGGGAGCTGTCGATCGAGGTCTCCGCTCCGGACGCGAAGCTCACCGGCTTCCGCGCGGGCATGGGCGCGCGTGTCGAGCACGACAAGGTCGTCCTCCGGGCGAGCGACTTCCGTCCGCGCGCCGACTTCTGGCTCGACCTGGTGGACGAGCAGCCGCCGCCCACCGACGTGGCCCACGCCTGGGTCGTCGACGCGCCCGAAGACGCGCAGGCCGCCAGCGGCAACGCCAAGTACGTCATGGTCGACGTGCCCACCGAGGGCATCGACAGCGACGACGACGACGCGAAGCCGCCGCCCCTCGATCTGGTCGTGCTGCTCGACGACTCGGGTGCGACCGACCCCGAGGACCTGACCCTCGCCCGCAGCGTGGTGGCCTCCGTGCTGCGCCAGCTCCTGCCCACCGATCGGGTCTCCCTTCGTCTCGCCGACGTGACGGCCCACCCGCCGCCGGGCGCACCCTCGGGCCTCGTCACCGCGAGCGCCCACGCGAAGAAGCAGATCCTCGACTCGATCGCGCGGGTCACACCGGGAGGCGCCACCGATCTCGGCGAGAGCCTGCGACAGGCCGCGGCCCTCGTCGCTGGTCGCCCCCGCGCCGCGGTCCTCTACCTCGGCGACGGCCTGCCGACGACGGGCGCCATGGATGCCGGCTCGCTGCACCGCGTCCTCGGGACCCTCGACGCCCCGCCCCGCTTCTTCGCGCTCGGCATCGGCGACGGAGCCAACGTGGACCTTCTGCGCACACTCTTCCACGGCGAGGCGACGCCTGTCCGCGACCGCACCGAGGCATCGCGCGCGGTGATGCGCGTGCTGGCGGAGGCGGCGCGCCGCACCTTGCGCGGCGTGCACGTCGATCTCGGCGAGGGCGTCGAGCGCGTCTATCCGGAAGCGCCACTCGCCATCGACGACGGCGCCCACCTGCGCCTGGTCGGCCGCCTGCGAGATGACCTGCCGAAGAAGATCGTCGTTCGCGGCGTGCGCGACGGAAAGCGTTTCACGGCACACCTGAAACTGAAGGTCGGCCGGCTCGACGACGGCGGCGACATCCGGCGCCGCTGGGCGAGCGACCGCCTCGCCGATCTGCTCGACCAGGACGCCGGTCGTGAGGCCCTCGTCGAGCTCGGCGTCCGCTTCGGCATCCTCACGCCCTGGACGTCCTTCGTCGTCGGCAGCAGCACCGGTCAGAGCTACCAGCCCGTGCGCGGCTTCGACCACGACCCGATGGCCGTGGACTGGGGGCTCGGCGGGCGCGGCCCGCGCGTCGAGGCGGAGCCCCTCGGCGCCGAGCAGGGCTGGCGCCGTCGCATGCCGCACACCGAGGCTCCCCCGCCCTCGATGGCGGAGCAGACCTGGGTCGACCACATCGCGAGCGCGCCCGCCGACGAAGCGGGGGCTCACGCCGCGGCCGCTTCCCGAACCGGCGACGGCGGGCTCGCCAAGGTCGCGGTCGAGCGCGCCCTCGACAAGGGCGGACGCGGTCCGCGCGGCTGCTACGACCAGCGGCTCGTCGTACGCCCCGACCTGAGCGGTCAGGTCGCCGTGCAGGTGGAGGTCGACGGTCAGGGCGGCGTGAAGAACGCGTCGGTCGTCTCCTCGACCCTCGGCGACGCCGACGTGTCCCAGTGCGTCCTGACCGAGGTGCGTGGCCTGCCCTTCCCCGCGACCGGCGCCGCCCAACCCGTCACGGTGGTCCACACCTTCGTCTTCGCGATGCCGGGACGCCAGCTCGGCGTGGGCCGTCACTGCAGCGACGCCTCCCGCCAATCCCTCGAGGTGCGCGACACCCTGTGGCGCGAGCGTCTCGAAGCGAACGCTGGCGTGCAGGGTGCCCTGAGCGTGTGGCGCGAGGCCGAAGGGTCCTGCGAGCTCGGCGACTTCCGCGCGCGCCGAACGCTGCTCGACCGGATGCTGCGCCACGTGGGCGGAGTCGCCGCCCAGGTCCAGCTCTACCGCGCCTTCGGGCCCTTCTCGTCGGTCGCTGCCTATCTGCGTCGCGCGATCCTCCGCCACGTGCGCACGCCCGAGGACGTCATGGCCGTGCGCGCGGGCCTTGGCCTCGATGTCCCCGTCGACTGGTCGGTCTTCGCCCGTCTGTGGAAGGCCGACACCTCACCCGAGGCGCGCCTCCGCCTCGTGCGTCGCTGGCTCGACGTCATCCCGGAGGACATCGACCTGCGCGTGCGCCTGCTGTCGCTGCTCGAGCAGACCAAGAAGATCGGCGAGGCCAAGCGCCTCGCCCGCTCCCTGCACCGGGACCCGCTCGCCGACGCACGTGTGCTTACCGACGTGGGCGAGTTCTGGCTGCGCCAGCACGACCAGGGCGAGGCCCGGCGCGTCTTCAGCGACATGGTCGAGCGCGCACCCCTCGATCCGTGGGCGCGCCGTCGCCTGGGCGACGTGTACCGCGCCCACGGCTGGGCCGACGACGCCTACCGCGAGTACGCGACCCTCGCCCGTCTGCGCGCCGACGATCCCTCCACGCTGCTCCTGCTCGCGCGGGCGGCGGCCGACGCGGGCCGCGTCGACGAAGCCCTCCGCCTCGAGCAGCGGTTGAGCGAGTCCGGGGACGACGGCGACGCCGAAGGGGCACCCGAGTGGGCGCGCCTGTGGACCGAGGTGCGGCTCGCGCGGCTGCGCGCCGGTGCCCACGACGCCGCCGCCCTGCACGCCATCGAGCGCCGCGAGCGGACCACGGGCGCCTTGCGCGATCCACCCGCGCTCTTCGCCGCGCTCACCTGGAAGCACCCGGACGACTTCCCGACCCTGTGGGTGCGCTACCCGAGCACACCCGAGGACGTGAAGTGGGAGCAAGCGCCCCTGCGCGGCGACCCCTTTGGCATCGAGGTCGTGCAGGCACACGAGCGCGAGGACGGTGACTACCTCTTCGAGGTGCGTCGCGCCGACAAGGACGCCATCCGCGACACCCGCGCCGAGCTGCTCGTCGTGATCGCGCCCGGCACGCCCGGGGAGAAGGTGCTGCGCAAGGCCGTGACCCTGACCCGCGACACACGCACCGTGCGCCTGCGCCTGACTCCGTCCGGAGCGCTCGAGACGGTGCCTGCGACCTGACCCGCTCCTCGCGCGTTCGGCTCGCGTCCGTGCGCACCCTCCGCCCCGGATACCGCCTCGGCGGCGGGCCCCTTCACGGTCTCCTCCCGCCACGATCGGCGTCCTCTCCAGGCGAGAGGGCGTGTGCGGTATGCTCCGGCGCCATGTCCACCGAGCCCCTCACCTTTCTTCGCGACCACTTCCCCGAGCTCTTTGCCCAGGGCGTGACGGCGCTCGAGGAGCGGGCCGCCGCCGGCAGCGAGCGCGCGCGCCTGCGGCTCGACGACATCCGTCAGGCGCACGGCGCCGCCTGCGTGCACCTCGAAGGCGACGGCACGGTGTGGTTCCGCGTGGAAGGCGGCTCCATGACCGTCGTCGACGAACGACCGGAGGGCGTCCCCGTGCATCTCGCCGTGGCCGTTCCCGCCGCGGCCGCCAAGGAAGCGCTCAGCGAGGCCGAGCGCAGCGGCGACCTCGCCGGCTCGCGGGCCGCCCTGATCGCCGCGAGCACGGCATCGGCGCGCGTGCAGAAGGCGCTCGCCGGCCAGAAGCTCCTCTTCCACATCATCGTCACGGAGGTGCCCGACCTGGGCGACGTCACGATCCGCGTCGGCCTCAACGCCGAGGCCCCTCCCGAGCACCCCGGCTTCACGGCCACCCTGCGCTACGAGGTCCTCGAGGACCTGCGGGAAGGCGCGGTCGATCCCCAGCAGCTCTTCCTCGGCGGCAAGGTCCGCTTCGGCGGCGACTACGGGCCGGCCCTGCAGCTCGGCATGCAGCTGATGCAGGCGCGCTGAGCCCCTGGCGCGCGCTCCGCCCGAGCTTCCCCAGGGCCCACAACTCGGCGCGGGCCTGCCCGATGAGGGCCGGCATGAAGCACCCGTCGCCCCTCCCTGTCCTCGCGACCCTCGTCGGCCTGTTCGGCGCTGGCTGCGCAACGACCGCCGTTCCACGCCAGGCCATCGAGCACAACACCATGGGCGCTCGGCTCCTCGCCGAGGGACGCCTCGATGACGCCGAGGCCCGCTTCCGCCTGGCCCTCGAGTACAATCCGCGCTTCGCCGAGCCGCGCGCCAACTTGGGGCTGGTGGCCCTGCGGCGCGGCGCCCTGGCCGAAGCGGAGCGCGACCTACGCGGAGCGATCGACGTGAACGAGGACTTCGCCCAGGCCTGGTCGGACCTGGGCGTGGTCCTCGATCGGGAGGGCCGGCCGAGCGCTGCCCGTGATGCCTACGAGCACGCCCTGTCCATCAACCCCGGCCTCGCGGCGCCTCGCAAGGACCTCGCCCGGCTCCTCGCGCGCCGAGGCGATTTCCGCGCGGCCCGCGCCCATCTGATGCGGCTCGTACAGATTCGCAGCCGACGACCAGGACGCCCAGGGGCTGCTCGCCTACTGCGACCTTCGGCTCGGGCGCACGGATGCCGCCCTCGAGCGGGCGAGCCGCGTCCTCGAAGCACACCCGAGCTCCGCCCCGGCCCACGTGGTCCGCGGCATCCTCCGCGCCCGGCGCGGTGACGCGGCCCAGGCCCTGCAGGACCTTTCGGCCGCCGCGCACGACCCGGTCGTCGGGCATCACGCTCGGGTACGCATCGCGGCCATCCGGCTCCTCGAAGGAGACCGGGTGGGCTGCCGCCACATGCTCTCGGCCCTCTTGCGCGAGGACCCGACGGACGCCGCCGCGCGGCTCGTGGCGGCGTGGGCCGCCCTCGATGCGGGCACCTACGGTGCGGCCCGCGCCCAGGCGGAAGCGGCTCTCCGGCTGCGGCCTGGTCTGTCCGAGGCGCGTCTCGTGCTGGCCCGGGCCTGCCGAGCGGTAGGGGATCGGGCCTGTGCTGCCCGAGCTCTCGACGGCCTCGCGGACGCCGACCCCCGCCTGGCCCGGGACGCCCATCGTCTCCGCGCCGCGCTCGACCGAAACCGCTGACGAGCCCCGCCCGGCCGGCTCACCCCATCGGTTCGCCACGGGGGACCCGTTCGGCACGACCTGGCGCATCGAAACCTTGCGCGTCGGCGAACAGCGCGAGTACGCTCGACTCCGCTCGGAGCAGCGCCCCCAAGAAACCCATGTTTGCCAAGCTCTTCGAAAGCCGGTACGTGTGGCCGGGTCTGATCGTCAGCCTCGTGGGCATCGGCGTGGCCTTCGGGTACGCCAGCAGGGCGGCGTACGTTGGCGGCCTGGGCGCTTTGCTCGGGGTCATCGGCGGCCTGGTCGTGGCGGCGGGTCTCGGCGCCGGCGGCAGCGGGCCGCTCGGTGAGGCGGTGCGCGCGGTGGCCCGCGGGCGGGCTCCCCAGCGTCCCCCGAACCTGTCTCCGGACGCCCTGCCGCTGTACGACGCCCTGGACGAGGTGGTCGAGCAGTCGCAGCGCGCCGATAGCCGCGTCTCCGACCTGGAGGCCCAGATCGCGAGCCTCACGGCCAATCTGACGGCGGCCAAGTCCGACGCAGACCACGCGCGAAAGGAAGCCCAGGACACCGAGACCGGCATCTCCGAGCATATCAACGAGCTGTCGTCCGGCCTCGGCGAGCAGATGGCAGCGGTCGAGCAGACCACCTCGTCGATAAAGGACATGACGCGCTCCCTTCAGGAGATCGCGCACCACGTGGAGGCCCTCGCCTCGAGCGCCGAGGAGAGCTCCTCGAGCATCCTCGAGATGACCGCGACGAACGACGAGGTCGCCGAGAACATGGCGAACCTGGCGGGCAGCGTGCGGGAGACCGTCTCCTCCATCGAGGAGATGGCCTACAGCATCAAGGAAGTCGCGCGGAACGTCGACGCCCTCTCGCTCACGGCCGAGGAGACCTCCTCGTCCATGAACCAGATGGACGTGTCCATCGATCAGGTGCAGTCGAACGCCAACGAGACCGCGCGCCTGTCCGAGGAGGTTGCCTCCGACGCCGAGACTGGCGCGGACGCCATCCTCAAGACCATCGCCGAGATCAACCGCATCAAGGAGACCTCCTCCGAGGCCGTCTCGGTCATCAGCAACCTCGGCAGCCGCATCGAGGCCATCGGCGACATCCTCAACGTCATCGACGACGTGGCCGAGCAGACGAACCTGCTCGCCCTCAACGCCGCGATCATCGCCGCCCAGGCTGGCGAGCACGGCAAGGGCTTCGCGGTCGTCGCCGACGAGATCAAGGATCTGGCCGAGCGGGCCGGCGCCTCCACCAAGGAGATCGCCGAGCTCATCAAGACGATTCAGAGCGAGTCGAAGAACGCCATCGCGGCCGTCGAGCGCGGCGCCCAGACGGTCGACCGCGGCGTGACGGTGAGCGCCGAGGCGGAGCGGGCCCTCAAGAAGATCCTCGACTCGTCCCAGAAGTCGACGAGCATGGTGCGGGCCATTGCGCGGGCCACCGTCGAGCAGGCCAAGGGCTCGAAGCAGGTGACCGACGCCATCGGGCGCATCGCCGAGACGGTGCAACAGATCGCCGCTGCCACGGCCGAGCAGGCGCGCGGCTCCGAGCTCATCATGAAGAGCGCCGAGAAGATGCGCCTCATCACGCAGCACGTGGAGCGCAGCAGCCAGGAGCAGGCGCGCGGCGGGCGTCAGATCAGCCAGGCCATCGAGAACATCTCGAACATGGTCAACCACCTGCACCAGTCCCAGCGCCAGCAGGCCAAGGGCTCGGAGCAGACGCTCGAGGCCGCCGAGCGGATCCAGGAGCTGACGCGCACCTACGAGCAGCACCTCCGCGCGGTCAGCACGGCGGCAGAGCGCCTGCGCCGCCTGTCCCGGGCGGGCTGAGTCCCGGCGCTTCCTTCGGTGCTGTGGCGGTCCACACCCGGACGCCCGTCACCTTGCATGCGACCGCTCTCCCCTCCCATGCTCGGGGGCATCCATGTTTGGAATCGGCTTCGGCGAGCTCGCCGTCATCTTCATCGTGCTGCTCATCGCGGTCGGGCCGAACCGCATGCCTACGCTCATGAAGGCCGTCGGCAAGGGTTTGCGGGAGTTCCGCAAGGCGACGCGCGACCTCAGGCAAGCCACCGGCATCGACGAGCTGTTCACCGAGGAAGAGCTGCGCGACCCGCTCGGTCTCCGCTCGCCCCCGCGCCGTGCCGCGCCCCCCTCCCGGGACTTCCAGCTCACCGACGCCGACCGTCGCCGCGAGTATCCGCCCGAGGGCGTCGACATCGTCGAGACCACCATGGGCGCGCAGCCGAAGCTCGCGCTGCCGCCTGCGGCCGAGGAGAGCGCCCTTCGCGTCGACGCCGCGGTGGCTGGCGGGGCGCCCCCGGAGGATGATTGATGGCGGACGGCGCCGGGGAGTCGGAGAGGCCCCAGAATCCCGAAGACGACATCGAGATGTCGTTCTTCGAGCACCTGGGCGACCTGCGCACGCGGCTCATTCGCGCCCTGTTGGGCGTGATCCCTGGCGTCGCGATCGGGTGGTTCTACAAGGAGCGGATCCTCGACATCCTCGTCCGCCCCCTGACCCTGGCGTGGAAGGAGCTCGGCCTCGGCAAGCCCCAGCTGCACTTCGCCAACCCGGTCGACCCCTTCGTCGCCTACCTGAAGATCGCCGGTATCACCGGGGTGCTGTTCGCGGCGCCGTGGATCTTCTGGCAGATCTGGGGGTTCATCTCGCCCGGGCTCTATCGCCGCGAGAAACGCCTCGCCATCCCCTTCGTGATGGCCTCCACGATCTGCTTCGTGGGAGGCGCGGTGTTCGGCTACATCGTCGTCTTCCCCCTCGGCTTCCAGACGTTCCTCGGCTTCGCCGGCGCCTTGCCGAGCAAGACGCTGAGCATCGAGCCGACCATCATGATCAACGAGTACCTGACCTTCGCGACGCGGATGCTGCTCGCGTTCGGGGTCGTGTTCGAGGTGCCCGTGGTCGTCACGTTCCTGGCTGCCGCCGGCATCGTCAACTGGCGGCAGCTCTTGCGCTTCAGCCGCTGGTGGATCCTGATCGCCGCGATCCTGTCGGCGCTGCTCACCCCGCCGGACGTCGGCTCCCAGCTCATGATGCTGGTCCCGCTCGTCATCCTGTACTTCATCTCCGTCCTGCTCGCGTTCATCTTCGGGATGCGCCGCAAGAAGAAGCGGGAAGAGGCGGAGCAACGGTAGGGCCCGCGAACGAAGCGAGCCCGGGACCCCGCCAGGGGGCTCCCGGGGGGCCCAAGAGGATTGCGGCTGGGGGTGGGCAACGCGGAGGAAACCAATCCTCACAGGGGAGACCCCCCGGCTCAGCCCCCGGCGCGGCTCACTCGTCGGGGTAGGGCGGATAGCGGGGCACGTCGTCGGGGACCGACCACTTGTTGCCCCAGAGGCTCTGGCCTCCGTCGATGACGAACGTCTGACCGGTGATGAAGTCCGCCACCTTCGAGGCGAGGTACACGATCAGGTGGGAGACCTCGCGGGCCGAGGCGAGCCGCTTCAGGGGGATGGCGCGCCGCGCCGCCTCGAGTAGCTCCGGCGGGTACTGGTTGGTGCCCGTCGTGCGCACCACCCCGGGCGCCACCGCGTTGATGCGGATGCCGTGCTGGGCCCACTCGATTGCGAGCGTCTTGGTCATGTTCTCGACGCCCGCGCGCGCCGCCCCCGTGTGCACCATCCCCGGGAAGCCCCGCGTGATCTCCGCGATCACGTTGACGATGCGGCCGCGCTTCTCGGGGATGAGCGCACGGGTCGCGACGGCGTGGGTCATGTTCCAGGTACCGAGGAGGTTGTTGCGGACGACCGCCTCGAAACCGCGCGGGGAGAGCTGCTCGGCGGCGACGGGGAACTGGCCTCCCGCGTTGTTGATGAGGACGTCGACGCGGCCGAAGCGCGCGCGCACCGCGTCGACGAAGGCATTCACCGCGTCCGGCTCACGGATGTCGGCGGTGGCGTGGAGCACGTCGACCCCCGCGCCCGCGAGCTCCGCCGCCGCCGCCGCGAGGGGCTCGGACCGCCGGCCGCAGATCGCGATCGAGGCGCCGAGGGCACCGAGCTCGCGCGCGACCGCGAGGCCGATCCCGGTGCCTCCCCCGGTCACGATCGCCACGTCCCCCTCGAAAAGTCCGGCGCTGAAGATCTGGTCCATTCGTCCGTGGTCCATGGCCCGCTGAACCGCGCATGGGGCCCAGGGACCGTGTGCCTGCTTCTTCGACGGGCTGCTATACCATGCGCGGCGTGACCTCGTCCTCGGCCGGCCCCCTTCGCGGCGCGGCGCGCGTGCTCGGTGCGCGGCCCGGGAGGGCGCTGTTGCTCGGGGCCGCAGCCGCCCTCTCCTTCGCCGCCCTCGGCTGCGGCATCGGTTGGGTCGCCGCGCCCTGGCTCACCTGCGAGATGATCGCGCTGGCTCTCGGCGCGCGTTCGGCGGAGCGCCAAGCGGGACCCCGCCTCCGCGCGTCGGCCGTGATCGCCGTCACGGTGTTCGTGGTCGGGATGAGCGCGGTGCTCGCCGGGCTGGCCCTCGGCCTCGGTGCGGCCGTCGTGACGGTGCTGGTCGGCGCCCTGGCAGCCGCGCCCGTCGCCTGGGCACCCGCCTGCCTGATCGAGCACAACGGGACCACGGGCGCGGCGCTGGCGGAGGCCGCCTCCCGCGCCGCGGCGGACGGGCCGACGCGGGCAAGGGAGCGTGTTCTGAGTGCGACGCTCGTCGCCTTCGGGCCCGCCGCTCTCGCGTTGGCCCTCTCGCTCCGCGTCGGCGGGGAGAGCACCGTGGCCCTCGCGATCGGCGTCCTCGCCACGGGCCTCCTGCTCTCCCTCTGCCTTCCGGTGGCGGTCGCCTGGGTGACCCTCGCCTACGCGGCCTCGCGCGCGCCGGGTCACGCCGGAACCGGGTCACCGATCGGCGCGCCCCGGCTCGTCACGACGGCCGCGACCGTCACCCTGATCGCGGTCATCGCGGGCCTGCTGCTCCTCGGTCGCCCGACGCCCGCGCCTGTGGGCAGCGCGCCTCCCGGGGGCCGGCTGGCCGACCTCACGGTGGGCCCGGCGTCCCCGCGCACCCTTCACACCGTGCCCGGGGGGCCGGTCGTGTACGCCTCCCGCCACCGCGTGTCGGTCGCCATGGCCGACGGCGGGGGCAGCGGCGAGATCCCCGTTCCGGCACGGCCCATCGACCAGGTGCGGCTCGTGTGGTCCGGCACCCCACGCCCTCCCGCGCGTGCGGACGCACCTAGCGCGAAGACCGACCGCTGGGCCGTCGAGATCCGGGCGGGCGGCCGGCGCTTCACGACCCAGGTCGATGGAGAGGGCGTTCGCCTCGACGACGATCTCACGCGCCGCGCCCGCGTCTGGCTCCTGCCCGCCCCCCTCGCAGCCCTGCTCGCGCAGCTCGCGGCGGCTGTGCTCCTCGTCGGCCCGGCGCTCTCGGGACCTCGCCGTCGCGCGCGCGCCTTCGCCCTGTCGTTCGTCGCTATCGCCGCCGTCGCGCTCGTGGTGGTGCTCCTCGCCTTCTGACCACGGAACGGTGCGAACGCGCTCCGGGCGCACCTCTGGCCCGGTGCTATGCTCCCGCCCGTGACCTCCGACCAAGGGCCCGAGACCGGGGCGAGCACCGAGGCGGCCGCGGCTCCTGCGAGCGTCCAGGCGTCGGACACCGAGCAGGCGGAAGGCGCCCCCGCTCGGGCCGACGACGCGGCGAACGCGGACGGCACGGCCGGGGTCGGCGACGAGGCCACGGCCGAGGGATCGAAGGCGGAAGAGCCCGATGCCGGAACGCTGCAGGGGGCGATGCCGGCCGACCTCCCGGGGGAGGGTACGCCCGCGGGCGACAAGCTGCGCGCGGCCTTCCGCGCCTTCGAAGCCGGCGACTACGTGCGCGTCCGCGAGCTGTGCGACACCCTCTTGGGCGCATCGAAGGATGTGGCCGATGCGGCCCGGTCGCTCCGGCGTCGCACCGAAGTCGATCCGATGCAGATTGCAGTCATCGCCGCGTGCCTCGTCTTCTTCCTCGTGATCGCCTACGTGTACGTGCTCCGATGACACGTGGTCACAAGAGCGCCGCGCTCGTGCTGCTCGTCGTCGGTGCGGTGGCCTGTGGCGGCGCCCAGCACGGAGCCGGCGCTGCGGAAGATCCCCTCGCTCCCGCGAAGCTCTTCCCGCTCGCCCAGGGCGACGTGTGGTCTTACGACGTGACCCAGGAAGGCGACACGACGCCGACGCTCCAAATCAACCGTGTGGTCTCCCACCACGGAAACCGCTACGCCCTCGCGAGCTGGAGCGGCTCCTCGGTGACCTACGAGGTGCGCCCCGATGGGATCTGGCGGTCCGACACCGGCACCTGGCTCCTTCGCGCGCCCATCCACATGGGCGCCCACTGGCCGTCGGTGCATGGCAAGTCCGCCCGTGTGACCGCGGTGGGCGTGCACATGGAGACGATGGAAGGCGGCCTCAATCACTGCATCCAGGTCGAAGAGTCCGGCGGCGAGAGCCGCCTCCGCACCGCCACCGTGTACTGCGCCGGCGTCGGCATGGTCTACATGGAGGCCGAGATCGCCAGCTCCACGGGGCAGCCGACGCGCGTGGAGGCAAAGCTTCGCGGTCACTTGCTCGCGCAATGACCGCGATGTGCGGTGCGCAACCGACGGCACCGACGCGGGGCACCGTGACACGAATGTCGCGGTGCCTGCGCGGAAGAAAACGGGATCGCGCCCGGGCCTTCGTCGGCCTGAGCCTTGCAGATCCCATCCGTCGACCACAGAGATCGAGCGTGCTTTTGCCAATGAACGACCTGCCCGAATGAGCCCAAGCGACCGCGCGAACTATCTCGTTTTCTCCGATGTCCACCTGGGCGCGGACCTCGTTCAGCACGTGCGCCCCTGGACCCTCTCCCGGCTCAAGCAGGTTGCCCGCATCGATCGCGAGCTGGCTGCGATGCTGGACTTCTACCGGGAACGCACCGACCCGGAGTGTCCCTGGCGTCTCGTCATCGCGGGCGACCTGGTGGACTTCATCGGCATGTCAATCGCGCCCCGGCCGGAGGCCGTGCTCGAGACCGCGCTGACCGAAGAGGAGCGCGAGCACGGCCTCGGAAGCGCCTGCGACCACGCCGTCCAGAAGATGCGCGCCGTCGCACGCCGCCATCCCCTGGTCTTCGACCGCCTCGCCCGCTTCGTGGCCGAGGGCCACTCCCTCGTCCTCGTGCGCGGCAACCACGACGTGGACTTTCACTGGGCCGAGGCGCGCAATGCCTTCGTCGAAGCCCTCGTCGAACGCATCGCGGGCGCCGACGGCAATCCGGCCGCCCGGTCGGGAGATCGAGTCGCGCGTCGAGTTCTACCCCTGGTTCTACTACGTCGAGGGGCTGCTCTACGTGGAGCACGGCCACCAGTTCGACGCGAGCTGCAACTACGCTCACCAGCTCGCTCCGGTGTGTCCGGAAGACCCAGGCCGCATCTGCTGGTCGATCTCCGACTGGCTCCTGCGTACGGTCGTCCGTCCGACCCCCGGTCTCGGCGCCGAGGGCCATGACCAGGCGACCCTCGTGCGCTACCTGCGCCTCGTGTGGGGCCTCGGTGTCAGCGGCGCGCTCCGGCTCGGCTGGCGCACCTGGCGCGCCCTGTCGCGGGCCGGTCACTGGGGGCACCACATCAGCGGGCAGGCGCGCGCAATCGGCGCCGAGAACGAGCGGCGCATGGCCGAGCTCGCCGGTCGTATGCGCGTGGGGCTCGAGAAGATGCGCGAGCTGGCGGCGATGTGGCCGCGTCCGCTCGGGCGGAGGATCAGCGCGCTGCTGCGCATGCTCTTCCTCGACCGCATCGCGCTCTGTTTCGGAGCGGCCGTCGTGATCGCGGTGCTCGCCGCCGTCGGCACGCGCGCCAGCTACTTCCTGCCGACCGTGTTCACGCTCGTCGCGGGGACGGCGTTGTACATCCCATGGTCGCAGCGGCGCCGGGCGAGCGACCTGGACTCGAGCGCAGCCATGCGTCGGGCGGCACGCCGCATCGCGCGCATGCTCCCGACCCGCTTCGTCGTGATGGGTCACACCCACGAGCCCATGGTCGAGGGCTTGGGGGAGGGCGCCACCTACGTGAACCTCGGCTGCTGGGGCGTGGAGGACATCGAAGGCGAGGGCGACACACCGCTGCCGGCGGACGTGCCGCGCACACACCTGGTGCTCCGCTGGATCGGCGGCGAGCTGCGCGCCGAGTTCTGCCGCTGGACGGCGCTCGGCCCCGAGCCGGCCTGCACTCTGCCCGAGTAGGCCGCCTTCCACGCGCAGGCGGTGTGGCTCACTGGGGGCTTCAGGGCGTTCTTCGTGTTCGGTGAGCCGGGGCGAGACCCCCTGGAGCCGCCCCTCGGGACTTCGCTGGTGCTCGGCCCCGGGCTCGCGTTGCTCCAGGCGTGCTCGAGGGTGACCCTCGACGGCTCGCCCAGGCCCCCCCATACTGCCGCGCCGTGACGGACCCGATCCTGGAGGCCGAGGGCCTGGTAAAGCGCTACGGTGGGCGGCGCGTGGTCGACGACCTCAGCCTCCGCTGCCCGCGCGGCTCGGTGCTCGGGCTGCTCGGCCCGAACGGCGCGGGCAAGACCACGACCCTGCGCATGCTCTACGGGTTCATCGACCCGGAGGCCGGCACGATCCGCTACGACGGCCGCGACTTCCGGCGGCACCGCACCGAGCTCAAGCGGCTCATCGGCGTGTGCACGCAGGAAGACACCCTCGACTACGACTTCTCGGTCGAGCAGAACCTCCACGTCTACGCGACCTACTTTCGGCCGCCGGTGGAGGGCCTCTCGGCGCGCATCGAGGAGCTGCTCGATCGCTTCGGCTTGCGCGAGTACGCCGACTTCTCGCCGCGCGCCCTGTCGGGCGGTTTCAAGCGGCGGCTGATGATCGCCCGATCGGTCGTGCACCGACCCGAGATCCTCTTCCTCGACGAGCCGACGACGGGCCTCGACCCCCGCGCGCGCGTCGACGTATGGGAGCTCATCGACGCGATGCGGCTCGACGAAATGGCGATCATACTCACAACGCACTACATGGATGAGGCCGAGCGGCTCAGCGACGAGCTGTTGGTGATGGCCCAGGGCCGTGCCGTGGCGCGCGGCCGTCCGGGCGAAGTGGTCGGTGCCGTGCTCGGCGATCACGTGCTCGTCGTGCCTCCCGCCGAACCGCGGCGCGACGAGATCACGCGCTGGGCGGAGGAGACGCTCGAGGTCCATCCCGCGGCCGTCCTGGGTGAGCTCCGTATCCCCATCTCCACCGAGCAGCTCGCCCTCTTCACCGATTGCTTCGGGGGATGCCGTTTCACCGTGCGTCCGCCGAACCTGGACGACCTCTTCCTCGCCCTGTCCCTCGAGCCGGTTCACGACGACGCGGAGGCCTCGGCGTGAGCCTGCCTGCCCTGCTCTTCGCCATCTTCGACTGGCGCTCCCTCGCGGTGCTGCGTCGCAACGCGCTCGTCTACCTGCGCAACTGGCGCACGGCGTTCATCCCGCCGATCTTCGAGCCCCTCGTCTTCTTTCTGGCCCTCGGCTTCGGGCTGCGCGGCTACGTCGGCCACATCGACTACGCCGGCCACGTGATCGACTACCCGACCTACGTCGCGCCCGGTCTCATCGCCTACACGGCCTTCGGCACGCCGTTCTTCGAGTCGCTCTACTCGAGCTACGTCCGCATGTTCTACCAGAAGACCTGGGACGGCATCCTCGCCTCTCAGGTCGAGATGCCACACATCGTTTGGGGCGAGGTGCTCTGGGCCGGGTGTCGCGGCGCCATCAACGCCACCGTCGTGGCCGGCGTGCTCGGCGTGTTCGAGCTGCTCGGCCTCATCCATGTGAGCTGGTGGTACCTGCCGCTCCTGCCGCCCTTCGCCCTCTGGGCGGGCTTCTGCTTCGCCGCCTTCGGCCTGATCTTCACGGCCCTCGTCCCGTCCATCGATCACATGAACTACCCGACCTACCTGGTCGGTGTTCCCCTCGGCCTCGTCAGCAACACCTACTTCCCCGTCCATTCGAACAATCCCGCGCTGCAGACGCTGATAGAGCTCAACCCGGTCTACGAGCTGGCCGAGACGTTCCGCTCGGTGCTGGTCGGCGGTGACGTGCTCGGTCACATCCTGTGGCTCCTGCTCACCACGACGGGTGCGCTCGTGATCTTCAGCCTCATCGCGCAGCGCCTGCTGCGGCGCCGCGTGCTCGGCGAGTGAGAGCGCGCCGAGTGTGGTACGACGGGGCGCGATGGTTTCGCTCCGGTTCGTGGCGGGGACGGTGGAGGTTCGCGGGGTCGGCCCGGACGAATCCGCCCGTGTCCGAAGGCTGCCGCTGGGACGCGCGCGCCGGTTGCCAGCGAGCGCCCGCCATCGACTACGCCGCGATCGTGTTGACCCTCAAGGGCGCCGGCACGCCCTTCGAGGACGAGGCGCGCGCCTACGACACCCTGCCCCACGGTCTTCGAGAACGGCCCGTGCCGCGGCCCTTCCAGACCGAGGCCCTCGATGCCTGGCTCCGGCACGGGAGCCGCGGGGTCGTGGTCCTGCCCACCGGCGCCGGCAAGACCCACGTCGCCATGATGGCCATCGATGCGCGGCCGCGCGCCACGCTCGTGGTGGCCCCGACCCTCGACCTGGTGCGCCAGTGGTACGACGTCCTGCGCCGCGCCTTCGGTCTGCCGGTCGGGGTGGTCGGCGGCGGCGATCACGATGTGCAGCCGATCACGGTTACGACGTACGACTCGGCCTTCCTGCACATGGAGCACCTCGGTGCGCGCTTCGGCCTCGTGGTCTTCGACGAGTGCCACCACCTGCCGAGCGAGGCCTACGCCCTCGCTGCCCGCTCGTGCCTCGCGCCCTTCCGGCTCGGGCTCACGGCCACGCCCGAGCGCGCCGACGGGCGGGAGGTCGCCCTCACGGAGCTCGTCGGGCCCATCCTCTACCGCCGCGACATCGTCGAGCTGTCGGGGGACTGGCTCGCCGACTACGACACGGTCCGCATCGCCGTGGAGCTGTCGCCCGAGGAGCGCCGCGCCTACGACGAGGCCCGCGCCCTCTACCGGGGCTTCGTGCAGTATCACGGCATCCGCATGAGCGCGCCCGACGGCTGGGGGCGGTTTTTGCAGCGCGCTGCCTCGAGCGACCAGGGGCGCAGGGCCCTCGAGGCCTACCGCGAGCAGCGCCGCCTCGCTTTCGCAGCGCCCGCGAAGCTCGACGTCCTCGAAGGCTTGCTCCACCGGCATCGCAACGACCGTGCCCTCGTGTTCACCGACGACAACAAGACCGCCTACGAGATCTCGCGCCGCATGCTCGTGCCCGTGATCACGCATCAGACCAAGGTCAAGGAGCGCAGCCGCATCCTCGAAGGGCTCTCCTCCGGGACCTACCGCGCGGTCGTCACCTCGAAGGTGCTCAACGAAGGGGTCGACGTGCCGGAGGCGAACGTGGCGGTCGTGGTGTCCGGGAGTGGCTCGGTGCGCGAGCACGTCCAGCGCCTCGGTCGCGTGCTGCGCAAGCAGGCCGACAAACGGGCGGTGCTCTACGAGCTGGTGACCGCCGACACGAGCGAGGCGTTCACGAGCGAGCGGCGGAGGGACCACGTTGCTTACCGCTGATCTGGTGCGCACGCGGCGCAAGGACGGTCAGCTCCTGTTGCCCTCCCTCGACGGCAAGACGCGCATCAGGGCCCTCGCCCTGTCGCGCGGTTACATCGAGCAGACGCGCGGAAAGGTGGGTGCCACCCGCGAGGACGTGTCCGAGGCATGGGCCTCGGTCGAGGTCGCCTCGCGCGATCGCAAGCTCGCCGACGGCCTGCGCAAGCTGGTCGAGGACCGCTGCACCTTCGAGGCCGAGCCGAGCGTCGACCCGGCGGCCCTCCGGGCCGAGCTGTTCTGCCTGGCGAGCGCGCGGCGTGCCGCCCTCGACGACGAGGGAACGCTCGACCGCGAGGCGCTCGTCGCCGAGGTCGCCTCCGCCCGTGATCTCGCACCGGCCGAGCTCGAGCGGTTGCTCTACGCCGACCTCAGGAGCGCCCATCGCCTGCTTGCCTTCGAGGCCATCGAGCCGGCCGCGCTCGTCGAGGCATGGGACCTGGGCCGGGCCCAGGCCGTGCTGCTCCGCGCCGTCGCGGTCGAAGCCGAGGTGCATTGCCAATCGGCCGCGGCCTATCGCCACCTCTTCCGCAAGCTCAAGTTCCTGCGCCTTCTGCACCGAATCGAGCCAGCCCCGAACGGTGGCTATCGCATCGCCATCGACGGGCCCCTGAGCCTCTTCGGCCCCGTCACGAAGTACGGCCTGTCCCTCGCCCTTTCGCTGCCGGCCCTCCGCGCCTGCGACCGCTACACCCTGCGTGCGCGCGTGCGATGGGGGCGGGAGCGGGAGACCCTCGAGCTTCCGGCTCGAGGGCGGTGCGGCGCCAGATGACGCCGACCGTGCGGCGCCCCTGCCCGAGGAAGTCGAGACGCTGCTCGAGCGCTGGCGCACGCGAAAGACCTCCTGGCGTGTGCGTCGCGGCGCGAGCGTCCTGTCGCTGCCCGGCGTCGGCGTGTGCGTGCCGGACTTGAGCTTCGAGCACGAAGAGCACGGGACGCGCGTGCACCTCGAGGTGCTCGGCTACTGGAGCCGGGAGGCGGTGTGGCGGCGTGTGGAGCTCGTCGAGGCGGGGCTTTCGGAGGCGATCCTGTTCGCCGTTCCATCCCGGCTGCGGGTCAGCGAGGAGGTGCTCGGCGAAGACCTGCCGGGCGCGCTCTACGTCTACAAGGGCAGCCTCCTGCCGAGCGCGGTCGAGGCACGGCTCGACGCCCTCGCGGCCCGTCGATCGGGCGACTGATCGAGCGCGCTCTCCTATCGTCGCGAGAGCGAACGGGCCTCTCGGGGGGTCGCGTGAGGGCTCCGGACGCAGCCCGTCGGAGCCCGTTCGGGGCCGGCGCGCGGGGCGCGGTGAAAGGGGGATTCGAAGCCGCGTTCGAAGGGGCTCTGGGAGGCCCGTATCAGCTGTGATTGGAGAGGCTCGCGAGAGGCTCCCCGGGACCGGGAAATTGCGTAGTGATTTCGCAGAAATGGGGGAACGATTCCCCCTTGCTCCGAGGGGTGAGAGAAGGTATGTTTTCGGTGGCGGATCGCGGTGCCCGAATGGGGCGTGCGCCCCACCCTCATCATTCACCCTTTCCCGCACGATTTCAGATGGCGTCGAACGAAGAAGTCGCGGCCTCCGCATCCGGAGCCGCCCAGCCGCCCACCCCGGCCGAAGGCGCTTCGAAGGAGGCCGCCCCGATGGATACCACTTCTCGGGGGAGCTACGGCGAGGGCTCCATCCAGGTCCTCGAGGGGCTCGAGGCGGTGCGCAAGCGTCCGGGAATGTACATCGGCGACGTGCACGACGGCACCGGCCTGCACCACCTGGTGTGGGAGGTCGTCGACAACGGGGTCGACGAGCATCTCGCCGGCTTCTGCAAGGCCCTGACGGTCACGGTCCACTCGGATGACTCGGTCACGGTCGTGGACGACGGTCGTGGCATCCCGGTCGGCATTCACCAGAAGGGCGTGAGCGCCGCCGAGGTCGTGATGACCGTGCTGCACGCGGGCGGCAAGTTCGACCACGACAGCTACAAGGTCTCGGCGGGCTTGCACGGCGTCGGCGTGAGTGCCGTCAACGCCGTGAGCGAGTGGCTCAAGATGGAGATCCGTCGCGAGGGCAAGGTCTGGTTCCAGGAGTACCGGCGCGGCAAGCCCGTGTCGCCCCTCGCTCCCGTCGGCACCAGTGAGCGGACCGGCACGAAGATGACGTTCAAGCCGGACGCGCAGATCTTCACGAAGACCGATTTCTCCTTCGAGGTGTTGAACAACCGCCTCCGGGAGATCTCGTTCCTCAATGCCGGTTTCGGCGTGAACCTCGTCGACGAGCGGACCAACAAGGAGGTCCACTACAAGTTCGAGGGAGGCATTCGCGAGTTCGTCGGCGTTCTCAACAAGAACAAGACGCCGCTGCACGACGAGGTGATCTACCTGCGCGACGAGCGTGACGGCGTCGACGTCGAGATCGCCATGCAGTGGAACGACTCCTACAACGAAGCGATCTTCTGCTACACGAACAACGTCAACAACAGGGACGGCGGCACGCACCTGACGGGACTGCGCACGGCTCTCACCCGCACGATCAACACGTACGGGACGAAGGAGAACCTGCTCAAGGACCTCAAGAACCCCTTGGGCGGCGACGACGTGCGCGAGGGGCTGACGGCGGTCGTTTCGGTCAAGCACCCCGACCCGAGCTTCGACTCCCAGACCAAGAGCAAGCTCGTCTCGAGCGAGGTCAAGGGCATCGTCGAGAGCATCGTGGGCGAGCGGCTCGGCCAGTACCTCGAGGAGCACCCCCAGTCGGGGCGGCGCATCGTCGAGAAGACGGTCGTGGCGGCGCGGGCACGCGAGGCGGCGCGCAAGGCGCGGGAGATGGTGCAGCGCAAGGGCGTGCTCGATGCGAGCACGCTGCCCGGCAAGCTCGCCGACTGCCAGGAGAAGGACCCGACGGTCAGCGAGATCTACATCGTCGAGGGCGACAGCGCCGGCGGCAGCGCCAAGCAGGGGCGCGACCGGCGCTTCCAGGCGATCCTGCCCTTGCGCGGCAAGATCCTGAACGTGGAGCGCGCGCGTTTCGAGAAGATGCTCTCGAGCGCGGAGATCGGCACGCTGATCACGGCCCTGGGCTGCGGCGTGGATGGCGGCGGCAACTTCGACATCGAGAAGCTCCGCTACCACCACATCATCATCATGACCGACGCGGACGTGGACGGCTCCCACATCCGCACGCTGCTCTTGACCTTCTTCTACCGGCAGATGCCGGAGGTCATTCGGCGCGGCTACCTCTACATCGCCCAGCCGCCGCTCTACAAGGTCAAGCGGGGCAAGAAGACGCCCATCTATCTGCAGAGCGACGAGGCGTTGCACCGTCACTTCCTCGACTCGGGTGTGGAGGGGCTCGTGGTGCAGAGCGCATCGGGGCAGGTGCCTTTGAGCGGCGATCCACTGCGTCGGCTGCTCGACGAGATCCTGCGATGGCGACTTCTGCTCTTCAAGATGGATCGGCGTGCCGAGCCGCCGGTGGTCGAGGGGCTCATTCGCGCCACCGAGCTCGGCTTCGTCGCGCTCCTCGACCGGCCCAAGGTCGACGCGGCCATCGAGTCGCTCCGAGGCTACCTCGAGCGGCACCATCCGGACTTGCTGCCGATCGGGGCGGACGTGGAGCGTGACGAGGAGCACGATCGGCTGAGGATCGTGCTGACGACGCGGGCCGGCATCGCGAGCCGCTCGACGGTGATCGACTTCGACCTGTTCGAGGCGGGCGAGATCAGCGAGCTGCGCGAGATCCACGCAGGCATCCGGGCGCTCGGCGAGCCGCCCTTCTATGCGGTCAGCCGGAAGGACGGGGCGGAGAACACCGAGGAGATCGGCGGTGTCGACGACCTGTGGGAGTTCGTGGAGGCGCGCGCGCGCAAGGGCGTCGGCGTGCAGCGGTACAAGGGCCTCGGCGAAATGAACCCGGACGAGCTCTGGGAGACGACGATGAACCCAGACACGCGCGTGCTCTTGCAGGTGCGCATCGACGACGCGGTCGAGGCGGAGGACCTGTTCAGCGTGCTCATGGGTGACCAGGTGGAGCCGCGGCGCGAGTTCATCGAGCAGAATGCGCTGAATGTGACAAATTTGGATATTTGAGGCGGTTGGTCCCGGGATCTCGTTGCTTCCAGCCCGCCCACCCCTGTCCGTAGTCCTGGCGGGAGACCCCCGAGACCCTCGGCGCCTCGCCAACGCTCGGCCTCGGGCTCGCCTCAGGCGAGCAGCCCACCCCCGCCCGCAGGTCCTCCGCTCGGGGACGCGCGGCAGGGAAGCCTTTGCCCCTTCCGGCCGTACACCGTCCCGGTCCCTGCACGAAGGGCACCGATCCGTCCTCTCGAGCAGGCACCGAAGGAACCCTCATGCTTCACAGTCATTCCTTTGCAGCCGACCGCGCCCTCCGGGTCGGCGTTCGTCCCCCCGTCACCACCGGGACCGGCCGCCGCGCGCTGCTCGCCGCCTTCGTTGTCGTGACGGCCGTTGGCGCGGGCTGTGGTCGCCGTGTGCCTCGGACCGCCGTGGACATCGATGGTGGACCGATCGCGATGGATGGGCAGGTGTCCCATCCGACGGCGGACGCGGGCCCTCCCCCGTCCGATGCCTTCGTGCCGCAGGATGCGTTGGCGCCACGGGACGCGTTCGTGCCGCGAGATGCGGGCATGCCGCGTGACGCGTTCGTGCCGTCCGACGCGTTCGTGCCGTCCGATGCGGGTACGGGAATCGACGTCACGGGGACGTGGACGGGCACCTGGGACAGCTCCGGATTGAGCGGTTCGGCCGCGGCGATGCTCGTGCAGTCCGGGACGGACGTCAGCGGGACCCTCTCCCTCGGCGGGTCGCCCTGCCTCGCATCCGGTTCGTTCACCGCCACCCTCGACCCTGCCGGTAACCTGACGGGTACGTCGACCTCGTCGAGCGGCGACAGTGCGTCCCTCATGTCCGTCGCCAGCTCCACCCACATCGAGGGCGCCTTCAACGTCCTCACGGGCACATGCGCGGGCATCGTCGGGACGTTCCAGCTCAGCCGCTGACACGTCCCTCGAAGCCTCCGCCCGTCCTCGCCGGCGGTGGCGGATTCCGCGGGCCGACCCATCTTGATGGTTGGAGAGGACGGAAAGGAGCGCTGCCGATGGAGTACGTCGATGTCGCCGGAGGCGCGAGCGTTCCCAAGATCGGCCTCGGTACGTGGCTGCTCGAGGGGGAGGCGTGTCAGCGCACCGTCGAGAGGGCCCTCGAGCTCGGCTACCGGCACTTCGATACGGCCCAGGCCTACGCCAACGAGGCGATGGTCGGCGCCGCGTTGCGTGCGAGCGGCGTGCCGAGGGAAGAGGTGTGGATCACGACGAAGGTCAGCACGGGCAAGCTGAAGGGCGAAGCCCTCGTGCGCTCCACCCACGACAGCCTCAAGCGCCTGTCCCTCGACGTGATCGACCTGCTCCTGATCCACTGGCCGAGCCGCACCGTACCCATGCGCGAGTCCCTCGGCGCCATGCAGCGCCTCCTCGACGACAACCGCGTGCGCTACATCGGCGTCAGCAACTACACGCCCGCGCTCCTGCTCGAAGCCCTCGAGCTGGCGCCCATCGCCTGCATCCAGGTCGAGCACCACCCCTACCTGCCCCAGCACGAGCTGCTCGCGATCGCCCGCCGGCGCGAGCTGCTCTTCACCGCCTACGCGCCGCTCGCGCGCGGCCGCGTGGGCACCGACGAGACCCTCGCGAAAATCGGCAAGGCGTACGGCAAGACGCCGGCCCAGGTCGCCCTCCGCTGGCTCGTCCAGCAGACCAACGTGGCCGCGATCCCGAAGGCATCGAGCGACGCGCACCTGCGCGAGAACATCGATGTCTTCGACTTCGAGCTGAGCCACGAGGACATGGACCGCGTCGCCGGCCTCGCGAGCGGTGACAGGCTCATCGACCCTGCCGGCGCCCCCTGGCACTGAGCGAGGCAGCGGCTGTCGCGTCGGGCCCCGAACGCCGCGCACGACTCCCACGCCGCGATCGCGCTCCGCCGAAGACGTCGCGCGGTGCGGCGCCCTTCCGGCGAGGGGGAGGCCTGAGCCCCCGACGTCGTTTGCGTGGGACGGTGGCCGGGTACCCGCGCTCAGGTGCCCAGGCCGGCCCGCGCCGTCCGCAGCACCGACAGCGCCGCGTCGTGCAGCCCGCCGTTGGTCGCGAGCAGCCGTCCGGTGCGCGGGTCGGCGGGGCCTCCGTCGTAGTCGCTCAGCGTTCCGCCTGCCTCGAGGACCATCGTGGCTCCGGCACACAGGTCCCAGGGCGAGAGGCGTTGCTCCCAGTAGACGTCGTAGGTCCCGTCGGCGACGAGGCAGAGATCGATCGCCGCCGAGCCGCAGCGACGCACGCCCTGCACCTGCTTCACGAACGCGGCGAGCTCGCGCAGGTTGTCGTCCGGGTTGGTCCAGCGGTCGTAGGGAAAGCCCGTTGCGCACAGGGCCTCGCCCAGCGCGGGGCAGCTCGAGACCTGGCAGCGCACGCCGTTGCGGAAGGCGCCGCCGCCGCGCGATGCCCACCAGGTCACCCCGAGGGCCGGCGCGAGCACGACGCCGACGACGGGCGTGGGCCCGTCCCAGAGCGCGATGGACACGCAGAAGATCGGATGGCCGTGAGCGAAGTTCGTCGTGCCGTCGAGCGGGTCGACGTACCACACGCGGGAGCCCGTCCCCTGCGCTTCGCCCTCCTCGGCCACGATGCGGTGATCAGGGAAGGCGGCGGCAAGGCGGTCCCGGACGAGCCGCTCGCTCCTGAGGTCCCACTCCGTCACCAGGTCGATGGCGCTGCCCTTCTTCTTCACGTGCGCGCCAGTTCGGAAACCCTCGAGGAGCAGCCGACCCGCCTCGGCCGCCACCTCGCGCGCCACCGCCAGCGCGCGCGCGATCTCGTCGTCGTTCATCGTCTCGCCCATCGTCGCAAAGCTCCGTGCGTCGGACGCGCTCACCGCGCCCCGCGTGCTTCTATCGCGCGCCCATGGGTGACGCCAGGGGACGGGGCCGGGCGCGTGGGACCCAAGTGATCGTCAGAGCCTCGACGACGCGCAGACGGGGGCGGTGAAGCGACCATTGACCGAGCTCGAGCGCGCCTTGGACAGCGGCGGGGGGCGCCGACATCACGGCATCGTGGCCGGCCGTGAGGCGAGGTGGCGGTCGGTGAGGGCGAGCAGGATGCGGTCGTGGATGCCGCCGAAGGCGCCGTTCGACATGAGGACGACCGTGTCGCCGGGCTTCGCTTCCCCGGCGATGCGCGCCACGATCGCGTCGATGTCTGGCGGCGCTTCGGCTCGTCGGCCCCTGGCGACGACGGCAGCGGCGATCGCCCGGACATCGAGACGTTCGGCTTCGGCGATCTCGGGGCGACCCACCGGTGCCAGGATCGCGAGGTCGGCGGGCGCGAAGGCGTCCGGGTACTCCGCCTGGTGCAAGCGCCGCGAGGCCGTCGCGCTGCGCGGCTCGAAGACGGCGATGAGCTTGCCCTCGGGATGCCGCTCGCGCAGGCCGCGAAGTGTCTCACGCACCGCCGTCGGGTGGTGGGCGAAGTCGTCGTAGACGCGCACGCCATCGACTTCGCCGAGCAGCTCCTGGCGGCGCTTGACGCCTCGGAAGCGCGTCAGGGCGGCTGTGAGCACCGACACCGGGATGCCCGCCCCCTCGGCGGCGAGGGCGATGGCCGCCACGGCGTTGCGGATGTTGTGCTCGCCGCTCAGGGGTGAGAGCACGCGACCGCAGGAGCTGCCGCCCACGAAGAGGTCGAAGGGCTGCATCTCGCCCTGGGCCGCGACCTTCGCGGCGAGCCAGACCGGCGTGACGTCGCCGCACGCATCGCCGTCGAGAGCATAGTAACGCACCGTACAACGCGCGCCCGAGGCCACCTCGCGCACGAGAGGGTCGCCCGCCCAGGCGACCAGGAGCCCGTCCTCCGGGATGCGCGCGACGAACTGCTCGAAGGCCGCGCGGTAGCTCGCCGCGTCGGGGTAGATATCGATGTGGTCGTGCTCGATCGACGTCACGATTGCGGCGTGGGGCCGGTAGCGCCAGAACTTCGGCGTCTTCTCGAAGAAGGCGCTGTCGTACTCGTCGCCCTCGAGGACGAAGGGCGCACCGGGGGGCCCGAGTCGGAAGCTCTCGCCGAAGTCGCGCGGGATGCCGCCCACGAGGAAGCTCGGGTCGGCCCCCGCCTCGAAGAGGAGCCAGGCGAGCAGCGTGGAGGTCGTGGTCTTCCCGTGGGTGCCGGCGACGACCCAGCCGGGTCTCTGCAGATGCGGGGAACGCACACCCGCTCCCCCGTCTGCTTCAGAGCCCACACCGCGGGCCTCGTCTTCGATTGAGGAGCCGGGTGTGTCCTCGGGTTGTCCGGTGAGAAACATCTCTTCGATGGCGGCGGGCATCGAGGTGACGCGCATCCCGCCGTCGATGGCGGCGCGCGCCTCCGGGTTGTCGCGTCGGCACACGTTGCCGACGATCACCAGGTCCGGGGCGGGCTCCAGGTTGGCCGGATCCCAGCCGGGCATCGTCTCGACGCCCCAGCGCCCGAGCGCGTCGCCCATGGGTGGATGAAAGGCCCGGTCGCTGCCGGTGACCCGATGGCCCGCACGCCGGAGCAGCCCCGCCAGGGCGCCCATCCCGGTGCCGGCCACGCCGATCAGATGAACGTGCATCCCGTCACGAGCCGATGAGCTTCTCGACCGTGTCGCGGGCGCGCCCCTCGACGAGGGACTGGAGCAGCTGCCGCACCTTCGGGTAGTCGTTGAGCACGCGTTCGATGCGGTGATGCTGGAAGGCGACCGCGTCGACCGGCTCGATCGCCGTGACCGTTGCCGTGCGCGGGCCGCCCGTGAGCACCGACACCTCGCCGACGCACGCGCCGCGACCCAGCTCCGCCAGGTGCACGGGACCGCTCGGGCCGTCGGTCTCGACGCGGATGCGTCCCTTGAGGACGAGGAACATGGTGTCGCCTGGATTGCCCTGCTTCATCAGGATCTGCCCCGGCTCGAACTTTGCCACCCACCCGCTCTCGAGCACGCGCCTCCGGCCATCGTCGTCGAGGGACTTGAACAGATGGCTGGTCGCGACGATGCGCGCCATCTCCTCGCCGAGCGATGCACGCTCCTCCGGCGCCAGGAGCCGCCCGCCCGGAGGGATCACCGATGGAAAATTACTGTTCACGCGTGGATGCTAGCGAGCCCCCGATCACGACGCAACGCGGCAGGCCTCCGGGGTAGGGAGAGGTGAGCCAGCGTCCGACAGACATCGGGCGTTTCGGTTGACACCGGTGCTCCCCGACTCGAAGAATGAAAGAGCGGGCAGACGGAGCGATGGCAACAGACGATCAGTCTCGTACCCAGCAGGGGTGGAAGGAGCGGGCCAAGGAGCTCCTCGACAAGGTCCTCGAAGCCCTCGAGGACCTCTTGCCCCAGCCCGATCTCGTTCCCGTGCCGGTCTCCGGGCCGCGCCGGGCGCGACGCCGGTGAGCGCCGTGACGGGCGCGCCCGCGCCGACTCAGGCCTTGGTGAAGCTGAACGCGTTGTCGCCAAAGGCGACGCGTATCCTGTCACCCGGCGAGTAGCCGCCGCGGAGCAGCTCCTCGGCGAGCGGGTCCTGCAGCTGCTTGAGGATGACCCGCTTGAGCGGACGCGCCCCGAAGGAGGGCTCGTAGCCGAGCTCGACGATGTGCTCGCGGGCCTCCGGGCTCACGTCGATGACGATGCGGCGATGGGCGAGCAGGCGGCCGAGCTGGCGCAGCTGGATGTCGGCGATGCCGAGCAGATCCTCGCGCGTCAGCGGGTCGAAGACCACCACGTCGTCGATGCGGTTCAAGAACTCGGGGCGGAACTCGTCCTGCAGGGCCGACTGCACCTTCTCGCGCAGCTCCTGGTTGGTGCCCTGATGGTCGAGGATGAGCCGGCCGCCGACGTTCGAGGTCATGATGATGACGGTGTCGTTGAAGTAGGCGATGCGGCCGCGCGAGTCGGTCAGGCGTTCCGTCGTCGAGCACCTGGAGCAGGATGTTGAAGACGTCCGGGTGCGCCTTCTCCATCTCGTCGAAGAGCACGACACTGTAGGGACGGCGCCGCACCGCTTCGGTCAAGAAGCCGCCCTCGTCGCTGTCGACGTAGCCTGGCGGTGAGCCGAGCAGGCGCGCGACCATGTGCTTCTCCATGAACTCGCTCATGTCGAGGCGCGTCAGGGAGGCTTCATCGTCGAAGAGGAACTCGGCGAGGGCCTTGGCGAGCTCCGTTTTGCCGACGCCGGTGGGCCCCAGGAAGAGGAACGACCCGATGGGCCGGCGAGGGTCGCGCAGCCCGACCCGGCCACGACGCACGGCGCGGCTCACGGCGCGCACCGCCTCGTCCTGCCCGACCACCCGCTCCTTGAGGCGGTCCTCCATGGACAGGAGCTTGTGGGCCTCCTCCTCGAGCATCTTCGCCACGGGCACGCCCGTCCAGACGGCGACGACCCCCGCCACGTCCTCGGGCATCACCGTGTCGTGCACCATCGTGTCGCCGTGCTCGCGCAGCGCGCCCTCCGCCGCTTCGAGCTGCTTGTCGAGCAGGGGCACGCTCCCGAAGCGCAGCTCGCCAGCGCGTCCGTGGTCCTCGGCGGCGCGCGCCTGCTCGAGCTCGCGCTCGGCCGCGGCCTGCTCCCGCTTGAGCCGCCGCACCTCGCCGACGAGCCCCAGCTCCTCCTTCCAGCGCGCCCGCATCTTGTCGACGCGTGGACGCAGGTCTTGGGCCTCCGCCTCGAGCCGCTCGCGGGTTTGCACCGACTCGGTGTCGTGGTCGTCCTCGAGGGACACGCGCTGGATCTCGACCGCCTCGAGATGCCGCTCGAGCGCATCGAGCTCGGCCGGCACGCTTTCCATCTCGACGCGGACGTGCGCCGCAGCCTCGTCCACCAGGTCGACGGCGCTCTTCGGAAGCTGCACGCCCGGGACGTAGCGTCGCGCGAAGTGGGCGGCGGCGACCAGGGCCGGGTCGGTGATGCGCACGCCGTGGTCGATCTCGAAGCGCCCCACGACGCCGCGAAGCACGGCGACGGCCTCGTCGATGGTCGGCGCCTCCACCGGGATGGGTACGAAACGTCGCGCGAGGGCGCTGTCCGCATCGAAGGCCTTGCGCATCTCATCGGGTGTCGCGACGCCGATGGCCCGCACCTCGCCGCGTCCGAGGGCCGCCGCGAGCAAGCCGCCCGCACCCGCGGAGGAGGCGCGGTCGCCCACCAGCGCGCCCAGGTTCGGCAGGAAGAGGATGATCTCGCCGGCCGAGTCCCGCACCGCGTCGAGCACGCTGCGCATGCGCTCCTCGAGCTCTCCCCGGAGCTTGGCGCCGGCCACGAGGGCGCCCATGTCGAGGGCGACGAGGCGCTTGCCCGCGAGCATCTGGGGCACGTCGCTGCGCGCGATGCGTTGCGCGAGCCCCTGGACGATGGCCGTCTTGCCGATGCCGGGCTCGCCCACGAGCAGCGGGTTGTTCTCGCGCCGCCGCGCCAGCACCTGGAGTATCCGGCGCAGCTCCGCGTCGCGCCCCACCGTCGGGTCGAACTTGCCCTGGGTGGCGAGGCGCGTCAGGTCCCGGCCGAACTGCTCGACGGGATCGCCCTTGTTGGAGCCCGCTGCGGGGCTTGGCGCTGCTCCTCCGCTCGTGCCGCGTCGCGCGCCGCCGCGTCCCGATCCCTTCTCGTCGTCAGCCGCCACCGACGCGCCGTCGATGGTCGCGCGCAGGATGGGGGCGCTCAGACCGCACTGGCGCATGACCGCCTTGATGGCGCCGTCGGTCTCCTGGGCGCAGGCCAATAGGAGCTGGCGCACCGAGACGGGCACGCCGCCGGCCCGGGCCGCTTCGCCCTCGGCGCGCCCGAGCAGAATCGAGCATGCGCGGCGACAGGTAGGCGCGGGCATCCTGGACCACGCCGAGGCGCCGGAGCTCGGCCTCGCCTTCGACGAGGACATCGTTCGGGTCCACGCCGGCCCGCGTGACCGCCTCCCGTGCGTCCTCGTCTCGTTCGAGGATGCGATACAGCAAATGGAGCGGCTCGACCTCGGCGTTCTTGCGTTCGTCGGCCAGCGCCTGGGCGGCCTTGATGATGTCGCGGGCGTCGGGTGCGTAGGCCTCGAGGCGCAATGTCAGGGTGCTCATGGCTGGTGCGAGTGACACTCGGGCCTCACGCCCGTCCCGTCAACCACCCACACCCGCACCTCACTCGGTCTTCTTCCACGTCGCCACAAAGCGCATCCGCAGCTCGTAGAGCACCTGGGTGAGCAAGCGCTCCTCCTCGCCCGTCAGGTTCCCGCGGGTCTTCTCCTCAATCAGACCCAGGAGGTCGACCGTCTGCCGGGCGACCGCCAGGTCGACGTCGACCTGGCCCGTGCTCGGATCGGGCGCGGCCCCGAGGTTCACGAGCACCGACGTGCTCATGGACAGGACGAAGGTGTTGAAGTCGATGGGCGGCAAATCATCGCCGCCCGGAAGCTCGATGGGCTCCTCGTCCGGGGCTTCCGCCTGATCGGCCGCCTCCGCCTCTTCGCCCTGATCGTCGTCCTTGCGCTCCATGGCACCCTCCTCAGCTCCCGGCGGCGTCCTCCTCGTTGGGCGCTGGCTCTTCGGAGCTGCACGACCTCGGAGTTGCCCGCGGCGTCGGGGAGCTCCTTGAGGTATGCGTCGTAGTCCTTCCGAGTGAGAAGGCCCTTCTTGATGTTCCGTTCGACGATCCGACGATCGACGAGATGGTTTTCCATGTCGGCCATGCTGAGGCGACCTCCGGGCGGGCAGTGTAAGAATCGGCGGCGTTCTGTCAACGCGCGGGTCTACATCGGCCTCGCTGCGCTGGGGGAGGGGGGCATGTGCGCCCCTCCCGCTGCACGTTCGGCGGTGGCGGCGCATCGGTGACCGGCTGGTGCTTCGGACGCCGAACGGTTCGCCCGCTCCCTCCCCCGCGGCTCGCTTTCGGCTCGGGATCTCGGGTGTAGCGATCTGTGGATGGCTTGCGCGTGGTGGGGGTCAGGCGGCGCGGATCTGGGGGACGCCTCCGCTGCACAGAATCGGCCCGCCCGAAGGTCGTCACGGGCGTCATGTCCGGCGTCGACATGGCGTTGATGAGCTCCACCCACAGGTTGTTGTGGGGCATCTCGCCCATGTCGATGAACTGGCCGGTCTGGAGCGCGCCCCCGGCACCGCCCGCCACGACCGTGGACAGATGCCGGTCGTGCCCGCCGTCGTCGGCGCCCTCACTCACCCACACGACCACGGTGTTGTCGAGGAGCGTTCCGTCGCCCTCCGGCACCGCGTCGAGCTTGCCCAGCAGGTAGGCCATCTGCTCGGCGTACCACGTGTTGATCTGACGGATCGCGGCGCGCCCGGAGTCGTTGGTCTCGTGCGAGAGGGAGTGGTGCGTCTCGGTCATGCCGAGCCACACGGGCGTCAGCCCGCCGACGGCCTGGGTCCACTGCACCGACCCGACCCGCGTCAGGTCGCAGGCCAGGGCCATCACGAGCAGGTCGGTCTGGGCGCGTCCCGTTGCCGGGTAGTTGGCCTCGCTGTTCGGGTCCCCCGTCGGCATGTCGGGTACGGCGCACGTGGCTCCGACGGCCGCGCCCGAGAAGAGGCGCGCCTCCACGTCGCGGATCGCCGAGAGGTGCTCGTCGAGCCGCATCCTGTCCTCGCTACCGAGCTTGCACTGAAGCCTCGCGGTCGAGGCGCGCACGTAGTCCAGCACCGACTGCCGGTTCAGGCGCACCTGGTCGAGGGCGGCCGGATCGGCGGTCAGATCGGAGAAGAGACGCGTGAAGACGCGCTGCGGGCTGTCGTCGGGGATGGCCGGCATGTCGGGGCCGAACCAGGAGATGGCGGCGTTCTCCGACTTGACCCCGTGGAGGCTGGTCAGAAAGCGCGTGCCGCCGCCGATGCGCTGGGCCGTGAAGATGTCGAAGGAGATGTTGCCGCCCGTGCGGCCGGCCGCGTCGGCGGGGTTCGGCCAGCAGTAGTCGCCCGTGAGGCAGTTGGACCAGCCGTTGTAGTGGGAGCCATCGTTCGGGCTCGGGTCGTCGTAGGCCGACTGCATCTTGAAGTTGCGCAGGAGATTGATCTTCGACGCGTAGGGCGCGAGGGGCTCGAAGGACGTGCCCGTGAGAGTGGTGCTCGTGGGCCAGCCGTCCATGTTGTAGCCGTTCGGCGAGTAGAAGATGACGAGGCGCTTCGGGGTGGGAGGTGTGTCGCCGCGTGCGCGCGACGCGCGCCCCATGATCCCGAGCAGGGGCAGTCCGATGGCGACGCCTCCGGCGCCTCGCAACAGGGCTCTGCGGCTCAACTTGATACGGGGGGTCATCGGCATACCTCAGGAAGGGTGTCGGTCGGGTCCGTGGCGCGATAGCGGAACGCGTCGAGCTGGGTGATGGCCACGAGGAGATCGCGCAGCCGGTAGTGGGCGCCCTCGAAGCGGTCCATCAGGTCGGCGATGGTGCATGCGTCGGCGGTCGTTTCGGTGCGGCCGAAGGCATCGCGGAACCACTGCTTGGCGACGCAGGAACGTACGTCGGGGCTCCGCGCGAGCTTGTTCGAAAGGTCGATGGAGTCGGTCAGGGGGCCGCCCACGTCACCCTGCACGTTGCTGAGCTCGCCGCTCGTGTCGACGGGCAGCCCGTCGGTATCGAGGGCGCGGTAGCGACCGATGGCGTCGAACGACTCGAAGGTGAGGCCCACCGGGTCCATCAGGTTGTGACAGCTCGCGCAGACCGGATCGCGCCGGTGCATCTCGAGGCGCTGGCGCTGGGTGACGTTCGCCGGGACGTCGGGCGGTGGTGGCACGCCCGGCGGGGGCGGCGGCAGGGGCTGGCAGAGGATGCGCCGCCGAATGAAGGCGCCGCGCTCGACGGGCGAGGTCACGTCGTACTTGGCATTGACTGCGAGAAAGCTTCCCTGAGTGAGCAGGCCCGTCCGGTGGCGCGCGTCGAGGGGCGCCTCGGCGAAGCCGCTCGTGGTCGGTCCCGGCATGCCGTAGAACGAAGCCAGGAGCGGGTTCACGACGGTGAAGGGCGAGACGAAGAGGCTCGAGACGTCGCCCCCGTCGAAGATCACGCGCTCGACGAAATCGAGGGTCTCCTGCTTCATGGCGCTCGCGAGCGCGGCGGACCAATCCGGGTAGCGGCTCGGGTCGCGCATCATGCCGTCGAGCTTGTCGAGCTCGAGCCACTCGCCCACGAAGCGCCGGACCGCGGCGTGGGCTCGCGGATCGTCGAGCATGCGGTTGGCCTGGGCGGCGATCTGTGCGGGGGTGTGGAGCTCGCCCCGCGTGGCCGCCGCGAAGAGGTCGGCGTCCGGCATCGTGTCCCACAGGAAGTAGGACAGGCGTGAGGCGATGGACCAGTCGTCGAGAGCCTCGACGTCCGGCCGGTCGCTGAGCGGTGTGCCGTGCTCGACGTGGTAGAGGAAGTCGGGCGACTCGAGGATGGCCTGGACGACCATCGTCATGCCCGCGTCGAAGCCTCCCTGCATGGCTCCCTGGTCGAAGATCGAAAGGAGAGCGGACTGCTCGGTGTCGTCGATGGGGCGCCGGAACGCCCTCGTGCCGAGGTCCTGGATCACCTGGCGCGCGCACACGTCGTTGCCGACCGCGACCGGGTCGCAGGAGACGAAGCGGCTCCGGTGCGCCATCGCGTTGGTCGCCGCCGTCTCGGCCACCGACATGTACTGCTCGACCAGCGACGGGGAGACGGCGAGCGCGGTGGCGTCGTTCGAGTAGCCCGCGCCGCCCACAGCCGGCGAGACCGTCATGGGGGCGCTGTTGTCCCCGAGCAGGTCGGCGAGCGTGTTGTTCATCTCGGTCTGGGACAGGAGACGGATGGGTGTGGTGTCTGCCTGGAGACCATCACAGGTGGCGGGCGCGCCGCCCGTGCCGGCGACGCCCGTGCCGGTGCCCGCGGGGCCCGCGGGGGTCCCACCGCCGCCACCACCTCCCGCAGGCGTGCCTCCGCCCCCGCTGCCCGAGCCACCGCCGCCGCCGCCTCCCAATCCTGCGCCGGAGGTGGCCGCACCACCAGGTGCATCGGAGATCAGTCCCTGGCACCCGACCACCGGCCCACACAGGAGCACGGCGACCGCCAATGCGATCCATCTTGCCATCGGTCGACCCTCTTCCGACCGACGCTCCGACGTCTGTTGCTCGATGCCACCATTCGCCGCCCATCGAGCGGGTTCGGAACGACCGGTACTGCTTCGTCGTCACGCAATCGGCGAATGGGAAGACCTCATCCTGCAGGCGCCCCCAGGGCCTGAAAAGCGAAAAGCGCCGAAAAAGCGACTTGATCCTGTACAGTTACCGAGCCCCTGCGGTGACACCTGGTGCGCACCTGTGGGCAAGGGTCGCCACCGTCCAGCGACGAGCCGTCCTTTGCAGCCGAAGCGCACGGAAACGTGCACCACTTCGTGTCATGCTCCCGCCATGCGCATCGTCCCGATACCGTGCTTGAAGGACAATTACGCCTACTTGGTGATCGATCTCACTTCTAAACGGGCCGCCGTCATCGACCCCTCGGAGGCGGCTCCCGTGGAGGCGGCGATCGAAGCCGAAGGTGTGAAGCTCGAGGCCCTGTGGCTGACCCACCACCACTGGGATCACGTCGGCGGCGTGGCGGCGCTCTGCGATCGCGTCGGCGACCTCACCGTCGTCGGCAGTGAGCACGACCTGCACGAAAAGCGCATCGATCGGCAGACCCGTGGGCTCGGCGACGGGGCGCGCTTCGACTTCGCCGGACACGAGGTGCAGACGATGGCCATCCCTGGCCACACCCTGGGCGCCATTGCCTACGTCGTCGAAGGCAATCTCTTCAGCGGCGACACGCTCTTTCTGGGCGGGTGCGGGCGCGTGTTCGAGGGGACCATGACGCAGATGGCGGGCTCCCTCGCGAAGCTCCGGGCCCTACCCGACGAAACGCGCGTGTGGTGCGGTCACGAGTACACCGTCAAGAACATGGAGTTCGCGCGCACGGTCGAGCCCGAGAGCACCCAGGTGGCAGGCGCCCTCGAGGCTGCACGTGCACGTCGCGCGGCCGGCGAGCCGACCGTCCCGGGCCGCATCGGCGACGAGAAGCGCGTGAACCCCTTCTTCCGCTTCGACGTCCCCGAGGTCGCCCAGGGCCGCGATCCGATCGCGACCTTCACCGCCCTCCGCGAAGCCAAAGACACGTTCTAACTAACGTTAGTCCCCTGCGGCGGGACCGGGCCGCGGGCGCGCGCTCACGCGCTGCTTCGCGATGAAGCGATCGTGCAGCACGAAGAGCAGCACGATCACAGCCGAGGCTGCGATGCCCATCACGCCCTGGAGCGAGACGAAGCGCTCATCGCCGCCGCTCGTCGTGATGAGCGGGAGCTGTATCATCGCCATGAGCGTGCCGCGGAAGAAGATCGGCGCGAGGATGGTGCGCGACCGGACGCGCACGTAGACGAGCGCTGGCGAGAGCACGATCGCCCACACGAAGAGGAGCACCGCGCCCTCGATCGGGTGACCGGCGTGGAAGTAGCCGCCGAGGGGAATCAGCCACAGCCCCCAGAGCACGCCGATGAGGATCGACCGCCGGAAGAAGCCGCCGGTCACCTCCTTGAGCAGGAAGCCGCGGAAGCCGAGCTCCTCGCCGAGCGAGACGAATCCGCTCACCGTCAGGCCCGCGACCATGCCCTGCAGGACGAAGCGCAGCGCCGGGTGGATCGCCTGGGAGGCCATCATCTTGCGGAAGTGGGCCACCTGCTTCGGCGGCACGCGCGAGATGTTCATCTCGATGAACTTCGCGGTGGTCGTCGCCACGTGGACGCCGGGCAGCAGGGATGAGAAGGCGATCGTCATGCCGGCGATGGCGACCGGTGCGAGCCAGGCGACGAGCAGCCAGCGGTTGAGCGTCAGGCGCAGACCGAGGGGCTCGATGAGGGGCCGCTTGAGGATCGGGCCCTGCACGATGAGGGCGGAGACGGCCGGCGGGACGGTGAAGAGGATCGCCATCGCCCGCCCGGCCGGCGTGGGCCAGGCGCCCCCCATCGCGAGCAGCGCGACGGCGATCGACCAGCTGCCGGCGACGGCGATGGCCATGAACAGGCCGATGCGCTGGGGGCGCTGGAGGTCCACGTCCACGGCCTCAGGGCGTACGCCGCGATCGCCAGGCGGCCGCCTCCGCATCTTGCTGCGCCGCGTAACGGCCCTGGATGCGGATGAGCTCGCCGTACCTGCGCGGCATCTCCGGGGCGAGGGCGAGCAGCACCTTGCCCGTGGCCTCGGCGTCCGCCGCCGCCCGGTGCGCGTCCTCGAGGGCGATGCCCATGCGCGCGCACACGTCGACGAGCTTCTTGCTCTTCTCTTCCTTCTGCAGCTCCCGCACCCAGACGAGCGGATCGATCCAGTGCACGTCGGAGAGGAGCGCGGGCGGTAGCGGGGCGCGCACGATGTGGGGCAGCCGTGCTGCCTCCGCGTGCAGGAAGCGCCGATCGAAGCCCGCGTTGTAGGCGACGGGCAGCCGGCCATCGAGGGCCTCGATCAACGTGGGCATGAGCTGCTCGATCCGTGGCGCGTCGCGCAGGTCCTCGTCGCGGATGCCGTGGATGGCGCGCGCCTCCTCCGGCACCGGTATGCCCGGATCGACCAGGTACCCGTGGCTCTTCGTCACGGCGCCCCCGTCGAAGCACACGATGCCGACCTCGAGGATGCGGTCGTGGTCCGGGTCGAGGCCCGTCGTCTCGAAGTCGATGACGGCGAAGGGCGCCTCGGCCCAGGCGACCGCCGCATCGAGGCCGTCCCACAGGCCCGCAATGGCTTCCACCGCGTGAGCGATGCGCTCGGCAATCCCGGGGTAGTGGCGCCCCGTCGGGAAGCAGCCGCAAACCTCCGTGTGCCCGACGCGCATGGGACGACAAGAGGCCACACGGCGATCGGGAACGCAAGGGAAGAAGCGGTCCCTTCGTCGTGAGGCGCGGGTAGCGGGCGCCACCTCCGCGCCGAGACCATTCTTTGCCCGCCCCGGCCCCAACCTCCCCCATACTGCGCACGATGGCCTCGTCGCCCGACACTCAGGTGGGATCGACCACCCACGACGTGATCGTGATCGGCGGTGGGGTCCACGGCACCTGCGTTGCTCGCGACTGTGCGCTCCGCGGCTTGCGCGTCGCCCTCTTCGAGCGGAGTGACCTGGCGTTCGGGGCGTCGGGCCAGGGTCTCGGCCTGCTCACGGACCTGCCCCGGTTGCGGCGCACCTCGCCGGTCCAGGCCGGCGACGGCGGCGAGGAGGACATCCTACGCCGTGTCGCCCCGCACCTGGTCTTCCCTCTCCCGCTCCTTTTGCCCGTGGCCGGCAGCGGCCTTCGCGCCCGCGCCGAGCTCGCGGCGTGGGACGCGATCTCGGCCCGGCACGACCGAGCGGCCTTGCGGGCGGGCAACGGCGTCCCCCCGTCGCTCCTGACGCGCGACGAGGCGCTCCGCCTCGAGCCCGGCCTGGACCCGGACATGGCGGGCGCCGTCGCCATCGAGCGCTGGGGCATCGACGGCACACGCCTGTGCGTCCTGCGCGCGCTCGACGCGCGTGAGCACGGGGCCGAGCTGCACCTGCACAGCGAGGTCGAGCAGATCCTTCGAGAGCCGCCCGAGCACGGCGGCGCCGTGACCGGGGTGGTGGCGCGCGACCTCATGGACGGTTCGCGGCGGACGGCGACCGCGCCCGTCGTCGTGAACGCCACCGGGGCCTGGGCGGATCGGACGGTCGCGCTCGCCGGCGAGACCCACCTCGCGCTGTCGCGTCGCCGCATCGTCCACGTCGTCTTCGATCGGCGTCTGTGCAACTACGGCCTGGTGCTACGGGCCGAAGGCGAGCGCTTCGTCGTGCTCGCACCGCGGCACAACGTCTCCGTCGTCGCGACCAGCGGCCCGGAGGACACCGGCGGCGATCTCGACACGGCGCCCGATCTCGACACGGCGCCCGCCACGACCGACGAGGTGCGCTCCCTCGTCGCCCTCCTCGCGCGCCACTTCCCACCGGCGAAGGACGCCCGTCCGATCGACACCGCCCGGACGGTGTGGGGCATGGTGGCCGCGCGCGGGGCGCAGTGGGGCGCCTCCTCGGTCGTCGACCACGCGAGCGACGGGTTCGCCGGCCTCTACTCGATCGTGGGCGGCGGCCTCGGGACCTCTCGCCTCGCCGCCGCCCGTGTGACCGACCGCGTCTTGGGCCGGATCGGCCGGGATGCCGACTGCGGGACCGACCTGGTGCGCCTGCCGGGTGGCGGGGCCTTCGACGCAACGCTGGTCGCCGAGCAGGTCGGTGTGCCCGAGCCTGCGGTACGCGCCCTGGCACGTCGCCACGGCAGCCGCAGCGAGCACATCCTCGCGCGCCTCGCGGGCCACCCGGAGGAGCGCGCCGTCGTCTGTCCCTGCGAGCCGGTGCTCGAGGGTGAGGTACGTTACGCCTGCCGCGAGGAGAGGGCGTGCACCGTCGAAGGTGTGTCGCGTCGCACGAATCTCGGGATGGGCCCCTGCGGCGCCATGCGCTGCGCGCACCGGGCGGCCCAGATCGTCGCCGCCGAGACGGGCGCACCCCCGAGCCGCGCCCACGCCATGGCCGCGTCCTTCCTCGCCGAGCGCTACGCGCGCCGGGCGCCCGCCCTGACCGGTGACCAGGTGCGTCAGGAGGCGCTGCTCGCCGCGCGCTGCCTCTTCGCGGGCGGCCTTCGCGCACCGGGAGAC
Organism: uncultured delta proteobacterium; assembly: GCA_963830115.1. Taxonomy (GTDB): domain Bacteria; phylum Myxococcota_A; class Polyangia; order Polyangiales; family CAWHLB01; genus CAWHLB01. The sequence goes on from CAWHLB010000027.1 coordinate 523,335, forward strand.
GGTACGTCGTGAGCCTTACGACGGACGTCTTGGTGGTGGGCGCCGGGATGGCGGGGTTCGCCGCAGCCGTCGCCGCGCGCGACGCGGGTGCCCGGGTCACCGTCCTCGGGGCGGGCGCGGGGGCTACCGTCCTTTCCGGCGCGGCCTGGGACGCGGCGGCGGACCTCGACTCCGATCCCCGAACCGTCGCGACGCCGTCCCGCACGCTCGCCGAACGCATCGGCGCCCTGTGTCGGGCGGTGCCCCAGCACCCGTACGCGCGAGTGGACGCCGATCCGGTCGAGCTGGTGCAGCGCGCCCATGAGCGCCTCTTGCCGTTGCTCGCGTGCGCGCCGTCACCTCCGGGCGGCCACGGCCTGCTCCTCGCGACCGACCTGGGCCTCCTGCGGCGCGCCGACACGGCGCAGCCCGAAGCCCTCGACCTGGCGGAGCTTCGAGGCGCGAACGTCGCCGTGGCCGTGCTGCGCGGCTACCGCGGTTGTGACGGTCGTTTCCTCGCCGCGTCCCTCGCGGAGATCGCCGACGCTGCGTTGGACGAGCGACGTTTCGCCGCCGTCGAGATCGAGTTCTTCCGGCGGCGCTTCGATGCGGACCTGCACCCCCACCAGGCGGCCGCCATCGTCGATGCCAGGGACGGGCGTGCCCGGCTCGTCTCGACGCTCCGTCGCGCGCTCGCCGGTGGCCGCTGGGATGCGGTCCTCCTGCCGCCGATCCTCGGGCTCGACGACGACGGAGCGCGCCCGGCGGTCGAGGCCGCCCTCGGCCTGCCGGTGGGCGAGGTCGTCTCGGCGCTGGCCGGTCCCCAGGGCTTGCGCTGGGAACGGCGGATGGCCTCGGCGCTCGAAGCCCTCGGTTGCGCGCCCACGCCCCTCGACGCCGCCCGCGTCGAACACACGGCCGGAGCCACCCGCGTGACCCTCGGCGACGGCACGGCGATCGAGGCGGGCGCAACGGTGCTCGCCACCGGCAAGCACGTCGGCGGCGGTATCGTCATGCGCGACGGGGCGCTCGCCGAGCCCTTGTGCGGGCTGCCCATCTTCGACGCGGGCGAGCCCATGACTCCCGCGTCGGACGGCGACCCGCTGCGGCTCTTCGGCGCCGCTCTGCGCGAAGGCGGGCCTGGCTTCCGCGGCGGAGTCGGCTACGACCCGGCGCTCAGAGCCCTCGGTGGCGCTGGCGGCGAGGCGGTGCCGGGGCTCTTCGTCGCGGGCGCACTGCTCGACGGCGTCGATCCGGCACGCGACGGAGCCGGCCTCGGGTGCAGCGCGGCGACCGGCTTCCTGGCGGGAGCTCACGCCGCCGCCCACGCCCTCGGCACGCGCTGAGGCGAGGGACCTCACGCGGTGATGGCCGCGGTCAGTGCCCGAGCAAGACATGAGGGATCGCGCCGACCCCACCGGGCTCCCCGGGCCTCGGCCCGACCCACAACGTCGCGAAGGCCAAGGCCGCGTACACCCCGACGACGAGGACGATCAGGGCGACGCGGTAGCCGAGCACGGCCAGGGCGGCGCGGTCGGTCCCGATGCGATGGGTCTCGCGCACGGCCACCACCTCGACGCCGACCATCCACAGCCAGGCGATGATCGGCCCGAGGCAAGGCACGAAGTACAAGAGGTAGGGGGCGTTCGCGTAGGACACGGCGCGCAGGGTCTGCTCGAAGGACCCGCGCTTGGTACGCGTGACGACCAGCGTCAGATGGGTGAGGGCCGCGCCACCCGCGATGCCCATGAGCGCCACGGTCGGTGCCTGGATGAGCGTGATGGGAATGATGGCGACGGCCCAACACGCGAGGTAGCCGGCGAGCACCCCCGAGACGCCGGCGTCGGGGATGGTGGTCGCCGCCGCGCCGCCGAGGGCCAGCAGACCAATCATGATGATGATGTTGCCGACGAGCTGACCGATCGTGTAGACGCCCACGCCGTAGGCGACCGGCCACAGGACCTGTTGGTCGGTCGCGGGCGTGCGGAAGAAGCGTCGCGGCTCGAGGCTCACGAGCTTGGTGGTGCGCAAGAGGGCGCGAATCCACCCGAGCTCCGCGCGCCGCTCCCATGGGATCGGCGTCTCGAGCCCGGCCGACGCACAGGTCCTGCAGACCTCGTGTCCCGCCTCGCCGCCGAAGAGGCAGCGCGCGCATGCGTAGTCACCGCACCTCGCGCACGCGAACGTCCCGTCGGTCTCGTGGTGCACGGCGCAGCGCGCTCCTGCGGGGATCGCATCGACAGGAGAGGAGGCCCCGGGCGCGTCGACGGGCGAGGCGTCGGTCACCAATCAGAATTTCCCGGACACCGAAAGGAACGTCATCTTGTCGTTCGTCTCGCGCAGCCGCGCCGAGAGGATCCTGACGAAGTTCCAGAGGAATCTCGTAGGCGAGCTTCCTTGTGGAGGAAGAGCAGGTCCTCCATGGCGCCCTTGGAGATGACGAGCAGGCGGCAACGCTCGTGCACGCGCGCGTCGGCGCTGCGCGGCGAGTCGTCGATGAGTGACATCTCGCCGAAGGCGTCCCCCGGACCGAGGATGGCGAGCGCCTCTTCGCCCATCCCGCTGACCTCGCGCGAGATGCGCACCCGCCCCTCGAGGATCAGGTAGAGCTTGTCGCCCGGGTCGCCCTCGCGGAAGATCACGTCGCCGCCGCGAAAGCTCTCCTCGCTCGCGATGGCGGCGATGTGCTGGATCCCCGCGGGCGAGATCCCCTCGAAGAGCCGGATCCTGCCCAGCGCCTCGTCGACGTCCGTCTCCGCCATCGTCGCGACGTTAGCAGATCCTCCCGGGACGAAACACGTTTCGGCTCACTCCTCCTCGTGCTCCGCCAGCCAGCGCTCCGCCGCGATCGCCGCCATGCACCCGGTGCCGGCCGCCGTCACCGCCTGCCGCCAGGCCCGATCCTGCACGTCGCCCGCCGCGAACACGCCGGGGATCCGCGTCTCGACCGTCCCCGGCTTGGTCACGAGGTAGCCGAGCTCGTCGGTCTCGAGGAAGTCGCCGAACACGGCGGTGTTCGGCTGGTGGCCGATGGCGATGAAGAGCCCCTGGGTCGGGTGCACGCGCTCCTCTCCCGTCAGCATGTCCTTGAGCCGCAGCCCGTTCACCGTGCCCGCGTCCACGTCCAGCACCTCGGTCACGACCGTGTTCCACAGGAAGGAGATCTTCGGGTGCTTCAGGGCGCGCTCCTGCATTATCTTCGAGGCGCGCAGCTCGTCACGCCGATGGATCACGGTCACGCTCTTGCACAGGTTGGCGAGGTAGAGCGCTTCTTCCATGGCCGTGTCGCCGCCACCGACGACGCACACGTCCTGCTCGCGGAAGAAGTAGCCGTCGCAGGTGGCACAGGCGCTCACACCGCGGTTCTGCAACTTCTCCTCGCTGTCGAGGCCGAGCCACTTGGCCTTGGCGCCGGTCGCGATGACGATGCTGCGCCCTTCGTACGCTTCGTCGTCCGTCCAGACCTTGAACGGGCGCTTCGAGAAGTCGACGCGGTCCACGTCCGCCGTCACGAGCCGCGTGCCGAAGCGCGCTGCCTGATCGCGGAAGAGCTTCATCAGGTCCGGGCCCTTGATGCCCTCCGGGAAGCCCGGGTAGTTCTCGACGTCGGTCGTGATCATCAGCTGCCCGCCGGGGATACCGCCGGTGACCAACCCTTCGATGCACAAGGGCTCGAGATTGGCGCGGGCCGCGTAGATCGCTGCGGTGAGCCCGGCCGGACCGGACCCGATGATGATGAGCTTCTCCGCCATGGGGCCTCTCTCCGTGAGGGGAATGCTCGAGGCATTGACGGCACCGAGCAGGGACAAGCCTTACCGTTCCGGACGGGGGGACGCAAACCCCCTGGCCGGGGTCAGCATAGCCCTAAATGGGGAATGTTGACTTTGCATCGTGTCACGTGTGATCAACGTTGTAGGTGGGTGTGCGTTCGGGCGGTGGGGTCCGGCCGTGCCCCACTCCATGGAGGGGGGCGTGTCGCCGTTCCAGTATCTGGAGATTGCCGAAGGGCTTCTCCATCTAGACCCAGTACGAACCTATCCGCAGCGAGCTGCGGCCCTGGTCGCGCGTCTCGCGCACGCCTCGGCCTTTCGGCTCGAGATGGGGCAGGGCAGCGTGGTCGAGAGCGACCCGCCACCCTCGCCGACCTGGGAGCCGGTCTCCCTTTCGCTGCGGCATGGCCGGGACCTTTTCGGGACGCTGCATCTCTACACCCCCGAGGATGGTCGCCTGGGGGCGAACGAGCTTCGTCTCGCTCGCTGGGGCGCGCGCGTCCTCGCCCGGGGCATGAGCTATGCCGAGCGGCTCGCCCACGAGGGTGGGCGGCGGGGCAGCGAGGATGTGGAGGCCGCCCTTCGCCGTGCGCCCCTCACGCCGCGCGAGCGCGACGTCGTCTCGCTGCTCGTGGCCGGGTCGAGCACGCGCGACATCGCGTCTCGCACGGGGCTGACGGTCGCGACGGTCAACACCTACCTCAAGCGCATCTTCTCCAAGCTCGGCGTGCACTCGCGGGTCGAGCTGGTCGCGCGCATGGCGGGGACCGACATGATGGCCGCACCGCCGCCGAGCGACGGGGCGCCGCACGACGGGGACGGGGGCCGACGGGAGGAGAGGCCCGACAAGGCCAGCTCGAAGCCGCCCTCGGACTTCCTGACGAGCTGACGCGCTTCGGTCGTGGTCGGCTTGCGGGCACGTCCGGTGCCGTCGTATGGCGGGGCATGGCGAAGCCCGATCCCGAGGCCCCGCAGGGGGGCTTGACGCACCTCGACGAGCAGGGGCGTGCGCGCATGGTCGACGTCGGCGACAAGGACGTCACCGAGCGCGAAGCCGTCGCACGGGGCATCGTGCGGATGGAGCCCGAGACCCTGTCGCGCCTCGAGGCCGGCGACACGCCGAAGGGCGACGTCCTGGCCGTTGCGCGTGTCGCGGGGATCCAGGCGGCCAAGCGCACCCCGGAGCTCATTCCCCTCTGCCACACCGTGCGTCTGACCTCGTGCGAGGTGACGTTCCGCGCCGACGAGGACGGGCGGCGTTTGCACGTGCAGGCGAGGGCGCGGGCGCGTGACCGCACCGGCGTCGAGATGGAAGCCTTGATGGCCGTCTCGGTCGCGGCGCTGACCGTCTACGACATGCTCAAGGCCGTTGACCGCGCCATGACCATCGACGAGGTGCACCTCATCGAGAAGAGCGGCGGCAAGACCGGCACGTGGCACCGCGACCCAGCACCCTGACCGCACCCGCGTTCGCAAGCGCAGTCTTTCGACTCGCGATCTCACCCGCGTCCGAGCACGCGCTTGATCACATCCAGGTCCGCTTGCTTCACCTCGCGCAGGGCGAAGAGGCCAGCGACGAAGGTGAGGAAGCCGCCCCCGAGGGCGACGAGGGCGAGCAGCGGGCTCGTGTGGGGGACGAGATGGGCCACCGCGAACGCAGCGCCGCCGGCGACGAGGACGCGCGCTGCCGAGGCAAGTGGCAGGAAGGCGCCGAAGGCCGCACGCAGGGCGAAGGCGGAGGCTACGAGGGCCACCACCATGCCGATGCTCGTGCCGAGGGCGGCCGCGGCGAGGGTGTGGTCGCCGAGCCCGACCCTCATGACGAAGATGCGGTTGCCCGCGATGACGACGGCGAGCGAGACGAAGGCGATGGCCGCCGCCGTCGCGGGACGCCCCGCGCCGCTCAGGATCGTGGCGGCAATGACGAAGAGGGCGAAGGCGACCATGCCGAGCACCAGCACCTGGAGCGCCTGAGCGCCCGCGACGTAGTTCGCCGGATAGGCGATGCGCAGCACACCGTCGGCCGCGCCCGAGATCGGTGCGGCGATGGCAACCAGCACGAGCAGCGAGAACCGCATGGCGCCGCGGATGGTGCTCCGGGTCTTGTCGATGTCGCCGAGGCTCGTGGCCCGCGAGACGGTCGGGAAGACGATGAACGTGATCGACAAAATGAGCTGGTAGGGGACGAAGGCGAAGGTCTGGGCGGCGCGGTAGAAGCCCGCGTACGTCGAGGCCAGGTCGGCCGCGGGCAAGGAAGCCAAGCCCGTGGCGAGACCGAGCTGGGCCACCGTGCGCTTGAGGACCGCGATGTCGATCTGAAGCATGCAGTTGAGCAGCACCTGATAGAGCCACAGCGGCGCCATGAAGGTCAGCCAGCGCCGCAGGGGTCGCGGCTCACCGGGCTTGCCCAGGCCGACCACGAGCATCGCGATGAGCAGGATGCTGACCGCCGCGGAGGCGAAGCCGCCCACCACGCCGATCACGCCGAACCCGAGCGCCGCGGCGGTGATCATCCCGCCCGTGCGCAGCGTCGAGAAGGTCATGTCCAGCCGGGCCTGCCGCTGGAAGAGGCGCCGCCCGTTGAGCGAGCCGATCAGCGTCGCGTACAGGGCGTAGGAGAGCACGACCGCCGAGGCGATCCGGAGCAGGGGGCCGAGGGCCGGGTCGAGCAGGACGTCCGTGGCGACCCAGGGCGAGACCACGTACAGGACGCCCGACAGCACGCCACCGACGACGAGCTGGATCTTGAGCCCCTGGCGGAGCGTCGTCTGCGCTCGGGACTCGTCCTCGCTCACCAGCTTGCTGACCGACTGGACGGTGGCGGCGATGAGGACGTTGTTCAGGATCGAGACGAGGCCGATGGCCGCCGAGTACAGCCCGTAGGCCCGCGGCGAGCCGAGCAGCCGCGGCAACAAGAGCTGCAGCGCGTAGCTCGTGACGATGAAGTAGACCTTCGCGCCCGTGATCGACAGGAGCCCACGGCCGGCGGCCCGGGTCTCGTCTACCCGTTCGCTCGCCTCCGGGGCCTTGGCGGAAGGGGGGACGTCAAGGTCGAGCCCTCGTGCCATCGTCGGCTCGGGTGGTCAAGCCCCTCGCCTCTCTTCCGGCGCGCGCGGTTGACATCGGTGGGGCCCGGCCTGCAGATAGCGCCGGGCATGCTGGACGAGGAGGGACGAGGGCTCACGCGGCGACTGCTCTTCGCGGCGGGAGTGCTGCTCTTGGTGATGCTGGTCGGTGCGGCCGGCTATCACGCCCTCGGAAGGGGGCTGTGGCACTGGGGTGACTGCATCTACATGGCGGTCATCACCATGTCGACCGTCGGCTTTTCCGAAACGCTGAAGGGCATGGACCATGTGCCCTTGGCACGTGCCTGGACCGTGACCCTCATCTTCCTCGGCGGCGCTTCGGTCCTCTTCTTCCTCTCCAACTTGACGGCGCTCATCGTCGAGACCGATCTGCAGGGTGCCATCCGGAGGCGGCGTATGGAACGGGAGCTGCGAGAGCTCGACAACCACATCGTCGTCTGCGGCGTCGGCAGCACGGGCACGCACGTCATCGACGAGCTCGTGACGACGCGGACGGCCTTCGTCGCCATCGACATATCGGAGGAGCGCCTCGAGCGCCTGCGGGCCGCCCACGGCCAGAAGTTCCCCTATGTCGTGGGAGACGCGACCGATGACGCCACCCTCCAGAGGGCGGGCATCGCGGCGGCGCGCGGCGTCATCGCCGCCCTCCACGAGGACAAGGACAACCTCTTCGTCACCATCTCGGCGCGCGCCCTCAACGCCCACGCGCGCATCGTCGCCAAGGCCGTCGAGGCCACGGCGGAGGGCAAGCTCCGCCGCGCGGGCGCCAACGCAGTCGTGTCGCCGAACCACATCGGCGGCATGCGTCTGGTGAGCGAGATGATCCGTCCCTCGGTGGTCGAGTTCCTCGACAGCATGATGCGTGACCCCGAGCAGCGGCTGCGCATCGAGGAGGTGATCATCCCGGACACGAGCCGGCTGGTCGGGGTGCCCCTCGCCCGCTCCCAGAATCCGCGACACGGGCGCGACCGTGCTAGCGGCGCGCCGGCTGGACGGCACCTACCTCTACAACCCGAGCGGCGGTTTCGTCATCGAGCCCCAGACCCACCTCATCGTGATCGCCCGGAGCGAGGACGTGCAGCGGCTGCGCGAGGGGCTCGACAGGAACACCATCGGGGCGCAGACCGGTCGCACCGAGCCGCCCCCGCCGGCCAAGGGCTGAGGGGGCGGGCCGGTTCGCGGCGGCAATGTTTGGAAATCCTTACTGTCTTCACGATGTGGCGGAAACTTGGCACGGCTCTTGACGGGCGGGGTGGCATGGTTATTTTGCCCGACGGTCGGATGCTTCGCCCTGGCGGGACGAGGCTCTTTCGGTGGGTACGGTCCTCGGCGCCCCCCTTCGGGGGCGGTCCTGGGATGTCTCGGGAGGTATTGAGCAATGGGAAAGATCATCGGCATCGACCTCGGCACGACGAACTCCGTGGTGGCCGTCATGGAGGGCAAGGAACCGAAGGTCATCGTCAACGAAGAGGGCGACCGGCTCACGCCGTCGGTCGTCGGCTGGGATGACCAGGGGGAGGTTCTGGTCGGGCAGATCGCCAAGCGCCAGGCCATCACGAACCCGGAGAACACGATCTACTCCGCGAAGCGGTTCATCGGTCGGCGCTTCGACGAGACGACGGAGGGCGACCGGCGGGTCCCCTACCACGTCAAGCGACGCGACAACGGCGACGTGTGCTTCGAGGTGCGTGGCAAGGAAGTGACTCCGCCGGAGGTCTCGGCCCACGTCCTGCGCAAGCTCAAGAAGGCGGCCGAGAACTACCTCGGCGAGACGGTCACCGAGGCCGTCATCACGGTCCCGGCCTATTTCAACGACTCCCAGCGTCAAGCGACGAAGGACGCCGGCAAGATCGCTGGCCTCGACGTCAAGCGCATCGTCAACGAGCCCACGGCCGCGGCACTGGCCTACGGCCTCGACAAGAAGAGCGACGAGGTCATCGCGGTCTACGACTTCGGCGGCGGCACCTTCGACATCTCGATCCTCGAGGTCGGCGACAACGTCGTGCAGGTCATCTCGACCAACGGTGACACGCACCTCGGCGGCGACGACGTGGACGTCCGGGTGATGGACTACCTCGTGGCCGAGTTCAAGAAGGACACGGGCATCGACGTCTCGAAGGACAAGATGGTCCTGCAGCGCCTCAAGGATGCGGCGGAGAAGGCCAAGATCGAGCTGAGCTCGAAGCTCGAGACGACGGTCAACCTGCCCTTCCTCACGGCCGACACCTCGGGCCCCAAGCACATGAACCTGCGGCTGACGCGGGCCAAGCTCGAGCAGATGATCGAGGACCTGGTCCAGCGCACGCTCGAGCCGAGCAAGAAGGCGCTCGCCGATGCCAACAAGTCCGCGAGCGACATCGACGAGGTGGTCCTGGTCGGCGGCTCGACGCGCATCCCGATGGTCCAGGAGGCCGTCAAGAAGTTCTTTGGCAAGGATTCGCACAAGGGCGTCAACCCGGACGAGGTCGTGGCCATCGGCGCGGCGGTCCAGGCGGGCGTGCTCTCGGGCACCGTCAAGGACATGGTCCTGCTCGACGTCACGCCGTTGAGCCTCGGCGTCGAGACCCTCGGCGGCGTGATGACCGTCATGATCCCGCGCAACACGACGATCCCGACGCGGCGCGAGGAGATCTACTCCACGGCCGAGGACAGCCAGACCAAGGTCGAGATCCACGTGCTGCAGGGCGAGCGTGCCGAGGCCAAGCTCAACCGGACCCTCGGTCGCTTCCACCTCGAGGGCTTGCCCCCGGCGCCGCGTGGCGTGCCGCGCGTCAAGGTGACCTTCGACATCGACGCCAACGGCATCCTGTCGGTGACGGCGAAGGACGAGGCCACCAGCCGCGACCAGAAGATCACCATCACGGCCAACAGCGGCCTGTCGGACGACGACATCTCCCGCATGGTCGACGAGGCGTCGCAGCACGAGGAAGACGACAAGAAGCGCCGCGAGCAGATCGAGGTTCGCAACCGCGCCGACCAGCTCGCCTACAGCGTCGAGAAGTCGCTCGGTGAGCTCAAGGAGAAGGTGCCGGCCGACAAGCGGTCCGACGCGGAGGCCAAGGTCAAGAGCCTGCGCGAGGCCCTCGAGAAGGACGACGCCGACGTGATCAAGAGCCGGATGGAGGAGCTCGAGGCAGCGATGCGGGACATCGCCCAGATCGCCTACCAGGCGGTCGGCGAAGAGGGGGGTGCCCCCGAAGGCGGCGAGGCCGGCGGCGCCGAACCGCCGAAGGAAGAGGGCAAGAAGGGCGACGTCATCGACGCGGAGTTCGAAGAGAACTGAGCCAGGGCGCGGAGGATCTCCCGGCCCGTCCGGTCGGGCTGTCCGGTGCTACCCTGACGCGCATCCGGTGCGAAGCCACGGCGAGGCCGGGACCCTTCCGGGTTCCGGCCTTCGTCGTCTCGCGCGGGGCTTGGCGCCGGCAGCGCGGGGCAGCCCCCCAAAGCGCCCGAAGCGAAGGCGGTGGGCGCAGGTTGCCGAGCACCTATCGGCGAGCGATCGGAGGCAAGCCGCTCCCGCGCCTTGCGAGCCACAGACGACGCGCCTAGAGTCAGATCCGCGCCGCGGGGGGCGCCCTTCCCGCACATGAGCTCCATCGACATCCCCTTCCTCGGGAATCTCGTCATCTGCGCCATGATGCTGTCGGCCGCGTACACCTTTGCGGTGTCGCTGGCGGCGGGGCGCGGACGACCTCACCTCCTCCTTTCGGCGCGGCGCGGCACCTACGCCACCTGTGCGCTGGTCGCCCTGGGCGTGTTCCTGCTCGCCTTCGCCTTCCAGACGCACGACTTCCGCATCCGCTACGTCGCCCGCTACAGCGACCGGTCGATGCCCTGGTACTACCTCGTCGCGTCGCTCTGGGGAGGGCAGGACGGGTCCCTTCTGTGGTGGACCTTCCTCCTGTGCGGCTACACCACCGCGGCCACGCGGTGGATGAAGGGCCGCTACGTCGAGCTGCAGCCCTGGGTGCTCGCGACGCTCATGAGCATCGTGATCTTCTTCTGCTTGCTCATGCTCTTCGCAGCGAACCCCTTCGCGACGGGCGCGGGCGTGGCGCCGACCGACGGCGAGGGGCTCAACCCGCTCCTGCAGAACTACTGGATGGCCATCCATCCGCCCTGCCTCTACATGGGCTTCGTCGGGTGGTCGGTCCCCTTCTCGTTCGTCATCGCAGCCCTCGTCACCGGGCGCACACACGACGAATGGATCGTGGCAGTGCGGCGCTGGGCTCTTGTCGCCTGGCTGTTCCTGTCCATCGGCCTGACCCTCGGCATGCTCTGGAGCTACGAGGAGCTCGGCTGGGGCGGCTACTGGGCCTGGGACCCGGTCGAGAACGCGTCGTTCATGCCCTGGCTCGTCGGCCTCGCCTACCTGCACTCGGTCATGGTGCAGGAGCGCTACGGCATGCTGAAGGTCTGGAACGTCTTCCTCCTGTGCCTGACGTTCTTCATGACGATCTTCGGCACCTTCCTCACGCGCTCGGGCCTCATCGCCAGCGTCCACGCCTTCGCGCGCTCGGACATCGGCGTGTGGTTCGTGTGGTACCTTGCCTTCGTCATCATCGCCTGCACCGCCCTGGTGATCTGGCGGCTGCCGAAGCTAAAAGCCGAGCACAAGATCGACTCGCTCCTGAGCCGCGAGTTCGCGTTCCTGCTCAACAACTGGATCCTGCTCGGGATGATGGCCTTCGTGCTGGTCGCGACGACCTTCCCGCTGCTCAGCGACTGGGTGCGGGGCGAGAAGGTCACGGTGGGGCCGCCCTTCTACAACAAGTGGATGGTGCCCCTCGCCCTGGTGCTCCTCTTCCTGCTCGGGGTCGGGCCGCTGGTCGCGTGGCGCAAGGCGACGGGACGCAACCTGCTGCGGGCCTTCGCCAAGCCCTTCGCCTTCGGCATGGCGGTGATGCTGCTCCACATCTTCGTCGGGCCGCTCTTCGGCTTCCCGGCGCGCGTCGCCACCGACGAGATCTACGACACCTTCACGGGCAAGGTCCTCGCCCAGCTCTACGCGATCGCCCCGCTCCTCTCGACGACGTTCTCGGCCTTCGTGATGGGTACGATCGTGCAGGAGTTCTGGCGGGGTACACGCGTGCGCATGCGCAAGGGTGAGAACGCCGGCAGGGCGTTCCTCACGCTGATGAGCCGTGCTCGCCGCCGCTATGGCGGGTACATCGTCCACGTCGGCATCGTGGTCATGTTCCTCGGCTGGACCGGCGCGGCCTACGACACCGAGAAGGAGGTCACGCTGCGCCCGGGCGAGACCGTCTCGGTCCGGGAGTACACGCTCCGCTACGACGGGCCGCGCATGGAGGTCGACCGCAACAAGCGGATGATCTTCGCGGACATGACGGTGCTCGACCACGGCGAGCAGATCGGTCGCGCCGCGCCGGCCAAGTTCATCTACCGCAGCCATCCCGAGATGCCGACGACCGAGGTGTCGATCCGAAGCCGTCCGGCCGATGACCTCTACGTCATCATGAGCACGGTCGACCCACAGACGAAGCGCGCCACCTTCCGCATCATCGTCCATCCTCTCGTGTTCTGGATCTGGTTCGGCGCGGGCATCCTCGTGTTCGGCACCTTCCTCGCGATGCTGCCCTCGATCGGCGAGCTGCTCGGCGAGGACCGGGGCCGGCGCATCGGCGCTCGGGCGCGCAGCGCAGCCGGGACCACGGCGCTGCTCCTGCTGTTCGCGGCTGCCCTCGGCCTCTCGCCGGGGACGGCGCAGGCACAGGCCAACGGCGACGGTATGGGCTCGCTCATGGCCGGCACGGTCGTGATCCACGACCCCACCGAACGCAAGCTCTTCGAGCGGCTCCTGTGCCAGTGCGGCGACTGCCAGACCGAGCCCCTGACCACATGCAATTGCAGCTGGGCCAAGCGTCACCGCGCCATGCTGCGGGCCAAGCTCGCCGCGGGGGAGACCGTTCCGCAGATCATCGCCGAGTACCGCGCCGAGTACGGCGACGCGGCTATCTCGGTGCCCTCGGACCAGGGGCTCGACCGAGCCCTCTGGGCGGTGCCCCTCGGCGGGATCGTGCTCGCGGCGGGCGGCATCGTCCTCATCGGCCGGCGCTGGAAGCGCGGTGGCAAGGCAGCGGAGCCGGGCGACGGGGCGGAGACGCCGGCGGGACCGGGCGATCGCTGGAACGACGCGCTCGAAGAAGAGCTGCGCCGGATGGAGGGCGAGTGATGCTGCCCTTCCTGTTCATCGCGCTCGCCGCGCTCGCTCTCATGTCCTCGCTCTACATGCTCTGGCAGAGCCTGCGTGCTGCCTTCGGCGTGGCCGACCCGGGCGCCCTCGCGCACATGGTCGAGACCGAGGAACGGGCCACGCTGCTCGACGAGAAGAGCTCCCTCCTCCGGAGCATCAAGGACGTGGAGTTCGAACACGAGCTCGGCAAGATGTCCATCGAGGACTTCTCCGAGGTCGATCGCAAGCTGCGCGGGCGCGCACGCGAGGTGCTGCGTCTCCTCGACGAGGAGGTCGAGCCGTTCCGCAAGGAGGCCGAAAAGCTCGTCGCGACCCACCTGAAGAAGCACGGAGGATCGGCCCCCTACCGGGACAGCAAGGCCGGGGCGAAGAAGGCCGCCGCGGAGCCCGAAGAGGCGAAGGCGTCTCGCAACCGACAGTGCGATGGGTGCGGCGCGAAGAACGATGCGGACGCCCAGCATTGCACGAAGTGCGGTGAGCGCATCGTGCCCCAGGCCTGCCCCAAGTGCGGGATGCACAACGACTCGGACGCGGCGTTCTGCAAGAAGTGCGGCACGGGGCTCGGGGCGAAGAGCGACTCCGAAGGGTCCGAGGAGAGCGGTGGCGATGGGAAGCCCTCAGCCGACACCGGGCGCGAATCGAAGCGCGCCGGTGGGGACGAGGCGCGGGCGAGCACGGGCGAAGAGGTCGGGGCGAACGCCGGGTCCGACGACGAGGCCGAGGCCGGAGGCGCGGGGGCCGACGCCGAGTCGTCCACCTCGAAGGGCGGCAAAGGGGGTGCGTCGTGATGCGTCACGGAGCGTGGCTTCTCGTCGCGGCCCTGTGCATGGCGGCACCGGCCGTCGCTCAGACCCCGTCCGGCCACGACGGCTCGGGCGATCAGGCCCTGCCTCCCGGGCACCCTCCCTTGGGCCCCGTGGATCAGAACGCCCCGCTTCCTGCTGGCCATCCGGCGGTGGACGCCACCGGCGCAAGCCAGCCGCTGCCCTCCGGCCATCCGCCGGTCGGCCCCGCCGACGTGATGAACCGCGGAAACCAGGGGCGCGACACCCAGACGATGAACGGTGCGTCCCAGGCTACGGCCGGTGGTGGCGCGGCCAGCGGTAGCGGGGCCGGCGATGCAGCCGATCGGCAGCGGACCCTCCGACGTGCCTTCGGAAAGGGCGACCCCATCGGTGAAGCCACGCCCACAGACGCCCTACCTGCCGGCACGGTGAGGGTCACCGTCGTCGACGAGGCGGGCCATCCCGTGCCCCAGGCCGCCGTCGAGGCTCGCGATCATGGTGCAGCAGAGCGGCGATCGGCAGCACCTCGAGGTGAAGACGACCGGCGACGGGACGTATCTGTGGACGGGCCTCAAGACGGGCAATCATCAGGCCTATCGGGTCAACGTTCCCTATCAGGGTGCCAGCTATAGCGCGACGCCCTTCCAGCTCCCGAGCGATAGGGGCTACGACGTGCACATCCGGCGGCTGCCGGTCACCCACGACCAGCGACTGGTCCTGCAGTACCTCGGGCAGGTGATGCTCGAGCTGCACGGCAATCGGCTGCACGTCATCCAGCAGACCCAGCTCATGAACCTGGGCGACGCGACCTACGTCTTTCCGGCGAGCGGCCAGGAGGTCACGCTGCCCAAGGGCTTCACGGGGTTTCAGGCCCAGCCCGTCATGACCGATCAGAAGGTCGATCCCACCGACGACGGCTTTGCCGTGAAGGGCTCGCTTCCCCCGGGCAACGTCACCCTGACCTGGGCCTTCGACATGAACCTCGACGGCACGACGATGCACATCGGGCTGCCGGTGCCCTGGCACACCTTCATGTACCGCGTCATGGCTGCCGCGGGTCCGGGCATGCACCTCGACGTGGAAGGCATGCCCACGGCGCATCGCAATGACGACAGCGACCCGCCGGTGCTCGAGACGGCCATCCGGCGCAAGCCCAACGACCCACCCCTCGACACGGTCGAGATCACGCTGCGTGGCATCCCCGGCCCCGGACCGCTCCGATGGATCGCGGTCGGCGGGGCGGCGGTGCTCGTGCTCGCGGGCCTGCTGTTCGCCCTGCGCGGCGGTCGGCTCGCCCAGGGCTCGGCCGAGGGGCGCAAGCTGCGCCAGAAGGAGCTGCTCGACGAGGCCGTGGACCTCGAGAGGATGTTCGCAGCCGGGGAGATCGGCCCGACGTATCATGCGCGTCGCATGACCCTGGTCACTACCGAGCTGGCGGCGCTGCTGCGTCAGAAGGCGCAGGCCAAGCAGCGGCGGGGGAAGAGGTCGTGACTTGCTCATGACTCTGGCCCGCTCGGATCGTTGCTCCGTCCAACCGACCCGCTCCCACCCCTAGTCCTCCCGCGGGGAGACCCCCGAGACTCGCCCTCCGCCACTCGCGTGCGCTCGCGGCCGGGCTCGCGCCTGCCTCGCTTCGCTCGCGGCCGCGTTGCATCGCCGAGGCTCCGTTCGGGACCCCTCGAGGGGCGACGCGACGGGGCCGTTTCGTCAGTCTGGGCGTTGACCGGTCGTCCTGCTGCTCGTACGGTCGGTCGCCCGAGTCGTGGCGCGGTGCGGGCGGCTCCATCGAGAGAGAGGCGTGATGGCGGAAGGGCTCAACAAGGTCATCCTGATCGGGAATCTGGGCATGGACCCGGAGCTGAAGTTCACCCAGAACGGCCAGGCGATCCTGCGGATGCGTCTTGCGACGAGCGAGACGTTCCCCAACCGCGCCGGTGAGCGCCAGGAGCGCACCGAGTGGCATACGGTCATCGTCTGGGGCAACCGGGGGGAGGCGCTCAACAAGATCCTTTCGAAGGGGCGCAGCATCTGTGTCGAGGGCCGCATCCAGTACCGCCAGTGGGAAGACAAGGACGGCAACAAGCGCACGTCGACCGAGATCGTCGCGAACAACATCGTGTTGCTCGGCGGAGGCCGGGGCGCGGGCGGTGGCGGTGGCGGTGAGTACGGTGGTGGTGGCGGCGGAAGCTACGGCGGTGGTGGTGAGTACGGCGGTGGTGGCGGCGGCCAAGGTGGTGGCGGTGAGTACGGCGGTGGTGGCGGCGGCCAAGGTGGTGGCGGTGGCCAAGCCGGCGGCGGTGGTGGCCAGGGTGGCGGTGGTGGCGACTTTGGCGGCGGTGACTTCGGCGACGACGACATACCGTTTTGAGTCGCTCGCTCGTTGGAGGCTCATTGCATCCAACCCGTCCCTGCCCGTAGTTCTCCCCGGGGGAGACCCCCGGAGCCCCCCTCGGGACCTCGCGCTCGGCCGCGGGCTCGCGTCGCTCGCTGTCATTGGTGCCCCCAGCTCCCCCTCCCCACATCGCGGGAGGGCGTTGGGGGGACCCCGCTACCGGGTAGCAGCCGTCGAGTAGTATCGAAACCGTGGCACGCGCTCGCGCAGATCTGTTGGTGGTGCGCCGTGGGCTGGCGCCGACCCGTGAGCGTGCGCGGGCCCTGATCCTGGCCGGAAAGGTCTGGAGCGGTGAGCGGCGCGTGGACAAGGCCGGGGAGCAACTCCTCGAGGACGCCGCCCTGTCGGTACGCGGACAGGACCATCCCTACGTCTCCCGTGGCGGCGTGAAGCTCGCTGGCGCGCTCGATGCGTTCGCCCTCGATCCGACGGGCCTTGTCGCCGCCGACTTCGGGGCCTCGACGGGGGGCTTCACCGACTGCCTGCTCCAGCGCGGTGCCGTGCGCGTCTACGCAATCGACGTCGGCCGCGGACAGCTCCACCAGAAGCTCCGCGCCGACCCGCGTGTCGTCGTGATGGAGCGCACCAACGCCCGTCACCTGAAATCGGGCGACCTCCGCGAAGCCGTCGACCTCGTCGTCATCGACGCCTCCTTCATCGGCCTCGACAAGCTCCTGCCCGCCGCCCGGGCGCTCCTTCGTTCTGGTGGCGAGGTCGTCGCCATGGTCAAGCCCCAGTTCGAGGTGGGCCGTGGCGGTACGCGCCGCGGTGTCGTTCGCGACCCCGGGTTGCGCCGTGAGGCCATCGAGCGCGTCGCTGCGGCCGCTCGCGACCTGGGCTTCTCGGTGGTCGACCAGGCCGACGCGGTGCTCGCCGGTCCCAAAGGCAACGTCGAGGCCTTCCTGCGGCTCGCGAAACCAGACGGATGAGGCGGTGTGGCTCCGGAGGGTGGATTCGAACCACCATTCGCGGATCCAAAGTCCGCTGTCCTGCCTTTAGACGACTCCGGAATCCGCGGCTTGCGCCGTGCGCGGATCCCTTTAGCACGTCATCAGGGGCTCGTGAATACCGCCCGGACGCCGACCCCGCCTGCCGGCGGTGGACTGTCGTGAGGCGCAGCCCGAGCGGCCGCGCCGATTCCGCAGGATGATCAGGTGCGCGTGCCGAGCGCCGCGCCCTCGAGCGTCGCGGCCGGCGCCTGCGCGCCCCGCGTCCGACGGGCGCGGTCGCGTGTGCGGCCTTCCTCGAGCACCCGCGCAGGTGGCTCTCGCAGGTCGTACACGATGTGCAGGACACTCAGCGCCTTGAGGATCAGGTAGCTGATGTCGATCTCCCACCAGTAGAAGCCCTGCCGCGTCGAGGAGCAGTAGTGATGGTGGTTGTTGTGCCAGCCCTCGCCGAAGGTGAGCAGCGCGAGCATCCAGTTGTTGCGGCTCGTGTCCGTCGTCTGGAACCGCTGCTTGCCGAAGACGTGGCTGAGGGAGTTGATCGTGAAGGTACTGTGCCAGAGCAAGACCGTGCTGGCGCAGAAGCCGATGACGAGGCCGGACCAGCCGAACAGGAGGAAGGTCGCGCCGCCGAGCACGAGGGGCGGCAGCACCCAGAAGCGGTTCAGGAACCGGAGCTCCGGGTAGCGCGCGAAGTCCTTGATGCGGTCCCAGTCGGTGTCGCCGTTGTGGTCGTAGATCCAGCCCGCGTGCGAGTACCAGAAGCCACGCTGCAGCGGCGAGTGCACGTCCTCGGGCTGGTCCGAGTACTTGTGGTGGCGCCGATGGTGGGCCGCCCACCACAGCGCCCCGCGCTGAGAGCTCGTCTCCGCGACGAACGCGAGCACGAACTGGAACACCCGGCTGGTCTTGAACGTCCGGTGCGCGAAGTAGCGGTGATAGCCCGCCGTGATCGCGAACATACGCACCCAGAACAGCACGAGCCCGCAGACGACCGCCTGCCAGGTCACACCCGTCCAGAACGCCGCGAGCACGGCGACATGGACGAGCAGAAAGGGGATCATGGCTCCCCACTCGTAGCCCTTGGGCTGCGAGGCGAGGGTCGGCGTCGAGGATGTCCGGTTCACGCTTCTACAACTAGCGCGTACTGTCCCGGAAGTCGGTCACCGTTCGGTCAAACTTTGTAATCGTTTTGTAATTGCCGGGAAAAGCGGCGGGTGTCCGGGGGGGGGCCTTCAACGTCGAAAGAGGCCTCGGAAACGGGCCCGCCGCGCCGACCTCGACCCGGGCCGCCCGAGCTCCGGTCCGTCAGGGGACGAACCTGTAGCCTGTCCCCCGCACGGACACGAAGTACCTCGGGTTCGAAGGGTCGACCTCGAAGTGGCGCCGGAGCCGCGAGATGAAGTTGTCCACCGTGCGCGTGCTCGTGGACGTCCGGACCTTCCAGACCTCTTCGAGCAGCTCTTCGCGGCCAATCACACGCCCCGGATGGTCGGCGAAGTAATGCAGCAGGTCGAGCTCGAGCCGCGTCAGGTGCACCGCCCGTTGCTCGACCCGAGCTTCGTGGGTCTCGAAGTTGATCTCCACGCGTTCGCCGAGGTGCAGGGTGCCGGCGTCGCCAATGCCCCGCTCCTGCTCCTGCTTGCGCTCCCAGCGGCGCCTCCTGAGGGCCGATCCCACCCGTGCCATCAGCTCCCCGAGCTCGAAGGGCTTGACCATGTAGTCGTCGGCCCCCGACTCGAGCCCCCTCACCCGATCTTCGGCCGCGTTCCGGGCGGTCAGCATGATGATGGGCACGTAGTTGCCCGCCTCCCGGAGGCTGCGGCACAGCTCGAAGCCGTCCACGTCCGGCAGCATGACGTCGAGGACGATCGCGTCGTAGTCGGACACGGCGATCAGCCGCTTGCCCGCTTCACGCGCGTTGCGTGCCACGTCGACCTCGTAGCCCTCGATCTCGAGGTTGAGCTTGAGGCCCGCAGCGAGATGCTCCTCGTCCTCGACGACGAGGAGGCGTGGATGGTCTGGAGCTTCCATGGGCAGGGTCTCTACACCGCCTGGGCGAGAGAATCACGCCACGGCGGCCCGTGCCCCCTCGGCCTGACGCCTTGCGTCGTGCGGTGCCGGCAGCACCACGTGCATGGTCGTGCCCCGGCCCGGCCCAGCCGAGTGCGCGTCGACGGTCCCGCCCAGGTTGCGCATCAACGCCGAGACCACGAACAGGCCCAGGCCCGTACCCCGGCGCTCCCGCACCCGTTCACTCGGCACGCGGTAGAAGCGCTGGAAGATGCGCTTGAGTTGGCGCGGCGGCACGCCGATGCCCTGGTCCTGTACGTCGATGATCATGCGACCCTGCTCGTCGAGCCGCGCCGATACCGTCACGTGCGGGGGGGCCTCCGAGTACTTGATCGCGTTGTCGAAAAGGTTCTTGAGCACGATCTCGAGCGCGGTCCGGTCGGTCGTCACCGTGAGGTCGGGCGCGAGGTCGAACGTGATCGCATCGGGGTCGAGCTCGTGCCGCGCGACGACCATCTCGGCACACCGATGGACGACCTCGGCGAGATTCACTTCGCTCAGCGACAGGCCGGTACGGTCATGGGCGAGGCGGCTCGCTTGCAGCACGTCGTCGATGAAGGACGACAACCGGTCCACGTCCTCGAGCATCATGCGGCGCAGTTGCTCCCGCTGCGCCGGGCTCACCTCTTCGCGTGCGAGGGTTTCGAGGCAGAGCTTGATCGAGGCCAGGGGACTCTTGAGCTCGTGCGTAACCGAGTCGATGAAGCTGTTCTGCTTTCGCACCTCGAGGATCTCGCGACCGAGCACCACGCTGAAGATGATCAGCACGACGGTGATCACCAGGAAGGAGAGGGCGCCGAGGACCAGTAGCCAGACGTTCTGCGTGACTTCCCGCGTGAGCGCCGTGTTCTGCACGATCACCAGGGTCCAGCCGATCAGAAGGGCGATGCTCAGGGGCACCGCGACCGCGGCCAGGGTGATCGGAACCGAAAGGGAGCGGGAGGAGCGTCGAGCCATCGTACCTGCCAAGCATAGGACCCCCGGGCCGGGGCGCCCAGCGCATCACGGCCCGAGGGTTGCCACGGCGTCGGTGAACACCCGTGCCTTGAGCTCGGTCTCGGCGATCTCCCGCTCCGCCACGCTGGCCGAGACCAGGCCGCCGCCCGCGAAGTAGGTCGCTTGGCCGCCGCGCACCACCGCCGTGCGGATGGCGACCGCGAAGGCGGCGCTGCCGTCCCGCCGGACGAGCCCCACCGCCCCCGTGTAGACGCCCCTCGGCCAGGCCTCGAGCGACTCGATGATCTCGATGGCGCGTAGCTTGGGGGCGCCCGTGACGCTGCCCGGAGGAAAGGTGGCCGTGAGCAGGTCCGGGAGGCGGACGTCGGGGCGTGTCCGGCAGCTCACCGTGGAGACGAGGTGTTGCAGACCCGCGTAGGGCTCGACCACCATCCTCACGGGGACGCGCACCGAGCCAGTCACCGCGACGCGCGACAGGTCGTTGCGCATCAGGTCCACGATCATCGCGTGCTCGGCCCGCTCCTTGTCGTCGCCGAGGAGCCGCTGTGCCTCGCCGTCGTCGTCGCGCCCACTGCGCGCGATGGTGCCCTTGATGGGGCGAGTGCGCAGCATCTGCCCCGGCCCTTCCCACTCGAGGAAGCGCTCCATCGTTCGTGCGAGCACGACCTGCTCGCCCGTGTCGAGGAACATCCCGAGCGGCACCGGGCTCGCCCGGCGCATCGCGAGCCACAGCGCCAGCCCGTCGCCCTCGAAGGAGGCCACCCAGCGGCGCGCCAGGTTCACCTGGTAGATGTCGCCTCGGGCGATGTGGTCGAGCGCCGCCTCGACGGCGTGTCGGTGGTGGTGGCGCTCATCCACGCGTGCCGTCCACGCGCGAGCGACGGGGGGCGTGGCTGGCCCCGAGATCCGCCGTAGCAAACGCCTGCACGCGCGTCGGTTATCGCCCACGACGAAGGCCCGCGCCGCGTGGTGGTCGACGGCCACCACCGCGTCGTAGCGACCGAGCCACAGGATGGGAGCCGTGGGGTCACGGGCGAGCCGTCGCGGGGTCCGTGTCGTCCCCGACCAGGCCGCATCGTAGGCGATGTACCCGATGAAGCGCGGCGCGACCCGTGCCGCCTCCGCCTCCGGTCCCTCCACGCCGTGCCCTGCGTCGCGTACTACCGGCTCGTCGACGCCGACGAGGGCAGCAAGGGGCGCCGCGTCGCCGAAGGCCGACCGCCGGATTTCGACAGGATCGCACGCGAGAAACGACCAGCGTCCCTCGTCACCCAGCCCCCCCCCTCCGTCGAGCCAGGCCAGCCCTCCGCGTCCGCGCAGGGCCGCGGCCGCCACCGACAGGTCCACCCCGTGGTCGATGGGCTCGATGTGCACAGCACCGTGTGTACCGCCGAACCCAGGCGCTGCAAAGGTCGGCTGCGGGCGCCAGGTCGGGGCATGCCGAGCAACGCATAGAAAGTGAGGGCGCTCCGAGTGCACCGCCTGGCGACGCGCTATGCTCCGCCCCCGTGCCCCGCCGCCTCCTTGCCGTCACCCTCCTGCTGAGCGTTCTGTTCAGTGCCTGCAACAAGGGCAGCACCCCCGGCCCCACCATCGACATCACCATCGCCGCCCCGGATGGAGGCGACCCGCTTACAGGTAGCGATGTCGATACTGCGCACGTGATGGTGCAGCAGGGCTCGAAGGCGCCGGCGTCGGCCGATCCGTCGGTGACGGGTGGGGCCGTCGACCTTTCCTTTTCGTTCGACGACAGCATTCCGGTGCGCCTCGCCCTCTCGCTGACCGGTCCCACGACGCACCTCGTGGGTGCCGTGCCCCCCTTCCTCTCGAGCGAGACCGGAGGCTTCCTCCGTATCATCGTTGGCACTGCATCGTCCTGTGCTGTCATCCCCGATGCCACCCTCGCATCCCCCGCTTCTCTTTCGGGTGTCGCTGCCGCCGGCACCTTCGTGCTGGCCGTTGGTGGCGAAGGGTCCGCGGGTGCCTCGGGCCACGCCGGGTACGTCGATCTCCTGCGCTGGTTGCCGGGCTCCTTCGACGACTTGCCCGATCCGCTTGGCCCGGCGCGCGCCGCCGCCCTCGACGACACCCACGTCCTGATCGTCTCCGCCATGGACGTGCCGCGGGTCTTCGACCTCACGAGCACGGGCCAGCGGACAACCCCCCTCTCGCTCCACCCAGGGGCCAACGACCACTCGGCTCTCGTGCCTCTCGGGCTTGGTGTCGCCGTGGTCGGGGGTGGGAGCAGCGACACGCCTTCAAGCGGCATCAGCTGGGTCACACCCGACGGGACCACCCACCAGACGGCCCTCATGACACCCCGCGCCGATGCGGCCGCCGCACCCTTCGCGGGCGGCCTTCTCGTAGCTGGTGGCGCGGCCGCCGGCGCCCCCCTGGCCGAGGTTGCGGACCCCGCCCTGCCGACGGCCCGCGCGCTGCTCGCCGGGATCGATGATGGCGTACGGCGCGGCGCGGCCCTGTTCCTCGACGCCGCCGGCGCTCGGGCCCTGCTCGTGGGCGGCGTCGACGGCACCGGCGCGCCCCGGGCCGACACCTGGCTCCTCGAGGGCTGCCCCGATGCCTGTCGCGCGACCGCCGGCCCCACCTGGGACGACGCCCGGGCAGGCGCCGCCTCGGTCGCCCTGCCGGGCGGCGGGGGGCTCCTGCTCGGGGGGCAGAGCGGAGCCGACCCGACCCGCAGCGTGGACCGCATCCTGTTCGACCCGAGCGGCGCCCGCATCGAGCCCTCCACGCCGCTCGCCGCGGCCCGTTCCGATGCCCGCGCCTTCACCCTCGGCGGCTCCGGCATCGTGGTCGTCGTGGGGGGACGCGACGTGGCGGGGCCGCGTGGTGACGTGGAGGCCTGCTTCCCCGACCAGATCGCGCTACCTTGAGCGCGACCGCGCTGCCTCGTGACCCGACGAGGCACCTTGGGCCGTTCGTCCCAAGGAGCGGTTGCCTCCGCTTGTCGTGAATTGGGGACTGAGCCTATTCTCCTCCCCCCGTTTCGACAGTGCCTCGCGACGTGGATCCGCCGTCCGATCCCGGGGCACACCCGCGGCGCGACCCGATGCACCGGAAGCTTGCGAAGTACGAAATACGCGAGGAGATCGGCCACGGCGGGATGGCCACGGTCTACCGCGCCCACGACACGCGGCTCGATCGTCCGGTCGCCCTCAAGATCATGCACCCCCACTTGCAGGCCGCCCACGAGGCGCGCGTCCGCTTCGCGCGCGAGGCCCGCAGCGTCGCCAAGCTCAAGCACCCGAACATCCTCGACATCTACGACTACAGCGGCGAGGAGTCCGAGGAGAGCTACATCGCGGCCGAGCTGCTCACCGGGCCGACCCTCCGCATTTTCGGTGAGACGACCCCGGAGATCCCCGCCGAGGTCGCCGCCTGCATCACCATCGAGCTCGCGCGCGCTCTCTCGGCGGCCCATGCCGCCGGGGTCATCCACCGCGACGTCAAACCCGAAAACGTCCTCTTGCACGAGGACCGCATGGTCAAGCTCACCGACTTCGGCATCGCACAGATGGTCGGCGGCCAGTCCTTCACGGCGACGGGCCAGATCCTCGGCTCGCCCGGCCACATGGCGCCCGAGCAGGTCGAGGGCGCCGACTGCGACGCGCGCACCGACATCTTCTCCCTCGGCACGGTGCTGTACTTCCTCGCGGTCGGTCGCCTGCCCTTCAGCGGGCGCAACCCCCACCACGTGCTCAAGCGCATCATGGACGGTGAGTACCTCGATCCCCTCCGCGCCCGCCCCACGATCGGGGGCCGCATGCGCGCGATCATCGTCAAGTCCCTCGCCCACGATCCGGACGATCGCTACCAGACCGCAGCCGAGCTCGAGCAGGACCTGATCGAGCTGATCGCCGAGGTCGGCATCGAGGATCCGACCGAGATGCTCGCCACCTACCTGGGGAACCCCAAGGGCACCGCGGCAGAGCTCCGCGAGCAAAGCATCAAGGCCCTGACGGTCGCCGGCCGCAAGGCGGCCGAGACGGGGGACCTGCCCACGGCCCTCGACCACTTCAACCGCGTGCTCGCCCTGGACGACGGCAACGCGGAGGTGCTCCGCCTCCTCGCGGGCCTGGGCCGGCGCGCACGGCTTCGAAGCGTCCTGACCGCCGCCGGGATCGTGCTCGGGGTGTTCGGTCTGGCGGGCATCGGGTGGGCGGCTTTCAGCGGGGCCAGCGGGCACGGCGACACACCAGTGCCACGCGACCCGGTCGCTGGTGCTGCCCTGGCCGCCCAGCATCCCGAGACCCCATCCCCGCCTTCCGTCGCCCACACTTCTCACGACGCCCCCGCCACGATCGCCGCGGCGCAACCCTCGGGTGCCGGCCACGGCAGCACACCCCTACCCGACGGACACGACGCTCACGCCAGCCCCGGCCACAGCCACAACCCGTCGACCCCCCGTCCGAGCCAGCCCCGCCTCGTCGTCTTCCGGCCGACGCCCCAGAACGTCGCCATCTCCGTCGATGGGGCCCCTCCCCGCCCCTTCGGCCCGTCGTTCCGCGAGACCGAGCTGCGGCCCGGACCCCACCACTTCAAGCTCGTCGGGGGTGCAGGCTGCTGCATCGATGCCGACTTCAGCGTCACAATCCCTCCCGGCCAGGCGCCCTTCGTCATCCAGCGCACCCTCGGCTACCGGCCGGCCTACGTGTACGTCATATCGAACGTCGCCGCGGACGTGGAGGTCGAGGGCGGGGTGCACGGCCGAAGCCGTGAGATCATCCAGGTCCCACTCGAGGGCGGCGCGGTCGAAGCACGCCAGATCACCGTGACAGCACCCGGCCATCGGCGGTATACGGGCACGGTGAGGCTGCAGGCCGGGCGGGATACCCAAGTCCAAGTGACTTTGCTTCCGTCGGGGAGCCCGCCCTGATGGAGGCGGGCGCTCGGCGCGGTGCACGTCTGCCGGCGCGGGCCCTTCCACTGACGGCCCTCGTCGCGGCCGCCGTCGTCCTCTTCGCCGCCCCGTTGCGAGCCCGGGCCAACGACCTCTCGGACTTCGAGCACGCGAAGGACCTGTACCTGCACGGGCAGTACACCGAGGCGGTCCAAAGCTTCGAGCAGTTGCTGCGGGGGGAGCCCGACCCCGTCGTGCTGCAGGAGTCCCGCAAGTACCTCGCGGCGAGTTACCTCTTCCTCGGCCAGGACACGGCGGCCGATCATCAGGTCGAGCTCCTCTTGCGCCAGGAGCCGACCTACCCCGATCCGGTCGCCTTCCCCCGCGACCTCCAGAACCTCTTCCACCAGGTGCGCCAGCGGATACAGCGCGAGGCGCAGGAGGCGGAGAGGCAGCACCAGGCGGAGGAGTCCCGCCGGGGCCAGCAGCAGGTGGGGCGGACCCGCCGCGAGCGCGAGCGCCTGCAGCGGCTCGAGCGGCTGGCCGCGACCGAGACGGTGGAGCAGCAGAACAGCCGCTGGCTCGCCCTCCTGCCCCTCGGCGTCGGGCAGTTCCAGAACGGGGACAAGTCCCTGGGCCTCGCCCTGGCCGTCACCGAGGGTGTGCTGGCAGCGGTGAGCCTCGCATCATTCACGGTCCACGCCCTGATCGTGGCCGGCACCCCGACCGACTTCACGGGCACTCCCAGCCCCGACCAGGTCAACCGCGAGACCCTGGCCACCGGCATGCGCGTCACGAACTGGATTTCGACCGGGCTCCTCGCCCTGGTGGCGGTCGGCGGCATCGTCGACGCCCAGGTACGGTTCCACTCCGTGATCCGCACGTCCCGCCCGCGTGCCCTCCCCGCCGACCTTCGGAGGATGGGATCTCAGGACACGGACGGCTCCAACGTTCAGGTCCTCCTGTCCCCGGTCAGCGCGGGCCTCCGCGTCCGCTTCTAGGGGCGGCTGTCGCCAAAATGATCCGGGATCGCGCTTGACAGGGGGCCGCCCCTCAGTATTCTTCCGGTCCCCCATTGGCCGGGAACCGGCTCCGGGCGGCAAAAGCGCGTCGTTTTCGAGGGAAAATGCCCACCATCAACCAGCTCGTGCGCCAGGGCCGGCGGCGGATCACCGCCAAGACCGCATCGCCTGCGCTGCAGAACTGCCCGCAGAAGCGGGGCGTCTGCGTTCGCGTCTACACCACGACGCCCAAGAAGCCGAACTCCGCCCTCCGCAAGGTGGCTCGCGTGCGCCTCTCCAACGGCATCGAGGTCACGACCTACATTCCGGGCGAGAGCCACAACCTGCAGGAGCACTCGGTCGTGCTGATCCGCGGTGGCCGCGTCAAGGATCTTCCCGGCTGCCGTTACCACGTCGTGCGCGGCACCCTCGACGCGACAGGCGCGGCAGGCCCTTCCAACACGAACAAGGCGAGCCGCAACCAGGGCCGCTCGAAGTACGGCGTCAAGCGCCCCAAGCAGTGAGATAGCCCATGCCCCGCCGACGCGAAGTTCCCAAGCGCGAGATTATCCCGGACCCCAAGTACCGGGACAAGCTCGTCGCCAAGTTCAACAACATCCTCATGCTCGACGGCAAGAAGTCCACTGCCGAGCGCATCGTCTACGGTGCCTTCGACATCCTGGCAACGCGGTACAAGCAGGATGCCCTCGAGATCTTCCGCAAGGCCCTTGACGCCTGCAAGCCCAAGGTCGAGGTCAAGAGCCGCCGCGTGGGTGGTGCGACCTACCAGGTGCCCGTTGAAGTGCGCCCCGACCGCCGCCTCGCCTTGGCGATGCGGTGGCTCGTGACCTACTCGCGGGCCCGCGGTGAGAAGACCATGACCGAGCGCCTGGCGGCGGAGCTGATGGACGCCTCCCAGGGGCGCGGCAACGCGGTCAAGAAGCGCGAGGACGTGCACAAGATGGCCGACGCGAACAAGGCGTTCGCACACTACCGCTGGTAGAAACACGCGCCAGCTCGGAGAGGTCCGCGAGGAAACCGCCCGGGCATGGAGAACGCTGCTGCTCATGATGTTGCGCACATAGACGAGAGCTGACGGAAAAAGAGGGCCCACGGCCCCACCGATTCCGCTCTCGAGGCCCTCTCCGATGAAACGACGCGATCCGAGGGTGATCGCGCAAGGCTCGGAGAGGGTTTCGTGCGTTCCGGACCCGAGCAACCAGTAGAAGAAACGGACCCGTCGACTCAGCCGCAGTAACGCTGAACCGGAGAAGAACAGTGGCCCGCGAGTACCCACTCGAAAGAACCCGCAACATCGGCATCATGGCCCACATCGATGCGGGCAAGACGACGACGACGGAGCGCATCCTCTATTACACGGGGGTGAACTACAAGATCGGCGAGGTCCACGAAGGCGCCGCGACCATGGACTACATGGAGCAGGAGCAAGAGCGTGGCATCACGATCACGTCCGCCGCGACGACCTGCTTCTGGCGCCCGCAAACCGGTCCCTTCGCCGACCAGGGGTTCCGGGTCAACATCATCGACACGCCCGGGCACGTCGACTTCACGATCGAGGTGGAGCGCTCGCTGCGCGTGCTCGACGGTGCGGTCGCCGTCTTCGACGGGGTCGCCGGTGTCGAGCCCCAGTCCGAGACGGTCTGGCGGCAGGCCGACAAGTACCACGTGCCGCGTATCTGCTTCGTCAACAAGATGGACCGGGCGGGCGCCAACTTCGATCGCGCTCTGCAGAGCATCAAGGACCGCCTCGGCGCCAACGCCGTCGCCATCCAGCTTCCCCTCGGCGTCGAGGAGAATCACCGCGGCGTCATCGACCTCGTCAACATGAAGGCGATCGTCTTTCAGGACGACAAGCTGGGAGCCGAGTTCGAGGCGACCGACATCCCCGCCGAGCACCAGGACGAGGCGAACGCTGCGCGCGAGCGCCTGCTCGAGGCCGCCGCCGAGAGCGACGATGTCCTGATGGAGCGCTATCTCGAGGGCGACACGGACTACTCCCAGCAGGAGATCCTCAACGCCCTTCGCTCGGCGACCCTGGGCTTCAAGGTCGTGCCGGTCCTCTGCGGCTCGGCGTTCAAGAACAAGGGCGTTCAGCAGCTCCTCGACGCCGTCGTGAACTTCATGCCGTCGCCCCTCGACGTGCCGCCCGTCGACGGTGTCGACGTCGACGATCCGGAGAAGAAGCTCCACCGCAAGGCGGACGACGACGAGTCCTTCTCCGCGCTGGCCTTCAAGATCCTCAACGACCCCTACGTCGGCCAGCTCACCTTCCTCCGCGTCTACTCGGGCCAGGTCACGAGCGGCACGACAGTGTTCAACTCGACGAAGGGCCGGCGCGAGCGCATCGGACGCCTCCTCCGCATGCACGCCAACAAGCGCGAGGAGATCAAGGAGATCCAGGCCGGCAACATCTGCGCGGCCGTGGGTCTCAAGACCGCCACGACGGGCGACACGCTCTGCGACGAGAAGAACCCCATCATCCTCGAGCGCATGGTCTTCCCGGACCCGGTCATCTCGGTCGCCATCGAGCCCAAGACCAAGGCCGATCAGACGAAGCTCGGCGAGGCGCTCCAGAAGCTGGCCACCGAGGACCCCTCGTTCCGCGCCCACACCGACGAGGAGACAGGTCAGACGATCATCTCGGGCATGGGCGAGCTCCACCTCGAGATCATCGTCGACCGCCTCAAGCGCGAGTTCAAGGTCGAGTGCAACGTGGGCAAGCCCCAGGTCGCCTACCGCGAGAGCATCACCAAGGACGTTCGCGTCGAGGGCCGGTACATCAAGCAGACCGGCGGCCACGGTATGTACGGCCACGTCTGGCTCGAGATCGGGCCCTCCGATCCGGGCGAAGGCTTCGTCTTCGAGAACAAGATCGTCGGCGGCGTGATCCCCAAGGAGTTCATCCCCTCGGTCGAGAAAGGCATCCGCGACGCCATGGGCCGTGGCGTCATCGCCGGCTTCCCGGTCATCGACGTGAAGGCCCGGCTCGTCGACGGCAGCTTCCACCAGGTCGACTCCTCGGGGCCAGCCTTCGAGGTCGCTGCCTCGATGGCGTTCCAGGACGGAGCGCGCAAGGCCGGGCTCCATCTGCTCGAGCCCGTGATGTCGGTCGAGGTCGTGGTGCCCGAGGACTACATGGGCGATGTCATCGGCGACCTCAATGCACGCCGAGGTAGCGTCACGGGTATGGACCGGCGCGGCAACATGCAGGTGGTTTCCGCCGACGTGCCGCTGGCGACCATGTTCGGCTACGCGACCGACCTGCGCAGCAAGACGCAGGGTCGCGCGACGTACACGATGCAGTTCAAGGAGTACCAGGCAGTGCCGAACAGCATTGCCGAGGAGATCGTGGCGAAGGTGAAGGGGGCGTAGAGGGACGTTTTTGAGCAGTCTCGGGCTCGCTTCGCTCCCTAGGTTTTCTGACTAGGTATCGACCCCGGATTTCGTTCTGCTTCGCTCGTTAGTGCTTCGACACATCATCGGAGATCTGGAAAATGGCCAAGGAAAAGTTCGTCCGTAACAAGCCGCACGTGAACGTTGGCACGATCGGCCACATCGACCACGGCAAGACCACGCTGACGGCGGCGATCACGAAGGTGCTCGCGGACAAGTTCGGCGGGGCGGCGGTGTCGTATGCGGACATCGCCAAGGGCGGCACGGTCCGTGACGACTCGAAGATCGTGACGATCGCGGTCAGCCACGTGGAGTACGAGACGGAGAAGCGCCACTACGCGCACGTCGATTGCCCCGGGCACGCGGACTACATCAAGAACATGATCACGGGCGCGGCGCAGATGGACGGCGCGATCCTGGTGGTCTCGGCGCTCGACGGCCCGATGCCCCAGACGAAGGAGCACGTGCTCCTGGCCCGTCAGGTGGGCGTGCCGACGATGGTCGTGTTCCTCAACAAGTGCGACGCGGTCGACGACCCGGACCTGCTCGAGCTGGTGGAGATGGAGGTTCGCGACCTCTTGAACAAGTACCAGTTCGACGGGGACAACATCCCCGTGGTGCGCGGCTCGGCGCTGCAGGCGCTGCAGGGCAAGGAGGAGGGCGTCAACTCCATCATGGAGCTGGTCGAGTGCCGTGGACTCGTTCATCCCGGAGCCGCAGCGCGAGATCGACAAGCCGTTCCTGATGGCGGTCGAGGACGTGTTCTCGATCAAGGGCCGCGGAACGGTGGTGACGGGGCGCATCGAGCGCGGCGTGGTGAAGGTCGGCGACGAGGTGGAGATTCTCGGGTTCGGCGAGCCGCGCAAGACGACGGTGACGGGCGTGGAGATGTTCCGCAAGCTGCTCGACCAGGGGCAGGCGGGCGACAACGTGGGGTGTCTGCTGCGCGGCATCGCCAAGGAGGAGGTGGAGCGCGGGCAGGTGCTGGCGGCGCCGGGCCCATCACAGCCGCACCAGAAGTTCGAGGGCGAGGTGTACGTCCTCAAGAAGGAGGAGGGCGGCCGTCACAAGCCGTTCTTCACGAACTACCGGCCGCAGTTCTACATGCGGACGACGGACGTGACCGGGACGATCGACCTGCCCGAGGACATCAAGATGGTGATGCCCGGCGACAACGTGAGGATCAACCGTCGAGCTCATCACGCCCGTGGCGCTCGAGGAGAAGCAGCGCTTCGCCATCCGCGAGGGCGGCCGCACCGTCGGCGCCGGCGTCATCACCGAAGATTTTGGAGTAAGGGAGAACCCCATGGCAGCGGCCACCACCAAGATTCGCATCCGGCTCAAGGCCTACGACCATCGCCTGCTCGATCAGTCGGCAGGGGAGATCGTCGAGACGGCCAAGCGCACCGGCGCACGCGTCGCGGGACCGATCCCGCTGCCGACACGCATCAACAAGTACACGGTGCTGCGTGGTCCCCACGTCGACAAGAAGTCGCGGGAGCAGTTCGAGATCCGCACGCACAAGCGGCTGCTCGACATCCTCGAGCCGACGCAGCAGACGCTCGACGCCCTCATGAAGCTCGATCTGTCGGCCGGCGTCGACGTCGAGATCAAGTCCTAAGAAGTCGTCGGCCGCGAGGCCGTCAGAACGGGTCGGACATGAAGGTCACCGTCTACAACCTCGACAAGAAGAGCGTCGGCGAGATGGATTCTCGCGGACGCCGTCTTCGCGACCGAGGTGAACGAGGGGCTCCTCTACGAGGTGCTCAAGGCGCAGCTCGCCTCGAAGCGGGTCGGGAGCGCCAGCACGAAGAACCGCACCGAGGTGTCGCGGCTCCAGCAAGAAGCTCTACAAGCAGAAGGGCACCGGTCGCGCCCGTCACGGCACGATCCGCGCGCCGAACTACGTCGGCGGCGGCCAGGCCCACGGCCCCCTGCCGCGCCAGTACGGCTACCGCCCGCCGCGCAAGATGCGTATCGGTGCGCTCCGGAGCGCCCTGTCGCTCAAGCTCAAGGAGGGCCGCCTGCTCGTCGTCGATGCCTTCGCGCTCGGCGAGATCAAGACCAAGCGCCTCGCCCAGGTGCTCGGGGCGCTCGAGGCGAACAACAGCGCGCTGCTCGTGGACGCGAAGGGCAACGACAACCTCCGCCTGAGCGCCCGCAACCTGCCCAAGCACCAGTACCTCCCGCCGGAGGGCGTGAACCTCTACGACGTGCTGCGCCACGAGCACCTGTCCTCACGAAGGACGCCGTCACGGCCCTCGAGGCTCGGCTGCAAGGCTGAGGAAAGAGCCATGGCACCCGAAGACGTCATCAAGCGCCCGCTGATCCTGACCGAGAAGGGGTGCGAACCTCCGCGAGACGGAGAACAAGTACCTCTTCGAGGTCGACTGGCGCGCCAACAAGATCGAGATCAAGCAGGCGGTCGAGACCCTCTTCAAGGTCGCCGTCACCGACGTCAACACGCTCATCGTCCGCGGGCCGCATGCGTCGCATGGGGCGAGGGCGGGCGAAGACCAAGAACTGGAAGAAGGCGATCGTGACCCTCAAGCAGGGCGAGTCGATCGACTTCTTCGAAGGAGCCTGAGCATGGCGGTCAAGCGCTTCAAGCCCACGTCGCCCGCGCGGCGCTTCTACGAGGTCCACGCAGGACTTCAACAAGCTCTCGAAGAAGGGGCCCGAGAAGAGGCTCACGACGGCCAAGAAGTCGACGGCGGGCCGCAACCACAGTGGGCGCATCACGGTGCGCTTTCGCGGGGGCGGTCATAAGCGGCGTTTCCGGGTCATCGACTTCAAGCGGAACCAAGTCGGCGTTCCGGCGAGCGTCGCATCGCTCGAGTACGACCCGAACCGCTCGGCCCGCATCGCGCTCTTGCATTACGCCGACGGCGACAAGGCGTACATCCTGGCGCCTGACGGTCTCACGGTCGGCGACCAGGTGCTCTCGTCGCGCAACGCCGACGTCAAGCCCGGCAACGCCATGCCGCTGCGCTACATCCCGCTCGGCACGATGATCCACAACATCGAGCTGAAGATCGGCAAGGGCGCCCAGCTCGTGCGCTCGGCCGGCACGGCGGCCCAGCTCATGGCGAAGGACGGCGACTACGCCCAGGTGCGGCTGCCCTCGAGCGAGGTCCGCATGGTCCACCTGAGCTGCCGGGCCACCATCGGCCAGGTCTCGAACCAGGAGCATGCCAAGTACGTCCACGGCAAGGCAGGGCGGACGCGCTGGCTGGGCCGCCGCCCGCACAACCGCGGCGTGACCATGAACCCGGTCGACCACCCCATGGGCGGCGGCGAGGGCCGCACCTCCGGCGGGCGCCATCCGTGCTCGCCCTGGGGGCAGCTCGCCAAGGGCAAGAAGACCCGGACCAACAAGGCGACCAACAAGTTCATCGTGAAGCGGCCGGAGGAAGGAAGTAGGCATGGCGCGTTCGGTCAAGAAGGGGCCCTTCATCGACGGCCACCTCATGGACAAGGTGGACGAGGCGCAACCGGACTGGCGAATCCGGCAAGAGTCATCACGGACCTGGTCGCGGCGCTCCACGATTTCTCCGGAGTTCGTCGGCCACACCTTCGCGGTCCACAACGGCCGGAAGTTCGTGACGGTCTTCGTCACCGAGAACATGGTCGGCCACAAGCTGGGGGAGTTCTCGCCCACCCGCACCTTCGGCGGCCACGCGGCCGACCGGAAGTCCAACAAGAAGGTCAGCCCGACGGGCAAGCGGTAGCGATCGGGGATCGAGTTGAGGCGGGTGCGGCGGCGTGCTAAACGCCTCGACCCCCGCGAGCCAGGAAGCGGACATGCAAGCCATCGCGAAAGCACGATTCCAGCGAATTTCGCCCCGCAAGGCGCGGATGGTCGTGAACATGGTGCGCGGCAAGAACGTCGCCCAGGCCATCGACCAGCTGCGCTTCACGCGCAAGGCCGCGGCCCCGATCATCGCCAAGGTGCTCGACAGCGCCGTTGCCAATGCGCGGCAGATGGACGAGGACGTCGATCTGGACGCCCTGGTCGTCGAGACCGCGTTCGTCGACAAGGCGCCCGACCGACACATGCGTCGGTGGAGGCCACGCGCGATGGGGCGGGCAACCCGCATCGTCAAGGGTATGAGTCACATCACGATCGTCATCGGCGATCGGGGAGAGGCGTGAGTCGATGGGTCAGAAGACGCATCCGTACGGTTTCCGCCTCGGCGTCATCAAGACGTGGAAGTCGAAGTGGTACGAGGACAAGCAGTACGCCAAGTGGCTGCATGAGGACCTGAAGCTCAAGCAGACGATCCGCTCGAAGTACTCGCACGCCGGCATCGCCGACATCGAGATCGAGCGCGCCGCGACCAAGGTCAAGGTCAACATCTACACATCGCGTCCCGGCATCATCATCGGCAAGCGCGGCGCGGGCGTGGAGCAGCTCAAGGCGGACCTCCAGAAGCTCACGGGGAACGAGCTTTTCGTCGACATTCAGGAGATCCGCAAGGCGGAGACCAACGCCAAGCTCGTCGCCGAGAACATCGCGACCCAGCTCGAGCGTCGCGTGGCCTTCCGCCGCGCGATGAAGAAGGCGGTCTCGACGGCCATGAAGTTCGGCGCCAAGGGCATCCGCGTCGCCGCGGCTGGCCGGCTCGGCGGCTCGGAGATGGCCCGCGCCGAGTGGTACCGCGAGGGCCGCGTGCCTCTCCACACCCTGCGCGCCGACATCGACTTCGGTGAGGCGACGGCGCACACGACCGCCGGCACCGTCGGCATCAAGTGCTGGATCTTCAAGGGTGAGGTGCTCCCGACGCGTCGGCGCGTCACGCCGGGCACGCCGAGCCTCGGTCGGATTTAGGAGAGGCGCCATGCTGTCAGCCCAAGCGAACCAAGTTCCGCAAGTCGCACCAGGGCCGGATGACCGGCAAGGCGTACCGGGGAGGCAAGGTCTCCTTCGGCGACTTCGGCCTGCAGGCCCTCGAGCCTGGCTGGGTGACCGCCCGCCAGATCGAGGCGGCCCGCATGGCCATCCAGCGCAAGGTCAAGCGTACCGGCAAGCTCTACATCCGCATCTTCCCGGACAAGCCGCTACACCAAGAAGCCGCTCGAGACCCGCATGGGCAAGGGCAAGGGCCCGGTCGAAGGGTGGGTCGCCGTGGTGAAGGCCGGGCGGATGCTCTACGAGATCGAGGGCGTGCCCGAGGAGCTGGCGCAAGGAGGCGTTCCGCATCGCGGCGCACAAGCTGCCGCTCAGGACACAGTTCCTGTCCCGGGGTGAGCAGCTATGAAGTCCACCGAAATCCGCGAGCGTTCCGACGAGGAGCTCGAGCGCATGGAGAAGGATCTCCGGCGCGAGCTGTGGCAGGCACGCTTCGACAACCACACGAACCAGCTCGACGACACGAGCAAGGTCCATCACCTGCGCCGAGACATCGCCCGGGTGAAGACCATCCTCACCGAGCGGCAGAAGAAGGGTCAGGAGGTGGGAAATGGCTGAGACCGAAACCAGGGGCCCCACCCCGAAGGCCGAGCCGGTACGCGGCAGCCGCCGCCGGCTGGTCGGTCGGGTCGTCAACGACACGGAGAGTCCCGGACGCGCCAAGAAGACCATCGTCGTCGAGGTCGTCCGTCGCTTCCGCGACCCCTTCTACGGAAAGTACGTCAAGAAGCGCAGCCGCTTCCACGCCCACGACGAGACAGAGCAGTACAAGACGCGTGACCTCGTCGAGATCCGCGAGAGCCGTCGGCTCTCCAAGACGAAGCGGTGGGTCGCCACCCGCCTGCTCGAGCGCCCCCCGGAGGTATAGCCGTGATCCAGGCCGAGACAGTGCTGGACGTCGCCGACAACAGCGGTGCCAAGCGCGTTGCGTGCATCAAGGTGCTCGGGGGCTCGCGCCGGCGGTATGCCGCGCTCGGGGACATCATCGTCGTCTCCGTGAAGGAGGCGCTACCCACGGCCCGCGTCAAGAAGGGCGACGTAGCCCGGGCGGTCGTGGTACGCACCCGGCGCGAGTACCTCCGTGACGACGGGACCTACATCAAGTTCGACACGAACAGCGCGGTCCTCATCAGCAAGGAGAACGAGCCGATCGGGACGCGCATCTTCGGCCCGGTGGCGCGCGAGCTCCGCGCCAAGCGGTTCATGAAGATCGTCTCCCTCGCTCCGGAGGTGGTGTGATGACACTCCACCGCATCAAGAAGGACGACATGGTCGTCGTCATCGCCGGTCGCGACAAGGGTGCGCAGGGACGCGTCCTCAAGGTGTTGCCCGAGATGGACCGCGTGTTGATCGAGGGGGTGAACCTGGTGAAGCGTCACCAGAAGCCCACGCCGCGCCAGCAGCAGGGCGGGATCATCGAGAAGGAGGCGCCGATCCACGTCTCCAACGTCATGTTGCTCGACACGAAGGCCGACGCTCCGACTCGCGTGCGAACCGGGACCGACAAGGACGGCAAGAAGGTACGCATCGCGGCGAAGAGCGGGGCGGTGATCGACTGAAGTGCTCCATTGGCTCTAGGTAGCGTGCTCCCAGGATTTTGTTACATCCAACCCACCCACCCCCACCCGTAGTCCTCCCGGGGGGAGAGACCCCCCGGACCCCCCTCGGCGCGGCGCTTCGCTTCGCGCCGGGCTCGCTTCGCTCGCGAGGGGTGCTGGCGGGTGGGACGGGGTTCGATTTGGCTCCGGT
The DNA here is from genome assembly GCA_963830115.1 of uncultured delta proteobacterium. Classification (GTDB taxonomy): domain Bacteria; phylum Myxococcota_A; class Polyangia; order Polyangiales; family CAWHLB01; genus CAWHLB01. The sequence continues at coordinate 559,475 of CAWHLB010000027.1, forward strand.
CCACGTGAGTGCAACCCGGAGAGAGATGAAAGATGACCGAGCAAAACGACATGCCGCGCTTGAAGAAGCGCTACTTCGACGAGGCGATTCCGGCCCTGATGAAGGAGTTCGGCTTCGCGAATCCCATGCAGGTGCCACGGCTCCGGAAGATCGTCGTGAACATGGGCCTTGGCGAGGCGGTGCAGAACGGCAAGATCATCGAGTCCGCCGTGGACGAGATGGCTGCGCTCACCGCCCAGAAGCCCGTCGTCACACGCGCCCGCAAGTCCATCGCGACCTTCAAGCTGCGCGAGGGGATGCCCATCGGCGTGATGGTCACCCTGCGGCGCGAGCGCATGTGGGAGTTCGCCGACCGGATGATCGCCTTCGCACTGCCGCGCGTCCGTGACTTCAAGGGCGTCAGCCCCAAGGCTTTCGACGGCCGCGGCAACTACACCCTGGGCGTCCGTGAGCAGATCGTCTTCCCCGAGATCGACTACGACAAGATCGACAAGATCAAGGGCATGAACATCACGTTCGTGACCAGCGCCGAGACCGACGAGCACGGGCGCGCCCTGCTCCGGGGTCTCGGCATGCCTTTCCGCAGCTAAGATCCCAGAGCGAGAGTTGGAGCAGCAGATGGCCAGCAAGCGTGCCTTCGCCAAGATGGAAAAGAAGCCGAAGTTTCAGGTTCGGTACCGCAACCGGTGCAAGAGCTGTGGGCGGCCCCGCGCCTTCTATCGCAAGTTCGAGCTCTGCCGTGTCTGCCTGCGGAAGTTCGCCCTGTCGGGGGACATCCCCGGCATCACCAAGGCGAGCTGGTAGGAGAGATCGCCATGATGACCGATCCCATCGCCGATATGCTTTCCCGGATCCGCAACGCCGCGCTCGCGCGCCACGACCGGACCGACATCCCCCATTCCAAGCTCAAGGTGCACATCGCCGAGATCCTGAAGCAGGAGGGCTACATCTCCGACTATCGGGCCGACGAAGCGCTGCACGGGCAGCTCACCGTCTTCCTGAAGTACGGGCGTGATCGCGTGAGCGCCATCTCCGGCATCCGGCGCAAGAGCCGCCCGGGGCGCCGCGTCTACGTCGCGCACACCAACATCCCGAAGGTCCACAACGGGCTCGGCATCTCCATCCTCTCCACCTCGCACGGCGTGATGACCGATCGCAGCGCCCGCGACAAGAGGCTGGGTGGCGAGCTGGTCTGCGAGGTCTGGTGATGGTTGCCGAGATACGAGACGAGAAGGAGTCGCGCGTCGGCAAGGTGCCGGTGCCGATCCCGGGCGGTGTCCAGGTCACCGTCAACGGCCAAGAGGTCAGCGCGAAGGGGCCGAAGGGCGCGATGTCCCGGACGTTCCGCAGCGAGGTGCGCATCGCCCAGAAGGGCGCGCAGCTCGTCGTGTCCATGGTCGAGGGGAGCGGCAGCCGTGGGCGTCAGTTCCAGGGGCTGACGCGGGCGCTCGTCCGCAACATGGTTCAGGGGGTCCACGAGGGCTACAAGCTCTCGCTCGACTTCGTCGGCACGGGCTATCGCGCCGAGATCAAGGGCTCCGACCTGACGATGGCCCTCGGTCTTTCGCATCAGGTGAAGATGTCCCTGCCCGCCATCATCAAGGCGCGGGTGGAGACGGTGGACGTGGCGGGCACGAAGATGCCGCGCCTGCACCTCGAGTCCTGCGACAAGGAAGCGCTCGGCCAGATCGCCGCGCGCATCCGCAGCTTCCGCCCCCCGGAGCCCTACAAGGGCAAGGGGGTGCGCTACACCGGTGAGAAGGTCCGCGAGAAGGCGGGCAAGGCTGGCAAGGCCAAGTAACGGACGATGGCGGTTCGGGGACGCGTACACGCCGCATCCCAGAGCGAACGCCGAGGTGACCCATGGACGACACTCGAAAGCGACGCAAGCAGCGGATCCGGAAGAAGGTCAACGGCACGGCCCAGCGGCCGAGGTTGTCCGTGTTCCGCAGCGCACGTCACATCTACGCGCAAGTGATCGACGATGCCCAGGGGCGCACGCTCGCTGCCGCCTCGACGCGGGACAAGGCACTCGGCACGGTCGAGGGCAAGAAGCTCGACGCAGCCAAGGCCGTCGGAGCCGCAGTGGCGAAAGCTTGCCTCGACAAGGGTGTCGAGAAGGTCGTCTTCGACCGCAACGGCTTCATGTATCACGGGCGCGTGCGCGCCCTGGCCGACGCGGCCCGCGAAGCGGGCCTGAGGTTCTGAGATGCAGACGCTCCACTCCCACATCGACCCGAACACGCTCGAGGACTTGACCGAGCGCGTCATCCACATCAACCGCGTCGCGAAGGTCGTCAAGGGCGGTCGCCGGTTCAGCTTCAGCGCGCTGGTCGTCGTCGGCGACGGCAAGGGGCATGTCGGCGTCGGCCTCGGCAAGGCCAACGAGGTGCCCGACGCCATCCGCAAGGGCAACGAGCAGGCGAAGAAGAATCTGTTCCGCGTCCCGCTGATCGGCGCGACGATTCCCCACCGCGTGGAGGGGCGTTTCGGCGCGGCTCACGTCATGCTCCGTCCAGCCTCTCCCGGTACGGGCGTCATCGCCGGAGGCGCGGTGCGGCAGGTCGTCGAGGCCGCCGGGATCCACGACATCCTGGCGAAGATCCTCGGCACCACCAACCCGCACAACGTGGTCAACGCGACGATCACGGCCCTGCAACAGATGGAGTCGGCGGACGATGTGGCGCGGCGTCGCGGCAAGGCCCCCGACGAGGTCGTGCCCCACGGCGGGCCGTTTGCTCCGTGGGCCCACGGGTGAAGTGATGAAAGCCAAGCTCAAGGTCACCCAGGTACGAAGCACCATCGGACGCGACAGCCGTCAGCGGGAGGTCCTGCACGGCCTCGGTCTGCGTGGCATGCACAGGTCTGTGGTCGTCGACAACACGCCCGCCTTCCGCGGCATGGTCAAGAAGGTGATTCACCTCGTCGAGGTGGAAGAGGTCGATCATGGCTGACAACGAGGAAATCCCCATCCTCTCGCGACTCCGACCCCCCGCGGGCGCGGTTCGCCCGAAGAAGCGCAAGGGCCGCGGCGTCGGCTCGGGCCTCGGCAAGACCGCGGGCAAGGGCATGAAGGGTCAGAAGGCGCGGCATCCCGGTGACTTTGGCCGCCTCGGTTTCGAGGGCGGGCAGATGCCGCTGCAGCGCCGCCTGCCGAAGCTTGGTTTCTGGAACCCCTTCTCGAAGGCGGTGGCCACCATCAACGTGGGCGACCTCGGCAAGCGTTTCGACGCCGGAGCGACGGTCGACCTCGAGGCGTTTCGGGCGGCCGGTATCCTGCGCCGCCGCCACGACTCCGTGAAGGTCCTGGGCACTGGCGAGCTCGACAAGGCCCTCACCGTTCGGGCCCACGCCTTCAGCGCCAGCGCGAAGGAGAAGATCGAGAAGGCCGGCGGCAAGGCCGAGGTGATCGAGCAGAGCTAGAGGCGTTTCGGAAGTTTCTCCATGAGCGCGTTCGCGAACATCTTCAAGATCCCGGAGCTGAGGCGCCGCATCCTGTTCACCCTCGGGATGCTGGCGGTCTACCGCATCGGGATCTTTGTCACGACCCCGGGCGTCGATCGCAACGCGATGAAGAAGATCGTCGCGGATCAGTCCGGGACGTTCCTGGGGATGTTCAACCTCTTCTCGGGAGGCGCGCTCCAGCAGCTCTCGGTCTTCGCGCTCGGCATCATGCCGTACGTGACGGCCAGCATCATCCTTTCGCTGATGGCAGTGGTCATCAAGCCACTCGAGGAGCTGCGCAAGGAGGGCGAGGCCGGCCAGCGCAAGATCGAGCAGTACACGCGCTACGGCACGGTCCTCCTCAGCTTCATCCAGAGCTTCGGGATTGCGCTCTACCTCGAGAGTCTCAATGCCAGCTCGCCCTACGGCGACGTCGTGGCGCAACCGGGCTGGTCGTTCCGCGTCATCACGATCATCTCACTCACGACCGGCACCACGTTCCTGATGTGGCTCGGCGAGCAGATCACCGAGCGCGGCATTGGCAACGGCATCTCCCTCATCATCTTCGGCGGCATCGTGGCCCGCCTTCCCGACGCCCTCTTCGCCACGGCCACGCAGGTCAAGATCGGCCAGATCCAGCCTGTCTCCCTGCTCGTCATCGCCTTCATCGCGGTGCTCGTCGTTGCGATCATCGTCTTCTTCGAGCGCGGCCAGCGTCGCATCCCGATCCACTACGCCAAGCGCACGGTCGGCCGGAAGATGTACGGCGGCCAGCAGTCGCACCTCCCGCTGCGCGTCAACGCGTCCGGCGTCATTCCGCCCATCTTCGCCTCGTCGCTGCTCATGTTCCCCATGACCCTGTCCAACCTGAACGTGCCGGGGATGGACTGGATCCAACAGCGGCTGGTACCGGGCGACTGGAGCTACACCGTCATCTTCGGCGGGATGTGCATCTTCTTCTGCTTCTTCTACACGGCGGTTACCTTCCAGCCGGTCGACGTCGCCGAGAACCTCCAAAAGCAGAACGCCTTCATCCCAGGCGTGCGCCCCGGCAAGCAGACGGCCGACTACATCGACCGTGTGATGACCCGCATCACGGTGGGCGGCGCGATCTATGTCGCCGCGGTCTGCACCGTACCCAGCCTCCTCCAGTCCGAGTGGCGCGTTCCGTTCTATCTCGGCGGCACCTCCCTCATGATCGTGGTCGGAGTGGCCCTCGACACGGTGCAGCAGGTCGAGTCCCACCTCATCACGCGTCACTACGAAGGGCTGACCGGCCCGCGTGGCGCCCGCATCCGCGGGCGGAGAGCCTGAAGTCCATGGACCTCGTCCTCTTCGGTCCGCCGGGCGCGGGCAAGGGTACACAGGCCAAGCGCCTCGTCGAGGAGCTCCATGTCCCGCAGATCTCCACCGGCGACATCATGCGGGCCGAGCGCGCCTCCGGCTCCGACCTGGGCAAGCGGTTCGATGAGTACATGTCCCAGGGCAAGCTCGTCCCCGACGACCTCGTGGTCGAGCTGCTCGAGCAGCGCCTCCGCACCGACGATGCCAAAAATGGGGCGATCTTCGATGGTTATCCGCGCACCGTCGCCCAGGCCCATGCCTTGGACGGCCTGCTCGGGCGGATGGACCGGAAGGTGGACCGGGTCGTGTCGCTGGAGGTCCCCGTGGCCGTGGTCGCCGAGCGCATCACCGGCCGGCGGGTGTGCGAGGGGTGTGGACAGACCTATCACATGCGCTATACTCCGCCGCCCCAATCCGGGGTGTGCCCCTCGTGTGGGGGCCGCGTGGTCCAGCGGAAAGACGACACCGAGGAGGTCGTCCGGACGCGGTTCGACGCGTACGAGGCCGAGACCCAGCCTGTGCTCGAGCATTACCGGGGTAGGGGCGTGGTCGTGTCGGTAAACGGTGTGGGCTCTCTCGACGAGGTCAGGGATCGGATCGAGGCGGCCATCGGATCGAAGTCTTGAGAAGGGCGAAAGGAACGGTCGAAGGACACATCGAGGAAACGCTGCCACAGGGCCTGTATCGGGTGCGATGCGACGACGGCGCGAAAGTGACGGCGTCGGTGTCGACCGAGGCACGCCGGGTGACAGTGGCGTTTCGACCGGGTGACCAGGTGACCGTCGAGGTATCTCCCTTCGACCCCACGCGGGGGAGGATCACGGCTCGTCAGGGATAGGTCGGCGAGAGAGGCAAGCCATGAAGGTACGTCCCAGCGTCAAGAAGATTTGCGACAAGTGCAAGAATCGTGCGCCGCAAGGGTGTGGTCCGCGTTCTGTGCGAGAACCCCCGCCACAAGCAGCGGCAGGGTTGAGGAGAGGGTCATGGCTCGCATTGCCGGCGTAGACATTCCCGGGCGCAAGCACACCGTCATCGCGCTCCAGTACATCTTCGGGATCGGTCCCGCGAAGGCGCACGAGATCTGCGCCGGGACGGGCATCCCCGAGAGCAAGAAGGCGGACGAGCTCGACGACAACGAGGTCAAGAAGATCCGCGACTACATCGACCAGCACCTCAAGGTGGAGGGCGATCTTCGTCGCGAGATCTCGATGCACATCAAGCGGCTGATGGACCTCGGGTCCTACCGCGGGCTCCGTCACCGCCGGGGCCTTCCGGTCCGAGGGCAGCGGACCCACACCAACGCCCGCACGCGCAAGGGTCCGCGTCGCGGAGTCATGTCGCGCAAGCGCTAACGAAGAGTCGGAGTACGATCGATGGCCAAGGCTTCCAGCAAGGGCAAGAAGAAGGTCCGCAAGAACGTGGGCGCGGGGATCGCCCACATCCAGTCGACCTTCAACAACACGATCGTCACGATCACCGATCTCGCCGGGAACGTGGTGTCGTGGTCGACGGCCGGTGCGCGCGGGTTCAAGGGCTCGCGCAAGAGCACGCCCTTCGCGGCGCAGCTCGCTGCCGAGGACGCGGCCCGCAAGGCCCAGGACCACGGCGTCAGCTCCGTGGCCATCTTCGTCAAGGGGCCCGGGGCCGGACGCGAGTCGGCACTGCGAGCCTTCCAGAACGTCGGGCTGCGCGTGACCCTCATTCGCGACGTGACCCCGATCCCGCACAACGGTTGCCGGCCCCCGAAGCGGCGGAGAGTTTGAGCAAGAAGGTTCTCTGAGATGGCACGCTACACTGGTCCCGTCTGCAAGATGTGTCGCCGTGAGGGCATGAAGCTCTTCTTCAAGGGAGAGCGGTGCTACACGGACAAGTGCTCCTTCGACCGGCGCCCCTATCCGCCTGGGCAGCACGGTCAGCGGCGCATCAAGTTCACCGAATACGGCATCCGTCTGCGCGAGAAGCAGAAGGTGCGCCGCATCTACGGCGTGCTCGAGCGGCAGTTCCGTCGCTACTTCGTGCAGGCCGATCGCACCAAGGGCGTCACCGGCGAGAACCTGCTCGGTGTGCTCGAGCGGCGGCTCGACAGCGCGTGTTACCGGCTTGGTTTCGCGCGTACGCGTGCCGAGGCGCGGCAGCTCGTCCTGCACCGGCACGTGCAGCTGAACGGCAGGAGCGTGAACATCCCGTCGGTGCAGCTCAAGCCCGGTGACAAGGTCACCGTGCGCGAGAAGAGTCGCGCCAAGGCCGTGTTCGGTGCGTCCCTCGAGCAGGTCGAGCGCCGCGGCGTTCCCGAGTGGCTCGAGCTCGACAAGGACGCGTTCACGGGCACCGTCAAGACGCTGCCCAACCGCGAAGAGATCACACTGCCGATTCAAGAGCAGCTCATCGTCGAGTTCTACTCGCGGTGATCGCTGGCGCCGGGCGTCGTGGGACGCGCCGGAAACACGCCACGAACAGGGACAGGTAGGAGAGTACGATGACGACGTCTCAGCTGATCGCACGCAACTGGCGAGACCTGATCCGCCCCAAGACCGTTCCGGTCGATCAGGACACCATCACGGGCTACTACGGCAAGTTCGTGTGCGAGCCCCTCGAGCGAGGCTTCGGCATCACGATGGGCAACTCGCTTCGGCGGGTTCTACTGTCGTCGCTCCAGGGAGCGGCCATCACCGCGGTCAAGATCGACGGCGCCTTGCACGAGTTCACCTCGGTGCCGGACGTGGTCGAGGACGTGACCGACATCGTCCTCAACATGAAGGAAGTGGTCGTCAAGTCCCACTCGTCCAAGACCCAGAGCGTTCGGATCGACAAGGAAGGGCCGTGCACCGTGACGGCCGGCGACATCCTGGCGAACGAGCAGATCGAGATCCTCAACCCGGATCACGTCATCTGCACCGTTGCGAAGGGTGGCCGCTTCTCGGCCGAACTCACCATCAACATGGGCCGCGGCTACGTCTCCGCCGATCGGAACAAGACGCCCGGGATGGCCATCGGCACGATCGCCATCGACTCCCTCTTCTCGCCGATCCGCAAGGTCAACTACACGGTCACCAACGCCCGCGTCGGGCAGATGACCGACTTCGACAAGCTCACGCTCGAGGTGTGGACGAACGGCTCGGTCAAGCCCCATGACGCCGTCGCCTACGCGGCGAAGATCCTCAAGGACCAGCTCTCCATCTTCATCAACTTCGAGGAAGAGGAAGAGCCGATCGAGGCCGAGACCGAGGAAGAGCCGCTCAACGAGAACCTCTTCCGCTCGGTGGAGGAGCTGGAGCTCTCGGTCCGCTCGGCGAACTGCCTGCAGAACGCCAACATCCGGCTCATCGGCGAGCTCGTGCAGAAGACCGAAGCCGAGATGCTGAAGACCAAGAACTTCGGCCGCAAGTCGCTCAAGGAGATCAAGGAGATCCTGGCGGACATGGGGCTGAGCCTCGGGATGAAGATCCCCAACTGGCCCGAGATGCTCGAGCGCTGGCAGGCGCAGCAGCAGGCGGGCTGAGCTCCTCTCGGGGGTAGTCCCCCGGGCTGCTTCTCGGAGCCGCGCATCCCGCGGCCTCGAGCGCGTTTCGCTCGCGTTTGACGCGGCACCGTTTTCTTCGAGGGTTTCCCATGCGACACGGCAAGGCAGGGCGGAAGTTCGGACGCGACACGTCGCATCGACGTGCCATGTTTCGCAACCTCGCCGCGAATCTGGTGCTCCACGAGCGGATCGAGACCACCGACGCGAAGGCCAAGGAGCTTCGGCGCATCGTGGAGCGGCTCGTGACGCGAGCGGTGCGGCTCGGGGACGACCTGACCGCCGACGTGGGCAAGCTCAAGGACGAGGACCGCGATCGGGTCGTCGCACGGCGGGTGCACGCCCAGCGTCAGGTGGCCACGTTCCTGCCCCGGTACCTGGCCAAGACCCTCCCCGACGGCACGGTCGAGGAGGAGGATCTCATCTACAAGCTCTTTCATGAGATCGCGCCGCGCTACCTCGAGCGTGCCCAGGCGGGCAAGGGCGGCGGCTATACGCGGATCATCAAGAAGGTGAACCGCCACGGCGACAACGCTCCGGTCTCGATCATCGAGCTTCTGGGCGCGGACGAGTCGGGAACGGTCGCAGGGACGGCCGGCGACGACGAGGACGAAGAGGCCGCGGAGGCCTAGAGCCCGGTCGCTCAGGCTTGCGGCAGGGGCGATTGAGCCGCCGTAGGCCAACGCGGCCGTCCGGCTGAGCCTGCTGGCGCGGGGACGAGGAAGCCCTCCGCCAATGCCGGCGGTCCGCCAATGCGGTCGGGTGTGTCCTGAGTCGGGCTCGTATTGGACGAAGGTCTCGTCGGCGACCCGGTCGCCGGGTCAGCCGGGCAGCGTGTCGAGGGCGGGATCGAGCGGGTCGGTGGCTGCAGTTCGCGGGGCAGCCGCTGTGGTCGCTCGCGCTGGTCGGCTCCGGGCCCGGCGACGGCGCATGCTCACGAGCGCGAGGAGCGCGAAGGCGAGCGCGAGGGCGGCCTCTTCCCAGCGCCGCCGCGTCCGCGTGCGCGCGGCCGCGCTGCCGGACAGGCGGTCGAAGGCCTCGGCGGCGCGCGTCTGGCTCGGGTCGAGCGCCAGCGCTCGCTGATAGGCGGCCAGGTCCACCAGCCCCGTTGCACGCTCCCGCTCCGCCTCGACGAACGACAGCCGTGCCCGCCACGTCCGGGCGGCCTTCGCGCCCGGTGCCAGGGCCAGGGCGCGCCGGTAGGCGCGAGCGCTGCCTTCGAGGTCTTGGCCATCGAGGCGCCGCGCGCCGAGCAACGCATAGCCTGGCGCCATGCGCCCCCGCTGCTCGAGGCCCGGGGCCCGCGCGAGCACCGCGTCGAACCGGCGCTCCATCGCGCCGAGGTCGCCCCTGGTCATGGCGGCGAGCCCCGCGGCCAGGTCGACCCGCACCGGTCCGAGCCGCTCCTCGTCGATCGCCCGGTAGACCTCGTCCATCGTTCGATGCCAGCTCCAGGACATGTCGGCGTCCTTCGTCGCGTGGATGCGGTAGGCCTTCCGCAGCTGCCAGATGCCGTTCTGCCCGTACTGCGCCATCGTCCAGCGGGCCGCGTCGCGGACGACCGTCCGGCGACTCGCCACGAAGCCCACCACCACGGGCATGGCATCCATGGCGTCGACCTTGCCGTAGGCACGCAGGAGGTCGGCCAGGACCTGGTCGTCGCTCTCCTGCACCGCGCGGCCGGGCTGCTCCGCGTGCAGCGCCCCGAGAGCCCACCGCGCCCATCGCCGGACGCGGTAGTCGGAATGCGCCTCGGCCTCCACCACTGCCGGAAGCAAGCGGGTTCCTAGGCGATCGACGAGATGGCGCGCTTCCCAATGCCACGTCTTCGCCAGGTCCTCGGCCAGGATCGCGATGATGAGCCGGCAGGCCTCGGTGGTGCCGATCGCCTCGAGCGCGCGCATCAGGGCGAGGCGCTCGCCCACCCGCACCGTCGTCGCGCTCCGGTCCTCAGCGAGCACCGGCAACACGCCTTTCGCCACGTCGACCATGTCGTCTGCACGCCGGCTTCCCACCGCGTGCCGAAACCGCGTGATCGCCTCGCGTCCGGCATCAGGGTCGAGACGGCCGGCCTTGGCCAGATGCTGCCGGATGGCCGGCAGGGCTTCCCGCCCCAGGCCCGTGAGAGCGCTCCAGGCGGCCTTGCGGGTCTCTTCCCCTGGCGCGCCGAGCGCCGCCTCGAGCGCCGCGATCGTTCGTGCCGAGGTGCGCAAGGGGTCGGGCGCCGGTCCGCGGGTCTCCCCAACATGGGCCGTGGGCTCCTGCGCCCACACCGGCGCCGGGGCGGCCCCGGCGGTTCCCACGAGCAGCGCTCCCATCACCGCGAGCCCCAGGGTCCGGGCGAGCCTCCCACCGCTGCCTAGACCGCCAATCGGTCTGAACCCGCAACGATTCCGGGGCCCACGCGGGCCGAATGCTGCCTCGGCAGCCCTCGAAAGGGTTCGGCCCATCCCTCGAGCCGCCGAGTCACCCTTCAACCCACCTGAATCCACCCACTCGTCACGGAACCAAACCGATCGCCACTCTAGGGCACGATCCGAAAGTCCGAGAACTCTCCCGTATAGCTTCGCCATTTGGTCTCGACCCTGTCGACCCGAGCGGTCGTCGGCCCGTGCTGGGCCCAGGAGAGCAGGTCCTTGACCTGGTCCTCCTCGCCTTCCACGACCATCTCCACCGAGCCGTCGCTGCGGTCCTTCACCCACCCGGTCAGGCCCAGCTGCCGCGCCTCGCGCTGGGCCGAGGCCCGGAAGTACACCCCCTGGACCCGACCCCGGACGACGAGGTGGATGCGCTTCTGTCCCATGGCTCTCCCTTACCGCGCGGGGCCGCCAAGCGGCCAAATTTCCGCAGGGGATTTCGACGCGACCGGGGGTTGCGGATGGGGGGGCGATCCGCTAGATATCCGCGGCTCCTCGTCCGTGGAGCAGTTCTGAGGAAGACCCCGATGAAGCCCGGCATCCACCCCGAGTACCAGCCCGCGACCATCACCTGCGCCTGCGGCAATGTCGTCGAGACCCGCTCCACGCAGGGTTCCTTCACGGTCGACGTCTGCAGCGCCTGCCACCCGTTCTACACGGGCAAGCAGAGGAACATGGACACGGCTGGCCGCATCGACCGGTTCCGCCGCAAGTACGGCGATCGGACCAAGCCCAAGGCCTGAGCCGGCCCCGAGCCCGTTCGCCTGGAGCGTTACGGGCCCCGAGCGCCGAGACGAAGCGCCCGAGGAGGGGCCGCGGCCTGGCGTTCCGGGCGCGACGGCCCCACCATTGGGTCCACTGGGCGTGGGGGATGCCCCGTTAGGATGGTCCCATGTCGAAGCAGTCGAAGCCGTACATCGGGGGTCAGGCCGTCATCGAAGGCGTGATGATGCGCGGCCCCGCCTGCGTGTCGGTGGCCGTGCGCCGGCCCGACGGCGCCATCGCCGTCCGCGAGGGCCCACTCGTCTCTCGCCTCGCACGCTCCTTCTTGTGGAAGCTGCCCGGGATGCGCGGCGTCGCGACCCTCGTCGAGTCCCTGACCATCGGCTTCGGCGCACTGCGCTTCTCGGCCGAGCAGCAGATGACCGAGGAGGAGCTGGCCCAGTCGGCGGGCGCCGGTCGCCTCACGGTCGTCCTGTCGACCGTCATCGCCCTCGGGGTCTTCATCGGCTTGCCCCAGCTCATGGCGGCGGGCGTCGGCCACCTCTTCGGGGTGCACTTCCGGGTGCAGGACCCGCTCTTCCACCTCGTGATCGGCGGCTTCAAGCTTCTCGTCTTGCTCGCCTACCTGGTCGGCATCAGCCGCATCCCCGACGTGCGTCGCGTGTTCCAGTATCACGGCGCCGAGCACAAGACGATCCACGCCTACGAGAAGGGTCTGCCCCTGAGCGTCGCCAACGTGCGCGCCCAGACGACGCTCCACCCGCGCTGCGGCACCACGTTTCTCGTCGTCGTCATCGTCGTGTCGATCGTCGCGGGCTCCATCGCCACACCCCTGCTCCTGCCCCACGTGACGGGGCTCGTCGGACAGCTCCTGACCTTCGCGCTCCGCCTCGTCCTCCTGCCGCCGGTCGCCGCCCTCTCCTATGAGCTGCAGCGCCTGAGCGCGCGCTACTGCACGCGCGGTGTGCTGCGCCTGTTCTTGTGGCCTGGCTTCCTCTTTCAGAAGATCACCACGCGGGAGCCCGACGACACCCAGATCGAGATCGCCATCGCGGCGATGCGCTCGGCCGAATGGCGGGAGCAGGTCGGGGACCAGGCGCCGACGGGGGATGACCCGCTCGTTTTCCCGTCCTTCGACGGCTTCGTGGAGGCCCTGCCCACGCTCCGGCCCGTGCCTGCCCAGGCCGCGTGAAGGCGCGCGAGGCACCCCCCTTCGGTCCATGCTTCCCGTCGACAAGCTCGAGCACCTGACGCACCGCTACGGTGAGATTGAGGAGCTTCTCTGCAGGCCCGAGGTGCTCGGCGACGCAAAGCGCTACACGACCTTGATGCGCGAGCGCGCCGACCTCGCCGAGGTCGTGGCTTCCTGGACGCGCTACAAGGAGGTCGAACGGCGCCTGCGCGAGGACCGGGAAGCGCTAGAGGACGCCGAGCTCCGCGAGATGGTCGAGGAGGAGATCCCGGAGCTCGAAGCGCGGCTCGCGACGCTCGAGAGCGATGTGCAGCGTGAGCTCTTGCCGAAGGACCCGAACGACGAGCGCAACACGATCCTGGAGATCCGCGCTGGCGCGGGCGGTGAGGAGGCGGCGCTCTTCGCGGCGGACCTCTTCCGGATGTACGCGCGCTTTGCCGAACGCAACGGATGGAAGGTGGAGATCCTGTCCACCAGCGAGGCGTCCGCCGGCGGGTTCAAGGAGATCATCGCCCTGGTCAAGGGAGCCCGTGTCTATTCGAGGTTGCGCTGGGAGGGCGGCGTGCACCGCGTGCAACGGGTGCCGGTCACCGAGTCCCAGGGGCGCATCCACACCTCGACGGCAACGGTCGCGGTCCTGCCCGAAGCGGCGGACGTGGACGACGTCGTGATCCGTGACGAGGATCTCGAGGTGAACATCGCCGCCTCCGGCGGGCCGGGCGGTCAGGGCGTCAACACGACCAACTCGGCGGTGCAGCTCCAGCACAAGCCGAGCGGCATGATCGTCAAGTGCCAGGACGAGCGCTCGCAGATCAAGAACAAGGCGAAGGCCATGAAGGTGCTCAAGGCGCGCTTGCTCGCCCGCGAGCGCAAGGCCCAGGCCGAGGCGATCGGCGCCGAGCGCCGAGGCATGGTCGGCACCGGCGAGCGCGCCGAGAAGATCCGCACCTACAACTACCCGCAGAACCGGGTCACCGATCACCGCGTCCAGCTCACGCTCCACAGCCTCGATCGCGTGGTGGACGGCGACCTGGACGAGGTCATCACGGCCCTGCGCACCCACGACCAGGCCGAGCAGCTGCGCAAGCAGGGGATGGACGTCGCGGCCCAGTGACGATCAGCCCGGGGGCCAGCCCATCGCGCGGCCACCGAGCACGTGCAGGTGGAGGTGGTGGACGGTCTGGTTGGCGTCGGGGCCGTTGTTGAAGACGGTGCGAAAACCGCTCTCGGCGACGCTCGCCTGCTCGGCGACATGGGCCGCCGCGAGCAGCACCTTGCCGAGCAGCTCCGCGTGGTGCTCGGCCGCGTCCGAGAGGGAGACGATGTGCTCCTTGGGGATGACGAGCACGTGGGTGGGCGCGGCCGGGTGGATGTCGCGAAAGGCGAGCACGTCCTGTTCGTCGAGCAGGACGTCGGCCGGCATCTCACCGCGCACGATCTTGCAAAACAGGCATCCCATGGTCGTCCTTCCCCTTCACCTTGCGGTCACGAGCCCAGCACACCCTCCGGGTCGAGCCGTGCCGCCAGGGCTTCGACGATCGCCGAAGGGGGCAGCGCCTCGGCCGGGGGCCGCGTGGCGGGTGCGTCCCGCGCATCCATGACCACACCTCCATGCTCCTCGGCGGTGCGTCGCGCCACGCGTGCAAAGGCCTCCGCGAGGTCCGGCTCCGCTTCGAGATGAAGGCACAGGGCGACCCCGTCGGCCGTCGGGTCGATGGACGTGGCAGCGGGGCGGACCCCACGCCCGCGCATCCAGGCCAGGGCCGCCTCGGCGGCGTCTCGGCTCGGAAAGAGGAAGCGATGCGTGACCCTTCGGCGCCGCAGGCGCACCACCAGATGCGCGGCGGTAATCACGCCGAGCCGCGCGCGCCCCCCGACGAAGGCGCCGATGAGGTCCGGGCCGACGGCGCGCCGTGGTGCAGGCCGGATCGACAGCACCTCCCCGCCCGGCAGCGCGACCGTGAGGCCGGCCACGAGATGGTCCACCGGGTCGTCCGCCGGATCCCGCGCGCCCTGGGCCCCGCGCGCGAGCCAGGTGGACAGGCTCGACTCGAGCGGCGCGCCGCGGAGGCCGAGCGTCCAACCGAGCGCGGACAGCTCGTGCTCGAGGGCGCCGACCGCGATGCCCGCCTGGGCATGCACGACACGGGACGTCTCGTCGGTCGCCAGCACCTCCGACATCCGTTGCAGGTCCAGGGGCACCCTGCCCGCCGCCGGGAGGGTCGAGCCCGGTGCGCGCAGCCGCGTGCCCGAGTGTGCGGCGAGGCGGAGGAGCTGAGCCACTTCGGCGCCGGTTCGCGGCAGCAGCACGGCCTGTCCGTTGCCTTCCTCCAGCGCTCCGGCGAGGGCCCCGCGCACCGCCGAGAGAAAGCGCTCACGGGACATGGGCGTCGGCTCCGTTCTCGGGGATCAGGGCCCCCGGGTTGAGGATTCCCGCCGGGTCCATCTCGCGCTTGAGCAGCCGTACGACGTCGACGGCAGCGCCCTGCTCGCGCCGCATGGCGGGGGCCTTCGAGCGGCCGACTCCGTGATGGTGCGAGAGGGTTCCGCCCGCGTCGATGGTGGCCGCGAGGGCGTCGCGCCAGGTCTGGTCGTACACCTCGAGCGCCGCCGCGTCGTCTCGCGCCGCGCCGGCGAAGGTGAAGTAGATCGACGCACCGTCAGGATAGGCATGACTGAAGTGCGCCATCACGAAGACGTGGGGCGCGAGGGCGTCACGCACCGCGTGGTAGACCGGCAGGAGCCTCGACCAGGTGGCTGCCACCTCCATCGTGTCGACGAAGGCGCCGGCCGCGTACATCGGCGACTGTCGATAGCTCACGCTGTAGCGGGTCTCGAACCACCTCTGCGCGGGTGCCTCGCCTCCGTCGCGCCCTCCCGCCCGCTCCGCGATACGTGTTGCGAGAGCCAGCTCGGCGTCGGCGATCGTCGGGTCGTCCTCCCAGATCAGCACCAACATCGAGCCGCCGAGCACGGCTTCCGGCAGGCCGTCGACCAGCTTGTTCAAAAGCCCCGGTCTGCGCAGCGCCCGCGCGAGCAGGCGCACGCCGAGACCGGGGCGGCTCTCGGAATGGGCGTGTTCGGCACCTCCAGCGCCGCGGCTGCGCTTTGCGACGAACGTGTCGAAGGGGTCGTAGAGCCGCGCGACGGCAGGCCGCAGCCCGGCCTGGTAGATGTGTCGCGCCGCGTCGACTCCGGCCTCGACGGACCGGAAGGAGAAAGACGCGAAGCGACGGGCCGGAGGCGTGGGTGCGATGCGGAGCGTCGCGTCCGTGATCACGGCGAGCACGCCCTCACTGCCGACCACGAGCGGCAAGAGGGCCCCGTCCAGCTCGCCGCGCCGCGCCTCACGTACACGCCCCGAGCCATCGACGCAGGTCAGGCCCACCACCATGTCCTCGATCTTGCCGTACCGCCCCGAGCACTGGCCCGCCGAGCGCGCCGCGAGCCATCCGCCGAGCGTCGAGCAGTAGATCGACGAAGGGAAGTGGCCCAGCGTGAAGCCACGCGCGTCCAGGCCGTCCTCGAGGTGTTGCCCGAGGATTCCGGCCTCGGCCTCACACAGCAGCCGATCGGTGTCGACGCGTCGGATCGCGCGCATGCGCTTGAGGTCCATCACGACGCTTCCGGCGTCGGGCAGCACGCCGCCGCAGACACCGCTGCCGGCGCCGAAGGGCACGACATGAATGCCTCGCTCGGCTGCGAAGGTGATCACGCATGCGACCTCGCGGGTCGAGGACGGCCACACGATCACCGCGGGTGGCGCCGGGGCGACCACCCCCGATCGCGTCCGGATCTGCTGACGAGGCCAGAGGTCGCGTGCGTAGGCCGCCCGGTCCGCGCTGCCGCTGGACGCCCGACCGTCCGCTACGAGAGCGGCCAGATCGCGTCGCAGCGCGCCGGTCTCGGTCGGCCGCGGATTCACGCCGGAGGCGTAGCAGACCCGGACCCCAGGCGTCGAGCGGCGAGGGCTCAGCCCGGTCCAGGCCGGGGGCGCCAAGGGGGCGGCGGCGACGGCGTCTTCCCCACGCGGGGTGGCTTCGCGGCCATCGCCATCGCGTCGAGCACATCGGCGATCTCGAGAAAGGGCACGCCCACCGGGCACACGCGTTCGAGGCGTGCGAGGTCCCCTCGTCGCAGGTTGCGGAGGAAGGCGCCGACGGCGTCGAGGTCGGGCAGGGAGCGGGCGTAGCCGAGAGCCAGGTCGCTCGGACCGCGCAGCTCCTTCCGGTTGACCGCGTCGTAGGCACTGAAGCGCGCATCACACATTCCGCACGCGATGCAGCGGGAGAGGCGGCCGAGCGCCTCGCGCTGAGCAGTCGTGATCGGCACGAGGCGCAGCGGTCGGGCGCCGTCTTCGGTCCTTGCTGGCAGGGTCTGGAGGACCGCTGGTGCCGGAAAGTAGCGCGCTTCGAAGCGCGACAGGCCCCTCGAGCGGCCTCCGAGCCGGCGCAGGACGCCCACGAACAGCCACCAGAAAAGCCGGATCCGGGAGGCGGCGCTCACGGGCGATCGACCCGCGCGATGATGCGTCGCCGCAACAGCCTGTGGGCCCGCCCGTGGACCCTCCTTGACTCGGGACCACGCTGCCCTAAAATTATCGCGGCGTCCTTCCCCCGGCGTGGAAACCTGCTCTGATGTTGTCTGTGGCACGCGAGCTCGATCCTAGCATCACGAGGTACTCCGAGGCTGATGTGCCGACGGAGTACGGCTCGTTTCGCGTCGTCGTGTATCACGAGCAGGGGTCGCCCCACGAGCATGTCGCCCTGGTCCGGGGTGACGTGGCGGGAGCGACCGACGTCTTGGTACGCGTGCACAGCGAGTGCTTCACCAGCGAGGTGCTCCATTCGCTCAAGTGCGACTGCCGCGAGCAGCTCGACCTGGCGCTGCGGCGTGTTGCGGCGGCAGGCACCGGCGCCGTGATCTACCTGCGGCAGGAGGGACGCGGGATCGGTCTCGGCAACAAGATCCGCGCCTACGCACTCCAGGACCAGGGCTTCGACACGGTGGACGCCAACCGCGCGCTCGGCTTCGCCGACGACCTCCGGCGCTACCACGTCGCGACCGCCATCCTGGCCGACCTCGACATCCGCTCCATCGCGCTGCTCACGAACAACCCGACGAAGGTCGTCGCGCTCCGCGAGGACGGGGTCGTCATCACCCGACGGGTCGCACACCGCGTCGCGCCCACCGAGCACAACCGCTCCTATCTCGACACGAAGCGCGAGCGGATGGGGCACCTGTACGACATCGAGCAGGCCGAGCCGCCGCTCGAAACCGGCGCCGCCCCGAGCAAGGGACGTTCGAAGTCGAACCCGCCCGTCGATGCGGCGGCCGACGTCGGCGACGCCGAGTGATCGACGAAGCCGCCGGGCCCCTGCCCTGTCCCGCGTTCCCGCGGCCCCGCGCCCGGCGCGCGGATCAGTCCGCGTAGACCACGACCTCGTCGCCCTCCCGCACGGCACGGAACGCGGGGTTCGCCTCTCCGCGTCCCACCTCGGTCCGTACCCTGCCGTCGCGCAGGTCGATCACCCACCCGTGTCCGGCGCAGGTCACGCACGGGTCGTCGCTCGACAGGGTGCCCTCGCTCAAGCTCTGCCCACTGTGCGGGCACGCGTCCTCGATGGCGTAGTAGGCGCCGCCCACGTTTGCCACGAGCACGTGGAAGGGGGGGCGGGGAAGTTGCCGCATGGTCCCCGGGGGCAGGGCCGCGGCCGCGATCCGCCCGATCTCGGTCTCGGTCGGCACGGACCCACTGTAGCAGTCTCCGCCCGGGCGCCGGGCCGCTCAGCGCACCGGGCCCGTGGGCATCCGCTGCAAGACCTCGGCGCGCAGGGCTCCGTCTTCGGCGAAGGCGCCTCCGAAGGCGCTCGTCTGGGCCCGGGCCCCGTGGCGCCTGCCGCCGCGGGCCGTGACACACGTCGGGGCCAGGTCCAGCACACACGCCGCGCCGCGCGCTCCGAGGTGCTCGACCAGGGCTCCAGCAACCGACCGGCCCAGATCCTCCTGCAGCACGAGCCTCCGGGCGAAGCAGTCGACGAGCCGGGCGAGGGCGCCCAGCCCGACAACCCGTTCGCCGGGAAGATAGGCGACGTGCGCGACGCCCGTCGCGGGCATGAGGTGATGGGGGCAGGTCGTCGAGGTGGGGATCCCCGTGAGGACGACGAGGCCCGGCGCGTCCGTCCCGGTTGCATCGGAAAGGATCTGGGCCGGGTCCATTGCGTAGCCCGAGATGAGGTCGTGGGCGAAGGCCTCCGCCACACGCTGCCCGGTCAGGGCGAGCTCGGGGTTGGAGCCGACGGGGACACCCAGGGCATCGAGGAAATCCTCGATCGCCCGGGCCGCACGGGGCACGTCGGGTGCGCGCGCCATCGCGCCCTTCAGCGGTCCCAGAGCAGGCGAACGGCTCGCGGCAGGTCCGGTTGCTTGAGCACGTCGCACTCGTGGCACCCACGCGGGAAGCGTGCGTCGCGGCAGCTCTCGCACTCCGAGATGACCGAGACCATGGACGACAGCTCCTCGCGCAGCCGTCGCAGGGTCGCGATCTTGCGCTGCATCTCTTCGATCTGCTGCTCGAGGAAGCACGCCATCTCCCGGCTCGCATCGGGGGCCGAGCCGGCATGCGCCTTGAGCTGGAAGAGGGTCTTGATGTCGCCAAGGCTCAACCCGGCCTCCCGGAGGTCGAGGATGAGCTGCAGCTTGCGCAGCTCCCGCTCGTCGAAGAGGCGATGGCCGTTGCAACTGCGCTCGGCGGGCTCGAGCAGCCCCTCTTCCTCGTAGAAGCGGACCGTGCGCAGCGTGCTGTGCGTCAGCCGAGCCATCTCGCCAGTGGTGAGTAGCCCGCCGTTGCCGTTCGAACGGCAACAGGTCAATCCGAGGTCCTGTCCGGGCTGCTCGGCCACGATCACCACACGCGAAGAATCACCGAATTCTCGACGAGTAGTAGCTATAGGGACCGTGTCCCCAGAGTGTCAAGCCGCGGGTCGGCCCAGGCATCCGGCGCAAGCAACTCGAGCGGGTGCCCGACGATAAGCACCCACGGATTGCGACGACGGTGCCGCAGCCGCGTACCGAGACGAAAAACGGAGACTCACCATGACGCTGCGTACGACGATGCCCGCTACCGTGCCCATCGAGACGACCGTCGAGCCGACGGCCCCCCGCCTGACCCCCCTGCCGGCTACCCGACGCTTCCGCGATGCTCTCGGTGCGGGGGCGGGCGTCCTGCTCGATGGGGTGGAGTCGGCAGCTGGTTTCCTGCCCGGAGGTGCGGCTGTGACGGCCGCCATTCGAGGCGCCGGTGCCGGTGGGGTGGCGGGGACCGGCTCCGCCCTTTCGTCGGGGACCGGGTCCGGGGGGCCGGGCGCCGGTGCGGGGAGCTCGCCCGAGTCGGCCCAGAGCATCCTGAGCCAGACGGCCGACCAGTCGATGCAGTACCTCGAGCTGCAGGAGCAGATCAGCGCGGAGAACCGTCGGTACACCGCCCTGTCGAACGTCCTCAAGGCGCGCCACGACACGGCCAAGAACGCGATCAACAATATCCGATGAGTGGAGCCCGCCGGCGGCTTCGCTTGCAGGCCCCGCCGGCTTTTGGCTACTCTGCGCGGAGGTTTCTCCATGAGCTCGCCCATCAAGCCGCCTGGCGGCACGCCGTCCCCACCTCCCTCGGCCGACGGGGCCGGCCCGACCGGCCGAGCCGGACAGAAGGCTCCGTCGGAGACCTTCCAGGAGTCGCTCGACAAGAGCGCCGGGACGCCTGCGCCCAAGGGCGTCGTCGAGGCGGGTCACGTCGATGGCACGCAGGAGGTCGCCGCCGACCTGCGGGCGGGGCGGATCGATGCGGCCACGGCGGTCGAACGCCTCGTCGCCCGCACGCTCGAGGGGCCCACGGCGGTCGGTCTCACCCCCGCGGGCCGCGCCGAGCTGGAGACGTTTCTGCGGCGGATGCTCGCGGAGGATCCCGCGCTCTTGGCGCTGACGAAGGACCTCGAACGTGGCCACTGACTGCCACCCGAAATCGACCGCGTCTTTCCGTATCGGACCCCGCCCCAGCGTCCCCGGGCTCGCGCGTTTGGCCATCGTGGCCTCTTGCCTGGTGGGTGTGGCGAGCCCGGCGCCAGCACTGGCGCAGCCGACCCAAGCACAGGGTGCCGGCCAGCCGAAGCGCGTCTACATCGTGGCGGTCACGGCCGATCCCGAGCTCGAGGCCGTGGCCGCCAGGATCGGGTCGTCCGCGCGCGCCACGCTCCGCACCGAGCACGGCGTCGCCTGGGAGGCGGCCGACGAACACTTCCTCGGCTATGACGACGCGACGCTCGCCAAGCTGCGCGAGGCGCGGCAGCGTCTGGCCGACGGGCGGCAGGCCTATCTGAACCTGGATCTGGATCACGCCATCCAGCTCCTCCAGGGTGCGGTGAACGATTTCGACGGAGCCGCGGCGGCCCTCGAGGACTCGAAGGACCTCGGTGACGCGCTCCTGCTGCTCGGTGCGTCACAGGTGGCCAACGGCCAGGCCCGCGATGCGCGCCACACCTTCGAGCGCCTGCACGTGCAGATGCCGGACCGCGCCCCCGACCCGCAGCAGTTCAACCCCGAGGTCGTGCAGGACTACCAGCAGTCGGCACCCCGGGATGCGCAGAACCCGACCTCCATCATCGCGATCCAGAGTGACCCCCCGGGCGCGATTGCGTACGTCGACTTCGTGCCGCGCGGTCGCACGCCCATCAGCGTCAACGGGCTCGTGGGGGGCCCGCACGTCGTGCGAATGACCCGCCCCGGCTCGACCCCCAATGTGCAGTCGGTCGATCTGCGACGCGGCCGGACCGCGCAGATCAACGCCGTGCTGTCCGCCAGCTCGGGCATGGACGGGCTCGGGGACGCGCTTTCCAACATGGCCTCGTCGGACACGCACGACATGCAGACCGGCGGCCCCATGGCCAAGGTGGCGCAGCTGCTCGAGCTCGATGAGATCGGCGTGATCCGCGTCTCCCACGCGAGCACGGGCGACGCGGTGCACCTCGAGCTGTCGATGTTCGACGTCGCCCATTCGCGTCGCTTGCTGCAAGGCGGGGGGGACTCGCCCCGCGATGTGGCTTCGCTCGAGAGGGCGAGCCAGCAGCTCGTGACACGTGGGCTCCAGGCTGCGCTGCACCCCCAACAGGTAACCGACACCGAGAACATCATTGGGACCGGAGGGACTCAAGAGGGTGGGACCGAGCACCCGGGTGGGGGCAGCGGAACGAGCCACCACGGCGGCTCCATCCTGACACGCTGGTGGTTCTGGACGGCGGTCGGCGTGGTGGTCGTCGGAGCGATCATCACCGTCATCGCAGTCGCGAGCAGCAGCGGGGGCAAGACGCTCGGCCAGGATTCGGGCGGACAGGTCATCCTGAGGTTCTGAGGCGATGCGGGCCCGCTTTCCGGCCGTCCCCTGCATCCTTTGCCTGCTGGCCGTCAACACGTCGACCGCTCGGGCGGACGACGTGACCGCCAGCGCCGTGCTGATCCGGGACGAGGGTGCGACACGGTTGCAGTCGACGATCGTGGGGATCGGGATTCGGCGCGGTGTCTCGGCGGTGCACGGTCTCCGCTACGTGCATCCGGCCGATGTCCTCGCCGTCGAGGCGCCGCCCGAGGAGCTGTCGGACGCCGTCGGCAAGCTCGACACGCTCGCCAACATGGTGACGCAAGGGAACCCCGATGCAGCAGCCGACCTCGGCTCTCACATCGTCGATGTCTTCGAGCATCACCTCGCCTTCGTGAAACGCTCCCAGCTGATCGACGCGTACATGCTGGCGGCAGTCGCGGAGTGCAAGCGCGGACGGCGGCGCCAGTGCGTCGAGGGGTTCGAGCACGTGATCACGTTCCGCGAAGGCATGGAGTACGACCCGGTTCGCTACCCGCCGGACTACCTCGACCTCTTCATGCAGACCAAGGACCGGCTGCTTTCGCACGGCGGTCGCGGTTCGCTGCAGATCACGACCGATCCGGAGGGCGTCGAGGTCTTCGTGGACGGTCGGAGCTACGGACCGTCGCCCACGGTGGCCGACGGCCTCCTGGCAGGTGACCACTACGTCACGGTCAAGGCCGTCGGGTTCGACAAGCTGATCCAGCGCGTGTCCGTGTCGACAAACCGCCAAGGCTCGATCGCCCTGACGCTCGACCACAGCGAGCGAGCACGCCTCCTCGCGGCCGAGCTTCCACACGTTCGCGAGGAGCTGGGGCAACACCGCGTCGGGCTCGACAGCCGGATCGCCCACCTGACGAACCTGCTCTACGTCAATCAGTTGATCTTGGGGACGGTGACGCCGGCGGCCGGCGGGCAGATCCGGGTGCACCTCTACCTCTACGACCTGCGCACGCGCTTCCTGCTGTCCGAGAAGGAGGCCTCGATCCCCGCCGATGCCGGTGGGCAGGTCCTGGCGCGGCGTCTCGCATCGCAGCTCTATGAGGGGGTCGACCTGTCGGGCTCGATCGCGGCGCCGGACCAGCACGGGACGCCCGTCGTCGAGCAGGAGTCGACGATCTCGGTGCTATTGCACAGTGTGTGGTTCTGGCTCGGCGCCGCGGCCGTGGTCGCCGCCGGGATCGGCATCGGTGTCTACGCGCTGTCGCACCAGGGGGGGCCGGGCGTTCCCCAGGGCTGGACACGCATCGACGGCGCGCTGCCGTGAGCCATCCGGTCCAGGTTCGTCGATGCGCATCGACGGTGGGCTCGAGGCGATGAGCGGTCGAGAAGCATGGTGGTGGGTCGCCATCGCCGTCGGCGCCGTGGCTCTCGAGGCCGGGGGGTGCGGCAATCACGGTGGAGCCGCCGCGCCCCGTCCGCGACGGCACGACGCACACGGGGCGGCAGCCGCCGCTGTGGAGGGACCGCCGCCTCCGGACGAGGTCTACGCGCCGGCGAAACCGGGGAGCCCGCACCCCGGCGACCGTCCTCACATCATGCCCGCGCCCCTCGCGGACGACGACTACGCGGGTGATGAGCCCGTCGACGCGCGACGCCTCGTCTACAGGGTCACGCTCCACATTCCCGCTGGCTTCGGCCACCGCCCCGCCTCGTTGCCGAATCCCACGGGCGAAGCTCCAGATCGACGTGTCCACCGATCGGCTCCGGGCGTGGTTCGTCGGCAGCGGATGGCCGGTGGAGGCGGGCTCCGAGGTGCGCCTGCGCAGCGATGTGCTCGGCGGCTACGTGTTCGACGCCGACGGGGGGCGTCCCCTGTCCCCGAGCAAGATGGCTGCCTGGTTCCAGGGCGGGCCGGTGCGTCGAGCTACCCCCTTCGTCTGGGTCCGACCGCCTGCCTCCGGCGAGTCGGGGCCTGGCGCGCTCGTCTGCCGCCTGGTCGCCGAGTGGGCGAGCCAGCCTCCCGATTCGCTCGAACGACGCTGTGGCAGCGGGGGCTCTCCACCGATGTTCCGGATCGGTTCCTGGCAGGCCGAGCGCACGGCGGATGTCCAAGTGAAGCTGCCTCGCTCCTCCCTGCGCGCCGATCAGGGCAAGCCCCCCCACCCGCTCGTGGGCGGGAAGAGCCGCGCCTTTGCCGACCCGGCCATCGTGTCGCGCCTCCCGCCGAGACGGCCGCCCCGCAAGCACGCCCCGAACGCCGACGCCCCGGGCGAGGGCATCGTCGTCGAGAACCACAGCAGGACCCGCATCATCGTGACGGCGGGCGGGTTCGCGCTCGGGTGGGTGGACGCCGGCGCGACCGCCCACTTCGTCGGCATGTCGCCCGGCACCTATCGCATCGGGGCCATCCGGCCCCTCGGGATGCTCGCGGAGCGACCGAGGAACGTCGTCGTGCCCGGGACGCTGAGCATCCGCTGACGTCCGCCGCCCGGTGTCGCCCCCGTTGCCCTGCCCGTCAGTGGGTGAGGCCCTTCAGGGGCGCTTCGTCGATGGCGGCGGCGTAGACGTCCGGGCCAAAGCGTCGGCTGGAAGCGCCAGCGCGCGCGGCCCGCGCCCGGAGCAAGGTCGCCACCTGCGAGAGCACCTCGTAGCGCGTGGCGAACCGATAGTAGTCGTCCTCGGGCACCTCGCCGAGCCGCTCGAGGGCGGCCTCCACCTCGGGTCGGTCCTCGTCGAGGAGGGAGAGGTGGGCCGACCATCCGTCGGCCGGCTCCACGAGAATCGCCTCGATCGCCACGCCCACGGGGTTGAACCAGAGGAAGCAGTCCTCGAGCTCGATGCGGAAGCGTTGGTAGTCGGCTTCGGGCGCGTGCCAGCGGGCCGGACCGAGCGTTCGACGCACGACCTCTCCGAAGTAGGCTCCGGCGGTGGGCGCCAACAACTCCAGCAGCTCGTCGCGCTCGGGCTCGGCAAGTTGCACGTAGTGGTCGAGCACCGGGAGCGTCTCCGCGGTGAAGTCGAGCTCGAGCCCGACCGCCTGTTGCACGAAACGGACGCAGCCCGAGGCGAGCTCGAGGACGACCGGTGGCGCATTCCTCTCCATGCTCGAAGCATAGCCCGCCCGCTGCGCGGAGCCCGTCGTTCCTCGCTATTCCGGTCGGCGGCGCATCGTGCTACCGATCCAGCCGGGCGAGAGCCGTTTTCGAGCCGGATGCGCCGGTCGTGGGTGCACTCCGGCTCGGGGGTGCGAGGCCCGGTTCGAAAACGGCCGGCCCGGGGGGCGCGGCCGAGGGAGCAGGGATGGAGACGCGAAAGCGCAGAGCAGGGGGAGCTCTCCGAGGGCGATTCGGGGGCCGCGGGGAGCCCGGGCGCGCAGTTCCCCTACGAGGGGGAGGCCGGAAGGACCCGCCTCGAGGCGGTTCATGTGCCGATTCCGGGTGGCCTCGTGCAATCGGTCCAGGTCTACCGAGCCGTCAATGTCGCCGAGGATCCCGAGCTCAGGGAGCCTGCGCTGACCGGTGCATTGCATCGGTTCGAAGGCGGCGAGGAGCTCGCCGTGCCCTTCGTCTATCACGACCCGTCGGCGGCGAAGCTCGCGCTCGTCGTGCCCGAGGTGCTGCGGCACCAGGCGCTGCGGGAGCGGGCCCGCCTGCTCGAGCAGCTCGCCGCCGATGCCGCCCATCCCGTACCGCCCTACGTACGGGAGGCCACGGTGGTGATCGGGGATCGGGAGTTGCGTGCCTACCTGGAGGCGATCCCGCCATCGCCGGAGGACGAGACCCGTCCCGGCCTCGGTCCGGGAGCGCGAGAGAGGAGCTCGACAAGCGGCAGGCCGAGCTCGCCGAGCGCGAGGCGGATCTGAAGCGGCGAGAGAACCGGTTGCAGGACCGCGGCGAGGAAGTGACTTCGCACGAGGACGAGCTCCGGACCCTGTCGGAGGAGCTCGAGGTAGGTCAGCGCGAGCTGGCTCTCCGAGCTCAGGAGCTCGAGGGGCGCATGGAGGTGCTGCGGCAGCGCGAGCAGGAGACCGAGGGGCGCATCAAGGCCCTGCGAAAGCTGCAACAGGAGGCCGAGGAGCGCATGGAGGCCCTGCGGCAACGGGAAGTCGCGCTGGAAGAGCGAGGGACGGTGCGCGATCCATCGAGCTCCGCCGCGGGCGTCATCACGCAAGTCTCGGACGACGAGGTGCAGGAGGTCGAGGAAGTCGACGACGAGGACGACGTGGAGGAGCTCGACGAGATCGAGCCCCTGGGCACGAACCCTCGGGCCGACTTGTCGGACGCGGTGGAGCTCCTCGAGGAAAGCGGCTCGGAGGAGCCCGAGCCGACGATGGAGGAGATCGTCGGCAACGACGAGGTGCAGGAGGTCGACGAAATCGACGGCATCGAGGAGGTGACGGGGGTGGGGCCGGTGCGTCGGCCCGAGGACCCCGGCATCGGGGACGTGAAGACGACGATCCAGGAGGTTCCGAGCGTCCCGCCCGAGGCACCCGGGAGCCTGCCGCCCATGCCCATGACGCCGCCCGAGGCGTTCCTCGATGACCCGGCGATCCAGATGGCCGCTTCCCTCGGGGAGGGCCCCTGGCTGTTTGCGCGGCTCGACGAGGGGCGCGAGGACGCCTTCCGCGGCGAAGGGGTGGAGCTGCTCGTGCAGCTGGTGGTCGTCGAAGGGCGGCCCGTGGTGCTGCTGTCGCTCGTGGACGGCGGTGAAGGACGCCCCTATGTCCGGCGGGCCGGGCTCGATCCCGACAGGCCCTCCCATCGCACCATCCTCGAGGAGCTGCGGCGCAAGTACGAGGCCACCGTGGCACTCTTCGGCCCCGACGGTCGGTTCGAGCGGACCTTGAAGGTGGGCGGCCCGCGGCAGGGCAACGTGCAGCGCGTGCTGGAGCGGCTTCGCGAGGCCGGCGACTACCGCGTCGATGCGACGACCGCCGTGGAACGCGCGCTCGCGGCGGCCCCCCCGTACGGGACGCGGGCCATCCCTTCGGCCACGGGCTCGGGCCGGCCAGCAACGCGGCCGAGGCCTTGACGCGGGCCGAGGCGCTCGCGGGCTGGAGCACTCCGGAGCGGCGCGATCTGGCGCTCCTGGTGCTGTCGATTCCGGTCGAGGACGTGGAGCGAAGCACGGACCGCATCCTGGGAGACGCGGTCCAGCACGGCATCGCCCTGTCGCCCGTTCTGTTGGCCGAAGCGGTGCGCAAGGGGACCCGGCCCGAGACGGGCGAGCCATCCTGGAGCTCTTGGCCGCGTTCCGGCGGACGGTGGAAGCCCCCGAGCAAGGCGGCCTGTCGCCGGAGCAGGTCGCCGCGAACTGGCAGGGGCTCATCGCGGCGGCTGCCGAGGACGAGGTGGCGATCGACCCGGAGACGCACGAGCGCGCCTGGGCGGACATCCGCCGTGTCCGGGGGGATTCGTCGGGTGTCCACTCGCTGGCCGAGGTCGACGTGAAAACCCTGCCCGACCTGGGGCTGCCCCAGCTGACCATGCTGCTCGAGCACCCCAAGGTCCGTCTCGACGCCGGTCTCGAGCTGTGTCGCCGC
This sequence comes from uncultured delta proteobacterium, assembly GCA_963830115.1. Classification (GTDB taxonomy): domain Bacteria; phylum Myxococcota_A; class Polyangia; order Polyangiales; family CAWHLB01; genus CAWHLB01. Next base: position 587,003 of record CAWHLB010000027.1, read on the forward strand.
AAGGACGCCGACATCCTCCCCACTCTCTACAAGGCCGTGCGCCGGATGCCGCGTAGCGAAGTCGTCCGCCTGGTGCCGAGTGTGCTCGGTTTCGGTGAAGCGGCCGGGGACGTGCTCGTCGATGGTCTGAGCGCACGCAAGACCTTCGTGCGCCAGGCTTCGGCCCTGGCTCTGGGCCAGCTTCGGCTGCGGCGCGCGGTCGCCCCGCTGGTGCACCTGCTCCTGACGGAGCCGAGCGACGTCTGGCAGGAGGTCGCCCGCGTGCTCGGCGAGATGGGAACGGCGGCGTTCCGGACGGTGGCGCGCGCCCTCAAGGACCCCAAGGGCCAGGAGACGCGCCTGGCGTACACGCTCGCGCAGTTCGCCCAGAACGGGTGCCAGAAGCAGGTCGAGAGCCTGCAGTCCGACAAGGACGCTGCCGTCGCGCGGATCGCGCTCGAGGCCATGACGGTGCGTGACGAGGTCCAGCGCCACCGACGGGTGGTGCGGGGGGAGCAGGAGGCGGACCCGGACGACGCGGTGCGGGTCTTCTCGCAGCGTTTCTGCCGAGAGGCTCGAGGGCTCGGGCGGGGCGGACGCGCCGCAGGGCGGCGGCTGACGGGGCAGCCGTCCCCCCGTGGTGACACGGAAGGTGACGCAACGTCAGGGTTGCACGGGCCCGTTGCCGTGAAGAAGTTGGGCCGCAGGGGTTCCGGAGTTGCACCGGAAGTCGCCCCTATCGCCGTGGTCGAAGCCAGATGCTGGCTTCGGACGCGGGGGTATCGTACCGTAAGCGCACAACGATCCCCCTCGTGGGGGATGGACATCGAAAGCCGGCACCTCTACAACACTGCGGCCGCCGGGCGAACCGTCATGCGTTTCGGGATTTTCAGCGACGTTCACGCCAACATCGAAGCCCTGTCGGCTGTGATGGAGGCGTTCAAGTCCGAGAGCGTCGACATGTACTATTGCCTGGGCGACGTGGTGGGCTACGGGGCGAGCCCGAACGCGTGCGCCAACATCGTTCGCGAGGTCGCGGCGGTGACCATCCTGGGCAACCACGACGCCGCCGTCGCGGGCCGGATGGACTATTCGTACTACTACGAGGCGGCTCGTCACGCCCTCGACCAGCATGCCTCCCAGCTGAGCGATGCCAACCTGCGCTGGCTCAAGGCGCTTCCGTACAAGCACGAGCTGACCGACGTGGGCGTGCACCTGTGCCACGGTTCCCCGCTGCGGCTCGAGGAGTTCGAATACATCTTCGCACCGGAGCAAGCGCGTGAGTGTTTGCAGATATGGGAGGAGCTGGGCGATCTGACGCTCATCGGCCACTCCCATCTGTGCAAGGTGTTCGCGCTTCGTCCCGGCGAGGTCGAGGAGCTGCCTTCGCGACGGTTCCAGCTGCGCAAGGGCTGGAAGTACATCGTGAGCGTCGGCTCGGTGGGACAGCCGCGGGACTACGACAACCGGGCCAGCTACACGATCTTCGATACGGAGACGCGTGAGTTCGAGTTCAAGCGCGTCGAGTACGACATCGAGTCGGCGGCGGCGAAGATCTTCGAGAGCAAGCTCGAGCGGAACTTCGGCCATCGGCTGTTCATCGGGGTGTGAGGTTACGTACGGAGGCTCGAGGTTGGTCTGTCCTGACCGTCCGGCCACCTGCCCCTAGTCCCTCCGTTCCTTCCGACGTCGGGGTCGGCTTCGGGCTCGCCGGGGACGCCGTGCTCGGCGCGATTCAGTCGAGGTCGATGAGGCGGAGCAGGCCTGCTGCTGGGAGGTCGCCGTCGGCGAGGGCGTCGAGGGGCGGGGTCTGCATGGTGCCTGCGGCGCACACGCGCGGGGCGAGGGGCGGCGGGAGCGCGTCGGCGAGGGCGCGGCGGGCCGCGGCGTCACCAGCGACGCCCACCGACTTCAGATGCACGCCGAGGGGCAGGAGGCGCTGGGCGAGATCGTCGACACCGTCGTGCTCGAGCACCGACACGTTGCGGTAGCCAGGGCTGAGTCGAAGCGGTCCTTCGCCCTCGAAGCTCACGGCCCAACCGTCCCCCTCGAAGAGCTCACCGCGCGCCGCGGCCACGCCGCGCCACTGCAGCTGGGCGGCACCGGCGGCAGTCGGAAGCGGTCCGCGAGGTAGGCGTCGCGCGAGGGTGGCGAAGGCGCTCCGGGAGAGCAGCGCTGCGAAGGCGCGCGCGTCGATCCGGGCGCCCCGCTCGACCCACACGACGTGGGGGGAGAGGCACCCACGTTGATCGTAGGCCGCGACGTCGAGCGCGACCGCGTCGGCCACGCGGCGGGCCGCGTCCTCGTCGATCAGGGCTGCGGCGGGGACGTGGACGACGCCCAAACCGTGTCCGTGGGGTACGAAGCGCGTGGTGCCCGCGAGCCGCCCGCGCACAGCGGCGAGGGTGGCGTCGTGACCGTACACCGAGACCACGTCGGCTTGTGCGAAGAGAGCGTCTTCCAGATCGACGGTGCCGCCGGGGAAGGTCAAGACGAAAAAGGACCGGGCCAGGCCCGGGTCGGCTTCTTCGAGCGCGCGAGCGAGCAGGCGCGGGAAGAGGTCCTCGCGCGAAGATGCCTTCGCGATGAGCGGCGCACCGAGCAGGAGCGGTACGAGCACGGCACGGACCGACGCGGTGAAGACGTTGCCCGAAAGCACGACGGCCACGAGGCGCGGCGGCGCGGCCACGTATCGCGGGTCGGATGGAGCGAGGCGGTGGGCCAGGGTCGAGAGGGCATCGAACGTGACGGGCTCGAGGGAGGTGCGGAGGGCCCAGTCGACCATGGGGGCGCTCAGGCCGGTCGCCGACGGCAAGAGGCGCCGCGCGTCGGCTCCGAGGGGTGTCTCGGGATCGGCCAGCAGCGCCGCGGCGCGGGCGAGGGTGCGCGCGACGTGGTCGCGGCCAGAGGCGCGGAGGGTCGCGGCCGTCCGTCCGACCTCGGCGGCCACGGCGCGTATCCGATCGGTGTCGGGGGCGTCGGGCGGATTCGTGGGATCGCTCACGTGTTGGCTCCGAGGGCCTCGTCGGCGGCGAGGGAGCAGCCCCGGGGCGTGGCGTCGGCATCGCGTCCGAGCACCACGATGCCGTCCCCGAGCCGGCGGGCCAGGTCCGCGGTCTGGATCGCGCACGGCGTGTCCAGGTTCGCGCAGTCGTCGATGCGCAGGATGCCGATGGCCTCGTCGGGCACCTTCGCGAGGTGCTCGGGATCCACGACGTCCGCGCGCACCCAGCCCGGCACCCAGAGCCGTCGCGGGGCGTCGATGCGGCCGGCCAGCGCGTCGCGCAAGGAGGTCTCGTACATCTGCGAGCTCAGCTCGGTCATGCCGTACTCGGCGACGATGAAGGGGCGCGGGACACCGTAGCGTTCGCCGAGGAGCGTGCGCATGTCCTCGGGTGTCACGGTGCGCGAGCGACCCTTGAAGCCGCCAGTCTGCATGATGCGGCTCGTGGACGGCAGCCGAAAGTGTCGCTCCCGAAGGTCGTCCTCCGCGTGGACGAACGCGAAGGAGGTGCCGAGCAGGGCGACGGGCGCGCCGTCCCGCTCGGCGCACGACAGTACGGCGGTGAGCTGCTCGATGTCGAGGCGGCCGTCGCGCCACACGTAGCGTGTCGGGCCGTCGCCGAACCAGTCGTCGAAGCGGGCGAGCATGTATGAGAGCGACGAATCGGGGGCTTCGTGCGCGTCCGGTGCGAGGACGACGAGGCGGAGGCGGTCGACGTCGGGGAAGAGGGCGTGGCGCGCTGCGACGCGGGCGGCGTGGTCGTACAGGGCAAGGTCCGCGAGGGGGCGGACGCCTCGTAGGTCGTGGGTCGTGCCGGAGGTGCGGAAGACGCGGCGGTCCGCCTCCTCGGCGTGGACGGCGACGCGGGCATGCCGGAAAACGTCGCTCGGCAAGGCGGGGATGCGGGCCGGGTCGCCGGTGCTGCGCGGGTCGACGCCGCGCGCGGCGAGCAGGCGGGACCAGGGCGCGATGCGGGCGGCCTGATGGGCGATGAGGTCCGCGAGTAGGGCGTCGCGGACGTTGTCGTCGCGGCTCCCGTCGGCGAGCCGATCGATGAGCGCATGGGCGCGGGCGGCGAGATCGTCGCGTGACGTCACGACGGCTCCTCCGTGAGGGTGGCTTCGAGGGCGTCGACGAAGGCTTCGAGCAGGGCGGGCTCGATTGTGAGCGGTGGTACCATCTGCAAGACGTCGGCCCCGGCGCCCGCCGGCAGGGTGAGAAAGCCGCGCTCGAGCAGTTGCCGGACCAGACCGAGGGTGCGCGCGCCGGAATCGAGCACGAGACCCGCCATGAGCCCTTCGCCGCGCACACCGCGGACGCCGGGCAAGCGGGAGACGCGGGCGCGCAGGGCGTCGAGCAGGTGCGCGCCCAGCTCGGTGGCGCGCGTCGCGAGGCGTTCGTCGTCGATCACGTCGAGGGCGGCGAGGGCCGCCGCGCAGCCGAGGGGGTGGCCGAGGAAGGTCGCCGTGTGGATGGCTTCACCCTCCGGTGCGCCCCATGCGGCCATGACGTCTGCACGACCGAGGCAGGCGCTCACCGGGAGGCCGCCGCCGAGGGCCTTGCCGGTGCACAGGAGGTCCGGCACGGCGCCGTCTGCCACCGAACGCCAGCGCGCCCCGCACCGACCGAGGCCGGTGAAGATCTCGTCGGCCACGAGCAGCGCACCGCGCGCGTGGGCGAGGGTGCGCAGGCCGGAGAGGAAGCCGCGGGGCGGAATGCGCACCCCGCCGCGGCCCTGGGCCGGCTCGACCAACACCGCGCCCATCGCTTCGCCCGCCGCATCCCACGCATCGCTCACGGCGGCGAGGGCGGTGCTCGGGTCGGCGTCGGGAGCGGGCCAGGGTGCGAAGACGACGTGGGGATTGAGCTGCGGTGCGAAGGGCGCGCGGAAGGCTTCGGCGTAGCCGCAAGCGGCGAGCGGTCCGTGCGACAGCCCGTGGTAACCGCCTTCGAAGGCGAGCACGCCCGGGCGCCCCGTGGCGAGGAGCGCCGTCTTGAGCGCCGCCTCGACCGCGTCGGCCCCGTTGAGGCCGAGGATGACCCGAGCGTCGGGCCAGGGAGCGATGGAAGCGAGCCGCTCGAGCAGGGCGACCTTCACGTCCGAGGGATGCACGTCACCGAGGGCGTGCAGGAGCCGCTCGGCCTGGGAGCGCACCGCGGCGACAACCCGTGGGTGAGCGTGGCCGACAGCGGCGGCGCCGAAACCGGAGGTGAGGTCCACGAAGACGTTGCCGTCGGCGTCGACGACGTTGGCGCCGTGGGCTTCGCACCAGACGATGGGATTGTGGGGTGCGCCGGCGGCCTCGGCACGGCGCGCGCGGCGCGTGGTCAGGGCCGGGCACTCGGTGCGTGCGAGGGTCTCGACGAGGGCCGTCGAGCGGGCACCGGGCAAGGGGGTCCGGATGCGGGGCGGTCGCTTCCCGAGGGCAGGGGAGGAGGACACGGCCCGTCCTTGCTGCAGCGCCGGGGCGTCGGCGTCAAGCCGCGTCGAACGCGGCGTCGCTCACGAGGAGCGCGTAGGTGTTCGACGCCAGGGGTAGAAGACCAGGGCGTCGTTGCGGGCGGTGCGCATGACCTCGGGATTGTCGAGGAGCAGGACGTCGAGGGAGGCGCCGTGGGTGTCGCCCGTCTCCCTCACACCCGCGATGATGTCGTTGACGCGGGCACGGAAGCCGGTGTCGACGCGCAGGCCCACGGTGGGCAGCGGCGTGGCCGGCCCGCGGGACGTCAGGCACAGAGCCGCCCACTCGACCTCGGGGAAGGAGCGCAGAACGTTCGAGAGCGCGTCCACGAGCGAATCCGGAGGTAGCTCGCGCAGGGGCGACACGGTGACGCTGGAGCCGCTGCCGAAGGTGGCCGCCTTGGCGCTCGACGGGGCTGCAATGGGGGCATCTTGTACGATGACCCCCGGAGGGGGCGCGCGCTGGGATCGGGCGGCGGGGGTGCTGGCCCGGCCGACGGGGCGGGGCTCGATTGTGTCCGGAACGCGCACGCGCTCTTCGCGGGGAGCGACCGGCCCCTTCTTCACGCTGGCGGCGGGCCCGTAGGCACCGGGCGAAGTGGACGGAGGCGCAGGCGGGGGAGGTGTTCGCATCGACGCGGTCTGGCCGGTGTTGACCGCCTGCATGATGGAAGACGAGACGCGGCCCACGCCGGCGAAGGGTCCGCTCGAGTCGCGGCGTGCCTGGGGCGTCAGGAGGGGCTCGATCTCGGCGCGGCGCAGCTCGAGAGCGTGGTCGGACGCGATGTCGACGACCGCGAAGGCGAGGCCGTGGGCAACGACGTGCCGGAGGGCTTCACGTGCACCGACCTCGCGGAATGGCAGCGAGCCGTCGGGCTGTGTCCATGCGAAGCGGCGCGCCGCATCTTGGAGCTGATCCGGGGCGCTGAAGACGGGGAGGGCGGACTCCTGGGCGGAATTCGACGAGGGTGCGAAATCCGCTGCCGTCGGGCCAGGTGGCGACGTAGACGGTCCGCTGGACGAGGGCCATCAACACGTCCACCTTGGCTTGGCCCCCGTGGTGGGCTGCCTCGGCCGCGAGGCGACGGAAGGCCTCGAGGGCGCGATCCGATACTCCGTCCGACATGTGTTGGCACCCCGCGGTCGCATTGTAGGCCGCATGCCGCGAAAAAAGCCAAGTTCAGTGCAGCCGAGGTCTTCCGGGCCGTCTTGACAGTGCCCGGTTCGAGGGTAATCTCGGCGCCTCGCGAGCATCCGCCCAGGTAGCTCAGTTGGTAGAGCAGGGGATTGAAAATCCCCGTGTCCGCGGTTCGATTCCGTGCCTGGGCACCTCTGGTCGGGGGACCTCCCTTCAGGCACGTCATGGGGGCGACGCCGGACTTGGCCGGCTTCGCGGACGGTCGTCCGCTTCGCTTCGGCCTCCCCGGGAGGCGGGCATGGGCCGGGACGCCTGCGACGCGTATGCTGCGATCCCATGCGGGCCCGCGTTTGGCTCACCGTCGCGTTGGGGTTGGCCGCCTGCGGCCGCCCGAGCCCGCCGCCGGGCGTGCCGGCCCGGAGCAACGTGGCGCGCGCGGACTACGTGGGGTCGAAGGCCTGTGCGCGCTGCCACCGCGGGATCTACGACGAGTGGCTCGGCTCGCCCATGCACCGAATGACGCGGCTCGCGACGCCGGGGGCGATCCGCGCGCCCTACGACGGGCATGTGTTCCACTTCATGGGCGACACCGCGACGATGCTCAGCGATGGTGAGCGGCGTTACATGCGCCTCCAGATGCGCCGGGGCGGTACGCAACTCTACCGCATCACGAAGGTCATCGGGGGCCGCGAGCGGGAGGACTATGTCGGACGCCAGGTCGCCTCCACGCGCCCCGACGCTCCGTGGCTCGGTAGCGACGGCCTCATCATGCCCGTCTCCTTCCTGCTCTTCGACCACCGCTATCGCTACAAGGGCTACTCCGTGCTCCTGCCCGAGCGCCCGCGCCTGATCCCCGGGGGACGATGGCGGACGACCTGCATCTTCTGCCACGACACCGAGCCACTCCTCGACACCCTCTTCGACGACCTGGCCGGCCCCGACGCGCCCGGCTACCAGGGCTCGGTCACAGACACGCTCCTCCCGCCCGACCGCCTGCAGCGCTACCGCATCACGAACGGGGCGGGGCTCGCCAGCACGGTACGCAGCGAGATCGGCGCGCTCGGCGGTGACGTGCAGAGCACCCAGAATCTGCCCCTCCGGGGGCTGCTCCACCGGGCCATCCGCGTCACCTATCACCGCTTCCGCCAGCAGAACCTCGTGGAGATCGGCATCGGATGCGAGGACTGTCACGGTGGCGGCCGCCAGCACGTCCACGATGGGACGCCCATGACGTTTCGGGTGGTGAGCCCCGACTTCGAGCGGGTCGAGCCCCCCGGTCGCGCCGACACGCGGGCCGCGAACATCAACCGAGTATGTGAGCGATGCCACACGGTGATGTTCAGTGGGTATCCATACACATGGGAAGGAGGGCGCCTCGATCGTAACCCGGGTGGCTCGGTCATCAACTCGGGCGAGGCGCACGATTTTCTGCTCGGCGGCTGCTCCGATCGCATGAGCTGCGCGGCCTGCCACGACCCGCACCGTCGGGACCCACCCGACGACCTGCGGCGGCTCGGCACCCTCGACGGCAACGGCATTTGCCTCGGGTGCCATCGAAACCTCACCGGCGACAGGGCGCTCGCCGCCCACACCCACCACGATCCGCATGGTGCAGGCAGCGCATGCATCGCCTGTCACATGCCCGAGAAGAACCTCTCCCTCGACCTCACCCTCGGCCGCTACCATCGGATCGGCTCGCCCGACGATCCCACCCGGGTCGAGCGCGACCGCCCCCTCGAGTGCAGCGTCTGCCACCAGCACCGTTCGGTGCAGAGCCTGGTGGGCACGATGGAGAGCTGGTGGGGGCGACGCTACGACCGCCGCGCCTTGCACGCGCTCTACGGGCCGGACCTCGGGGTCAACCCGCTCGTCGCCACCCTGGAGCGGGGCAAGCCGCACGAGCGCGCGGTCGCGGTCACGCTCGCGGCCCGAGGTCGCCTTGCCGAGACGAAATCCCTCGCCATCGATCTGCTCGACAATCCGCTCCCGCTCGTCCGCTACTACGCCGAACGGGCGCTCGACGAGGTCGAGCCGGGGCGACTGCACCTCGACATGAGCCGGCCCGGCCCCGAGCTCGTACGCGAAGCGCGCCGCCAGCTCGGCCCCTGACGCGCTCGCGGTCGTGGGCTGGACGGTGAAGCGCGCCGCAGTCGGTGCTTACCCGCGCTGGCTCGCGTACCGTGTCGGCGCACGCACCTGCAGGGGACGCCGATCCGTGGCAGGGTCGCGTCACACGATCGGGAGGACACGCATGCGAATCATCGTCATCGGAGCAACGGGGACCATCGGCGCGGCAGTGGCTGCGGCGCTCGGCGACGAGCACGACGTGGTGAGGGCTTCGCGAAAGGGAGAGGTGCGGGTCGACATCGAGGACGGGGCCTCCATCGCCGCCCTCTTCGACTCGGTCCGTGACGTCGACGCAGTCGTGTGCTGTGCGGGCAACGCGCGGTTCGGGGGCCTCGCCGGGCTGTCCGCAGACGACTTCAATCTCAGCATCCGCAGCAAGCTCATGGGGCAGGTCGGCCTCGTGCGCGCGGGCATGAAGGCGGTGCGGGACGGAGGTTCCTTCACCCTCACGAGCGGCGTCCTGTCGCGTCACCCGATGCCCGGCAGCGCCGCCATCTCGATGGTGAACGCGGGGCTCGAGGCCTTCGCGCTCGCCGCAGCCCTGGAGCTTCCGCGCGGTCTGCGGGTCAACGTCGTCAGCCCGCCCTGGGTTCGCGAGACGCTCGAGCAGATGGGGCGTGACGGTGCACCCGGGATGCCCGCCGCCGATGTGGCTCGCGCCTACGTGCAGGCCGTCGAGGGGAGCATGAACGGCACGACGATCGACGCACGCCCGGTCGGCTGAGACGCGAAACGGGGCGCTGGTGTGGTGCGTCGACTGTGCAAGCGGGGTACGGCGCCGCGCCGTCGTTTCGCGTTCGTGCATGCCACCCTTGTCTCCGAGGCTCGACGTGGCCGCCGGTCGCCCCAGAGATCGGATGACAGGAGGTGGCCGTCATCGACAGGTCGCTGCCATGGCTCTTGGTGGTCGCGCTCTCGGTCGTACCTGCGGCCGCCCTCGCGCAATCGACGCCCTCGTCCTACGCGCAAGGGGCGCCGCCACCCGCGGTGCAGGACGTCGGCAGCGCGCAAGCGCCGCCCATGGCTGGTGTCGCGGGATCGTTCTATGACGCGCTCGCGCCCTATGGCAGTTGGTTCTGGACCGACAGCTACGGCTGGGTCTGGCAGCCGAGCCCGTCGATCGTCGGCGCGGGCTTCGAGCCCTACGCGAGTGGCGGGCAGTGGGTGTACACGACCGCCGGCTGGCTGTTCGACAGCAGCTGGCCCTTCGCGTGGGCCGTGTTCCATTACGGCCGTTGGGTCTGGATCGACGGCCCGGGCTGGGTCTGGGTGCCCGGCGATACGTGGGCGGCTTCCTGGGTGGACTGGCGTTACGGCGACGGCTACGTCGGGTGGTCGCCCTTGCCGCCCGGCGCGACGTACGTCGACGCCTACGCGCCGTACTGGTTCTTCGCCACCACGGCCTTCTTCCTCGCGCCGAACCCGGTCTTCTATCTCTTGCCCTACCGCCACCATCGTCACCTGATCCAGGTGACGCGTCCGGTGCACCATCGTGGGCACGGTGGCCGGTCGTTCTACGGTCCGCCGCCGGCGCGCGTGTCGGGGGATGTGCACCGGCCGCTGCACCCGGTGGTGGTGCGACCGCCGCGGCCGGGGCGCATCGAGCGTGTGCCCGTTCCCGTCGGTCGCCCTCGCGGAGTGGGTGCGACGGTGCGGCCGCCGCCCGTGCACGGCGTCCCCGCAGGGCGTCCCGGTCCTGCGGGCCAGCCTTCGCCCGTTCGGTGGTCCCGCTGCGCCGCTCCATCCGGTCCGGCCCGGCATGCCGCTCTCGCCTCGCCGTCCCGTGGCGGTTCCGCCGCCTCGACCGCCCGCGCACGGGCCGGGCGTCGTTCCTCCTCAGGCGCCGGGGCGCGTCGTGCCGCCGCCACCGCGAGGACGCGTCGTGCCGCCGCCACCGCGAGGACGCGTCGTGCCGCCGCCGCCGGGACGCGTCGCGCCGCCGCCGCCGGGACGCGTCGTGCCGCCGCCGCCGCGAGGACGCGTCGCGCCGCCGCCACGGTACACACCACTGCCGCCGCGCACGGCGCCGCCGCCACGGTACACACCACCGCCGCCGCGCACGGCGCCGCCGCCACGGTACACGCCACCGCCGCCGCGCGTTAACCCATCACCGCCGCGCACGGCGCCGCCGCCACGCACGGCGCCGCCGCCACGGTACACGCCACCGCCGCCGCGCGTTAACCCATCACCGCCGCGCACGGCGCCGCCGCCACGCACGACGCCGCCGCCACGCGTTAACCCATCGCCGCCGCGCACGGCGCCGCCGCCACGCACGACGCCGCCGCCACGGTACACGCCGCCCGCTCCCAACTTGACACCCCGGGTGCCGCCCCACCCGATGCGGCCGGGTGGCTTGCACCGGTCCCCCTGAGCGCCTGCCCCTCGCGATCCTCCGTCGCCGCCAACGAGCGTGCGCCACCGCGTGCGCCCGTGGAGGCGCTTGGGGTGAGGGGAAGCGGCCGGTGTCGTCCCACTCGACCGAGTGTCGCTCGCCGCGGGAATCGCCGTGCGATCTTTACCCGTTGACCATGGCGGGATCGGTGAGCCACGGATGTTCAGGGGGGTGTGACATGAGGGACTTCATCGTCGAAGTGGAAGACCTGCCCGATGGCCACCTTGCCGTCGTGCTGACCATCACCGAGGACAACGACGACGCGCGCCGCTACCTGTGGCCCGTGCGCAACGAAGAGGCGGCGGGACTGCGACAGCGTCTCGAGTCGGCGGTGCTGGCTGCCGGCAGCGAGGGCCCCGAGAACGTCTTCCGCGCGCTCGGCCGGTGGCCGTCGATCCTGGAACGGAGAACCAGCGAGCCAAGGGCGCGGTGAGCAGCTCGCTCGTCGCCGACGCGGGTGACGAGCCGACGACTCGGGCGGCCTCGACGGAAGCGTCCGCTCCGAGCGCTCTCTCGTACCACATCGCGGTCTGGACCGAGAGCGCCGTCGGAGGCCCTGTGATCTACTGACGCGAGTGGTTATTCTCGCGCCGTGGTGTGGCGGGATGCGGGTGTAGGCTCCTTCGGCAGACCTTCGACGAGTGGCGGGAGGACCACGCTCTCGAGTGGGGCGCCGCCCTGTCCTTTTACGCGATGCTGTCCCTGGCGCCCTTCGTCGTCGTCTTGCTCGGCGTCGTGGGCGTGGTCTTGGGCCGCGGGCAGATCGAGACGCAAATCGTGCAAGAGGCGGAGAAGTGGATGGGCCACACGGGGGCTCGGGCCCTCGGCGCCGTCGTCGCGAATGCGCAAGGCCCGAGGGGCGACGGAGTCGTCGCAATCGTGGTCGGGACCGTCGGCACGGTGATCGCCGCCACGGGCGTGTTCGCCCAGCTCCAGCGCGCCCTCAACCACATGTGGCAAGTCGAGGCCGCGCCGGGGAAGCCCTTTAGGCGGATCCTCAAGAACCGCCTCTCGGCCTTCGTCATGGTGTTCGCGTGCGGCGCGCTCCTGCTCCTCTTCAGTTTGGCGGGAACGGTGATCGCCGCGGCCTCCTCGTGGATGCAGCTCCACGTGCCCGGCGGCATCGCGTGGGCCCTCGTGCTCGAGTCGAGCGTCTCGCTCGTCGTGGCCACGACCGTGTTCGCCGGCATCTTCAAGCTCGTGCCGGACGCGCGCGTGCGATGGCGCGAGGTGGGCGTGGGCGCCGTCGTCACGGGGCTGCTCTTCACCGCGGGCAGGCTCCTGCTCAACGTCTACCTGAGCCGCGCGTTCATCGTCTCGGCCTACGGCGCGGCCGGATCCCTGGTCGTGCTGCTCCTCTGGGTCTACTACACCGCCCAGGTGCTCTTGCTCGGGGCCGAGCTGACGCAGGTGTGGGCGCGCAGGCACGGCAACCGCATCGAGCCCTCCCGGGGGGCCGTGCGCGTGGTGCGTGGCGCGCGCAAGGCCGAGGCCGTGCAGGCGATCACGGAGCCGCGGCACTCACCCCGCGACGAGCCGCCGGCCGCCGATGACCACGCGGCCTGACCTCGGCCGGCCAGCGGCGCCGTCGCTCGTCGACGACAGCTCAGCGCCGGGCCTTGGGCTCGACGACGGCGGACACCCCCTCGTGTTCCGCCGTGCGAGCCACGACCGTCACCCGCGGAACCGGCGGAAGCTCGATGCGCGCTGCCACCGGATGCACCGTGTTGCGATCCCAGGCGGTCTGCACCAGGGCGAACAGCCGGCTGTCGAGCACGTCGTGGTGCCAGTCCGGGTCCGTGCTCCGCTGCACGTCGTAGGCGTCGTGCGTGCGCATGGGCGGCCACCTCGGGTTCCACATCCACAGTGCCCAGCTCATCCCCGCCGACTCGAAGAGCGAGATCTCGTCGCCGAGGAAGGCGCGGGCGTCGGGCAGCCAGCGACGCACGCCGAATTCGGTGACCGCGACCGGCACGTCGTGCTCGCGCCGATAGGCGGTGACGGTGCCGATGAGTGAGGTGAGCCACGCGCGGTTGAAGGCGTCGGTCCGACCGTCGCCGTCCACGTCGATGTCGTCGGGGTACGTCACGGGCGCGTCGTCGGGCTGGCCGGTGTAGGCGTTGGGCGCGTACTGATGAACGGTGTAGACCGTGCGCGGATCGCCCGTGGGCTCGAGGTAGGGGAGCCAACGTATGGACGCGTAGCCCATGGGGCTCACGAGGATGGGCGTGTCGGGGTCGACCTCGCGGACGGCGCGCGTGAGCCGTCTCGCCATCGGGTTCCAGTCCTCGAGGCTGCTCCGGTGGGCGGGGTAGAAGTCTTCCGGTTTCCACACGCCGAGCATGCGCTTGGCGCCGTTGGGCTCGACCATCAGGTCATAGCCGACGACGCCGGGCACGCCGCGGTAGCGCGCCGCCGTGAAACGCCACATGGCCGCCCATGCGCGCTGCGCGGCCGGGTCGCGCCAGACGTCGTCGTTGACGAGGCCCGGGTCGAACCAGTGTCCGCGGAAGAACGTGAACTCGCTGCGTCCCGGCCCGGTGCGGAAGGCGATGACCACGTACATGCCGGCCTCTGTGATCTCGGCGATGAGCGAGTCGAGGTGGGCGATGACGGCGGGGTCCGGCGCGTAGGGGGGATCTTCGCGGAAGACGCCGGGCGAGGAGATGTGGACATAGTTCGCGCCGAGGGCGGCCAGGTGGCGGAAGTCGTCGACCGTGTAGGGCGGGCCGACGGGACCCGGGCCGAGGGCGCCGTGATCGATCGCGGGATAGACGCGGCGCTGGTAGATGTTGGCGCCGCGCAGCGCGGTGCCCCCCGTCCAGAGGGTCATGGGGTCGACGCGGCGGGGGATCGGTGGCAGTGGCGGCGAGTGCACGCACCCCGCGAGCGCAAAGGCGCACGCGAGCGCGGTAAACGGCACGGACCGGGCACGCGGCATTCCCGTTCATCCTGACGCACCCCGCGCCGCGCGCCAGTCGGCCGGGGTCCAGGAGACCCGGTCTGAGTGCGCCGCATGTTCCCCCAGACCTTACACCGGGCCTCGGCAGCGCCCCCCTCTGCCCCGATCTTCGAGGCGCCCGTGCCATGGCACGCGCCTTGAACCGCAGGCCGTGGGAGGAGGTGGATCGGATGCGCTTCGTCCTCGCATGTGCAGCTCTCGTGGCCGTCTCGGGCTTCGGTTGCCAGGACTCCTTCGGGGCGGACCCGATGCGGTCGACCACGCCGCCCGTCATGGACACCGATGCGGGCCACATCACCGATCCCGGTCCGGAGGGGGGCACGCCGCCCCCCGCCGTCGACGCCGGGAGCGACGCCGGCACGATCCCGGCGGCCGACGCGGGCACCGACGCCGGCACGACGGCCAGCGCCGATGCGGGCTCCGCGGGCACGGCTCCCACGGCGGGGTCGATCGGCGCCCCGTGCATGGCCGACACCGACTGCGGTTCGGGCGCCGGCTCCATGGGAGGCGGCTCCGGGGATTGAAGCGGCGACCTGTGTCTCGGTGCCGGATCCGTCGGCACGCTTCTCGGTGCGTTCCCCGGCGGTTACTGCAGCCGCACGTGCACCGTGGGCGGCGGTGAGTGCGGCAGCGGCGCGACCTGCATGGCGGGCGGGCCCACCGGCACCGGGCAGTGCATGCGCACCTGCACGACCGACGCGGACTGCCGCGCGAGCGAGGGATATACGTGCCAGCCCGAGAGCACTTCCCTCACGCCGGGCGGTGACGGCTTCGGGCGCGGGGACGCGGGCGTCGGCCTGCCCTCGGTCTGCAAGCCCAGCGGCCTGTGAGCCGCCCTCACCTCCTGGCTTGATCCCCGTCAAGGCTTCGCAGGCGCGGGCGCGGCAGGTTCCCCAGCCGACAGGAGGGACCATGGCTGCGTCCGTCGACCACCGAGCACTCTATCGGCTTCCCTGGAGCCTCTCCGACAACCCGATCGCCTGGCTCGAGCCCACGCAGGCGTGCAACCTGGCCTGCGACGGGTGCTATCGGAAGAACGTCAAGACGCACGCGTCGCTCGAGGAGGTCGAGCGTGACCTCGACACCTTCGTGCGTCTGCGCAACTTCGACGGCATCTCCATCGCCGGCGGGGATCCGCTGATGCACCCGGAGGTGGTGGAGATCGTGGGCCGTGTGCATGCGATGGGGCGAAAGGCGATCCTCAACACGAACGGTCTGGCCCTCACGCGCGACATGCTCGTCGAGCTGAAGCAGGCCGGGCTCGTCGGGCTCACGTTCCACGTCGACTCGAAGCAGGGCCGCCCCCACTGGCGCAACAAGACCGAGGCGGAGATGAACGAGCTCCGCTCCGAGTACGCCGAGCTCGTGGCGAGCGTCGGCGGCCTTGCCTGCGCCTTCAACGCGACGGTCTACGAGGACACCCTCGAGCAGGTGCCGGACGTGCTGGACTGGGCGGGCGAGCACATGGGGCAGGTGCACACGGTCGTGTTCATCGTGTACCGGACGGCGACCCAGCAGACCTTCGACTACTACGCCTGGGGCGAGCCCGTCGACGTGGAGCCGCTGGTCTACGTCAAGGACGAGGAGCCGCGGCGTGCCGACATCACGTCGCGCGAGGTCGTCGAGGTCATCCGGCGGCGGCATCCCGACTTCTCGCCCGCCGCCTACCTCAACGGGACAGAGGACCCCGAGAGCCTGAAGTGGCTCGTGTCGCTTCGCGTCGGCAGCTCCGGCCGCATCCACGGCTACGCTGGCCCCAAGTTCCTCGAGGTCGCCCAGACGCTGCACCACATGTGGGCGGGTCGGTACCTGAGCTATGCGCCGCCGAAGGTGTTGTCCACGGGACGCGCAGCCCTGGCCACCGGCCTGTGGGATTGGGGCCTCCGGCACGCCGCGGGCCACTGGGCGCGGGCGTTGCTGCACGACCCGCGGCACGTTCTCGACGCGCAGCACTTCCAGTCGGTCGCCATCATCCAGCCCATCGACGTGATGGCCGACGGGCGGCAGAACATGTGCGACGGCTGCCCGGACATGACGGTCCACGACGGGCGGTTGGTCTGGTCGTGCCGGCTCGAGGAGCAGCGCGAGTACGGTCAGTGGATGACGGCCGTTCCGAAACGGCGGCCGCTTCGCGTCGTCGCTCCGTGAGTGGCCGCGGTGCACCACGACGCCGTCTCGCGGGCGGCCTCTCGGTGACGAGGCGGCGCACAACCGCCGGCCCTTGCTCACACCGGAGCGTGTCGCCGGCCACGCCGAAGCGTCACGAGCGCGAGTAGCAAAGCGCCGAGGACGAGCGGCAGTGAAGGACCCGGTCCTCGCGACCGGGCGCCCGCCGCACTGCATCCGCAGCCCGAGGAGGAAGACGTAGGCGCGGGCGCGGGCAGGTGGCGCACGCACAGGGCGTAGGCCGGGCTGTCGACGCTGACGCCGTCCTCGACGCCGAGGTTGAAGCTGATCGACTGGGCGAGGGTCGGGATGCCGTAGGTCGGGGTGCTCGACCAGTAGGTGTCCGCCCGGACGCCGTCGAGCACCGGGTCGACGCGAACGTCGGCCGTCGAGCCATAGTCGACCAGGCTGCGCAGCTCGTTGATGTTGGGAAGGTGCCAGCCGTCCTTGCCGTCGAGGTGGAGGGCTGCGCAGTAGCGGAGCGCATCTCCCCAGGTGCGACGCGCCGTGTCGGGGTGGCGCTGCCACTCGAGCCCGCCCTCGGTGTCCTTCACGGTGAGGGCGCCCGCGACCAGGGGACCCGCCGCCTGCAACCGGCCGCTGTCGCCGCCACGCAGGCAGCGCGCCGTGAGGGGATGCGATGTGAGGCGCGGTACGATTTCGCCGAAGTCGAAACGCACGGTCCAGCCCTGGGCCGGACCGGACGCGACGGGGGTGGCGGTCCAGTAGGCGTCGGAGGCGGTGTTGCGGAAGACGGGATCGATGCTCGGCTCGTGCCGGCCGCCGTCGATGAGGGTGGCGAGCTCGACGACCGTCGGAAGACGCCACGAGCCCGCGGGTGCATTCGCCGTGGCCAGGGTCGCGCAGTGGGCGACGGCCTGATCTCGGTCGAAGGTGTGGCCGTCGTCCGCGGCCTGCCACACGAGGTGGGTCTGATCGTCGACGACCTCGTCGCCGCGCACCTCGTAGCCGAGGCTGTCCGGCTGGAAGTCGCCGTCCTGCAAGGGGTGGGAGGCGAGCGGACAGTCGATGTCCTGGGTGCCGTCGTCGGCGCAGGCGGGCGCGCCGGTGCGGTAGATGACGGGGTGGGGCGAAGTCGGGGGCGGCGCGGGCGTGACGGGAATGGGCGGGCCCGCGTCGGGAGGACCGGCATCGGGGGACGGGACGCTGGCGTCGCTCTCGAGCGCGGGCAGGTCTCGGGGGGAGAAGCGCTCCGCCCAGGGCATGCACGTCTCCGTGTTGCAGCCGCCGGCGATCAGCACGTCGTCGGAAGGCAGCGGCAGGGCCACGTGGTAGGCGCGGTCGAGGTTCATCTCACCGAGCTCGACGAAGCGCGCCTCCGAGGGCACGTAGACGACAGCCGAGGGCAGGGAGGTGGTGGGCCCGCTCGCGCCGCCCGCCATCAGGACCTGACCTGAGGCGAGGCGCGTGGCGGTGTGATCGTGACGGGGGCCGGGCATGGCCGGGCCGGCCTCGAAGGCGGACGTGGCCGGTCGCCAGATCTCGACCGTCGCCAACGTGCGCATGCAGTCGGCGTCGGCGCAGCCGCCCGCGATCAGCACCGAGCCGTCGCCGAGGAGCGTGGCCGAGCATCCCGCGCGCGGCGTCGTGAGAGACCCCGCCCCGCTCCAGGTGTCGGCCGCCGCGTCGTAGACCTCGGCCTCGCCGACCATCGTCGTGCAGGCGGGATTGGCGCAACCTCCGGCCACGAGCACGCGACCGTCGTCGAGGCGCGTCGCGGTCCCGAAGCCGCGGGCCGTCCCGAGGGGAGCGGCCGCGCGCCAGGTGCCGGTGGTGGGATCGAGCCGGTCGACGTCCGTCGTGCACGCCGACGCGCCGCACCCGCCGGCGACGATCACGTCACCGCCTGCGAGCTGCAACGCCATGGCGTGGGCGCGGGGCGTGCGGAGAGGCGGCAGCGCTTGCCAGTGGTCCGCCGTCGCGTCGAAGCGTTCGACGGCGTCCGTCGTGGCGTCGCATCCCGTGGTCGTGCAACCGCCCATGGCCAGCAGATCGCCGCCGTCCAGGGTCACGCTCGCGAAGGAGAAGCGGGGCGTGCCGAGGGGTGGACCGGCGCTCCAGGTGCCGCTCGCGTGGTTCCAGATCTCCGTGTCGGCCAGGACCTGTCCGCAGGACGGGCGCGCGAAGCTCGACGGGCAGCCGGACAGGGCGCAGCCGCCCGCCACGACGGCGTCGCCTCCCGGCAGGAGCCAGGCCGCGCTCATCCAGTGGCCGACCGTCATGGTACCGGTCGTGGACCAGTCGGGGTCGACCAGGACCGGTGCGCGCAGGCCACGCAGATCGATCGCGAGCACGAGCTGGTGGCCCTCGAGCCGGATGCTACCGCGGCGGCGCGTGCCGTCGGCGGCGCGGGCGAGGGGAGCGTCGATGCGCATGCGTGCGGCGCCCGCCCGATCGATGACCTCGACCGAGTGGGGCGTCGCCCGGAGCCGGGACACGCCGGGGCCAGGCTCGAGCTCGATCGTGCGCTTCAGCTCGGGCGGCGGATGGGCGAGGTAGACGTACTCGTCGACGTGGGTCGGCGTCAGCTTGTAGAGCAGGTCGCCGCCGGCGACGGCGTCGCGGTAGACGATCACACCGTCGACGAGCTGGGCACGCGCAGCACGGCTGCCGCGCTCGGTCGCGTGGACCCACAGGTCGGGCTCGCCGGTCAGGGCGACCGTGTGGGTGCCGGTGGCGAGGGCCGGAAGACGCGGCGCGAGGGTCTGGCCCGCGGCGTCCCTTCTGCGCACCAGCTCGGAGGTGAGCGCGTCGAAGTGCGGCACGAGGTCGCCCTCGCCGTTCCGGGTGAAGCGGAGGTCGTGCACCATGCCGAACCACTTCCGCGCCGACGTGAAGTGGGTGCCGATGGTGTCGAGGACGGTCGCGCGTTTCGGCGCGGCGCGTTGCGATGTGGTCGCAGGCGAGCAGGCGGCGACGAGGAGGAGGACAAAGACCAAGCGGCAATGCGGGCCCATGGCTATGGATCCCGCGCGGTCGGCCGGTCCGCCTTGACGCATCGCAATCGACCGCCTTGCCGTGGGACGTTGCAGCCGTACCGATAATCCCTGGGCGACGACCTCCGCAGGTCCCGGGCTGCTGTAGGTCTCTCGAGCACGTATCGATGGGTGAGTCGCGGCTCTGAGGAGGTCTCCGCTCCAACAGCGCTCGTCGTGCTCTGCTCGCTGCTCGCCGCAGACGCATCACACGGGGCGGAACGGCCCCCTGACGAAGACGCGCGGGCCCGGTTCCTCGTGCGTCCCCGCGGGCTGCGTGGCAGCATCGGGGGCGATCACCGCGCCTTGGGGGATGGGTGCTCGTGCTTACCTGAGCAGTCATAGGTGTCCAAGCACAGAACCCAGGTCGTCGACAGCTACCCGGTGACGCCGATGCAGGCGGGGATGCTTTTCAACCGCGTCTCGCGCGTTCGCCCGGGATCCGACTACCAGCAGATCGTCTTCCGATCGCAGGAGCCGCTCGAGGTGCCCGCCCTGCTCGAGGCGTGGCGCATCCTCATCGATCGCCACCCGATCCTCAGAACGTCCTTCCAGTGGCGCGACCTGCCTGCGCCCGGGCAGCTCGTCCACGCGTCGGCCGAGATGCCTGTCGAAGAGCTCGACCTGCGCGGCCTGTCGCCCGAAGAGATCGATGCGCGCATCGAGGCGCTCCTCTCCGACGACCGGCGCCGCGGCATCGCCATCGACCAGGCGCCCTGCATGCGCCTGACCCTGCTCCGCAAAGGTGAGGAGACCCTTGGCTTCGTCTGGTCCTACCACCACCTGCTGCTCGATGGCCGCTCCCACCTCATCGTGCTGCGCGAGCTCTTCCTCGCCCACGACGCGGTGCGCGCCGGCACGGCCCCGGAGCTGCCCGAGCACGCGTCCTTCGGCGACTTTGTCCTGTGGCTCCACGCCCAGGACACGCGTGGCGCCGAGCCGTACTATCGCGGGCTGCTCGAGGGGGCGTCCTTGCCGACACCTCTCGGCGTGGACCGCGCGCGGCCCCTGACGCTCGACGAGGGTACAATCTCGGGCCGTCACATCGCGCACTTGTCGGTGGAGACGACCGACCGGCTCCGCGCCCTCGCCAAGGAGCACGGCGCGACGCTCAGCAACGCGGTGCAGGCTGGCTGGGCGATCCTCCTCGCGCGCTACGCGGGACGGGAGGATGTGGTCTTCGGCGCCACCCGCGCCGGGCGACGCGGCACGATCGAGGGTGCCGAGGAGCTGGTCGGCATGACGATCAACACGGTGCCCATGCGGGTCGCGGTCCCGCACGACGGTCGGCTCGGCGAGCTGCTCCGTGGGCTCCGGGACCAGTGGGTTGCCCTGCGCGCTTTCGAGCACACGCCCCTCACGCGCATCCAGGAGTGGGCCGGCTTGCGCGGCGGCACCAGCCTGTTCGAGTCGCTCTACGTCGCCGAGAGCTACGACTTTCAGGCGGTCCTCGAGAGCGAGGGCGGCCTGTGGGAAGGGCGGAGCGTCGACCTCCGGCAGTGGTCGAGCTACCCGCTCATGCTGCTCGCCGAGCTCGGGACCGAGGTCGTGCTCACCCTCGAGCACGACCGCCGCCGCATCGACGACGACGTGGGGGCCCGCGCCCTCGAGCACCTGTGCGTGGTGCTCGAGGCGATGGCCGCCGAGGGGGACGTGCCCATCGGGACGCTGCCCCTGTCGAGCCCCGAGGAGCGCCACCTCGTGCTCATGGAGTGGAGCCGGGTCGGCGAGGCCTTCCCCGAGGAGCACACGCTCGACGACCTCTTCGAAGCGCAGGTGGCGCGCGCCCCCGATGCGCCCGCCGTGAAGGATGGCGAGCAGGTCCTCTCCTACGGCGAGCTCGGCGCGCGTGCGCACCGCCTCGCCCACCTCCTGCGCGGCGAAGGCGTCGGCCCCGACACGCTCGTGGGCATGTGCGTCGAGCGGAGCGCCGACGTGGCCGTCGCCATCCTCGGTATCCTCGAGGCGGGGGGCGCGTGGCTGCCCCTCGACCCGAGCTATCCGAACGCGCGCCTCTCTCTGATGCTCGCCGACGGCAAGGTGCCCATCATCGTGACCCACCGCGATTCTCGTCGCGTCCCTGCCCGTCGGCGATGCGCGCGTCGTGGCCCTCGACGTCGACGCGGAGCGGATCGCCGGCGAGCCCGAAACGCGTCCCGACGCGGTGCATCGTCCCGACCACGTCGCCTGCGTGCTCTACACCTCGGGCTCCACCGGAAAGCCGAAGGGCGTCCTGCTCGAGCACCGCTCGCTCGCGAACAACGCGATCGTGATGGGCGGCCTGCTCGAGCTCGGGCCGAGCGACCGGATGCCGAGCTCGGCCTCCCTGAGCTTCGACCTGTCGGTGGTGGAGATGTTCGCCACCTGGGCGGCGGGCGGCAAGGTCGTGATGCGGCCGAAGGAGGTGATGTCGAGCGAGCAGCTCGGCCCCTGGCTCGGGCGGGAGGGCATCACCGCCGTGTGCCTGCCGACCGCCCGCTGGCACGCCCTCGTGCACGATCTCACAGAGTCGCGCGCGAAGCTGCCCCCGTCGCTGCGGGTCACGTTCGCCGGGGGCGAGAAGGCCTCGTCGGAGATCGCCCGCGCTTACCGCCGCGCGGGCGACGACCGCGCGCGCTTCATCAACATCTACGGACCGACCGAGTGCACGGTGAACGTGACGGCGTGGTCCTTGCCGGTCGGCCCCGACGCGCCGCCCGTGCCCGACGACCTGCCCCTCGGCGGTCCCATCGCGGGCTCGACGATCTACCTGCTCGACGCGCACCGGAACCCGGTGCCCCTCGGCGTGCCGGGCGAGGTGTTCATCGGGGGCGTGTGCCTCGCGCGCGGCTACCTCGAGCGTCCCGAAGCTCACCCGGGAGCGCTTCGTGACCGCGTCGTTCCCGGAGGCCCGTGGGCAGCGCCTCTACCGCAGCGGGGACGTGGCGCGCTGGGCGGGCAACGGCGAGCCTCCACATCATCGGTCGGATGGACGATCAGGTGAAGGTGCGCGGCTTCCGCGTGGAGCCCGGAGAGGTGCGCACCGTCCTCGAGCGCCATCCGGACGTCGGTCAAGCGGTGGTCTCGGTGCGCGAGGGAGCCGATCGGACGCGGCAGCTCGTCGCGTGGGTCGAGCCCGCCTCCGGGGCGGCGCCGCCCGTCGACACCCTTCGGAGCTTCCTGTCCGAGCGCCTGCCCGAGTACATGGTCCCGTCGGCGATCGGCGTCGTCGAAGCATTCCCCATGACGCCCAACGGCAAGGTCGATCGCGCCCGCCTGCCCGATCCCCAGGAACTGTCGGTCGCGGCCGGTCGCGTGCCGCCGCGCAACCCGACCGAGGAGGTGCTCGCCGGCATCTTCGCCGAGGTACTGGGCATCGACGCGGTGGGCGTGCACGACGACTTCTTCGACCTCGGCGGCGATTCGCTCCTGTCCCTCCGCGTGGTCGATCGGGCCATGCACGCAGGGCTCTCGCTCGGCGCCGACACCCTGTTCCGACACCCGACCGTGGCGGCGCTCACGAAGGTCGTGCGCACGACCTCCGCCTCCGGCGACGGCAAATGGTCGTCGCTCGTGTCGCTACGTACGGCGGGCACGCGGCGGCCCCTGTTCCTGGTGCACACCACGCCGGGGGACGTCTTCGGCTACGCGCGCCTCGTGCGACGGCTCGGTCCCGATCAGCCTTGCTACGGGCTGCAGGCGCTCGGCCTCAGCGATCCGACGCTGGCCCACCGCTCCATCGAGGCCCAGGCGCGCTACTACATCGAGCAGATCCGCACCATACAGCCCCACGGCCCCTACCTGCTCGGCGGCTGGTGCTACGGCGGCATGGTGGCCTTCGAGATGGCGAGCCAGCTCCGGGTGCAGGGCGAGCCAATCGGCCTCGTCGCGCTCATCGAGGCCGTGGCGCCGTGGCCGGCTCCGGGCACCGAGGCCCTACGCTACGCCGGCGAGCTCGGGCGGGCCTTCGCCCGGATGGGTCCCGTGGGCTGGTCCGACTGGATCGCCGCCCGGGCGTTGCGGCTCCACGTGGACAAACGCACCGCGGCCGAGATCCTGGAGGTCGAGATCGGCCAGGGGCCCCTGGCCAACCGCGAGGTCGTCTCGGAGATCAACCTGCGGGCGTTCTACGCCTGGCGGCCCCGCTTCTACGACGGGACCGTGGCGATCCTGCGGTCGTCCGACCGACGGCCCGGGACCATCGATCACCCGACCATGCGGTGGACCGCCTTGGCCCGGCACGTGCGCTGCTACTCCGTGTCGGGGGCGCACCACGAGGTGCTGCAGGAGCCCCACGTGGGCATGCTCGCGGCGCACCTCGGGGAGGCCCTCGACGAGGCCGCCGGGCGCGCGCCCGACACGTCGTCGGTCGAGGACGACCTCACGGGCATCGACAATCGCGCCGCCGCCCGCCGATAGCGCCTCCATACGCCAGCTCGCGCCCGCGGATTTCCGGGTCACATTGCGGGCGACCACCGATGCGCATAGCTTTCCGGCATGCGCTTCATCTGCTTGTTTCTCTCGGTCTCATCGCTGGTCGTTTGGGTGGCAGGGTGTGGGGGTGGCCACACCACCGCGATGGTGTGCACGCCTGGCGCGTCGGTCTCCTGCACGGGTCCCGCCGGCTGCAGCGGTGGCCAGGTCTGCTCCGCGGACGGTACGTCGTACGGCGCGTGCAACTGCGGGGGCACCGACGGCGGGCTCGGAACGGACAGCGGTGTGGTCGACGGCTCCATGATGACCGCAGACGCAGGCGCAGACGCGGGCACCGATCCGAACGCGTGCGACCCCCTTGCCAACACCGGGTGCGGCGCAGGCGAGAAGTGCGCGTGGAAGGTGGAGTCGCTCGATCCGCCTCCGGGCACCGGCCTCACGACCTGCGTGCCAGACGGCACCGCCTCCGTCGGCGACGCGTGCTCGGTGGCCGCACCCGGCGACGGTGGCTACGACGACTGCGTGGGTGGCTCGTGGTGCGTGGGCGGCGTGTGCGCGCCCATCTGTGACACCGCCGCCGGTACCTGCACGGGGGGGGTCTGCCGGGCGTACAGCGGCCGCTTCACCGATCGGACGGGCGTGGGCGTGTGCGTGCCGACCTGCGATCCGCTTGCTCAAGACTGTGCAGACACGACCCACGGATGCTTCCTCTCGGTGAGCGATGGCGCGGCATCCTGCAGCTCTCCCTCGTTCTCCACCACCGGCCAACAGGGCGACGCGTGCATGTACACCAACGGCTGCGCACGCGGCTTCGGCTGCCACCTCCCGAACGCTCCGACGTCCGCCACCGGGGTCCTGTGCGCCTACTACTGCGACGCCGGCGGCGGTAGCGGGCCGTCGTGCACGGACGCGAGTGGGCCGGGGACCGGCTTCGGGTGTGCGTCGCTCCGGACGTTCCTCACCGGCCTGCCCGCGAGCATCCCTTCGGACATCGGCATCTGCGTCCCTTGCGCCGACTACCCCACGACAGCCGGCTGCACCTGAGCTCCGGGCCGGGTGCCGGACACGCGCTCGAGGAGGCTCAGTGCCCCGCGGAGGCGGAATGGCCAGCGGGGGCCGGCACCTCGAGGCTCACCTCGGACAGGGCGTCGTCGAGGCGTACGCGCAGCTCGCTCTGGTGGGTGCGCAGCTCTACGATCTGGCGCGTCAGGTCCTCGCTGGTGTGCTGCAGCTGGGACAGGCGCGCGACCAGGCGGGCGCGCAGGTCGGCGGCGCCATCCACGTGCGCGATCGCCGTGAGGTTCTGGCGCGTCTCGTCCTCGCTGCGTTGGGTCTCGTTCTCCTGTTGGCCGAGCGTGCCCATCTGTTCTTGCACCTGCGCGAGCTGGTGACGCAGGTCCAGGGCGTGGCGAAGGAGGGGACCCTGGGCGGCGTCCACCGCCGATCCCTCGAGGTAGAGCCCGATCGCGTGGGCGGCCTCGTCGCTCGTGAAGAGCGCCGTGCGCTGGACGGGGGTGCGCTCCTCGAGCTTCACGCGAACGTGGGCGTGGGCCGGCACCGTCACGGGCACGAGGGCCGCGTTCACGGTGTTCTCCACGCCCTCCGGCGGATCGTACAGCTCGGCCCCCGAGAGCCGATCGTGACGGATGTAGATCTTGATCGCGTGGTCGTTTCCGTTGCGCACCGTGTAGCGCGACTTGCGGATGGAGATCTGCTCGATGACGACGCGATCGCGCCGCACACTCACGAGACGACCGGGCACCACGTCGTTGGTCTGATCGCGGTGCACCACCACGCTCCGGTCGAGGGCGAAGGGTACGAAGGCGCTGGCATCCCGCGGGAGCTCCTCGAGTAGGCCCTGGCCTACGAAGTCCCCCGATTCGAGCACCGCGACGGGACCCCGCTCGAGCATGGCGCCGGTGCGGTTCCTGAGGCGCGCCACGCGGAACGGGTGCGCTTGCGAATCCGGCACACCCGGACCGGGCGCGAAGAGATAGGCCGACTCACCGGGCACGCGCTTGCTCAGGATCGCCACCATCGTCGATCCGCCGTCGGGCACGGTGACGCCGTGGTCGAGGTCGTAGCGCGTCACGCTGGCGCCGACCTGCGCAACGGCGGCCTGGGCTTGCACCGAGCGCTGCAGATCGTTCGCCGTGATCGCCGGGGCCTCGTCGGCCGTGCGCGGGGCCGCCGCGGGCGCGTACCGCCGCGAGCGTACGGCACCGGCCATCCCCTCGGCTTGCCCGAGCCCGCCTTGGGCGCGCGCCGGTGGAGGCGGGGCCGCGGCCGTGGTCGCTTCGGTGTTCATCGTCGTCTGTCCATGGGGCACCGCCGCCACCACCTCGCCGTGGTCGGTCACGAGGGGCCGGGGCGGCGTCACGGGGGTGCCGAGATCCGAGCGGAAGGCGATGGGTGCGCCGGTCGTCAGGGACAGGTGCACGTCGTTCCAGTCCTCGCCCGAGCTGTTGTGGACGACCGCCCAGGCCTGCAGGAGCGCGCCGTCGTGGTCGAACACGATCCGGTAGGACGGGCGCCACAGGGGCGCTGCGATCACGTAGGAAACGGTCAGGTCGTGGCTGCCGTGGTCGAGGCGCAGGCGCACGTCCACGTCCTGGTCCGCGTCATCCGGAGCCGGCGTCGGCGGCGTGGGCTCGGGAGCGACGCCCGGAGGGAGCCCGCTGTTCGCCGCGGTCTCCTGGTCCTGGCTCGGGTCGTGGACCTCGAAGGACACGCTGCGCACGCGTCCACGACGGTCGACCGCGGTGAGGGACGACAGGAAGTCCCCCACCTCGCGCCGCTTCACGGTGAAATCGAGCCCGCCCCCGGTGAACTCGCCGTGCCGCTCGAAATAGCCGACACCGTTGCGGTAGAGGACGACCCGCCGGAGCGGCAAGGACTCGGAGGTGCGCACCGCGGCCGACCCCGCGCATCCGGCGCCGATGCATCCCGCGAGAACGACGAAAGGAACCCAGCGTGTTCGCATGGGGCCATTAGACGCGAGGCGAACGGGATCGGTCTACCGAAAGGGGCCGGCGGGCCACGATCGTCCGCCGGCCGTGCCTGCGCCGCTTCCGCGGCTGGCAATGGTCAAGCAAGTGCTTTAGTGTTGTTTTGGGACGCCACGCGCGCGTCAGCTCGGTTGCCGACACCAGAAGAGCAGGTGGCGCTCGGTGACGAGCAGCACACGCGCCGCGCTGAAGCCCAGCAGGCCGGTGAGCAGGACGACCGCGTAGAGCTGGGGCACGTCGTAGGCGACCTGGGCGCTCATGGCGCGCGCGCCGAGACCGTGGGGCGCGCCGACGACCATCTCGGTCACGACGCCGACGACGAGGCCGGTGCCGACCGCGTGGCGCAGGGCCGTGGTCACGTGGGGTAGCACCTCGAAGAGGTCGCACCACAGGAGGCGCTGCAGGCGGGAAGCGCCCATGGCCTGCAGGGCGCGGGCGCGCGTGGCGCCGGTGTGGGCGAGGCCCGCCGAGACGTGGAGCGCGACCACGAGCGCGGCGGCCCAGGCGATGGCGCCGATGCGCGCGGTGTCGCCGTAGCCGAAGGCGAGCAGGAGCAGGGGAAAGATGAGCAGGGGCGGGACGGCGCGCAGGAAGTCGAGGCCGGGCTCGAGGAGCTGCCGTCGCGTCCGGTGGCCGCCGAGCCATAGGCCGACGGGCAGGCCGAAGGCAGCGCCGAGGGCGACACCGACGAGGACACGCAGGCCCGTGGCGCTCACGTCCGCGCCGAGCGTTCCGTCGGCCAGCCCGTGGACGAGGGCGAGGGCGGTCGCGCTGGGGCCGGCGATCGCGCGATGGTGGACGAGGCCTCCGTCGACGAGGCCGGCCCAGGCGCCGACGCCCGCGAGGACCGGGACCGCGCCGCGCAGCCCGAAGCTCACGGGACCGGCCCTCCCGAAAGCGCGAAGGGTGCACCGTGCCCCATGTCGTCACGTTCGGTGAGGCGCGCGGGACGTCCGGACAGCACGTGCACGCGTTGGGCGAGGCCGCTCACGTCGCGCGCATCATGGCTCACGAAGAGCAGCGCCGGCCCCCCGGGCGCGTCGCACACGGCGCGGAGCGTTCGGCGCAGCCGCGGCCGCGACGCCGCGTCGATGGCCGACAGGGGCTCGTCGCACACGAGCACGCGCGGCGCACCGACGAGGGCGCGCATGAGGGCGACGAGCTGCTGCTCGCCGCCCGAGAGCTGGTGAGGGCGTGCGCGCGGGTCGATGTGGCCCTCCGGATCGACTTGACGGCGCACGTGGTCGAAGGCGCGCACGCGTGCGGTGCGCGAGGCGTGGCGGATGCGCAGGGGCAGAAGGACGTTGGTGCGCACGTCGAACCAGGGCAGGAGGCTCGCCCCCGGGTCCTGCGGCACGAAGCCCACGGCGCGCGAAGGGGGTGCGTGGCCGAGCACGCGCACCGTGCCTCGAGAAGGGCGGAGCAGACCGAGGACCGCGTCGAGCAGCGTCGACTTGCCGGCGCCGTTGCCGCCCAGGACCGCGACGCGATCACCGCGCGCGACCCGGAGCGACACCCCGTCGATGATGGGACGGCCGCCGCGCGACAGCCACACGTCGTCCAGCGCCACGACGAAGGGCTCGCCGGCGCTCACCGTGCCGCCTCCGCCCGCGCGTGCTCGCCGAGGGCCCAGCCATGAACGTCGACCTGCGAAGAGAGCATGCCGAGGCGCCGTTCGGACTGCACCTCCGCGGTGAGCCGATCGGCGGTCAGGGCGTCGCTCCCCAGGTAGCGCGCGGGCGGGTAGCGGTCGACGAAGGGGCGCTCGGTGGGGCGCACGAAGGGGAGCATCGCGCGTCGCGCCGCGTCCGGGTCGGCGTCGATGACGGCGATGGCGTCGTCGAGGGCTGCCTCGAGGGCGCGCACCACATCGGGCCGCTCGCGCACGAGGCGCGGGTGCACGAGGAACGAGCCGAACAGCAGCGGGCCGCCGAGGGCGTCGGGCACGGGCGCCTTGGTGCCGAGGGGAGCGGCGACACCGGCCGCGAGGGCCGCGGTGGCCATGGGGTCGTTGGTGAACAGGGCGTCGATGCCGCCGTGGGCCAGGGCCTGCACCTGCTCGGGCGGCGCGATGGGCATCACCGTCACCTCGTCCGGTCGGACGCCCGCGTGGCGCAAGATCGCGCCGAGCCACTTCTGATACGCGACGGTGGGCAGGATGCCGATGCGCGCGCCGCGCAGGTCGGCGGCGCTCCGCAGGTCGTGTCGCGACTTCGGGCGCAGGAGGTAGCTCACCGGACGGGCCCGGTCCTCGACCAGGGCGGTGGTCAGGCGCACCCGGGAGCCGTCGCGCGAGGCAGCGGTGAAGACGATGGGCAGCGCGGCGTACCCCCCGGCGAGCACGCGTCCGTCGAGCACCTCCTCGACCAGCGGCTGGGCGGTCTCGTAGCGCTTCAGCCGAACGCGCAGGCCGTGGCGGCGGAACAAGCCCCGCTCCTTCGCGACGAAGACCGGCAGGCTGATGCGGAGCGCGCTGTAGCCGACCACGAGGGTGGAGGCGTCTCCGGACGGCGCCGCCGCGGCACGGGAGCAGGCGCCCAGCAGGAGGCAGCAGGAAACAAAGGTGAGGAACCTCACGCGCACGGGCGGCGGCTCTCGACGGCAGCTCGGGGGACGGCGCGATGAACACCGGCGCGGACCACGTCGCAGGCGAGGGTGCAGCGATAGGCGCGCGTGCCCAGGTCGTGCGCACCGGCCAGGGGAGCCGAGGCGAACGATGCCATGTCGGCGTCGCGACCGAGGCCCGCCGCGTGCAGGGCGGCGTCGACGTCGACCTCGGCCGCGTCGATCGCGTCGGCCACGCGGAGCATCAGACGGCTCTCGCGCGCGGCGTCGCCGTCCCCGCAGACTTCGACGGCGAGGAAGGGGACCCGATCGCCGAGGACGGCGGGCACGATCCCGTCGGCGACTCCGGCGGACGGCACGCATCCGAAGGACTTCACCGAGAGCACCAGGTGGGCGCGTCGCTCGGCGCGGGCCCGCGCTGCGAGACCCACCTCGATGTGGCCGTAGCCGCCGCGCAGCCTCGCGGGGAACCAGGGCGCCGCGTGGCGCGACAGCTCCTCCGGGTCCGGGATCGCGAAGCCGCCGAGGCCAGCGACCTTCGCCGCCTCGTCCACGGCCGCGAGGAGCCGTGCCTCGAGCGCTTCGGCGAAGGCCACCGCGGCCGGGGCGGGCATCGGGCCCGAGCCCCAGGGGGCAACGCGTACCTGCCATAGCAGGTAGCGGATCCACAGCGTCGCCGGGGGCACCTCCGTCTCGACACCCGCGCGCGCGAGGACACGCGGCAGGTGCAGCCGCCCCTCGCCGTTCGTGTGCAGCGACCAGGGCTCGCCGATGAGCACCGCGCGTCCGAGGGGCGCGAGGGGACGCAGGGCGAGGCCGCGGTGGAAGTCGTGGTGGCGAGCGAGGGCACGAATCGGGCGATCGCCTTCCGCCACGTCGCGCGCGACGAGGAAGGCGGCCTGCTCGGCGCGGGCATCGAGGGCGTCCGGGTCGCACACCCGGGGGCGCAGGCGGTGGGCCATCTCGGCGAGGACGTCGGCCACCACGAGGGCTTCGATCGCGCGCACGACCACGCGCATCGAGCCGAGGGCGCCGGCGAGCGACTCCGTGTTCTGGTCGGCGCTCAAGAAGCCCACACCGGAGTGGCCCCGCTCTTCGAGCGCGCGCCGCCAGGCTGTCTCGAAGAGCGCGAAGCGGCAGGGTCCGCAGCTTCCGACGGTCAGGTACTCGAAGGGCCTGCCCCGGTGTTCTTCGGCCGCTCGGAGAAGGGCGCCCGTCGTGTAGAGGAGCGGTGCGCACTGACCGCGCGGAAGGGCGCTCCGGCCCCGTTCGAGGGCGTCGGCATCGAGCGCACCGAGCAGGGCAGTACGGCGCCCGCCGGCGGTCGCGAGGGCGGCAGCGAGGAGGCGATCGTGGGGATCGCCGAGCCCGCCGACGAGCAGCGTGCTCATGCAAACACCTCCGCCGTTGCCTCGCGCGGGACCCGGGGCGGGGCGAGCCGCGTCGCCAGGGATGGGGCCTCGAAGCGCCGCACCGCATCGGCGAAGGTGTCGATGCGCACGCGCACCGAGATGTCCGGGCGGTCCTCGTCCATGTCGTGGAGCCTGAGGACGGGACGACCGGTTGCCTCGAGCGCGTCCGTGAGCAGGCCGAGCACCGAGGCGTCCTGGCCGCAGCGAAAGCTCGACAGATCGACGGCGACCAGGTGCGGCACCGCGGCGATGACGCGCGCGGCCCACATCTTCTCCGCGCAGCCCGAGTTCGTGACGGCCGGCACGAGATCGGACAGGTCGGCGCGGGCCGGGTCCAGGTCGGGCAGCGACGCGATGCCGAGCACCGGGATGCCGCGGGCGGCGAGCTCGGTGGAGACGCCGTGCTGGACGCCCGGGTCGGCATGGTAGGGGCGGCCGAGAATGACGGCCACCGCCTGGCCCCTTCGCGCGGCCCGCAGGAGCAGGCGCGCGCCGCTCCAACGGCAGCGGTCGAGGTACGCGCGCTGGGCAGCGAGGCCGTGGGCCAGGGCGCGCTCGTGCGTTTCACGGTCGAGGTCGAGGATCGGGCCGAAGGTCTCGAAGAGCTGGCGGTCGAGGCGGGCGCGATCGACGAGCGACAGCTCGGGCACGAGCGGACGAATGCCGAGGCGGGTGAGCACGTCGCCGTTCCGTCGCAGCGCGGCGAGGACGAGGTGGGGGGTGGCCGCGACGATCGGGCAGGAGGCCGTGTCGGCCGTGCCCCGGACGGCGATGGCGGCGTGGGGCAGGGCGGGCATGAAGAGGAAGTCGAGGGGGCGACGGCGGTGCGCCTCGAGCAGCCAGTCGACGTGCGAGAGGACGAGCTTGCCGGGGAAGCAGGGATCGTGGGCGCCCCAGTGCGCGCCACGGTGGAAGAGCGCCTCCGAGGTCGTCGGGCTGAGGACGAGGTTCTCGCGCGGGACGCCCGCCGCTTCGAGGTAGTGCAGGAGCAGGGGCGCCGAGCGGTAGAGCGCCATCACGCGCGGGATGCCGATGACCGGCGCGTGGGGGGACGGCGGGCGCGGCGGCGAGAGCAGGCGGTGGAAGAGGCGGGTCGCTTCGGTCACGAAGAGATCGGGCGCGTGGCGGCGCGAGCGGCGGCCGGTGGATGCCTCGTCGGCGCCGCGCTCGCAGGTGTGACCGACGACGAGCCGGCGTGCGAGGTTCGGCCGGCGCACGCCGTCGCCGCCGCGTACGCGTACGACGCTGCGTGCGCACGCTAGCTCACAGCGGGTGCAACGCAGAGGCTCGCCCGTCACGATCTCGACCCGCAGGGCGCACGCCGCCGCGAGGCCCACGAAGCGGCTCTCGCCCGCGCGCGCCGCGGCCTCCATGCCAACGAGGGCTGCGCCTCGTGCGCCACACAGCTCGGGCGTCTCATGCACGGTCACGCGCGCGCCCGGGACGCGCTCGCTCAAGTATTTCGTCTGGGCCCAGGCGACGGCCGCGTTGCGGTGGGCGCCGCCGGTGAGGAGGAAGCGCCGGCCGAGGCGCTCGGGGGGGACGGGGACGACCAGCTCCCACACGTTGCGCGCGAGAGACCAGGCGAGCCCGGCCAGGATCTCGTCGTTGTCGTAGCCGTTCCGGCGGAAGGTGACGCGGTCGGTGTCGAGGAAGACCGCGCAGCCGACGGTGAAGCGCGGTGCGCGCCGCGCAGCGAAGGCGTGGTCGGCGAAGCGGTCCATCGGCACGCCCACATCGGTCGCGGCGGTGGCGAGGAAGGCGCCGTGACCCGCGGCGCACTGGTTCGACACGTGGAAGTCCGCCACCGCGTCGCCCTCGAGTCGCAGCACTTTCACGTCGGTGCCGCCCACGTCGACGACCACGTCCGTGTCGGGCGCCGCGCGCAGGGCCGCACGCGCGTGGGCGATCGTCTCCACCGGCGCGGCGTCGGCGCCGAGGACGGGTGCGACCATCTGGGCGCCGTAGCCGGTCACGCCGAGGGATTGCACGAGGAGCTCCGCGCCTCGTGCGCGGGCGTTTCGCAACAGCTCGGTGAGGCGTTCGCGTACGTCGTCGACCGGGTTGCCGCTCGAAGGGCCGTAGCTGCTCAGGAGGAGCTCACCGTCCGATGACAGCGCGACCGCCTTGGCTGTCGTGGACCCGGCGTCGATGCCGAGGTGGACCGGGACGGGGCCCGCGCCGAGGTGCGCGCGCGGAGAGGAGCGGCGCACCGCCTCGATAGACGCCGCGTCGTCGTGGGGCTCGCGCAGGGGTGGAAGCTCGCGCAGGCCGCGGTGGACGCCGCGAACCAGGGCGAGGGAACGGCCTCCGCGGGCGACGTGGAGGGCGGCGCCGAGGGCGGCGAAGAGCTCGGCGTGGGGCGGGACCTCGACCGGTCCGGGAGCCACGTCGCGGGTACCCCACAGGGCGGCGAGCGCTTCGCGCCAGGCCTCGGCGAGGACGGGCAGGTGGGCGTGGGGTCCGCCGAGCAAGAGCACGGGTGGCTCGAGCGTGCGGCCGCGCGCGAGCACGGCCAGGTTCTGCACGACGATGGCGCGCGCCAGGGCGGCGACCACGGCCCCGTCCGATGCGCCGCGCTTCCGCGCGTTGACCACGTCGGTCTCGGCGAAGACGCCGCACTTGGCGGCGACGCGCAGATCGCCCTCGAGGTGCGCCGTCGCGAGCACACTTGGGGAGAGGTCGAGCCGCGCGGCGATGCGGTCGAGGGTGGCGCCCGTGCCGGCAGCGCAGCGGTCATTCATCTGGGTGTCGTCGCTGGCGCCCTCGCGGCCGAGGAAGAGGATCTTCGCGTCCTGGCCCCCGAGCTCGACGATGCATCGGACCCGAGGATGGCGCGCGCGCACGGCGAGGGCGACGGCGCGCACCTCGTGCACCGGCACGGCGCCGAAGTCCGCCGCCATCGCGACGCCGAGGGTCCCGGTCGCGGCGACGTGCGCCGGCGCATGACGGTCGCGCGCCTCGGCCACGAGCGCATCGACGAGCGGCCGCGGATGTCCGCGGTGCCGCTCGCACCGGTGGAAGAGCAACTCGCCGTCCGCGGTCGCCACGACGACCTTGGCCGTCGTCGACCCGACGTCGATGCCGAGGGTCGTCTGCATGGGAATGCCGGAGCATCCATCCTGCGCCCCTCGGCGCGCCGCGGATTGACCCCGATCAACCCATGACATGGATCATGGGCGGCTCCGCTCTTGCGCGTACCCAACGAGTGTCGCCCGACGGATCCAACACCGTCCTCGGCGCGTGCTCGCGCCGCCCCTGGGCTGGTCTACCGGATCGTCTGGGCCCTTTGCCCGAGGAGGAAGGTCATGACGCGAACGGCGGGAAGGTTCCGGTCCCTCGTAGGTGTGCCGCTGTGTGTGTCGGCCCTCGCCCTGGCGTCGGCTTGCCACGGGTCGAACCCGTCGGGTGGCTCGGCTGCTGCTTCCACACAAACGGCGGCCGACGACGGAACCGTGTCGGCGCAGGCCAGGGCCGAGGCCAGACGGCTCTTCGGCTCGCGGTGCACGCCCTGTCACGGCCCCCAGGGGCTCGGCAATGGGCCCGCGGCCGCCACGCTGAACCCGCACCCGCGCAACTTCCACGATGCGGCCTGGCAGAAGGCCGTCACGGACGATGAGATCGAGAAGGCGATCCAGTACGGCGGCGCGGCGGTCAGTAAGAGTCCCAACATGCCCGCCAACCCGGACCTCGGCAGCAAGCCGGAGGTCATCCGCGCCCTGCGCGCCCACATCCGCAGCCTGGTCGCCCACTGAGGCGGCCAAGGGCACCGACCCGTCGTTCATCGAAGGCTGATCGCTCCGCGCGCCCGCCGGGCAGGAGCACGGTCGAGAAGGAGAGGTGAGACCATGTCTTGTTCGAAGAACCCACGGTGCCATGGGGCCCTGGGGCTCGCGGTGTGTGCCGTGGCCCTGGCGGTTACCGGTTGTACTGGAAATCACGGCGCGGCTGCAGGCACCGGAGAGTCGGTGAAAGACCTGATGGCCTCGCGCCACCTCAGCGAGGAAGACGTCCAGAACGCGCTCGAGACCTACACGCCGACGGGCGGGCGCGACCCCTACATCATGTTCGCTTCCGGCGGGCACAGCGGGCAGGTGCTGGTCATCGGGATCCCGAGCATGCGGATCCTGAAGTACATCGGCGTCTTCACGCCCGAGCCGTGGCAGGGATACGGCTTCGACGACCAGACGCGCCGAATCCTCGCCGAGGGCGCGCGGGATGGCCATCAGCTCACCTGGGGCGACTCCCACCACCCGGCCCTGAGCGAGACGAACGGCGACTACGACGGGCAGTACCTCTTCATCAACGACAAGGCCAACGCGCGTGTCGCCGTCATCGACCTGAAGGACTTCGTGACGACCCAGATCGTGCACTCCAACATCATCCGCTCGGATCATGGCGGCGCCTTCGTCACGCCCAACACCGACTACGTCGTCGAGACCTCCCAGTACCCCGTGCCCCTCGGCGGCGAGTATGCCGACGTCAGTCACTTCAACGACGCCTATCGTGGCGCCGTGATCTTCTGGAAGTTCGATCGCGCCCACGGTCGCATCGATCCGGCCAAGAGCTGGGCCATGGAGCTGCCGCCCTACATGCAGGACCTGGCCGACTTCGGGAAGAAGAGCAGCGACGGCTGGCTCTTCATCAACACGTTCGACAGCGAGCGCGCCCACGGCGGCGACGCCGAGGGACGGCCGCCCCTCGAGTCCGGCGCCTCGCAGAACGACATGGACTACATGAACCTCATCAACTGGAAGAAGGCCGAGCAGGTCGTCCGGGCCGGCAAGACCAAGACGATCGCGGGAATGCGCGTCATCCCCCTGGCGACTTCCGTCGAGGAGGGGCTGCTCTACTTCGTCGGGGAGCCCAAGAGCCCCCACGGGGTCGCGGTCACGCCCGACGGCACGGAGATGGTGGTGAGCGGCAAGCTCGACACCCACACCACCGTCTACAACTTCGCGAAGATCAAGCGGCTCATCGACGCCCGGAACTTCTCGGGGCGCGACCCCTACAACGTCCCCATCCTCCCCTTCCGCGACTCGATCCGGGGCCAGTGCGAGGTGGGGCTCGGGCCGCTGCACACCCAGTTCGACAACCACGGCTTCGCCTACACGTCCCTGTTCATCGAGTCGAAGGTCGCGCGGTGGTCGCTGAAAGATCTGCGACTGATCGACAAGATCCCGGTCCACTACAACATCGGCCACCTCGCCACGACCGAAGGGGACACGGAGAGCCCGGACGGGCACTGGATGGTCGCCATGGACAAGTGGTCCATCGACCGCTTCAACGATGTCGGCCCGCTCCTGCCCCAGAACTTCCAGCTCATCGATATCAGCGACCCGCAGCACATGCGGCTGGTCTACGACCTGCCCATCCCGCTCGGCGAGCCGCACTACGCGCAGATCATCAAGGCCGACAAGCTGCACCCCATCGAGATGTACACGCCGCCCGGCGAGGACGCGACGACGCACCGGCACGCGGCCAACGCGGTCGAGGGCGGGCACGAGCGCATCGTGCGCGGCGACAACGGCGTGGTGGATGTCTACATGACGGCCGTCCGCAGCCACTTCACGCCCGACACCATCCGCGTGAAGCAGGGTGACACGGTCCACTTCCACATCACCAACATCGAGCAGGCCCACGACGCCACGCACGGGTTCGCGATCGACGAGTACAACATGTACCTGAGCCTCGAACCCGGGGAGCACGCCGACGTGACCTTGGTGGCCGACCAACCCGGCGTCTTCCCCTTCTACTGCACCGAGTTCTGCTCGGCGCTCCACCTCGAGATGGCGGGCTACTTCCTGGTCGAGCCCACCGACGGGACGAGCGCGCCGGCACCCGAAGGTGACGGCGGGAGCAGTGCCGCTAACGGCAACTCGAACGGTAGCCACTGAGAGGAGGCGTTCCGTGTGGTGCTCGCGTCCCATGGCCTCGCTGCTCGCCCTGCTCGCCCTGCTCGCCGCTCCGGCGTGTGCGGCGGGCCGTGGGGCGGGGACACCGAGTGAGCGCCCCGCGGCCGTCCCTTCGCCCCCGGCCGGGCCTGCGGACTGCGCGCGGCTACGGCCGGGGGAGCCGCTACAGGCGCGTGTCGAGGCGGCACCCGAGGGGACGGCCCTGTGCCTCGCGCCCGGCGTCTACCGCGGCTCCCTGAGGCTCGACCGCGCCGTGACCGTGTGGGGGCCTCGCGGCGCGATCCTGCGCTCGAATGGCAGCGGCACCACCGTGCACATCGTCGCCTCGCGGGCGGCCCTGCTCGGGGTGACCGTGGACGGGAGCGGCGTCCGCTATGACACCGAGGACTCGGCGGTGAAGGTCTCGGGGGCCGACGATGTGCGCGTCGAGGGCGTGAAGGTCGTGCGCGCGGTCTTCGGTATTCTCGCCGAGAAGACCAACCGCACCGTCATCCGCGGCAACGACGTGGAGGGCGATCCGAGCATCGTGCGCGGCATGCGCGGCGACGGGATCCGGCTGTGGGAGACCCGGCACGCGACCATCGCCGACAACATCGTCCGCAACAGTCGCGACCTGGTCGTCTGGTACTCGCCCGACAACCGCATCGTGCACAACCGCGTCGAGCACGGGCGCTACGGCACCCACTTCATGTACAGCAGCGACAACCTGGTCGAGGGCAACGTCTACCGGAGCAACGAGGTCGGCATCTTCGTGATGTACGGCCGGAACCTCCGGCTCATCGACAACGACCTGCTCGACGCCCACGGCGCCTCCGGCATGGGCATCGGCGTCAAGGAGTCGGGCGACCTCGTCGTGCGGGGCAACCGCTTCGTCCACGACGCCGAGGGGCTCTACCTCGACACGAGCCCCCTCGAGCGGACCGACCACGACCTGATCGAGGGCAACACCTTCACACTCACCGACACCGCGGTCGTCTTCCACGGCCCGAGTCGGCGCAACCGCTTCATCGGAACACGTTCACGTCGAACCGCCTGCAGGTCGCGGTGGAGGGCGGGGGCGACGCCCTCGACGCGCGCTTCATCGGCAACGCGTGGGACGACTACGCCGGCTACGACCTCGACGGCGACGGCGTGGGCGACGTTCCCTACGAGCTGCGGAGCCTGTCGGACGAGCTGACCGGCACCTACCCGAGCCTCGGCTTCTTCCGCGGCACGCCCGCCCTCGCGGTGGTCGACGCGGTGGGCCGCATCGTTCCCCTGTTCGCTCCCAAGATCATCGTGCGCGACCCGAAGCCGGTTCTGGCGGCGTCGCCCGCGGCGGCGCATCGACACGAGGAGGTGGCCCGTGCGGATTGAGCTCCGGCACGTGAGCAAGCGTTACGGCAAGCAACTCGCCCTGGGCGACGTGAGCCTCGACATCCCCCACGGTGCGCGCGTGGCGCTGGTCGGCCCCAACGGCTCCGGCAAGTCGACCCTGCTGCGCTGTGTGATGGGGCTCCTGTCGTGCGAGGGTGAGGTGCTCCTCGACGGGCGGGCGCCGTTCGCGCACCGGAACGAGATCGCCGCGCGCCTCGCCTACGTCCCCCAGGTTGCTCCTCAGCTCGGCGCCACGGTGCGCGAGGTCGTGCGCGCCGTGACCACGCTCCGGGGGCTCGACCCGGCCCATGTCGCGGAGGTCGCCGGCAAGCTCGACCTCGCCGTGGAGCCCATCGCATCGCGGCCCTTTCGGGCGCTCTCGGGCGGCATGAAGCAGAAGCTCCTCATCGCGCTCGCGTTCGGTGCGGACGCCTCGCTGCTCATCCTCGACGAGCCGACGGCGAGCCTCGACGAACGCGCCCGCACGCGCTTCTCCGCCCTCCTCGACGAGGCCGCGGGCGACGCGACCGTGCTCCTGTGCTCGCACCGCGCCGAGGAGGTGCAACGGATGGCGACGCGCGTGGTCTCGCTCGCCGACGGAAGCATTGCACGCGACCTGTCGGCCGTCGGCGGGACGGGTGGCGCCGCCGAGGGGCGATGCGCGGGAGGTGGGCGATGAGCGGCGTGCTTCGAAGGATTGCGGTGATCCTGGTCGCCGGTGGGGCAATCGTGGGGGGCGTGGCCCTCTTGCTCGGCCGCGATGCCGAGCTGCCCGCGGGCCCCGTGCCGATCGCCTGGGACGACCAGGCCTGCGACGAGTGCCACATGTCGGTGAGCGACCCGCGCCATGCGGCCCAGCTCCAGACGGCCGATGGTCGCGTGCTCGACTTCGACGACCCTGGCTGCTTGATGCGCTTCGTCGACAAGCACCACCCGCGCGTCCATGCGATCTGGTTTCACGCCCTGCGCGCCGACCGGTGGCTGCGCGCGGCCGACGTGGGCTTCGTCGAGGCGCGGCACACGCCCATGGGCTACGGCCTCGGCGCGGTGGCGCGCTCGACACCGGGCGCCCTCTCTCTCGCCGACGCGGAGGCGCGCGTCGCGCGGATGGCACGGGCCGACGGTCGGGGCCCACGGCCAGGGAGGCAGCCATGAGCCGCCTGATCACGGAAGTGCGCGCCGCCGCACGCCTCGATTTTGGCGAGGTGCTGCGCTCGCGCTGGCTGATCTTCTCGACCACCGTCTACGCCCTGCTCGCTGCGGTGCTCGTGCTGGTCGGCATGCACGAGTCGTCGGTGCTCGGCTTCACCGGCATGGGGCGCGTTCTTTTGAGCTTCGCCCACGTCCTGCTCCTCGTCCTGCCCTTGCTCGCCCTGACCGCCACGACCCAGGTCGTCGGACGCGCGCGCGACGACGGCACCGTCGAGCTGCTCTTCAGCCATCCCCTCTCGCGCACGGGCTACCTCGTCGGCATCACCCTCACACGCTACCTGGTGCTCGTGGTGCCGCTGCTCGTGCTGCTCGTCGCGATGGCGATCGTGGCGCGCCTGGTCTTCGGTCAGGCGGTGCCCTGGGCCATGACGCTGCGGTCGGCGGCGGTGAGCGCGGCGCTCCTGTGGTCCTTCGTGGGCCTCGGCCTCGCCGTCTCGACCCGCGTCCGCAATCAGGCGAAGGCCGTGGTGTGGGGGCTCCTGCTCTGGGCCCTCGGGGTCGCCCTCCTCGACATCGCCCTGGTCGGCCTCTTGCTGGCGTGGCGCGTCGACGCCCGCTCCCTCTTCGTGCT
This sequence comes from uncultured delta proteobacterium, assembly GCA_963830115.1. Taxonomy (GTDB): domain Bacteria; phylum Myxococcota_A; class Polyangia; order Polyangiales; family CAWHLB01; genus CAWHLB01. The sequence goes on from CAWHLB010000027.1 coordinate 626,680, forward strand.
CGCCTCGATCAACCCGGTGCAGTCGGCGCGCCTCGCGCTCCTGTCCGGCGTCGAGCCCGACCTCGGGACCCTCGGTCCCGTCGGCTTCTATCTGTTTCATCACCTCGGTCCGCGCGTCCTGCTCGGCATCGGCCTCGCCTGGCCCACCACGGTAGGCACGGTCGGATGGCTGTGGGCGCTCGTGAGCTTCCGCCGAGGTGATCTCGTCTAGCGCGTGAAGCGGAGGATCCCATGACGAATGCGATGCAGAAGTTCTACGCCTTCCTCGATCGACCGCTCCGGCCGTGGAGCCGCTTCGTCCTGGCCGGGCTGGTGGTGTTCATGGCGCTCGCGTTCACCGCGCCCATGTGGCGCATCAGCATGAAGGCGCCCCAGTACCCGGACGGCCTGTACATGGACGTGTGGGCCTACAAGCTGGTCGGCGGCAACCACGGCGAGCACATCCAGGAGATCAACACGCTCAACCACTACATCGGCATGCACCACATCGAGCCGCACAGCTTCGCCGACCTGGACTGGATCCCCTTCGCCCTCGGCATCCTGATGCTCCTGACGCTGCGCGTCGCGGCCATCGGCTCGGTGCGCTCCCTCGTCGACCTGAGCGTGTTGACCGGCTACGTGCTCGCGTTCATGGGTGCCCGCTTTGTCTACCGCTTATGGGTCTTCGGCCACGACCTCGACCCCCGCGCGCCCATCCACGTCAAACCCTTCATGCCGGTGGTCTTCGGCACCAAGCAGATCGCGAACTTCACTACCCACAGCCTTCCTCAGCTCGGCACCCTGTGGATCACGATCTTCGCGGTGGGCGTCGTGGGCATCTGCCTCTTCCACCTCCTCACCGGCCGCCGCGCGGCAAAGGCCACCGAGATCCCCGCCAGCGCAGGGAAGACCACGCCTGCCGTCCCTGGAACGCGGAACGAGCGCGCCCGCGAATCCGAGCCCGCGTAGCAGCGCCGCTGGCTCCACCGGGCGATGGCGACGAAATCGATGGGATCGTTCGACGCGCAGCCCACTGCTGTCACGCCATGCATTGATCGACGTCAATCGGCCCGCCGGAGGGAAAGCGGACACCCGCTCGGCATGAAGACAACCCGACTCGCCTTGGTGACGGCGGCCGCCACCGTGGTGCTCATGGGGCTCGGGAGCCTGGTCTATGCGACCGGCTCGTCCCTCGCCTGTCCCGACTGGCCCCTCTGCCGCGGGCAGGTGATGCCCGCGATGGTCGGGGGTGTGCTCTTCGAGCACGGTCACCGCCTGCTCGCGCTGTTCGTCGGCGTGCTGGTCACGGTGCTCGCCGTGGCGTTCTTTCGCACCCGTCGCGGCCGCGACCGCTGGCTCGCGCCGATCCTCGTCCTCCTGGTTTTGATGCAGGCCGTCCTCGGCGGCCTGACGGTGATCTACCGCCTGCCGCCCGTCGTATCGATCGCGCACCTGACGACGTCGATGGTGCTGCTCGCGCTCATCGTGGTCGTCGCCGTTCGGGCACGTCCTCGGACGCTCGCGCCCGCGGTACGGGAGGTGCCCTCGCCGCGCCTGCGCCTCCTGCTCGACCTGACGGCGGCCCTCCTCTTCGTCCAGATCGTGCTCGGCGGCCTCGTGCGACACGCAGGCGCCGCCCTCGCCTGCGCGACCGACCCCTTCCTCTGCCTCGGCACCGCGCTGCCCGATGCGGCACCGGCGCGCATCCAGATGCTCCACCGGGCCCTGGCCCTGCTCGTCGCCCTCGCGATCGCCTGTTCCTCCATCGCCATCTTCCGTTCGAAGCACGTCCGGTCGCTGCGCCCCCTGGCCACCGCCGCGCCCCTGCTCGTCGCCGTGCAGATCGGGCTCGGCGTCGCCGGGGTCGTCACGGCCCTCGCGCCGGCCATCGTGAGCACCCACACGCTGGTCGCTGGCTTGCTGTGGGCGATCGTCCTCGCCGAACGCCTGCTCCTCGCGCCGCTGCATCCACGGGCCGAGGGTGACGCTCTGCCTGCATGGTCGAGCGGGGGAGCCGCGCCGTGCGCGTCGCCCGCCGTTCGATCCGGTGCACAATCGCCCTCGTCTTCGCCGTCGTCGCTCGGGCGGCCTGCGGGCGCGATTGATCGGGCGCAATCGTCCACGCGGTCGGTGCGTGCACCTTCGGAGGCGAGGTGACTCCCCTGACCGCCCTGTCCCCGACGTCTACCGAGGGCACTGCCCCGAGGTGTTCGCCGATCCTTGCCCGTGGACCGGTCGCGACGCCGCCCCCCCACGCGACGCTGGTCGAGGCCCTCGAGGCAGGCGCGCGCGCCGACGCGCCCTTCGTGACGCTCCACGATGCGGGTGCGGCGCGGCCCCTCGATGCGCGGGCAGCCCTCGAGGGCGCACGCCGTTGGGCTGGGCTCCTGCATGGGCGCGGGGTGCGCCCGGGCGACCGGGTGCCGCTCCTCTTGCCCACGTCCGAAGCCTTGATCGAGGCGCTGCTCGGGACGCTGCTGCTCCGTGCAGTGCCCGTGCCCCTGGCCTCGCCCATGACCTTCGGCGCCGTCGATCGGTACCTCCACAACCTGGCGGCGGTGATCGAGGACGCCGAGGCCTGGTGCATCGTCACCACGCCGCGCATGCGCACCGCCATCGCAGCGGACGCACGCCTCCAGCGCTTCCTCTTCGACGCGATCGTCCCCGACGACCTCCTCGGGGCCGCGCGCCTGCACGCGCCCGAGCGCGCCGTCGACCCCACCGACACGGCCCTCATCCAGTACACCTCCGGCACGACCGGGCGCCCCAAGGGCGTCGTCCTGTCGCACCGCGCCATCACCGCCAACGCGGCCGCCATCGCGCGCGGCCTCGGCATCGGCCCCGATGACGTCGGCGTGAGCTGGCTGCCCCTCTTCCACGACATGGGCCTCATCGGGGTGCTGCTCACCGCCCTCTGCCATCCCTACCCGATCCACCTCGTGCGCCCCGAGGCCTTCGTGATGCAGCCGCGAAGGTGGCTCTCGCTCATCGCGAAGCTGGGCGGCACCATCGCGACGGCGCCGAACTTCGCCTACGAGCTGTGCGTGCGGCGCGGTGGGGACGTACCCGGAACGCTCGAGCGATGGCGCCTCGCCCTCGACGGCGCCGAGCCCGTTCACGCGGCGACCCTCGAGCGTTTCACCGCGCGATACGCGAGCGCCGGATTCCGGTCCGACGCCTTCATGCCGGTGTACGGGCTCGCCGAGTGCACCCTCGCTGTGACGATGCCGCCGCCCGGCGCGCCGGTTCGTGTCCTGCACGTCGATCGCGCCACCCTCGAGCCCGGGCAGCGGGTCGTGGGCTCCTCGTCACCGGACGCCTTCGCGGCGGTGTCGGTCGGGCGACCCGTCGAGGGCGTCGCCGTTCGCATCGGCAGGCCCGACGGAAGCGCCGCGCCCGAGGGCGTGGTCGGCGAGGTGCAGGTGGCCGGGCCTTCGGTGATGAGCGGCTACTTCCGGCGGGCTGCCGCGTCGTCGAAGGTGCTCAGGGACGGCTTTCTGTGCACCGGCGACCTCGGCTTCCTCACCGACGGCTGCCTCTTCGTCGTCGGGCGCGCCAAGGACGTCATCATCAAGGGCGGTCAGAACATCCATCCCCACGACGTCGAGCGCGTCGTCGCCGACGTGCCGGGCGTCACCGGAGCAGCCGCCGCCTTCGGCCGACCGAACGGCGCGACGGGCACCGACGACCTGGTGGTCGTGGTCGAGTGCCGCGGCACCGATGAAGCCAAGCGCGAGCGGGTCGCGCGCGACGTGCGAGGCGCGCTGCTCGCCGTGCTCGGGGTCAAGGCCGACGAGGTGTACCTGTGGCCGGTCGGTGCCTTGCCTCGCACCACGAGCGGCAAGATCCGTCGAGCGGAATGCGCGCGGCGCGTGAAGGAGGAACAGCCATGAGACGTGCACTCGTGATCGGCGGCACGGGCTTCATCGGCCTGAACCTGGTCGATGCCCTGCTCGACGACGGAGTTCAGGTGCGCGTGACGCGGCGTCGCCGCAGCATCACGGCCTACGTGCGGAACCGGCCCGTCGAGCTGGTGCACGGCGACCTGGACGACGTCGCCAGCCTGCGCACTGCCATGCGGGGATGCGACACGGTGTTCATGGCGGCCGGCCATTACCCGCGCTACTCGCTCGACCTCGCGGCATCCCTTCAGACAGGCGTCCGCCGCATTCGCAACGCCTGCGATGCCGCCCTCGCCGAAGGCATCCCGCGCTTCGTCTTCACCTCGTCCATCGCGGCGCTCGACACCTCGCCCGGCGGGCAGCCCGTGGGGCCCGACGCCATCCCACGCACGATGCCCGAGGGCAGCGTCTACCGCGCCGTGAAGTGGGCGCTCGAGCGCGAAGTGGAGGCCGCCATCGCGCGCGGCCTGCCCGCGGTCACCATCCTGCCGGGCGGGTGCATCGGCCCCTGGGACGTGCGCCTCGGCACCGGCGGCATCCTGGTCGGCGTGGCCGCGGGCGCCATGCCCTGGTGGGTCGACGGCTTCGTCCATCTGGTCGACGTGCGCGACGTCGCCCTCGCCCACGTGCGCGCGGCCCACCTCGTCCTCGACGGCAGCCGCATCTCTGTGGCGGGCTCGGGCGTGCGCGTCGGCGTTCTGCTTCGCCACATCGTCGCGCGCTGGGGTGGCCAGATGCCGCCCGTCGAGCTCGACCCCGCGGCAGCCCGCGCCCGGGCCGACCGCGAGGAGTGGGAAGCGGCACCCCGCCACGCACGGGTGCCCTTGCCGCGGGAGCTCGTCGACATGGCCACCACCGGCGGCCCCGTCTCGTCCGCGTCCGCCGAGCGCGACCTGGGCATCTGGCTCACGCCGCTCGACGAGTCGCTCGAGGCCGCCCGGAAGTGGCTGACCCGATACCACTACTTGCCCGCCCCGACGGCGGCGCCACGGAGAGCTTCATGACGGACCACGCATCGCCCGATCTTCACACCCGCACGGTCGCGCTCATCGCCGAGATCTTGGAGATCGACGAGGTCTCCTCCATTGCGGGGAGCGATCTCTTGCGCGAGGACCTTGGGATGGACTCCCTCGGCAGCCTCGAGCTCCTGTCGACCCTCGGCGAGCAGCTCGACCTGCGCCTCGAGATGGAGGAGGCGATGGACATCCGCACGGTGGACGACGCCTGCGTGTTCGTCGAGCGCCAGTGGACGGCGCAGCACGGCGAGGCCGTCGTGCTGCGGGCGAGCCATGGCTGACGGCGGCGGCGGCTCCGTCGTCGATCTGCTCTTGCCGGAGGTGCGCCGCTTCGCCGCGCACGCCGTCGACAGCGCGCGCATCGACCGCGAAGGGCGCATTCCCGACGAGGTCCTCGACGGCCTCCGGGAGCTGGGCCTCTTCGCCCTGACGATCCCCGATGCCTTCGGCGGCCTCGGCCTGTCCCTCGGCGACGCTTGCCGTGTCGTGGCCGCCGTCGCGGAGGTGGATTGCTCGGTCGCGACCGCCATCGGCCTGCACGCGGGCCTCGGCACGCGCGGTCTGGTCGAGCTCGGCGCCGAGCCCTTGCGTCGCGTCTGGCTACCGCGCCTCGCCTCGGGGGACGTGGTGGCCTCCTTCTGCGCGACCGAGCCGAACGCCGGCTCCGACCTGACGCGCCTGGGCACGGTCGCCGTGCGCGACGGCGACGGGCTGCGCCTCGATGGTGAGAAGGCGTACGTCACCAACGGCGGCTTCGCGGGGCTGTTCACCGTGCTCGCGCGGACGCCGGGGCTCGGCGGGGCGCGCGGCACCTCACTCCTGTGCGTGCCGCGACACGCGAGGGGCCTCTCGGTCGGCGCCGAGGAGCACAAGCTCGGCATCCGCGGCTCGTCCACGGTCACGGTGCACTTCGACGGGGTGCACGTTCCCTTGGACCACGTGCTCGGCGAGGCCGGTCGCGGGCTCGAGCAAGCCCACCGGCTGCTCGAGTGGGGCCGCACGATCCTGTCGTCCGGATGCATCGGTACCGGGCGCACCGCGCTCGCCAAGACCCTCGCCCACGTCACCACGCGGCGGCAGCGGGGCCGCTCCATCGCCGAGCTCGCCGCGACGCGCGCTCACGTTGCGCGCATGGCTTCACGCCTCGCGGCGATGGAGGCGCTCGTCGGCCACGTGGGCGCGGTCGAGGACCGGGGCGAGCCCATCGGCACCCTCTCGGCGGCGGCCAAGATCCTGTGCAGCGAGGGCGCCTTCGACGCGTGTGACCGCGCGATCCAGCTCCACGGGGCGCTCGGCTTCATCGAGGACACGGGCGTGGCGCGCCTCCTGCGCGACTGTCGCGTCACGCGCATCTTCGAGGGCGCCAACGACGTGCTGCTCGTGCGCCTCGGGACGGCGCTGCTCGCCGATCCGCGCACGAGTCTCGAGCGGCGCGTGCACACCGATCGGCCGTCGGTGGGAACGCCTGAGGCCGTCTCGTGGCACGCGGCCGAGGAGCGTCTGAGCGAAGCTGTCGCCGCGACACGCGGGCGGCTCGGCGTGACGGCCGTCGCACACCAGGTCGCCCTGCAGCATCTCGCGCGTGCCCACGTGGCGCTGCTCGCCTCCTCGGCGCTGCTCGCCCGCCCGCCTGGCGAGGTCGACCGGGCGCTCGTGCGCCACGCGGTGGGGGACCTGCTCGGCGAAGTCCACTACCACCTCGACGCTTTGGTCCACGCCGACGAGAGCGCCGCCTGCGACCGCGAGGTCACCGACATGCTCTACGCCCCGTTCGAAGACCGCGCTCCGGTACGCCGAGCGCTCGGAGGCATGCTCCGATGAGAGTTCGTTTCGTCTATCCCGCGTTCCAGCGCCACGCCGAAGCCCATCCGGAGCTGCTCGACGTGGTCCCGTGCAACGAGTACTTCGGGCCGCCGTCGCTCGGCATCGCGAGCCTCGCGGCGGTCACGCCTCCCCACTGGGACATCGAGCTGTGCGACGACCGCTTCGAGGACCTGCGCTTCGACGACCCGCCGGACCTGGTCGCCATCTCCTTCTTCACGCCGTCGGCGGTGCGCGCGATGGAGATCGGCGACGCGTTCCGGGCGCGGGGCGTGCCCGTCGTCATGGGCGGCATCTTCCCGTCGCTCATGCCCGACGAGGCGGCGAAGCACGCCGATGCCGTCGTCGTCGGAGAGGGCGACGGCGTGTGGCCCCGCGTGCTGGCCGACGTCGAGGCCGGGCAGCTCGCGCCGCGCTACACCGATGACGCCTTCGTCGACACGGCGACCCTGCCCCTGCCGCGCATCGACCTCTACGTCGACAAGGAAGGCCCTCGCTACCGGCCCGACGATTACCCGGTGCAGCTCTCGCGCGGCTGTCCCCTGCGGTGCGACGCCTGTGCCGTGCCGGGCAGCCTCGGGCGACGCCTGCGAACGCTGCCCCTCGAGCACGTGCTCGGCCAGATCGACCAGCTCGCGGCGCGCGGCAAGCTCGCCTCCCTGACGGAGGACACGAGCTTCTTCCCCATGGCCGGCGCCCAGCGCCACCTGGTCGCGCTCCTCGACGCCCTGGCCGAGCGCGGCGGTGCGCGGGTGAGCTACGTCGGCATCAGCATGCCCCTCATCCTCGCGACGCCCGACGCCATCTTCGCGCGCCTCCGTCGGGCGGGCATCGACATGTTCTACCTGGTGGGCGGCTTCGACCCGATCACGCGCGGCGCCTTCACCGGGCGCAACCCCAAGGCGCTCGCGCGAGCGCGGGCGGCCGTCGGCAAGTGCTTCGAGCACGGCATCGAGCCCTACACCTCCTTCCTCGTCGGCAACGACGACGACGACGAGGGCACCTTCGACCGCATGCTCGCCTTCGCCGACCTGGCCGGCATCAGCAAAGCCGAGTTCGCGATCCACACCCCCTACCCGGGCACGCCCGTGTGGCACCGCATGCTCGAAGAGGACCGCATCCTTCATCGCGACTGGTCGCGCTACAACGACGCGAACGTCGTCTTCCGCCCGCGCCACATGAGCCCGGAGCGCTTGCTCGAAGGCTACCTGTACCTGTGGCGCGAGCACTACCGGAGCCGCCAGCGGCTCGCGACGTTCGAGCGAGAGGCGCGCACGATCCAGTTCTGAGCGGGAGGGCCCGACCGCGTCCGAACCGACGTGTCACGAGGCCGTCTCGCCTTCAGGTCGTCCTGGCGCGCAGGGCGGCGAGGCATGGCAGGAGATCGCCCCGTTCCAGCGCCCGAGCGCCGCGAAGACCTCAACGTCCGGCAAGGACATCGCGTGCTCTGTCGATGCATTGCTTGAGCTCGACGTGATCGGCGAGATCCCGGGCACGCGACTCGGCCGATGGGCCTTCGGGATGGAGCCGCCGCATGCGCTCGCGGAGGCGATATGCTGCCCGCAGGCACGCTTCGGCGCCGGCCACGGTATCGTTTGGCCTGATGAGCCCGCCTCGATGCCTCGAGCTCGTCCCAAGGCCTGTCGAGAAACGCGGCCACGTCGGAAGGGCGGAGCGACTTCGTCACGATCCAAGCATAGGGCGCACGCGGTCCACTTCCAACGGCCCCAGCGCCCCGTGCCGGGCTCGAAACTCGAGAATCGCGCCTCCAGGGATCCCTCGACGGCCGAAAGGCGCCTCCCCTCCGCCACTCTCCGAAGGACGCACCGCCGCCGCTGCGCGCCCCGTCGTCCTGGAACCGCCTGGTCACCGACGCGGCCTCCGCCACGCCCGAGCCGTCTCGGTCCCCGCCCCACAAAGGTGCAGGCTGCGGTATCCTTCCTCACCAGCGATGGGCGCCCCGCAACCACAGTCGGCCAACTATCGCTTCCTGGCGCACCTCGATCCCTCGCTGTCGGCGCTCGCCTCCCAGGCCGAGCTGCTCTTCACGATCGACCCGGTGGCGTGCCTCTTCCGGCTGCGCCTGCTGGGTGAGCCGCTCGCACGCGAGTTGGCGGCTCACGCAGGCATCGCGTTGCTCTTGGACGAGAAGCATTTCGACCTCATCGGCGATCTGCGCGCACGCGGCCTCGTTCACCCCGACGTGGCCGACCTGTTCCACGGCCTGCGCCGCACGATCGGCGCCGACGTAGAGGACGCAGATCATCGGGCCGTGCCGTGAACGTCCTCGCCCCCATGATGGCCGAGGCGGAGATCTTCGGCCGCATGATGCGGGCGGGGCGGAACAACGCGATGTCGCTGCATGCACGGCGGGCCGACGGCGGTGTGCGTGGTGAAGCCGGCGGCGAAGCTCACGATGCCGCCGACGGAGTACTTGTTCGAGTGGCTCGCTGCGGCGATCGGGCGGGCGCTTGGGGTCAACGTACCCGAGCCGCTCGCCGTCAGTATCACGCGCCAGTTTGCGTCCTCCGTAGAGGATGCTGGTGCGTGCGCCGCTCTCGGTAGCTCGCTCGGCCGGGCGTTTGGCTCGACCTTCGAGAAGGGGTTCACGCAGATTCCCGCTCAGTTCTCTCTCCAGGGCGCTCTTCCCGACGAGGCCGCACGGGTCCTCGCCTTCGACGTGTACATCCACAACGCGGATCGACAGACCGACAACCCCAACCTGCTCGTGGCTCGTGATCGGCTGCTCGTCTTCGACCATGAGGCGGCCTTCGCTTTCCTGTTCGCCATCGGCGGCGGCGACCCGGTCGAGGATGACTGCGGCGACATCCTGGCCAAGCATGTGCTGCGTCCCCTGCTCCGGCGCTCGATGCCGAGCCTGGACGACTTCGCGGCCCGGCTGGCGGCGCTGGACGACGCATTTTTCGAGGAATTGGTGGTAGCCACCCCCGGCGAATGGACGAGCGGCACGGCCGTTGGCAAGATCGATCAGGTCGTGGACGTGCTCCGGCGGCGTCGGGACGCCGCAAATCGGTGGCTGCCCAAGGTGGAAGTGCGGGTGGCGAAATGAAGAAGCCCTGCCAAGCCGTCATCGTTCGGATCGCACCGGACCCCTCGAGTGGGGAGATGCTCAACGTCGGGGTCGTGCTGCACTCGGCGGAGCACCGCTTCCTCGGAGCGCGTTTCACCAGCCGGTGGAAGCGCGTGACGGACGCGTTCCCGGACGCCGACCGCGTTCACCTCGGGCGGGTGGCGAGCGCGATATCGCGTGCGTGCGAGGGCACCTACGGGCCACAGCTCGCGATGGCGCCGCCCGAGGACGTCGTCGCTGCGGTGCGGCGGATCGTGCCGGAGGACGACGCGTCCCTCGTGCTGTCGCGCCCGCTCAGCGGGATCACCCGACGACCCGGAGCGAACCCTGGGCGAGCTGTTCGAGCGCTTCGTGGTCGGAGGCGAGCCCGGCGAAAGGCGCCTGTCGCGCGGCGATGCCGACGTGTGGCGCGGCGCGATCGCACCTGCGTTGCGGGAGCGGGGCGTGCTCGATCGCCTGCAGACCCACGTGCTGCGCGGCCGGCATCTGTACGAAGAGCGCTTCGATCACGCTTGGCAGAATGGCCGCTGGCATGTGGCCCGTGCCATCTCCCTCGATCTCGTCGACGGCCAAGACATCCTTCGAAAGGCGGCGGAGTGGACCGGCCGGGTGCGGTCGGTCGATCCCGTCCGGCAGAAGACCACGGTCCTGCTCGTGGTAGGCCTTCCGCAGAGCCAATCTCGAGAGAACGTGCGCGAGGCGGCCTCGGAGGGCCTCGGGATCCTTCGCGAGCAACTCGCCGACGAGAAGATCGCCGAGGTCCTCGTGGAAGAGGACGCACCGAAGCTGGCGGATCGTATCGCTGCCGACCTCGCGCACGAGAACTGAGAGGTAGGCAACTCGCGGCCTAGCGCCGCGCCGTCGCGCGCTTGCCGGGGATCGCGGCGGGGTCGAGGAGGCCGTGTTTGCGCCAGCCTCTGCGTAGGAGCCAGGTGCGCGGAGGGGGGTGGGGCGGCGGGCCCGTGCATCGGTGGCGGATGGGGCGTTTCCATCCGTCGAACCAGGGGGCGCTGCTTCGCTCGTCGACCTGGTTGCGGGCGTACTGGGGCAGGCACGACTGCTCGAGGTGGTGGCGGTCGTTCTTGAGCACGTAGGCGAGCGCGTGGCGCGTCTGACGTGGCGTCCGCAACACTTCGGCGTGATAGCGATCGGCGAAGACGGTGCCGCACCGGCCTGCCGCGCGATTGATGGCGCGTGCGAGGCGCACGACGAGGCCCTGCATGCCGCGCATGAGCCCCGCGCGGCTCTTCACCTCGACGATCAGGTGCATGTGGTTGAGCTGCACCGAGTGGTGCACGACGCGCAGCACGGGCCCTTCGCTCGCCGCTTGCAACGCCCGGAGCACCGCCTCGTACATGCGGTCGGTTCGCAGGTTCGGTACGTCCTCACGCACGCGGAGCGTCACGTGGACCGGGTCGTTGCGACCGAGCTTCGGGCGGGACAGGTGCGAGACGCGACGGCTGCTCTTGGGCCGTCCCGCACCCTCGCGTCGCCCGCCGTGGCGCAGCCGATTGAGATGAAGCTGCACGGGCCTGCGTCGCCGTCGAGGCATCGTTTGATTATGGCAGAGAAGAGGATGGATGCAAACACCACGTTCGGCCCAACGCCGGGCGGGAGCGAGACCGAGCTGACCGTGTGCGTCCACGGGACTTGCGGTCAGGGGCCCATCACGAAGGAAGGAATCGATGGACCCCGGACGGGGAGCTTCGGCTCGTCGGCGGAGTGGTTCGACGGACGAGGCGAGGCCGACATCCGGATCGATGTCGATCACCCCGGCGCTCCAGTCGACGGAGGCCTCGGTCAGGTCGTCGCGCGCGATCCCGCGACGCACGACGTCCTCCTGCTTGGCGGCTCGCAGCATCCACGACGAGACGATCCAGCTCAACGGCGCGCTGTGCGGACCCACGTGCCATCACGTGGACGCCTCGCTCTGACTCAAAGCCCACCGCTTCCCGCGACCCCCTAGTTCGCCTGGTGCGGTCGGCCGGAAGGGCGCGAAGCCTCGAGCCCGGGGCGCGAACCGTGGCCCGCACGCCCGAATCCCCCGGCAGCGAGGCGAAAGCGCCGTGAGGGTGCGCACGCGGTTGCGCCCGGACAATGGCGCCGTCCTCCGGGCGAAAGGGTGGACGTCGTGAGCGTGCTCACCCGCGGCCGCTTGGCGTTGATCTGGATCGATCCGGGGAGGGGGTGCGCGCCTACCCCGAATAACGTTCGCACGCGGTCGGCCCAGGCGTCGGCGGGCAAAGCGCGAAAGGGAGGTGCGCGTGAAGATCCACGGATTCGCATGGGCGCTCGAGGCGACCCGGAGGCCGCTCGTGAAGAGGGAACGGACCTGGGGCGTGCCGCCGGATGGCTTCGCGCTCCTCGAGGTCGCCGGCACGGGCGTCTGTCACACGGACCTGGGGTTCGCCGACGGGCAGGTCGCGCCGCGTGCAGCCCTGCCCCTCGTCCTCGGGCATGAGATCGTGGGCCGGGTGGTCGCGGTCGGGGCCGGCGCCGACGAGGCCCTGGTCGGTCGTCGCGTGCTCGCGCCGGCGGTGTCCCCCTGCGGCAGGTGCGCCGCCTGCCGGCGTGGTCGCGCCACGGCCTGCGCTAACGGACGTATGCCGGGCAACGACGCCGACGGCGGGTTCGCATCCCACGCCGTGGTGCCCGCCCACGACCTGCTCGCCCTCGACGCGACGCCCGGACAGCGCGGACCCCTCGGCAGCGCTGGCCTCGAGGCCTGGGAGCTCGCACCCGTCGCCGACGCGGCCACGACCGCCTGGCAGGCCATCGTGCGTGCCGGCCTCACCAAGGGCGACGTGGCGGTCTTCGTCGGGGTCGGCGGCGTGGGAGGCTTCGGCGCCGACCTCGCGCGCAGCGTCGGGGCGCGCGTGGTCGCCCTCGACGTGGACGCTCGACGGCTCGCCCAGCTCGCCCCGCGGGTCGACCGCACGATCGACACCGAGCGGGCGCGACGCCCGCGACGTCCGCAGGGACGTGCGCGCCTTCGTCGCCGAGACGGGCGCCCCCGATGCGTGCGTGCGCGTCTTCGAGATGAGCGGGACGCCGGCCGGGCAGGTGCTCGCCTTCACGCTGCTCGAGCGCGGCGGCAGCCTGTCGGTCGTCGGCTTCACGCCGGAGAAGGTGCCCCTCCGCCTGTCGAACGTCATGGCTCTCGACGCCGAGGTGTACGGCAACTGGGGCTGCTATCCGGGGCTCTTCCCTCCCGTGATCGAGCGCGTCCTCGACGGGCGCGTGGAAATGCGGTCGCGGGTCGAGCAACGGCCCCTCGACGAGGTGAACGATGTCCTGGCGGCCCTGCGCGATCACGCGCTCGAGCGGCGGGCGGTCCTGATCCCGGGAGGCACCCATGGGTGAGCACGAGTTGGTTCCGGAGTTTCGATTCGAGGCGATCCGCTACGAGAAGCGGCCGGTGCGGCGCCCCGACGGTGCGGAGGTCGAAGGCCTCTTCTCCGCGTGGATCGTGCTCGACAACCCCAAGGAGCTGAACTCCTACACGACGCGCGCGATCCGCGAGATCATCCTCGCCTTCCGTCGCGCGAGCGAGGACCCGTCGGTTGTCGCCGCGGTCTTTACCGGTTCCGGGGACCGCGCCTTCTGCACGGGCGGCAACACGCGCGAGTACGCCACGGTCTACGCGGGCCACCCGGCGCGCTACCGCGCGTACATGCGCCTCTTCAACGACATGGTCACGGCCATCCTGCACTGCGACAAGCCGACCATCTGCCGCGTCAACGGCATGCGCATCGGCGGCGGGCAGGAGATCGGCATGGCCTGCGACTTCTCCATCGCCCAGGACATGGCCCGCTTCGGCCAGGCCGGGCCCAAGCACGGCTCGGCGCCCGACGGCGGCTCGACCGACTTCTTGCCGCTCTTCGTCGGCATCGAGCGCGCCATGGAGAGCTGCACGACTCTGCCATCCCTGGAGCGCCCACAAGGCCCTCCGCCTCGGGCTCATCACCGAGGTCGTGCCCGCCCTGCGCGTGGACGACCGCTTCGTGCCGAACCCCCTGGTCGAGACCGCGCGGTGGATCGATCCCCCGACCGGGCAGATGGTCTACGGCGAGCCGAAGGCCGGCGAGGCGCGCGCCCATGCCAAGGAGGTGCTCGCCCACGGCACGGTCGACCTGGGCCCCCTCGACGAGGCGGTGGACCGGATGGTGGGGCGCCTGGCGGCGACCATGCCCGATTGCCTGACCAAGACGATCGAGAGCGTGCGCAAGCACAAGCTCGAGCACTGGGACAGGAACCGGGAGAGCAACCGCGCCTGGCTCGCCCTCAACATGATGACCGAGGCGAAGGCCGGCTTCCGCGCCTTCCACTTCCAGCCGGGCGACAAGCGCGAGGTGGACTTCTACGCGGTGCGTCGCGGACTCGCCGAGGGGCGCACCTGGGACGAGGCGTTCTTCGCGGAGCTGGGCGTCGACGACGCGAGCACGGTCGACAGGGACGAGACGGAGAAGGGCCCGTGAGCGAGCCGTCTCCCGTGCGCGTGTCCTGGCTCGAGGACGAGTGCATCGCCCGCGTGTCGATCGACGCGGGCAAGGGCAACGTGCTGACGATGGACGTGGTGCGCGCCCTCACGCGGGAGATCGCGGATTCTCGGTGAGGACCGACGGGTGCACGCGGTCATCCTCACGGCCGAAGGGGCCGACTTCTCCTACGGCGCGAGCGTGGCCGAGCACGCGCCCGGGCCGGTGCGCGAGATGCTCCCGCTCTTCTCGGGCCTCTTCCGCACGATCGCGCGGGCGGGCGTGCCCCTGTGTGCGGCGGTGCGGGGTCGCTGCCTCGGGGGCGGGCTCGAGCTCGCCCTCGCGGCGCACCGGATCCTCGTCGCCGCCGATGCGCAGCTCGGCCTGCCCGAGGTGAAGCTCGGCGTCTTCCCGCCCGTCGCGGCGGCGGTGCTGCCCCTGCGTGTGCCGCAGCCCGTGGTCGACCGATTGGTGATGACGGGCGCGACCGTGTCGGGCGTCGAGGCGGTCCACCTCGGGCTCGCCGATCAAGCGTGTGCAGCCGAGGCCCTCGAGGAGGAGGCCCTGGCCTGGGCGCGGACCTTCGTCGAGCTGAGCGGGAGCTCGCTCCGGTTCGCGACGCGCGCCGCACGCGCCGCCTGGAACGAAGCGCTCGGCGTGCGCCTCGAGCGGCTCGAGCATCTCTACCTCGGCGAGCTGATGGACACGCGGGACGCGCACGAAGGGATTCGCGGCCTTCGCCGCGCGGCGTGCGCCCGCCTGGGAGGACCGATGAGAACGCCGGAAGCGATCGCCGCCGAGTGCGAAGACATCGTTCTCGACACGCACCTCGAGCGCGTCCGCAGCTGGCGCGCCGAGACGGGCAAGAAGGCCGTGGGCTTCCTGCCGGTGTACGCGCCGTCCGAGCTGATCGAAGCGGCCGACATGCTCTCCGTCGGGGTGGCGGGGGGCGGCGGTCAGGTCGAGATCATTCGCGGCGACGCCTTCTTCCAGTCCTACATATGCGCTCTGCCGCGGAGCGTCATCGAGATGGGGCTGAGCAAGCGCCTCGACTGCCTCGACGGCATGATCTTTCCCGCGACCTGCGACGTCATCCGGAACCTGTCGGGCATGTGGAAGATGCTCTTCCCCGACACGTGGGTTCACTACCTGGACGTCCCCCACAACCACGATCCCGACGTCGGCGGGCGCTTCTACGAGAACGAGCTCCGCACCATCGCCGCGGAGCTCGCGGCCCTGTCCGGCGTCGAGGTGACCGAGGAGCGCCTCCGCGACGCCATCGCGCGCCGCAACGAGAGCCGCCTCCGCATCGACGCGCTCTACGACCTGCGCGCCCAGGAGCCCCACCGCGTGCCGACCGCGGAAGCCTACGTGCTGCTCCGCGCCGGCTACCAGCTCCCGGTCGACGCCCACGTGGCGCTCCTCGACGAGTACCTCGCCGCCGCGCGCGCCGCCGACCGCCCCGAGCGCGATCAGGCGCGGGTGCTGCTCGTCGGCGCCTTCTGCGAGCAGCCGCCCCTCGGGCTCATCCGCACCCTCGAGCGAGCGGGCTGCTACATCGTCGACGACGACTTGTTGCTCGGCGCCCACTTCATCCGCGGCGCCCTGCCGACCGACGGCGACCCGTTTCGCGCGCTCGTCGACGCGTGGGTGCACCGCGCCGAGCCGACACCCTCGCGCTACGTGCCCGGCGAGAAGAAGGGCCAGTGGCTCGTCGAGCGCTGCCGCGCGCGCGGGGCCGAGGGCGTCGTCTTCTGCGCGCCCAGCTTCTGCGACCCCGCCCTGCTCGAGCAACCGATGCTGCAGGTGGCGCTCGACGACGCCGGCATCGCCTACACGACCTTCAAGTACTCGGAGAGCTCGGCCCAGTTCCACGCCATCCACGAGCAATCCGGCACGTTTGCCGACTCGATCAAGCTATGGAGCGAAGCGTCATGAGCGAAGCTACGAACGTGCCCAAGGAGCCGTCCATGCTCCTGCAGAAGGAGCTGATCGGTGGCTACTACAATCGGCTCGCCACCGCGCACGAGGACGGGAAGAAGGTCGTCTACACCTTCGTGCCGGGCAACCTCGTCGAGCTGCTCCGCTCCTTCGACGTGGAGCCCGTGCTGCCGGAGATCAACGCGCTGCAGTCGGGGATGCGCAAGCTGTCGGGGGGCTACATCGCCGAAGCGGAGAAGAGCGGTCACTCGGAGGACGTGTGCACCTACGTCAAGAGCGACCTCGGGATGATGCGGAGCGGCGTCGGCCCCACCGGCAAGCCCATCCCCGAGCCCGATCTCCTGCTCCTCAGCTACACGGGCTGCTTCACGTTCATGAAGTGGTTCGAGCTCTTGAAGCAACAGTTCCCGCGGGCCGAGGTCGTCATGCTCCACGTGCCCTACCAGGCCGAGGGCGTGGTGACCCAGGAGATGCGCGACTACGTCGTCAAGCAGCTCCGCACCGAGGTGATCCCAGCGCTCGAGCGGGTCACGGGCAAGCCCTTCGACGAGTCGCGCCTGCGTGAGGCCCTCGGTCTCTCGGCCCAGGCGGAGGACGATCTCGTGTGGGTGTGGGAGTCGGCGAAGAGGCGGCCCTCGCCCATCGACGGCTACTTCGGCGGCGTCTTCTACATCGGGCCCATCTTCACGGCCTTCCGCGGCACGCCCGAGGGGCGCGACTTCTATCGCACGCTCCGGGAGGAGGTCACAGCGCGTATCGCCCGTGGCGAGGGGCCGGTCACGCCTGTAGGCTCGCTCACCGACCAGCGCTACCGCATCGTGGTCGAGGGCCCGCCGAACTGGACGAGCTTCCGCGACTTCTGGTCGATGTTCGCGAACGAGGGCGCCGTGTGCGTCGCGAGTACCTACACGCGCGTCGGCGGGCTCTACGACCAGGGCTTCCGCCACGACCAGGCCCATCCCCTCGAGAGCCTCGCCGACTACTGCCTCGGTTGCTACACGAACCTGAGCCTGCCCGCGCGCACCAAGCTCATCGCGAAGTACGTCGAGGAGTACGACGCCGACGGCTTCGTCTGCCACTCGGTCAAGAGCTGCAACTCCTTCAGCGCGGGGCAGCTCCTCATCCTGCGCGAGGTCGAGCGACTCACGGGGCGGCCGGGCGGCTTCATCGAGAGCGACCTGGTCGACCCGCGCTACTTCTCGGCGGCCAACCTCAAGAACCGCCTCGAGTCCTATTTCCAGATGATCGAGCAGAAGCGCGTGGGCCAGCCGGCCCTCGGGGAGGCGCGGCCGTGAGCGACACGTGCTTTGTCGGTATCGACCTCGGGTCCACGACCACCAAGTCGGTCGTCCTCGACGAGGCGGGCCGCATTCTCGGCCGCGGCATCACCAACAGCCGCAGCAACTACAATCTCGCGAGCGACATCGCGCGCACCGAGGCGCTCATCGATGCCCAGATGAGCCAGCTCAGGGCGGCGCTCGAGTCCCACCCGGTGCTGGCGCCCCACGCGAAGGTCCTGGGCCCCTCGGTCGAACGCTCCTTCCGCTACCGCCAGCACGTCCGGCAGCTCGAGTCGCTGGCCCGAACCTGCATGGAGCTCGCCGGCGACGTAGGCTCGCCGCTCGGGCGCGTCCTCGACGAGATCCTGGACGCGATGCGCCACGAGACCGACCGCATGTACACGGGCCTCAGCGGCGTGACGCGCCTCGAGTCCGAGTTCTTCCGCGACATCGCGGGCGCCCAGTTTCAGCGCCTCGCCGAGAGCCGGGGCGACGCACGTACGCTCCCCTACGACGACATCGTGGGTGTGTTCGATCGGGCGATCCTGCGCGTGGAGAACGAGGCCGACGACCTGAGCTTCGAGGGCAACGCGCGCCAGGCCCTCCGGCGTGCCTTGCAGCGATTCCCGCGCACGACCGACGAGGTGCGCGCCGCGGCGGAGAGCGTCGTCGCCGACCTCATCGCCCGCCCGCCCGTCATCGCCTGCAGCGTGGGCACGGGGTACGGGCGCGCCCGACTGCCCTTCCCGAAGAGCCAGATCCGTTCCGAGATCCTGTGTCACGGCCTCGGCGCCCACGCCATGTTCCCGGACACGCGCACGGTGCTCGACATCGGCGGCCAGGACACCAAGGGGATCCAGGTCGACGGGGAGGGCATCGTCACGAGCTTCCAGATGAACGACCGTTGTGCGGCCGGCTGCGGCCGTTACCTCGGGTACATCGCCGACGAGATGAACCTGGGCGTGCACGAGCTCGGGCCGCTCGCGCAACGGGCCACGCGCCAGGTGCGCATCTCGTCGACGTGCACGGTCTTCGCGGGGGCCGAGCTCCGGGAGCGGCTGTCTCTCGGCGAGAAGCGCGAGGACATCCTCGCGGGCCTGCACCGCGCGATCATCCTGCGGGCCATGTCGATCCTGGCGCGTTCGGGCGGTGTGAGCGACCAGCTCACGTTCACGGGCGGCGTCGCCCACAACGAAGCGGCGGTGCGCGCCCTGCGGGACCTGGTCGTCGAGAACTACGGCGACGTCACGATCAACATCTCCCCCGACTCGATCTACATGGGCGCCCTCGGCGCCGGCCTCTTCGCCCTCCGCGAAGCAAAGGGCCAGCACGTGGCGCCCCCCGCGAGCGAGGCGAGGGCGATGAAAGAGATGGCATCCACATGAGCGAGATCATCACCGCTGGCGTCGACGTCGGTACCAGCGCCGTCAAGGTCGTCCTCTTCCGCGTGCCGCTCGAGGGCGAGCCCGCGCTCCTCGCGAAGGTCGTCGAGCGCATCCGGCGTCGTGACCCGAAGGTCGTCGCCCGTCATTGCTACGACCTCGCCCTCGAGGCGGCGGGCATCGACGAGGAAGATGTGGCCTACGTGGCCTCCACGGGCGAAGGCACCATGGTGGAGTTCCGCACGGGGCACTTCTACGGCATGACGACCCACGCCCGCGGCGCGGCCTTCTTGCATCCGGGCTCCGTCGGTGCGCTCGACGTGGGCGCGCTGCATGCACGCGCTATCCGCATGGACGCGCGCGCCAAGGTGCTCGGCTACCGCATGACGAGCCAGTGCGCTTCGGGCAGCGGCCAGTTCGTAGAGAACATCGCGCGCTACCTCGGGGTCACCATCGACGAGGTGGGGCCCCTGTCGGTGCAGGCGGACAACCCCGAGAAGCCGAGCGGCATCTGCGCGGTGCTCGCCGAGACCGACGTGATCAACATGGTCTCGCGGGGCGTTGCCCGCGCCGACATCCTGGCGGGCATCCACCAGTCCATGGCCGACCGCCTCGTCCGGCTGCTCCGCTCGGCCCAGATCACGGGCACGGTCGTGCTCACCGGCGGCCTCGCCCAGGACCTGGGCCTGCGCAAGGCGGTGACCGACATGCTCGCGAAGGACAAGCGGGTGTCGGTCGAGCTGCGCGTGCACGACGACGCGATCCACGCCGGCGCGATCGGTGCGGCCCTGTGGGGCGCGGTACGCCACCGTCGCCTCGAGCGGCGGCGCACGGAGGAGGCGCGGGCCAGCTCGGACGACGGTGCGGCGACGGTGGCCGAGCCCCTCGCGGCCGGCGCCGGGGCGGGCATGCCGTGACCCGCCGACCGGAGGGTGCGTGCGCGAGCAGGAGCGGGCCATGCTTGCGGACGGAGGCCCCCTCGCGGCTCCCCAGCCCGCGACATTCTCTCACCGTCCGCAGGCACGGCCTGAAGGGGAGCTTGCCCCTCCGGGTGCGCGGCGGAATTGACCGGGCGCAAGGGGACGAGCGCCTGTGCGACGGAGCCCTCTGACATGGCGTCCGGCCACGCAGTCGTCCTCGCCTTTCGACTCAACGGCGCACCGGTGCAGGTCGCCGTGGCGCCGCACCGCACTCTGGTCGAAGTCTTGCGTGAGCAGCTCGATCTCACGGGGACCAAGCAGGGCTGCGACAAGGGGACTGCGGCGCGTGCACGGTGCAGCTCGACGGCGCGCCGGTGCTCGCTTGCCTGACCCTGGCCCTCGACGGCCGAGGGCGCGCGACGTGCGGACGGTCGAGGGGCTCGCCGGCCCGGAGCCGCACCCGCGTCCAGACGCGTTCGATCGGCACGGCGCCGCCCAGTGCGGCTTCTGCACGCCGGGCATCCTGCATGGCGGCCGACGCCCTCCTGCGCGACCACGCCGGCCCCGTCACCCGCGACGAGGCGGCGCGCGCCTCGCCGGCAACCTCTGCCGCTGCACCGGCTACGCCAAGATCATCGACGCGGTGGTGGAGGCCGGCAGCGCGCGCCGCCGGACGAGGGCAGAGGACGCGCCGTGAGCGCGACGGCCGCGACGGGCCTCCGGCGGCGCTCGGGTCGGCGAGCACGGGCGCAAGTCGATGCGGCCGAACGCACGCGCGGCACGCGCGCTACACCGACGACCTCTCGCTCCCGGGCATGCTCCACGCGCGCATCCTGCGCAGCCCCCACGCCCACGCGCGCATCGTGTCGCATCGACGCCTCGCGGGCGCTGGCCATGCCGGGCGTGCACGCGGTCGTCACGGGCGCGACTTGCCCGAGCCCTACGGCATCATCCCCTGGACGCGCGACGAGACACGCGCTCGCCGTCGACAAGGCGCTGCTACGTGGGCGACGGGGTCGCCTGCGTGGCGGCCGACGACGAGGACACCGCCATCGCCGGCGCTCGACCCACATTCGACGTCGAGTACGAGGTCCTGCCGGCCGTCTTCGATCCGGCCGCGGCGCTCGCCCGCGACGTCGCCGTCAACCCGCGCGCGCACGACGGGCAACGTCACCAAGCACGTCGAGCTGTCGCTTCGGCGACGTCGACGCGGCGCTGGCGCCGCGCCGACCTCGTCATCGAGGGCGAGTACTTCTTCGAGGGCACGACCCACGCCGCCATCGAGCCCCACTGCGCGGTCGCCTGCGTCGAGCCGAGCGGCGTGCTCACCGTGTGGTCGGCGACCCAGGTGCCCGCACTACCTGCACCGCGAGCTCGCGCGCGTGCTCGGCGTCCCCGCCCATCGCATCCGCGTCATCCAGCCGCCGCTGGGCGGCGCGCTTCGGCGGCAAGAGCGAGCCCTTCGACCTCGAGTTCTGCGTCGCGAAGCTGGCGATGCTGACCGGCCGCCCGGTGCAAGCTCCTGCTACACCCGCGAGGAGGTCTTCTACGCCCACCGCGGCCGCCACCCGATGCAGCATGCGCTACCGGACCGGGTCCTCGACGCCGACGGCACGCTCACCGCGCGTCGACGCACGCACGCTCATCGACGGCGGCGCCTACGCCAGCTTCGGCCTGGTCACGACCTACTACTCGGGGCAGCTCGCCTGCTGCGCCCTACGCCCTCGCCGCCTACCGGTTCGACAGCGACGCGCGTCTACACCAACAAGCCCGCCTGCGGGCCCAAGCGCGGCCACGGCAGCGTGCAGCCGCGCTTCGCCTTCGAGGTGCCAGCTCGACAAGGCGGCCGTCGCCCTCGGCATCGATCCGATCGACGCTGCGCCGCAAGAACGCGCTCGGCGCCGACGACCGCACCGTCAACGAGCTTTCCATCGGCTCGAACGGCTTCCTCGAGTGCCTCGACCGCGTCGAGGCGGCCTCGGGCTGGCGGGCAGCGCCGTCCGGCGCTGCCCTTCGGCCGCGGCCTCGGCGTCGCCGGCGCGACGTACATCACGCGGCACCAACTACCCCGATCTACCCCAACGAGATGCCGCAGGCTGCGGTGCAGATCACCCTCGACCGCTCGGGCCGCGCCCGCGTCATGAGCGGCGCGAGCGAGATCGGCCAGGGCGCGACCACCATGCTCGCCGTGATCGCGAGCGAGGAGCTCGGGCTCGCGCTTCGACGACGTCCGCGTCGTCACGCGGCGACACGCGACCTGTGCCCGGTCGATCTCGGCGCCTACAGCTCGCGGGTCACGCTCATGGCGGGCAACGCGTGCCTCAGCGGCGGCGCGATCCCTGCGCCACACGGTGTGCGCCTCGGTCGCGAGGCGCTGGGCGATCCCGCCGCGCCGCGTGGTCGCTCGCCGATCGCCTGGCGCTCGATCGCGAAGACCCGGAGCGCCGCGTCCCGCTCGCCGAGGCGTTCCAGTGGGCCGAGGCGGACGCACGGTCTCCTGACCGCCGCGGGCAGCTACGACACGCCCAAGGATCGGCACGGCGACTACCGCGGTGGCACCATCGGCGCCTCGCCCGCCTACAGCTTCACCGCCCACGTCGTCGAGGTGGAGGTCGATGCGGAGACGGGCGTCATCGACGTGTGCAAGGTGTGGGTCGCCCACGACTGCGGGCGCGCCCTGACGCCCGCTGTTGGTGCGAGGGGCAGATCGAGGGCTCCGCGTACATGGGTCTCGCCGAGGCGCTCTTCGAGGAGCACGTGATCGACGCGGCGCACGGCGGCCGTCACGCGGGGCCGAGCCTGCTCCACTACCGCTTGCCGACGGCGCTCGACGTGCCGCCCATCGAGGCGATGATCGTCGAGGCGCCCGACCCGCAGGGCCCCTACGGCGCGAAGGAGGCGGGCGAGGGACCGCTGCACTCGAGCATCCCCGCCCTCGCGAACGCGGTCTACGACGCTATCGGCGTGCGCATCGACGCGCTTCCCCTGACACCGCCGCGCGTGATCGCCGCCCTCGAAGCGCGCGCCCGGCGCGAAGAAGCGGGCGACCTCCCGCCCCACAAAGCCGTCTCGGCCGCCGCCGCCCTCCGCGGCGCGAGCGAAGCGAGGGCATGGTAGATGCTCCGCCTCCCGCAGCTCGACGTGGTCGTGCCCCACACCGTGGCCGAGGCGCTCGACGCGCTCGCGGCGCGCGGTGCCGTTCCCGTCGCGGGAGGCACCGACCTCTTGCCCCAGCTCAAGCAGGGGCGCGGGGAGGGCGCTCGAGTCCTCGTGAGCTTGCACGCCGTCGAGCCCTTGCGCCGCATCGAGGTCGACGCCGACGACCGCACGATGCGCATCGGCGCAGGCGTCACGCTCGCCCGCCTCGCGCGCGACCCGCGCGTGCTCGAAGCCTTCCCGAGCCTGGCGCAGGCCGCGGCCTCGGTCGGCACCGCCCAGATCCGCAACGCCGCCACGATCGGCGGCAACGTGCACCTCGACACGCGCTGCCGCTACCTGAACCAGAGCGCGTTCTGGCGTGGCGCCGGTGGCGGTTGCCTCAAGTCGGGCGGCGACACGTGTTGCGTCGTCGCCGCGGGGCAGCGTTGCGTCGCCGCCATGAGCAGCGACTGCGTCCCGCCCCTGGTCGCCCTCGACGCGCGGATCGTCCTCGCCCACCCGGGCGGCGAGCGCAGCCTCTCCCTCGAGCGCTACTACCGCGCGGACGGAGCGCGTCACCTGGCCCAGGGGACGGGCGAGCTGTGCACCGCGCTCGTGCTTCCCTTGCCGTCGGGGCCGCGCCGCACCGAGTACGTCAAGTGGCGGCCCCGCGGCAGCATCGACTTCCCGTTGGTGAGCCTCGCCCTGCGCTTCGACCTCGAGGGGCCCGGGCGCGATGCTCCCATCACGTCGGCGCGCGTCGTGGCCGGTGCCCTCGGCGCACGTCCGCGCATGATCGATCTCAATCGCGCCCTCGTCGGGCGGCATCTCTCGGAGCCCGCCCTCGCAGACGAGGTCGCCGAGCGCGTGTGGAACGCCTGCCGTCCCCTCGACAACGTGCCCTGGGACGCCGCCCACCGCCGGCGCACGATGCGTGTGCTGACGCGGCGCGCGGTCATGGGGATGGGCGTACCTTGAGAAGCGGCGCCCGCATCGAAGGCATCGTGCTCGCGGCCGGTGCCTCGAAGCGCGCGGGCCGCTGCAAGGCCCTCGCCCCCATCGACGGCGTGCCGCTCCTCACGCGCGCGGTGCACCTGCTCACGGCGGGCGGATGCGCCCGCGTTCACGTGGTGATCGCCAGGCCCCACGGCGAGGCCATCGTGCGCGCGCTGCCCGGCCTCTCCTTCGTCCGGAACCCGCGCCCCGAGCGCGGGATGCTGGCGTCCTTGCAGGCGGGCCTCTCCGCCATCGCCGCCGACGTGGACGCCGTCCTCGTCGCCTTGGTGGACCACCCCCGCGTGCACCCCGCGACGGTGGCGGCGCTCGTCGACACGTGGCGCGTCCATGGCGCCTCCGTCGTGCGTCCCGTCCATCACGGCCGCCGCGGCCATCCCTACCTGATCGCGCGCGCGGCCATCGACGCCCTGCAAGCGACGCCCGCGGAGTCGAGCGCCCGAGCGATCCTGGGCACCCTCGCCTTGGCCATCGACGTCGCGGTGGACGACCCCCACGTGCGCGAAGACCTCGACACGCCCGCAGACCTCGTTCGAGCGGGGGCTGCGCTACCCGGCGACGCCGGACGGGTGTAGCCGGGCGTCGGCGGAGGAGGCACGACCCACGTGCATGGCCCCGCGCAGCGGCGTGATGCCGGCCCGATCTTGCGGCGGAATCAACCCTCGTGGCGGCGCGGCTGGCACGGTGTGCGAATGGGCGCTGGCGTCACTGGCTTCATCCGCGAGCCGGTCAACGGCATCTCGCACCTCGCCGGTGCGCTCGCCAGCGTCGCCGGTCTCACCGTCCTCCTCGTGCTCTCGGCGGGCGACGCGCGACGCACGACGAGCTTCGCCGTCTACGGTGCGACGTTGGTGCTCCTGTACACCGCGAGCGCCCTCTACCACTCGCTCCCGGTCGGTCCGCGCGCGCGGCGCCTGCTGCAGCGGCTCGACCACGCCGCCGTGTTCGCCCTCATCGCGGGCACCTACACGCCCATCGCCCTGGTCACCCTGGCGAGGCATGCCGCGCTCGGCTGGACCCTCTTCGGGATCGTGTGGGGTGCAGGTGCGCTCGGTGTCGCCCTGGCCCTCGCCGCCCGCCGCCAGCGACCGTGGCTTTCCACCTCGCTCTACCTGGCCCTCGGCTGGACGGCCATCGTGGCCATCGTCCCCATCGCGCGCGCCTTGCCGGCCGGAGGTCTCGCGTGGCTCATCGCGGGTGGCCTCGTCTACTCAATCGGCGCCGTCGTCTACGCCACGCATCGGCCGAACCCCTTCCCCGGTGTCCTCGGCTTCCACGAGCTGTGGCACTTCTTCGTGCTCGCGGGCAGTGCGTGCCATTTCGTTCTGATGCTCCGCTACGTCCTGCCGGCGTGAGCGAAGGGCCACGAGCTCGAGGCGAGGACGTGACCTCAATCATGGCGCGCGCGGGTGGATGCGCGTACCTATCGCGCGTGCCTGCCGACGACGATCGCGGCGTCATCGCCGCCTTCCTGGGCGAAGACCACGCCCGTCTCGATGCGCTCGTCGCTCGCGCCCTGGCCGATCCCGCACGCATCGACGAGGATGCGTGGCAGGCGTTTCGTCGCGGGCTCCTCCAGCACATCGCCATGGAGGAAAAGGTGCTCTTGCGCGCAGCCGCCCGGGGCCTCGGCCAGCCGGTGCCCGGCGCCGAGCGGCTGCGTCGCGAGCACGGCTTCCTCGCCCAGCTCCTGACCATCCGGCCGACCCACGCCCTCGCCCAGGAGCTGCTCGCCGTGCTCGGCCCGCACAACGCGCGCGAGGAGGGCCCCGACGGGGTCTACGCGCGGTGCGAGTCGGCCCTCGGCAGCGGCGTCGGCGACACGCTCGCGCGCATGCGCGCCCTGCCCTCGGTCCGCGTCGCCCCCTACCGGCGGGGATAGGTCCGTCGCGCGACGCTCAGCGGTGCAGGATCGCGCGGAGCGCGGCGATCGACGGCACCTCGAAGCCGTCGTCGCGGGTCATGACGAGGCCCTCCTTCTGCCAGCGGCTCGCCACCCGGATCACCGTCTCGACGCGCGCTCCGACCAGACCCGCCAGCTCCGCGCGGGACAGGGCGACGGGCACGATCAGGGTGTCGTCGTCCAGGGTGTCACCGAACCGTTCGCCGAGATGGAGCAGGGCGCTCGCGAGGCGTTGGGGCACCTCTCCCGCGCTGAGGATCGCGACCTTCGACTGCAGGGCGCGGCTGTGCTCGATGAGTGCGCGGTTCAGCCCCATGGCGAGGGCGGGCTCGGTGGGCATGGCTTCGAGGATGGGTGCAGCGCGCACCTTCAGGATCGTCGCGCGCCGACTCGCTACGACCGCGTCGGCCGGGTACGCGGCGCCGGAAAGGACGGCCACGTCGCCGATGGTCTCGCGCGGCCCGAAGACGGCGACCACCGGCTCGCGCAACCCCGGGGCGAGGATCTTGACGAGGCCGCGCTGGAGCAGGACGAAGCGGGTCGCCAGGTCGCCCGTCCGCCACACCACGTCGCCCTGGGCGGGCTCGACGACCGTCGTCTCGGCCGCAAGCCGCTCGAGCCACCCTGCGGCGAGCCCGCCGAAGGCCGCCGAGGCTGCGAGCCGCTTCCGGATGTCGTCCTCGTTCATCGCACCCGCCCGGACGCCCAGCATTGCAGGGCAGCGGGCGGGTGTCACGGGCCGTCAGCTCCCGGGCTCGAGGCGGCGGGCCATCGGGAACAGGACGTTGTTCTCGAGGTGGATGTGTTGGTGCAGGTCGCGCTCGAGCTCTTCGAGACCTGCGTACAGGGCCCGGTAGCTGCCGCAGGCGTTGCCCGGCGGCGCGTAGTCGCTCGTGATGCGCCGCAGCTCGGCGAGTAGCTCGCCGTCGTGCTCGTGCTCCGATGTCATGGCGTCGACGGGGGCCTCGACGGGCATGGGCCCGGGGCCGCCCCCACGCTCGAGCTGCACGATGAGCGGGAACAGGACGTGCTCCTCTTTCATCATGTGTGGCTCGAGGTCGCCGCGGAGCTCCGTCCACACCCGACGCATCTCGAGGAGCTCGGGGTGCCGCTCGCCGTGACGCGCGACGACCTTGTCGGCGAGCGTGGAGAGGCGGCTCAGCTCGCTGCGCGTGAAGGCGTGGTGCGTCTCGAGGATGTGATCGACGAGCTCAGCGGCCCGGGCGCCCGACCAATCCGTCGACGCGCCGCGGTCGGCCGACGCGCGCGCCTCGCGCTCGAGCTCCGCGAGCAGCCTGCCGGCGTCGAGGCTCGCCTCCGCGCACGCCTCCGCGAGGGATCGGCCCCCGTGACAGCAGTAGTCGAGGCGGTGCGCGTCGAGCACGCGGGTGGCGCTCGGCGCATGGGTGGCGATGTCGCGAAGCTTCGTCTCATTCGTGATCTGCATGGGCGCTCCTTGGTCACCCGAGATCTACGGTCACACGGCTCCCACGACCATGATCTGTGTCATGGAGAGCGACGCGGGCCTCTTCGAGCGTGACTCTGCGCACGCGTCGTTCGTCTCGCCGCGCGGGCCGTCGGCGCTTCGCTCAGAGCCGCGTCACGAAGGGCACGGCGGCGGCGGCGGCGTTGTGGGCGGCGAGGCGGTAGTAGGTGAAGAACTCGTCGGGGAAGCCCGGCAGGCCGAGGGGATCGCCCATGCCGTCGGAGACGGAGCGGAAGGCGATGAACGGGAGACCGCGTGCGATCGTCTCGTGCGCGCAGGCGGCCGTCTCCTCGTCGCTGGCAACCGGCGGGTCGGGATCGGGCGTCTGCATGCCGCCCGGCGAGGTCGCGGCGGGACCGCCCACGTCGCAGCCGAAGACGTCGTTGCCGCCGGACGTGCAGGGCAGGGCAAAGTTGCCGTAGGGATCGGCGCTCTTGCCGACGCCGCCCACGGCGACCACGGGCGGGTTGGGCAGACAGACGTTCATCGACGGATCGGTCGGGAGGGTCGTGCAGTCCTCGAGCGTGACGTCGGCCGACGAGACGAGCCCCCGGGCGAGGGCGAGCCAGTCCGCGTCCACCGCGTAGGTCGAGCCGTCGGCGGTGAGCGTCCAGCTCTCGGGCACCGCCACGTCGCCGATGTTCAGCCGGCTTCCCGCGACGCCGGAAAAGACGACGCCGGTCACGTCGAAGTGGTCGAGCACCGCCTGTGTGCCCTTCCTCGCATTGGCGAGCCCGATCCCGGTCATCGCCACGACCACGTCCTTCCCACCGATCGTGCCGGTCCGGAAGATGTGCCCGTCGATGGTCTGCATCCGATCGACGTGCGTGTGCTCGAGCACCGCCGCGAGCTCCGCCGGAAACGCGCTCAAGACCGCGATGCGCGGTGGCCCCGGCGGCCCCGCGTCCGGGGTTTCAGCGCCCCCGCCACCCCCGCACGCGCAGAGCAAGAGCGCCCCGAGCGCCACGCCCCACACGGCCTCCACGATACGCATGCGGTTTCCTACCACGGCGCTTCGCACCGAGAAACGTGGTCGCCACCGACGCGCAGCGCCAGGATCCTGGGCTTGCCCGACGGGCGGCCCTGTCGTGCGCGCGTTCGCGGCGGGTCAGACGGGGGCGAGGTCCGCCATGAAGTGGCGCAGGGTCGAGGGGCCTCCCA
This sequence comes from uncultured delta proteobacterium, assembly GCA_963830115.1. Taxonomy (GTDB): domain Bacteria; phylum Myxococcota_A; class Polyangia; order Polyangiales; family CAWHLB01; genus CAWHLB01. Next base: position 655,192 of record CAWHLB010000027.1, read on the forward strand.
CGACGCGGAAGCCGCGGAGGCGTTCGCGCCGGTCGCGGAGCCACTCGAAGGCGCTGGCGACGTAGTCGAGGTGCTCGCGTCCGTAGACACGTCGCGGCACGGCGAGGCGGAGGAGCTCGAGGCCCGCGGGCCGCTCCACTCCGTCGCTGCCCGTGCCGAACATGAGCGAGCCGATCTCGCAGCTCCGGATGCCCGCTTCCGCGTAGAGCGCAACCGCGAGGGCCTGGCCCGGGTACTGGAGCGGCTGTACCTGGGGCAGCCACGCCCCGGCGTCGACCATGACGCAATGCCCGCCGGCCGGGCGCACGGTCGGCACGCCGAGCTCTTCGAGGCGGCGCGCGAGATAGGCGATCGCGTCGAGGCGATCGTCGAGGTAGGTCGGGTCGAGGGCCTCGTGCAGCCCCACCGCGAGCGCTTCGAGGTCACGACCCGCGAGGCCGCCGTAGGTCGGGAAGCCCTCGTCGCGGATGAGGGTGGGCTCGAGGCGCCGCGCGAGGGCCTTCGAACGCACGGCGACGAAGCCGCCGATGTTGACGAGCCCGTCCTTCTTGGCGCTCATGGTGCAGCCGTCGGCCAGGTCGAAGATCGCGAGGGCGATCTCCCTGGGAGTGAGCTCGGCGCAGGCCGGGTCGCGACGGCGCAGGAGCCCCGCGTTCTCGGCGAAGCGGGCCGCGTCGAGGAAGAGGGGCACGTCGTGGCTCTTGCACAGAGCGGCCACGGCGCGGAGGTTGTCGAGGGAGACGGGCTGGCCACCGGCGCGGTTGGACGTGATCGTCATCAGGACGAGCGGCACGTGGTTCGAGCCCGCGAGGATACGCGCCAGGGCATCGAGATCGACGTCGCCCTTGGTGGGCGCGGCGACGGACGGTGCGTAGGCGGCCGCGACCGGCAGGTCGAGCGCCGTGCCGCCGCGCGCCTCGATCTGAGCGCGGGTCGTGTCGAAGTGGCCGTTGCCGGGCACCACGTCCCCCGGCTCCACGAGGGCGCCGAGGAGCAGCCGCTCGGCGGCCCGTCCCTGATGGGTGGGAAGCACGTGGGGCAGCCCCGTGATCTCGCGCACCGCCTCCTCGAAGCGCACGAAGCTGGTCGCGCAGGCGTAGGACTCGTCGCCGCGCATCATGGCCGCCCACTGGGCCGCGCTCATGGCACCCGTGCCCGAGTCCGTCAGGAGGTCGATGGAGACGGTGTCGGCGGGGATGCGGAAGAGGTTGAAGCGAGCCTGCTCGAGGAGGCGAGCACGCTCGGCACGCTCGGTGCGAGGGACCGGCTCGACGACCTTGGTGCGCCACGCGGGGGGATGGGTAGCTCCATCGTTCGTTCTCCGAAGGCAGGGCCGCCGGACGGGGGGACGGCCCCGTCGAGGTGGGCACACCTCGGCCCCGCGCCATGTGCTTCGTCACACTCCCCCCTCCGGCCCTTGTGATGGTTGTCACGGCGCAACTGCCCCCCGCGACTACCATCCGTTCCATGGAGCCGATCTCCGCCAATCCCTCCCGTCGCGGCCAGGAGCCGTGCCCCGATTGTCCCGCCACCCGGCGCGACGTTTTCGACCCGATGATCCCGCACGAGGGCTCGTCCTGCGCCTTTCGGTGCGTCGCCGTGCCGGCCCGCGACCACCTGCCCGACCGATGGTTCGGGACCTACGGGCTCGCCCTGGTTCGCCGCGGCGTGGTGGTGCGGCAGCGGATCGACGCCTCCGGCGTGGCGTCGGCGGTCGACGTGGCCGGGCCCGGCTCTGCGCTCTTGCTCGGCGACATCGCCGGGCGGTTCGGCACCAGCACGCCCGCTGGCTATGCGGCCACCGACACCCTCCTCTGCCTTTGCCCCGCGCCGTCCCTCGAGCACGCGATCGACTCGGTCGAGGGGGCCTCGTCGGACCTGATCCGGCTTCAGGCCGAGGCCATGGCGCGCATGGAGTGCCTCGCCGACGCGCGCGCCCGCCCCACGGTCCAGAAGAAGGTCGCCGCCCTGCTCTGCGTCCTGGCCGACGGGCTCTCGCCCGATCGCCGTCGCCACCGCCTACCCTCCGCCCTGCAGCAACGCGATCTGGCTCACATCTTGGGCGTGCGCCACGAGTCCGTCTGCCGCGTGCTCGGTGTCCTCGAGCGCGACGGTGCCGTGCGCCGTGACACGGAGGGTCTGTACATCGTCGACCGGGCGCGTCTCGAGCACAGCTGAGACGTCCCCCCGGGCGCGCGTCGACTCAGGGACGGGCCCGGACCCGCATCGGCAGCCCGCCCTTCGGCGCGAGGGTCACCCGCGGACGCGCCTGCACGCGGGTCTCTCCGGTCCGCTCGAAGCGCACGCGACGCGCGAGGGTCGCGAGCAGGAGCACCGCCTCGATCATCGCGAAGCGCCGGCCGATGCACGCACGCGGCCCCGCGCCGAAGGGCAGGTAGGCGAGGCGCGGCAGGCGCGCTTCCGCCTCGGGCTCGAAGCGCTCGGGACGGAAGGCCAGGGGCTCAGGATAGAAGCGCGGGTCGCGGTGGGTGTGCAGGATCCAGATCACCACCTCCGCGCCGGCCGGCACGGGGTAGCCGCCGATGGTCGTCGCTTCCCGCGCGCGCCTCGCGACCATGTAGGCAGGCGGGTAGAGACGCATCGCCTCCTTGATCACCATCGTCGTCCATCGGAGCCGTTCGAGATCGTCGTGGGCAGCCGGGCGCCCGTCCCCGCCGAGGACCGCGTCCACCTCTTCGTGCAGCCGCGCCTCGGCCTCGGGCGCGCCCGAAAGGAGATGGAACGTCCAGCTCAAGGCCTGGGACGTGGTCTCGTGGCCCGCGAGGAAGAGCGTGATGAGCTCGTCCCGGACCTCGCGCTCGGTCAGGCCGCGCCCGTCGCCCTCTTCGTCGACCGCCGTGACGAGCATCTGCAGGAGGTCCGGCGGCTCGGGCGCGCGCGAGGTCCCCGAGCGCCGTCCACGGATGAGCTGGTACACGATCGCATCGAGCGCCTCGACCGCGCGCCGCGCACGGATCCGCCGGGAGTCGGCAGCCAATCGGGCAACAGGCCGAGCGTGAGCAGGGCGTTCTGCAGGGCCGCCATGGCGCCGGCCACCGTGTCGGTCTCTCCGGTCACGTCGTGGCTGAAGAGAGTGCGGGCGACGACGCGCAGGGTGAGCTGCATCATCTCGCGCGCGACGTCGACCTCCACGCCGTGACCTTCCCGCGCGCGCTCGGCGAGGCGCGTCGCGACATGCTCACCCTCGTCCACCATCGCTGCGGCGTAGCCCTCGAGGCGTGCCGGGGTGAAGGCGGGCTGGACCATCCGGCGATGCCGCTTCCAGGCGTCGCCGTCTGCGGTGAGCAGCCCATCGCCGAGCACGAGGCGCAGCTGCTCGAGGGCGCTGTGCGTCTTTTCGTAGGAGGAGGCCCGGGTAGCGAGCACCTCGTGGATGTGATCGGGATGGCGCACGACGTAGAGGCCGCCGTTCGAGCCGGGCACGTGGTAGAGGTCGCCGTAGCGCGCGAAGCGCTCGCCGACGACACCGATCGGGTCGGCCGCCATGCGCGCGAGGTAGAGCGTGCGACCGAACGCGTTTCGAGGCGGCGGAGGTCCGGGCGGCAGGTGAGCGGCGAGGTCGGCTTGCATGCGCACCGACCATGGTCCCGGCGCGCCTCGGGCACAAGCGAAGGGGCGAGCACGGGGCGAGGGGCCGTGACCCGTGGGGCCCACGTGGTGGCGCGGGCCCGGTGGCGCTATGTTGTGTGGGGTGGACGTCGCTCGGATGCTCGAGATGTGCCGGCGCGACCAGTGGCTGCCGGAGGACCTCGACTGGGGGGTGGCGCCCCGCACCATGTCCGAGGACGACGAGACGGCGGTCGTCCAGTACTTCACCGACATGGCCGGCATCGAGATCCTCGCCGGCGAGCTGTTCCGCGTGCAGCGCGATCGTGCCGACGACCCCGTCCTGCGCCAGGTGTTCGATTCCTTCGTCACCGACGAGATCCGCCACTCCGAGGTCGCCTCTCGCCTCGCCCGCCATTACGACGTGCACCACTATCGGCGCTACGCGATCAATCCGCACCTCGCGCGCTTCCGGCGCCACTTCGTCGAGGCGCTCCGTCACCTGACACCCGACATCGCCAACGCCTACATCACGACTGGCGAGCTGTTGCTCGACGTGGCCCTCTTGCGCTCCCTCGACGACTTCGTCGCCGACGACATGAGCCGGCAGGCCATGCGCCTCATCAACCGCGACGAGTCGCGGCACATCGCCGTCGACTACCACATGGTCGAGCACTACGCGTCCGATGCCTACGCCGCGGCGTGCCGCGCGGCGCCCCGGCGGCCCCTCGGGGAGCGCCTTCGCGGCATCCTCGCCCTGTCGCTCATGCTCTATCACGCCAAGCCCTTCTTCCGGGACGTGTTCTTCGCTCCCATGGAGCTGACCGATCCGTCGGGGCGGCGGCTGCTCGAGGCGTTCAAGCGCATCCAGCTCCTCGGCGAGAAGCCCGCGTCGGCGCGCCGTCCCTTCGGTCGCTTCCTGCGCACGCTCTACGAGCTGTTCAACCATCCACTCGCCGGTCGGCTGCTCGGTCCGGCCATCGCCCGCGTGATGGGTCTCGACCCGCGTGTCATCCGCCGGCTCTACACCGACGCCGAGGCACGGCGCGCCTCACGCATGACCTTCGACGAGCTCGCCGAGGAAGCGCTCCGCGCCAAGTACGCGACCGTCTGACGCGCGGAGGTGCGCCGCCCGCGAGGCGAGGAACGAGGGCGCGCGTGGTACGCTTGGTGGATGCGTGATGGTCGCGCAGCTCTTTCGCTCCTCTTGGCCCTCTCGGGGGGGGTGCTCGTCGTCGAGCAGCGGTGGCGCAGACCACTGCATGTCGACCTCGGAGTGTCCCTATGGCGTGCAGTGCATCGACGGCATGTGCACCTCGTTCCTCGACGCGGGAACCACCTCGAGTGACGGAGCAGCGCGGGACGCGAGCGTCACCCCCGACGCCCTCGTCCGGGACGGGACACTGCCCGACGAGGGCGTTGGCCGCCAGGACGCCGGGCCGGCCGACGCCGGAAGGGCCCCTCCGCCGGATGCGGGCGTTCGTTCCAGCTACACCTTGACGGTCGTCACCCACGAGGCCAGCCCCTACTCGGGAATCGCGCTCGTGACCTCGTCTCCGGCGGGCATCTCCTGTCCCACCACCTGCACCCAGACCTACCCGGCCGGCACCGTGGTCACGCTGAGCACCGGCAGGTATGCCGCCTTCGCGTGTCCCTGGACGTCCCCCGCTTCGTGCAGCGCGTCGACCGCCCCCTGCGCCATCACGATGGACGCGGACAAGACGGCAGAGCTCTACTTCCAGATGGCCTTGGGCAGCCCCTGCCCCTGAGGGCCCTCTCTCCGGGCCGGTACTCCATGCGCGCCGTCCCATGGCCGGGGCCGTGTCGGAGCTTGCATTCCGATCGCGCTCGGCCACGATGCGTTCGTTCTCGGGGTCGGCCGGAAACGCTCTCCATGTCGCCGACCCTCTTCCCCCGGAGGTGTTCGAATGCGTGCTCGGATTCTGGTTGTGCTCGGTCGGCCTGCCCTTCGCTGCCCTGGCGATGGCGAGCTGCGGCGGTGCGTCGTCCTCCGGCAGTGCGCCCGCGACGCCGGCCTCGTCGGGCGGCGCCGTGGCCACGTCGTCCGGCAGCACGGCCCCCACGAGCGCGAGCGACACGGGCGAGCCGGCGGAGGCGGCATCGGAGGCACCCCTGCCTCCCATGCCCCAGAACCTCCAGGGTCCGCCCACGGCGTGGGACCAGATGTCCGGGCGGCAGAAGGGGCGCTGGATGCACGACCACGTGCTGCCGACCATGAGGGCCCTCTTGTCGGCCTATGACCCGCAGCACTTCGCGAACGTGGACTGCAGCACCTGCCACGGTGACGACGCCCGCGCGCAGCACTTCCACATGCCGAGCCCGTCGCTGCCCGTGCTCCCGCGCCCCGGCACGCCCGAGTGGCAGGCCCTCGAGGCGCACAAGCCGCGCATGGTCCACTTCATGGGCAGCCGCGTGAAGCCGGTCGTCGCGCAGCTCATCGGCGAGCAGCCCTACGATCCCGCGACGAACCACGGCTTCGGCTGTTTCGATTGCCACACCATGCGGCCGCAGTAGCGCCTGCCGGGCCTGCCGCGTCTGCCACGGTCGATGGGCCGCATCGGGACGGAAGCAAAACTAAAGCAGTTGCTTAAGCGTTCAGATCGATTGGCGTCGCCCCATCCCAGACTGCGCCCACCTCTTGTATCCTCGCCGCGTGTCCGCCCAGCCTTCCATCCTCGCGCCGGTGCCGTCTACCGCGTGCTCCCTCGTCTTCGGTCTGCGCGGCGGTGTCGACGCCCGTGCCGTCCTGCCTGCCCTCGCCGATCTCGACATGGAGCGTGCGGTCGTCGGCCTGGGCGCGCCCCTCGCCCGTGCCCTCGGCAGCGACATCGCGGGCCTCCGTCCGTTCCCGGCGCTCGTCGGCCCCGGGCCTTCGGTGCCTTCCACGCAGGGCGCGCTCTGGGTCGCGCTCCGCGACGGGGATCGGGGTGAGCTGCATCACAGAGCCCGCGCCTTGTGCGCAGCCATGCCGGAGGGGGTCCTGCTCGAGGAGCGGGTGGCGCTCTTCAAGCACCGGGACGGCCGCGACCTGAGCGGCTACGAGGACGGGACCGAGAACCCGAAGGGAGACGAGGCGAGCCGAGCCGCCCTCGTCGCCGGAAGGGGTCCGGGGATCGACGGCGGCAGCTTCGTCGCCGTCCAGAAGTGGGTCCACGACCTCGACCGCCTCGCCGCGATCGCGCCCGAAGCGCGCGACGCGCTCGTCGGCCGCCGCCTCTCGGACAACGAGGAGCTGGGGGAGGCGCCGCCCCAAGCTCACGTGAAGCGGAGCGCCCAGGAGAGCTTCGCACCGCCGGCGTTCATGGTGCGTCGGTCGATGCCGTGGGTGGCGCCCGAGGGCGCAGGCCTCTTCTTCGTCGCCTACGGGGAGTCGCTTGACCGCTTCGAGCGCGTGCTCCGCCGGATGGTGGGCCTCGAGGACGGCGTCACCGACGGGCTCTTCCGGTTCAGCCGCGCGGTGAGCGGCGGCTACTACTTCTGCCCGCCCATGCGCGACGGTCGCCTCGACCTGTCGGCGCTCGGCACCTGACGGGGGAGCCACACCGGGCCGCCTTTCCCTCCCGCTCGCGGCGCGGCGAGGGGAGGGCCAGCGTACTCGCCCTCACCACACCTCTCTCACTCGGCGGCGACGTGAACGGGTGCGCCCTCGCTCCGCACGCGCCGTGCGGCCTCGCGACCCGTGCGGATGCAGTCGGGGATGCCGACCGTTCCGAGGGCGCCGCCGGCGAGCGCGAGGCCCGGCAGCTGCGCGGCCCGCGCGCCGACGCGGGCCATGCGCTCGATGTGACCTATCTCGCGTATCGGAAGAACGTCGCTGCGCCGCCGCCTGCGCACGAGCCGCGGCGCCGCTTCGATGCCCATGAGGTCGCGCAGGTCCGCGCGGGCCGCGGCCACGGCCTCGGCCTCGTCGCGCCCCACGCCGAGGAAGCATCGCAAGAGGACCGTGTCGTCCGGGCCCCGACCGGACCATTTGCTGCTCGACAAGGTGCACGCGGTCAGGGCGCGCCCCTCGCTCGCCGGCACGATGAACCCGGTGCTCTCGAGCGGTCCCGGCACGTGCGCGCGCGCGTAGGCCAGGGTGACGGCGTCGAGCTCGGTGTGGCGCACGGCCCCGAGCTCGCAGGCGAGCTCCGGGTCGAGGGGTTCCAGCATGCGCGCGGCGGCGTGGGCCGGCACCGCGAGCACCAGCCCGTCGGCCTCGAGACGCCCTCCGTCGTCGAGGGTGAGCGCGAAGCCCCCGCCGCCCCGGCGCTCGATGCGTGCGACGCCCTGCCCGAGACGGAGCGTTTCGCCGAGCGTGGCCGAAAGGGCGTCGGTCAGCTGGCCCATGCCCGCCCGGAAGCTCACGACCGGCGGACGGGGTGCACCGGCGCCCGCCGTGGGGCGCGGTCGCTTCTCCCTGTCCCTTTCCCTGCGCGCGCGAAGCGCGGCCAGACCGACCGAGCCGTGCTCGCGCTCCATGGCGGCGAGCTTCGGCAGGACCGCGCCGAGGCTCAGCCGGTCGGCGGGCGCCCCGAAGACACCACGCACCAGGGGATTGACGAGGCGGTCGAGCATCTCGTTGCCGAGGCGTCGCCCGACGAAGGACGCCACCGTCTCGTCGCCCTCCTCGCGCCGCCGTGGCACGAGCGGCTCGACGAGCAGCCGCGCCTTGCCTCGCAGGGTGAGCAGCGGCGAGCGCAGGACCGGCATCACGGCCGTGGGCGCGAACGCCATCAGGCCTTGGGGCAGCGGCACCAGCTCGCCATGCCGCACCACGAACGTGGACAGGTCCGTACGGCCGGCCACCACATCGCCGTCGAGGCCGAGCGCTTCGGCGAGCGCCACACCTTCCGGCTTGAAGGTCACCATGGAGTCCGGCCCGTGCTCGATCACGAAGCCATCGTCGGTGCGCTCGGTCTCGACCAGCCCGCCGGCTCGCCCCTCGCGCTCGAGCACCGTGACCTCGACCTCCGGTGCCTCCGTGCGGAGCGCGTGGGCCGCCGCGAGCCCCGCGACCCCGGCGCCGACGACGACGACGCGCGGTCGTCCCCCACCGGCCGTGCCCATCCCATCGCGCTCCATGGTGTTCACGCCGTCCACTCGCTGCCTCATCCTCGGGCCCGCGGCCCGTCGTCGAGCATCCAAGCACAGCATGGACCGGGGGCGAAGAGATTGCCCGCGACGGTGTGGGTGCGAGCCTCCGGAGAAGGGGCGTCGTGAAAGCGCGGAGGGGCGGACGTCATGTCGTGCTCGCGAGGACAGACGTATCCACCGGGCCGCCCGTTCGCGTGCGACCTCTCACGGGGGTGCATGCGCGTCGGCCCTCGGTGCCTACGTCGGGCCGTCGTCCAGCGCTGACGCCGGGGCCTCGATGTGCTATTCCGATCGCCCCCCGGAGGTGCGCCATGGGACAGGTCAAGGATTTCGTCGTCCACCACTTCCGCCACTTCAATGCCGCGGTCGTGATCGACGCGGCGCGCGCCTACGAAGCGCACATCGAGGCCGGCGGCAAGATGCTGCTCACGATGGGCGGCGCCATGAGCACGGCGGAGATGGGCGTCCTGGTGGCGGAGCTGATCCGCGAGGGCAAGGTCCACGCCCTGTGCGTGACCGGCGCGAACCTCGAGGAGGACCTCTTCAACCTGGTGGCCCACGACAGCTACGTCCGGCTGCCGGGCTACCGCTCCCTCAGCGCCGAGGAAGAGGCCGCCCTGCGCGAGAAGGGCCTCAACCGCGTGACCGACACGTGCATCCCCGAGGACGCGGCAATGCGCAAGATCGAGCGGGAGATGCTGGCGCTTTGGACCGAGGCGGACCAGAAGGGCGAGCGCTACTTCCCCCACGAGTACTTCTATCGGCTCATCCGCAGCGGCAAGCTCGCCGCCGGCTTCGAGATCGATCCGCGCGACTCCTGGCTCGTGGCGGCGGCCGAGAAGAACCTGCCCATCTGGGTGCCCGGGTGGGAGGACTCGACCCTCGGCAACATGTTCGTGGCGGCCTGCATGCGCGGCGACGTGAAGAGCTTTCAGGTCGTCCGCGGCGGGCTCGAGTACATGGAAGCCCTGGCCCGCTGGTACACCGACCAGCAAGAGAACGCCTCCATCGGCTTCTTCCAGATCGGCGGGGGCATCTCGGGCGACTTCCCGATCTGCGTCGTCCCCATGATCCAGCAGGACCTCGGCCGCGACGCGCACTACTGGGGCTACTTCTGCCAGATCTCCGACTCGACCACGTCCTTCGGCTCCTACAGCGGGGCCGTCCCGAACGAGAAGATCACCTGGGGCAAGCTCGACGTGAACACGCCGCGCTTCGTCATCGAGTCGGACGCGACCATCGTCTTCCCGCTCGTCGCCGCCTATCTGCTCGACCGCTGACGGCTTCGACGCTGCGGCGGTCCCGCGGGAGTGCAAACGCGATCGGACAGACACCCGGCCCCGTCCGGAGTAATATCCCGCACATGACGCGTTTTCTTCTCGTGGCCGTGCTCGTCGCGGTGGGGATGATGATGGTTGCGTGCGGCTCGTCCGGGTCTGGCTCGAAGACCTGCGTTCCCGGCGAGTCCGTCGCCTGCGTCGGCGCCGGGGGATGCGCCGGCGGCCAAATGTGCAACGCGGAGGGGAGCGGGTTCGGCGCGTGCGACTGCGGCTCGACCGCGGACGCCGGTCACGTGGACGCGGGTCACGGCGATGGCGGTGTGGATGGTGGCAGTCCGGAAGGGGGCGCTCGGGACGCCGGTGGCGATGCCGGCCCCTGTGACCCCGTGATGCAGACAGGCTGCGGCGCGACGGGGCGCTGCACATGGGTGATGGACGACGGCGGCACCCAGCTGGCCTGCGTCGCGGACGGCACGCTCGACGTCCACTCTTCTTGCAGCGTGCCGCCGAGCGGCTCGGACGACTGTCGCCGCGGCCTGATCTGCAGTGGCGGCTCGTGCGAGCGGATCTGCGATCCGACGGCGGGACCGACCGCGTGCCCCACCCACTTTACGTGCGGCCCCGGGCTCGGAGATGCCGGCGTGTGCGAGGCGACCTGCGACCCGGTGCGCCAGACGCGCGGCTACGACGGAGCGGCCGCCTGCGGGTCCACCGACCCGAGCTCGCCGTCGCTGGGCTGCTTTGGCGCCCCGAATGGCCCCTTCACCTGCGGACTGAACTCCTTTCCCGACAGGACGTACGGAATGCCCGGGGCGACTACTGCCTCTGGAGCTCCTTACGTCAATGCGTGCGCGGCCGGCTTCATGCCCTTCTACCCGAACAGCATGGGCATCGGCGAGATCATCTGCCTTCCCCTGTGCGAGCCGGTCGCGTCCTGGGCGGGCAACGACGGTGGTCGGTACGGAATGTCACCCTACACGTGCGCCGACCGCGGCGCGACCGGCTCGACCGTGGAATGCCGATTCCTCGATGCTCTCGACCGCATGTCGATCGACGGACCGGAGGTCGGGGTGTGCTTCGACACGATGCAGTATTCGTCTCTCGACAGCTGCTCGACCGTGTCCATGAGCGACGCCGACGGCAACGGGACGCCCGACTACATCGATCAGGGCTGCGGCCCCTGGCCCTGATCCGACCGCGGGTTTTTCCCGGTTGCCAAGGGTGTGCTCTGCACCCACCGTGGAACCGATCGGGGGTGACCGAGTGGGCAATCGCGTATTCGTCGGAAACCTGTCGTTCGCGACTTCGGAGGAAGGCCTGTCCCGGTTGTTCGTTCAGGCGAGCCTGACGCCGGAAGAGGTCCACATCATTACCGACCGCATGACGGGCCGTTCGCGCGGCTTCGGCTTCGTGCAGCTCGCCGACGAAAGCGCGGTGGAGGCCGCCGTGCGCGCCCTCGACGGCATCGAGCTCGACGGGCGGCCCTTGACCGTGCACGCGGCACACGAGCGGCCGCCCCACGCGGGACCCCCCCGGAGCGCCTTCGACGACGAGGCGATGCGCGAGCGGGCCGCACGCGAGCGTCGCACCACGGATCGAGACGAGCGGCGCTGACGACCGCGTCGTCCGTCGGGCACGGCGCACGCCGCGACACGTCTATCCGCTCGACGCCGTCGCGCCGTGGTCGGGCGGGCCGTGCTCTGGTGGTTGCTCGGGGGTCGGGAAAGGCGCCTCGACGGTGTCGCGCCTGCGCCGATGCCGCCGTCGCCTGCGACGCTCGGCCCTTCGCTCCTCGCGCTCGGCCTCCCCCGGAGCCAGGAGCACCGCGACCCAGCGCAGGTCGTCGGTGCGGCTCAGGACGATCTTCACGATCATCGTCAGGGGCACCGACAGGAGCGCGCCCATGGGACCGAGCACCCAGCCCCAGAAGATCACGGACAGGAGCACGACCAGGGGGGAGAGGCCGAGGGCGCGTCCGAGCAGGCGCGGCTCGATCACGTTGCCGAGGGCCGTGTTGATCACGAAGTAGCCGATCAGGGAGACGAGGCCGGGCCCCACCCCGAGCTCGGCGAAGGCGAGCACGACCGCGGGCACGGCGGCGACGGCGCTGCCGATCGTGGGTACGTAGTTGAGGGCGAAGGCGATGAGGCCCCACAGCTCCGGGTGTCGCATCCCGATGGCGAGATTGAGGAGCCCCACGGCGATGCCGGTCGCCGCGCTCACCGCGGTCTTGACCAGCATGAACTTCTGGACCTCCCGCACGGTCGCGCCGATCTGGTCCGCGCGCCCCGCGGCGTCGCGGTCCGAGTCGGGCTTGTGGGTGAAGGCGGCGGCCGCGCGGATCAGCTTGTCGCGGAAGGTGGCCGACTCGAGCAGGATGAAGACCGCCACGAGCAGGACGATCCAAAAGGACGAGACGTAGGTCGCGGCCCCGGCCATGGCGCCCGTGACGAGCAGCTGGATGCCCATGGACGGGTCGAAGACGCGGACGGCATGGGCGAGCCCGGTCATGCGGCCACGGACGAGCCAGGCGGCCACGCTCCCCTGGGCTTCGACGAAGTGCGCCTCGATGTCGGGGAGGGAGGTGCTCAGCTCGCTGAGCCCGGACACGAGCAGGAAGCCGAACCCCGCGAGGACCGCGAGCACGGCGACGACGGTGAGGGTGACGGCGGCCCAGGTCGGCACGCGGTGAGCTCGGAGCCAGTCGACGATGGGAGCGGTCGCCGAGGCGACGATGGCGGCGAGCAGGAGCGGGACGACCAGCGCAGCCGCGGCGCGGAGGCCTGCGACGAGGACGACGACCGCTCCGAGCAGGAGGAGCGCCCTGCTTGCTTTGCTCCACCTGGTGGTGCCGTCCATCGTGGTGCGATCGGCGATTCGCAATCCCCATGCCACGCCCGACGGGTCCCGATCGGTGGAGAAGCGCAGTGGCGCGTGCGAATCGGGTGAGACGCCTTGCCCCGCTCTGCGCGAAAGGCTTGCGCGTCGGGCCGTCTCAGAGCGATTCTCCCCGCGTGCCGGAGCGATGGCTCCGCCGGGAGCGTGGTGTTCATGTCGAGCCTCGTCGAAATCCTCACCAACGACAACAAGAAGGCCGTGGTCGTCAACGACTGCCTCGCCCTCCTCGACCAGGAGGTGGCGGACAAGCGCGGTCTGTCGGGGATTGCGATCAAGGCCGGCTACAAGACCGTCAAGGGGTTCAAGCCCGGCTTCCTCCGCAACGTGGTCACCGACCTGTTGCCGGAGTTCGGGGCGGCGATCGAGCCCATCTACCAGGAGGCCAAGGACAAGTCCGAGCCGGTGGCCGCCTATCTCGAGCGGAGCTCGGGCCGCGTCGCCGACGCGCTTCTGGCCATCACCGACGGCAAGGCCGAGCACTCGAAGCACGGCCTGATCAAGGGCACCTACAAGAAGCTCCGCCCGACCGCGAGGCGCCACGTCGAGCAGGCCATCCCGCGCCTCGGCCGCCTCGTCGAAAAGCACGCCGGCTGAGGGGTCTTCCCCGCTTCGCTGCCTTTGGGAGGGGGCGTCGCTCGCTCAGGCCGAGGGGCCGCCGAGGACTCCGCGCAGGTGGTGGTCGAGCAGGGCGATGGCCATGCGGTCGACGTCGAAGTCGAGGCCGTCGTCGGCGGAGATGGTGTGCTCCATGAGCTGCTTGACGCTGCCGAGGATGCACAGGGCCGCGATCTCGGTGTCCAGGTCGCTGCGGACGATGCCCATCGCCTGGCCGTCGTCGAGGGACACGCGGATGTAGTCGAGGAGCTGGCCGTAGAAGTCGTGGAGCTTCTGGTCCACCTCGGCGTCGAGGCCGACCGCCTCGCGGATGATGATCGTCGTCAGGAGGCGGTTGCTGCGCACGGTTTCGAGGATGCGCCGCGTCGTCTCGACGAGCTGGGTATGCACCGGCGGTGCACCCGGAGACGGGTCGACGCCCACGACCGATGCGCGCAGGCGATCGAGGAGCTGGTCGAGCAGCTCGAGGAAGATGGCGCTCTTGCTCTCGAAGTAGAGGTAGAAGGTGCCGCGCGCGACGCCGGCGGTCTGGATGATGTCGCTGACGCGGGTGTGGTGGTAGCCCTTGCGCGCGAAGACGGAGAGCGCCACGCGGAGGATGTCCGCGCGCCGGTTCTCGCGCTGGGCCGTCGCCCGAAGGACGCGGCCGTCGGTCTCTGTCGTCGTCACGGGCGAGCCTCCTCCCCGGTCTTGCTGCGCGTCCCGTCGTTCTCTTCGCCGTAGTAGGCGTCGACGCGCGCCGCGATGATGTCGTGGACGCGCTCGCTGAGAGCGGAGACGTCCTTCCTGGTGAGCCCGGCGGTCGGGATCGGTGCCTCGACGTAAACCGTCACCTCGTGCCCTGGGCGGATCACCCAGGAGCCCGGGCGCATCACCTCGAACATGCCGGTGACGGCCACCGGAACGATGGGGATGCCGAGGGCGACGGCGGCGTAGAAGATGCCCTTGCGGAAGGGGCCCACGTGGCCGGTGCGCGTGCGCGTGCCCTCGGGGAAGACGAGCAGGGAGTGACCGCGATCGACCTCGGCGCGCATCTTCGCGATGAGCGTCTGCATCTGGCGGCCCTCGCCCCTCTTGACGCCGATGGTGCCGCGCGACTTCATGAAGCGGCCGTAGATCGGGTACTTGAAGTGGGACTCGAGCTCCATGCCCTGCTTGAAGTGGGGGGTCGCCGGGTAGAACGTCACGTGGTCGAGCTGGTTCACGTGGTTCTGGGCGAACATGTAGGCCTGGGTCGGGTCCAGGTCCGGGTGGACGACGGTGCGCCAGCGGGTGCCGGTGAGCGCGACGGTGCCGCGGCAGAACAGGCGGTTGAGGAGGTCGAGGCGGTCTGCGGGGAAAACCTCTTGCAAGGCGGTGAGCCCGCCGAGGAAGGGCACCATCCACGACAGGCCCATGCCGAGCATGCCGACGCCCAGGGCCTTGTCCTTCAGGTTCGGGTCCCAGTGATGGTTCATGGTGGACAGTGCCCTCGCTTCGCTCGGGGAGGGGGGCACGCGCCCCCCTCCCCGGGATTGCAGGAGGGGCGCAGCCCCGACGAGAACTCCGGCACATTCGGCGTGGGAGGCGCTTCGGCCACCGGGTTCCGCGCCGGACGCTGAATGCACACCGGCTCCCTCCCCCGCGGGCTCGCCTTCGGCTCGCGGGCCTTCGCCCGAGATGGGACGCGAATCGATTCCGGAGCGGTTGGTGTGGATGGTCGTCATGCGATCACCTCGATGGCGCCGGGGAGGGTCTCGAGCGAGCGGAAGGCGAAGGTCTCGACCTCGCCGTCGATCATGGCGGCGCGCGGGACCCGATCCTCGAAGTCGATGCGGCTGGCGCGGCTCTGCTCGACCTCGGGCATGTCCACGTGGGTGCCGCGGAAGATGCGGGGGAAGGCGCGGAGCAGGCCCACGCGCGAGAGGGCGCCGACACGGATGAGGTCGAGCTTGCCGTCGGTCACGTCGGCGCGGGGCGCCATCATCATGGTGCCGCCGGTGTAGCGGCTGTTCGAGAAGGACAGGAGCGTGCACGGGCGCCGGTCGGCCGTGGTGTCGCCGTCGATGCGGATGGGGATGACCGGGTGGCCGAGACGCGCCACGCTCGCGACGACGGCGAAGACGTAGCCGGCGGCGCCGAGGGCCTTGAAGCGGCGGTTGGTCAGGTCGCCGGCCTCGGCGCTGAAGCCCAGGCTGAGAAGGTTCATGTAGTAGAGGACGCCGGCCTCGTGCTCGGCGCGCACCACGTCGACGGTATGGCTGCGGCCGCGGAGGATGGCGGCGATGGCACCGTGCTCGTCCGTGATGCCGAAGTCGCGCAGGAAGGAGTTGCCGGTGCCGAGGGGCAAAAGAGCCAGGGTGAAGCGCGCGCCCTCGCGTTCGGCCAGGGGCATCAGGCCGTTGAGCACCTCGTAGGAGGTTCCGTCGCCGCCGGCGGCGAGGAAGCGCCGCGCCCCGTCCGCTGCGGCCTCGGCGGCCAGCTCGGTCGCATGCCCGGGCCCCTCGGTGAACCGCGCCACCACATCGACGCCCGCATCACGCAGCGCGCCCAGGGCGAGGTCCGCGCGCGGCCGCGCACGCCCCCCACCGGCAGCACCGTTGATGATGGCAAAAAGAGGTTCCATCACACGCCCGCGAGGTCCTCCGGCGTCGCGCCTTCGCGCAGGGCGTCGGCGAGGGGGCCGCGCTTGATCTTCATGGAGGCGGTGCGCGGGAAGGCGTCGTTCCATTCGAGCACGCCGGCGACGCGCTTGAAGTCCGGGAGGCGGTGGTTCCTCTCGCGCAGCGCCTCCGCGAAGCGCTCGCCCGGCTCGCGCACGACCACGAGGAGCTTCTCGTCGGTGAGCTTCTGGCCCGGCCAGAGGTAGCCCGAGGCGAAGACGCACAACTCCTCGCAGGGCAGCCCGTCGAAGGCCGCCTCGATGTCCTCCGGGTAGATGTTCTTGCCGCCGGCCGTGACGATCATGTTCTTGCTGCGGCCGACCAGGTGCAGGTGGTGGGCGGCGTCGAGCCACCCGAGGTCGCCCGTGTGAAGGAAGCCCTCGGCGTCGATGGCCGCGGCCGTGAGGTCGGGGGCGTCGAGGTAGCCCTTCATGACCGTGCGCCCCCGGATCCACACCTCGCCGACGCCATCGGCGTTCGGTGCGTGGATGACCACTTCGACGCCCGGCACGGCGCGCCCCACCGTGTCGGCGCGGAAGGGCGAGAGGTCGTTGACCGTGGCGACGGTGCAGACCTCCGTCAGGCCGTAGCCGATCACGACCGGCAGGCCCATGTCGTAGAAGAGCTGAGCGCGGGCGCGGTCGACGAAGGCGCCGCCGCAGAAGAGCATGCGGAGCTGGCCCCCGAAGGCCGCGTGCACCGGGCCGAGGAGGGTTCGGCTCAGGGCGTGGCGCGGCTTCTTCTGGGTGAGCTCGGCGTTGAGGGCGGTCAGGCCGTCCACGAGGCGGCGGGCGAAGGGCGGACGCGCGTCGAGCTTCTCGCGCAGGGAGCGCTCGAAGGCCTCGAGGACGAGGGGCACGAGCGACATGTGGGTGATGCGCTGCCGGCGCATCGTGTCGAGGATGAACTCGGGGCGCAGGGTGCGCTGGTGCACGACGGTGGCGCCGCCCGCGAAGGGCCCGAGGAAGCCGCACATGAAGTCGATGGCGTGGTTCGTCGGGAGGATTCGAGAAGTAGCGGTCGCCGGCGGTCATGGGGAAGAGGTCGCCGAGGACGCGGTACTGCTCGAGGTAGTTGTCGTGGGTGAGCATGCAGCCCTTGGGGCTGCCGCCGGTGCCCGACGAGTAGACGATGGTCGCCACGTCGTCGCGGGTGCGTGCCACGAAGTCTGGCGGCGGTGCGTCGCCCTGGGTGTCCTCCCAACGCGCGGCTGGCGCCGCGAGCGTGGTGCTCTCGGGGGCCTCTGTGACGAGCACCCAGGGTACCGAGAGGGCCGGGCCCGTGGGTGCGCCGCCCGCAGCGAAGCGGCGCCACATGGGGTATTCGCTGACGAGGAGCTTCGGCGCCGCGTGGGCGAGCAGAGCGGCCTGCTCGGGGGCGGTCAGCTTGTAGTCGATGGGCACGACGACCGCGCCCCTGAGGAAGGCGGCGGTGGCGGTGACGAGCCACTTCGACTGGTTGCTCATGACGATGGCGATGCGATTGCCGGCGCCGATGCCGCGGTCCTGCAGGCGGCGTCCGAGGGCCATCGCCGCACGCTGCACGTCGCGGTAGGTGTAGCGAGCGTTCTCGCGCCGGCGCTCCATCTCGACGAGCGCGGTGCTCGACTGGAACTGCACGAGGGCATCGCGGAGCAGCTCGCCGATGGAGGCATAGCTCTCGGGCGCGATCATCTGCGGCCGGTGGGCCGGCGCTCGCTCGGGGCGACGCATGTTCTCGGTCGTGGGCGCCTGCATCACACCCTCCTCGCGATCACCTCGGCCAGCCCGCCGAAGGTGGTGACGCCCTGAAGCTCGTAGTCGGGGATCTCGACGTGGAACGCTTCCTCGAGATCGGTGAGCAGCTCCATGGCCTGGTAGCTGTCGATGCCGAGCATCTCGAAGAAGTCCGCTTCGGGCGCCGCGCCCGTGCAGCTCCTTGCCGAAGCGCTTGCCCGCGAGGGCCACCAGCGTGTCGTGAATCTCGTTCATGTGCGTCTCGTCAGGGCAGATACGGTCGTACGTCGTCCGAGGTCACGAAGCGCTCGAGCGCGCGCATCACGACCGGCGAGCCGAGCAGCTCGATGAAGAGGTCTTTCTCCCGGGCGAGCTCCTCCGTCGGGATGGGCTTGAGGAAGCGCTTGGCCGCGGTCGTCGTGGCCGGGTCGAAGCGCGCCGCCTGCTCGGCGACCAGGCGAGCCACCCGGAGGGCCTCGCCCCGCGCGACGAGCTGGGCGACGAGGCCGACGCCGTGGGCGCGGGCCGCACCGAGGGAACGGCCGGTGAGCAGCAGAATCGCGCACGACGGCGTTGCCGAGATCGCGGCGGAGGCGCGGGATGCCGCCGAAGCCGGGCACGAGCCCGAGGCGCAGCTCCGGGAAGGCGAAGCGCGCGCTCTTGTCGGCGACGATCACGTCGGCCGTGAGCGCCAGCTCGAAGCCCCCGCCGAAGCAGAACCCGTGAACCGCAGCGATGGTCGTCATGGGCGCGGCATCGAAGGTGTCGAACACCGCGTGGATGCGATCGAGGAAGTCGCGGACTTCTGTTTGTGCCCTCGCTTCGCTCGGGGAGGGGGGCACGCTGCGCCCGAGGAGGCCGGCGTGGAGCTCGCGCAGGTCGGCGCCGGCGCAGAAGCCCTTCGGCTCGGTGCTGTGGAAGATCACCGCCCGTGCACCGCCCGCGCCTTCGCGCACGAAGGCCGCCACGCGCTCGAGCTCGGCGAGGGCCACGGTGCCGATCTCGTTGCAGGGCGCGCGGTGCAGCGTCACCTCGAGGGCTGCGCCGCGCAGCTCGTAGTCCAGCGCCTCGCCCGCAAAGCGCGAAGGCGTGGTCCCTCGGGTCGGCGTGGCTGCCGTCATCGTCGTGTCGAGGCTCATGCCCGGGCCTCCTGCTTCGGCGCCTCGCGGTAGAGGGCGTCGACCGCCTCCCGGAAGTGCGCCTCGAGGGCCGCGCGCTTGAGCTTCTGGTTCGCCGTGAGCAAGCCGCTCTCCGGTGTGAAGGTCTCGCGCGTCAGATGGAAGGCGCGGATGCGACGGTAGTGGGGCAGCTCCGCGTTCACCGTGTCGATGACCGTCTGCACGGCCTGGCGGCTCGCCTCGCCGCTCACGACCGCCGTCAGGAACGGCTTGCCGTGGCCCATGAGCACCGCGTGCTCGATGCCGGGTGTGCGCTCGACGATGGCCTGCTCGATGGGCTCGGGTGCCACGTTGTGGCCCGACGCCGGCACGAGGAGGTTCTTGACCCGCCCGACGATGCGCCAGGTTCCGGTCGCCGAGTCGAGCTCCGCCTGATCGCCCGTGCGGAACCAGCCGTCCTCGAAGGCCGCCGCCGTCGCCTCGGGCTTGTGAAAGTAGCCCGCGAAGACGTTCGGCCCGCGCACGAGCAGCTCGTCGCCCTCGCCCAGCATCGAGCTCGCAGCCAGGAATCGGAGGACCGACGCGCCCCGCCACGGCCTTGCGCGGCTCGTCCATCGTCACGATCGCCGTCGTCTCGGTCAGGCCGTAGACCTGATAGACGGGGATGCCGAGCATCTCGAACCATCGCTGCGTGTCGGGCCCGAGGGGCGCCGAGCCGCAGATCAGGCACTCGAGCTCGGGGCCAATCTGGGCGCGCACCTTCTTCCGAGATCGCTCGCCGCGCGAGGGCCAAGACGAGCCCGTCGAGGGGGCGCGCCGTGCCCTCGGCCTGGCGCGTCCAGGCAGCGCGGGCCGCCTCGTAGAGGGCCTGCACTGCGCGGGGCTGGCTCCCGAGCTTGTCCTCGACGCCGTTCTTGATGCGCTCGAGGAGCACCGGGACGTTGAGGAAGTAGTTGGGGCGTGCGGCGGCGAGCTCGGTCTTCAGGTCGTTCAGGTCCGTCGAGAGCATGATCGGGTTCGCGCGCAGCAGGCAGGTCCAAAGGACGATGCGCGAGCCCGCGAAGCACAAGGGCAGGTAGTGGAAGACGCGATCATGTTCGTCCGCGGGTCGCTCGCGCGGGCCCATGAGGCGCATCAGGGCGTCGCGTGTGACCGGCAGCATGGCGTCCACGTTGCGGACGGTGAGCATCACGCCCTTGGGCTCGCCGCTGGTGCCCGAGGTGTAGATGATCGTCACGACGTCATCGTCGGTGCGCGCCACCGGTGGCTCGTCGATCGCGTCGCCGTCGAAGAAGGCGTCGAAGGTGACGAGGGGCACCTCGGCCCAGTGCGCGCGGACGGCGTCGGCGAGGGCCTTGTCGGCGACGACCACGAGCGTGGCGTCCGCATCGTGCATCATGGAGACCAGCTCCTTCGGGTCCTGCCGCGCGTACATCGGGACGACGACGGTGCCCTCGAAGAGCAGCGCCAGGTCGGCGGCGACCCACCGCATCGAGTTCGGCGCGAGCAGGACGACCCGGTCGCCCGCCTTCACGCCACGGGCCCGGAGCGTGCCGCGTCCTCGTGCGACGAGGGCCGCGAAATCGCGTGCGCGCGTCGGCCGCGCCTCGGCGCCGTGCATCTCGACGACGAGCTTCTCAATCGCATGGGCTTCGAGGTGATGGGCGAAGGTCTCGATGAAGTTCATGGCAACAGCTCTCTACGGTTACAGGCGGGCCGGGGCCCCATGGGATGCGTCAATCGGCGTACGTATCGACCAACGCTTGCACGTGAGGCGGGAGGGGGGGCAGGTGGGCCCAGGGGTCGCCGCCCTCGCCGAGGCCCTCGCGGATGGGGAAGTCCGGGTGGTGCTCGCGGATGTGGTCGACGAGGATCATGCCCATCGCACCCATGCGCTCCAGGTTCTGGACGACGCACCGGCCGATGCCCTCGCGCACCGCGGCGGCCTCCGTCCAGAGCCTCTCGAGGGAACGGGCGAGCGCTTCCTCGAGGTCCGCGTCGTCGACCCGATGGAGCAGGTGCGGCTGCCCGCGGTCGTGCATGAGGTTGCGGATGCGCTCGTCCATGGTGACGCCAGCGCTCGGTACGAGGCCGGGCATGGACGTGACGATGGCGTGGTAGCGCGACGAGACGAGCATGGACGCCTGCCGGAGCACGCTCACCATCTCGAACATGTCGTGCTCGTCCGACACGATGACCGGATGGCCGCCGCCGAGGGCCCGGTCGAGCGCCTCGCAGGCACGCCGGTCGAGCTGCTCCATGCCGACCATCACCGGGAAGCAGTCGTGCTTCGCCTGGAAGCGCCGCACCGCACCCGCCAGCGCGTCGATGTAGCGGGCCTGCTTCTCCTCCACCTCGGGCCCGCCCGCGTGGAAGTAGACCGAGGCGTAGTGGTCGTCGCCGTAGGCGCCGCTCAGGGCGTGGGCGGCGGCCTTACCGAGGTCGGCGCGCACCGGCCACCAGAAGGGGTTGATGGGGCAGACGACGAGGACCGGCGCCTCGCCGTCCCATCCCGCGCGCGTGAGGATGCCGCGGCCCACCTCGGCTGGCGCCGGCTCGAAGGTCCAGGCCGTGTCGGTGCCGGCGCGTGACGCGATGCCGAGCTTGCCGAGCACCTCCCGCGAGGCCTCGTTGCGTGCGATCACCATCGCGTCCTTGCAGTAGCGACGCACGAGGGCCTCGAGGGACGGGTCCATCTTGCCCGCCTCGCCGCCGTAGCCAATCGAGAATCTTCTGCTCGGCGAGGGCCAGGCCGATGGCGCCGACCATCATGGTTGCCAGGGCGTTGGCGAACTTGCTCTTGAACATGGAGCCTTCGCACGCGACCACGCCGTGATGGTCGTGGACCGTGTCGAAGAGCATCTTCGGGAAGATCTTGGGAAGCGTGAGCTGCTTCACGGTGCGGAAGTAGCCGCGGGTCTTGCTCGGGTCAATCGTCAGCACGCTCAGGGCGAGGTGCTCGTCGCCGAACAGATGCCGGAACTGGCGGATCATCTCCTCGACACGCACGTCCGCGCCCGTGTTGCGCGTGCCGCTGTAGCCCGCGAGCAGAAGGCGCAGGGGCTCGCCCGGCTTCCATTGGGCCCCCGGGTCGATGGGGTAGCGGTTCGCGGCGAGCTCGATGAAGGTCGCCATGGACCTTTGCAGCATGCGGTCGGCGTCGACCGCGTCGGCCGCGATGCCGAGGGCCTTCTTCGCGGCCTTGCGCGCGAGACCGAACAAGCCAGTGCGCTCGGCCTCCGGCGTGACCCGGGCAACGGGCTCGATGGGCGCGAGGGCGGTGCCGTGGCCGTGGCCGTTCGCGTGGCCGTGTCCGTTCGCGCGGCCGTGTCCGTTCGCGTGGCCGTTCGCGCGACCATGGCCGTTCGTGCGGCGCGCCTCCTGTCGGGGCTCAGGCATGGAGGGCCTTCTCCGCGTCGGTGCCGTCGTGGGGCTCGACGTCGCTGGGGCGCGCGGGCAAGGGTGCGTAGGGGTAGCGGAACTTCGCGTCCTTGGCCCACCGGTACAGGTCGGCCGCGTAGCTCGTGAAGGGCGCCGGCGCGATGCCAATCTCGCGCGTCACCCGCTCGTTGTCGAAGACCGTGTCGTAGACCAGGTAGGGCAAGAACACCTTGAACAGGGAGCCGATGAGCGTGAGCTGGTTCTTCCGCTTCATGCTCGCGAGCGCGTTCATGGCGCTGCCGAAGGGCCCGGCCAGGGCGGGCACGAAGCGCGGCGCCCGCCCGCCGTTCTTCTCGACCAGGGCCCGCGTGATCGCCCCCGCCCGTTCGGCGCCCGTGCCCGCGCTCAGGTGGTAGATGTCGTGCTCGGGCGTCTCCTTCATGTGCAGCGTCGCGATGGCGCGCCCCACGAAGTCCGCGTTGACGATGTCGAAGCGCCCGTCTTCGTGGAGCGGCAGGAGCGGCATGTCGGCGAGCACGCAGAAGGCGCGCACCATGTCGAACTGGGTCGTCTCCGGCCGGCGCGAGTCGCCCATCACGATGGAGGGCCGGAAGAAGGTCTTCTGCACGTCGGGCAGCAACTCACGCGCCATGTGCTCGCAGAACTTCTTCGTCCGCCCGTAGGGATCGTAGTCCGAGCGGTCCCAGTCGATGGCCGCGTCTTCCTGCACGACCTCCCGGTCGCGCTGACCGGCCACGGCTACCGTGGACACGTGGCTGTAGCGCCGGAGGCCGCCCGCGTCGGCAATCTCGCGGGCGAGCTTGATGACCGAGAGGGTGCCCCGCAGGTTCGCGTTGAGGCAGGCCTTCTCGCTCTTGCGGTTGAGCGACGCCGCGATGTGCAGGACCGACTCGGCCTCGCGCACGAGGCGGCCGCGCGTCTGGGGACCGATGCCGAGTCCCGGCGCCGTCAGGTCGCCGAAGACGAAGTCGATACGCTCGATGACGCGGTAGAAGGTGTCGCCGTCCATGTGGAGCTGCAGGGCGCGCCACATCTTGTCGACGGCCTCGGCGCGGTTCTTGGCCCGGACCAGCGCCGCGAGCCGCACGTCCTCGTGCTCGCGGAGGAGGATATTGGCCACGTAGGAGCCGAGGTAGCCGGTCGCACCGGTGATGAAGATCGTGCGCTGCATGTGAACCTCTCGCGCCCCCCACCGCGTGCAAGCCGGTGAGGGCGCCCTGAACCGTCAGCTCTCGAGCCTGTCAGGCTCCCATCTCGGAGTCGGCGCTTGCCGTGACGGCGGCCGGCGCGGGATCGGACACCGCAAACGGGTCGTGGGCCGAGACGGGGACCGCGTTGGCGAGCCCGCCGGAGGTGACCGTCCGGGCGCGCATCGCTCTCGCGGACCTCTCGCGTAGGGCCTCGCGCGCGCCATGCCCCGCCGCGGGTGCCGCCGGCGCCTCGTCCCACAGGCGCGTCGGCGCATCGAGCGGCGCCTTGTCCCCGCGCATCAGCGGGAAGCTCCACTGCTCGAGGCCGGGCATGTGGACGTCGAGCCAGTAGTGGCGCCAGTCGAGGGCGTCGATGTCCCAGCCGAAGGCCACGCGCTCCGCCTCCGGAAGTCGTGCCGAGAGGGCGCACACCGCGGCCGTCTCGAAGACGTAGTCGTTGTCGTGGATGAAGGGCTTGTAGAGCCGCAGCATGTCCTCGACGCGGCCGAGCTTGCGGTCGAGGTTGCGCAGGTCCTGCGACAGGGCCTTGCGCCGCGCGTCGATGCGCTCGCCAAAGGAGTCCCACATCGCCCGCGGCACGAAGCGCGACGCATCCGCCTTGCGCACGAAGTCGCGCGCCTTCTGGGCGAGCTCGCGCTGCCGCGCGATGGGCAACCGCTGGCTCTCGGGCGCGCTCGGCACCGCGTCGAGGTGGCGGACGACCCAGCGCTCGAAGGGCCGGGCGCCGTCCTTCTTGTGGATGCGGCGTGCGCCGAGGGCGGTCAGGTCGACGGCGCGTCCGAAGGTGAAGGGGTTCGTGTCGCTCGAGGCGAGCTGGTAGACGGGCGCGGCTTCGTCCCGGAGCGCCGCCGCGGCGGCGAGGGCGGTGCCGCGCGCGACCACGTCGACCGGCACCACGTCGAAGCGGTGGTTCGGGTTGCAGGGAAAGCGCCGGAACGTCGTCGACAGGAGCCAGGCCAGGGGCCCCGACGTGTTGATGCCCTCGTTCCAGCCGGCGAAGGGGAAACGCGTCGCGCCCTCGACGATCGAGGGGCGCACGAGGGTGAGCTGCAGGTCGTCGCGGGCCGCGAGCAGGTGCTCCCCGAGGCCCTTGGTGTACGTGTAGATGTTGGGCCAGCCGAGGTCTGCGGCGCGGGCGTTCGCCTCGCGGATGCGGGCGCTCTTGGTGTCGTGGGCGTCGCAGAGCGCCGCGAGGGCCTCGAGCTCGGCCCCGGGATCGAACGCGCAACCGCTCGGCGCCGTGCCGCTCGCGAGCGACTCGGGCACCTGGCCCGACACGTTGCCCGCCACGTAGCAGGTCGACACGTGGATCATGCGGCGCACCGCCATGCGCGCGCAAAGGTCCGCGACGTTGGTGCCGCCGCGGACGTTGATGGCGAGGGCCTGGGCCGGATCGGGCTCGAAGTCCGTGAGCCCGGCGAAGTGGACCACGAGGTCGAGGCGCGCGGCGAGGGCGTCGGCCGCGCGTGGCGTGAGGCCGCACAGGGGGGCCGAGACATCGCCCTCGATCACCTCGACCTTGGCGTCCACCAGGGCGCGCAGGGCGGGGCCGTGCTTCTTCCGCAGGGCGCGGAAGACCGGCGAGGACTCGACGATGCGGCGCAGGCGGGCCCGGGCCGGCTCACCGCGGCGTCCGCGCACGAGCACCGCGATGCGCTCGACCTCGGGCGCGTGCTCGAGCAGGAGCGCGACCCACACCTTGCCCAGAAAACCGGTCACGCCCGTGATGAACAGGCGCTTGCCCCGGAAGGTCTCACGGACCGAGAGGACGTCATGCATGGAGACTCATCCTTCGACGACGGGCCAGTCCTGATCGCGCGCGATCCGGCGGAGCTGGCGGTCCGGGTTGACGGCGCACGGCTGGCCGATGGCACTGAGCAGGAGCGAGTCGCCGCCGCGCGCCCCGTAGGCCGACGAGGCGAGCAGAATCAATCGCACGCTCGGCGGCGAAGGCCCGCGCCCACTGACCCGAAAGGTGCCCGCCCACGACCGGGTCGAGCAGGCGTCCGGTCGCGTGCCCCTTGGCGATCTCGAGGCGGTTGCTCACGAGCTCGGCCGCGCCCACGCGCTCCCGCAGGGGACCCACCAAGAGGTCCACGTGGTCGCTGATGAGCACGACGCGCTGGCCGCGCTTCTTGCAGCGTGCAATCAGGTCGAGGCCCGTGTCGGAAAGCTTGGGCTCGAGGAACTGGTCGTAGTACTCGCGGCCGAGCACGTGGAGCCGGTCCTCGCTCAAGCCGCGCACCGCAGCCCACGCCATGCGCGTGGCGGTGGTGCCACCGAGCAGCCCCCCCGCGAAGGACAGGGGCGCCGCCGCCGCCACGTTGCCGAGGCGTGCGAGCCGTTGCCCAATCTCCTGCGCGTTGGCAGCGAGCCAGGCGGCTGCCGCCAGCGCAGGCCGCGAAACGAGCGTCCCCTCGACCCTGAAGAATGCCGCGCCCTCCATAATGAACCCTCCTCGGAAGACCGGCGGGGCATAGCGCAACTAGACTGACGTGTCAGTACTCTTTTTTGGCGCAGGGGTAAGATTCCGAAACCTGTGCGCATTTCGTACGCCGGCCCCCGGCGTCCTGGTCGCTACGTGACGCCGAGCGCCATCTCGAGTGCGCTTGCCCTACGGCCCGGGAGCGACGGCGCTCACATGTGAGGCTCGCCGAAGACGGTGCGGTCATCGAGAGCCGGTGCGGGCGGGGGCCCGACGATCCGGAGGTGTGACATCAAGCCGTGGGATGCCGGGCTCCAGCCGGAAGGCCAGCTCACCGGGCCGTCGTTGTTCCACGACTCGCCGTAGATCGTCATCCAGCTCGACGACTCGCCAATGTACGCACCGTACTGTTGCAGCGCCCTGGCGAGCGGCAGGTAGTACGAAGGGATTCCCATCGCGGTGAGGTCGGCATCGGTCAACGTGGGATCGAGCTGCAAGCGTGAGCCCATGGGTGCGCACGTCGTCGTGCACGTGCCGTCCGTCGTGACGGCCGGCGGGACCACCGCGCCGGCCGTGCCGGGAGCGGCGATGTGATCCTTGGGCCAGGCCACCGCGAGGGCGTGATGGATCACACCCGAATCGAGCTCCGCCTTGCGCACCACACCAAATCCGTCGGCAAAGCCGGACGACCGCCCCAACCAGGGCCCGAGGTTGTTGTTCCAGACGCCGGAGCCTCCGAGCCGCAGGACACCTTCGCCCCTGGGCACCCAGTGGCCGCTCGAGTCCATGTGCATGCCGTAGAGGTTCCAGAATCCTGTCGCCGTCGATGATGTTCATGTGCCGTTCGGCGTCGCCGAGCGCGGCCATGGCGGACACGTACGCGCCGAGCTCGGACGGCAGGGACACATCGTCGAGCGTCCAGCCGCCGCTACCGGTCAGGGTGGCGCGGGTGCGGCCGGGCTGATCGTCGAACATCGCCACGCCCCAGGCACCGCCGTTGAAGCCGATGCCGTTGACGGTCGCGATCGGACCGGTGCCGTAATCGTAGACCACCTCGGGGCTGGAGCCGATGGGCGTGTTGATGGGCGAGGCGGCGCTCCAGAGGGAGCCCGGCGCCGGCCCACCTCCGTCGTCCGCCGCTCCGTCGAGGCCGCCGTCCGAGGGAACGCCGCCGTCCGAGGGAACGCCGCCGTCCGAATGAACGCCGCCGTCCGAGGGAACGCCGCCGTCCGAGGGAACGCCGCCGTCCGAGGGAACGCCGCCGTCCGAAGGAACGCCGCCGTCCGAATGAACGCCGCCGTCCGAATGAACGCCGCCGCCGGCATCGTCCCCCCCGCAGCCCGCCAACAGGACCAGCGCGACTGCGATCCCCACTCCCCGACACACCCTTCCCATGATTGCCCTCCTCGCGTCCAGACGGCGATCGCGATCTCCCTTGCCTCGAGAGAGGCTCCCAAGAATCGCACGATTTTGGCAGTTGGCGAATCTCCCGTCGTCGCCGGATCATCGATCATCGCGGGAAGGATGGGGACGGCTCGAACCCCTCGAACCTTCGGCGGCGGATGAGTCGCGATGTGATCTGACTTTCATTCACCTCTGTCCTCACTCCCCATTCGCTTCTGTTGGTGATAGTCGGTGACCTCCACGTCATGGGCGTCGCGCGCCTGCCATCTGAAGCACACGCGCCGCCCTTTGCGCGGAGGGACGGTGCGTGTCGTGACCGCCGATTCGCGACGACGAGCGCGTCGATCGAGGATCGGTGCGGGTGTGGTCGTCGCTCCGGCGCTGCCCCTGCCAACGCGTCGAAGCAGGCGCGGCCCGGGTCGAGCGAGCGTTGGTGCCGCAGGTGTGGTCGCGTGACCCCTGCGGAGTACGCGCAGGGACAGTCGACCCCGCTTCCATCCGCACCGACTCGCGGAAGGCGTCCTCGTCGTGCATGGCATGGGCGGTGCTTCAGTGTTCCGGCATGCGGTTCTTCCCGCTCCTGGTGTGGTCTGCGGCCCTCACGGCGGGCTGTGCGTCCACCTTGGATTGACCCCCTGCGCTCGGGTCCTCGGGCAGCCCCATATCGGACGGCTCGTCGAGCTCCTCCCCGTCGGACACTTCGGGTTCCACTCCGGCGGCGGTCGAGACGTTCGTACCGGGCTCCGCGGTCGGGTTCAACGACCTCTTCATCGTCGGCAACATCATGCAGCACGGAGCGTTCTCGGGGACGCTGCCTCCGAACTCGCACGCGATACCGCTCTCCACCACCAACGGCTACCTCGACTCCCTCGAGGCACACGGCGTCACCTCCATGCGTGAGATTGTCGCCTCGAACGCGCTCGCGGATCCGGCCACCTACGCCGCGGCCGGCGACGTCGTCGAGGCGTACCAGGCCCACGGCTTCTCCCTCATCCTCGCGCTCGGCGGCCCCTTGCCCTCGGCCTACGAGACCGGCCCCAACTGCGCGTTCTCCCCGTCGTCGGACTGGGGAGCCACGGCGAACGCCCTCGGCACCATCATCGCCGACTTCATGACCTACCTGGAGTCGCGCACCGACATCGACCCGCACTGGCTCGCAACGCACGTCGAGGTCGAGCCCTTCAACGAGTTCGACAGCCTCGGTGCGATGCAGGCTGGAGTCTGTGTGGCAGGGTACGGGAGTCCGATCCGCGGTGCACGGCTCTATCACGCGATCGAGAGCGCCTTCGCCGCGAGCGGCATCCCGAACGCGATCACGACGCCGAGCATCGTCGGCTATTACTTCGGCCCGCTGAGCGCGACGCCGACGGGCGACTACGACCAGTCGCGCATCTGGCTCGAGGACTACTACGCTGCCGGCGGCGGCGGTCGTGCCAACGTCCACATCTACTGCGATCCGACGCGCTGCGATCTCGGCGACGGTGCGGCGACGGCGTCCACGATCGAGCGGATCTACGACGACATCCGTGCGGGAGCGGTCGGCGGGGCACCGGTCCTCAGCGAGGTGGGGCTGCCGGTTCTCGAGGGCAGCTGCGACCGATCGCATGGCGCGATGGCCGATGCGCAGCGGGCCATCCTGTACGGCGACCTGGCGAGCAGCGGAATCCCCTTGGACTTCTGGCGCCTGCTCCCGTTCGACACGCAGGACGGCGGCTGCAGCTACGGCGTCGTCCCGGAGAGCTCGTGGGCGGACCTCCCGCCTTCGTACGATCTGGCGGGACAGGCGGTGCTCGGCATCTCGGGCACCTCGGCCTCACGGCCATGTACTCTCGACGGCGAGAGCATCGATAGCGGCGACAGCGTGATTGCGTACCAGACGCCGACCGTCGCCGCGGGGGAGACGTGCACGTGGCAGTCGCGCACGTGCGAGGACGGTACGCTCGGCGGCAGCTACGCGTACGCCTCCTGCGCGCCCGCTTCGCCCCCTTCGGCCGGTGCGTGCCCCAGCGGCCTCGACATCACCGCGTATCCATCGTGCACCTGCCCGTCGACAGGCGTGCAGACCGGGACGACGTGCACGTCGACCGCGCCGTCCCTGGGATCGGTGAGCGATGCGACGACGTTCTGGAGCGCGCTCTATGCCTGCATCCAGCAGCGGAGCGCGACGACGTCGGAGCTCGCCTATTGGGTCGGGCAGACCGGGAGCGGGATCACGTCGCTGGGCGCGGCGTACCAGTCCTTCTTCGACAGCACCGAGTACCTGAACAAGCACGCGTCGGACAGTGCGTACGTGAGCCAGCTTCTACCAGTGCGTGCTCTTCCGGTCTCCCGAATCCGGCCTCGAGCTCCTGGATGAGCGCCCTTTCGTCGGGAACGAGCCGTGACGTCGTCCTGGACGACTTCATCGGCAGCAGCGAATTCCAGGCGACGGACGAGCCGGTGCTGTTTGCGGCGACCGGCCTTCGGTAGCCGGCTGCCGGCGCGGGCCGCCGACCGCCGCTCGGCCGTCGAGGAGCCCGCGAACGACGAAGGACCTCGGTCTCTTGCTCGACCCGGATCCCGACGATAGCCGGGCGGCCTGCTCGAAACACCCTCACTGCGGGCCGGACGCTCCGCCGTTGCGCGTCGGCATTGCGCAGGCTCACCGGCGGACGCATCGGACTCGGACGGTGATCCGCGTCAGGGGCCGCGCAGGTAGGCGGCGCGATCGCAGGCGGGTCGATAGCCTGCGTTGCACGACGCATCGAGGAGCGAGAGGCCGCGACCCGGGTCCGCGGGGATGGGATAGGACGGCAGGTACTGGCCGTCGACCAACGTCACGCTCTGGCGCAGCTCGCTCACGTTCCAATCGCTCGTGATGGTGTCCGAGTCGGCGAGGATGCTGGCGAGGGCGATGCATCCGCGGTGTGCACGCGTGTGGTCGCGCGTGCAGGCCGCCTCGGCGTTCTGCATCATCCGCTGCGCCAGGGTGTCGCCGTCGGGCGGCATGCCGCCGAGCTCATCGCGGATCCGAGGGTTGCTCCGCGGGATGTACAGCAACATGTAGCATCCTCGCGCGTCGCCGAGATCGCAGCCGCGCCGCCAGCTCGTGGTCACCTCCGGCATGGAGACCTGCTGAGCGAAGACGTAGCCGCCGTAACCGAGGCTGCCGAGGAGCGTGCAGGCCTCGGCGTTGTTGCCCTGGCAGGCGAGCTGAGCGAGCGCGTAGGCGTGGCTGTGGAAGTCCGCCCGCTCGCTCTGTGAGCCGTACCGCTGCATCATCCCGCAGGCGGTGGCGTCGCCGGCCGCGCACCCTCGGCGGTACCAGGGAGCCGCTTCCGTGCCGGGATCGGGCGAATGCGGATCGTAGTGGAGGTGGGCATCGCCGAGCGCGGTGCACGCGGCCCCGTCCCCACGGTCGCAGGCGCGGGAGCAGGTGTCGTAGTGCGACGGCACGGGATCGCATTCACGCGCGTTGGGCGGGACCCCTCCGGGACCTGGAACGCCGGGATGTCGACGGCGGTCGATCTCGGCTTGCTGGTAGCGCACGATCGCAGCGGCGATCTGGCTCTGGGCCTGGGCGAGCTGCTGTCGGTAGCGCGCCTCCTCCTCCTGCGCGCGGCGTTGCGCCTCCGCATGCTGCGCGTCGACCATCGGCTGCACCTGCTGGTAGCACGTGCGGACGCAGATGGAGATGCCGGTCACGAGCTGGCACGCCGCGCTTCCCTCGTCACGACCATGGCAATCGACGCTGTCGGCGCGCTGTGCCCCGCCGTGATGGCCGTTCGCGTAGCAGCCGCTCAGGCAAGGGTCGAGCACGTGCTCGATGGAGCCCGGGTCCTGCGCCCACGCCGGCACGCTCACGACGACGACGGCGGCGATCGCCCCCACCGCCCCTCGCTTCCAGCCCATCGTCACCCTCCCTCTCAAAGTCCCATGCCGACGCCGATGACCAGACCGTCCGCCATGGCCGGCACCGCCGTCCGGTAGCCGAGCTCGAACCAGACCTGTAGCGGGTGGGCGGGCACGACCCGGAACCGCGTGCCCAGGGTGAGGCTCGGTGCGGCCCCGAGGCCGAACCATGTCGCGCGCACAAACGGCTCGAAATAGACGACCGTCCATTGCCACGTCCCGTCGCTTTCGCGCTCGCCGTCCCCCACCAGCACGGGAGCGAGCTCGACGAAGGGGGCGGCCGTCCCCTCGGGAAGGTCCGTCACGAGCGACAAGCCGGCGGACACGCCGTCGTAGCCCAGGAGGACATCGAGCCCGAGGCGCGTCATTCCGCCCATGTACGTCATCATCGCCAGACCGAGGTCGAGCCCCTTCGACCAGCGGCCGCCATCCGCTTGCAGGTTCGGCTGCACGCCGACCGCGATCTCGGGGCCGCTCCCGATCCCTTGCGCACCTAGCCGGTAGTCGGCCTCGGCGTACAGGGCGTCGTAGGTGATGCGGTTTCCGAGCACGACGGACGGCGTGAGGGTGACGGTCGGCGCGGGCCACGCGAGCTGCACGACCGGCTCGAGCAGCGTCAGCCGATCGCCGCCGACCCGTCCCGACACCCACAGGCCGAGGCGCAGGGGGGCGATGCCGACGAAGCCCCCACCGGCGCTGGCGATCGAGCTCGCGCCCGTCCGAACGCGCATGCCGGCGACGGTCACGACCTCGCCCGGCTGCTCGGCGAGCCCCGTCGTGACGCCCACCTCCACGCCGCCGAGCCAGGACAGTCGCGACGTGAGCCGCACGCCGGGCGAGCCGTCCGCGAACGAAATGCGGATGTCATGGGCGACCCCGAGGGTGCTGCGCCCGAGGCCGAACAGGGGCGGTGTCGCATCGGGGCAGCCGTCCGCGTCCTCGTAGCCGTTGGCCGTCTCCGCCCCCCGCGGGCAATGGTCCACCGCATCGGCGATGCCGTCGCCGTCGTCGTCCGGGTCGGGGCAGCCGTCCGCGTCCTGCCAGCCGTCGCGGTCCTCGGCGACGAGGGGGCATCGATCGCGGGTGTCGGCGACGCCGTCTCCGTCCGCGTCGGTCTCCGGACAACCGTCGGTGTCGGCGATGCCGTCCCGGTCCTCGGCCACGTTCGGGCACAGGTCCGATCCGTCCGCGATCCCGTCGTGGTCGTTGTCCGGATCGGGACAACCGTCTGCGTCCTGCCAGCCGTCGCGATCCTCGGGCTGGTCGGGGCATCGATCGACGTCGTCGCGCACGCCGTCTCGGTCGCCGTCGCGGAGCGAAGGCACGACCTCGCATTGCTCGACCAGCGGGAAGCGGTCGTCGGGACAGCGGGTGGGCGTGCCCCGGCAGACGTGCATGTCCGCATCCCAGCGCTGCCCCCGCCAGCAGCAGGCGCCGCCCTCGACGTGGACGCGCCCCTCGGTGCACACGGGGGACACGCAGGCGGTGCGCGCCGGGTCCGCTACCAGCGGGGCGGGACACTGGACCTGACCGGTGCAGCGGCCCGCCTGCAGCGACTGGCCGGGCCAACAACACACGCCGCCCGCGTCGACGCGACCGGCGTCGCATAGCTCCACCTGGAGGTGCACCGCCTCGGCGGGGCGGACGAGGACCGGGTGCGTCCAGGGCGGCCGTCCCTCGGCCTCGATGCGAACGTGGTACACGCCCGGCGGGATCGACTGAACCTGCAGTGGCGTGACGCCGCGCGGTGCACCGTCGATCGAAACGCGAGCGCCCGCCGGGTCGGTATCGATCCTCAAGTGCCCGGGCGCGTCGGGGGGAGGCAGCGGTCTCGGACAGCAGCCGCGCTCGTCCTCCAGGTAGTCGGGGCAGTCGGAGTCGCACGCGGATTGGGCCGCGGCCTCGCTCGTCGCGCCCAGCATGGACAGGAGCAGGAGCGCCTGAAAGACGGTGCGGGCGCTGGAGCGGGCGCGGGTCGCTCCACCGCCCCCTTCCGTCGAGCATCGACGGTGCGTGACGAACACCCAAAGGAGCCGTGACCGGGAGCCGTCCACCCGCCGCCATCATAGCAGCGTGGCGTCGGGGCCAAGCTCGAAAAGAGCCCGTCGGCCGCGGTCTGCACATCCGTCGCGTGAACGCCACCGCCGTTCGGGCTCAGCGGTTGTCGGGAAGCGACACTAAGGCAATTGCTCGAATGATCGCGCGCTGGGTGAGTGCGTGATGCTCTTCTGGAACGGCTCGTCCCGGGGAACGAGCCGTGACGTCGTCCTGGACGACTTCATCGGCAGCAGCGAATTCCAGGCGACGCACGCGCCGGTGCGGTTTCCCGAGACCCATGCGGGCGGCCTGCTCGAAACACCATTGCCGATCGCGGGTGCTCGCCTTCGTCGCGGGCGGGGGGTATGAACGGCTCCGACGTCCCCCATGGCCGGTCGACGCAAGAAGAACAAGGGGCCCGCCCCGCCGCCCGTCGCCAAGGCGTGGCCGACGGCGGGCATGCCCCTATTCCTGTCCGCCCTCGCCGTGATCTACCTCGCGAGCGTGTGGCTCGGCGCCGCCGGCAGCGACGTGCCCTATCACGTCCTGCCCCACTCGGGGCTCTACTTCACCCAGACGGCGTGCCTCTTCCCCCACTCCGCCCTCGACGCCATCGACTACCGCGCCGAGGGGTGGGTCTGCTCCCGCGAGGCCTGGGCGCCCATCGACGTGCACCCGGACTTCCCCGTCGATCGCTACAACAAGGAGAGCCGCTTCCAGCGGGTGATGCACTTCTACCGGAGGAACGAGCGCACGATGCACGCCCTCGATGCCTACCTGGTGCACCGCCACGACGCGCGCGTGCGTGACACGGGGCGGGGTGACCTCATCGGCGGCGTGCGCCTGCTCGACCTGCGCATCCCCCTCGGCACACCTGGCGTGTACGTCCCGCGCTTCGTCGAAAAGCCCCTGTCCGACTACCCGAAGAGCGAGCGGCACGACTTCTACTGGACGCCGGGCCACGTGCGCGACGAGCGCTGCGCCAAGCTCGCGCCGAAGGGAGGCGCGTCGTGAGCGCACAGGCGAGCCTCAGCGACCGCTTCCTCGAGCCGGAGCCGATCCTCCGCCTCGAGATCATCCGCATCTTCGCGCCCCTGGCGATCCTCGGCTTCATGTCGTCGCGCATCGCCTACGCGCCCTACTGGATCGGCGACGCCGGCTTCCAGGTGCCGGACATGGGTCGCGTGGACTGGCGCCAGCCCATGTACCTGTCGCCCCTGCACGCGGGCACGGCCTGGGCGCTCGTCACGGTGATGGTCCTGTCGGGTCTCGCCCTGTCGGCCGGCTTTCGCCCACGCCCTGCGGCGGTCGTCTTCGCCCTCACCCTCGCCTACGTCGCCCTCGCCGATCGCCTCGCGGCCTTCACCGTGACCAAGATGTCGCCGGTCATCGCCCTGGCCCTGGCCGCGAGCCCCTGCGGCCGCGCCTTCGGCGTCGATGCGTGGCGCAGGCGTCGCCGCGATCCGACCCACGTCTGGCCCACGCGCGTGGCCCCCGGCTCGGTGCGCTTCTTCCAGGCGCTGCTCTGCACGATGTACTGCGGCTCGGGCTTCTGCAAAATGCACGGCGACTGGCTGAGCATGCACTACGTCCTGTGGACGCACCTGCACGACAGCTATCAGACCTGGGTCTCCTGGGCCCTCGCCAACTGGACGCCGGTCTTCCTCTGGCCCGTGCTCCAGTTCGTCGTCCTCACCTTCGAAGCGGGCTCGCCGCTCTGGTTCGGCTGGCGCAAGTCGCGTCCGATCGCGCTCGTGGTGGGCCTCGGGATGCACCTCATGATCGCGGTGATGTTCTGGCCCGTGCGCTGGTTCGCCATGCTCATGGCCACGCTGCTGGTCGGCGCGTTCTTGCCGGAGAAGGTGCTCGGGCGGCTCGAGGGCGCGCTGCACCGCATCGGCGGGCGCTGGGCCCGGCCCGAGCGCGAGGCCGAGCCCACGGCGGGCTGAGGTCTGCGGTCAGGCCGATGTGGCTCTGCTCGACAGGGTCGCGCGTGGACGCCTATCCTGCCCAGGTGGTGCCCCGGGACGTATATAGCGAGACGGCCTCGGACCCCGCAGACTCGGAAGCGGAAGGGTGGGTGACCGCGCCGACCATGCTTCACAACAGCGTGGCCCCTCCCCGGGACCGGGTCGGCCCCTACCGACTCGAGCAGGTCATCGGCGCGGGTGGGATGGGCGTCGTGTACCAGGCCGTGGCGCCCGACGGCACGCCCTGCGCCGTCAAGACCCTGCGCGCCGACTGCGTCGACCCCAAGCTCTCGTCGCGCTTTGCCCGAGAGGCCTCGGTACGCATCGAGCACCCGAACGTGATCCGTGTGCTCGACAGCGGCGGCGAGGAGGAGGGTCCGCCATACATCGTCTTCGAGCTCCTGAACGGTGAGAACCTCGAGCATCGCCTCGCAC
The DNA here is from genome assembly GCA_963830115.1 of uncultured delta proteobacterium. GTDB lineage: Bacteria > Myxococcota_A > Polyangia > Polyangiales > CAWHLB01 > CAWHLB01. The sequence goes on from CAWHLB010000027.1 coordinate 690,899, forward strand.
GCGAGCCGATCGCGCCGGACGAGGCCGTGGGCGTGCTGCGGCAGGCCGCCGAGGGCGTGGCCGCGATCCACGACGCGGGCATCCTTCACCGCGACCTCAAGCCGGCCAACCTCTTCCTGTGCACGGACGGGACCGTGAAGGTGCTGGACTTCGGCATCGCGGCCCTCGCGGCCGGACCCAGGCTCACGGCGACCGGCTCGCTCCTCGGCACGCCCGCCTACCTGTCGCCGGAGCAGGCACAGGCGACCACCGGCATCGACACGCGCAGCGACATCTGGGCCCTCGGGGCGGTGCTCTACGAGGCGCTCTCCGGTCAGCCGCCCTTCACGGGCGACTCGTTCTTCATCACCGTCCTGGCGATCCTCACCGATCCCGTCCCCGCCCTCGTCCCTCGCGCAGGCGTGCACGTGCCGCCGGGGCTGTTCGCGATCGTGAAACGGTGTCTCGCGAAGAACCGGGACGCCCGCTTCCCCACGGCCCGTGCCCTCGCCGAAGCGCTCGCAGGCGTGGCGCGGGGCGAGGTCGGCAAGGAGGGGCCCAGCGACGCGCCCGTCGTGCTGAGCACGGGGCGGCCCACCGCGATTCCGCCCGGCGAGGAGCGGGTCGTGGTCGTGCTCCTGGCGGCCGGTGTGCACGACCCGACCGGCCTCGAGCGCGTCGTGCGTGAACACGGCGGCGAGCCCCTCACGCGCTTCGGGGGCAGCTCCCTCGGCCTCTTCGGCGGGACGCAGTGGATGGGAGACGAAGCCGAGCGTGCCGTCGAGGCGGCCATCGGCGCCCGGAGGTTCGCCGACCGGGTCGCGGTCGCGTCCGGGCGTGCATCGAGCGATCGGGGAAGCGTGGCCGGCGCTGCGGTCAGCGCTGCGGAGCGCGGGTGCGGGGCGGACCTGGCCGGCATCGCCGTCGACCCTGCAACGGCGCGCACCCTGGTGGGCAAGTTCACACTGGAGCAGGTCGCGGCGGACCTGTTCGAGGTGGTGGAGCGCCGGGAGGAGAGCTGGGCCGCGGCCCAGGTGTCGACCGAGCCGGAGGTCCTCGGCCGAGAGGCACAGGCTGCCCAGCTCCGCTTCGCCCTCGAGACGGCGCTCGGCGAGGAGCGCGCGATGATCGTGTCGGTCACCGGTCCCGCCGGCATCGGCAAGACCGCCCTGTGCAACGAGCTGACCCAACTCATCGAAGCGCGTCCCGAGCCGATCCGCATCCTGCTCGCGCGCGCCGAGCCGCTCTACCAGGGGACGGCCTGGTCCTTCCTCGCGTCCCTCTTGCGCCGCCGGGCCGCCGTTCGCGGCGCCGAGCCGGTCCTGCCGCGCCTCGATCCGGACGCGTCGATCGAACAGCGGCGGGACGCCGTCCTGCGCCTCACGTGCGAGGCGATCGACGACCCCGCCGAAGCGATGGAGTGTGCCGAGTTTCTCGGCGAGGTCCTGGGCGTTCCCATGCCCCAGAACGTCAAGCTGACGGCCGCGCGTCAGGAGCCTCTCCTGATGGCCGACCGTATCCGGCTCGCGTTCACCGATTGGCTCGTCGGCCACGCGCGGCGTGGGCCCATCGCCCTGCTCCTCGACAACGCGGACTGGGCCGACGACGCCTCCCTCGACGTGATCGAGCACGTGGTCGAAGAGCTCGAGGACACGCCGCTCATCGTCTTCGTCGCATCGCGCCGTCGCCAACGCGAGGGACGGATGTTCTTCGGCGGCCGCGACATCCTGCAGGTCGCGCTCAAGGGCATCGGCCGATCGGCGGTGGGTGCGCTCGCAGCGCGGGTGGCCGGCAAGGCCGTGTCCGAAACGGTGGTCGACCGGCTGGTCGAGCGCACCGACGGCAACCCGTTGTTCGTGCGCGAGCTGGTGATGGCGCTGCTGGAGCAGGGACGGCTCGACGAGGTGGAGCTCGACCGAGCATCCGTTGCCGCTCTCGATCGAGGCGGCGGTGCAGTCGCGCCTCGACCTCCTGTCCCCCGAGGAGCGGGAGCTGTGCAAGCGGGCGAGCCTGTTCGGGCGGCCGTTCTCGAGCGACGATCTGCGGGCCGCGGGCCTCGACGCGCCGGACGACTTGCTCGCGGCGCTCCGGCGGCGCGAGATTGTGCGGAGGCACGTGGGCGGCTCGGGGCGGCGGCAGTACAGCTTCCGTAGCCCGCTCATCGGCGAGGTCGCCTACCGGATGGTCGCGCAGAACGCGCGCGCCTCGTTCCACCGTCTCCTGGCGACCCATCTCGCCGCCGCGGCCGCTGCCGACCCGGGGGAGGTGGCGTGTCACTTCGATTGGGGTGGGGCGCCGAAGGAGGCGGCCCGGTGGTGGGCGCGGGCCGCCCTCGCCGACGCGCAGCGAGGCGACTCGCCTTCGGTGCTCCGCTGCGCGGAGCGTGCCCTCGAGCTCGACGCACGGGTGGAGGACCTGTTCCGCCTGCACATGGCACGCGCCGAGGCCCTGCGTTTCCTGCTGCGACGCGAGGAGCAGCTCGCCGCGCTCGAACAAGCGCTCGCCGTCGCTTCCGACGACGCGGAGCGCGCCCAGGCGCTCCGGCAGACCGCCTTCATCCTCACGCGGACGGGGCGCCTCGAGGAGGCGATCGGGACGGGCATCGGGGCGGTGGCGGCTGCCGACGACAGCGGCGACCGCGTCGTGCGTGCCCTGTCGCGGTGCACCCTGGCCCAGGCGCAGACGTTCGCGGGAGCCTACGCGGAGGCCGATGCCCTGCTCGCGGAAGCCGCCGCCCTCGCCCCCGATGCCGGCCCGGTCGCGCGCGCGCAGATTGCCGAGGCCCAGGCCCTCTCCGCCGCGGCCCAGGGCGACATCGGTCGCGCCCGCGACGCCTTCGCCGAGGCCGCCGAGCAGTACCGCCGGGTCGGTCACGTGCGCGAGGCGGCGATGATGGAGCAGAACGTCGCCGATGCCTACAATCGCGTGGGCGCCTACGCGGAGGCGGACGCGGCCCTGCGCCAGGCGCTCGACGGCTGTCGCCGCGTGAAGAACCGGGTCGGCGAAGCCTACGCGCTCACGAACCTCGGCTATGCCGACGCGATGCTGGGCAAGGCGGAGCTCGCCCTGTTGGCCCTCGACGAGGCCGCACAGCTCGCGCGCGAGATGGGGGACGCGCGGCTCGGCGTGGCCGTGCAGGCCTACCGCGCCCGGGCGCTCTTCACCGCGCGCGCCTACGCGGAGGCGAAGCGCGAGGCCGAAGGCGCCGCCCGCGAGGCCGAGGGCGCCGGCATGTCCGCCCTCCGGGCGGGAGCCCTCGCCCTTTCCGCCGACGCTTCGCTCGCCCTGTCCGACGTCGACGCCGCCCTGGCCGCGTCCGAGCGCGCCCTCGCGCTTCGGGACGAGCTCGGGGGTATCGAGGAGGACGAGGCCGAGGTCTTCCTCGCACGCGTCCGCGCGCTCTCGGCGGCGGAACGGACGGAGGAGGCGGGTCGCGTGCGCGAGCGCGGCATGGCGCGGCTCGCCGAGGTGGCGGCCCAGATTACCGACCCCGACTTCAGGCGTCGCTTCATCGAGCAGGTGCCGGCCCACGGCGCGCTGGCCCAGGCCGGCTGACTCGACCCCTGCTCACATGCTCGGACCCACGATGGCGGCGGCGCCGTCCGGCCGCGCGATCATCGACGGCCCCACGATCCCGGCCACGTCGAAGGGATGCGTCAAGGCGGCGTCGTTGCTCACCACGTCGCCGAGCCGTGTGATGCCCGTGTCCCAACCGCTCCCGGGCACCATGGGGGCGATCCGATGGGTCGTGGTGTCGAGCATGCCGCCGACGGCTCCGAGGCACGGCCCCGAGCCGGTCACCGTGACGCCCGTGAAGGTGGCGGGCGCGCTGGTGGTCATGCCGAGGACGATGCCGGCCCGGCCGTTGCCCGCGAGGGTATCGCCGTCGAGGACCACCCCGTCGTCGTCGATGAGCTGCAGCCCGTCGCCCAGGTCGACGGGGGTGAGCTGCCCGTCCGACCCGAGGAAGCTCGGCGTGATCGCGGCGTCGTCGAGGTGCGCGTTGCGGAAGGTCACGTCGTGGGAGCCGAGGACGAGCGCGTTGACGGCGCCGTTGTCGTCGAGCACCGAGATGCCCTGGACCTCGAGCTTGTCGGCCATCCCCACCATGAGGCCACCGGTCTGGTTGCCCGTGAGCAGAAGGTCCGTGTGGCTCGCCGTGCCGCCCTCTTGCAGCACGCCGTAGTCGGCGCCGTCGGAGATGCGTAGGCGGAGCGTGGTGACCGCTGCGCCATGCGTGAAGACGGCGCCGTGGGCCGGCGTGTCGCGAAGGCCGTGGTACGTGCTCAGGATCTCCACGTCGGTGAGGGACGCCGTCCCGCCCGACACGTAGAGACCCGTGCCGAGAGTGTCGGCGATTCTGACTGTCGCGTACGGTGAGGGTGGTGCCCGGCGCCGCATCCCTCGCCGCGGTGCGATCGAGCACTGTCGCGCCGAACTCGGCGAACCCGTCGATGAAGACCCGGCGCAGATTGGCGGTGTGCACCGCGAGCAACACCAAGCCGTAGGTAGCGGTCGTGCTGGCATCCGGCGTCTGCAGGGCGTTGCTGCTCTCGTTGTCGGCGGTGACAGGCCCGGTCATGGTCACGTCGTTCATCGTGAGGTTGGTCGCGCCCTCGACACCCACTCCGTAGCCCAGGTCGGCCTTGACGCTCACGCCGTCCAGGGTGACCGCGCCGGCGCCGGTCGACAGCACAGCGACCCGCTTGGCGCTCTCGACGGCGATGCCGTGCAGGGTGGTCGGCGGTCCCGAGCCCATGTTGGGCACGAGCCGGACGGCCACGTCCCCTCCCGCGACGAGGGTTGAGCCCGATACGCCGGCCAGGGTCACCCCGGCGGGCACCTCGAAGCTGCCGGTGACCTCACAGGCGCCGACCGTCACCGTGTCGCCGGCGTGGGCGTCGGCCAGCTCCGCGTTCAGGTCAGCAGCATTGCAAGGATCGCGTCCGCCGTTGCATGCGACCAGCGCAGTGGCCGAAAGCAAGGCGAGCACGGGCGGCAAGATCAGTCGAAGCATGTTCCCAGGATAGCGGAGCGGTTCCGTCGCCGCCACGCACGGCCCGCCGTCAGCGCTGCCCGAGGGGGCGCACCAGGCGGAAGCCCACGGAGGGCACCCGGATCGGGCGGCGGGGACAGGCCTTCAGGGATGCGCCGCCTCGGCCACGACGAGCCGCGTGATCACCGCCAGCCCACCCTCGAGGGGTGCCGACGCGAAGCGCTCGCTCCACGCGACGGCGTTGGTGTCACGGAGCACCCGGAGCCCCGCACCCACGAAGCTCGGTCTCCATCGCTTCGGGCGCGTGGCCGCCGACCAGCGGCTCGGCGACGAAGGAGGTGAGCCACCCCACGGCCTTGACCTCCCGCGTGTCTTCGATGTGGTCGTGGTAATGGATGAGCACGCGGCTCGAGGGCGCCGACCGGCCTCCGATCACCCGGAGCGTCGAGCGGAGGGCGGCGTCGGTCAGGTACATGGTGACGCCTTCCCAGATCCACGCCGTCGGCGCGTCTGCGCGATGGCCGTGCCGCGCCAGCGCTTCACCGAGCGCGTCGTGCTCGAAGTCGACCGGCACGTAGACGAGATCACGGCACCGGCGGCGCAGGGTGGTCGCACGCGCCCGCTTGAGCCCTTGGGTGGATGGGTGGTCGACCTCGAAGACCCGGACCGTCGACAGGGCCTCCATCCGGTAGGCGCGCCCGTCGAGGCCCGCGCCGAGGATGACGAGCTGCGTGCAACCGGCCTCGAGCGCGAGGCGAACCTCCTCGTCGATCGCGGCGGTCCGGAGCGGAAAGAGGTCGAGGCGGGCGAGGGCCCAGTCGAGCATTCGAGGCGGCGCGCGGCGGAGGAACGAGCGAAGGGCGAAAAGGACCGCCTCCCAGGAACGAGGCAGGAGCACGCGCGCGGTGGGATCCCGGAAGTCGCGCACGTGGGTCAGGCCCCCATCCGCGAGGGCACGGGCAACGGCCACGAACGCCGCGGTCTGGCTCGGACGGCCTTCCTTCATTTCGTGCCTTTCGCGCGACTGGGGCCGGACGCTCATGGGAGCGGTCGGCACCTTGTTTCTCGGAACAGAGCCCGGAGGTCAAACACCCATCATGAACGACGGGCCACGGCGTACCACCCACTCGTGTGAGCCTGGCGTGCGGCCCTGCGGGCTGCCGGCACGGGCCGTGCAGCGTCGCAGGGGATGGCACACCTCGGCACCGATGCGTCCCTGTCTTCCTTGATCGCGCCCCTACCCACCGTCCTCGTCCTCGCGCTCGCGCTGGTGGCCGGCTGCGGCACGTCGCACACCGTGAGCCCGTTGCCAGCGGGCGACGGGTCGGTCGGCGACAGTGGAGTCGACGCGTCGGGTCCGCCGTGTGGCGGCGGTGCCCCTCCGCCCGCGTGCTTCTCCTGGGCAGGTGGCTGCTGCGATCCCTACGCGGTGCCGGTGGACGCGGTCTGCCGTGATGCCCTGTGGGCTTGCCCGGCCGGCTATCGCCTCGACTGTGCGCCCGGGTCCCAGTGCAGGACGCCACCGGACGCGGGGCTTCGGGACGCCGGCTCTCCGGAAGCCGGGCGTCGTGACGCCTCGGTCCGGGACGGGGGCACCCGGGATGCGGGCCCTCGGGACGGCGGTGGTCCGCTTGTCGCCTGCACCTCCCCGTCCCAGTGCGCCGTCGTCCCCGAGAGCTGCTGTGGCATGTGCGGGGCCGCGTCGCCCGGCGACATGATCGGCGTTCGGATCGACGCCGAGGCGACGTACCGCGAGGGCGTGTGCGCGATGATGGCGTGCCCGGACTGCGCCGCGAGGCAGGACCCGGACCTCATCGCGACGTGCAATGCGGGCGCCTGCGAGGCCGTCGACCTGCACAGCTCGCCCATCACGCGCTGCACCACGTCCGCCGACTGCGAGCTGCGCCAGGACGACTGCTGTTCGTGCAGCGGCACCTTCCTCTCCATCGCCACGGCGCACGACGGCGACTTCCAGTCCCTCGTGTGTGGTGCGGGACCCGTGGCCTGCCCGCCCTGCGTCGAGCACATGCCACCCCCCGGCGTCATCGCCGTCTGTGACGGCACCCACCACTGCGCCATGGCCTACGCGACCGCCGGGGCTGACGGCTGATCGTGGTGCGATGGCACCGTGGCGCGCCGCCCCATCGTCCTGGTGCGGCAGACACGACCGATCGGTCGCCGCGCTCAGCCGCGAACGAGCAGGCGGTAGCCCGCGTCGAAGCGCTCGGTCTCTCGCAGGGCGGCGTGACGCTCGGCCCAGGCGCCGCTCTGCACGTCTCGGGCGAGCGCTGTGCAGCCGCGCGTGACGGCGTCCGGGTCGATCGCGGCGAACGCCGAGATGGCGCTGCGCACGCCGGCGTCCAGGTAGGCCTCGGGGCGCTGCCAGAACGCGGCGAGGAAGCCGTCGGTGCAATCGGCGGGTACGCGCCAGGGCTCGGCTCGGGCGTCGCCCATCGCCTCGGCGACGGCGTCGAGGGCGGGCATGCGCGCCTCGTCGAGGGCGCGGAATCTCCGGGAAATAATCGAGGAGCCAGAAGCAGGCGGCGACGTCCCGATCCCAGGCGAGGAGGACCTGCCGCCGCGCCACGCGCCGCATCTCGGCGATGCCCCGGCGCCAGTCGGTCCAGTGGTGGAGCGTCAGGACGGCCATGGCCACGTCGAAGGTGCGGGCGGAAAAGGGAAGGGCCTCGGCGCACGCCTGTACGACCGAGGCCCGGCTCGCGCGCTGGCGGATCATGGCGAGGGAGGGCTCGACCGCGACGACGTCGCGGCCCTCGGGCTCGTAGGAACCGGTGCCCGCGCCCACGTTGACCACGCGTCGCGCATCGCCGAGCGCGTCTGTGATCGCTTCGGCGAGGCGCACGTCGGCCACGCGTTGATGGGCATACCCCCGTCCGATGCGCTCGTAATCCACGGCCGGTGAGTATGGGACGCCGTCGGCCGAGAGCGACGCGAAAATGAGCGAACGCCGGGCGCAGGGCGCGCGTCCATCCCTCGGCGGCACGCATCCTGCGAGACGTGGGGCATGGCGCACATGGATCCTCGTACGAGCAAGGGATTGTCCGGTCGCGACGGCGCTTCCCGTGACGAAACGTCAGACGACTCGGCGTCGCCGGGACGATCTGGCAACGGCCCCTACCGCGACCACCGCGACACCCTCGTCCTGCGGCGCCGGGAGCTATTGGCGGAGCTCGCGGCCGTGGCGCGGGCGGTCGAGCGGGGAACGCGGACCCGCCGGCGCCTCGAGGTGCTCGACGACGTGCTCCGGAGCGAGACGCGCTCGCTCGTCGACGGGCTTCCCGTCACGCGTCCGTGCAAGGCGCGCTGGGAAGAGATGCCCGGCGACGAGGCGGTCCGCCACTGCCGGCTGTGCAACCGCGATGTCTTCGACATGGCGATGATGACCCACGCCGAGATCGACGCGCTCCTCGCCCGCGCGACCGACCCCTGCGTGCGGTTCGGGCGGCGGACAGACGGACGCGTCGTCACGGCGGACTGCCCGCGGTCCGGGCCGGGCCGGGCGCGGCGTGCCGGGAAGGTCCTGGCGCGCACGCTCTTGACCGCGGGTGCCCTGACCGGCGCGTCGGGAATGGGCTTCGTGCTCATGGCGTCGACCCTGGGCGGCGTATCCATGTCGCCTGCGCACCGAGAGCGAACGATCTCCTGCGGCCCTCGCCGACAGGGGACCGGGGGACCGTGCATCCCGTGGCACGCCGCTCGACCCGGTGCCCGCGATTCCGTCGGCGGACATCGCGCGCCACGTCCGGGCGGTGGACGGTCGCACGTGGGAGATCGACCAGCGCTTCGTCGATCGGCTCTTCGCCGAGCAGGCCGGCCTCTTGCGCTCGGTGCCCGTCGCGCTCTTCCCGAAGGACGGACACGTGACCGGCGTCGTGCTCGAAGACGTGCGTCCCGGCTCCCTGCCCGAAGCCCTGGGCTTCCAGAGCGGCGACATCGTGCGCGCGATCGATCACTACTCCCTGGCCGATCCGGCCGGGGCCCTCACCGCCTACGCGCACCTGCGGGACCCCGTCGTCCACGGCATCCTCTTCGAGCGCGACGGTCGCTCGCTCCTGCACGCGATCCGCGTCGTGCCCGATCGCTGAGCGGCGCGGCGCTCGGGCGCGGATGCCGTCGGTCCGATCGCGCATCGCGTCGAGAATCCGTTCTCGGTGCGTGTCGTACACCACGCTGGGTCGACGCTGCAACGTCCGACGAGATCGCTTGGCACGGACCCTCCTGTCGTGGTCGCATCGTCGACGGGGGCGACGGAGGAGGGAACATGGGCTGCAGAGCTTTCGCGGTCGCTTCGGTCTTGGTCCTCACCCTGTCGGCGGGCTGCACCGTACCGGTCATCGGGACGCACGCCACGATGCACCCGAGCGTCGACGGGCAGAGCAGCGGTGCCGGCGTCGCGCTCGGCGCGGTCGACATCGAAACCAATCAGCCGGCGTCCATGGGCACGAGCGACAGCAGCAACACGTTCGTCATCCCCTACAGCGAAGGGTGGATGCGCGTCGGGCTCGGCGGGGGACAGACCGAGGTGCGCGCCGGCATGCCCTACACGAGCGTGGGCTATCGCTGGAACCTGACCCGGGCGAACCACGGGGGCGTGGGCTTCGCGCTCATCCCGAACGTCGGTCTCGCCTACTGGCGCACCTCGCAGACGACGACCGTCGAGGCCACCGGGACCTCGACCTCGCACGTGGACGGCTTCATCGCGTTCGCTCCCGAGCGCGCCATGCTGATCAGCTTTGCGGGCGGCCACGGCTACGTCGCACCGCGCCTCGGGCTCTTGCACACGGCGCACGTGGCGGGCGCCATGACGGGAGAGGACACCACGTCGGACTACCTCTCCTTCGGCGGCGCGGTCGGCTGGACCTTCGGCCGTGGGCGTCCCTTCTGGTACACGGCCGAGCTGAGCTTCCTCATCGTCGACGACACCGCGTCGGGCGCGAACGACACGGGCACCTCGTACTACTTCGTGCCCACCTTCGGCTTCCACATCTGAGACGCGCCGGCCCGAGGGGCCCCGCGAGATACTAAAGTAATCGCTTGAGTGTGCGATCCGGCGCGCCGAGGCGCACCGGGGCAGGGCCGCCGTCCTCGACGCCGTGGCGTCGCTGCGCACCGAGCCGGCGGGTCTGCGCTACGCTGCGCGGCATGACGACATCGGTCGAAGAGCTGCAGCGCGAGGCCATCGCGTTCCGCGACGCACGCGAGTGGGCCCAGTTCCACGCGCCGAAGAACCTGGTCCTGGGCCTCGGCATCGAGGCCGCCGAGCTCGGCGAGCTGTTCCTGTGGAAGACAGACGAGGAGGCGCGCGCGGCCCTTGCCGATCCGGTCTTCCGCGAGCGCGTCGCCGACGAGATCGCCGACGTGCAGGTCTTCCTCCTGTACCTCGCCGACGCGGCCGGCATTCCCATCGGCGAAGCCGTCCGCGCCAAGCTCCGCAAGAACGCCGACAAGTACCCCGTCGAAAAGGCGAGGGGCTCGGCGAAGAAGTACACCGAGCTATAGCGGTCGGCGTTACGGGGCGGAGCTTTCGGTGCCCGAGGGGCCGCCGTACTTGGGCGCCGACGCCCAGGTCGAGAAGTCGCCGACGCAGGCCGCCCGGTCGGAGAAGAACACGTGCAGGTAGCGAGGCCGTCCCTCCGCGGCCATGCGCTCCTCGAGCAGCGGCAGGTCGGCCTCGTCCAGTGTCGCCGTCGAGAGGTGCACCTCACCGGCCCAACGGCCTTCGCCCCTCGCATAGACGAGGTGCGTGTGCGTTCCGCAGGTCGCGCAGAAGAAACGCTTCGCGGTCGGTGTCGCCTGGAAGCCGGTCACGGCGGCGTCCTCCGCGAGCCTCGAGCGCGAAGTCCTCGGCTGCGTCGCTCGAGAGGCCCGTCCACATCACGACGGGTGCAGCGTGCACGGCCTGGCAGATGCGGCAGTGACACGACGCGAAGCCGAAGCGGACGGCATCGACGGGGACGGCGTAGCGCACGCGCCCGCAGGCGCAGCCGCCATGCAACAGAGCACGGTCCGTGGAGGTCATGGCACGATGCTAACCGCCTCCCTGCTCCACGGAAACCGAGCTCACCGGAGTGTGACGGGCGCGTCGCCGGCTCAGGGGCTCGGGCGTTCGCCGACGTAGCGGGAGGTGGGGCGGATGAGGCGGCCCACCGCGCGCTGCTCGAAGACGTGGGCGCACCAGCCGATGACGCGCGAGGCGGCGAAGGTCGGTGAGAAGAGGGCGCGGGGCAGACCGACGGCTTCGAGCAGGACGGCCGTGAAGAACTCGACGTTCGCGCGCAGGGCACGCTCGGGGTGGCGCGCCGCGAGCAGGGCCTCGGCCTCCTGCTCGACCGCACGGGCCAGGGTCAGGCGCGCGCTCTGTCCTGCGTCGCCCCCGAGCCGGGCCACCGCTTCTTCGAGGACGGCCGCGCGCGGATCGCGCACACGGTAGATGCGATGGCCCATGCCCATGATGCGGCGGCCCGCGTCGAGCTCGGCCTGTAGCCAGGTGCGCGCGCGGTTCGCTTCGCCCACGGCGTCGAGCATGTCGAGGACCGGGCCGGGCGCGCCGCCGTGGAGCGGACCCGAGAGGGCGCCGATGGCGGCGACGACGGCCGACAGGAGGCTCGCGCCCGTGGACGCGACGACGCGCGCCGTGAAGGTGGACGCGTTGAGGCCGTGGTCGACGACGGTGCACAGGTAGGCGTCGAGGGCGTTTGCGTGTGCGTCGGGCGCGACCTCGCCTCGCACCATGCAGAGGTAGTCGGCTGCGTGGCCCAGGTCCCGGCGCGGGGGGACCAGGGCGAGCCCGCCCCGTCGACGGCTCCATGCCGCGGCGTAGGTCGCGGCGGCGCCGACGATCCGGATCGCTTCGCCCCGTCCGTCGTCCCCGTCGTCGAGGTGCGCGACCGCAGCACGGAGCGCGGCCATGCCGTCGCCCAGGTCGAGGGCGCCGCCGAGGCGGCCGATGCGTTCGAAGGCCTCCTGCCGCGCGCGGCCGAGCGCCTCGCCCATGGCCGCGCGTCCCGCGGCGTCCGGAAGCGCGCCGTCGAGGAAGAGGCCGACCACGTCTTCGAACGACACGTGTCCGGCGAGCGTGCCCACGTCGTGGCCGTGCAGGATCAGCCTGCCGTGGGCGCCGTCCACCTCGCTCTGGGCCGTGTCGGCGACCACCACGCCCTCGAGGCCCGACGCGCTCCTGTGATCCGTACCCATGGCGCACCTCCTGGCCCTCAAGGTTCGGCCGAGTGCTATATTGATCAAGGTTGAATCATGAATCCACGTCGTGGAATCGACGCTCCGCCCGACGCATGGCTCGACGCCGCCGCGGCCGCGCGCCTGCTCGGCGTCAAACGCGAGACGCTCTATGCCTACGCGAGCCGCGGGCTCGTCCGTAGCGCCCCTGCGCCCGGGAGCCGCACGCGCCGCTACCGCCGCGCCGACCTCGAGCGGCTCGCGGCCCGTCGCGATGCGCGGGCCGGTCATGGCGCCGTCGCCGCCGGGGCGCTTCTGTGGGGCGAGCCCGTGCTCGACTCGGCCATCACGCGCATCGAGCCGGACGGCCACCGCTACCGCGGCGTGTCGGCCGTCGCCCTCGCCGCCGACGGCGCGCGCTTCGAGCAGGTGGTCGAGCTGCTCCTCGGAGGAACGCTCCCGGAGGCGGCACCGCACTTCGCCGTCGCGTCCTTCGGCGCCGACCCATCGCGCGTGGCCGCCGTCCTGCCACCGAGCGCGCGGCCCCTCGACGCGCCCACGATCGCCATGCCGATCGTCGCTGCGGCCGACGCCGATCGTCACGCCTGGACACCGCTCGCCGAGCGCACCCTGCTCCGGCGCCTCGTCGCGTCCTTCGGTCTTCTCGGCGGCGCCGTCCGCGTCGAGGCGGCGCTCGCGTCACGGTCGGTCGCGCGCTCGCTCCTCGTCGCCCTCGGGGCACGCCCCTCGGCGGCCTCGTCCCGTGCGGTCGATCGCGCCCTCGTCCTGTGTGCCGACCACGAGCTCAACCCGTCGAGCTTTGCCGCGCGCGTGGCCGCCGCGGCCGGCGCCGATCGCTACGCGTGCGTGAGCGCCGCCCTCGCGACCCTCTCGGGTCCGGTCCACGGCGGCGCCACCGAGCGCGTCGAAGCGCTCCTCGCCGAGGCCGGTCGACCGGAGCGGGCGCTCACCGTCGTACGCGAGCGCTTGCGTCGAGGCGAAGCGCTCCCGGGCTTCGGGCATCGCCTCTATCCAGCCGGCGATCCGCGCGCCCGTCCCCTGCTCGCGGAGGCGGTCCGCCTTGCACCGCGTGCCCTCGGGGTGCGCACCACCATCGCCCTCGTCGAAGCCATGGACCTCGCCGGGCAGGCACCGCCAACGCTCGATCTCGGCCTCGTCGCGCTCGCCTTCGCCCTGCGTTTGCCGACGGGCGCACCCCTCGCGATCTTCGCCGCCGGCCGCGCTGCCGGCTGGCTCGCCCACGCCCTCGAGCAACGCGCCTCGCAAAAGGTCGTTCGCCCCCGCGCCCGCTACGTCGGCCCGTGATCTCCGCTTGCCGCACATGAGGGGCATCGCGCGCCTCGGAGCACGCCCACGCGAACGTCGACCTATCGAGCGACGAGGGGAGCAAGCGGCCCCTCCTCGCCGAGCCCGTCGAGGCGCTGCGCGAGCGCTGCGGCATCGAGCCGAAGGCCTGGGCCGCGTGTCGGGCCGAAGACGACGTTCACAGCTGCCCGTCCCAGAAGTCGCAGCCCGCGGTGTTGACGCCGTGGATGACCTGGGACGTGACGTCGAGGGCCATGGCCGGGTCGTCGGGGTCGGTCCAGGTCGGCCAATCGGTGCTCGGCGCCCCGGTCTTCGCGAAGGTCGTCCAGTAGCCGACCATGCGGTCCGACAAGGCGCGTCTCGTCGGCGCTCGGCACGTAGCTCGCCATGGTCGAGAAGTTGTGGAAGACGAAGGGGAGCTCGGTGGCGTGGCCCGCCTCGTGCACCGCCAGCGGACCGTGGCTGAAGACGTGCTCGTAGTAGTAGCGGTAGATGGGCGAGGTGTGGCCCGACGCAGCGCGCAGGAGCCGCCGGAGGGGCGCGGTGAACTGGAAGTCGGTGGCGGCGGCGATCAGCGCATCGTAGGTGGTGGGCTCGGCCCCGCCATACGAGGTCATCGCCTGGCTCGCCTCGGTCATCACCGCGGGGGTCACCATGCCAGTGTGGTTGACGAGGACCGATGCCAGGGCGGTCGTGGCGCCGCTCGTGGTCGACAGCGACGTGTCGTTCCTGAAGAGATGGTCGAGTGTCGCGGCCTCGTCCGCGTTGCTTCCGATCATCCAGGGCACGTCGTTCTCCTGGTGGTTCTGGAAGATCATCAGTGGCGTGTTGGTGAGGACGGAGCCGTCGACGTCCGTGCCGGCCGTCATCTGAGCGCCCGCGAGGGATTGCGCGGACGCGGCACGCAGGCAGGCGGCGGCGGTGGACATGTCGATGCACCCGACGGCTGCCGCGAGGTCCATGCCCGAGGCCTCGGCCGCGGACAGGGTGCGGACGTGCGCGTCTCCACTCTGGGTGATCGCGCCCGAGAACAACCCCGCCGCCTGGGCCGAGGCCAGCAGCATGTTGACGGAGTGGCCGCCGAAGGACTCGCCGAAGACCGTGACCGCGTGGGGGTCGCCGCCGAACTTGGCGATGTTCGTCTGGACCCACTTCAGGGCGGCGACCTGATCCATGTGACCGTAGTTGCCGGAGCCGTGGTAGGAGGTCTCTGCCGAGAGCGCCGGGTGGGCGAGGAACCCGAGGATGCCGAGGCGATACTGGATCGTGACGACGACCACGCCGCCGTGCTCCGCCATGTACTGGCCATCGTAGCCGTGCACACCGGTGATGGCGTTCGCCGCGCCCGTCGCCCCCCACTGGCCGCTGCCCCCGTGGATGAACACCATGACCGGCAGGGGCTCGGTCGCCTGGGTGTCCGGCGTCCAGACGTTCAAGTAGAGGCAGTCCTCGCTGCCGATGACGGGCGCCGTGAGGTCCTCGTACTTGTTAGTTTGCATACATGGTACGGGCCACGCGGTCGCGTCCTTCGTGCCGGACCAGGGCGCGGGCGGCGCGGGCGGCTCGAAGCGGAGATCACCGACCGGCGGAGCGGCGTAGGGAATGCCCTTGAAGACGTAGGAATTGCCGGTGTCCGAAGCGGCGCCCTGGAGCGTGCCCTGGGCGACCGTGACCTGGTCCGGGGGCAGCATCGCCGCGTCCGGCGTGGCGCCCGCGTCCGAGCCCGTGCCCGCGTCCGACATGGTGCCCGCGTCCGAGCCCGTGCCTGGGCTCGAGCCGCCGCACCCCTCGGCTGCTCCGGCCATCAGCACCAACGACAAGAGGACGAAACCTCGAACGCTCTGGGGCATGGGGACCTCCACCGGTGAGTCTAGATCTGGACTCTCTCACGTCCATGTGCGCGGGGCTCTGCAGCCGTGATGATCGCCGAAGGGCCCCGTCCGGAGCAGGCGGTGGCCGAGTGCTTGGCCGCTCTCGAGGCCCTCGAAGAGACGGGCGATTGGCCTGGTCCGCGGGATCCGGTCAGCGAACGCGCCGCGTCGCAGGTCCGTCGTCGATGGGCGCGCATCGAGCGACATGCCCGGGCGTCCCGGAAGCGCTGAGCGTCGCGTCGAGAGCGCGCTCGAGGCACTCGCACGAGCCGGTATTGCGCCGCGCATCCCCGACGCCGTTGCGTTCGCACAGAAGAACCTCGTGTTGCTCGTGCAAGAAGACGGACTGTTCGCTTCGCGGCACGGAGCACTCCCCCGCTCCCGGCCGCGGGCTTCAACGAGCCCGGGACCTGTGCCATACCTCCCACCGAGGTGTGACCATGGAGATGACCCGACCGACGAGCGACGAGGCGGAGGCCGGCCTGCGCGCGATGAAGGGCGTGCTCGGCAGCGACGGGACCCTGAACCCCGTCGAGCGAGGCTTGATGGACGCGGCCCAGCGGCACGTGCTCGGTACTGCGCTCGACATCGACGCCCTCGCGCCCATCGCGCCCGAGGAGCTCGGCGAAGCGCGTCGTGCGGCCCGAGGTGCGCAGGCAGCTCGCGACGGCGATGGTGGTGGCGAGCTTCGCGAGCGGCGAGGCGGGTGAGACGCAGACGGAGGTGATCGAGCGCTACATCGCAGCCTTGGGAGTGGAGGTGCGCGAGATGCGCGACCTCCGGCTCCTGTCCGAGCGCCACCTCGCGATGCTGCGCTTCGACGTCCTCAGGCACATGTTCATCGGCGAGCGCATGGTGGAGCTCTACCGGGACGAGGGCTTCCTCGGCACGCTGAAGGTGCTCGGCACGGTTCGCGGTCTCACCGAAGAATCCGACGCTCGCCCAGAGGTATCAGGCCTTCGCCGATCTGCCCGAGGGAACGCTCGGCCGGGCCTACTTCGAGCACTGCCGGAGGAACCACTTCGCCTTCCCCGGCGAGCGCGGCGGCGCCCCCGAGAAGATTGTCGCCCACGACATGGCGCACGTGCTCGGCGACTACGGCACCGACCCGTCCGGCGAGATGCAGGTCGCCGCCTTCTCGGCCGGCTTTCGGAAGGAGCAGACCGCGAGCATCCTGCTCTTCGTGCTCTGCCAGTTCGACCTCGGCGTGCGCATGACGCCCGTGGCGAAGGCGGAGGTCGGCAACCTGGACCCGGACCTCTTCCTCGCCGCGCTCGTGCGTGGCAGCCGCATGAACGTCGACCTGTTGAGCGACGGCTGGAGCTACTGGCCCGTCATCGCCGAGCCCGTCGAGGCGCTGCGCGAGCGTTACGGGATTCCAGCCGAAGGGCTGAGCCGCGCGGTGCAGCCGACGATCCGAACGCCGCGCCTGGTGCTCCGGCCGCTCTCGGACGACGACCTCGAGCCGTTCGCTCTGATGAACGCCGACCCGCGCGTCATGCGCTACTTCCCGGCGCCCATGACACGCGCACAGAGCGAGGCGCAGCTCGCGAGGCTCGCCCCACACGTCGCGGAGCACGGCTTCGGGATGTGGGCGGTCGAGCTGCCGGGCGAGGCGCGCTTCATCGGCATCGCCGGCCTGAACCGCGCGAGCTTCGAGGCGCCCTTCACGCCGTGCGTCGAGGTCGGCTGGCGGCTCGCAGCCGAGCACTGGGGGCGCGGCTACGCGACCGAGGCGGGGCGCGCTTCGTTGCGCTACGGCTTCCAGGCGCTGGGCCTCGACGAGATCCTGGCCTGGACCGCCGTCATCAACGCGCCGTCGCGCCGGGTCATGGAAAAGCTCGGCATGGAACGCGACTCCGCCGGTGACTTCGAGCACCCGCGCGTCCCCGCCGGCCACTTCGTCCGCCCCCACGTCCTCTACCGCGTCGGCCGCGCGCGCTTCGACGCTGCCCCGGCGGGCTGAGCTAGGTCGGCTCACCCAGCACGACCGCGGTGCCGTAGACGAGGAGCTCGGCGGCGCCGCCCATGATCATGCTGGTCGTGAAGCGCGTCGCGACGACGCCGTTGGCCCCGAGCCCCGCCGCCTGCTCGACCATGCGGTCGATGGCCTGTTCGCGGCTCTCGGCCAGGAGCTTGGTGTACTCGCGGATCTCGCCGCCCACGATGTTGCGCATCAGCGCCGTGATGTCGTGACCGATGTGGCGGGCGCGCACCGAGTTGCCACGCACCAGGCCCAGCGCGCGCACGATCGCGCGGCCCGGCACCTCGTCGGTCGTGCTCACGTACACTGCGTGGCGAAAGCCGGTGACGGCGCCGTCGGGTGCCTCGATGATGTCGGTCCCGCTCATCGATCGATCTCCTGATAGGGGTCGCGGCCGCGCGCGCGCAGCCGAAGCACGAGGAGGCGGCCGAGCACGAAGGCGCCGCCGAGGGCGAGGGCTCCCATGCCGAAGCGCACGACCGGCGGCACCGTGACGTCGGTGAAGAGCACGTACAGCGCGAAGCCGACGAGCGCGAGCGCGCCGGCCAGCATCGACGCGAAGGCGACGCCCATCCACGCCCGCACGGCCGGGTCCGGCCGCGGCGGCTCGATGTGCGCGTCACGGCGCAGGCGCTGGGACATGGCGTCGGTCGCCCGCTTGATCCGGAGGAAGTCGTCGAGGCTCGGCGCGGCAGCCTCGCACGCTTCGAGGTGCGCCGCGAGCCGGGCGCGCTCGTCCGCCGTCGCGACGCCGTCGACGGTCTTCATCAGCAGCGCCTCGAAGGGCTCGTGGCTCGGCGGGTCGGTCACCTCGCACCCCCTCGCGCGACGCCCCGTCCGGCTTCGCCGAAGCGCGGGTCCTCGTGGAGCAGCGTCCTGAGCTCCTTGCGGGCCCGGTACAGGCGGCTCATCACCGTGCCGAGGGACACTCGAGCGCCGCGGCCATCTCCTCGTAGCTCATGTCCTCGAAGTGCCGCATCTCGAGGATCGCGCGCAGGTCTTCGGGCATCCGGTCGATGGCGGCAGCGACTGCGCGCTCCTCTTCGCTCGCCGCCACGAGCAGGTCCGGTGCGCGCACGGCCTCGGCCGACCCCGTCGCCTCGACGATGCATCCCTCGCGCGGCGGGTCGGGCGCGATGCGGCTCCGCGCCTTGCGTCGGTCGATGCACAGGTTCCGCAGGATGCGGTGGAACCAGGGGTAGAAGGGCCGCGTGGCGTCGTAGCGGTCGCGCGCCGCGAGGGCCCGCGCCGCCGCCTCCTGGCACGCCTCCCGCGCCTCGTCGGCGTTGCCGAGGAGGCGGTAGGCGGCGACGTAGCCGCGGCCGAGGGCCTCTTCGGCTCCTTCGCGAAGGGGTCGGCGACGGCAGGAGCTCGGAAGGGGCGGCGCCTCGGTGTGGACGGTGGCACCCGATTCACCTCGATGAAGATCGCCAACATAGCAGAGCGTTCGAGCGACGCCGGCGACTTCGCCGGCCGCGGACCCGGGACCCTCTCCCCCTCGCGCTGGGGATTGCGCAGTCGGAGGTGCCCCGCGTCCACGATCCCTCAGCGGGCGACGAGCGCCACGACCACCACGATCGCCGTGGCGAGCGCGACCCACTTCGCGGCCGGATGGGCGAAGTTGATCGTGTAGCCCCAGCCGAAGGCCTTCGGGCTCATGAGCGGCCCGCCCGGGTTCCACAGGCGCCGTGCGACCTTCGCCAGGGTGGGCCGGCGCCAGTCGTAGGGAATCCCGATGAAGCGCCCTTGAATGTCCTCGATTCGGCGATCGAGACTGCCTCCGCGGAGCCCTCGAGGAGCTCCTACCCTTCTCTACTGTCGGCTGCCCCGAATATTCTCGCGCGGTCGCCCGCTCCGCCCCGCGGGCCGGCGGGGCCCCTCGCCCGTCGCCGTTTCCCCGCCGCTCCGGCCTCACGTATCCTCGTGCCGTGGCGATCTCCTCTTTCGAGCCGCGGCTCGTCCTCGGCGCCTTCGCGCTCGCCCTGAGCGTCGCCGGCTGCAACTGTGGCGGCGGGACCAACGCCGGGCACTGCGCGACGAGCAGCGAGTGCTCCTCGGGGCAAGCGTGCGTGGACGGGACGTGTCGGCCCTCCACCGCCCCGGACGGCGGGAGCCTCGACGCGAGCGGTGACGCGTGCGCGCCCTGCGGCGGTGTCTGCTGCGACGCCGACCAGGTCTGCGTGAGTGGAGCGCGTTGCGGGACCGACCACGGGCCCTGCACGAGCGACGACGGGTGCGAGGACGACAGCTACTGCGACCCGACGCTCATGCGCTGCATCGGCTACGACGGCACCCACGACCGGAAGGACGACTGCCACCTCACACTGCACCCCGGCGTCTTCCGCACGCAGCTCAAGTGCGAGTGGTCGGGCCCGCCCGCGGGCGATGCGTACGCCGGCTACGCCGACGCCACCACGCTGCCCATCGTGGCCGGCTTCGGCGTCGTGCCCTCGGGCCCGGACGAGCCGCGGCATCCCTCCATTGCCGTCGACATGGGCAATTCGTCCAACGGTGCCGGCACCGGCGGCGTGATCCGGGTCCTCGACGGCGCCACGTGCGCGCAGCAGGCGACAATCTCCAATCCCATGACCGCTAACTGGGGGGCGATTCGCGGCCGGTGACCTGAACGGCGACGGCCAGCCGGAGATCGTGGCGCCGGTGCTCGGCGGCGGCGTGGCCGCCTGGACATGGGACGGGGCCATGGGGGCGTTCCGGCTGCTCTGGCGCAGCACCGACACGTCGGGGGCCGGCGGCACGCCCGCCGTTTCGCTCGCCGATCTGAACGACGACGGCCACCCGGAGGTTCTCCTCGGCTCGATCGTCTACTCCGGCGCCGACGGCTCCCTCCTGTCGAGCGCGGCAGGCCTGGGCCCCACACCTCCCGTCGTCGCCGACGTGGACCTCGACGGCCAGCCCGAGGTCGTGCGCGGCTCGGGCGTCTACCGCTGGGACGCCGCGACGGGCGGCCTCGTCCTCGAGAGCTACTGGGTCGGGCCCGGCGTCGATGGCCGCGTGGCCGTCGCCGACTTCGGGGACTTCCCGGGCCATGCGGGCGACGCCCCGGGTCGGCCGGAGATCGCCGTCATCAACGCCGGCGCGGCGACGATTCGAAACGATCGCCGGCGACGTGGTGTTCGGCCCCGTCGCGCTCCCCGGGGGCGGCGGCGGCGGCAATCCGACGATCGCCGACTTCGACGGCGACGGGAAGCCGGAGCTCGCGGCCGCCGGCGTCGCGAGCTACACCGTTTTCGATCCGGATTGTCTGCCGGGCGCGACGCGCGGCGGCACCTGCGGTACCGGCCGTACCGACGGCATCCTATGGTCGGTGGCGACCCATGAGAACAGCGCCGCGATCACGGGCTCGACCGTGTTCGACTTCGACGCCGACGGTGCCGCCGAGGTCGTGTACGCGGACGAGTGCTTCGCGCGGGTCTTCGACGGTCGCACCGGAAGCATCCTCTGGTCGCACCGGCGATCGAGCGGCACGTGGATCGAAGCGCCGACGGTCGCGGACGTCGACGGTGACTACCACGCCGACATGGTGATTCCCGAGAGCGACCTCGACTACCTGCCCTCGTGCCCCGCGATCGATCCCGAGGATCCGGGCACGGGGTGCGCGGCGGATTCGGACTGCGCCTCGGGGGCCCACTGCGACGCGGGCCTGTGCCGCTGCGCGACGGACACGGACTGTGGCGATCCGGATCTGACATGTACCGCGCCCCTCGCCGGCGACACCGGGACCGGCAACGTGTGCCGCGCGAGCTACGGTCACCTGCACGGCGTGCGCGTCTACTCGGACGTTCACAACCGCTGGGCCGCCTCGCGCGCGATCTGGAACCAGCACGCCTACTCGGTAACGAACGTCAACGACGACGGGACCATTCCGCGCAGCTCCGCCGTGATGAACAACTGGCAGGTGCCCGGCTTGAACAACTTCCGCCAGAACGTGCAGGGCGATCTGGCCCTCGGCGCCGCGAGCGACCTGACCGTGACGGGGGTGAGCTACGGCCGCGACTGCACGGCCGACAACCCCATGCTCCCCCTCACCGCGAGCGTGTGCGATCGCGGTGTGCTCCCCGTCGGCCCCGGCGTCGACGTCGTCTTCTACGACGGCGATCCGTCGATGGGCGGGACCGAGGTCTGCCGCACGACGACGGACCGCGCGCTCGGCCCCGCCGAGTGCGAGCAGGTCTCCTGCGTCTGGTCCATGCCGCCCATCTCGACGCCGCTCGCGGTGCACATCCGCGTCGACACGGGCGACGCCGTCGCCGAGTGCCTCGAGGGCAACGACGAGGGCACGCTCGCCGCCCAGTGCCCGCCACCGCTTCAGTAGCGCGCGCCGGGGGAAACCGCCCACTCGTTCTCGTGCCCGGCCGGGCCGTCCGCCCCGCACCCCTCGGCCAGCGCCGCGTGACGGACCCGCGTTCCAGGAGCGGCGACGGCGGCGGGTACCGAGGATCGCCATTTCGACGAAGATGCGCGCCGACGCCATCGACGCGGACAGCGCTCGCGCCCTGTCTGATCTCGGCGTCGTGCGCGCCTACGTGGGCATCGACGGTTACAGCGAAGACCAGCTCCGCACGTTGGGGCGCCGGGCCGATGTCGACGCGGGCGTGCGCGGGCCGCGGCTGCTCGCCGAGCAGGGTATCTTGCCGATGTCCCCGGACCACGCTGAGCTCCAGGGGCGCGGGGCGCGAGAGGGGGTGCGACGCCGTACGCGCAGGAGCCACAGCGTGCGTGCACCGGTCTGCGAGGCGAGCAGGACGCCGGCGATCATCGTTTGGTCCGGTGACACGAGCGTCGTCTCCCAACCCGCGCCCGAAACGGGCGGCGGAAGGGACCACGTTCGCCCTGCCCTGCCGACCGGCCGGATGACGCCCGCCTCGAGGGCGAGGTCGACGCCGAGGAGCGACGTGCCGGGCGAACGGCGCAGCAGGCGGCGAAGCTCACTCGGCGGCACGGTGCATTGGCCCGCGGCGGTCACGGCGGTGAAGGTGGACCCGGCACCGTAGAGCACCACGACCGGTCCGGGCAGCACCGCGACGACGTCGTCCTGCGGGAAGGGGCCACAGGCATCGCCGGGCGACGTCGGGATCCCGGGCACGGACACGTAGTCCACGTACAGGCATGGGTGCCCTCCTCCCGTCGCCACCGGCTGGGGCGCGGGCGGGTCCCACCGCGTCGGAGTCGACCACACCCGATGGCGCGTGTCGAAGCATCGCATCGTCGCTGGTGGCCACCGGAACGCGTGAGGGTCGATCTGCGCGACGCACAGGTCGCTCCCGCGGAAGAAGAAGTCGGCCATCGGGGCGGGCGGCGGCGACAGAGCCAGCCCCGACGGGAGCACGCCGATGCGGCGCGCGCTCACCACCACGAGGGGGTACGTTCGCCGCTCGACACGGCGCACCTCGGCGAGGAGCCGCTCTGCGTGCGCCGCGAGGTCGGGAGCGAGCGGTGCGCAGCCCGAGCCCTCGTCGACGCACTGCGCGGTGAGGACGTGTCCGCGCGCCGCCGACCAAGCACCTCGAGAGAGCGCCACTTGCCCGAGGAGCAGCTCGAGCTTCTGCACGAGAGGGATGGTCCCGGGGACGTACCGGGACTGCCCGTCCATCAGGAGGTCGAGGCTCGCTCCGACCTTCGTGACATCGGCCTCGTTCGCCCGCGGGCCCATGCGCACGAGGTCATCGACCCGCCGGATGAGACGCGGCGACGGCGACAGGTGGCGATGGGCGGCGTCGAGGACGAGTGCTAGCGGCGCACCCCCGTCGGGCTCGAGCCAGAGCTCCGCGCCGCGGCACTCGTGTCGCGTCGGAGCGAGCGCGGGATCCTCGACGAGGGCGCTCGATCGCATGAACGAGAACAGCACCGACCCACCGCCCGCCGTCTGGAGGTCCGTGCGCTCGTCGATCGAGCAGAAGCCCGTCGCTCCGCAGGACTCTTGGCGCGCCGTGACCAGGCGCCCCGACCAGGGCCCGAGCGCACAGGGGCGAATGTGACCCGTCGAGAGCGGCGAAGGATCGTCGAGCCAGGAATCCGCCCGCACGGGCGCGGCCGTGCCCCCGCAGCAGACGACCACCACGACGACCACCCAGCCCGTGTATCGCCTGACCCACGCACGTGTCGCCTCGAGCACGCTCTCGCCTCCCTCGCCGCCGCGGGTTCGCACTTGCCGGGCGGCGACGGCGATAGAGCAATCGCGGTGCCAACCGTCGACCCATGGGACGGCCCCGGCCGCCGCGTGTCGCCCGCGCCTTGATCGCCATCAAGCCGCCCGTCCGCGTGTCGGGCGAGGCCATGGTGGATGCGCATCGCGTTCGTCGCGGTCAACCGGGAGCGGCTGCCCGACCCGGTCGTTCCGATCGGCCTCTTGCAGGTGGTGGAGAGCTGCCCGCCGTCGCACGAGCGCTTCGTGCTCGATCTGTGCTTCGAGGACGATCCCGTCGCGAAGCTGGTGGGCTTCGTCGAGGACGTGCGGCCCGATCTCGTCGCCCTGTCCCTGCGCAACCTACACGCCAACGACTACGGCCCGCCGGACGCGACCGTCGCCTACTACGCCTCGCTGATCGACGCGGTCCGCGCGGTCTCGGGGGCGCCCGTCGTGCTCGGGGGCGGCGGCTACAGCGTGCTTCCCGGCGAGCTGCTCGTGCGCTTCGGCGCCGACTTCGGGATCGCGGGCGAAGGCGAGTGGGTCTTCGCGCGGCTCGTCGAGGCGCTCGCAGCGGGAGGCGACGCGGTCGCGCGCGTGCCCGGGCTCTACCGCCGCGACGCGGACCGCGTCGTCCCGCCCGCGCGCCGCGCGCCGCCGGTCAACCTCGACGCGTTGCCGATCGCCGACCGGCGCCGCGTCGACCGGCGCCACTATTCGCACTCGGGCACCGAGTCCGTGCAGACGCGCCGCGGCTGCCCCCTGAGGTGCAGCTACTGCACCTACCCCGCGATTGAAGGCCGGCGGAGCCGCGTCCGGTCGCCGGCGCGCGTGGCCGACGAGCTCGAGCACATCCGCGAGGCCGCGCCCGAGGCGAGCCACGTCTTCATCGTCGACGCCGTCTTCAACCTCCCGCCGTCCCACGCCCTGCGCGTCTCGGACGCCATCGCCGAGCGCCGCATCGGCCTGCCGTGGACCTGCTACGTCAACCCGATCGACTTCGCGCCCGCGCTGGCCACGCGCATGGCGGCGGCAGGATGCGTCGGCATCGAAGTCGGCTCCGACTCGGGCGACGATCGCGTCCTCGCGCGCCTCTGTAAGGGCTTCGACACGGAGCGCGTTCGCCGCACCCACCGCGTCGCGCGCGCCGCCGGCCTGCTCGACTGCCACACCTTCATCCTCGGCACGCCGGGAGAGAGCCTCGACGAAGTCCGGCGAACCCTCGACTTCGTCGACGCCCTCGAGCCCACCGCGGCCATCTTCATGGTGTGGAACGACGACGCGAACGCTCTCCTCCGGACGACGCGCGTCGCGTCCGAGCGAGCCGACCTCCGCGCGCGCATTCTCGCTCTCCTCGCCGAACGCAGCCGCGCCCGCCGCCGCTGGGTCGTCCCCCCAATCGGCCGCCGCTTCGACGCCCGCCACTTCGCCCTGCTCCGTCGCCGCGGCCTGCGCGGCCCGCTGTGGCAGCACCTCGGCTAGAGAGAGCGCCGCCGCTCCGTCGGTTCGCTCACGCCGCGTGCCGTGCCCGGCCGGGCCGTCCGCCCCGCGCCCCTCGGCCGGCGCCGCGTGACGGACCCGCGTTCCATGGGGTGTGCCGCCCCGGTCAGACGCCTGCGTTCGGCCGAGGCGCATCGAGTGGTTTCTGGCGACGAAGCACTCGCGTATGCTGTGGCCCGTGTCGCTTTCGCCTTTCGAGCCGCGGCTCGTCCTCGGCGCCTTCGCGCTCGCCCTGAGCGTCGCCGGCTGCAACTGTGGCGGCGGGACCAACGCCGGGCACTGCGCGACGAGCAGCGAGTGCTCCTCGGGGCAAGCGTGCGTGGACGGGACGTGTCGGCCCTCCACCGCCGGGGACGGCGGGAGCTTCGACGCGAGCGGCGACGCGTGCGCGCCCTGCGGCGGTGTCTGCTGCGACGCCGACCAGGTCTGCGTGAGCGGAGCGCGTTGCGGGACCGACCACGGGCCCTGCACGAGCGACGACGGGTGCGAGGACGACAGCTACTGCGACCCGACGCTCATGCGCTGCATCGGCTACGACGGCACCCACGACCGGAAGGACGACTGCCACCTCACACTGCACCCCGGCGTCTTCCGCACAGAGGTGAAGTGCGAGTGGTCGGAGCCGCCCTCGGGCGATGCCTACGCTGGCTATGTCGACGCCACCTCGCTCCCGATCGTGGCCGACTTCGGCATCGTGCCCTCGGGCCCGGACGAGCCGCGCCATCCGTCCATCGCCGTCGTCACGGGGCCCAACGACGGGAGCGCGGACGCGGGCGCGGTGATCCGCGTGCTCGACGGTGCCACGTGCGCCCAGCAAGCGACCATCGCCGATCCGAGGACCTACAACGGGACGGCGATCGCGGCGGGCGACCTGAACGGGGACGGCAAGCCGGAGATCGTGGCGCCGGTGCTCGGCGGGGGCGTGGCCGCCTGGACGTGGGATGCGACGATGGGCGCGTTCCGGCTGCTCTGGCGCAGCGCCGACACGTCGGAGGCCAGCCTCTCGTCCACCGTGTCGCTCGCCGATCTCGACGACGACGGGCATCCGGAGGTTCTTCTCGGATCGGTCGTCTACTCGGGCGTCGACGGCTCGCTCCGATCGAGCGCTGCGGGCGTCGGCGATCGCCACTGCAACGGCGCCTCGGGCGGCTACGTCACGCCGGCCGTCGTCGCCGACGTGGATCTCGACGGTCAACCCGAGCTGGTGCGCGGCTCGGGCGTCTATCGCTGGGACGCCGCGACGGGCGCCCTCGCGCTCGAGAGCTACTGGGTGGGCCCCGGCGTCGTCGGCGCGGCGGCGGTCGCCGACTTCGGGGACTTCCCGGGCCATGCGGGCGACGCCCCGGGTCGGCCGGAGATCGCCGTCATCGCGGGCGGCGCGGCGACGATCGAGACGATCGCCGGAGACGTGGTGTTCGGTCCCATCCCGTTCCCCGGAGGCCGGGAGGGGGGCAACCCCACCATCGCCGACTTCGACGGCGACGGGAAGCCGGAGGTCGCGACCGCGGGCTACACGAGCTACACGGTCTTCGATCCGGACTGCCTTCCCGGCGCCACGCGCGGCGGCACCTGCGGCACGGGCCGCACCGACGGCATCCTCTGGTCCGCGCCGATCCAGGAGAACAGTTGCGCGATCATGGGCTCGACCGTCTTCGATTTCGACGCCGACGGTGCCGCCGAGGTCGTGTACGCCGACGAGTGCTTCGCGCGGGTCTTCGACGGTCGCACCGGGCACGTCATCTGGTCGCATCGCCGATCGAGTGCCACGTGGATCGAGGGGCCGACGGTCGCCGACGTCGACGGTGACTACCACGCCGACATGGTGCTCACCGCGACCGACCTCGATTACCTGCCCTCGTGCCCCGCGATCGATCCCGAGGATCCGGGCACGGGGTGCGCGGCGGATTCGGACTGCGCCTCGGGGGCCCACTGCGACGCGGGCCTGTGCCGCTGCGCGACGGACACGGACTGTGGCGATCCGGATCTGACATGTACCGCGCCCCTCGCCGGCGACACCGGGACCGGCAACGTGTGCCGCGCGAGCTACGGTCACCTGCACGGCGTGCGCGTCTACTCGGACGTTCACAACCGCTGGGCCGCCTCGCGCGCGATCTGGAACCAGCACGCCTACTCGGTAACGAACGTCAACGACGACGGGACCATTCCGCGCAGCTCCGCCGTGATGAACAACTGGCAGGTGCCCGGCTTGAACAACTTCCGCCAGAACGTGCAGGGCGATCTGGCCCTCGGCGCCGCGAGCGACCTGACCGTGACGGGGGTGAGCTACGGCCGCGACTGCACGGCCGACAACCCCATGCTCCCCCTCACCGCGAGCGTGTGCGATCGCGGTGTGCTCCCCGTCGGCCCCGGCGTCGACGTCGTCTTCTACGACGGCGATCCGTCGATGGGCGGGACCGAGGTCTGCCGCACGACGACGGACCGCGCGCTCGGCCCCGCCGAGTGCGAGCAGGTCTCCTGCGTCTGGTCCATGCCGCCCATCTCAACGCCGCTCGCGGTGCACATCCGCGTCGACACGGGCGACGCCGTCGCCGAGTGCCTCGAGGGCAACGACGAGGGCACGCTCGCCGCCCAGTGCCCGCCACCGCTCTCGTAGGGCCTCTTCGTGGTGACGTCTCCGCCGCACGCCGTTTGCTTCGAGGTGGGGGGGAACCCACGGTAGGATGGCCTTGGTGTCCAGCTCCCCCGAGAAACCCTACGGCCCCGTGGACCTCGTCCGCGCTGTCGTGCACATCCACCAGGAGAAGCGCACGGGCGTGCTCGAGGTGATCGGCGAGGAGGTGCGCGCCTACCTCTATTTCATCGAGGGCACGGCGGTTTATGCCGAGGAGGGGACGCTCGGTGAGACGCTCGGCCGCATCCTGGTCCGCGAGGGCGTGCTCACCTTCGAGCAGTACGCACAGATCATCCGCGTGATGACCGAGTCCCTCTTCGACAACGAGCAGATGCGCTTCGGCGAGGTGGGCGTGCAGCTCGGGCTGTTGACTCCGCACCAGGTGAACGAGGGGCTCGCGTCCCAGGTCCAGCTCAAGGTGATGCGGTGCCTTTCGTGGCCGTCCATCGGTCTCGCCTTCAATCCCGACCCGGAGGCGCTCGACGAGGTGCAGCACTTCCCCGCTTCGATCGAGCAGATCTTGCTCGAGGGGTTGCGCCGCTACTTCGACGCGGAGCGGACCAACGCCGTGCTCGCGCCGAGCATGGGCGCCTACCCGCGGCTCACCGCGCCCGCCGGTGCCCTCGGGCCGCGCCTCGGTCTCGTCCCGGCGGAGACGCGCTTCGTGCGGTCGCTCGACGGTGGGTGCACGCTCGCCGACGCCCTGGCCGCGGCCCCGTTGGACCCCCTGCTCGCCACGCAGATCGCGGCGGGCCTGGTCCTCTTCGATCTCGTCGACTTCGACGTCATGCCCCGGAAGGCGGAGCCGGTGGCGCGCGCTCCGGCCTCACCCGCGACCCGGGCCGAGCCTGCGGCGCCCCCTCCTCCGGCTCCACGGACCCCCACGGCCGAGCCTGCGGCGCCCGTCGCCCAGGAGCCGTCTGCGCCCGTCACCCAGGCCGAGCCTGCGGTGGTTGCTTCGCGCCGGATCGAGCACGACCCGGTGGCCGAGCGCGAAAGGCGGGGGGCGGCCCTCCGCAAGACGGCAGAGGCGGTGCTCCGGGCGCGGCGGGCGCGGGGCAAACCGATAAGGGAGCGTCCGAGCGCGCGGCCCGTGAGGCCGGCGGGCGAGCGACGCGCGAAGGTGACCGCCGAAGCGGCGCTCCACCGCGCCCAGCGTTACATGCGCAACGGCGCCTGGGCGCCCGCGCTCCACGAGATCGACCAGGCGCGCTCCCTGTGCCCCGAGGAGGTCGAGTACGCGCTCTACGCCGCGTGGGCGCACTTCTCCCTCGGTACGGCGGACACGAGCGAAGCGACGCTGCGGGCCAAGCTCGAGCATTTGGTGAAGAAGGCGCTGCGGGAGAACCGGGAGCTGGCCTTCGGCTATTACGTCCGGGGCCGGCTCGCGCTCCTCGACGGCGACGACGACCGGGCCGAGCGCTCGTTTCGCATCGCCATCAAGCTCGACCCCGACAATCGCGAGGCCCAGAGCCACCTGCGCCTCTTGCAGGGCCGTCGCGGCAAGTGACGTCGGCGCGAAGCGTGTCGGCGCGTGCAGCGCGTCAGCCCCGGCCGTAGAGGTGGCGCAGCTCGTCCTTCGCCTGCTCGAGCACGCGGCGCCGGGACGCGGGTAGGTTCGAGCCGGCGCGGTTGATGTAGAAGCTCAGCATGCTCATGGCCGAGCGGTAGGGGTCGCTCTTGCGGCGCCTGCTCCCGTCCGCCGAGCGCTTGAGGGACTCGGCGATGGCGCGCGGGCTGTCCAGGGTGAAGACCCCTTCCTCGAGGTCGAGCGCGTCGCTGGTCTCGGTGACGTGCTGCGACCACCGCTTGCGTGCGTGCCCATTGTTCGAGGCCATGGCGTCACCTCCATTCACAGCGTAGGCACGGCCGGCCCGGCCGCGAGGCCGCCGCGCGCCCTTCGCCCTGCGCCTTGCTCTCTCGGGCCCGTCCTCGCCGTGGCATACTCCGCGGGCCCGCTCGCGACGACAGCGGACCCGGAGGTGTGTTCCTTGCCGACCCGCGGCGACGAGACCTCGCCTGACGGCGCCGACGAAGACGGCCCGCCGATCGGGCCACGAGACCCGGAGGAGACGCCTGACCGCGACGCGCGCCCCTTCGTCGACGTGTATCTGCGCGGCGCTGCGTTGCCCGTGGCGCTGAGCGCGCGCTGGTGCATCGAGGCGGCCTACCCGAGCTCGCGCGAGGGCGCCCTGACCCTCGACCTCCGGCGCTCGGACGGCGCCCTCATCCACGCCTGGGTCGAGCGCCGAGACCCGAGCCGCCGCGCGTTCGCGACGACCCGCTGGCTCGGCGTGGGGCACGCACCCCTTCCCCCCGAGATCGACGGCCGCGACGTGGCCGCATCGCTTCGCCTGCTCACCGAGCGGCTCTCGGCCGCCGAGGACGGTCTCACCGGGGTCGACCTCGATCGCGTCCTGTCCGCTGCGCACGCCCGTGCCGATCGTGCGCCCCCCGCGCCGGCAGCATCGCATCGACCGTGGCCGCCGCCGAGCTGGTCTTCGATTCGAACGACGGAACACCGCGTTCCCGTTTCCCGTCCCCCGGTGCCCCTTCCTGCTCGACGCCGCACAGGACGAGGCGTTGTGGCGACGCGGCTACGTCGTCCTCCGGCTCTTCGACGAGGTGCAGCTCGCCTGGGCACGCACGCGGTACGTCTCGGTGCGCGACGCCTTGCCACCCGGGAGCGTGCAGATCTACGGGGCACCGGCGCGCGGGGCGGCGGATCGGGCGCGCACCGAAGACCTCTTCGGCCTCGAGGCCGTGCACCGCACCGAAGAAGGCGCGGCCTTGCTGCGCTGGGTCGACCAGGCGCCAGGCGAGCATTGGCGCCGCGCTCTCCGGCCCGAGCTCGTTCCCCTGCCCGGCCCGCTCCTCGTCAAGCCGCCCCACGGCGTGGCCACGCCCTTTCACCTCGACGCCACCGTCATCGATCCCTCCCGCCAGGCCGCGCTGCGCCTCTGGTGCCCCCTCGTCGACGTACGCGAGGACACCGGTTGCATGCGCGTCGTGCCGGGCAGCCATCGCTTCTCGGGATACGTGCGGGGGTGGGATCAGACGCTCGAAGAGGGGCCCTTCGCTGCCGTGCTCGCCGAGCTCCTGCGCCACGGGGTCACCGTCCCCCTCCGGGCGGGCGAGGCCCTGCTCTTTCACCCCGGCCTCATCCACGCGAGTCACGCGCACCAGGGCGACGAGCCACGCGTCGTGCTCACCACCGCCTTCTTCCAGCCCGGCGCCGAGCTCATCCAGCCCATCGCGCTACGGACGGGTGAGGTGGCCTGCTACCGCCCTCGCGGCGCGGAGGGCACCGTGCCGCCGCGCCTCGCAGACGTCGTCACCCTGGGCGCTCCCGACTTCATCGCGGTCGCCGACGGGGCGGCGCGTTCCTTCGGCGACATCGCCGGCTTCATCGACGTGTAGGGCCTCGTGCGCGTGGCTGGCCGGTCCGATCGAGCCGCGCCCCGCGCGAGAAATAGGTAAGTCACGTTACGTATGGGCGCCCGACGCCCCGTGGCCCGTGATGGACGGGCGTGGCGGTCCGCCTTGACGTGTCCGTGGAACGGGGTATCAGAGCGCCTGGCCGATGAGCAGAGCTGCCCAGCGGTTTCGCTTCATCTCGTGGTGTGCCCTCGCGGCGCTCCTGCTCGGTCCCGTGGTCGCGGACGCGCACTTCGCGAGCTCGTCCCACCGCTGGTGCCAGGTCCACGAGCGCATCGAAGAGGCGCCCCAAGGCGCTCCCGGGCATCGGGTGCCGCGCGCGCCGGGCTGGTCCGAGGACCGGTCGACCCCCTGCCAGCACGACGCCTGCCCGGTTCTTTCGGCCCAGACTCCGGCCACACGCGCTTCGCTGACCGCGCTCCGTTCGGTCACATCCGTGCCGCTCGCTGCGGTGACGCCACCGGACCTCACGCTCCCGAGCCGTTCGGTCCTCGACGTGGCGCCCAAGCAGGGCCCGCCGGTCGCCGCCTGACGCCTTCCCGTGCTCCGCGCAGCACGCGCCTCGCGTGCACGTGCTCTGTCCGGCCGTAGCGCTCCGTCCGTCGCGAGCGCTCGCCGTCCCGCGCCTCCCCGTCGTCGGCAACGTTCGTCCGGCACCGGGAGGTTCGCCCCGAGGTCGCCTTCGACCGGTCTCCCACCGGTCGGCGCCCGCGACCGGGCCTCGACCCGCGCCTCTCGGGGCGCGCGGTCGTCACCCACGATCCGGAGTCCCCATGTCCCTGCGTTCTCTGCTTCTCGTCCTCGCGGCGTCCACCGCCGCCGCTTCAATCGCTCCCGGGTCCGTGGCCGCCCAAGGACCACGGCCCGTCACCCTGCATCGGGCCATCGCGCTCGCGCTCGCCCAGAACCCGGACTTCCAGGCGAGCCACTATGACGTGCAATCGGCCCGCGGCGCCCTCACCCAGGCGTCGGTCCTGATGCCGAACCCGTCGATCTTCGTCGGCTCCCTCGGCCGCAACTTCTCGCCCCTCGACGGACCGGTCCCGAACCAGGTCGGCGTCAACCTCTCGATCCCCATCGGCGGCCAGCGCGCCGCGGGCCGGGACGCCGCCCGCGCCGCCCTCGACAGCGCGCACGACAGCCGGGAGTCCGCCCGGCAACAGCTCGTCCTCGCGGTCCAGCAGGCCTTCGTCGCGGTGCTTCTGGCCGAGGCCGAGCGGGACTTCGTGACCCAGCAGCGCGACCGCTTCCGCGACTCGCTGCAGATCAACGAGCTGCGCTACCGCGACGGGAAGATCGCCTACGGTGAGGTGCTCAAGCTGCGCCTGCAGGCCCTCGCCGAGGAC
The DNA here is from genome assembly GCA_963830115.1 of uncultured delta proteobacterium. Lineage (GTDB taxonomy): Bacteria > Myxococcota_A > Polyangia > Polyangiales > CAWHLB01 > CAWHLB01. The sequence continues at coordinate 723,310 of CAWHLB010000027.1, forward strand.
GACCAGGTGCGCCAGGCGAACCAGGCCCTGAGCGATGCGCGGACCGACCTCCGACAGCTCGTGGGCAACGGTGCGTTGCCCTACGACTACCAGGTTGCTGGGCACCTCCTGGCTCCCGACACGTCCCGTGCACCGGACCTGCGCGACGTCATCCATCGCGCCCTGGACCATCGGCCCGACTACCAGGCCCAGCTCGCGGCGCGCACGAGCGCCGAGGCGAACGGGCGCCTGGCGCGGCGGACGCCGATCCCCAACATCGACGTCACCTTCGACTACAACATCGTGCCCCAGGACCCGGGCAACTACGACGCCCTCATCGGGCTCGACCTCCCGATCTTCGACCACAACCAGGGCGCCATCGTGCAGGCCGACGCGGCGACGGCCCAGGCGGGCCTCGCAATCGAGAGCCTCCGCCTCGCGATCCGAAGCGACGCGGTCAAGGCGGTCAGGGAGTGGAACACGGCGCGCGTGCACTTCGCGTCCTTCGAGCAGCGAATGCGCCTCGCCCAACAGTCCCTCGACATCAGCCGCCGCGCGTACGAATCGGGCCGCGGCACCCTGCTCGACTACCTCGACGCCGAGTCGAGCTTCCTCGACGTGGAGGTGGCCGACCGCGAGGCCCTCGCACGCATGATGCTCGCCGACTACCAGCTGCGGTTCCTTACCGGAGAGGCTCAGTGATGAAGACTTCGACATGCGCCTGCGGCGCCGCTTCCCTCGCCGCAGCCCTCTTGATCGGTGGCTGCAATGCGGCTCCCTCGTCCACGGGCGGAGGCAAGGACGAGGGCGGCTCCCGAGCCTCCCTTTTCATGGTGCCCAAGAATCAGCAATCGCGCCTCCACATCATCACGGTCGAGCACCAGCCAATCCACCGACCCCTCGAGATCCCGGCGGAGGTCACCTTCGACGAGCGTCACACGAGCGAGGTCGTGCCCCTGGTCGGCGGCACCGTCGTGCGGCTTCTGGCCCACGAGGGCGACACGGTGACCGCGCGCCAGCCGTTGCTCGAGATCTCGAGCCCCGACTCCTCTGGCAACGCGGCGGCCTTGCGCAGCGCCCAGGCCGCCCTCGCCACCAAGCGGACCGTCCTCACCCGCGACCAGGATCTCTACCACCACCACGCGATTTCCCTCGAGGAGCTGCAGCAGGCGCAGGCCGACGTGCAGTCGGCCGAGGCGGCCGTGGCCGACGCGCGGGCGCGGGTGCGGATGACGGGCACCGGCGGCGGCAGCGGTCTGGCCGTGCTGCGCTCCCCCATCGACGGGGTCGTCGTCTCGCGCGACGTGGCCGTGGGCGACACGGTCGACGCGGGCGGCACCAAGTGCTTCACGATCAGCGACGTGTCGACCGTGTGGGTGCGCGGTCAGCTCTACCAGGAGGACCTGCCGCGGGTTGCCCTCGGGGACGCGGCCAGCGTGGAGCTGCCGCAGCTCGACCACCCACTCACGGGGCACGTGACGTACATCGGCGCCGCGGTCGACCCGACCAAGCTCACGGTGCCGGTGCGCGTCGAGGTGGCGAACCCCAAGGGCGCGCTCAAGGGCGGGCAGTACGTCGACGTGACCATCGTTCCGGCGGAGGCCACCTCGTCCATCGTGGTGCCCGCCGAGGCGGTCCTGCGCGACGAGGACAACCTGCCCTTCGTCTACGTCCAGGTCGGGCCCGGCAAGCTCGCGCGCAGACACGTGCGCCTCGGCGGGGAGGCGGGCGCCCAGGGCTTCGTCATCACCGACGGCCTCACGGACGGCGAGCACGTGCTCGAGAACGGTGCCCTCTTCGTCCAGTTCGCCGAGTCCCTGGGGGATTGAGCCGTGATCCACAAGCTCATCGCGGCCTCTCTCTCGCAACGCTTCCTCGTCCTCGCCGCCGCCCTCGCGGTGCTGGTCGCCGGCGTCTGGGCCTTCGCCACCATGCCGGTCGACGCCTACCCGGATCTCTCGCCGCCCAAGGTCGAGGTCGTCACCCAGTGGCCGGGCCACGCGGCCGAGGAGGTCGAGCGGCTCATCACGATCCCGCTCGAGACCGCCTTCAACGGCGCGCCCGGCCTGCGCGTGCAGCGCTCGACGACGCTCTACGGCCTGTCGGTCGTCACGATGATCTTCGACTACGGCACCGACCCCTACTTCAATCGGGAGCAGATCTTCCAGCGCATGGGCGACGCGGAGCTGCCCGACGGCGTCTCGCCAGGGATGTCGCCCCTCTTCTCGCCCTCGGGCCTCATCTACCGCTATGTGCTCGAGAGCCCCGACCGCTCGCCCCAGGAGCTCAAGGTTCTGCAGGACTGGGTCCTCTATCGCCGCTACAAGTCGATTTCGGGCGTGGCCGACGACTCGGCCCTCGGCGGCACGACGCGCCAGTACCAGGTCGTCCTCGACCCGCGGCGGCTCGCCACCTACAAGGTCGACGTCGGCGACGTGGTCACCGCCCTGAGCGGCAGCAACCGCAACGCGGGCGGCGGCTTCTACCAGCTCGGCGGCCAGTTCTACTACGTGCGCGGCCTCGGGCGGATGCACGACCTGGACGACATCGGAACGACGGTCGTCGCGAACCACGGCGGGGTGCCGATCCGCGTCGAGAACCTGGGCGAGGTGCGCCTCGGGGCGGCTCCGCGACTTGGTGAATTCGGTTACATGAAGAAGAACGACGCGGTGGAGGGGGTGATCTTCCTCCGCACCGGCGATGCGGCCCAGACCGTCCTCGCTCGCGTCGAGAAGATGACGCGCTACCTGAACGAGCGCCTGTTGCCGCGCGACGTGCGCATCCACGCCTTCTACGACCGCACGAACCTCATCGAGGAGACGACCCGCACCGTCGAGCACAACCTTCTCGCCGGCGTGCTCCTGGTGACTCTCGTGCTCATGCTCTTCCTCCGGAGCTTCCGAACAGGCCTCATCGTCGCCGTCGTCATCCCCCTCGCCCTCGGGACGGCGCTCCTCCTGATGAAGGCGCGCCACGTGCCGGTGAACTTACTTTCGCTCGGCGCGGTGGACTTCGGCATCCTGGTCGATGCCGGCGTCATCATGGTGGAGAACATCTTCCGCGAGCTCGGAAGACGCAGCGGCACGGTCGAGGCCTCCGCCATGCCGGCCGTGGTGCTCGGCGCCGCCAAGGACGTGGGTCGCCCCATCTTCTACTCGACGGCGGTCATCATCGCGGCCTACCTGCCGGTCTACGTCTTCACCGGCCCGGAGAAGCGCCTCTTCGCGCCGATGGCCGACACGGTCGTCTTCGCGCTCCTCGGCACGCTGCTCTTCTCGCTGACCTTGCTGCCGGTCCTGTCGGGCATGCTCCTGCGGCACGTGCGCGACACCGAAGGGCGCTTATACGGCGCGTTCAAGCGCTGGTACCGGCGAGCCCTCGACGCGTGCCTGGCGCGCCCCCGGACCACGATCACCGTCGGCGTCGTGACCCTCGCCCTCTCGCTCCTCACGCTCTACGGCATCGGCTCCGAGTTCATGCCGAAGCTCGACGAGGGTGCGCTCTGGGTGCGAGCGACCATGCCCTACACGATCAGCTTCGACGAATCGAAAAAGGTCGTGCCCCAGATCCGCAAGGTGCTGATGGGCTTTCCGGAGGTCACGACCGTCGCCGACGAGCACGGCCGCCCGGACGACGGCACCGACCCGACGGGCTTCTACAACGCGGAGTTCTTCGTGGGCCTCCGGCCCTACGACCAGTGGAAGGGCTCGATCAAGACCAAGGACGAGCTCGTCCAGGCGATGGAGAAGAAGCTCTCCACCTTCCCCGGCATCATCTTCAACTACACGCAGCCGGCCGAGGACGCCGTGGACGAGGCGTCGACGGGCCTCAAGAGCTCCCTCGCGGTGAAGGTCTACGGCCCCGACCTGCACGAGCTCGAGAAGCTCGGCAAGAAGGTCAAGCAGACCCTCGAGCGCGTCCGCGGCATTGCCCACATCACCATCGTTCGCGAGCTCGGCCAGCCGAGCCTCGACGTGAAGATCAACCGCAAGAAGCTCGCCCGTTACGGCCTCGACGTCTCGGCCGTCGACGACCTCATCGAGGCCGCGGTCGGCGGCGTCACCGCGACGCAGGTCATCCAGGGCGAACGGGAGTTCGATCTCGTGGTGCGCATGGAGAAGCGCTACCGCGACAACCCGGAGGCCATCGGGCGGCTCCTCATTACGACGCCGGACGGCCAGCGCCTGCCCCTGTCGACCTTCGCCACCCTCTCGGTCGGCAAGGGCGCCTCCTTCGTCTACCGCGAGAACGGCGCCCGCTACATCGGCGTGCAGTACTCGGTCGAAGGGCGCGACCTCGGGTCGGCCGTCGCCGAGGCGCGCGGGGCCGTGAAGGCGGCCGTGCATCTGCCCCCCGGCTACGAGGTCACCTGGGGCGGCGAGTACCGGGACTTTCTCCACGCGCGCAGGGAGATGTTCATCGTCGTCCCGATCACCCTGGCGCTGATCTTCCTCCTGCTCTTCGCCCTCTACGGCAACCTCAAGTACCCGTGGCTCATCGCCCTGAGCGTGGTGTTGACCATGCCCCAGGGCGGCCTCGTCGCCCTCTATCTCTGGCACACCCAGCTGTCGGTGAGCTCGGGCCTCGGATTCATCGCCCTGTTCGGCATCTCCGTGCAGACCGGCGTCATCTTCATCAGCCACGCCAACAAGCTGCGACGTGAGGGCGCCACCATCGCCGAGGCGACGCGCGAGAGCGCCGTCGTGCGCCTGCGCCCCATCCTGATGACGGCCCTGGTCGCCTGCGTCGGCCTGATGCCGGCCGCCTTCTCCCACGCCATCGGCAGCGACAGCCAGCGCCCCTTCGCCCAGGTCGTGGTGGGCGGGTTGCTGTCGCGCGTGGCCCTGTCGATCTTCCTCCTGCCGGTGCTCTACCAGCTCTTCTCGCGCAAGGGCGATCGGGTCGCGGACTGACCTCGATCGCGCTCCCTTTCGGGCTACGGCCGAGCACGGAGGGTGACCGCAACTGGTCGGCCGGACGTGATAACGTGGTGTGATGGAAGTTTCGTTGTCGCTTGGGGGGCTGCTGTTCGTCGTCGCGCTCGCCCCGACACTGACCGCGTGCGGCAGTAGCGGCGACGGCTCTACGGCGCTCCAGGTGAAGTTCGAAAACATCGCGGCCGCCGATGCGATCATGGCGTCCGACGGCACGACCCCGCCGGTCGACTACGCGCCGGGCCTCTGGGCCGTGCACGACCCCAACCCGTTCCTCTTGTTCCAGACGGGCCAGCCTGCGAGCGCCGGTCTCGAGCGGCTCGCCGAGGACGGCAACCCGGGGCCGATCAGTCCGGTTGTCGCCGCGAGCGCCGGCGTGCACTCGAGCGGGATCTTCTCGGCGGTCAACGCCACGACCTACGCGATGGGGCCCATCGGCCCGGGGCTGTCCGACACCTTTTCGATCACGGTGAAGGCCGGCGAGCACCTGTCGATCGCCACCATGTTCGCCCAGGCGAACGACATCTTCGCCGCCGCGGTCGACTTCGATCCGTTGCCCGGCGGCTCGCCTGCCGGCGACGTGACGTCCGAGTTCCACTACTACGACGCCGGGACCGAGGTGAACCAGGAGCCCGGCATCGGTTCCAACCAGCCAGCGGGCAACCGGCAGGGCATGCCGAACACGGGTCCCGATGAGCACGGCGTTGTGACTCAGCTCACCGACAACATGGACAAGGCCGGCTACAGCTACCCCGCCATCGCCGACACGATGCGCGTCACCATCTCGGCCGCCTCCCACTGACGCCCGCCGCGGCGCCTCTTCGCTCCGGGCCCCCCCTCACCCGCGCAGGCCCGAGAGGACCAGGTGGATCAGGGTCGCCCCAATCTCCTGCGGTGGCGCCGTGAGCCGGCCCTGCACGACGGCGAGGGCCAGCTCCTCCACCGCGCCGACGACGGCCAGGGCGCTGATGCGTGGATCGGGCACCCGCAATAGGCCGTGGTCGACGGCGACCTCGGTGAGCCGGATCGCTCCGTCCTCCACCTCCTCGGCGAGGCGGCAGATGGGCCCGCGCGCCCCCACGTCTGGCGCGCGCCGCTCCTGCAAGTAGAGCCGCACGGCGGGGAGGTGACCGAGCATCGCGGCTGCGAGCGCCGCGGCCAGGGCCTCGTAGGCGCGGGTCAGGACTGCCGGGTCGTGGGCCTGCTCCACCGCTTCGGCGCAGGCGCCGAGCGCCGCCCGGACCTCGCTCCCCACCTCCGCCATGATGGCCGCGACCAGGTCGGTCTTGTCCTGGGAGTATCGGTAGAAGTTGCCCTTCGCCATCCCTGCGGCCCGGGCCAGGTCGTCGACGGTCACAGCCTCGATCCCTCGCTCGAGGAAGAGCCGGACGCCGGCGTCCCGCAAGGCGCGCTCGCGCTCGCGCCGGTTCTGGGCGCGCTTGCCGGAGGGTGGGCCGGGCCGCGCCTTGGGACGACGGCCCGGTGCCTCGGGAGGGGGATCGCTGGACATGGTGGCGGGCGAGGGTTACAAGATAAATGGTGACTGAGTGGTCATCGTTTGAGGGCTGGAGTAAGGGAGCATGATCGGCATTCCCATCGGGCTCTTGTACGCGAACGCGGGCGAGTGGCTCGTCCACAAGTACGTTCTGCACGGGCTCGCGCGGAAGAAGGATAGCTTCTGGCGCTTCCACTGGAACGAGCACCATCGCGCCTCCCGCAAGAACGGCTTCCACGATCCCGACTACGAGCGCTCCCTCTTCGCGTGGAACGCCCAGGGAAAGGAGGCCCTCGCCCTCGGTCTCACGGCCGTGGCCCACGCGCCGTTGCTGCCCGTCGCCCCCTTCTTCACCGGCACCGTGATCTGGCGCATGTGGCGCTACTACCGCGTGCACAAGCGGGCCCACCTCGATCCCGACTGGGCCCGGGCGAACCTACCGTGGCACTGGGATCACCACATGGGCCCGAACCAGCACGCCAACTGGTGCGTCACCCATCCCTTCTTCGACCACGTGATGGGCACGCGGGAGCCCTACCTGGGCACCGAGCGCGAGCGACGCGATCGGGCACGTCGTGAGGCGCGTGCCCGCGGGCACGAGCAAGCTGCGCCCTCGACGCAGCCGCCGCCCCTCACAACCTGACCGAGCTCGGTCAGCGGCTGCAGGCGCAGATCATGTCGTCGCGCATGTCGTCGCAAAGGCCGGTCCCGATCCGTGTGCAGTGTTCGGTGCCGTCGTCGTACTGGGCTACGCAGGAGCCGCCAAGGGACGCGCACACGCTGTTGCACGAGCGCGAGCTCCCGGGCGGGTCGGTGTAGAACACGCACGCGCTGTCGTATTCGCCTCCGCACAGAACGTAGCCGTCCGCGCCGTCGTAGAGGCTGGAGCAGCTCGGCCCGGCGTCGGGCGGGCCTGCGTCCGTCATCGGTCCGGCGTCGGGCGTCGGAGGAGGCCCGCTGTCCGCCGTGGGCATCGACCCGCTGTCCGCCGTGGGCATCGGCCCGCTGTCCGCCGTGGGCATCGGCCCGCTGTCGCGCCGACCGACCGATCCACCGTCGATCCGGCCCGCATCCGGTGACCCAACCATGCCGCCGTCGAGCTGCCGTGCGCCGAGCCCCGTCCGGGCCACCGAGCAGCCGGCGAGCAGGATCAGGGGCCCCATCCAGCGCAATCTCCGCCCTCCCACGGGATCAAGATACCAGGGAAGCAGCGGGCGGACATGCGGGCCGGTGCGCCGGGCCATGCGCGGCTCCTCTAGCGCCCCCCAGGCGTCGAGGTCATCGGTTGCAGACGCAGATGACGGCCGCAAGACGCTGGCTGCACGTGGGCGAGGATGCTGTGTCGACGCGGCACCTGTTCGAGCCGCTGGTCCCCGTCGGTGCGGACTCTTGAACACAATTGCCCGAACCGCAGAGGTAGCCGCACGAGTGGGTCATGGCCGAGGTGCCCGAGAACTCGCCGAAGAACGTGCAAGTAGCTCCGAACTGGTTGCTTCCACAGAAGCGGTAGTTGTTCGTGCTTCCATACAGGCTATCGCAGCTCGGTCCTGCGTCGGGCGGCCCCGCGTCGTAGCCTGCGTCGGGCGACCCCGCGTCGTAGCCTGCGTCGGGCGGCCCCGCGTCGTAGCCTGCGTCGGGCGGCCCCGCGTCGTGTCCTGCGTCGGGCGGCCCCGCGTCGTAGCCTGCGTCGGGGGGCCCCGCATCGTGTCCTGCGTCGACAGGCCCCGCGTCCGGGGGCCCCGCGTCGACGGGCCCCGCGTCGCGCGGTCCCGAGTCGACCGGCCCGCCATCCACGTGCCCCGCGTCGGGAGGGGGAAGGGCGTCGGGGCTCGCATCGCGGGCGCCGCTGTCGAATCCGCCCGGCGTCGCGACGACCACCTCCGTCGCCCTGGTTGCTGCCGAGCCCAGTCCGTTGAACCGTGCAGCCGCCGAGCAGGGCGATCAAACCGAGCCAACACACGCAGCCACGACGCACAGGCATAGCGTAGCAGACCCTACCGCAGTCGGTACAGGATGGCTGGAAGGATCCGCCAGACGATTCTCGTTGCGCGCATTTCGCCGCCACCGACCCGCCCCTCCGTGCGCCCCGCTGGCCAACTCCGCCATCGCGCGGTAAGGGATGCTCCGCGGTGCCCGGCAACGCTGCCCCAGCGGCAGTGCCGTCGGAGCCGAGGCCCGACTCTCGACTCTGCACGCGTCGCCTGAAGCCAGACTCGTGCACGCGCCGCCCGCGGGAAGGATCTCCACCCATGGGCAAACGAGCACTGTGGATCGCCGTGTCGGTCGTCGCCGTCTGCGCCGCCGCCGCCGGCGGTGCGGCCTTCATGGCCAACCGCTCCCTCGACCACGAGCCGTCGGCCGAGATGAACGTCTACCGGGATCAGGCCACGGGCCAGCCGGGCACGCTGCCCGTCATGTGGCATGCGCCCTCCTTCGCCTTTCCCGATCAGCACGGGACCCGCACCATGGCGAGCACGCTCCTCGGTCACGTGTGGGTCGCCGACTTCTTCTTCACCGAGTGCACCACCGTCTGCCCGCTCCTTTCGGCGAAGATGGTCCTGCTCGAGCGTCAGATCCCCGATCCGGGTGTGCGCTTCGTCTCCTTCTCCGTCGATCCGGAGCACGACACCCCCGACGTCCTCGCGCACTACCTCGCGGAGTGGAACCCGAAGGAGAGCCGGTGGCTCCTCTTGCACACCGACGAGGCGGGGCTCCACGCGGTTGCCAAGGGGATGCGCGTCGCGGTGCGGCGCAACCAGGGCGATGCCCAGAACCCAATCCTGCACACGAACCTCTTCTTCCTCGTGGACGCGAAGGGCAACGTGCGCGGCATCTACCCGAGCAACGACGAGGCGGCCCTGGGCAAGCTGGTCGAGGACACCCGCACCCTGGTCGGCTCGGGCACGACGGCGGCGCACCCCGTCGTCGCGGCCGATGCGAGCGGGGCCCAGATCTTCGGGTCCCTCGGGTGTGGCGCCTGCCACGGCGACCCGCGCCTCGCGCCCTCGCTCCAGGGGATCGCGGGCACGAAGGTGCACCTGTCGAACGGCTCGACAGTGACGGTCGACGACGCCTACCTGCGCGAGTCCGTCGAGACACCCGCCGCGAAGATCGTCGCGGGATACCTGCGCCTGATGCCGAGCTACGCGCACTATCTCACTGACGCCCAGCTCGGCCGGCTCGTCGCGTACGTGCGTTCACTACCGCCCGCGGCGAGCTCGGGCGCGGGGGGCATGGCGGGCATGCCCGGCATGGCGGAGGCGGCTGCTCCGGGGAACGTGGCCACGCTCACCAAGGATCCGGTGTGCGGGATGCAGGTGCGCGCCGTGGCCAACGCTCCCCACACCGACTACCAGGGCCACACCTACTACTTCTGCTCCGACACCTGCCGCACCAAGTTCGCCGCCGAGCCGGCCCACTACGCGCACCCTCACTGAGGGCTCGCCGGCCGCGTACATGCGCACGCGCTCGTAGCGATGGGCGCCCTCAGGCGGAGTCGCGGTTCCACGCGGGGCGGCCCGCGAGCCATACGAGGAACGGCGCGGTCACGAGGCCCACGATCACACCGCTGGCCGCACCGCTCGCCATCCCGAGCGCGATCGCCGTCGCGCTCTCGGTCGTCGAAGGAAAGAACACTGCGCCGAGCCCCGCGACCAGCAGGCCGGCGCCCCAGCCGAGGGCGTTGGCGACCGGCCACAACCCCGCGCCGCGCACGTGCGGCCGGAGCGCCAGCCATTGGGCCGTGCCGACGATGACTCCGAGGGCGACGCCACTGGCGGCGGCGATGGCGAGCAGGGCGGCGTGACCGGGCATGCCCGCGGGCTCGAGGGCGCTGCCCGCCACGCCGGCCGCCCAGGCCGCCGCGAAGCCCGCCACGCTCGCCGCGATGAAGGTGGCGGCACGCACGCCTGGCAGCACCCGTCGGATCACCACCGCTTGGAGCGCGCCGACCGAGAGGCCTTCGAGGGCTCCGACCAGCACGATCAGGCCCCGGAGCACGAGGTCGGGCGGTTGGGTGGTCGCCGAGCCGAAGGCCGCCGACACGAGCCCACCGGTGAGCGCGATGAGCGCCTGGGCGAGGGTCTCGCCGAGCATCGTGACCAGGGTCCAGGACCCGACGAGCCCCACCCGTGCCCCGCCGCGTGCGATGGTCTGCTCGTGCACGGGCGGTGTTGTACGCGGCGTCGCAGCCGTCGTCGATGCGTGACTGCCGAGGGGTCGGGGCCGGGCAGGCGAGCTCCGATCGTCGCCGCCGCTCAGGGCCCCGTCTGCGCCGTGAGGAGGGCGAGCATGGCATCGGGCGCCTCGACGTGCACCCAGTGGCCGGCGCCCTCGATCACGTGCACATGGACGCGCGGCACCGCTTCGGCCAGGGCGCGGGCACGGGCGCGGTCCTCCTCGTCGTACACCTTCGATGTGCCGGCGATGACGAGGTGCACCTCCGCTCCCGCCTCGGCGACGCTTCGCACCTCGGGCCACAGGTCGCGCACGAAGTAGTCCTCCAGCAGCGAGCGGATCGCGGCCATGTCGAGGTCGAGCGTCCAGGCGTGTTCGTCGTCGTCCACGCGCTCGAGGTTCATGGCGAGCCATTGGCCGAGGGCCTCGTCGCCACCCCAGGCGACCACCCGTGCGACGAAGTCCTCGCGGGAGGTGACCGGGAACCGCATCTGCTCGAGCAGCTCGACGACGCGCATCGTCCCCTCCGAGCCGTGCATGTCGCAGCGGTCCCCCGGCATCGAGTCCACGAGCCATACCTGGCTCAGATCGCGTGCATGGTGGGCGGCCCAGACCAGGCCGACCTTGCCACCGAAGCTGTGGCCGAGCACTGCCCGCACCGGGGGATCGGCCTCGCGCGCCAGGGCCTCGACGTCGGCGGCCGCGGCCCGGAGGGTATGGGGCGGCGGCAGCCCTTGGCTGTCGCCGTGGGCGCGCAGATCCGGCAGGAGGGCGGCCCAGTCCGGGCGCGCCTCGACGAAACGGCGAGCGATGCTGCGCCAGTTCGCACGCCTGCCCAGGATGCCGTGGAGGAAGAGCATCGACCGGCGCGGGTCGGCGCCACGGGCCTGGACGAGGCTGTGGGCGAGGAGCACGCACGCACCATCGCGGCCGTCGGGTCGTTTGTCGATACCCGCGAGCGAAAAGAGGGAGGCCTCCGCCGCCGGCCTCGTAGGCGTCAGAGGGGGGGAGGAGGGCCTGGCGCGATCGAGACCGGCATTGGGCGGAGGCTTCGACTGGAGGTACGCCGGGTACCCGCCTTCGGTTACGCCGCGGCGGGGCGTGGGCTCGGCTCGCGCCGCCCCAGTCGACGCGCCTGATCGGGCTCCGGGTTCCTTGCAGCCATGGCCCTGAAAAGAAGTGGGAAGGCCCTCGCGGAGCGTCCTCGGGGCTGGTGCAAGGAGGGGAGGGACTGCATTGAACCCCAAGGCGGCGCAGAGGGCCTTCCCGTCCTTAGACGTGTGTCTCTGGCCCACCCATGGCAAGCCCTCGGCCCCCGGGCGGCAGGTTTTTTGCTACCGCCTGGCCGGAAGTCAGCGGCAGGAGCGGCGAGGGGCGGCCGAGGCCCGAGCAGACCCCGCCCCGAAACGGCCGCGGTTGGCATCTATCTATCGGGAACCATGCCGCTATTGCGGGCACCGGCAAGGCCTCGATCGAGGGGCCGGCCCATCGTGATGGCGGTGGAGCTCCCGTCCCGCAGAGCGGACGGGCCCCCTCGTCGCGATCTCGCACAGGACCGCCTGGGAGTGATCGACTGGCGCGCAGCCGGAAAGCGTGGAATATGGGGCGATCGTACCGCAGCGGGCCCGCCGCAACCGTTACGGATTTTTGTGGTTAGAAAGCGGCGCTCTCTGGGCTAGACTCGCGGCGGCTCGCCCCGCCGGAACGCCGGGTGGGCGGCGAGCCTCCCCCGAGTGCTTGGACCGCCGCCTGCCACCGTTGCCGGGTTGCGGCCGAGACCCTTCACGGAGAAGCCCATGGCCAAGGAAACGCTCACCGTCACCGACAACCGCACTGGGCGGACGTACGAGCTGCCGATTACGCACGGCACGATTCGGGCGATGGACCTCCGCCAGATCAAGGTGGCCGAGGACGACTTCGGGATGATGTCCTACGACCCGGCATTCACGAACACCGCGTCGACCACGAGCCGTATCACCTTCATTGACGGCGAGAAGGGCATCCTGCGCTACCGCGGCTACCCGATCGGCGAGCTCGCCGAGGGGGCCAGCTTCCTCGAGACGGCTTTCCTGCTCATGCACGGCGAGCTGCCCTCGGGGCAAGAGCTGAAGGAGCTCACGCACAACATCACGACGCACACGATGGTGCACGAGAACATCCGGGAGTTCATCGACGCGTTCCGCTACGACGCCCACCCGATGGGCATCCTGACGAGCACCGTCGCGGCCCTGTCGACCTTCTACCCGGACGCCAAGGACGTAGCCGACGCGGAGAAGCGCCGGCTGCAGATGTACCGGCTGCTCGCCAAGATGCCGACCCTCGCCGCCTACGCCTACCGGCACCGCCGCGGCCTGCCCTACGTCTACCCGGACAACGACCTGAGCTACGTCGGCAACTTCCTGAACATGCTGTTCAAGATGACCGAGGTGAAGTACGAGCCGAACCCGATCATCGAGAAGACGCTCGATGTCCTGTTCATCCTGCACGCCGACCACGAGCAGAACTGCTCGGCCAACGCCATGCGGTCGGTGGGCTCGTCCAAGGTCGACCCCTTCAGCGCGACGGCGGCGGCCTGTGCGGCGCTCTACGGCCCGCTCCACGGCGGCGCCAACGAGGCCGCCATCCGAATGCTGCGCGAGATCGGCGACGTCAAGAACATCCCCGACTACGTCGACCGCGTGAAGAAGGGCGAGGTCCGGCTGATGGGCTTCGGCCACCGCGTCTACAAGAACTACGACCCGCGCGCGAAGGTCATCAAGGACCTGGCCAAGCAGGTCTTCGAGGTGGTCGGCAAGAACCCGCTCATCGACATCGCGGTCGAGCTCGAGCGGATCGCGCTCGAGGACGAGTACTTCGTCCAGCGCCGTCTCTACCCGAACGTCGACTTCTATTCGGGCATCATCTACCAGGCGATGGGGCTGCCGATGGACATGTTCCCGGTGCTCTTCGCCATCGGCCGCACCGCCGGCTGGCTCGCCCAGTGGGAAGAGATGCTGACCGATCCGGAGCAGCGCATCGCGCGGCCGCGTCAGGTGTACCTGGGCGAAGGCGAGCGAAGGTTCGTGCCGATCGATAAGCGCTGAGCGCCGACAGGCCCTCGAGGCCCCTCCTGCGAGCGGGAGGGGGAACTGTGGTGCGTTCGGAGCCGCAAGGCGTGCGGCTTGTGGGTGCCAGCGTCCCCCCGCGCTCCCCCTCTTGCGAGCGGGAGGCGCCAGGGGAGGGGGTTCCGCTTGTCACGCGCGGGAATGCCCCTACTGTGGGCGGCTCGGGGGCTAGGAATGGACGCGGTTCTCATTCACCGACTGCAGTTCGCGTTCACGGTCACCTTCCACTACCTGTTCCCACAACTCACGATGGGGCTCGCGCTCCTCATCGTGGTTTCCAAGACGCTCGCGCTGCGCACGGGGGAAGCACGCTTCGACGAGTGCGCCCGCTTCTGGACGCGCATCTTCGCCATCAACTTCGTCATGGGTGTCGTCACCGGCATCCCGATGGAGTTCCAGTTCGGCACCAACTGGGCCGACTTCTCGGCGCGCGCCGGGGGCGTCATCGGCCAGCCCCTCGCGATGGAAGGCGTCTTCGCCTTCTTCCTCGAGTCGACGTTCCTCGGCCTTCTGCTCTTCGGCGAGAAGCGCCTGAGCCCGAGAGGCCACTGGGCCGCCGCCTTCCTCGTCTTCCTCGGCTCGTGGCTCTCGGGCTACTTCATCATCGCCACCAACGCCTTCATGCAGCACCCCGTCGGCTACCACGTGGGCCCCGGCGGGATGCTGGCGTTGCAAAGCCTGGGCGCGTTGCTCGGCAACCCGTGGGCGGTCTGGCAGTACCTGCACAACATGAGCGCGTCGGTGATCACGGCGAGCTTCGTCGTCGCCGCGGTCGGCGCTGCCTACGCCCTCGGGGGCCGGCACCTCGATCAGGCGCGTATCTTCCTGCGCGTCGGCATCATCGCCGGGCTTCTCGCGAGCCTCTTCCAGCTCTACCCCTCGGGCGATGTACAGGGCCAGATGGTCGCGCGCCACCAACCCGCGACGCTGGCGGCGATGGAGGGCCTGTTCACGAGCCAAGCCGGCGCGCCCCTCGACGTCATCGGCCAGCCCGACGTGGCGCACCGCCGCATCGACAATCCCATCAAAGCGCCACGCGCGCTGAGCTTCCTGACCTACCGGCGCTGGAACGCGCGGGTGCAGGGGCTCGACGCCTTTCCCGAGAAGGACTGGCCCGACAACATCCCGCTCCTCTACTACAGCTACCACGTGATGGTCGGGCTCGGGACGGTGTTCATCGCCGTGCTTCTGCTCGCGGCCTACCAGCTCTGGCGCAAGCGCCTCCACACCTCGCGACGGACCCTGTGGCTGCTCATGTTGAGCCTGCCCTTCCCCTACATCGCGACGACCGCCGGGTGGATGTCCGCCGAGCTCGGGCGCCAGCCGTGGGTGATCTACGGCCTCATGCGCACGGCCGACGGCATCTCGAGGGACGTCTCGCCGGGCAACGTCATGTTCACGCTGCTCGGCTTCATGGGGCTGTACGCCCTGCTCGGCATTCTCTTCCTGTTCCTGGTCGGACGCGTGCTCGCCCGCGGTCCCGAGGCCGTCGAGACGGAGACAGGGGGGGCGCTGCAGTGACCACCCTCTGGTTCTGCCTCGTCGCCTTCATGTTGACCGCCTACGTGGTCTTCGACGGCTTCGATCTCGGCGCCGGCATCCTGCACACCTTCGTGGCCCACACCTCCGACGAGCGCGCCGAGGTGTTCGGCTCCATCGGTCCCGTGTGGGACGGCAACGAGGTGTGGATCATCGCGGGCGGCGGCGTCCTCTACTTCGCGTTCCCGCTCCTGTACGCCTCGAGCTTCAGCGGCTTCTACGTGCCGTTGATCCTCGTCCTGTGGCTTCTGGTCGGCCGGGGCATCGCCATCGAGCTACGCCACCAGATCGCGATACCGATGTGGGCGACCTTCTGGGACGCGGTCTTCTCCGTCTCGAGCCTGCTCCTCGCCGTCTTCTTCGGTGCCGCCCTCGGCAACGTCGTGCGCGGCGTGCCCCTCGACGCCCACGCCCGCTTCTTCCTGCCGCTCTGGACCGACCTCGATGTCCGCGCGCCGGTGGGCGTCCTCGACTGGTACACGGTGCTCGTCGCGGTCGCCGCCGCGGTCGCGCTCGCGCTCCACGGCGCCCTGTGGCTCACGTACACGCTCGAAGGCGAGGTGGCCCGTCGCGCACGGCGCCTGTCCCCGTACCTCCTCGTCGCGACGCTGGTGACGATGTCGGCCGTGACGGCGACGAGCTGGGCCGTGCAACCCCACATCGCCGCGCGCTTCCTGGGCGCCCCCTGGGGCTTCGCCTTTCCCGCGCTCGCGGTCGTGGGCCTCGTCGCGATCCTCTGGTTCCGCCGTCGCGGCGCCGACGGCAAGGCCTTCCTCGCGTCGTGCCTCTACCTCGTGGGCATGCTCACCTCGGTCGCCTACGGCCTCTACCCGTGGGTGCTCCCCGAGCGTGGCGGCGCCGGTTCCGCCCTGACGATCACGAACGCCTCGGCCTCGGCCTCGAGCCTCGCCATCGGCCTCGCCTGGTTCATCCCGGGCATGGCGCTCGTCGCCGCCTACGTCGTCCTCGCCTACCGCCGCTTCGCGGGCAAGGTGGGCGCCGCCGGCTCCCCGGACTGAGAGCGAAGCCTGCGGAGTGAGCTGCGCCACTACTGCCACGGCAGGCACGCGCCGCCGCCCGCGCAGCCCCCGCCGCCATGGTCGAAGCACTCGAACGCCGTCACGGCCAAGCAGTGTCGGAAAAAGTGATATGCGCTACACATGGCCAGCCTGCTCGGTGGCGCCGGGAGTGTCAAGACGCGCGCTCAGCCTGCATCCCGACCCACGAAGGGGTTGTGCTGTTTCTCGCTGCCGACCGTCGTCGTCGGGCCGTGGCCGGTGATGACCAGCGTGTCGTCGGGCAGGGTGAGGAGCTTGTCGCGAATCGAGCGCAGGATCGTGTCACTGTCGCCCCCCCAGAGGTCCGTGCGGCCGATGCTGCCGGCGAAGAGGGTGTCGCCGGCGATGAGCACGGGGCGTTCACCCGGGAGCGTGAAGGAGACGCTGCCCGGCGTGTGGCCGGGCGTGTGCAGCACGCCGAGCTCCAGGCCGCCCGCCGCCACGGTTCGACCGTCCACCAGGAACTGGTCGATGGGCGCCACCTCGGGTGCGCGGAAAGGGATGCCGAAGGTGTCGAGCTGCATCTGCAGGCCGTTGTAGAGGAAGAGGTCGGCCTCGTGGATCATGGCGGGCGCGCCCGTGTCCTGTTGCAGCTCACCGGTCGCGCCCACGTGGTCGAAGTGGGTGTGGGTGTGCAGGATGGCCTTGCAGGTCAGGCCCCGCTCCCGCAGGGCCTCGAGGATGCGCGCCGCCTCCCCGCCCGGGTCCACCACGATGGCTTCGCCCGTGGCCTCGTCGCCGAGGATGACGCAGTTGCACCCGAGGGGGGCGACCGGGAAGTGCTCCAAAATCACGCTCGTGTCCTAGCACGAACGGCGGGCGCGCTCATGGGGGCCGGTGCCGCCTTTTCACGGCCCGATTCGTGCGCACCTTGGAATAGGGGGAGAAATGGAGCAACCCATGCAGGTACCGATGGAGGTCACCTTCCGGGGCGTGGACCGGAGCGCCGTCGTCGACCGCATCGTCCGCGAGCGAACCGACAAGCTCGAGCGATTCTGCGACCACATCACGAGCCTCCGCATCATCCTCGAGCGTCCGCACGCGCACCCGTCCTCGGGCAGCTACTACCGCGTGCGTCTCGACCTGAAGGTGCCGCCCCACCACGAGGTGGTGGTGATCCGCGAGGCGGGCGAGGGCGCGATCACCGACGACCTCTACAAGGTCATTCAGGACGCCTTCGATGCGACCGAGCGCAAGCTCAAGCGCCTCACCGCGCAGCAGCAGGGCACCGTCAAGAGCCACCCGGAGCAGCAGATCGCGGGCGCTGATCACGCGGCTCATCGACGACTACGGCTTCATCGAGACGGTCGACGGCCGCGAGATCTACTTCCACCGCAACAGCCTCGTCGGCGACACGCCCTTCGAGGCGCTCGAGCCAGGTGCGGGCGTCGCCTTCAGCGAAGAGGCGGGCGAGGAGGGGCCCCAGGCGAGCTCGGTGCGCGTCGTGGACCGCCGCGGGCGTTCTCCGGGCGGAAGCGACGGGGAGACGACGGGCCTGCCGAGCGGCATCGGGCGCTGACCGGTCAGAACTCGATCTGGGAGCCCAGCTCCACGACCCGTTCGGGCGGGATGCCGAAGAACGCCGTCGCGCGTTGCGCGTTGCGGGTCATGGTGGCGAAGAGGCGCTCGCGCCAAAGGGCCATGCCGTCCCGCCCCGTGGCGAGCAGCGTCTCGCGGCCGAGGAAGAACGTCGCCCGATCGATGTCGACGTGCACGCCGCGCATCCGCATCTGGTCGAGGAGCCTGCGCATGTTGGGCTGCTCCATGAAGCCGTAGTGGGCGACGATGCGCGTGAAGCGCTCGCCGAAGCGCAGGGCACCCGCCGCCCAGAGGCTCCAGTGCCACCGGCGCCGCGCCACCACGAGGGCGAGCACCGTGGTGATCACCATCGTGGTGGTGACCGCGACGCCGTAGGCGGCGGCGAGGTTGCTCGACGTGCCGAAGCCGAGCACCAGGCCGATCGGCGCGAGCATCAGCAGCCAGTTGACGATGG
Source organism: uncultured delta proteobacterium (assembly GCA_963830115.1). GTDB lineage: Bacteria > Myxococcota_A > Polyangia > Polyangiales > CAWHLB01 > CAWHLB01. The sequence goes on from CAWHLB010000027.1 coordinate 741,588, forward strand.
GCACGTAGATCTGGCCGATCTCGGCGCGCCGAGGTGTGGCTCGATCCGCATGCGCGGCGCAGTAGCCCGAGCTGCACCGCTTGCCGCGTCAGGGAGAAGGTGCCGGAGATGAGGGCCTGGGACGCGATGATGGTCGCCACCGTCGAGAGGGCGATCAGCGGGTAGAGCGCCCAGGCCGGGAGCCAGTGGATAGAAGGGGCTGTCGGCGGCCTCCGGGTGTGCGAGCAGCAGCGCGCCCTGGCCGAAGTAGTTGAGCAGAGAGCGAGGCAGCACGACGGCGAACCAGCGAGGCGGATGGGCCGCCGGCCGAAGTGCCCCATGTCGGCGTAGAGGGCCTCGCCGCCGGTGACCACCAGGAAGACCGAGCCGAGCACCAGGAAGCCGTGCCAGCCGGTTGCGCCACGAAGAAGGCGACGGCGTGCAGCGGGCTAGACGGCCGCGAGCACACGCGGGGCTGCACGATGCCACGAGCCCAGGCGCCGGCGAGGGCGACGAACCAGAGCAGCGTGATCGGGACCGAAGACCACCCCCACGCCGCGCGGTGCCGCGCTTCTGGAACAGAACAGCCCGATCAGGATGCCAACGGTGATCGGCACGACGAAGGCGTGCAGCGCCGGTGTCGACCACGTCGAGGCCTTCGACGGCGCTGAGCACCGAGATGGCCGGCGTGATCATGCCGTCGCCGTAGAGCAGCGCCGCGCCGAAGAGGCCGAGCAGAGACGAGCCCGAGCTGCAGCGACCGCGACGCTATCGAGCGCTCGGGTCGCGCGCCAGGGCCATGAGCGCGAGGATGCCGCCCTCGCCGTCGTTGTCGGCGCGCAGCACGAAGGTGAGGTACTTGATCGAGATGACGATGATCAGCGACCAGAAGATCAGCGAGAGGACGCCGAGGACGTTGGGCGCGGACGCGACCGACGTGGTGGGGGCCGGCGAAGCACTCGCGCAGGGCGTAGAGGGGGCTCGTGCCGATGTCGCCGTAGACGACGCCGAGGGCCGTGAGGCTCAGCGGCGCGGTCCGGCCACCTTGCATCCTGCAATGCCATCGGGGTGTCATTCCTGCGCCGTGCACGGGGGAATCCACGCGCCCACGCCGGCGGACGGCGCCCCGCCGCGGCACGTCCCTTGCTCTCCGAGTGGGCGGAGGAACCCATGCAAGTCGTCGCCGCCATCGTCGCCGCAGGCGCCTTCGCCTACCTCCTGTTCGCCATCATGCGCCCCGAGCGGTTCTGACCGAGGGACCCCGTGAACCTGCTCTACGGTCTGATCCTCTTCGCGCTGACGGTCGCCCTCTCGTGGCCGCTCGGCAAGTACATGGCGTGGACCCTCGGTCCGTCCCGCGACGACCGCCTCGATCGTCTGGTCGGGAGTCTGTTGGGAGCGGGCGCGCGCACCTCCCAGTCCTGGCAGCGCTATGCGGTTTCGCTGCTCGTCTTCAACGCGTTCATGTTCGGGCTCGTGCTCGTCGTCCTGTTGGTGCAGGGGCACTTGCCCCTCGACCCGGACGGCAAGACGGGCCTCGAGGCGAGCCTCGCATTCCACACGGCCATGTCGTTCGCCACGAACACGAACCTCCAGCACTACGCGGGCGAGCAGTCCCTGAGCCACTTCGCCCAGCTCGCCCTGACGTGGTTGCAGTTCGTGTCGGCGGCGACCGGGATCGCGGTCCTCGCCGCCATCGCCCGGCGTCTCGGCCCCACGAAGGAGGTCGGCAACTTCTACCGCGACGTGGCGCGGACGACGGTGCTGTTGCTCCTGCCTCTTTCGTTCGTCTTCGCGATCGTCCTGCTCGTCCTCGGCGTGCCGATGACCTTCCACGGCGCGGCGATCGCCCACACCCTCGAAGGCGCGACCCAGACCATCGCCCGCGGTCCCGTCGCCGCGATGGTCGCCATCAAGCAGCTCGGCACCAACGGTGGCGGCTTCTTCGGCGTGAACAGTACCCATCCCTTCGAGAACCCGGGCTTCGTGTCGGCCGTGCTCGAGGCCGTCGCGATCCTGCTCGTCCCGATGGCGTGCGTGTGGATGTTCGGGCGACTCATCGGGCGCATGCGGCATGCGGCCGTCGTCTTCTGCGTCATGAGCGTGCTCTTCGTGGCGCTGGCCGTGCCGGCGGTGCGCCTCGAGAGCCAGCCCAACGCGGCCTTCGCGGGCCTGCACGTCCATCAGGCGCTCGGCAACCTGGAGGGCAAGGAGCTCCGCTTCGGTACGGCGAGCGGGCCCCTGTGGGCGGTGGCGACGACGGCGACGAGCAACGGCTCGGTCTCGGCCATGCACGACAGCCTGAACCCGCTCACGGGGCTCATGCCCCTCATCGGCATGTGGCTGAACGTGACCTTCGGCGGCGTCGGCGTCGGCCTCATCAACATGCTGCTCTACATCGTGATCGCGGTCTTCATCGCCGGGCTGATGGTCGGGCGCACGCCCGAGTACCTCGGCCGGAAGATCGAAGCGCGCGAGATGAAGCTCGCGTCCCTCGCGCTCCTGCTCCACCCGCTGCTGATCCTGGGCGGCACGGCGCTCTTCGTCGGGATCTCGTGGGGCGTGGCGACCATCGCGAACCCGGCGAGCCACGGCTTCAGCGAGATCCTCTACGAGATGAGCTCGGCCGCGGCCAACAACGGCTCGGGCTTCGAGGGCCTCCACGACAACACCATCCCGTGGAACATGGTCACCGGGATCAGCATGGGCCTCGGCCGCTACGTCCCGATCCTCCTGCCGCTCGCCATCGCGGGCTACCTCGGCGACAAGCGCCCCGTCCCCGAGACGAGCGGCACCTTCCGCACCGACACGGTCCTCTTCGGTGTGCTGCTGCTCGGCAGCGTGCTCCTGCTCGGGGCGCTCCTCTTCCTGCCCGCCGCCGTGCTCGGCCCCATCGGTGAGCACCTGGCCCTGGCCGCCCACGGAGTGGGGCGATGAGGGGCGGGCTCGACGGCGCCCTCGAGGCGCTGATGGGGAAAGCCCGCGCTGCGGTGCGCGCAGGCGACCTCGAGCTCGCCGAGCGCCTGGCGCGCGACGCCCTCGCCCGCGCACCGGAGAGGGCCTCGGCCTACAACGTCCTCGCGGCGATCCGTGAGCTCGCGGGCGACTGGCCCCGCGCCATGGGCCTCTTGCGCGCCGGCCTCGCGGTCGAGCCCACCTATGCCCCCGCACGGGCGAACCTCCGCCGGCTCGGGTCCTACCCCGAGCACGGCGCCATCGCGCTCGGCGACGAGGAGCCATGACTGAAACGAACGGGATGCCCCTCTCTTCCGGGACGCGACCGAGCGCGGTGCGCAAGGCGAGCCGCAAGACGCCGCTCTTCGCCCCCGAGCTCGTGCGTCCGGCGGTGGGCGAGGCCTTCGTCATGCTCATGCCCCAGCGCATGGTGCGCAACCCGGTCATGTTCATCACGGAGCTCGGCGCGCTGCTCAGCACGCTCGCGGGCGTCGTCTCCGTCGCGTCGGGCGCGTCGGGCGCGGGCTATCAGCTCGCCATCAGCGCGATCCTCTGGGTCACGGTCCTGTTCGCGAACTTCGCCGAAGCGATCGCCGAGGCGCGCGGCAAGGCCCAGACCCGCGCCCTGCGCTCGACGCGCAAGTCCACCGAGGCCCACCGGCGCACCCAGGGCGATTCCGTCGAGACGGTCAGCTCCACCGAACTGCGCGCCGGCGACGTGGTCGTCGTGACGGCGGGCGAGACGATCCCCGCGGACGGCGAGATCATCGAGGGGGTCGCCAGCATCGACGAATCGGCCATCACCGGCGAGTCCGCGCCGGTCGTGCGCGAGGCCGGCGGCGACCGCAGCGGCGTCACGGGCGGGACCCGCGTCCTGTCGGACGAGATCGTGGTGCGCGTGACGGTGGAGCCGGGCGATTCGTTCCTCGACCGGATGATCGCTTTGGTCGAGGGGGCCAAGCGGCAGAAGACACCGAACGAGATCGCGCTCACCATCACCCTCGCCGGTCTCACCCTCGCCTTCCTGATGGTGACCGTCGCCCTCGTGCCCATGGCGGGCTACTTCCACGCCGACATCGACGTGCCGACGGCGGTCGCGCTGCTCGTGTGCCTCATCCCAACGACCATCGGCGGCCTGCTCGCCGCCATCGGCCTCGCGGGCATGGACCGGGCGCTCCGGGCGAACGTCCTCGCCAAGAGCGGCAAGGCGGTCGAGGCTCGCCGGCGACATCGACACGGTGCTCCTCGACAAGACGGGCACGATCACCCAGGGCAACCGCCAGGCGACCGACCTGGTGGCGGCGAAGGGCGTGCCCGCCGAGGAGCTCGCGCGCGCCGCCCAGCTTTCGTCCCTCGCGGACACGACGCCCGAGGGGCGCTCGCTCGTGACCCTGTGCGAGAAGCGCCTGGGCGCGACGCTCGAGCTGCCCGAGGGCGCGCGCGCGGTGCCCTTCACCGCCCAGACGCGCATCTCGGGCGTCGACCTGCCAGACGGTCGCAAGCTGCGTAAGGGCGCGGCGGATGCCATCGGTCGGTGGCTCGAAGCACGCGGAGGCGCGATGCCGACGGCCCTCGGGGAAGCGGTCGACACGATCGCGCGCGGCGGCGGCACACCGCTCGTCGTCGCCGAGGACGAGCGCGCCCTGGGCGTCGTGGCCCTGTCCGACGTGCTCAAGCCCGGCATCCAGCAACGCTTCGAGCGCCTGCGCGCCATGGGTCTCCGGGTCGTCATGGTCACGGGCGACAACCCCTTGACCGCGGCGGCCATCGCGAAGGAGGCCGGGGTCGACGACTTCATCGCAGAGGCGACGCCCGAAGATAAGCTCGCCTACATCCGCAAGGAGCAGGGGCAGGGGCGCCTGGTCGCCATGATGGGCGACGGGACGAACGACGCGCCCGCCCTGGCCCAGGCCGACATCGGCGTCGCCATGAACTCGGGCACCCAGGCCGCCAAGGAGGCCGGCAACATGGTCGACCTCGACAGCGACCCGACCAAGCTCATCGAGGTCGTGGAGATCGGCAAGCAGCTCCTGATGACGCGCGGCGCCTTGACGACCTTCTCCATCGCCAACGACGTCGCCAAGTACTTCGCCATCGTGCCCGCGCTCTTCCTCGCGGCCATGCCGCGCTTGGCGGTGCTCAACGTGATGGCCCTTACTTCCCCGAGGAGCGCCATCCTCTCGGCGGTCATCTTCAACGCGATCGTCATCCCGCTGCTCATCCCGGTGGCGATCAAGGGCGTGCGCTATCGGCCGGCGGGCGCCGACCGCCTGCTCCAGCGCAACCTGCTCGTCTACGGCCTCGGCGGGCTCGTGACGCCCTTCGTGGGCATCAAGCTCATCGACATCGTTCTCTCGGTGCTCGGACTGGCGTAGCGTGGAGTCGCCCATGCGCAAAGACCTCGTCACATCGCTCCGCCTCGTGCTCGCCTCGGTGCTCCTGTGCGCGGTGCTCTACCCACTCGCGCTCCTCGGCATCGCGCGGGCGGCGGTCCCGGGGCGCGCTCTGGGGAGCCTCGTGCGCAACGCCTCGGGCACCGTCATCGGCAGTCGGCTCATCGCCCAGGGCTTCACCCGTCCTTCGTACCTCTGGCCGCGCCCGTCCGCCGTCGGCTACGACGCGGCCGCCTCGGGCGGGAGCAACCTTGCGGCGAGCAACCCGGCGCTCCGGGCCCGGGCCGAAGCCACCACCCGGCACCTCGGCGCGACCGCGTCCCGTCCGGCGCCCGGCGACCTGGTCGCGGCCTCGGGCTCGGGCCTCGACCCGGACATCACGCTCGCGGCGGCGCTCTACCAGGCCAAGCGCATCGCGAGCGCCAGGGGCGTCGACCCGGCCCGCGTCGAGGGGGTGCTGCGCCGGGAGGCGTCCGCCCCGATGCCCTTCCGCGCGCCGCTCGTGAACGTCCTCGAGGCGAACCTGGCCCTCGACCGCGACCTCGGGCCACCGCCCGCGCCCTGAGCCACGCGTGTCATGGAGCACGCCCGCAAGCGATCGGACGACTTCCTCGAGCTGGTGCGACGCTCGCGGCAGGGGCGGCTCAAGGTCTTCCTCGGTCCCGCCGCCGGCGTCGGCAAGACCTACCGCATGCTGCAGGAGGCCCACGAGCTCGTGCAGCGCGGCGTCGACGTCGTCATCGGTGTGATCGACACCCACGGCCGTGCCGAGACGGCCGCCCTGCTCGAAGGCCTCGAGGAGGTGCCCCTGCGCAAGGTCGCCTATCGGGGGGTGGAGCTCGAGGAGCTCGACGTGGACGCCGTGAAGGAGCGCGCCCCCACCATCGCCCTCATCGACGAGGTGGCGCACACCAACGCGCCGGGCAGCAAGCACAAGAAGCGCTACGAGGACATCCTCGAGCTCTTGCGCGCGGGCATCCACGTCTACTGCGCGCTCAACATCCAGCACCTCGAGAGCCTGAACGACGTCGTGAAGCGCGCGACCCACGTGAAGGTGCACGAGACGGTGCCCGACTCCTTCCTGCGGCGGGCGGATCAGATCGTGAACATCGACCTGCCGGCGGGCGATCTCCTCGAGCGCCTCGAGGCCGGCAAGGTCTACCCGAAGGACCGCATCGACTGGGCGCTCCGGCACTTCTTCCAGCGCGACAACCTGGAGGGGCTGCGCGAGCTCGCCCTGCGCGAGGTCGCCGAGGCCATCGGGCGCTCCCAGAGCCGGGACGCCGAGTCGCCGGCCGAGTCGCGGGGCACACCCCGTCCCACGGGGGGGCGGCTCATGCTCTGCCTGTCCTCCCGTTCGCCGCGGGCGCGCGCGCTCATCCGCCGCGCCTCGCGCATGGCGGGGCGCCTGAACGTGCACTGGTACGCGGTCTACGTGGAGACGCCCCGACGAGGACCCGAAGCGCATCGACGCGGCGACCCAGCGGCACCTCTTCGACGCCCAGCAGATGGCGCGGAACCTGGGCGCGGAGGTGTGCCACATCAAGGCCGTCGATCCCGTGGAGGGCATCCTCGAGTTCGCGCGGGCCAACGGCGTCACCGACATCATCATCGGTGTGTCCGAGCAGCCCTGGTACAAGCAGCTCCTCGGCACCACCTTTCCCCAGCGTCTCATCCGTCGAGCCCGCGGCTTCGACATCCACCTCTTCGCCGGCCAGGGGGCACGCCGTGACCCTCCGCCGGAAGCTCCTCCTCTCGCAGCTCCCGCTCCTGATCGCCCTCGTGGTGACCGCGGCCGGCTCGCTCTACGCGGCGGTGCGCTTCGGGTCGGCGCCGAGCGACATCCTCTACCAGAACTTCCGCAGCTTCGACGCCGGGCGGAGCATGCTGCGCGCGACGAACGCGATCGACCAACGCGTCCTGTCGGCGAGCTTCGAGGGGCGGCCCTTCGCGGCGGCGGAGGTCTCGGCGGACCTCGCATCTTTCGATCGGGAGCTGCGCCTGCAGGAGAGCAACATCACCGAGAAGGGCGAGCGCGCGGCCACGGCGACCCTGCGGCGCGACTTCGAGGCCTACCGGGCGTCGCTCGCCGATGCGACCCGCCCCTCGGGCGTCGCGATCGAGCGCCGCCGCTCCCTCGAGCTTCGAAGCGCGGTCGACCGCATCCTCGTCATCAACCGTGACGCCATGCGACACAAGAGTGCGCTCGCGCGCACCACGGCCCAGCACATCGGCATCGCCCTCGCGATCACCGCGGCCGTCGCCTTCGTCCTCGCCGTGCTCGTCGCGGGAACATGGCTCCGCCGTGCCCTCGGCCCGCTGCGCGTGCTCGACCGCGCGGTCCACCGACTGTCCGAGGGCGACTTCGACGCGCGCATCCGAATCTCGGGCAACGACGAGGTCGCCAAGCTCTCGGCCGCCTTCAACGACATGGCCGAACGCATCGCCCAGTACCGGAAGAGCTCCATCGGCGAGCTGCTCGAGGCGAACAGCCGGCTCGAGTCCGTGATGGACAGCCTCGCCGACGCCGTCGTGGTCTACGCAATCGACGGCACGCCCGTGACGTACAACGAGGCCGCCGTTCGCGTGCTTGGGACCGACGGCGTCGCCCTCGACGGTCTGCCCGAGGCGCTCGGGGACGCAGTGCACGAGGCATTCGAGAGCGTGCGTCGGACGGGCGAGCCCCACGAGCCTGTATCCCTCGAGTCGGCCGTCGAGCTGACGGGTAGCCCCGGGCCGCGCTGGGTGCTCGTGAGCGCGACGCCCGTGCGCGCGCCGGCGGGCGTCCTGTCCGGCGTCACGGTGGCCCTGCGTGACGTGACGCGCTCGCGCCGCATCGAAGGGTTCAAGGGCGACCTGGTCGCCGCGGCGGCCCACGAGCTTCGGACGCCCCTCACGTCGCTCCACATGGCCGTGCATCTCTGCCTCGAGGGGGCCGCGGGGCCGCTCACCGATCGGCAGCAGGACCTGCTCACCGCCGCGCGGGAGGACTGCGAGCGTTTGCAGTCGGTCATCGAGGAGCTGCTCGAGATGGCGCGGCTCGAGTCGGGGGCCGCCCAGCTCGAGCGAGGCGTGGTGAACGTGGGCGAGCTCGTGCGCGAGGCGGCGTCGCGGCACGAGGCGCGCGCGGCGCAGCGGGGCAAGAGCCTCGAGGTCTTGGCCGGCGACAGCCTGCTCACCATGGAGGCCGACTTCGGTCGCCTCACCCACGTGCTCGACAACCTGATCGAGAACGCGCTCCTGCACGCGGGCGAGGGAGGGCACGTGGCCGTCGGCTTCGAGGCCTCGGACGGCGCGGTGCGCATCTTCGTCGACGACAACGGTCCCGGCGTGCCCGCCGACCTCCGGGAGCGGATCTTCGCCAAGTTCTTCCGCGTTCCCGGCACGGAGAAGCAGGGCAGCGGGCTCGGCCTGAGCATCGTGCAGGACATCGTGCGCGCCCACGGCGGCGAAGTGGGCGTCGAGCCCTCGCCCCTGGGCGGCGCCCGCTTCTGGTTTTCGATCCCGGTCCGACCTTCGCCGTCGAACCCCCGCGAGCTTCCGGCGCCGTCGTCGTGAGTCACGGGTTGGTGCGTCCGCTCAATCCAATCGCCACCTGGAAGTCCGGGGAGGCCGCGGTGAGCGCCTGCTGGGTGTAGGCGTCGACCTGCCAGTTGTCGCCGAGGCGGAAGGCGCCCCCGAGGTCGATCTGCTCGACGCTCTCGTGGCCCGAGGCGAGCGCGATGCGGCCGAAGGACTCGACGAAGAAGCTCAGCCGCCCCTCGAGCACCGGCGGGGACCAGCTCACGTTCGCAACGTAGACGAAGCGGGCAAACCGCCCGCGCGCGTCGACCGGGACGTCGACCCCGGCGTTCAGAAGGATGCCGAACCCGTCGGGGAGCCCCCACGAGGCGGCGACGCGGCTGTCGGGCACGACGGCGCCGTCGGTGAAGGGCCCCTGCCCGGAAGGCAGGTAGACGTCGGTCACGAGGCCCAGGTCCGGTGTCCATCCCTCGTCGTGCAAGAGCTGCACTTTCGCGCCGACAGACGTGTCCGTCGCGCCGACGACAGACGCGTCCCCGCCGCTCGCGTCGAGACCGACCAGGCCCGAGCCGACGCGTAGCTCGAGGCCGCGGACGAGCCCGAACCTGAGGAAGGTCGGAAAGGAGAAGGTGCTCGTGTTCCCCGAGGGCGCGAGGTCGAGGGCGTAGTTGGCGCTGCCCTCAATCTGCAGGCAGAGGGGAGGCACCGTCGTGGGCGCGTCGCCGTTGCCAGGGCAATCGGTGGCGATGGGTGGCGCAAGGGCCGCCGTCGCCTGCGCCAGGGCGGGGGAGCTGAGGGCGCTCAGGCCGGCGGTGGACGTGACGAGGACGGCAACGAAAATCGTTCGGCGCATGGATGGGCCTCTTGTCTTGTCGCGGAGCAACGTCCGTGCCCAGCGCTCTCCGTGCGTGTTCCTTCGCGCCGGAACGCCGGTTCGACGGCGGGCAAGAAGGCCCGACCGCGCAGTCCGCGCAGAGGGAGGCGTCGTCGGTGCAGCCGGTCGGGCCCTGCGGCGGCACATCCGCGACGCGCGGCCGCCGGCTCATCGCGCGGGGCGCGGCGCACGGGGCGATGAACGCGTCGTCCGTGCATCACGCAGGGCCTGGAGGCTTCGTCCCCTGCGTGCTGCAAGGGCTCCGGGCCGCCGCCGTGCGCACCGCCCACGGGATCGCGCCCGACGGCCGGGTGGCACGACGGATGCTCCTCGGAGACTGGCATGCGCGCACGGGCTTCAGCGCCGCCCTTCCTCAGACGAGCTCGAACGGCGACCGTCCTCGCCACGCTCGTGCTCCTCGCGGCAACGTTGCTCTGGCTCTTTCGCCTCGATGCGACTCGGTGCGCTACGACCGAGCTGCCCCGCGCCGAGCGCGCCGCCATCTACCACAGCCACGTAGCCGCCTTCCGCACGCTCTGTGGAGAGCGCCCGCGGAGCGACGGCCTCGAGCGCCAATGCCGCGATCAGGCCCTGTTCCTCCAGGGCTTCCCGGAGTGCGACGCCCGCTGCCGCGCCCTCGTCGAGGCGCACCTGCCGCAGCCGACGAAGTGACGTCGCCCGATCAACCCTCGGGTTCGCCGCCGCCCTGCTCGTAGCGCTTGAGGCGGCGCCACAGGGTCGACGGGTCGATGCCGAGGATGCGCGCAGCCTCCTCGCGTGTAGCCGCCCGTGCGAGGACGCGGAGCGTGTGTTCCTGCTCAATCTCGGCGAGGCTGAAATCGCCGCCCACGTGCGGGATGCGCTCGGCGCCGCCGCGCATCCGGTCCGAGAAACTCTCGGGGCCGAGGACGTCCTCGCGCGACAGGACGACGGCGCGCTCCATCTCGTTCTTCAGCTCGCGCACATTGCCCGGCCAGGGATAGGCGACGAGCAACGCTTCCGCGTCTGCGCCCAGCCCGGGCGCTCGTCGGCCCACGTCGCGTGAAACAAAGGCGAGGAAGTGCCGGGCGAGCCTCAGCAAGTCCTCGCGGCGCTCCCGCAGGGGAGGGACCAGGATCTCGATCACGTTGAGGCGATAGAAGAGATCGAGGCGGAACCGTCCGGCCTCCACCGCGGCGGGCAGATCCTGGTTGGTCGCCGCCACGAGGCGCACATCGGCGCGTCGCGTACGCGGGTCGCCGACCGGCTCGAACTCGCGGTCCTGGGCGAAGCGGAGCAGCTTCGCCTGCAGCGCAGGAGAGATCTCCCCGATCTCGTCGAGGAAGAGCGTGCCCCCGTCGGCCTCTTCCACCTTGCCACGTCGATCGCGGACGGCGCCCGTGAAGGCTCCGCGCACGTGACCGAAGAGCTCGCTCGTGAGGAGCTCGTCGCTCAGGGTCGGACAGTTGACCGTCACGAGCCGGCGGGCTGCCCGGCGGCTTCGTGCGTGCAAGAGACGCGCGAGCACGCCCTTGCCCGTGCCGCTCTCGCCCCGCAAGAGCACGGCCGTGTCCGCGGTCGCGGCCTGCGTCACCGTGTCGATGGCGCGCTGCATCGCGGTCGAGGCTGTGTCGATCAGCACCTCCGGCGCGGCATCGGCCAGGATCCCCTCGAGGTTCGCGACCTGATTCTCGAGCACCATCCGTTGCCGGAAGCGATCGACGATGATGCGGATCTGGGCGGGCGTGAAAGGCTTGGGCAGGTAGTCCTGAGCCCCCGCCTTGATCGCCTGGATTGCGCTCTCGATGCTCGCATAGGCCGTGATGATCACGACGGCGAGCTGCGGTGACAGACGCAGCATCTCGGGCAAGAGGGCCATCCCGTCCGCGCTCCCGAGGCGCACGTCCACGAAGGCGATGTCGAAGGGCCGGCGCTCCACGACGGCGATCGCTTCGCGTGCTCCAGCGGCCGCGTGCACCTCGCAACCAATCGATTCGAGGCAGACCGCGAGCGTCGAACGGATGTTCGGCTCGTCGTCGACGATGAGGGCTCTCGGGTGCTCGGTGGTCACGGTTGCTCGCTCGCTTCGCGGGCTGATGATGCATCTCTCGGGCCAGTAGAGGGCCTGCGCCACCGGCAGTCCAGACCTTCGCGTTCGGTGAGGGGGACCCGAGCCTCCGAGCTTGCCCGACCCGGCGCGTTCCGGGACGATGAGCACCCTGTCGTTGCGCTTTCCTGGGTCCTCCGGCTCGGCCTCCTCGCCGCTGTCGTCGCGCTCTGGGTGTGCTCGGGAGGCACGGCCAGGCCGCCGGAGGGTGGAACCGGCGACGGTGCGATGGCTTTGGACGCGTCCGCCGACGCCGCCTCCGACGCCGGCACCGGCGCCGCCCTGCCGCCGTGCCCCGTTCCCGCGCCCCTCGTGGCCGGCACGCCCCAGACCGACGCGCTCGCCGACGCGCCCGCCCGCTGCGGTGCCGCGTCTTATGCGTGGCTCCGCGACAGCACGCTCGGTGACGTGGTCTCGCGGGAAGTGACCGAGCAGTTCACCCCGTCGCAGTTCACCGCCCTGGCTGCCGCGGCCGGGGTCACGCTGCCGGTCTCTCCCGAGCACACCGTGCGCATCGAGCGCGTGGCCTACGTCACGCAGGACCGCGGGGGCCCACGTGCAGTCGTCGATGGCCCTCGCCTTTCCGGAGGACCCGCCGGCCCGCGGCGATCTTCCCATCCTCCTCTTCCTGCACGGCACGTCGGGCTTCACGCACGGCTGCGGGCCTTCGAACGACCCCACCTGCCGGCGCGGCGGGCGTCGAGGAAGTGCCCTTCACGCCGAATTGCACGCGGCCGCCGGCCGCCACGTGCCGCGGCACGCCCGCCATGTGACCAGAGCGTCGAGGCGCTCAGCCCGACGGCATCAGGATCGCGATGGCGCCCTCGATGCCGCGACCCACCTCGAGCTCCGCGCTGATGCGGCGCGCCCGCTCGCGCATGCGCACGGGCGTGGGCTCCTTCTGCAGCCGCTCCATCGCCTTCTTGAGCTGGTTGCGCGCCTCGTGCACGCGCCACGCGATGGTGCCCTCGGTCGTCTCGAGCACCACGGCGGCTTCGCGGTAGCTCAGGCCCTGCAGGGTCGTCAGCACGACCGTCGTGCGGAGCAGGGGCGAGAGCAGGTCGAAGGCGGCGATCAGGTGGGCGTAGGTGTCCTGCAGCTCGAGGGCTCGGCGTGGGTCCCCCTTGGCGTCGACCGCTACGGCGGCCGCGACGCGAGGGTCGTCGAGCTGCACCGGCCGCCGCCGCTTGCCGTCACGCCGGACGTTGAGTGCCCGGTGGAGCGCGATGCGGTAGAGCCAGGTGAAGAACTCGCTGCGGCCCTCGAAGGTGTCGATCCGCGAGAAGGCCTTCAGGAAGGCGTCCTGCGTGATGTCGTCGGCGTCGCTCGGGCGGCCGGTCAGGTGCAGGGCCAGGGCGTAGATGCGTGGCCGATACCGGCGCACCAGGGCATCGAAGGCCGACGGGTCGCCGGACTTGGCCCTCTGGACCAGCTCCGCCGCTTCCCGTGCACGCTCCTGCACGGAAGTGGACGCCGGCTCGGGCGTGGACGGCTTCTCCCCCGGCATGACGCAGCCTGAAGCATACCGCGAAGCTGTATTGGGTGCCATCCCCGTCCGAATTCGGGGAACCGGCCAGACGGCAACGGCGGCCGAGGGCGCGAAGGGGCCCCGGCCGCGGTCACCCCGGCCCGAACGGAGTCACTCGAGTCGCGGCGATGGGCCGCCTGCGATGACGGCTTGCCCCCGACCCGAGTGACCCCGCCCGTCAGAACTCCCAGCCGAGCTTCAGGTTCGCCGACCAGTTGTGCATGCCGGGCTGATTGGGCGCCGAGATCATCTCGGCGTCGGTCACCGGCATCAGCGTGCCACGCAGGTCCAGCACGGCGCCGTGGTAGCGCATGGCCAGGCCCACGGAGGCCGGGAACCCGAGCGTGTTGTCCGCGTTGTCGACCGCCGACGTGTTGGTGTCGTAGTTGGTCAGGCTGTAGTGCGTCCAGGTGACGCCGCCGGCCAGATACGGCTGCCACATGCCGGTCAAGAAGTTGATACGCACGTCGCCTTCGACACCGTTGCCCACGAGCAGCGCGTTGCCCGTCAGACCCAGGGCGTTGATCCGCTGTGCCGAGCCGACGTAGGCCGCCTCGACCGCGACCACCGACCGGGTTCCGAAGATGAGACGCGCCGTCCAATCACCGCCCACGTTGGCGTAGGCGGCCATGCGTGGGTCGGTGAACCCGATCACACCGCCGCCGACCTGTGCCTCCATACCGAAGGGCGTGGTCAGTGGTGGCGCCGCATGCAGGTTCTGGTCGTGCTCCATCGCCCCGTGCAGCAGCGAGAAGTTGCGAGGCTGTGTAGCTTCGCCCTGGACTGGTGCGTAGACCAGGATCTGACCTGGCGGGCACGTCAGGACCTGGCCTGGCGGGCATTCGCTCACTGCATCCTGTCCCTTGTTCTCTTGCTGCTGCTGCTCCTGCTCCTGCTGCTGCGCCAACGCGGGTGCTGACAGGAGCATGGCGGCGACGAACGAAGCGATCGCCGTGACGAACTTCGTCATCATCGTGTCCCCCTTGTGCTTGTCGCCCCGGAAGCTCGATGGGGGGACGATGCCGCCAGGGCAACCGGTCATGCCCCCCGCGGCTTGAAAGAGCACCCGGCGTGCCACGCGAACGATCCGCCAGTCTCGCCTCGAACCCCCCGAACAGACGCATCTTCCGCGGCGTGGGGGATTTCCATGGCGGCCTTCCGATCGATCGAGGCGCACCTGCTGCGCACTCGAGCCACCAAACGCTGCGCTGGGAAAATTCGCCGTCTCAGGGTAGCGGCACGGTGATCGGCAGCGGCGTACGTGCGTCGCATCGGCGCCAGAGTCGGTAGACGGCGTCGGCATCCGCGGGGGTCGGCTCGGTGGTCCAGTTGCCCGGGTTCATGACGGAGAGGCGAACCTTCGGGTCGACGTGAAACAGGCCCATGGCGTGGCCGAGCTCGTGGGCGATGGTGACCGCGCGGCGATGGCCGGGGAAGACCGAGCGGTTGATCAGCACGACGCCGATCGTGTCTTCGTAGATGCCGTGGAAGAGGGGCGCGGCGTCCGCGAACTCGATCGGAATGCGCGGTGCGCCCTGTACGGGATCGAGGGTCAGGCGCGTTCCCGCGACCCGTTGCCACATGGCCAGGGCGCTCTCGACGTCAGCCGTGGTGCCGGCCGGGGCGTCGGGCGCGAGGGTGACGACCGCGTCGCAGGGGTCGTAGGTGATGGCCAGGGTTCTCGGGCCCGTCGGGTTGGTGCAGGCGGAGCCGAGCAAGCAGAGGGCAATGAGGACCGGAGCGAGGGGGAGCAGGAGGCGAGGGGGGAGGGCGCGGCCGGTGGGGTACAGCATGAAAGGGCCACGCTACTCCGGGCGTCCCCCTCCTGTCCATGTGTACAGCACGCTCGGGCGGGTCTCGCTTGATCGGCCGTTGCCGATCTGTTACTACCCACCATCGGGCCTGCCCGGCGCCCCCATAACGTTAGCTATCTCGATAGGTTAGGCGTCCCCCGGCCACCCCGCGAGGAGCCTGTGGACCGCGTCGTCGAGGATTTCCACTCATGCTCTTCGACTGGCTGTACGGCCTCTTCTCCAACGACCTCGCGATCGACCTCGGGACCGCGACGACCCTGATCTACGTCAAGGGCCGCGGCATCGTCTCCTGCGAGCCGTCGGTCGTGGCGGTGCAGCGGGACGCGCGGGGCGGCAAGAAGGTCCTGGCGGTCGGCAAGGAGGCCAAGGAGATGCTCGGCCGCACGCCGGGCAACATCGTGGCGGTCCGCCCCCTGCGCGACGGTGTCATCGCCGACTTCGAGATCACCGAGGCGATGCTGCGCTACTTCATCTCCCGCGCACACAACCGCCGCACCCTGGTCAAGCCGCGCATCATCATCTGCGTGCCCTTCGGCATCACCGAGGTCGAGAAGCGCGCCGTCAAGGAGAGCGCCGAGGGCGCCGGGGCCCGCGAGGTCTACCTCATCGAGGAGCCCATGGCGGCGGCTATCGGGGCGGGCCTGCCCATCACCGAGCCGAGCGGCAACATGGTCGTCGACATCGGCGGCGGCACGACCGAGGTCGCGGTCATCTCGCTGGCCGGCATCGTCTACTCCCAGTCGGTGCGCGTCGGCGGCGACAAGATGGACGAGGCGATCGTCGCCTACATGAAGCGCAAGTACAACCTCCTCATCGGCGAACAGTCGGCCGAGCGCGTCAAGTGCACCATCGGCAACGCCTACCCGCAGGAGGAGGTCGACACCCTCGAGGTGAAGGGGCGTGACCTCGTCGCGGGGGTGCCGAAGACAGTCGTCGTCAACGGCGACGAGATCCGTGACGCTCTCAGCGAGCCCATCAACGCCATCGTCGAAGCCGTCATGACGGCGCTCGAGCGCACGCCGCCCGAGCTGTCCGCCGACATCGTCGACAAGGGCATCGTGCTCACCGGCGGCGGTGCCTTGCTCAGGAACCTCGACGTGCTCTTGCGCGAGGAGACCGGCCTTCCCGTGATGGTTTCGGACGACCCGATCTCCGCCGTCGTGCTCGGCTCCGGCAAGACCCTGGACCACCTCGACCTCCTCAAGGAGGTCACCATCCAGTAGGGTGGGGGCACGGGCGGTGGCGGGCCCCTTCGGCTCCAACCCCCATGCGTGATCAGCGAAGCGAGCTGCGTGTTCGATTTGGGTCCCAGGGCGAGCGCGCCCCAGGTGCTCGTCGCTTCGCTCCTGCGCGCCGTGGGACCGATCCGAGGAATACGTTAGTATTTCGCAGGGTCGGTCCGAGGACGTAAGCCGGCCTCGGGCCCAAAGCGGACACGCATGCCCCACCCCCCATGAACTACTTCCGACGTTTCAGGGACGCCGCGATCTGCGTGGCCTTGCTGGCCATTCCGTTCTTCTTCCTGCGCGCGAACCTCAAGAACCCGGCCCATACGAGCTGGCTGGACAATCTCGTGCTCCGCGCCAGCGCGCCGATCCAGTACTTCGCCACCTCCGTCGCCCACGGGGTCAGCGGCGTCATCGAGGAGTACGTCTGGCTCGTCGACGTCAAGCGCGACAACGACAGGCTGCGCGTGGAGAACTCGCGCCTCGAGGAGCAGAACCGCCAGCTCCGGGTGGAGGCGCGGGAGAACGGGCGCCTGCGCGACCTGCTCGGCCTTCGCGAACGCCTCGGCGGTGACACGCTCGCGGCACAGGTCATCGCCAAGGAGGTCTCGCCCTTCTTCCGCGTCGTCAGGGTGCGGCTCGACCGCGGCGAGCGTGACCTGGTCCGCGTGGGCATGCCGGTCGTCTCGTCCGAAGGCCTCGTCGGTCAGGTTCGGCGCAGCTGGGGACGCTACAGCGACGTGCTGCTGACGGTGGATTCGGACGAGCGCGATCGACGTCGTCGTGCAGCGGACCGGCGCCCGTGGAATGCTGCGCGGCACCGGTGAGTCGGACCGGTACCTGTGCCGCATCGGGTACCTCCGGCGCACCGACGAGGTCCATGTGGGCGACGAGGTGTACACGTCGGGGCTGGGCCAGCGCTTCCCGGCTTCCATTCTGGTGGGCAAGGTGACGCGCGTGGTCAAGCAGGACTTCGGCCTCTATCAGGAGGCCGAGGTGGTGCCGGCGGTGAACTTCTCGAACCTCGAGGAGGTGCTGCTGCTCACGGCGGGCGCGCGACGGCAGAGCGTGGCCGAGGGCAGCGGCGGCTCCGGCGACGACGGAGCGCCGCTCTAGCGGGAGCAAGGGGAGCCGTGCGCAACCTCGCCCTCATCGCCCTCGGATTCGCTCTCCTGGTCGTGCAGTCGGTCGGCGCGACGCTGGTGCCGGCCTACCTCTTCGCGCCGAACCTGCTCCTGCCGATGGTGATCTACCTCGGCGTCTCGCCCGACGTGCACATCGTGCGCGGCGCGGCCATCTCCTTCATCCTCGGCTACCTGCTCGACTCGTTTTGCGGCAACGCGATGGGGCTGCAGACCTTCGTCCTGGTCGCGACCTTCATGGTGGCCCGTGGCGCCGGGCTCCGTCTCTTCCTGCGCGGCCCGCTCTTCCAGATCGTCCTCACCTTCCTGGTGGGCGTCCTGTCGGGCGGGACGATCCTCGCCCTCCGGGCCATCTTCGAGAAGCCGGCGCCCTTCCCGGCGGGCACCGCCTTGACCGCGGCCCTCTCCCTCGTCGTGCCGGCCATCGTCACGTCGCTCTTCGCGCCGCTCGTGTTCATCGCCGTCTGGCGCATCGACGGCTTGGTGACGCGCCGGCGCGAGGACCCGGGGGTGACAGTGTCATGACGATGCTGTCCCCGCGCCGTGAGGTCGGCGAGTTCAAGAAGCGCTACAAGTGGATGGCGCTGGTCGTGCTCGTCGTCTTCGGCGTGTTGCTCGGGCGCATGGTGCAGCTGCAGCTCATCGAGTACGACCACTGGGAGCACATCGCCCGGGACAACATCACCAAGACGGTCCTCTTGCCGGCGACGCGCGGCCTCATCCGGGACACCAAGGGGCGCGTCATCGCGACCAATCGGCCGTCCTACAACGTCTACATCACGCCCCAGCTCCTCGACCCGGAGACGGACGTGAGCCGCATCGCCGAGCTCATGGGGCTCGATGCCCAGCAGCGGAAGGACTTCGAGAAGCGGCTCGCCGACGTGCCCCTGTCACGCCGGACCCACGAGATCGCGATGTTCACCGATATCTCCCGCGATCAGCTCGCGGCGCTCGAGACCCACGAGCGGGAGCTGCCGGCGGTCGACGTGGTGGCGGTGCCGGTGCGCTACTATCCCTACGATTCGCTCGCGGCCCACGCCATCGGCTACCTCAACGAGGTGAGCGCCGAGGACCTCGAGCAGCTCTCGGGGCAGGGCTACCACGCGGGCGACATGATCGGCCGCATGGGGGTCGAGAAGGCCTGGGAGAGTTACCTGCGCGGGCGGCGCGGATACAGGCGCGTGCTGGTCGACTCGCGCGGCCGCGTACACCAGGAACCCCTCGGCGAAGAGATGCGGCAGATGCACCGCGACCCGGTGCCCGGCCGGGACCTGACGCTGACGCTCGACATGGACATGATGCGGTCGGTCCAGCGCGCCTTCCGCGGCCATCCCTCGGGTGCGGTGGTGGTGGTCGACGTGCACACCGGTCGCGTGCGCGCGCTCTACTCGAAGCCGAGCTACGACCTGAACGAGATGAGTGGGCGCCTGACGCCCGAGCGCTTCCACGAGCTCGAGAACAATCCCTTCCGGCCCCTCATCGACAAGACCGTCTACGAAAGCTACTACCCCGGCTCCACCTTCAAGCCGATCAGCGCCCTGGCGGCCCTCGGCGACCACATCGTCGACCCGGCGGTGCGCGTCAACTGCCCTGGCTATTACGAGCTCGGCCACCGCCGCTTCCGTTGCAGCGAGGTGCACGGTGACGTCGACATGCGCGCGGCGCTCGTCCAGTCGTGCAACGTGTATTTCTACCACCTCGGGCAGGAGGTCGGCCTCGACCGCATCGCGCGCTACGCGGGCATGTTCGGGCTCGGCAGCCCCACGGGCATCGGCATCAACTCGGAGACGGCCGGCTTCATCCCGACCCGCGAGTGGTACATCCGCAGGAAGAAGCGCTTCCGCCTGGGCTACACGCTCAACGCCGCCATCGGGCAGGGCAACACGAGGGTCACGTTGCTCCAGCTCGCCCTGGCCTACGCCGCCATCGCGAACGGCGGCACGCTCTACGCGCCGCAGCTCGTCGAACGGGTCTCGGCGCCCGACGGCACCGTCATCGAGGAGTTTCCGCCGCGCGTCAGGCGCCGCTTGGGCGTGCCCGCCGAGGACATGACGTACGTGACCGATGCGCTCTACGGCGTCGTGAACGAGGAGCAGGGGACGGCCCACGAAGCACGCATCGACGGAGGGATCGCGGTGGCCGGCAAGACCGGAACCGCCCAGGTCGCCCACCGGCGTCCGGCCAAGGGCGAGGACCCGCGGCGCGTGTGGTACTTCAACCAGGCCCACGCCTGGTTCGCCGGCTTCGCTCCCGCGAACGATCCGCAAATCGCCATCGTCGTCCTGGTCGAGCACGGCGGCGCCGGTGGCCGGAACGCGGCGCCCATCGCGATGCAGGTCGTCCAGGACTACCTGGGCTCCCACACGACCACGGCTTCGGCTGCGGGCGGCGGCAGCGCGGGCAGGCACCGGCCCGTGCTCGCCTCGGGGAGGCCCTGATGCCGCTCGTCCGAGGGCTGCGCGACCAGTTCGACTGGCCCCTCTTCGTGACGACGGCCGCCATCGCCGTGGTCGGCATCGTCAATCTCTACAGCGCGACGAGCGCCGCGGGGCCCTCCAAGGCGGACATCTACATCCAGCAGATCTACTGGATGACGCTCGGCGCGGGCGTGGCGGTGCTCATCGCCGCCATCGACTACCGGCACTTCGAGCGGCACGGGTGGATCGCCTATGGCGCGGGCATCGTGCTGCTCGTGCTCGTGTTCCTGCTCGGCCGCAACATCCGCGGCTCGCAGCGCTGGATCCCCATCGGCTCCTTCTCGCTCCAGCCGAGCGAGCTGATGAAGATCTTCCTCATCATCGCCCTCGCCAAGTACCTGCACAACGACCCGAAGACCGAGGGGCGCACGCTCAAGGACCTGGTGATCCCGGGGCTCATCCTCGCGTTGCCCATGGGCCTCATCCTCGCCCAGCCCGATCTCGGCACGGCCCTGATCTGCGCGTTCATCTTCGGCACGATCATGGTGCTGACGAACCTCAAGCTGCGATCGCTCGTCACGCTGGCGGCGGCCTTCGCGCTGAGCGCGCCCTTGACGTGGACGTACATCCTGAAGCCCTACCAGCGCGAGCGACTCACGGCCTTCCTGCACCCGCACAAGGACGTGCTCGACTCCAACTGGCACGCGCACCAGAGCCAGGTCGCCATCGGCAGCGGCGGTTTCTGGGGCAAGGGCTTCATGCAGGGCACCCAGAATCAGCACCACTTCCTGCCCGACCAGCACACCGACTTCCCCTTCCCGGTGTGGGCGGAGGAGCAGGGCTTCTGGGGGACGGTGCTGCTCATCTGCCTCTACCTCTTCCTCGTGATCTGGGCGCTCAAGATCGCGTCCCAGGCGAAGGATCGCTTCGGTGCCGTGGTGGCGGTCGGTGTGGCGGCGCTCATCTTCTGGCACGCGGTCATCAACATCGGCATGGTGAGCGGGCTTCTGCCGGTGGTGGGCGTGACGCTGCCGCTCTTCAGCTACGGCGGCTCGAGCGTGCTCACAATCATGATGGGCGTCGGCCTCCTCATGAACGTGTCGATGCGCCGCTTCCACTTCTGACGCGACCCGCGCGCGGGAGCCTCAGTGGCAGACCTGGATCGTGTCCATGTCCAAGGTGCCGAAGCTGCGGATGGCGAGGCCGCCGACAGGCAGTGAGCCGTAGGTTTGGGTGACGCTATTGAGCAGGGTGGTGCCGTCCGAGTCGTAGAGCTTCCCGACGACCGTGCCGCCGCCCGTGAAGTCGACTACACGAAGCACCGACTTTTCGTACGTGCTCAGGGGGGCACGTCACATATGACTCAACATACATTCCATTCGCCAGCGCACGTGCGCTCCCCTCGGGACCCGGAACGCGCCCGAACGGATACCGTCTCGTGAAAGCCACCTCTCTTTGATAACGTGGAAGCGCGCAGGCGGACCGAGGAGGGCGTGATGACACGGCGGCGCTGTTCGGCGCGCGATTCGACGCAACGAGCGAGCCCGGGCTCCCCAGTCGTCCGTTCGTCGTCCGGGCTTGCCGGGCCCACCCCAACGCGTTCGGCGAGGGCTTCTTCGGGGGCGTGGCGTGCCCGCCGGAGGTCGTCGCGTTCTGTGGCGACCACGACTCCTGCGTCGACACCAACCACGACCTGGCAGCGGTGCTGCTGCCGGAGCGGGTCGACTTTCACCGTACCGGCAACTTCGACGCGGTTCCGCTCGAGCCCTTCCGTACCAGCGACGACCACGTCAGTGCACGGCTTGCCGGGTACGGGTGCGCGAATCTAAATCCGCTCTTGTGCGGAGATGCGAGCGACTTCGAGCGCTATCGAAACGTCAGGCTCGGCGACTTCGATTTCTCCGACAGCCCCCGGGACGGTCCCCTGTGGGTCAGACCAGGCGACTCCGGGGCTCCGGTGATCACTGGAGATCCGGACGACCCAGATCCCCACGCCCCATGGCGGATCATCGGTACGCTGAGCGGGACAGCCATCACGGAATCGGACGGGGCGAACTTCAACGATCCGCAGCGTGGACCGCACATCGACCCCGTGACCAATTGGGAGTGGCTGCAGCGGATCACCAACGGGTTCTGGGAGGTGATCTCGACGCTGGCTCCCGGCAATCACTACTGGGTGTGGGGCGGCGGGTGGGGCGCCCCTCCTCGCGGCGATCCGGCGCGGGAGAGGATCGACGGCATCGACGACCTCGATCCGGACGGGGACGGGCTCTTTGGCCAGGCGCTCGGTCCGGACGGGACCATGCATGACAAGGACAACTGTCCTCTCATCGCCAACGCGGATCAGCGTGACGACGAGATGGGGAAGGGCGACGGGATCGGTGATGCGGTGGTTACCTGCACGCCGACGGCGGCCGGCGCGCTCCCCATCCAGGTCGGCTGCGAGGCCAAGGACACGAACGGCGACGGAACGATCGACGTCGTGGCCGCCACGGATACGGACCACGACGGCGTTTTCGACGCCTGCGACAACTGCATCGGAGGGCTCATTACCACGAGCGAGCTCGGCTCGACCCTGACGGCCCACCTGAGGACCGGGTTTCGCTTCTGTCCGTGTGGCGTCGCGGTGCCGGGCGAGCGACTGGTCGATTCGCGTTGTGGAACGTCAACCGAGGCGGGTGGCGGCGGCTGCGTCGTCGACGAAGGTCAGTATGCGCCCAGCCCGGGGGACCCCTCCACCAACTGGCGGCCGATGCACCTGCAGTTCTTCGAATCCCACGGCCTCGACCGGCGACGGAGATCGACTTGCCCTACGGGCCGCCGGACCCGGACGGTCGCGAGGGTCCGCCGA
The DNA here is from genome assembly GCA_963830115.1 of uncultured delta proteobacterium. GTDB lineage: Bacteria > Myxococcota_A > Polyangia > Polyangiales > CAWHLB01 > CAWHLB01. Next base: position 764,375 of record CAWHLB010000027.1, read on the forward strand.
CCTACTCGGCGACCTGGGACTTCGAGACCGACGCCGCCGACGCGATCACACGCGACGCCGCCGGCGACGTGCTCCTGCAGGGCGCGTTCTGGGACGCGGCGCGGCAATACGTGGACTGCAGCCCCGCCGGCGCGTGTGCTCCGGCCCCGGACCCCGATCATCGGGACCTGGGCAGCCACTACTTCGTCGATATCGTCTCACAGGTCAGCCCCTCTCTCCTGGCCACCGCGCAGGCCGCGGACCGCATGGCGGCGCCCCTGCCGTCCTTCCTCGGCACCCAGCCGCCTTGCCCCGCGTGCGCCAACGCGTTCCCGGTGCCGTTCCTCGCGGTGACGCCAGGCACGTGCGACCTCGCGCCTTGCCCGCCGCCCGACATCTTCCTGCGCGTCGGCGGGCTCGACGTGAACGTTTCGTCGAAGGTCAGCCCTTTGGCAGCTGCGTCGCTCGGCGACACGTCGCTGCGCTGGGTTGCCCCGACCGAGCCGCGAGAGTACCTCGCCGCCGGAGATGTCTCCCTGATTGGCATCGATGCCCCCACGCTCGCGCTTCGTCAGGTCCTCTCTGTTCGCGACGGTACATTGCACAGCCCGCTCGACGTCCAGTTCGACCCCTCGGGCAAGTTCCCGCTGCTGCGCGCCAGCCGGGGCGAGTACATGGTGCTCGGCGGCGACGTGCCCCAGTCCGAGGTGCCGAGCATCGACCTTCACACGTTTCGGACTCGCTGGACAATCCTCCACGGGGCGCTGCCCCTCCATGTCGTGGCCGCGGCCGCTGACGCGGTCTATGCGCGGCTGCTCGTCGTCGACACGGTTCCCTCGGTGCACGGCTCGGGCGAGGACGTGAGGCTGTTGCTCGTCGACCTCGAGAGCGGGCTCAGCACCGAGGCTCGTGCGCCAACGGCGAACGGGCGGCTTCAATCACTACGCCCTCGCCTCCTCGCCGGGAGCGGGGCGGTTCGTGCTCGCCGCGTCGAACGCCGTTGCGCGGCGGCACGAGCTGCTCGATCTCTCGGTCGACTACGCCGGCCATGTCGCCGTGCGGGGCTTGCGGCCCGGCGAAGGGGCCATCGCCAGCCAGATGATCGCCGACCGGCGCGGGGTGTCCTACGCGGTCGAGCGGCGCGGGACGACCGGTTGGTACGCGCTTGGCACGCGCTGGTCGGACTTCCTCCCTGCGTCCGGCCATGCCCTCGACCGGGCACTGCGCTAGGAGCCCGCCATGCGCGTGATGCCTCGGTCGCTTCTCTACACGGCGCTCCTCGCCGCCGCCCTCTCGCCTCAGTGCACCTGTCCGGGCCCACCCTTCCCGCCCCCGCCGGACGCGGGGCCGCTCGACGGGAGCGCTCACGACGCGAATTCCCACGACGCGGGGCCACGCGACGGGGGCCCGCACGACGCTGGTCCGCAGGACGCCGGCCACGACGCCGGGCCCTGGACCGACGGCGTGTGGATGGGCCTGCCCGGCGTGCCACGAGACTGCGAGGCCGCCGTGGCAATCGACCCAATGGCGATCGTACCGCGGCTCTCGTTCGAAGCGTGTCCCGACCGCCCAACCGGCTGCCGCCAGCTCGTCGTGGATTGGGAGCCACGGTACAGCTCGGCGCCCGAGCTCAACGGCTGGCTGTTGGGCGTTCCCAGTGCGTACTCGGACGGCAGTAGCATCTTGTTCGAGCTCAGCCGCCCCGACCCCGAAGCGCCTGGCACGCGCGTCGAGCACATCTTCTCCGACGACGGCGGTCATGTGCTGGCGGTCTTCCGAGCACAAGGCGCTATCGCAAGCAACATCTGTTCTCTCTTCGGACTAGCCATCGGGGAAGGCCGTTTCGTTTCTTCGTACATGGGTGCGTCGGCCACGAACCCCCCTTTCTGGTTCGTGGGCGGTGAGCTCAGTGCTCCCGCAGAGAGCGCGCGGCTCATGGCCACGGTTCAGTTGGGCGCCCTTCCGCAGGAGCTGGTCGTCGGCGCCGAGCAGGCCGTGTTCGAGGTGGCGGGTGCCGATACGCTCTACCGGATCGGATGGGATGGCTCGGTCCGGCGCATCGACAACGCCGACGGGACGCCCGCGATGGGCTATCCCGGCAGCGTCGTCGGGCATGACTTCATCTTCGATGGCTACGGCGTGCGCTCGCAAATCCGCATCGCCACCGACGGCGCGCCTCCGCGCGTGCTCATCGACCCAACCGACCCGGACTCCGAGGCGACCGTTCATCGGCGCACCGACGGCCGCACCATCGGTTGGTTTCAGGGATGGCGCCGCGTCGGCGGCTCGCCCTACACGTACGAGCGCGTCGACATCTACGGCGCCGACTACGCGACGAACGCCGTCGACATCCATCCCGTCCTCCTCGGCACCAAGGTCAACGCCGACGTTCACCGCAGCATCGTCGCCGGCTTCGGCCACGTCGCGATCATCGACGACGACGCGAGCGTCATCCGATTCTTCCGCGTCGCCGATCAGCGCGAGACGGAACATCCACGCACCGCCCGGTATGATCTGGACCGAGTTCGTCCGCGTCATCGGCCCGCGCGAGCTGTTGGCGGTGGCTGGCGCCCCCGGTCCTCCCATTCGCAGCAGCGCCGTCCAGCTCATCGACTACACCGCCCTCGAGCCACCGCTGTAACTCGTCGGCTCGCCCGCTCCGCGGAAAGGATCCGTGTCGCCTCGCCAGCGTGCCTCAGGGAACCCGCGAAGCGCGCCTGTTGCCCGCCGATGTCGCCACCCCGGCCTCGGCCTCGCCCTCCACTTCGGCTTCCGCGCGCGTGTCGGCGGGTCGACGAACGAGCACGTGGGCGCCGGTGACGTGCTCGACGGGCTGCTCCGATAGCCGTCGGCCTCGATGCGGGTGTCCACACGGCCTTGCACCGTGATCCGATCGCCGGGCACGATCGCGCCCCACGCGAGGTGGGTGCCCTCCGCGTCGGGGCGCGCGCCTCGGGCTTCGAGGAAGGTGCGCTGCTCCGAGGTCGGCGGACCGGCAAGCGCGTGGGGGCAGTCGATGTCGACGACCCAGCCGGCGGGCTCCACGTGGACGACGTGGTCCGGCGCCACGCGGAGGTCGAAGGGCACGGCGCGGACGTCGTCGACGGGGCCGGCCGGCGTCGATCCCGTCACCCGTTCAATCACCGCCGGACCTGACGCGCAGAGGCCCATGAAATCGACCTCGAAGCTCGTACCATCGGCCGAAGACGTAGGACTGGGTGCTGGAGTTGAGCTCGGTGTTGCCGAAGCCCGGGTTGCTCTGGAAGCGGATGTCATTCGTGTTCGATGACATCACGAAGGAGTCGCACCCGGTGGCGCTCGCCGAGAAGCCGAAGTAGATGCGGCCGAAGCTGTTGGGGCGCCCCCACATCAGGATCTGGTCGCCCGCGTTGCCCACCATCGTGGTGGTCTCGTAGCATCAGTCGGGGTCCATGATGACGTAGCTGCCGTCGTGGGCTGCCGCGCCGGACACCATGCCCCCGCTCGACGCCGCGCTCGTCCAGGGGGTGGCGGGCCAGGTCCCCGATTCGAAGCCCTCGAGCGTGGTGCAGCCCACGAGCATCGGAATCACCGCGGCACCGCAGGGTATCACCACACGAAGGCCTCTCCCAGTGCGCGCCCCTGCTGCCTTCCGCCCGGCAGTGTGGTAGGCGATCGCCATGGCCAAGCGCACGCGTGTGGGAGTCGTCCAGATCACGTCGAACGCCGACGTGGAAGCGAACCTGTCGGCGACGGAGCGCACCGTGCGGCAGGCGGCGAGCGACGGCGCCGAGCTGGTCGTCGTGCCCGAGTGCTTCGCCTACCTCGGCCCGGAGGCGGGCAAGCTCGAGATCGCCGAGGCGTTGCCCGAGGGCGGTCCGATCCTCGCGCGCTGCCGCGCCCTGGCCGCCGAGACGAAGGCTGACCTGGTGCTCGGCGGCTTCTGGGAGAAGGGCACCGATCCGAAGAAGGTGAAGAACGCGTGCGTGCACCTGCGCGCCGACGGCGAGGTGGCCGCCGTGTACCGCAAGATCCACCTCTTCGACGTGGACCTGGCGGACGGGACGCACCTACGCGAATCGGACACGGTGGAGCCCGGCAGCGAGCCCGTCGTCACCGAGACGGCCTTCGGCACCCTCGGCCTCACGGTCTGCTACGACCTGCGCTTCCCCGCGCTCTACCGGCGGCTGGTCGACATGGGCGCGACGGCCCTGGCGGTGCCGGCGGCCTTCACGCTGCACACCGGCAAGGACCACTGGCACGTGCTCCTCCGGGCGCGCGCCATCGAGGCCCAGAGCTGGGTGCTCGCGGCGGCCCAGGCGGGGTGGCACTACGGCAAGCGCGTCTCCTACGGGCACGCCCTGATCGCCGACCCGTGGGGGACGGTGCTCGCCCAGTGCGGCGAGGGCGAGGGCGCCGCGGTCGCCACGATCGACCCCGAGGTCACGGCGCGGGTGCGCGCACAGCTTCCGAGCCTCTCGCACCGGTGCCTCTGACGACGCGACGCGAGGTCACGCGGTTGCGTGCGCGCCGTTCGAGCCGGGCTCGGCGGCCGCCTCGGCAGCGCCGCTCTCGAGCTGCTCCCGCACCGCGCGCACGTCCTCGGCCATGGTGCCGTTCAGCGTGCGGCGGAGCATGCGCATGTCGCCCATGAACGACCACAGGGCGCTCTTGGGTGAGCTCCAGGACGCCGGCTTGTTCTTCTCGAAGGCGAAGTGGCCGACCCAGGACAGGCCGTAGCCCCACGCCAGGCCGGAGACCATCGCGGGCGGGAAGACGGGCACGAAGGGCAGGTGGGCGAGCCCGATGCTGGTGCCGACGACGTGCAGCGCGCGGCAGGTCGGGTTCATGTGCTGCGAGACGTAGAAGGGCCAGAACTCTTCGAAGGACTGCATCTCGTCGGGTGCCATGGGGCGGACCATAGCCCGAGGCTCAGGGCTTGGCCAGGAGGGCCACGAGCACGACGGCGGTCACGACGACGACGCTGAAGGTGACGATTGCGACGATCATGGAGACGCCGCTTCGGACCGGGGGCGCCGCGCGGCCAGCGGGGGCCGGCGGGCTCGTGGGGTGGGCGGGGCGCGCGGCCGCCATGGCGCCCAGGTCGACCAGGTCCGCGCGGGACGCGGCGTCGTCGCTCGTGAGGCCAGGCACCTCGAGGTGCAGGTGGCCGCCGCTCGCCTCGAGCACCACGGGTGAAAGGGCGGTGAGGCGGGCCCGGACCGCGGCGTCCAGGATGTGGCGGACGGTGGACCCAGGCGATCCCCGTACGACGAACGCATCCTCGAAGGTCGCGTCGCCGAGGTCGACGTCGCCGGGCGCCTCGGGACTGCCTTGCTCGCGGGAAGCGACATCGTTTCGGCCGCGGACCGAGAGGACCAGGTCGGTCGCGCCCGTCTCTGCCTCGACCCGCGTCCGCCCGTCCTCGTCGATGCGGAAGGTCAGGGGCACGCCGTGGCGGGTGCCGGTCACGGTGCGCGCGGCCTCGTCGACCTGGGCGTCGGCGAGCAGGGCGGCCACCTGCTCGAGGGCGGGGCGCGGAGGCCGGCGCACGGCGCGTACGACCGAGACGATGGTGCCGACGAAGACGGCGGAGAACGCCACGACGGCGAGCATCCACAGGACGGGGATCACGGGCGCGAACATAGTCCAATCCGCGCCGCGCACCAGGGGCCGGCGTACAGGCGAGACAAATCGGGGGCCGTTGCTCGTGGGTCGCCGCGATAGTTAACAAGTGCTTTAGCTTGCGTGTGGTCCGGTCGGGGCCCCGATCGCGTGAGCCGAAATCGTTCACCCACCGCTCTCAGGGAGTGACCGGGACGAGGTCGGCCTCGCCGTGGACGGCCAGGCTCGGCTTCCACACGCCCGTGCAGATGGGTTCGTGGACGCAGGCCGCGCAGGGGGCGCCCTTGGCCTTGCCGGGCTCGAGCGTGTGGCCCGGAGCGTTCTGACTCTCGGCGTTGTGGGCTTCGGTGCCGGGCGGCATCACACACAGGGGCATGCCGCAGCGGGAGGGCACCTGGAGGATCACGCCGTGACCTGTGGCGACCTCGAACGCCTGCGCGAGGGGAGCGCGGACCCGCGCGAGGGCGGGAACGAGATCGACGCGGCGCGCGCCGTCGCCCACGGGCGCCATGAGGGAGACGGTGATTTCCTTCACGTGAGGCATCTCGCGGCCGACCCGGTCCACCAGGGCGGGGAGCGTGTCCACGTTGAGGCGCGTCAGCACGTGGACGAGCGTGACGCGGACATCGGGGTAGCTCGCGATGCGCGCGATGCCCCGGAGGGTCGCGTCGAGCAAGCGTGGCGCGGCGCCGACGAGGCGCTCGAAGGTGTCGGGGTCGAAGGTGTGGAGCGAGACCTCCACCGACGTCAGCCCGGCCTCGACGAGGCGGCCGAGGAGCGGGCCCGCGGCGAAGGCTGTGGCGTTGGTCTGCAGGCCGATGGTCCCGTAGCCCCGTTCGCGTGCGCGCTCCACGTAGGCGACGAGGTGCGGGCAGAGCGTGGCCTCGCGTCCACTGAGGGTGATGGCGTCGTAGCCCGCCTCGCGCCCGCGATCGATCGCGCGAAGGACGTGCAACCGGTCTTCGGTGATGGTGGGAGAGGCTTCGGGTGTGTTGCAGAAGACGCACGCTTCGTTGCACTCGCGGTTGACGCGCAGCTCGACCGCGCGACCGATGCCCGTGCGCAGGCGGGGCCCGCGCCGGAAGGCCGCGTCGATGGCACCGGGTGCGAAGGCGGCCTCGCGCTGCCGGAGCCAGACGGCGAGGGCGCCGACCGCGCGACCGACCTCCGCGCCCGGGACGGGTGTGTCTTCGTAGTACGAGACGTTCCAGTGCGCCGTCCGGGTGAAGCAGGCCGCGGCGTCCGAGCGCCGCTCGAGGAAGCAGGTGATGCGGCGGTCGCGATTGTCGGCGAGCACGAGATCGACGGCCGTGCGGAGCCGGTCGCTATCGACGGCGACGACAAACCAGGGGGCGGCGATGGCGGCGGGGGAGCTCGCCGTCGGCCAGGTAGAGCGCCGCGAAGGCTTCGGCGTCGTACGTCATGGCGCGCGGCCAGTATAGCGCGACCTGTTCACGTGTCTCGGGTGGCTCACCGTCGTGATCTACCCGGGCGCGGGCGCCGCGGGCAACGCCGGGGTGCGCCTTCGCGAAGGTGTGGCCGGCGACCGCGACGGGGTTGCCGATGGGGGTTGCGAAGTGTGGTCCGCCGCCGAACAATCCCGGGTCCCACAGGTTGGAGGTAGCAGCATGGACGGCGAGCATCTCAAGGCACTCCAGGCCCCCATCAAGGAGCGCTACCGCGAGGACCCACAAGCCGCGGTCGTGACCCTCGCGGCAGAGGGGCAGCTCGGCGAGGGCGTCACCTGCTCGGTGTCCACGGGGCGCGCGATGGTGGAGGCGGGCCTGCATCCGGCGACCGGGGGAAGCGGCCTGCAAGCATGCTCGGGCAACATGCTGCTCGAGGCGCTGGTTGCCTGCGCCGGGGTGACCCTCAACGCCGTGGCCACGGCCCTCGGGTTTCCGGTACGCGGGGCGAAGGTGCGGGCCGAGGGCGACCTGGATTTTCGCGGAACGCTCGGCGTCGCGCGGGATGCCCAGGTGGGCTTCCGCGATGTGCGTCTCGTCTTCGAGGTCGACGGCGACCTCAGCGAGGATCAGAGGGCGACCCTGCTAAAGCTCACGGAGCGCTACTGCGTCGTGTATCAGACGCTGAAGAGCCCACCGCCCGTCACGGCCGAGCTCCGGATCTAGCAGCCCGGTGAAGAACCGGGCGCGTCGCCAAGCTGCCGCGACGCCTCGACCGCGATGCCTCGCACGAACGCCGCCACCGGCGTCGGGTGTCCCGGGAGGAACGGCCGTCTGCCCGACGATGCCGCGTTCGCGAGGGTCAGATTGCTCCGGACGCGCCGGTGTGCTCGAGGGCGCCTTGCCGACGAGATCCTGCGCTTCGCACTCGCTTCGGTCGCGCGGGCGATTCTCCGCGCGTCGCGGAGCGCATGGCCGTACCACTCGAGTCGTCGAGGAACTTCTGCGCCCGCTCGTGGGTCTTCGGGTCCCGGGGCGTGCCGTCCTCGTCGAAGGCGTCCTGCACCCTCGGCACCGGGAAGATCGACGGGATGGACGACATCCGAGCTCCGCGAGCATGGCCCGGAGCTGCATCGCGGCGCGCACACCACCGAAGTACCCGGCGGAGTAGCAGACGATCGCCGACGGCTTCCAGAAGTACTCCTCGAGGAAGTGGTCGAGGAGGTTCGACAGGGCGGGCGGGATTGAGTGGTTGTACTCGCCCGAGACGACGATGATGCCGTCCGCCGGGACGATGAGGTCGGCGAGGCGCTGGAGCGTCTCGGGGGCGCCGCCCTTCGGGTACTCCTTGTACATCTTGTCGAGGAGCGGCAAGGGATGCTCGAGCGGATCGATGAGCGTGACCTCGTGTCCGCGCGCGCGGCACTCGTTCACGACGAAGCGCGCGACGCGGATGCCCTGCCGCTCGGTGCGAACGGAGCCGTAGAAGACGACGATTCGAAGAGCCATGGCCCCCTGCTAGCACCGGCGCAGCCTTCCCGAAAGCCCACCGGCCCCGGGGCGACGAGGGGCCGACGCGGTCGGCGCAGTCGCCTGTACGTTCGGGTACAGTCACGAGGCTGTGCGAACGCTCACCACTCTGCTGCTCGTCACGTGGCTTCTCGCCCTCGCGGGGTGCGGCGCCAAGACCGCGCTCGACCCGGGCAGCCCGCCGGGGTCGGCAGACGCGGGCCCGCCGCTGCCCGTCTCTCTCGACGCATGCCACGTCGGTGCCGATCTCCCTGTCGTCTCGCGCACCGGCAGGCTCGACTATCCCGCCCTCGCGAGGCTCGGGGACCGAGCGCTGCTCGTGTGGGCACGTACGCCGTCGCAGGACGCCCCTTGGTCGCTCGAATCGATTCCCATCACGCTCGATGGGAGGGCCGACGGCGCGGTGAACGACCTCGGCCACGGGGAGGGAGCCACGCTGGTCGCGGAGCCGGCCACGGGCACCTACGTCCTCTTGGCCATGCCGAGCAATTCGGCAATGTGCAACGCATCTCCCTGAGGCCGGACGGCACCGAGGCGGGGCCGCGCGACGCGACGGCTCCGGCCGAGACGCGCTCGAAGCGCCCCGCGCTCGCCGTGGGCAACGGATCCTACGCTGTTGCCTGGAACCTCAATCCGCAGGCCGCACTGGCCCGCGTCACCCATGGATCCTCGCGCGAGGTCGGCCGCATCGAGGGCCACGACCCGTGGATCGTCCGCAGCTCGACGGCGCCCGACCAGTACCGCGTTTCGTGGATCTCGGAGGGTACCGTCTCGATCGGGACGCTCGATATCGACGCCAGCCTGCGCGGCGTCGAGAGCCTGCCTGGCTCGAGTGGTGGACGCTCCAGGCCTGTAATGGCCGCACGTATCCTCGAAGCGCCGAGGCACGAGGTGACCGCCACGCTGAGCGAACGAGACGATCTGGTCGCCCCACTGCAGGTGCGCATCGTCACGGGCGGCTCGAGCCAAGTCGAGGAGCCGCCGGAGATGTACGAGCGGTGGGAGGACTTTGCGGCGGCCATCGACCCTGACTACGACCTCACCCTCGCCGTTCGACCGACGCTGCTTCACTGCACATGGCGCCCTTCTACGGCCACGTTCAGGCCTTCCTGGCCGATAGCGACGAATCGGTTCCGTTCGATTTCGGCAGGGTGACGGAGGCTTCGGCATGGTACGCGCGCGTCGCCGTGATGAAGAACGGTGCCGCGAGCCTCCTGGTCGTGTGGACCGTGGCCCCCGACGTGGGAAACGGCGAGATCGTCGGTGTCCAGATCCGGTGCGACACCACGCACTCAGCCCCAGCCGCCGCCCTTCGGCGGTCGGACTAGGGTGCCCGTGCGAGCCATCACGCGGTTACGATTGGGATGCGCTCCGCCACGGAGGTGAATCCCGCCTTTTGCCGTGCTTGCTCCTGGGCTACGCTGACTTCGTGACCGATGCCATGACAGCGGCGTTACCGATCCTCGCGCGCGCGCGCGTCGACTTGGCGGTGCTCTTCGGCTCCGTGGCGCGCGGCACTGCCCAGGCCGAGAGCGACGTGGACGTGGGGATCGTTCCGTCGCGGCCGATGAGCTTGCGGGAGACGCTCGACCTCGGCGTCGCGCTCGAGCGCGCGCTCGGTCGCGAGGTGGACCTGGTGATCCTCGACGGGGCCGCCGCGCTCCTGCTCGTCTTCGAGGCCGCCAAGGGACGCCCCCTCTATGAGCGAACCGCCGGGGCCTGGGGCGATTTCGTGACGCGCGCCATGTTCGCGCACGACGACGCTCGAGCGTACCTCGTGCCTGCGCTGCGCGCCCAGCTCGCCGCCGCTCGTGAGGCCTCGTGACGAACGTCGAGCTCGTCTTGAAGAAGATCGCGCGCGTTCGGCACCGTCTGGACCGGCTGCGGCACGTGCTGGCCGAAGGCGAGGACCGTGTCGTGGCCGACGAGGCGCTCGAGGAACAACTCGCGTTCAACACGCTCCTGGCCATGCAGGACAGCGTGGACATCGCGAGCCACATCGTGGCCGACGAGGGTTGGGACGTGCCGGACACGCTCGGTGGGCTCTTCGACGTGCTCCGCGATCGCGGTGTCATCGACGCCGAGGTCGCGATGGCCATGCGCAGCGGTACGCGACTGCGCAACCTCATCGCACACGGCTATGCCGTCATCGACCCCGGCCAGCTCTACGACGCGATGACCGATGGGGTCGGCGAGATCGCGGCGTTTCTTCGCGCCGTGGCGAAGTGGCTCGAGGCGCGCGGCGAGAGCTGACCGTCGCGGAGTGGGATCACTTGCCGGGACGTGGCCAGGATCGCGCCGTGGCGCCGTCCAGGCGAGCGAGATGCCCGTCCGGGTCGAGGGCGACGCGGCCCTGCTCGAGGTCCTCGACGTAGGCTTCGAGCCATGCAGTGTAGCTGCGGGCGACGACGGCCTGGGGGCCGAGCTCGTGGTCGAAGTAAGGCGGCCGATCGAAATTACCTGATCAGCTTCGATGGGGATGCAGCACATAGTTCCACTCCCCGTGGAAGGAGTGCTTGTGCAGTGCAAGAGTCTTCATGTGCGCATCGGTGACGGTGACGCCCGTGGGATACCTGGCGGTGTCGAGCTTGGCCTTCACGCGTAGACCGGTGGAGGTACGCGTGTTGCCGATCAGCTCGACGACGGCCTCGAACGTACGAAGCGGCCGACCGCGCCAGTTCTGGGTGATGTGGCAGAAAAGCCGATGCTCGATTTTGTTCCACTTGCTCGTGCCGGGCGGAAAGTGAGAGACGCTGATTGGCATCCTGAGCTTGTTCGCCAGATCCTGAAGCTGCGTCTTCCACGCACGCGCTCGATAGCCGTTGCTCCCGCCGCCGTCTGCAGTGATGAACAACTCTTTGGCGTCGGGATAGGCACGTCGCCCCATGGTCATCCACCATCGGCGGATCGATGCGACGGCGAACGCCGGCGTGTCGTGATCGCGGCCCACGCTGACATACGCCTCGTTCCGCGCCATGTCGTAAACGCCGTAGGGGATCGCCTTGCCGACACCCTCCGTCAGGAAGTCGTGCACGAGCACCTTCTCCGGCGTCCCCGCCGGCTGCCACTCTTTTCCCCCGTTTTTGAAGTCACCAACGAGCTCTTTCTTCTTGGTGTCGACCGAGATCACCGGACTGCCGCGCGCCAGGAACTCGGCGGCGGTCGCGTTGATGTGCTCGAACTGTGCGTTCCGATCGGGGTGCGCCTTGCCTTCGGTGCTTTTGCGAACGGACTTGAGGCTGTAGCCGAGATCGTTCAGAAGACGCCCGACCATCGTGGCGCTCACCGCCCATCCATTTTGGGCCATCGCCGCGGCGAGCTTCGCCTTGCTCTTGCACGTCCAGCGCAACGGCGACGTCGGATCGCCGCGCGTCAGCGGGTCCACGAGCTTCTCAAGCGCTGCCTTGATGCCGGGCTGCGTTTGCTCGATCGATGGCCGACCCGCGCCGGGGCCCCGCACTCGCCCGTTGAGCTCGACTCCGGCATCGATCTCACGCCGGCCGTTGCGGATCGTCGCGCGCGCCAGGCCCGTCGCCGACGATACCAACGCGTCGCCACCATATCCGATCGCGCGCGACTCGGTCGCCGCCCAAAGCCGACGCGCGCGTTCGTCGAGCACGCCGCTGATCGCCGCGTACTTCGCGACGATCGTCTCCTCCATGCCGGTGTCGCGCCGCACCTCTACCTTTGATCATCCAGTGATCAAGATGGCAAGCTAAATCGGACCGACCGCCTAAGGACCTGGCCGACCGTTCCGGCTTCGCTCGGCTCGAGGTCGAGGCTGAAGCTGTTGCCGTCGCCGCTGCTCGCGATCGGGATCCATCCGCGGTTCCAGTGGCCGCCACGCAGGGCGAGGTACATCGAGGGCGGCTCGCTCGTCGAGGGCCGGCGCGGAGAGCGCTCGGCTGCGGCGACCCACGCACGCGCCTTGTCGGCGATCGCCTCGACCATCCCGCGGACCGATTCGAAGTCGGTCGAATCGAGCCCCGGGGGCGGCTCGAAGGCGCCGTCCTGGCGAAGCCGCTCCATGGCGCGCCAATCGTCGAGCATCGCCTCGAGCGAATTGAGCCGCATGCCGGCGACGGAGCCGACGTCGACGCGCTCTCCATCGTGGACCCGAAGTGATCGGCGAAAGTCTTCCGGAAAGGGAAAGCCAATCTCCCGCTCGGCCGCTTCAATCGCGGCGATCGGCGCCGCCGCTCCGAGGCCCGCTGCGATCCGCGGCGCATGGGCGTGGAGCCACGACTCGAGCCGTTCCCAGCTTCCCTCGCTTCCGCTCGACCTCGGCGAGCTCTCAAACGTCTCGGGAGGTGCAGTCGCCGTGATGAACAACGGCCCGGCCAGCTTCCTCGCGGTGTGGACCGAGCAACCCGCCGCGCGAGGCGGCAGCATCGTCGGCGAGGAGATACGCTGCGACCTGACGACGACGCGCTAGTTGGGCTCCGGCACGCTGACGACGCTTGGGCCGGGGCACCGCGAGGAGAGGCGCCACCCCCACCCCAGCGCAGATCGGCGGCCGCCTCCCCCGATACCCTAGACCTGGGATAGTTGATCTGTAAATGGCCGATCTCCAAGGGGAATCCCATGTAAAGACGCGTATCACAGTTGATGGGGGCTTGTCTACAAGCAATGTGCACTACATTGTGTGGCGAGTTGCCGACTCGGGCGTGAAGGCGGCAGGCCCCGTCAGCCCTCGCAGTGACGGCGACCTGCGATGGCACGTGCACGGTGCGAGATTCGAGCGGCGTGATCATCGGCGGCGCGGTGATGGCGCAGACGGTGCACACGGACCCGACCGAGGACCCATCGTTCCTCCTCGCCGTGGCGACGCCCCGTGCGTGCCCTGGGCCGCGAGCACGCGCTGGGTGACGTCGTGGCTGCCGCCAAAGTTTCGAGCATCGTCGACCTCACGCTGAGCCCGACCGACCCTGACGGGAGCTCGCTCATCCTCATTGCCGACGGTACACATCGAGCCGTCGCCAACCACCGAGCCGCCTCGACTCGTCGATGCGGAGGACGTCATCGCGGCGCAGCATGACGGTGCGCGCCTACGGGGAATGCCCTCCGGCGCGGGCCAGGGCGAGGCGCCGCGTTTGCGCGCTGTACAGACCAAGCGCGACCCAGATGACGCCGAAGGCGATCACGTAGGGGCGGGTGACCGGCTCGCCGTAGGCGATGGCGGCGAGGAGGAACTGCCCCGTCGGTGCGATGTACTGGAAGAGGCCCAACGAGGAGAGGGTCAGGCGGCGGGCGGCGGCCGCGAACCAGACGAGGGGCAAGGCCGTGACGATGCCGCTCGCCACGAGCAGCGCGTCGATGGCGAGGCCGTGCGTGCCGAGCGCGCCCGTGCCGGCCAGCTCCCGGTGCACGATGAGGGCGAGGGCGAAGGGTGCACAGAGGGCGGTCTCGACGAAGAGCCCGACGAGCGGGGCGACGGGGGCGACCTTCCGCAGCAGGGCGTAGAAGCCGAAGCTGGTCGCGAGGGCGAGGGCGACCCAGGGGGCGGCACCGAGGGCGAGGGTCAGCTCGAGGACGCCGGCCGCGGCGAGGGCGACCGCCGCGAGCTGAAGGCGGTGGAGGCGCTCCCGCAAGAAGAGCACTCCGAGGGCGACGTTGACCAGCGGGTTGATGAAGTAGCCGAGGCTCGCTTCGAGCAGGTGGTCCGACTGCACGGCCCACACGAAGATGCACCAGTTGGTCACGATGAGCGCGGCCGTGAGGGCCAGGGTGCGGAGCACGGCCAGCGAACGGAAGGCCGCGCGCACCTCGCCGAGGCGGCCGACGGCGACCAGGGCGATCCCGAGGAACAGCGCCGCCCACAGGATCCGGTGGGCCACGACCTCGATCGGGTCGACGCCGCTCAGGGCCTTCCAGTAGGCCGGGGCGACGCCCCAGGTGCCATAGGCCGCGAGGGCGAAGAGGCCGCCGGCCCACGCGTCGGTCGATCGATGTTCGCCCACGGAGGCCACGGGAGAGAAGCGCTTAGCTCGCCGCGCGGGGTCGTGCCAGGGCCCGTGTCCGCACAGGCGAGCTCCGCCGACGTTGGGTGCCCTCGACGACTGCGCCACGGAAGCGTGGATTGGGCCTATCATCGGGCCATGGCTGACGCACACGCGATCGACATGACCGGCAAGGTGGCCCTCGTGACGGGAGGCACCTCCGGCATCGGCAAGGAAATCGCCCGCGGGCTCGCCCGCATGGGCGCCACGGTGGGGATCACCTCGCGCGACATCGCGCGCGGCGAGCAGGCCGCCGCGGAGCTCCGCTCGAGCGCCGGCCGCGGCGAGGTGAGCGCCATGCAGCTCGACGTGGCGGACCCGGCCTCGGTGCGCGCCTTCGCCCGCGCGTTCACCGAGCAGCACCCGCGTCTCGACGTGCTGGTGAACAACGCGGGCGCCTGGTTCAGCGAACGGCGCGTGAGCCCGACGGGCCACGAGCTGACGCTCGCTACGAACGTGCTCGGTCCCTTTCTTCTGACCGATCTGCTCCTCGACGCACTGCGGGCCGCGGACCACGGGAGAATCGTCAACGTGGTCTCCTCGATGGCCAGCAACTACGACGCGGACGACCTGGAGTTCGAAAAACGCACGTACAAAGGGTTCAAGGTCTACGCCCAGTCGAAACAAGCGCTGCGGATGCTGACCTGGGGGCTTTCCGATCGGCTCTCCGGGACGGGCATCACGGTCAACGCCGCGGCGCCCGGATTCGTGCGCACCCGTTTCAACGACAACACCCACGGCCTCGCGGCGGTCATGATCGGCCTGTCGGCACGCCTGTTCGCGGTCTCTCCAGAGCGCGGGGCCGATACGCCCCTGTGGGTCGCGACGGCGCCGGAGCTCGAGGGTGTCACCGGCCGTTACTTCGACGGGCGCAGGGAGAAGGACGGCCACTTCCACGAGCCCGGCCCCATCGCCGACCTCGAACGGCGCTGCCACGACATGGTGAGCCGCGACGCGGAGGCGGGGGCGAGCTGAGCTCGAGTGAGGAAGCGGCCACCCATGCCGCGGTGAATCGTGCACGACCGAGGGATCCTCGGTGGCGTTCGCGCGTATGCTCCGACCGGGAACGATCGCGTCCAAACGGGTGACTGACGCACCGGGAGGGTCCTGCACGATGGAAATGACGGGGAAGCCGCGGAGCTGCGGCCCGCGCAACGCGGAGCGACGCGACGGCTCGCTCCCGGCCGAGCTCGCTGCACTCCGGGACACGCTTCGATAGGCGCTATCGTGGACGTCGTACCCATCCAGCCGTCGGCGCCGATTCTCGCCGGCAACGTGGCCGCCGCCTTTGTCCCGGGAACGTCGACGGTGCTGCGGACAGTGGCCAACGAGGTGGTGCTCTGGGCGCTCGACACGGGCGAGGTCGTGCACCTCCCCCGGAGCCGCCGCGACGATCCCGAGTGCGTCGCCGCCTCATCGGACGGTGTCTTCGGGGCCATCGGATTCCGCAATGGCGACGTGAGGGTGATCCATCTCGGCAAGCGGAAGACGCAGAAGGCCATTCGTGCGCACCGTGACGTGAAGGTCGCCCGCGTCGACGATCTCTGCTTCCTCACCGACGGGACTCTGCTCACGATCTGCGGCACCGCGCGTGGCTGGGACCCGGCCTCTGGCACGGCTCTCTTCGAAGCCGAGGCGCACCCACCCGACCATTCCTCCCGATGCGCGCCCCTCCCGGACGGAGGGTTCCTGACCGCTGGAGAAGGAGGAGCCATCGCCTTCGCACCCGAGAGCCGCGCTCCGCGCACGGTCATCGCGGCCGAGACAATCCACCAAGTGGCCGTGACGGCCGACGGAACGCGCGCGGCGACGCTCGAGTACGACGACCTTTGCACGTACGATCTGGTGACAGGCAAGAAGCTGGGCTCGGTCGCCCTCTCGGGCTCCTCGCCCCGGATCGTGACGCCCTCGCGGACCCGCGTCGTCACCGTGGTGTGGAAGGGCGATGGGGTCGACGTGACGACGGTCGCAACTCTCTGGGACCTCGAAACCGCCGCGAAGCTAGCCGAGGCCACCGCCGAAGGAATGGCCGACAGGCACCTGGCGGCGACCACGGATCGCATCCTCCTCCACCGTGGCGCGCTCCTGTCCATTTGAAGAGCCCCCAATACCGTCGAGGCATGGGCGGATGGGCCCCGCGCCGACCTGTGCTGTCAGCCGTGCGTCGCTCGTGCTCGCGGTCCGGGTGATCGGGCGGCCTGGCGACCCTCGATGACGTCACCCGATCGCCTCGCCCTCCCGTGCTGCGCGCGCCGCCGCCATGGCGATGCGACACCACAGCACGGACGGCGATAGCTCGCTGCCGACGCGGCCATACTGGGCGAGGACCGGGGCGGTCGTGGGAGCGTCCACCTCGATGGTCCGGCCGGTGCGTTCGGCTGCTGCGCGTAGGGCCACGGCTTCCTGGGCGCCGAGGATTCGCCCGAGCTCGAGCGCGAGCACGCCGTCGCCGCGCGGGAGGGCGGCGATGCGTTCCACGGCGGCCGGGACGTCGTCGGCGAGGACGCGAAGGCGGCGCGTGCCGTCCGTGGCGGGCGCGGGTGCACGGGCCGCCGCGTCGCCGTCCGTTGCTCGAGCCGCTTCCTCGGTGGCGTCGTCGCCGTCGAGCCACAGGAAGGCGAGCAGGTGGGTGACCTGGAACGAGGCAGACGGCGGCTTGCGGTAGCGCCCCGGCGCATCCTCCACCAGCAATCCGCGCGCTTCGAGAAAGGCGATCTCGGGGCCGAAGGCACGCTCCGGCGTCATGCGGAAGATGCGCCGGAAGGCGTCGGGGTCGAAGGCGCCGCGGCAGGCGCGGTCGGCGAAGTAGTGCGCGCGCTCGAAACGCATGCCGAGGGGGCGCGCGCGCACGGGCGGCGGCTCGCCTGTGAGGAGCGCGTCCATCCAGGCGTCGAGGCCCGCGCCCGAGGTGTAGAAGCTGCCGCCGTGCAGGTGGCCGAGGACGCCGTGGCCGAGGGTGAGCACGGACGCCGGGCCGATCATGTCTTGCTGGTAGTAGGCGCGCGCCCCGCCGGCGGCGTCCCACACGTACTGGGTGCCGAAGCCGGGCGCGGCGAGGGGCTCGCGCGGATGGGTGGGCGGGCGTTCGGCGCGCACGACGCGGTCGGCTGCCACGAGCATCGCGTCGGCCAGGCGGTCGGTCTCGCCGTCGGGCGCGTACCCGTAGTACGCGAGGGGCGAGCCCTCGGCGAGGTAGCGGTTGACGCTCATGGAGTCGGGCGCGAGGGCGAGGGCGCGCACGACGGAGTGCTCGAAGGTCGCGACGGTTTCGCCCGGTAGGCCGGCGAGCAGGTCGACGTTGACCTCGGCGATGCCAGCGTCCCGCGCGGCGAAAATGGCGCGTTCGACCCGTGCATCGGTCTGGTCGCTGCGCTCGACCGCCGCGAGCACCTCGGGCGTGAAGGTCTCGACGCCGAAGCTCACGCGGCCCACACCGTTGCGCGCGAGGGCGGCCATCTTGTCGGCCGTCGCAGTCGTCGGGTGGGCCTCGACGCCGATGGCGAGGTCGGGTGCGCAGTCGAAGCGCGAGCGGATGCGCCGGAGCAAGGCGTCGAGCTCGGCCGCCGTCAGCAGCGTGGGGGTGCCGCCGCCGATGTGCACCGTACGCACCGGCAATCCCGCGACGCGCGGCGCGAGCAGGTCCATCTCGCAGTCGAGGGCCTCGAGGTAGCGCACGATGCGCGCGCGCCCGCCGCTCTTGCGCGAGGCGAGCAGGCAGTAGCTGCACACCCGAGCGCAGAAGGGGATGTGCACGTAGAGCACGAGCTCATCGTGGAGGCGCCCCTCCTTCGCCAGGGTCGTGAGGCGCTCCCATGCTTCGAGCTGGCGCTCGGCAGGAAAGGGGCGGAAGCGCATGTCGAGCGGATCGCGCAGGGGATCGGCGCTCGTTGCGATGGCCTCGGTAATGCGCGCGAGGCGCCGGGCGAGGCGCGCTTCGTCGCTCGGCCCGCGCGTCGTCATCGGAACGCCTCGTCGCACGGCCCTCGCGATGCGGTCACGTGCATGACCTCGTCGCTCGCTCCCGCGGTCATCGGTGCGTCTCGTGGAGGAGGCGCGCGAGGAGCGGCCGTGGCACGTTCGATGGCGCCCAGCACCGCGTGCAGGGCGCGTGGGGCACGCCGCCCGCGAAGGTGCGCAACGCCTCGCTCTCGAGCACCGACGCGAGGCTGCTCCCGGGGACGCGACCGACGACAAACGGGGGCGAGAGGATTGGCGCCTGGCTGCAGGGGTAGACCTCGCCCTCGACGCCGATGCTCACGTCCATGCCGACGAGGGGGCAGCCGTGGCGCGCCACGAACGACGCGTTGTGGTCGCCCTGTGCGAAGTGCGCGAGGTCGGCGTCGATCGCGTCGGCGAAGCGCGGCGCTTCGAGGTCCCAGCGCGCGATCGCTGTCTGGTGCGCAAGAAACGGCAGGGGCACCGGCAGCACGACGAGCTGCATCGCCCCGCGAGGCGGCGGGCGAGGCGCGGCAAGGTCTCGAGGTAGTAGCGACGGAGCTCCGCGACGCTCGCAAAAGAGTCGCGTGGGCTCTCGCCGAAGTTGTCGCCCGCCAGGGTGAGCGACCAGGAGTCGAGCCCGAGATCGCCGAAGCGCTGCCACACCGTCTCGACGCGATCGATGTTCGCGCGCGAGACGACCGTGTTGATCGACAGGCCCACCCGCGGCAGCTCGCTCGCGATGCGCCGCCCGAGGGCATCGATGTCCACCGTGATCCCGGCACGCCCCCGCACGGCGTCGTTCGCGTCGTCGCCGCCCGCGTCCACCGAGAGCACGACCCGGTCGACACCGCGCGCGATCAGCGCGATCGTGCGGTCCGCGAGGCGCGGCAGGCCGCCCGTGAAGAGGGCGATCTCCACCTTTCCAGCGAGCACGTCGAGCACGTCGCCGAGGTGCGGGTAGAGCAGGGGCTCGCCGCCGACGAGGATGACCTCGCGAAAGCCGCAGGCGACGATGTCGCGCGCCACGGCAACGGCGGCGTCGCGTGGGAGGGAGGGCCGCGCCTTCTGGGTCTCGATGGCGCAATAGGCGCAGCGGCTCGGGCAGGCCGAGTGGATGACCCAGATGACGCGTTGGGGGTTCGGCACCGAGCGTCCAAGCTAGAAGGCGCCCGGTGCCCCGTCAACGCGCGGGCCCTTCCCCAACCCCTCCCGCACGCGAGGGACTGTGTGGAGGGGTCCGCTCCCCATGGTCAAGCATCTGCTTGACTGTTTGCCGCTTGGGCGATGCGGTCGATTCGGGGGCGACGCCGAACGCGGCGAACGCTCGAGTCAGTCGACGTAGTCGTAGTACTCGATGCCCAGGTCCTGGAAGGTGGGCGTGGCCGTATCGCCGATCTTGGTGACGCGGAAGCCGCGGCTCGGCTCGGCCGCGATCGCCTCGGACGGGCGGCCGTCGTGCAGGCCCTCGTACTCGCCCTGGTCGAGATCCCGGGCCGACGCGAGGGCCTCGTCGAAGTGGATCCGCCTGGCGGCCTCGCGCCACTCGGGCGACACGCGCAGGAGCACGGCCTCGGCGGCGTCGCCCGACCCGTAGCCGAGCGCGATGAAACGCGCGCCCGTGAGGTCGCGATCGCTCTGGAGCGCCTCCTCGAAGCCCGACGCGAGCCAAGCGAACAGCGCCGCCGTGTAGAGGTTGCCGAGGTGGCGCGCGCCCGCCGAGCCGAGGCTCATCTTGTCGGCGACGAACTTCTTGAACCCGGCCGAGCGCCGTACCTGAGACGCGGCGCGGCTCGTGGCCGGGTAGGGATCCTCTTCCGCGCGCCCGTCGAGCACCCGTGCGAACAGGTCGGGCTCGGTCCTGCTCTCGCGCACCACCTCGCTCGCCTCGACGCCCGCCTCTTTGCAGGCCGCTTCAATCTCCGCGGTCGGCGTGCCCGCGTCGAGCCCGGCGCGCAGGTACAGGTAGCCCATCGCCTGGACCGGCATGTGCTGGTAGGGGCGATGAAAGAAGAAGGCGTCCGCCTCCTCGATCGAGAGCTGTCGCTCGGAGCAGCCCGTGCGGCGCGCCATCTCGGCGAAGGCGTGGAGCGTCTCGTCGAGGTAGGCGAAGGTGGAGTACTTCCCGCTGAACACGGGGAAGTCGTGCTGCTTGGTCGTGCCCTCGGCGTAGCCGGCGATGCGGTGGCGCCTGTGGGGCTTGCGGAAGTCGGGGCCGCGATAGCTGGACGCGCTCCCCGAGCTGTTCAAGTCGACCTCGAAGAGGCGGGCCTCGCCGTCCATCAACAGGGCGACGGCACCTGCGCCCTGGGTCTGCTCGCCCGAGCTGCCGCGCTCGTACTCGGCGATGTCCGCGGACACGACGATGGCGCGCTTGCCCGCACCGTCCGTCGCCAGGTAGCGGGCGGCGGCCTTCATGCCGTAGACGCCCGCGAGGCAGGCGTGCTTGAGCTCGGGCACCTCGCACGCGCGCGAAAGGCGCGGCAGCCCGAGTTGCTCGAGGGCCCGGTCCACCATGCCGCGCACGATGACCGCGCCCGCGGAGTTGTCGGTGCTCGTCTCCGTGCCGAGGGCGAGGTAGCCGATGGTGCGCGGGTCCACGTCGTACGTTCGGATCAACCGGAGCACGGCGCTCGCCGCCATCGTGTAGACGTTCTCCTGCGGCCCCGCACAGCGGAAGCTCTCGCCCACCACGGCCCGGATCTTCTCCCACGGGTGGTTCGTCCAGCCGCACCAGGCTTCGAGGGGGACCCGAAGGGCGGGTACGTAGACGCTCATTCCGCTGACACCGATTCGTCCTGCTTGCTCCGAGGTCACGGCTCTCTCCTGGGGTGGGGGGCTGTCGAGGGTGGGCGATCCCGGCAGCGGCGTAATGCTGCTCACCGAAACCACCAAGGTGGCTTGCGCCCATGGCGGCGGGGGGATCCGCATCATGCCGCATGATCGGGTCCCCCGAGAAGAGGCCCCCCCGCTGCGAGCGACGGTGCCGTAACGACGCGAAGGCGAAAGAGCGGGCCCCCGGGCAGGCGGTCGCCGTCGCGCAACTCGGCGCCGACCGGGCCGAACAGGTCCGTCTACCGGATCTGGAGGCCCGACCATGACTCGCACCGCTCTCGCCCTGTCGCTTCTGCTCGCGTGCCCCGCCCTGGCGTTCGCCCAGGGGCAGCCCACACGACCCGCCTCGCGGTCCGCGACCGGGTTCCGTTACAGCCTGGGCGTCGACGCGGGGTTCGTCGCGGTCGACTACAACAATCCGTTCATCCTCGGTGCTACCAGTTGGAGCCTCGGGATCGATGCGTTCGTTGGGAAAGGTATCGGCAGGGTCCACCTCGCAACTGGTCCCACGTCGTTTTCACTCGGGTATCGGCTCCAACTGCATGCCGTAGGGGACGGCCTCCTTCAGATGCACGAGATCGCCGTCGGCGCGCGCCGCGGGAACCTGCGCTGCCTCCTGGGCGGTGGGGTTGCTGTCGCCCATCCGTACGCATCACCCCTCGACATGTTCGTCGGCGGTGTCGTTGACGGTGAAGTGGGTTACGTCATTGGTTCCACTGGCCTGTTCGTCGCCTTGGACTTCGGCGTCGAGATCTTCCACAACGACATCGATCGGGCCGGCGTGACGATCGGCTACACGAACTTCTGACCTCGCGCGCCCGTCCTTCGGCGAGGTGAGCGGTGGCTGCGTTGCGCTTTCGAGCGCGACGCGGCCTTTCGCGTCTGGGCGCACCCGACTTGGACGCCTCAGCGTGCGCGCGTCCGTGCCTCGGTCTGGAGCCGCGTGAGCAGGGCTGCGGTTTCGGCGATGCGCGTGCCGAGGGCGGCGAGGTGCGGGAGGGCCGCGAGGCGCGGGGCGGCGAGGGCGGCTTCGCGGTCGCGGAGGAGGGCCCCGAGGTCGGCGATCACGTCGCCGAAGGCGTCGAGGGCGGCCGCGGAGCGGAAGAGGTTTTCGAGCAGGACGCGGCGCTCGCCGAAGCCGCGGGGGATGCGGTGGCCGCGGCCGATGCGCGCGATGTCGTCGCGGCTCAGGAAGGTGCCCGACAGGGCCGGTAGGGTGAACACGCGCGCCACGTCGGCGAGGCCCGTGTCGTCCGCGTCGAGGAGCGGGGGGAGCGGGGCGAGGGTGAAGGGCTCGAGGTCGAGCATGGGCGCGCCGAGCGCCTCACGGTGCATGAGCACCAGGTCTTCAATCTGGTCGACGAGCGCGCACGGCCACGCGCGTTCGGTATCGCGCACCGCCGCCGTGAGGGTCGGGAGCCAGCGAAGTAGGTGGCCGTCCAGCATGCGTACCGACAGAAGGCGCAGGTGCTCCGCCAGGTCGCGCCGACCGTCCTCGAGCGCGTCGCTCTCGGCGGAGGCCAAATGCGCGAGGGCCCGGAGCTCGGTCGACAGGTGCTCGGCCTCTTCCGTGGTCGGGTCGGGCGCAAAGCCAATCGCGCGGTAGGTGTCGTGCAGGCGGTCGGCGAGCACGCCACCGACGACGCCCTCCGGATCGAGGAAGACGCCCTCGAAGGGCGGCACCGACATGCCGAAGACGTGCTGGTGATCGGCGGCGGCTTCGTCGAGGCTCGCGTACGCGTCGAGGCCCTCGGCGAGGTGCTCACTCGCCCGCGTCGCCGTGAGCGTGGCCTCGGAGGGTCCGCGCGCCACGAGGTGAGCGAGCAACGCATAGGCCCGCGCGCGGCCGCGGGCCTCGTCCACGTCGGAGAGCTTCGGCGTAGCCGCGGAGGTGCCGGCCGGCGAGGTCACGCGCCTCTCCCGAAGGGCTTTGCGGGCAGCCGATACGCTTCCCGCACGGGCTTGAGCGGACGCTTGAGCCAGTAGGGCCGTCGCGTGCCGTCCGGGCTGTGGTCGACCGCCGAGCGCGCGAGGGCAAGCCACTCGCGGTAGACCTCCATCGACCGCTTCGTGTCGACGACCACGTCGCCGTGGTGATCTTCGGGGTGCGCCCTCTCCACGTTTCGCGCCTTCTGGTGCCAGCAGTGGGCGCCGCTCAGCGGGTCCGGATGCACGGCGTGGGTGAGGTTCTGGTGCACGCCCACGTCCTGCCACCACACGCGGCTCGTGTCGGGGTCGGGCGACTTCCACGCGCGCGCGCCGTGCACCACGTGCAGCGCGTGGTTCCTGTCGTCCTCGTCGAGGGTGACGACATTCGACATGCCCGCGCCGACGCCGTCGCTCTCCTTCAGACGCCAGCGTCCGAGATGATGGCTCATGGCGATGATGCCCGGCTTGATCCCTTCGGTGACCCACACGCGGTCGACGAAGTAGCCGATCTCGGTCGTCACGCGGATCAGCTCGCCGGTCTGTCACGCCGATGCGGTGCGGCGTCGGACGGGTGCATCCACACCGGGTTCTTGTGGCTGATCTCGTAGAGCCACTTGGCGTTGGCGAGCGCGTGTGGATCAGCGTCGGCAGGCGGAAGGTGGGCAGCAGCAGCATCTCGCCGCCTTGCGCTCGATGTTGCGCGGCGAGACGTGGCTCTCGAGGGTCCAGGGGATGCAGTGCGCCTGCTCTGGCCAGCCCCAGTCGTAGAGCGTCGGGCTGAAGAGCTCGAGCTTGCTGGACGGCGTCTTGAAGCCGACTTTCCTCCTCGACCCGTCGATGTCGACGCCGCTCTCCGCGGCAGGCTTCTCGTAGGGCGTCGTAGCTTGCGTCTTCAGCACCTCGAAGGCGCCGTACTTGCGCATGTACGCCAGGGGCGCGAGGCCCTCGGACTTCGCCGCCTCGGGCAGCCCCGGCACGCTGTGCTCGAAGAGGCAGCCGAAGTACTCGTCCATCGAGACCGGCTCGCCGGGCCGCTACGGGCTCTCGAAGTACTGCCGCATGCCCAGGGCGCCGTCGGGGTCGATGCTTCCACGACAGATCGATCCAGATCTCGTCCTCTTCCCAGACCTCGCCCGGGTTGGCCTCGTAGGTGCGCGCGACCTTCTTGCCCGCGCGCTCCATCGCCACGCGTCGCACCGGCTGGCGGAAGCCGATCCACTGCCCGGCGTGGGTCTCCTGGCTCATCAGGTCGTGGCGCTCGCCCGCGTGGCCCATGGGCAGGACGTAGTCGGCGAACCAGGCGCTCTCGTTCCAGGTCGGCGTGAGGGTGACGTGGAGCCGATCTTCTTCTCGTCCCGGAGCGCTTCGAGCCACATGAAGCCGTCCGGGTTGATCCACATCGGGTTGTAGACGCGCGTGAAGTAGACGTCGATCGCGCCGCGCCCTTCCTCGAGGAAGTGGGGCAGGCAGAAGCTCATCTCGTACATCGCGAAGGGCCACTCGTGCGGCATGTGGAGCTCGTTCCACGCGTCGAACGGCGGCGGCGTCGAGAAGGCCTTCGGGACGAACTTGTTGTGGCGTTGAGCGCCGTGCCGCCTTCGGTGCCCACGCTGCCCGTGAGCACGTTCAGGAAGAAGAGGCCGCGGGCGACCTGCCAGCCGCCCCGGTTGCCGATGGTGGCGCTGCGCCAGGTGTGGGCCGCGAGGCGATTGCCCGCGCGGGCGACGGCGTCGGCGGCTTCGCGATGCGCGCGATGGGCACCTGCGCTTCTTCGGCCGCGCGCTCGAAGGTGAATTCGTCGTAGAGGGCCTCAGCAGGCGGTCGAAGTCCTCGAAGCGTTTGCCGCCGCCTCCGCGTGCCGGGGGCCTCCTGCCGATCGCGCGCACGTCCTCGTCCACGGCGAACTTCGCTGCGGCCGCGAGCGTCTCCTCCCAGTTGACCCAGCGGCGCACGAAGTCCGCGTCGTAGAGGCGTTCTGGATGAGGTGGTGGCGATGGCGAGGAGCACCGTCGCTTCGCTGCCGGGCCAGGTCGGAGCCAGACGTCCGCTTGCGCGGCGGTGTTCGACAGGCGCGGGTCGAGGACGATGAGCTTCGCGCCGTCGCGCTTGCCCTCCATGATGCGCTGGGCGTGGGGGTTGAAGTAGTGGCCGCTCTCGAGGTGGCGGAGACGAGGAGCGTCGCCCGCGCGTTGGCGTAGTCGGGGCTCGGCCTGTCGCTGCCCGACCAGAGGTGGTAGCCGGCGCGCGCCGCGGCCGAGCAGATGTTGGTGTGGCTGTTGTGGCCGTCGACGCCCCAGGCGTGATGGTGCGGTTGGCGAAGTGGTCTTCGCCGGGCCGGCCCACGTGGTAGACGATGCCGTCGCGGCGCTTCTCGCGCGAAGCCCGCATCTTGGCGGCGATGTCCTCGAGGGCCTCGTCCCAGCGACCCGCTTCCACTTGCCCTCGCCGCGCGCGCCGACGCGCTTTAGCGGGTAGAGGATGCGCTCGGGGTCGTAGGTCTGGTTGTGGGTCGCCGGCCCCTTGGCGCAGTTGCGGCCGCGGCTTCCGGGGTGCGCCGGGTTGCCCTCGAACTTGCGCACCTCGAAGGTGTCCTTGTCGACGTAGGCGAGCAGGCCGCAGCCGCTCTCGCAGTTGAAGCAGACGGTGGGGACGAGCGTGTAGCGCCGGGCGACCTTGCGCGGCCAGGCCTTCGAGTCCCACTCGACCCAGTCGTCCCACGCTCGGCCGGCGGGTACTGGGTGATGCGGCCGTCGGCCTGGCGAACGGTCTGCAGCGGACGCGGTTCGGGGCAGGGGTCGCGCGCGGGCTCGGCCTGACCCGGCGCGTGAACAGGGGGATTCGGCTTCGGAACGGCCGAACGGGAGGCAGCTCCGCCGGGGCCCGGCGGCCCTGCATGTGCGAGCGCGGTGGAGACGGGTGATGTGGTCGCAGAGCGCTCGCGCAGGGCCGCCCGGCGCGCGTGCCAACGCGGGCGTTGGCTTCGGGGCGCGTTGGCACGCGCGACGGCCCCGAGGAGCTGCCTCCCGTCCGGCCTTCACGTTCGTGGATGGCTTCCCCTCGGAGGCAGGCCATGAGGTGTGGAGGGGGGCGGGGGTATTGCGCGCGCTCGGAAGGGTGGGGCGGCCTAGGGCGAGGAGGCGGGCTAGGAAGGTGAGGGTGGTGGCGTGCTCCGTCATTGCGGGCTCTCAGCTGTTCGGGATCTCCTGGGGGGCCATGACGAAGGCGTACTCGAAGAACCACAGCCCCGCGATCGCTGCGAGGCCCGCCGTCGCGAGGGGCACGGCGCCGCCGACCCAGAGCAGAAGGAGCGGCCCGAGGTGGCCGAGCACGACGGCACCGCCAGAAGAGCCCGACCTGGTAGCGACCCTCGGTCATCTCGTGCGCGGCGCGCGCCGCCACCTCGCTCGCGTGGGGCATGCCGAACTCGCCGAACCACAGGACGAAGAGGTCGAGCCGACCAGGGCGGCAAAGACGCCCTCGGCGATCGGCGCGAGGCCCTCGGGTAGCGTCATGAAGGCGTTCATCACGAGCAGGATGCCCGTCCCCGCCATCGAGGCCTGGATCAGCGAGGTGCAGCGGGAGCAGTGGGCTCTGCCACAGGTCGCGCCCTTCGGCCTGGCCGAAGAGGAACGCCGTGTACATGGCGGCGCCGAGCGCGAAGGGTACGCCGCCCCAGAGGAGCACGGGCCTCACCGACGCGGCGAACGCACGATCGATGTAGCCCAGGCGAGCGGCGAGCTCGATCGCGGTGAAGAGGGCTGCGATCGCGGAGAAGCCCATCAAGAAGACCGCGCCTCGCGCGAGCCAGGAGCGCCACTGGGGCCGCCGGAGGATGTAGAGGAAGCGCTCGGGGTGCTCGAGGTCGTAGACGAGGAGCGCCGTGGTGAGCCCCATGAAGGCCGTGCTGATCGCGCCGCCCACGATGGCGGTCCACGAGTCGAACGCGACGAGACCGGTGCCGAGGAAAACGGCCAGCATGAGGAAGATGCCCGTGCCGATGGCCTTGGTGACCAGATAGGCCGGCACGGGCCAGTGCCACGGAATGCGATGCTGGGCGTTGTAGCCGACCTGCACCATGTGCGACGCGGTCCGCCCGCCGAGCATGACGGGCCCGCTCGTCGGAAGGCCCTGGGCCTGGGGCTCGCGGAGGGGGACGCCCGCACGGCCCGTGCGCGGTGGAGGCGAGGCGCCGCCGGCGCGAGTAGCACCGTCCCCGTACGTCGCCTCGTGGGGGTGCAGCGGCAGCACGTCCGCCCACACGAAGCTCTCGGGCGCGCGCTCGGTCGCCGTCGGCACCAGGCTCACGGACGCGCCGTCGATGTAGAACACCTTCGGCGCCGTGCCCTGCTCGGGCTTGCGCACCGAGACCTTTTCGCGCGACAGGACGCGCGCGATCTCCGACTCCGGGTCGTCCAGGTCGCCGGCGAGGATCGGCGTGCTCGGGGCAGACCACCGCGCAGCTCGGCTCGAGGCCGAGGTCGAGCCTGTGCGCGCAGAAGTGGCACTTGGCCGCGGTGCGCGTCTCGGGGTCGATGTAGATGGCGTCGTAGGGGCACGCCTGCAGGCACGCCTTGCAGCCAATGCACGCGTCCTTGTCGAACTCCACGATGCCGTCGTCGCGCTGGTACATCGCCTCGGTCGGGCAGATGCGGACGCAGGGCGGGTTCGCGCAGTGGTTGCAGCGCGTGACCTGGAAGTGGCGTTGCGTGTTCGGGAAGGTGCCGGTCTCGGTGTATTTCACCCAGGTGCGGTAGACGCCGAGGGGCACCTCGTTCTCGCTCTTGCACGCGGTGCTGCACGCGTGGCAGCCGATGCAGGAGCGGTTGTCGATGACGAAGCCGTAGTTCATCTGCGCCGTCTCAGGCGGGCACCTCGGGCTCGAGTCGCTTCCTCGGCGAAGAGAGCCGTGTAGGCGTCGCGGCCGGAGAGCTGCCCGAGGAGCATGCCGCTATCCGTTGAAGATGACCATTCGCCAAGCACGTGCCAGGCCAAGCGTGACAGGAGGGAAAGCGCGGGATTTCCAGCGGGGGTGGCGTCTGGGGCCGCCACCGACCGGGGCCTCGCCCCGCTGACCCCGAGGGGAGGCTGCTACGATTGCGGGGTGCGTGCCCTGCGCGTCGCGTTCCTGATCCCCTACGGTGAGCCGGACGAAGGGTTCTTCCCGGACACCTTGCCGATGGTGCTCGCCGCCCGCGCCGAGGCGCTCGGCCATCACGTCGCCGCCGTGCGCGTGTACTACGACGGCCACGACGCCGCGGCGGACAGCGCCGTGCGCGCGCGTCTCGAGACATGGCTCGCCGCCGAGGCGCCGGATCTAGTCGTGACCGAGCGACTCTTCGATCCCGTTCCCCTCGAGCGCGAGCGGGCGCGACGCCCCGCCATGCGTACCGTGCTCGTGTCCTGGGGCGACGCCGCGGGTGCTCCCGGCGTCGATCTCGTGCTCGGTGCCCACGCCGGCGCGGCACGGCATGGCCGAACGCGGCGCTCGCCTTCGGCTGGCGAGCTCGCCAGCGCCTTCGAGAAGCTCCTCGGCGCGCTCGGGGGCGAGGGCTCCCTCGACGCGGTGCCGGGCCTGTTCTTCACGGACGCGGAGGGAAGGCAGCACGTCGGGCCGGCGGCGGTCCCTGCGCCTCTGCCGAGACCGTTTTCGGCGCGTGTCGACTGGGACGTGATCGCCCCCGAGGGCGTCTCGCTTCCGCCGCGCACGCGCGTCTTCCTCTTCGGCAATGCCGGCTGCCCCTATGCGCGTGACCCGGCCCTCGAGCCTCACTACGCTGGCGTGGACCTCGACGTGCCCGGCCTCTCGCGTCTCGGCTGCGCCTTCTGTCCGGCCGGCGGCGACTACCAGAAGCGCGCCGACGCCGACGTCGTCGAGGAAGTGCTCGCCCAGGCCGCGTTCTTCGCGCGCGCCTTCCCGGAGGCGACCGAGCGCGTGATCATCGACCAGCGGCCCGAGCGTTACCTGGCGGCGCTCGTCCGCGGCGCTGCTCGGAATGGGCTGCCGCCGGGGCGCTGGCTCTTCCCCGCACGGGCTGACGCCTTCGTGCGCGAGCAGAGCCACATCGCCGAGGCCGCTCGGGCTGCCGCCGAGACGGGCCAGCAGATCGAGGTCTACCTCTCGGGCTTCGAGTCCTTCTCCGACGCCGAGCTTCGCCGCTACAACAAGGGCGTCACGGCGGGTGATCTCGTGCGCGCCGTGGAGGTGATGCGCGACCTCGCGCGGGCCCATCCGCTTGCCTTCGACTACCGGCGTGCGCGGGGCCACAGCCTCGTCCTGTGGAGCCCCTGGACGACGCCGGGCGATCTGCGCGCGACGGTCGAGGCTGTGCGCGCTCACGGCCTGGGCGAGCTCTTCGACGATCTGGGCAAGAACCGCCTGCGCCTCTACCCGCACCTGCCGATCACCCTCGCGGCCGAGCGCGATGGAGCGGTCGTCGATGCCTGGGAAGAGGGCGACGAGGGCGCGGGACGCGAGAAGGGCTACGCGGTCGAGATGCCGTGGCGCTTCCTCGACGCGCGCACGCGCCTCGCCCACGGTCTCGCCCGCATGCTGCGCGAGACGCTGGGACCACAGACGGAGGTCGCCCAGCTCGCGGCCGCGGTGGATCGGGCCGAGCGCTTCGAGGGCGCAGCCGACGACGTGCCCGCCCTGGTCGATCGGGTGCGTGGGGAAATCGGCGCGCTGCGCGAGGTGCTCGCCGAGATGGGCCGCACGGGAGAGGGCCACGTAGCCCGTGGCGACCGGCTCGCGCGCGCGGCGGTCGTGCGCTTCACGGGCGCGTGCAACAACGGTTGCCGGAGTTGTCCGAACCGAACCGTGTACATGCCCGACGATGCCGTGTCGCTCGAAGCGCGCATCGACGAAGCCCGTGCGCAGGGAAAGCCCCTGGTGCTCGCCGGCCGCGAGGCCACGCTCCACCCGTCCTTCATGGCGCTCGTTCGTCGCGCCGCGGGTGACGACGCACGTCCCGTCGCCGTCGTCACCAACGGCCGCCGCTTCTCGATCGCAGTGTTCACGCGCGCGGCCGTCGCGGCGGGCCTCTCGGGCGCGAGCATCAAGCTCTTCGCGCCCGACGCGGCGAGGGCCGACGCCATCACTCGCGACCCGGGTGCGCACGCCCAGGCCGTGGCGGGGGCGCGCGCCCTGCGTGGTGCCGGCATCGACGCGCTCGAGGTTCGCGTGCCCGTCCATGCACGGACGCTCGACGTGCTCGACGCGTACATCCCCCTCGCGGTCGACCTCGGCGTCCGTCGCCTGCGCATCGACGTCGGCCTCGACGCCCTCGGCCTCGACGCTCTCGGGCGGGTCCCGGGTGCCCTCCGCCGCCTCGCCACCCGTGCTTCGGCCGCAAGCCTCGCCCTGCGCGCGAGCCCCCTCGAAGCGGGCGCCGTCTTCTTCGACGAAGCCCCGGTCGGCTGACGCCGCGCGCCGGTGCTACGCTCGGGGAGCGTGAGCGACGCGCCCCACATGTTCGAGGTGCAGCTCGGCCATCTCTGCAATGACCGCTGCGTCTTCTGTATCAGCGGACGGCTCACGTCCGAGGGCAAGGCGCCGCTGCTCGCGGTCGAGACGCTCGAGAGGCGCATCCGCAAAGCGCGCGCCGACGGTCACCGCGCGATCACGTTCCTCGGCGGCGAGCCGACCATTCAGCCCTTCTTCCTCGATTTGGTGCGCGTTGCCGTGGAGCTCGGCTTCGATCCGATCGTCATCTTCACCAACGGCGGCAAGGCGGGGCGCACGAAGGGCGAGCTGGTCGACCAGGTGATCGCCACGGGCGGCTCCTTCGAGTGGCGCATGTCGTTCCACGGTGCGACCCGCGAGGCGCACGAGCGGACGACGCGGCGGCGCGGTTCCTTCGATCAGCTCCTCGTCGCGGCGCAGCGTGTCGCCGAACGCGGCCAACGCCTCACCGTCAACACCTGCGTCGTCGAGCAGAACTACCGCTCCCTCGACGCCTTCCCCGCCCTGCTCGCCCCCTTCGGCGTCGCCCAGCTCCACGTCGACATGATCCACCCGGAGGACACGGGGAACCTCTCGCTCGATGCACTGCGCGAGATCATGGTGCGCTACACCGACCTCGCACCGGTGCTGCGGCGCATGGTGGCGGGCTTCGACGAGGGCTTCGACGTCAACATTGGCAATGTTCCTTACTGCATCGCGCCCGACCTCGCGCCCTTCATCCACCACGGTGGCCGGCCGACCGAGACCGCCCCCGCCCACGACTTCGGCCTGCCCGTCTTGCAGCCGGTGCGCGCCAAGTACGACTTCAAGGAGCGGCACAACGTCAAGGCCGCTTCGTGTGCCCCATGCGAGTTGAACGATCGCTGCGCTGGCCTGTTCCCCGAGTATGCGGCGATCTACGGCACCGAGGAGCTCCGCCCCATCTCGGCCGCCATGCTCGACGAGGTGGATCGCGATGGACGCCTGTTCGCGCTGCGCGCTGCGCCCGTCGTCGAGCGGGCGCTCGCGGGCTTGGGCGACGGGCCCTTCGACAGGGTCACGGTGCACGGTCGCGGACCGCGCGTCCTGTCGATCGACGCGGTCGGGCCCGACGGCGGGCGTCTTTCACTCACCGTCGCACCGCCCGATCTCGCGCGTGCCCATGCCGCCTTCGACCGCGCGGCGATTCGTGTGACCGCGCACGAAGGCCCGCTCGAGCCTGCGCTCGCATGGCTACGTGCCCTCTCGGCTTCCTTGGCCGCCGCTGGCTGGCAAACGCGCCACCCCATCTCTGCCGACGCCCTCGCGCCCATCTCGCCCAAGGTCGCGGGCGCCCTGCGGCGATGGCGCGACGCAGCGCCCTTCGGCGAGCTCGCCTGGACCGAGGTGGCGATCGAGGAGGGCGGGGCGCGCGCCGTCGTCACCCTCGAGGCGGAGGACGGTGCGAGCGCCACGGCGTGGATCGACGCCCGCGGCACGGGCTACCGATGGCAGGGTGCCGAGGGCGAAACGTCTGCGCCACCGCCGCTGGTCGACGGTCTCCGCCACTTCTGGGCCGCCCTGCGGAGCGCGCGCTAGTCCGACGCGTCCCCTCGCGTGTCGAAGATGTCGTCCGCCCGCGCCCCCGTCGCCGCAAAGGCCTTGCGGTGATCGGCGAAGAGCGTGGCATCGAGGTCGGGAGCGCCGGGGCAGCGCAGGCGCAAGTCGTCGAGGCGGAGCTCCATGCCGGCGCATCCGTCGAGCGTGCGTGGGTCGGGCCTCGGACCGTGCGAGACGAGCTCCACGGCATCGGAGACGAGGAGCGTGCCGTCGACGAGCGAGCCTTCGCCGCGCACCGCGAGCATGCGGCCCGCCGGCGTGAGCACGTGGAGGCGCGCCGCCAGGTCGAGCCAGCGCGAGCGGAAGCCCGGGCGTGTCGCCTCGAGGCGCACGAGCACATGCGCCGCAATCGCTCGGGTCGCCTCGCAGGTGGGCGTGCACGGTGCGTGGGAGACGAGCGCGAGGGCACCGTCGAGCCAGAGGGAGAGCGGCGAGAGGGGCGCGTGGCGCACGTCCGGGAGCAGCTCCGCGAAGAGCCACCCATCGGTGCGCCGGCCTGCGCGGGTGAAGACGTCGACGCAGCAGGGCGGGTAGCCGAGGGCATCGCCCATGAAACGCACCGACGCTTCCCACCCTTCGCCCGTCGACTCGACGCGCCGCTCGTGTTCCGACGCTTCCGCGAGCACCGCCTCGCTGGGCGCCGCGAGCACGACCACACCTTCCCTGCGTGGATGCTCTGCGGTGCACAGGCCGTGGGCCGCGAGCCATCGCGCGTCCCTCGCCCTCGCTTCCTCCTCGCCCGCGCCCCACTCGCGCCGGATGAGTCGCCGGAGCCCGAGCTCGAGGGCTGCGAGCTCGGCGTCGTAGGGCCACAGGCTCTCATCGTCCGGTGGCGGTCCGGTCCGCATCGCCGCGGGCCAGCGCGGCACCTGCTGCCCGTCTCGCACGAGCCGCCGCGGCCGAAGCGATGCGCCTCGATCGCGCGCCGCCTGTTCGAGTGCCGACATGAGCCGCACCCCGAAGATCGGCTCCTCCGCGCTGCTCGTTCGCAACGCGCTCACCAACGCCTCGAGGGCCGCGTGCAGGCGCACGTCGAGCACGCGATCGAAGTGCTCGATCCCGTAGCCGCCTCCATGGGCGAAGGCCCGCTGGGCGCGCCCGGGATCGCGAAACAGCCGCAGGGTTGCCTGGGCGCTCCCGCGCGTGAGCATGAGGAGCAGGCTCTCCTGGTCGCGTGCCGCTTCGCCCGTCGAGGTCGCCACGACGCGACTCTAGCGGCGGACCTCGCCCTGGCAAACCGGCGACCGAGCCCAAGCGCGCGGCCTACGCTCGTCGTGGGCTCGACCGCGCTTCGCTACCATGAAGGGATCCGGGCTCACCCGCCGCCGCGGATCAAGCTCAGGTGCGGGACGGGTGCGTAGGCGGCGATGTGGCCGCTCTCCTCGGCGATGTAGACCCAGCCGCGCTCGTCGACGCGGACGAGGTCGGGGACGAGGTCGCAGGGGAGGGCGCCGCCGATGGAGGCGCCGTCGGCCGGGCGGATGATGTGCACCTGGGCCGCCGGGACGAAGAGGGCGCCGCCGCGCAGGACGGGCTCGAGACGACGCGGGACGTCGTCGGCGATCGGATCGGCGAGGCGGCGCTGCCAGCGGGTCGTGCCGCTCGCCAGATCGAGGGCGCTCAGGCGGCCCGCGGGCGCGTTGACGATGAGGAGGTCGTCCACCGGCAGGCAGGCCCCGCCTGCGCTGACGCCCGGGTCCGGGACCATGAAGACGAGCTCGCCGTCCTCCGGGTCGAAGGCCGCGAGGCTGCCGCGGCGGCCGCCGTCGAAGGCCGTGGCGGCGAGAGCGCCGGCGGCGATGGGCGGCGCGGCGGGGGCCGCGTCGAGGGCGCGGCGCCAGGCGAGCTTGCCGCTGTAGAGGTCGATGCCGTAGAGGGTGCCGGCACGTCCTCCCGGCTCGCCCGATGCGGCCACGACCATGTCGCGGCAGACGGCTGGCGCGAGGGAGAAGCGGGTGCGGTCGGAGAAGCGCCACGCCAGCTCGCCCGTCGCCACGTCGAGGGCGTTCAGGGCGCCGTCGCCCGAGGCCACGAGGAGCACGGGGCCTGCACGGCAGAGGCGCACCGCTCCGGTGCCGCGCGCGGCCCATCGCCAGCGCGGCTCGCCCGTGCGCAGGTCGATGGCGACGAGGCGGCCGGTGCCTTCGACGAGCACGGCCGTCGGTGGGATGGCGCCGCCGCCCGCGT
Organism: uncultured delta proteobacterium; assembly: GCA_963830115.1. Classification (GTDB taxonomy): domain Bacteria; phylum Myxococcota_A; class Polyangia; order Polyangiales; family CAWHLB01; genus CAWHLB01. The sequence continues at coordinate 798,820 of CAWHLB010000027.1, forward strand.
GCACGCCCGTGAGGGGTCCGACGCGCGGGGCGAGCCGGGTCGTCGCGAAGGCCTCGCCGTCGGCCACGTCGCACAGCTCGAGGCGACCGTCGGGCAACGCGCGCAGCAGGACGGTGCCCGCCATCATGCACGCCGCACCCGCACCCTCGCGCGCCCACAGGACCTCGCCCTGCTCCCGGCCGAGGGCGAAGGCTTCGCGCGGGGTCGACACGACGAGGCGGTCGCCGCAGAAGAACGCCGCCGCCGCGTCGAGACCGTCCACCTCCACGCGCCAGCGCTCACTGAAGCGCAGCGAAGCGGTCGTCGCGGTCGCCGCGGCGATGGGTGCGTGATCCTGCTCGCGCGCCGACGGGGCCGGCGGGTCGCTCACCACCGCGGCGCGCAGCCGGTCGGGATCGCGGTTGACGAAACCCCCGACGCCTTCACGCGTGCGGACCAGCCGTCTGAGGGTACGCACCTCGTCTCGCAGCGCGCGCACGCGCAGGTTGCGCGACTGGGCGCGGTCGGCGGCGACGAGGGCGCGCAGGAGGTCGGCGCCGAGGCGCAGGACGGGGAGGGCCGCGTGGGGGACGTCGAGGGCCGTGGCCGTCACCACGCCTTCGCCGTCGCAGCCGAGCGTGAGGGCGACCTCGCCGCTTCGGTGGAGCCGCACGCCGATGTGGAAGGGTCCGGACCTGAGGCGCACGTTTGCCGCGCGTCCGCCTTCCCACGCGTCGATGAGGGCGCGCACGGCGGCGAGCATCCGCTGCACGGTGAGCAGGACCGGGCCGCGCGTGATCACGAGCCGGTGTCCGCGCACCCACGCCCAGAGGGTGCCCGGAAAGAGGAGCGCGTGGACATCGGCCCGCAGGGCCCTGTCGGCCGGCGGCGCACCATGCACGGTGAAGGCCGCGCTGAAGCCGAAGGCCAGGGGGACGTCCCCGTCCGGCTCCTCGACGCTGCCGCCCGTGCGCTCGACCGCATCCATCTCGTCGACCGGCAGGATGTCGGCGCGCGCCGCACGATCGACCAGCTTCCTGGCGATGTGATCGCGTGTCGCCCGTGCGGTCGCGGGCATCCGTGCACGGGCCCGGGCGATGCACGCGTCGAGCAGCGCGCGCAAGGGCACGGACCGGTCGAGCACGTGCACCTCGGGCACGCTGCCGGTCTCGTAACAGCTCGCCTCCACCCGATCGCTGCGTCGCACCAGCGACAGCTCGAGGGGAGCGCCCGGCAGCGGGAGGAGCACCTTGCGCCGCGTACCGTCGGCGAGGGACATGAGGGCCGTCACCAGCTCGACGGGACCCGGCAACGCGATCCCGTCGCCAGCGTCGCCGAGCAGCATGGTGCGTACGGGATCGACCGCATCGACCGTCGCGACGACGTCTTGTCGCGGTGGGGTTCGACCGGGAGAATCGGCGCGGCAGCTCCATTCGTTCCATTCGTCCTGCATGCCCGTGTCGGGCGCTTCGAATGGTAGGAGGCAGCGCGAGGGCCGACCAAGATAACGGATCGCGCGGATCGGAATGTTGACAGCCGCCCCATCGCACGGATCGCGTCGCATACTGAACGCATGGAGTCGGACGCGCTTCAGACTGGTGGCGGTGGTGGCCGTGGTGTTCCGCGAGGGTCGCGTGCTCGCGATGCGGCGTGCGCTCACGAAGGACGCGGGTGCGGGCCTCTGGGAGACGCTCTCGGGGCGCGTCCGGCGGGGCGAGGATCCGCTCTCTGCGGTGGAGCGCGAGATCGTCGAGGAGAGCGGGCTCGAGGTGCACGTCGACCCGCGGCCCGTGGACGCCTACGCGGCGCGGCGGGGCGAGACGCCCATGGTCGTCCTGGTCTACCGGGCCGATTGGATCGCCGGCGAGGTGCAGCGCAGCGACGAGCACGACGCCCACGCCTGGTGGACGCCGGCGGACTTCTCGCGTCACACGACCCTGGCGCGACTCGCGACGGCCGTGCACCGGGCCGCCGAGGGCAGGGAAGGTTTGGGACGGGACCCACGTAGGTAGGGGCGAGGTCTTCATCCATGCTTCGACACGCCCCCTCCCGTGCGGCGCTCGCCGTCCTTGCCCTGACCATCGCCTTCTCGGTCGGGGGCTGCTTCCGCGCCCGTCACACCCGGGGTGGTGGGCCGCCGCCCATGGCGGACGCGGGCACGGGCGGCATCGACGCCGGCTTCCCGGTCGGCGACGCCAGCCTGCCGAGCGACGACGCCAACGTCATGCCGTCCGACGACGCAGGAGCGTGCCCCGGGTCGAGCATGCACGAGTGCGATGGGGTGTGTCGCGACCTCTTCACCGACCCCGCGAACTGCGGCGCCTGCGGCCACGCCTGCCCGTCCGGTGGGGGCTGCACGGGCGGGATTTGCACGGCCGGTTGCATCAGCCCCGAGATGGAGTGCAGCGGCGTCTGCGTCGACCCGAGCAGCGACGCGAGCAACTGCGGCCTTTGCGGCCACACGTGCAGCTCGGGCCAGACCTGCGAAGGCGGGGTCTGCACCTCACCCAGCTGCACCTTTCCCTCGGTCTCCTGTCCGAGCGGGTGCGTGGACATCTTGACCGACCCGAACAACTGCGGCGGCTGCGGGCACACGTGCCTGGCCGGCGAGACCTGCGTGGGCACCACGTGCACGAGCAGCACGGTGGACGCCGGCACTGGCCGCACGGGCGAGAGCTGCACCAGTACCGAGATCATCACGTCGAGCGGCGGCACGGCGTCCTTTACCTTCACGGGTACGACCGGCGACAACACGCCGTTCAGCTGCGGCCCGTCCGCGACCCGTCCCGAGCACGCCTTTGCCTGGACCCCCGCCGTCTCCGGGACAGCCACCTTCCACGCCATGGGCTCGACGACGACCACGGACACCGTCATGGCGGTGTTCACCGACTTGACCTGCGCCTCCACGGTCGAGGTCGACTGCAACGACGATGTGACCCCGGGCAGCAGCCTCGACTCCCAGATCACCGCCTCGGTGACCGCGTTTCAGACCTATTTCATCGTCGTCGAGTCCTACGCCGCCACGCCGCCGACGGACACCATCACGCTGACCGTCACGGCGCCCTGAGGCCCCGCGCGCCCGCCGCCCGTCGCGCGTCCTGGACGACCGCGTCGAGCGCATCGACGAAGCGCCCGGCGTCGTGCTCCCGGGCGACGTGGATGCGGCCGCGGCGCCCAGCTCCGCAGCCGTCGCGGGGCTCGCGAGGGCGAGACGCAGACCGACCGCGATCGCTTCCGGGTCGTCGTCGGCGATTGCGAGGGCTGCGCCGTCCAGAGGGAGGCCGGCCATGGCGCGCCGTGTCGCGAGGACGGGGACACCGCGCGCGAGGGCGTCGAGGAGCTTGATGGGCAGGCCGCCCGGGGCGCGCCGCGGCACCACCGCCACGTTCGCCGTCGCGTGCAGCAGGCGACGGCTCGCCTCGCCCTCGAGCGTCGCGATGCGCACGCGATCGCGCAGTCCCGCAGCGCGTGCCCACCCGTCCAACGGCCCTGGCGCCGAGGCGGTGGCCACGAGCAGGCGCAGCCGTGGGCGCGATTGGGCGGCGCGCGCGAAACCCTCGAGCGCATCCTCGAAGCCCTGATACGCGTCCAGGTTGCCCGCGTAGAGCAGGACCTCGTCATCGTCGTCGAGCCCGTGTACGCGCCGACCCCGACGTCGCTCCTCGGCGGTCGCTTCCGGCGGAACGATCGACGGCGCCGGCACGTAGCGCACGTCCACGCCCGCGCGCGACGAGAGCGCATCGCGCAGGGCGGGAGCGATGGCGGCGACCGCATCGGCCTGGCGCGCGAGGAGCGTGTCGAGCCGGGCGCCCGCCCGCGAGAGCAGGGGTGCCGCCCATCTCGGCCCGTAGGTCGGAAGCTCGGGCCCGAGGTCGGTGTGGGCGAAGAAGACGAGGGGACGCGCGCGGGCAGCGAGCGCCGCGGCGGCGGCCTCCACGTGGTGGGCGACGAGCGCGGCGGGCGCGAGCGCTCCGTGCAGCCGGCGGAGCGCCGAGGCCATGCGCATGTCGAGCAACACCTTGCCCAGCGACGGTCCCGATTCGGAGCGCGTGCACCTCCGGGAAGTCCGGGAGCCGGTGCAACACGAAGGGCGGCCTGATCGGAAAGGCGCCGCGCGCGTAGGTGACGAGATGGGCCTCGCGACCCGCCTCGGCGAGCGTCTCGAGCATGGCGCGGACCACCGCCTGGGTGCCCTGGTACGTGGGGAAGGGCAGGGCTGCGGCGTGGAGCGTGGGCAGGGCCGACACGCTCGAGGTCACTCGACGTAACCAAGGGCGCGGAGGCGGGCCTCGACGCGCGCTTCGTCGTGGCGGGTGTCCACGCGCGTCCGATCCGCGTCGGGCAGGGGGCGCGCCTCGGTCGCGGCCGACGACGGCTCGGCGAGCACCTCCCACAGCACGCGCCCCGCGGCCTCCGGCGGCACCGCCACGTCCATGCGCGAAAGGAGCGTGGCGGTCGCGTCGGCGATGCGCGCGTCCACCTCGCCGACCGCCGCGACGCGCGGGCCCGCCGCGATGAACAGACCTCGCGGCCGATGGCTCCCGGGCAGGCTGCGCCCCTTGCGGCCGAGATGCTCCTCGGGGGCGAGGCGTCGAAAGGGCCCGGTGCCGGGAGGTGCGCCGCCGCTCGGCATCACGTTGTAGGAGTAGCCGGCGTCGAGGCAGAGCTCGAGCAGGAGGTCCGGGGCGCGCGACAGGTGGGGCCCTTCGAAGAGCGCCTCGCGCGGATGCACCGCGGCGACGACCGGGGCGCCCGACCAGGGATCGCGCAGGGCGCACAGGGCGGCCGTGACCTCGCGCCGCACCCGCGGCACGTCGGCGGGAGCGACGGTGCCTAGCGGCTCGCGGCCGCGCACGTTCAGGTGCACCGCGGGGAAGTAGTTGAGCTCGTCGCTGAAGGCTGCCGTGTGGGCCATGTCGATGGGCCCGAAGCGGGCGCGTGACTCGACGAGCCCCGGCAGGAGCGCGCCGCGCGCCCGGAAGAGGCGCTCGCGCAGCCGCGGGGGCAAGGCGGTCAGGGCCAGGTCCTTGGCCGCGCGCGTCGCGGCGCCACCGAGCGTGCGCGGATGCATGCGCACGAGGCCCGCCTCGGCGAGGGCGCGGTTCAGGTAGAGCACCTTGTCCGAAGAGCCACCCGAGCCGTGATCGCTCACGACGGTGACCTCTACCGCGTCGCCGCCCGCCGCCGCCACGAGCGCACCGACCGCCGCGTCGAGAGCGCGATAGACCTTCGCGAGGCCATCCCGCTCCGCGTCGGTCGTCCCGGGCGGATGGCGCGGTGAGCGTGGGTCGTGGAGCGACCACAGGTGATGGGACGCCGTGTCGCTCTCGCCGAAGTAGACGGCGAACAGATCCCACGGGCGCGTCTCGAGCAGGAAACGCGCGAGGGCGACCTTCTTCTGCACGCGCGCCTCGAGGGCCGCCGGCAGGCGTGCGTGCCAGCCGGGTCGATCGGCGTGCAGCTCGTTCACGTCGTCGAAGCGCATGGGGCCGAAGCGTCGCGTGAGCGTGTCGTGGAGCGACGGCGGCCACACGAAGGAGCGGTCCGCCTCGAAGGCGACCGGCGCGTCCCAGCCGCTGATGAACACGCCGCGTGCGAGGCGCTCGGGCGGGTAGGTGGCCGGGAAGCCGATGCACGCGCAGGCGAGGCCGAGGCGATCGAGCCGGGCGATCACCGTGGGCGCCTCGCGTACCGTGCCGGCCGTGAAGCGGACGCGGTAGCCGCGACGGGTCGTGAAGTCGAAGACGCCGTGCACGGCCGGGTCGACGCCCGTGAGGAAGGTGGTCCAGTTCGGGAGCGTCGCCGGCGGTTGCACGCTCTCGAGGTGGGCACAGGCGCCGCGGTCCATCAGCGTGTGCAGGTGCGGCAGGGCGCGCGGACCGAGGGCGCGCACGAGGTCGAGGTCGGCGCCGTCGAGGCCGAGGACCAGGTGCCGTGTGCGTTGGGTGCGCGTCATGGGGAGGGCTCAGGCCCGTGCGGTGCCGAGGAGGCCGGGCGGGATCGGCACGTCCATGCAGGAGAGGATCGTGGGCGTCACGTCGTAGATCGACAGCCCCCCGACGGCGCCGCGTCCCGGACCGCCGCGGCCCGCCATCACGAAGATGCCGTCCCAGTCGTGGTTGCAGGTGTCGGGGCCTGTGTCGTTCGTCTCACAGAAGATGCCGTCGTCCGTCGCGCCGCCGACGGTGCCGAGGGAGCGATGGCTCAGGTCGCCGAAGAACACCATCAGGTCGGGCGCAAGCCCGCGCACGCGCCGGAACTCCTGCTCGGGGCGTACGACCACGTTGCCGAGGGGCGCGCCGTCCGGCCCGACCATCGCCTCGAGGGCGCCCGCGATCTGCGTGCGCGTCTCCTCGTAGGCGTCGGCCTCGATCATGCCCTCGGGCTCGCGGCCGCGCACGTTGAGGAAGATCCGCCCGTAGTAGCCGCCCTCGCCCCAGGCCCGCGTGCGCCCCCAGTCCACCTCCGCCTCCGCGAGGGGCACCGCCGTCTCGGGCACCTGCCGGAGCGTGAGCCAGCCCTCGCGCCGCAGCCACTCGTTGACCCGCACGCCGCCCCGCATCGTCCGCGCACCGTGGTCGCTCACCACGAGCACCGTCGTCTCATCGCCGACGACCTCGAGCAGCTCGCCGATGCGCGCATCGAGGTGTGCGTAGTAGTCGCGCCCCGCGCGCGCGAAGGGGCTCGCCGGATCGTGCCGTGGATGGGTCGGGTCCACGTGGTGCCAGAAGGCGTGGTGGAAGCGGTCGGTGCCCATCTCGACCATCATCAAGAAGTCGGGCCGCGCCTCGGTCCATACCCAGCGCGCCATGGCGAAGTGCTGGTCGGCGGTCGCGTAGAGGTCGCCGAGCAGGCGCTCCCGGTCGTCGGTGCGGAAGTCGGGCACGTCGGGCCGGTGGGGGCCGAAGCGCGTCGTGATCTCCTGCTCGAGGCTCCGGGGAAAGGCCCAGGGCCGATCGGTGCCCGGCGTCAGGAAGCACGAGACGAGCTGACCGCGCACCGGCGGGGGCGGCCAGGTGAGGGGCACGAAGAGCACGGCGACGCGCCGACCCGCCTCGCCGAGCCAGTCCCAGACGCGCTTGACCCGCACGTCGCGGCTCGTGGCGAGGCCGAGGTCGTAGCTGCCGGGCACGCGGTTGCGGAAACCGTAGAGGCCGAGCTCGCCCGGGTCGCGCCCCGAGAGCATGCTCGTCCAGGCCGGTACCGTGATCGGCGGCACCGTCGAGCGCAGGGGCCCGAAGGTGCCCCGGTCGAGCAGACGCGCCACGTTCGGCATGGCGTCCCGGTACCGGTCGAAGACGAGCGCGGGCGGGGCGCAGTCGAGGCCGATGACGAGGACGCGCGGCGACATGCTCGCGTCGGTGTAGCACGTCCGGTTGCAGCCGACCGCGTCTCCTTCTACACCGGCGCCGAGATCACGGAGGGACACATGGCAGAGCGCGAGATCGGGACCGTCGCGGTCCTCGGAGCGGGCACGATGGGTCACGGCATCGCCCAGGTGTGCGCCCAGTCGGGGCGTCGGGTCGTGATGCGTGACGTGGACGAGGCGGCCCTCGAGCGCGGCATTGCCGGCATCCGTAAGAGCCTCGAGCGCCTGCTCACCAAGGAGCGCATCAGCGCCGAGCAGAAGCGCGCGGCCCTCGACGCGATCACGACGACGACCGATCTGGCCCAGGCGGTGCGCGAGGCGGACCTGGTGGTCGAGGCGATCCCCGAGCGCATGGAGCTCAAGCTCTCGACCTTCCGCGAGGTCGATCGGGCGGCGCCGCCCCACGCCCTCTTCGCGACCAACACCTCGTCCTTGAGCGTCACCGAGATCGCGGGCGCCACCGAGCGCCCTGGCGCGGTCATCGGCATGCACTTCTTCAATCCGGTGCCGGTCATGGCGCTGCTCGAGCTCGTCCGCGGCATCCGCACGACCGACGCGACGGTCGAGACGGCCCGCGCCTTCGCCGCGTCGGTCGGCAAGGAGCCCATCGTCGTCCACGACTCGCCCGGGTTCGCGACCAGCCGCCTCGGCATCATCCTCGGCGTCGAGGCGATCCGCATGCTCGAGACGGGCGTCGCGAGCGCCGCCGACATCGACAAGGCCATGAAGCTCGGCTACCGCCACCCCATGGGCCCGCTCGAGCTGACCGACCTGGTGGGCCTCGACGTACGCCTCGCGATCATGGAGCACCTGACGCGCGAGGTGGGCGAGCAGTTCCGCCCGCCGGTGCTGCTCCGCCAGTTGGTCCGCGCCGGCAAGCTAGGCCGCAAGACGGGCGAGGGCTTCTACACGTACGACGAGAGCGGCGCGAAGAAGTGAGAGCGGCTCGGCCCCGGGGCCGGACCCGAGCGCGGCCCTCAGTGGTGGATGATGTCGAGGCCGCCGCAGTTGGCCGAACGACCTGCGTTGCGCACGCTCACCGGGCCGCTCGCCGAGCCGCGGGGCACGCGCACCCGTAGCTGGTCGCCCTGCTGGCCCTCGACGGCCGCGATGTGACCGGCGATGTAGACGGTGGCCCCGCCCTGGAGGCCGCCCGCGGTCAGGGTGATGAGCCCACCGTCGGGCGCGCGGTGCGTGTTCATCTGGCAGGTGAGGACCGTGGTGCGGGCGACGTGCGGGGGCGTGGGGTGCGCCCCGTTCGGACGCATCGGGCCCTCGGGCCCACGCGGGGGCTGGCCGTGGTTGTCCTGGCCTCGCAGGCCGCCGTTGTTACGGGGCGGCTGGTTGCGGATGACGACGCCGTTGTTGCGGGGCGGCTGGTTGCGGACGGGTACGTTGTCGTTGCGGACGGGTACGCCGTTGTTACGCGGCGGCTGGTTGCGGACGGGTACGCCGTCGTTGCGGACGAGGACGCCGTTGTTACGCGGCGGCTGGTTGCGGACGACGACGCCGTTGTTACGCGGCGGCTGGTTGCGGACGGGTACGCCGTTGTTGCGGACGACGACGCCGTTGTTGCGAGGGGGCGCGTTGTTGCGGACGACGACGCCGTTGTTGCGAGGGGGCGCGTTGTTGCGGACGACGACGCCGTTGTTGCGAGGGGGCGCGTTGTTGCGGACGACGACGCCGTTGTTGCGAGGCGGCTCCCCCGTGCGGACCTGCACGGTCTCTCGGGGCTCGGGGGAGCGCACCCGCACCACCGTCGTCTGCGGCTCGGGGGAGCGGACCTCGACCCGCTCGGTCGTCGGTCGCACCGAGACCCGCACGCGGCCCGGCTCGCGGTAGACCGGAGGGGGCGCGGCGCGCTCGGGCCGCCAGTAGCCCGGGTGGTAGATCACGCCGCCGCTCGGTGCCGCCGTCGCGACGGGCGCGGTCCATGCGTAGCCCGGTCGCGGGTTCTCCCAGTGGCCGCCCATCCATACCCACGTGGCGCCGCTCCAGGACCAGTAGCCGGCGACCCAGACCGCGCTGGGCCGGGGCGCGGGCGGCCGCACCTCGACCGCGGCCTTCAGCTGCGGCGGCGGGGCTTGCACCGTGACGGCGGTGGGCTCGGTGTAGGCACGGGCGTCGGCGGTCCCATACTCCTCGATCGTGCAGCCCACCAGGGTGAGCCCGAGCGCAAGGACGGTGACCAGCAAGGCGTTGAGCGTGTTCATGAAAGGATCCACCTGTTTGGAGGGTCGACCGGCTCCCGACGTCCTCGGTCTCCCGCCGAGTTGACGCGGCCCAGAGGGGCCATATTCACGGCCGCCAAGCTCTACCCGGACACGTCCCGAAGGTAAAGCGGCGTGATCTCGTTCTGCACGGGGGTGTGGATACGGGGGCCTTCGTCGGCGTCGAGGTAGAGGCTGATGCCCGTACGTACGCCCAGGTCTTCGAAGTACAAGCCGGGGTGCACCGCCCAGGCGAGCCCCGGCAGAAGCTCGCGCGTATCGTGCACCTCGAAGTCGTCGAGCGTGCAGCCGTAGCCGGAATAGAGCGTGCGCCCCAGGTGGTGTCCGGTGCGGTGCACGAAGTGCTCGGCCATGCCCGCGCGCGCCACCTCGTCCCGCGCCGCCCGGTCCACCTCGAGCCCGAGCACACGCCGGCCCTGCTCGAAGCGTTCGCGCACCAAGGCCACGGCCCGGTCCCGCGCCCGTGCCACCACGGTGAAGGCCTCGGTCATGCGGGCGGGCACATCGGCGCCCACGTGGGCCATCCAACACAGCTCCGCGAAGACCCCACTCGGCTCGCGCTCACGCACCGACAGCTCGATGAGCAGCGCGTCGCCGCGGGCGATGGTGCGCGCACCCGCGGGCGTCGCCCGGTAGTGGGGATCGGCCGTATGGGGACCCGCCGCCACGATCGGGGGCGCATCGGAGCCGAGCCCCACGGCCTCGAGCTTCGTGCACAGGAGCTCTTGCAGGGCGACCTCGTTCGGGTACTCCCCCGCGGCGAGCCGCGCCCCGAGCCAATCGAGCGCTTCCTCACAAATCCGTCCCGCCGCTTCGGCGGCACGCCGGTGGCTCTCGAGGTCGCTCGCATCCCAGCGACACATGAGCTCCTGCACGAGGGGCTCGGAAGGGACGACCGTCGTGCCGTAGCTCCGCACCAGCTCGAGCGTGCCGCCGTCGACGCGCGACAGGTGCGGGTTGCCGCCCATGGGGGAGTACTCCATGGCCACCCGCGCGCGGGTCGGGAGGATGGAGGCGAGCACCTCGCACAGGCTCGTCCAGCTCGTGTAGCGGATCCGCTCGCCCGGCAGCGGCGGGAACGAATCGATCTCGGTCGCGTGGGCGATCAGGACCGGGATGCCTTCGGCGGGCAGCCAGTAGAAGAAGCGCCGCGACAGGACGTGGTCGTCGAGACCGAGCGCATGGGTCGCGACCGGGTTCTGCCCCCGGAAGTCGTAGAAGAGCCAGCCATCGAGCCGGTGGGCGCGAAGCGCGAGCTGGACCTCGCCGAGACGGCCGAGCATCGGCGGGTACGTTAGCAGCCCGTCGACGGTCGCGCGAAGACCTGCACTCAGGGACCGACGCGCGCCCGGGCGAGGTGCACCAGGGCTTGCACGTCGTCGTGCAGGATCCGCGCGAGATCGGCCGCCTTGTGCGACCCCGCCGCCGGGCGCGACGCACCGATCTCGACGGCCCCGAGGATGCGCCGGCGCCTGAGCAGCCGGAGCATGTGCTCGCCGAAGCTCTCGTTCCAGTACTCGACCCCCGGCTCGTAGGCGAGGCCGACCGGGAGGATCTGCACGTTCAGGCCGCGCGCAGCAGCGAAGGCGCCCGCGTGAAAGGGCCGCACCTCGTCGCCCACCACCGTGGTGCCCTCGGGGAAGACGATGAGCGTGCCGCCTGCCGCGAGGCGCCGTCGCATGGCGCGGATGGCCGTGGCCCCGCTCGAGCCGCTCGACCGATCGACGAAGACCGTCGCGCCGTGGCGCGCCAGGTGGCCGAGCACGGGCCACTCGCCCACGTCGGCGCGGCTCAAGAGGCTTCCGCCGAAGAGCGACAGGAGCACGACGAGAATCGGCTGCCGTGCGGTGGTTGGCCACGACGAGACGCCCGCCCGCTGCACGGGGCGGTGGGGCCGGCGCGACGTTGGCGTGGATGCCCATGGTGTGCACGACGCCGGCCGCCCAGGCGCGCAGCCACCGCTGGAAGATCGCGTCCCGCTCCGCCTCGGGGAGCCCGCGCTCGCGCAGCGCCTCGCCCGCGGTCAAGGAGGCCGTCCAGGTCGCGATGGCCGAGATGCGCGCGGCGGCGAGGCCGCGCGAGGGGATGGGGATCAGGGGAAGGGCCGGTAGGCGCGCCATGGGGAGCGGAGCATAGCGCACGGGCGGGTGCCGGTTTCACTCGTCACGTGTGCAGTGGGCGTGTCACCATGAGGACATGCTCCCGAAGGCCTCCGATCTCGCGCCGTGCATCCTGGTGGCGTCGCCGAGCCTCGCGCGGTCCTTCTTCGGCGGTGCGGTCGTCCTGCTCGTCGACCATCGGGAGGACGGCGCCTTCGGCCTGGTCCTCAACCGGCCGGCGGAGGTGCAGCTCGGGGACGTGTTCGAGGAGGTGGGCATCGAGCCCTCGGCGGCGCCTGGGACCGATGCCCTGGTGCTGAAGGGGGGGCCGGTTTCGCCCGGAACCGGGTGGATCGTGTTCGACCCATCGGGCGGCGTGTGGCCGACCACCGAGACGGTGCAGCTCTGCCCGCGCCTCGCCGTGAGCGCCTCCTTCGAGCTGCTCGAGGCGGTGGCCGCGGGGCGGGGCCCCGAGCGCCGCGTGATGATGCTCGGCTACGCGGGCTGGGGGCCCGGGCAGCTCGACGAGGAGATGAAAGACGGCTCCTGGATCCCCGTGGACGTGGACCCGGACCTCGTCTTCGAGGTGCCGGTGGACGATCGCTGGGCGCGGGCCTTCGAGACCTTCGGCATCGACCCGACCTGGGTCGGTGGGCTGCGCGTCGCCGAGGCGTGAGCCTCAGTCGGCGTAGACCGTGCAGCTCGCGGTGCAGGTCTCGTGGACCGTCACGGAGGCGACCCGGCCGCGCGGTAGATCGAGGCGTTCGAGGATGAAGCGGGCGAGCAGCTCGCTCGTCGGGTTGTCGAGGCCCTCGACCTCGTTGAGATAGCGGTGGTCGAGCAGGGCGTGGAGGGGCCGCCACGCCTCATCGATCGCGGCGAAGTCGACGATCCAGCCCGACTCCGGGTCCACCGGCCCCGTGACGCGCACGGTGACGCGAAAGCTGTGGCCGTGGAGGCGCCCGCACTTGTGCCCCTCGGGCACGCGAGGCAAGAGGTGGGCCGCCTCGAAGCGGAGCTCGCGCGCGATCTCGGTGCGCATGGGCCCGAGCTTAGCAGGTAGGCCTTCGAAGGCCCGGGCGCCCCGAGCTCAACGCGTCTTGCCGAGCAAATGGACCCGCGACTTGGCGAAGCGCGCGGCCACCCCGACGATCCCTGGCGTCTCGGCGACCTTCTCGAGGAGCGCCAGGCTCTGGTTGGTGTCGAGGATGGCGCCGGGCGTGTAGCCCAGATCGCGCGCTGCGCCGAGCACCGCGCTCTCGGCCTTCTCGTTTCCGACGGCGTGGCTCAGCATGTCGATGATCTGTCCGAGGCTGACGTGGGCGAGGCGATGCACCCCAGTGCTATCCCTCCCGGGCCCCTTGGACTCGCGACTCACCACACCTCTCGGCTCATGCCGGAAAGGCTAGCACGACGGTCGTCGTGTTGTGGAAGCCGGACAGGTCCCCCGCGTCGAGCGCGATCTCACCGTACGTCTCGAAGCCCGCGAGGGGTGCTCCCCCGAGCTCGCTCGAGATGCCCTCGACTGCTTCGGCGAACCGGTCACCCAGGATCAGGTTGCGGCAGATGCAATCGAAGACGATGGCTCCGGCGGGCGGCGCGCCCCGGAGCTGGGCCCGGGCACGCTTGGCTGCCGTCCGCGCGCTCTCGATCTGCCTCTCCGGCACGCTCTCGGTGATGCGGACCTTGGCTCCCTCGGGGATCGCGCACGCGAAGGAGAGGGAACCGTCCGCACCGCGGCTCAGGGGCGCGCGGATCTTGTACTCCTCGCCGCTCGCGAGGCCTGCTTCGTAGCGCAGGAGGAACCCTCCGACCGCGGACTCCGGGAGCGTGCCGGGATCGAGGCCCACCTTGCTCGCCGCCTCCTTGGTGTGCTCTCTCCAGACGTCCCATGCCGGACGTCCCTCCACCTCGTAGATCACGGCCTCCTCGGCCTTCGTCACCAGGAGGGGCTCGGAGATGGGCGCATGGCCGTGGCAGACCCCGACGCCAAGCGGGCTCCTCGAGAAGATGATCGCCGCCACGACCGCGTCGTTCGCTACCCGTTCGCCGAGGCTCACGGTCGTCCGCTTCATGGCCAGGTCGTCGCCCGCCGCGCCGCCGGCAAGTCGGATGTCCTTGCCGAGCAGGGCCCCGGCGATGAGCACGGCGGCCTCGCCCTGCCCCGACAGGGCGTCGAGGAGCAGAAGCCCCGTCCGGTAGGGATAGCCCTCGATGCGCTCCGGAATCCCTTGGATGGCGGAGCTCACCGCGCCTTCCGGGTCTGCGTTCAGGCGGACACCCATGCCGCCGTGGATCTGCAGGTCACCCGCCACGGCCACTGCCGCGACCGAGCCCTTGGAGTCGCCGGACTCGGTGAACTCCCCCGCCGTGGAGGCGCAGAGCACCGTCGCGGAGGGGAAGGCGGCGGACAGGGCGGGCGCGAGCGCTTCGAGGGGCTGCTCGGTGGAGGCGAAGGCCATGACGAGCACCGGATCGGCGCCCTCGAGGCCCTTGCGGAGTGTGTCGCCGAGGGCCGTGACGGCTTGCTCGGCAGTGCCCGTTGTGCGTGCGGTAGCGACCTTGGTGGACACATCATCCCTTACGATACGGTCCTCTTCAAGTGACACTGTCAGACGCAGCGATCACAGGAGCCCACGGTCAGTATCTCGGTGTCCCATCGAAGGGAGCCGCACCGTCGTTGACTGGCCGGCCGTCCTCGCCGTACCACGGCACCCTCGAGAGCCGAGGCCCCAGCTACCCATGACACACACCGCACCCGACATGGCGCCCCGATCGCCGCGGGCCTCGTTCACCGAGATGACCGAGCTCGTCCATCCCCAGCACGCCAACGTGGTCGGCACGGCCTTCGGTGGCGCCGTCATGGCCTGGATCGACGTGTGCGGTGCCATCGCTGCGCAACGGCACTGCGGCCGCGTCGCGGTGACCGCGGCCATCGATGACCTCGAGTTTCGCGCGCCGATCCGCATCGGCGACATCGTCCGGCTCACCGCGCGCGTCAACGCCGCCTTCCGCACCTCCCTCGAGGTGGAGGTCACCGTCGAGCGCGAGGACCGGCGCGACGGAACGCGCACGCCCTGCGTCGAAGCCTTGCTGACGTTCGTCAACGTGGACGACGAGGGGCACCCCTGCCCCGTCCCGCCCCTCGCAGCCGAGAACGACGACGACCGGCGCCGCGCCGAGGCGGCTCGCGTCCGGCGGGAGCAGCGCCTGCGCCGCAAGGAGACGGCGGCGGGCTGAGGCGGTCGGCTGGCCCGCCGGGGCTCGGGGCCTGCGTAGCGATCACGGGATGACCGTTGGCGGGGCCGAGGGCGCGCAGCGGCGCAGGTCCACCAGGTAGGCGGAGCTCGTGAGGCCCGTCCCCGTGTGGGTCCCCGTCCCGATCACGAGGCCGTTGTCGTTGACGGCCCAGGCGCTCGTGAGGAGCCATTCGCCGGCGTCCATCGGCGAGAGGAACTCGTTGAGGTCGTACTGGCCTGCGGCCACGCCGAAGGCTGGCCCGCGGAGCCAGAGCGCAGGGCGGGTGGCGCTGCCCGAATAGAAGCTGCCCACGACCGCACCGGTGTCGTTGAGCGCGGCGGGATGTCCCTGGGTGCCGATGACGGTCTCGACGCCTCCGGCCCACACGGCCGGCATGCCCATGTTGTCCCAGCCCGTGACCTCGCCGGACTCGTTGAGCGCGCGCGTCGTGCAGTAGAGGCCGGGACAGACCTCCGACCGAACGCCGCCGGAGAAGAGGTAGCTGGTGGACGCCTGGTTCGCGAGGATCAGCCCCGCGTCGTTGATGTCGAACGCGACGAGCTGCGACGAGTCGAGGACCGACAAGACGCCGCCGAGCCACATCGCGGCCCTCTCCCTCGAGGTATCGCTCGGATAGGTGCTGACGCCCCCCACGACGACGCCGGCGGAATTCATGGCGTTCGCCACGCCGTGCTCACTGCCGCTCCGCGTGGGGAGCGCGGTGCAGGTGCCCGAGTCCAACGGATCGGCGGTCCGCATCCAGACGGCCGGGAACGAATTGCCCGGTTGGGAGAGGCCGGCGACGTCGCCCGTCGGGCTCAGGTGGTAGCCGAGGCATCCGGTCGGGAGTGTCCAGACCATGCCGTTGTGCCGGACGAAGGACGTCAGCGTGCCGCCGACGCTGGCGCTCCACAGGACGTCGCCCTCGTTGTCGACGTCGTCTCCGTACCCGGCGGTACCCCCGCTCACCAACGTGAGATCCTCGATGCACACGCCGGTCGTGCTGAAAAAGTGGGGCGCCGAGGCGACCGAGCAGGAGGCGTCGCCCTGGAAGACGCGCACGTCCCAGTCGGGCGCATCCATCGGCAGGGCAGGGACGTTCATGGTGATCGATGTGTCCGACGCCGACGTGAACGTGTTGACGGTGAAGCCTCGGGGGATGCCCGTGGCGTCGCGCTCCACGAAGGAGACGTCGAAGACGGCCGCCGACGGGTCGAAACCGTGGCCGCGGATCTCGATGGGGTGCCCCGGCTGGGCCGTCGGGGGATTAATGAGCACGATCCCGGGCATGTCTTCGACCGGGACCCGGATGCTCTCGGTGTCGTCGCGGTGCATCACCTCGAGCTTCAAGGGACCCACCATCTGGGAGGCGAAGTCGCTCGGCAGGTCGATGTCCATCGATTGGCCGTCCGGGGCGATGAACGTGGGGTCGATCATCGTCAGCGGGTCGGGGCCGCCCGAGCCCAGGTCCGTGATGGTGATCTTCGGGAGCTTCAGGGTGCCGCCGACGAGCTCGGGGGCGAAGCCGACACCGTGGAGGGTCACGGTCGTGAACGGATTGCAGCTCCGGTGCAGTGGCGAGGGGCTCGCGCTGTCGATGGCGATGCCCCAGGTGACGTCGAAGTCGATCGACCCGGGCGTGGTCCCGAGGTCGACGAAGAGCTTGCCGATGCTCGTCACCGTGTCGGCAATGCCGATGGCGTCAATGGCCGCGTCGATCTCGCCGAGGACGGGGACGAACTTCTCGCCGATGCGCTTGGCGATGCTCGCGAAGATCGCCGGCGCCCGGTCTCTGAAGATGCGCTTGACCAGTGCACGCAGGATTGGGAAGCCCGCTTGATAGTCGTCCTTCAGGAAGGTGTAGAAGACGGTGCCCACCGCGTGAGGGTCGCCCGTGGCGGCGGTCATCTCGATATCGTGCAGGGTGGCGCGCCCCTGCAGGAGCAACGTCGTCATGAGCGCCTCGGCCGGGAGCTTGACCCCGAGGGCGGTCTGGAGCGACGGCATGATCAGCCGCTCGAGGAGCGTCCGGGCGAGGAGCATGTGCGCGACGCCGAGCGCGGATCCCGCGCCGGGCGAGGCCATGCCGGGCGTGATGACCTGCACATGGGCATCGCCGAAGTTGGGGTGGGCGAACTCCTTGTCGCTCGCGTTGTAAGCCATGAGCAGCCCGTCCTGGGGCGTGACCATCTGGGCGTCGAAGTAGCCCGAGATGTGGTGCTGCAGGATCGCGCCCGTCTCCCGATCGATCATGCCCACGCTCAGGAAGAGCTGGGTGTCGTTCTCGGCAATGAGGTTCCCCCCCGCCGGCGTCTGCCGCAGCAGGACGTCGTACTGCTCGGCCATCGGCGCGATGACCGCATCGAGGGGAAAGAGCGGGAACGTGGGCGTGCGTAGGGAGCCGTCCGCGAGGCCCGCGTCGATGGAGGCCTGGGCGGCCTCGGTCGCCGTCTCGAGCTCGGCCTTGTAGGCGACGGGCGTGGCACCACGTGCGCCCGGGTCGCCCCCGAGGGCGGTCGCGATCGCCGTGGCCAGCGCCTGCACCTCCGGCAGGGCCGCGAGGCGCGTGCGCACATCGCCCATCGAGCTCGGGTGCACGTGCAGGCCGGCCTGCGACATGTCGATCGTGTCGGCGACC
Organism: uncultured delta proteobacterium; assembly: GCA_963830115.1. Lineage (GTDB taxonomy): Bacteria > Myxococcota_A > Polyangia > Polyangiales > CAWHLB01 > CAWHLB01. Next base: position 816,376 of record CAWHLB010000027.1, read on the forward strand.
GCGGTCGTCGTCTCGTCGAGGGCAATCGTGGTGTCGCCGGGCACGGCGAGAGCGTCGAGGAGCGGTGTCAGGGTGCCGTCCGCCTGCTCCCGCATCAGCGTCACGCGCTCGGGCGTGCGGGCGCTGACCGGCACGCTGACGGCGCCGCTCGCGTCGAACATCGCCTCGCTCGAGACGTCGCCCACGAAGCGCAGCTCGGAGGCCGGGACGGACACCCCAGCGGGGAGCGTCGCGCTCGCCGCCACGTCTTGCTGCACGACGATCATCACGTGGTTGGTCTCACCCGAGGGGCTCCGGACGAACACGTCGTCGTCGACGCCCACCGGCCGGTCGGGCACGACCACGTCCACCTCGTCCGCGGTCACACTCGTCGGCATCACCTCGGTCTCGCCGAAGACGACGCCGGTCACCGAATCGAGGTGGGAGCCGGCGAGAGCCAGCGTGTCGCCGGCGTGCACGCTCATCGAGGTCGGCGCGTAGAGCACCGGGTCGGACGCTGCGTGGATGTCCACCTCGAGCGAGCCCGAGCGGCGCGTGCCGTCGAAGACGAACACAGGTCCGCGCGCGCCGGTGGGGACGTCGACCGTGAAGCTGTTCGTATCGGTGCTCGCGGGAGCGACGTTCATCGCCGTGGGCGTTCCCGCGAAGACCACGACCGTGTGGCAGGAGAGGGCGGGCCCGACGTAGTCGACGTGCAAGGTGTCGCCCTCGCGTGCGGCGTCATCGAGGATGTGGCCGGAGCCCTCGTCGACGCTCGCACCCGTCAGCACGAAGGGATCGTCCGGGTTCCACCAGGCAGCCGGATCCACTGGCGTGAGGCGCGCCGGGTCGTAGAGGTCGAGCAGCCCGTCGCCGTCGTCATCCGCGTCCTTGTAGTCCTCGATGCCGTCGTCGTCGGAATCGAGGGGGCTCTGCATCGTCGGCCCCCATTCGTCGCGGTCGAGGATGCCGTTGCCGTCCGTGTCCGCGTCGCCGAGGGACGCGGGTCCCGCGCCGCTCACCACCGGCGGGGTCACGGCGACGAGACCGCACCCGCTGCCCGCATCGGCGTCCAGCCCGCCGTCGGAGCTCGCGTCCAGTCCGCCGTCCCCGCCATCGAGGGTGTCCGCGGCATCGTTGCCGGCATCGGTGGTGCCGCCATCGGTCGTACCGCCGTGGCAGGCAAAGGCCGAGCATGCGATGAGGGCCATCCACGCGGGAGAAGTGCAGAGAGAGCGCATCGGGCGACTGTACAGAAAAATCCAAGGAGAGGGTGCGGACGGGCACGCCGACTTGCGCCCCCACAACCAACAGACCGATCCCACCGCGCCGAATGCCCGGCCCCACGATCTGCGGAGGGCGGGCTGGTTGCGCCGAGAAGCCTCCCGCTACACCTTCTGCTCCCGTCGCGTGGCCCATCGCGCGCACACGACGACGGCGAGGACAGGAGAGCTCCCAATGATGCACGGCGGACGGATCGTGGCACGCGCCATCAAGGCCGAGGGCATCGACCACGTGTTCACGCTCTGTGGCGGTCACATCCAGAACATCTACGACGGCTGCCTCGACGAGGGCATCCGCGTGGTGGACGTGCGGCACGAGCAGACGGCCGGTCACGCCGCCGACGGCTGGGCGCGCGTCACGGGCAAGCCGGGCGTTGCCCTCGTGACCGCCGGCCCAGGCGTCACCGACTGCGTCACGGCCGTCGCGAACGCGCAGCGTGCGGGCGTGCCCATGGTCGTCATCGGCGGCGCCGGCCCCCTCGCCAACAAGCACATGGGCTCGCTCCAGGACATGGACCACGTGGAGCTGATGCGGCCCATCACGAAGTGGGCGGCGTCGGTCACCGAGGCCCGGCGCCTCGAGGAGTTCATGACGATCGCGTTCCGCATCGCGACCACGGGCGTGCCGGGGCCGGTCTTCCTCGAGATGCCCCTCGACATCCTGATGAGCTTCGGTAGCGACGACCAGCTCGTCCGCCCGACCCAGTACCGCACCGAGCACCCGCCCGCCCCCGACCCCCTCGCCATCGAGGAGGCGGCGAAGCTGCTCGACTCGGCCGCGCGCCCCATGGCGATCGTCGGCTCGCAGCTGCGCTGGTCGCGGGACCGGGAGGCCCTCTCGCGCTTCGCGAAGCGCTACGCCCTGCCGGTCTTCGTCAACGGCATGGCGCGCGGGGCCCTCGCCTGGGACCACCCCTGCTTCTTCTCGCGCTCGCGTCGCGCGGCTCTGGGCCAGGCGGACGTGGTCAGGTTCGACGACCCGACGTACGCGACGACCGATCGGCCCCTGTCGAGCAGGTAGAGCCTCGGATGGAACGTGGTGGTGCAGCGTCGCACCAGGTCGTGGAACACCCGGCACGGTGCGCGAGGCCCCCCTCGCAGATCGCGAACGAGATCCGGATCGGTGAGCTGGAAGTCCGTCCCGACCACAAGATCGAGCCGCCGCTCCGGCGCCGTTGTCGCGGCTCGGTGGGAGGGCTTGCATTCTGCGCGGGGGATCATCGACCATCGGACGTCAGCAGCGATGACCGTGAGTCCCAAGGAGTTCCTGTCCCTGGTGGACCAAGTCCTCGTCGAGGCGGAGCGAGCTCCGCTGGAGCCAGGAAACCGCGCCATCGTTGAGGTTCGTCCACGGGATCGCGTCCTTCAAATCCTGGCGGGACCGGGCTCGGGCAAGACTGAGATGTTGGTGTGGCGGGTCTTGTATGACCTCGTGGTGAGGGGCACGGCCGCGAACCGCGTCATGGTGACAACGTTCACCCGCAAGGCCGCCACGGAGGCTCGGAGTACGCTTGGTCGAGCGTGCTGACGCCCTAATTGCGGCCGGGCAGCGCCGCGGCGTTCGTGTGGCGGATCCACGCGTGCACGACCTTCGCGTGGGCACCATTCATAGCCTGTGCGACTCGCTGCTCGCCGAATTCGATGACCAGTACATGGCGTCGGGCACGCAGGTGATCGACGAAACGGAGACCCTCGTCCGGCTCATGCGCGAGGGGCGCCTGAGGTTCACTCATGGCGGCGCTCGCGCCGGCACGGCGTATCACCGAGTCCTTGAGATCGAAGAGTTGAAAGCACTCTTCCGGGCTCCTTGGGAGGACACCGACAGCTGGCCCCGGAACACCGCTCAGACGATGACCCTCATTGCGAGCGTGCTCGCCCAGCACAGTGAGACTTGGATCCCCCGCTGCCAGGGCTCGGGTACGTCGAACGGGATCGAGGTGGTTCACAACAAGCCGGGGCTCACAAACGACCTGGAGAAGCTCCGCACACGGTGGACCGATTACCTCGACGCACATCATCTGCTCGATTTCACGACGCTGCAGCTCCCGCTTCTACCAGAGGCAGCGCGCCGTGCTGGGGGAGCTCGATCACGTCCTCGTCGACGAGTTTCAAGACACGAATCCGATCCAGTTCGCGATTCACACGCGGTGGCTGGAGGCACCCCACACTCGGCTCACAGTAGTCGGCGACGACGATCAGTCCATGTATCGCTTCCGGGGCTCGGACTTCGAGTGCTTCGAGAACCTGAAACCGCACTGTGCCGCGGCCGGCGTTGCCTACCGGTACGGCAAGCTCGAGAAGAACTGGCGCAGCACCCGGCGCATCGTGCAGTTCAGCCAGGACTTCAAAATGAGATCCATTCTCTCGAAGGTTTCCATGCAGAAGTCAGTGGTCCCGGGAGATGGCGCCGAAGCCGGGTCTCCGGTTCGGATGCTCATTGGACGGTGGGCCGATCTCTGCCAGTGCGTGGCTGCTGAGACCGAGTCTCGCATCGACCCTGAGACGATCCAGGACCCGAGCACGGCCTGTCTGTTCTTCAGCACGTCAGAGAAGGGGAGTCGGCGGCGAGGGCCCAGCGCCGCACGACGGCTCCGCGACGCGCTGGAGGCGCACAAGATACGGGTCTACAACGCCCGCAACAAGACCGCCGGGCAGGAGGAGGGAAGCCCGGTCATCGAACTCCTCGGTCTGATCCCTTACCTGTTCGATCCGGTCACCAAGGCGCCGGCTGGAAAAAATGGCAGACTGGTCGAGGTGTGGGGGTCGCATCAGAATGAAGAGTACGCTTCGTACGCCAAGGCCGAAGGACCCGCCTTCTTCATCAGCAACAGCCACGCTAGCCTGCAAAAGAGATTCGTAAAGGGTGACGGCGGAGCGGTCGGAGCGCCGGCCGCCGACCGGGCGGAACTCTTCGCGTACGTCGACCAGATTCGGGACGAACTCGCGAAGGCGCCGGGGAAGGGCAAGAGGGTCCGCCTGACGCTCGCTGGGTTCGTATCGCGACTGCTCTCTTTCTCGCGCTATCGCGAGAGTGGCTACAGCGTGGGACTGTTCCGGCAAGCGCTCTTTACCCAGTTGCTCGAGTCGAACGTTGCTCCCACGCGCATGACGAAGCGGTCGCTCGACGGACCTCTCCAGGTCCAAGTCGAAGCTGGAAGGTACGTGTGGCCCGGCGAGTACTGGTCGTTTCTAAACACGTTCGGTGCCCTCCTCGCAGAAAGCGACTTCGACGACCCCGAGGTGGAAGCGTTCGAGGAGAACGCGGTGGTGTTGCTGACCTACCACCAGTCCAAAGGTCTTGAATTTGACCATATCTACGTGGCGGGAACGGGCCGGAGCGTGGCGCCTCATAGCGTCCTTCAGACGAAACTGTTCAGTGGCGAGACACCCAAGTACAAGCTCGACGGCCCCCAGCCCGTAACGAAGGACAGGAAGTGCTTGGAACTTTCGGAGGCAGACCGTGAGCGAGAGCTTCTACGTTGCCATGACGCGCGCCAAGAAGAGCCTCACGTTCCTTTTCGACCCCAACGATGACGCGCCCCTGATGGGTTTGAATCCGATTCTTCTGTCGCTTTCGGAGGGCCGGAAGCGGAAGAAGTACGCCAAAGGCTCGAAGATCGAAGTAATCGAGTGGGCCTATGCGTGACGTTCTCGAGCTCTCGTATACCGGTGACCTGCTCGCCTACCGCCGCTGCAGTCGCGCGTGGGCGTACGAGAAGCACGCTGGCTTTCACCCGTACGAGCAGGTGCAAGCGATGGAGGGGCGCCTCCTTCACCACGCGATGGAGTGGCTGACCCGACGGTTTGCCGACGCCAGCAGGCACGCGACGCGGACGGAACTCGAGCAGCAACTACTTCACTACTGGCGGGTGCTCTGGGCTCGAGGAATTCGAACCGCTTTCGCGAACAAGCAAGAGACGCTCAAGCGGGTCGCGGACAACCTCTTTCCCAAAGGGAGGATGGACGCGATCGTCCGAGCAGTGATCGAAGGAGCCCAGCACACCGAGTACGAACTCCGATCGGTGCGCAAGCTGCTTGGGAGGATCCCCGGCACGAAGGAGAAGTTCCTTCTCACTGGCGTGCTCGATCTCGTCGTTCAGCAGCAGCGTCCGCTTGCGTATCCGCGACTCTACGAATGGAAGTCCCGAAAGAGACTGGACGGGCGGATCAGCAACCGCAAGACCAAAGCGCAGCCGGGCGACGTCGAGATCTGGGACTACAAGGGGACACGGTCCACGACGACCCTGCTCGACGACTACGCGCGGCAGTTGCTCACGTACGCGTACCTCTACCACGAACGGACGAACCAGCTTCCCGCACGATGCGTCCTCTACTTTGTCAATGAGCCGGACCGCAAGAAGAAGTTGCTGGCGATCGGCGTCGACGAGGAGATCATCGGGCGCGCCGTAGAATGGACCCACCGGCAGGCCATCGAGCTACAGAAGACGCTTCTGCGGTATCAGAAGGACCCGAGGTCGATACCCGGCGGGGAACGCATGCTTCTGAGCGAGCCCCTTGGGCAGCGGATTTCGCCGGACCTGAAGGCGCAGTGCACGGCCTGCGGCCTCCGCTTCGACTGTGATGAGTACCGCTCGTTCCTCAAGCGCGCGGATCACCCGGACATCAGCCTGACTAACGTGCAGAAGAACTAGCGGGCGCTCGAGCGCGGCCCTGTCCCTTTTTGCATGGGGGGTCGACGTGTTGGTCTACCCACTTCTGCGCACGGCAGGTGGAGTTCGTCGCCTCAGCTCTGACCACTCGGCCGCTTGCTCGGCATGAGTTCGGAAAGCGGCACTCCGAGGCGGGCCGCTATCTTGGTGAGGGTCTTCACCGTTGGACTCTGCAGGCCGCGTTCGAGACGCGACAGGTGGCCCTTGTCGACGCCGGCCTCGAACGCGAGCTTCTCCTGGGTGAGGCCGTATGCGGTCCGCAGCTCGCGGATCCGTCGCCCAATCCACTCGTCTTCGGGCGTCGTGCGCGGGTTCGCCATCGGCCGCAGACGCTAAGTCGAGCGAAGCAAGAGGACGTTGCTTAAAAACAACGTCTGTGATTCCATGAGGATGGCGTCGGACGCCGAAGGGATTGACGCGGCCATACGTGAGATGACAAGTTACGACGCGTAACGACGGGCCATGACTGAACGCGACGCGCTGCAACCTGAACAACTGTCCCGGGGTGAGATCCGGCTCGACGGCATCCTCTACTACACGGCCGCTGCCGTCGCTGAGGCCGTCGGCGTCACCCGCCAGACGCTGTGGCGATGGCGAACCAACGGCAAGGTACCGCGCGGAAACCGGTTCCGCGACGGGCAGGTGCTCTTCAGCCGGGCAGAGTTCGAGTCCGTTCGCAGGTACGCGTTCAGGTTGGTGCCCGCCGATCCCTGTGGCGCCGGAGACCACAACGCCGATGCCAGCAAAGCGATAAGCCGCGTCCCTGCGGCGATGGAGGGGAGCGATGACTAAGCCTAGGGCCGTAACGCTACTGAGTGGGGGCCTCGACAGCACGACTACCCTCGCAATCGCCAAGAGCGAGGGATACGACGTGTTCGCTCTTACCTTTCGGTACGGTCAGCGACACGAGGCTGAGATTGACGCTGCTAGGCGCATTGCGACCCTCGCTGGCGTCAACCAGCACGTCGTCGCTCAGATCGATCTCCGCATGTTCGGCGGCTCCGCGCTGACGAGCGACATCGCGGTTCCGAAGAGCCGCTCGTTCGAGGAGATGGGGGAGGGCATTCCGGTCACATACGTCCCCGCCCGGAACACGATATTCCTTTCCTTTGCGCTCGCCTGGGCGGAAGTGCTTGGCGCCAGCGACGTCTTCATCGGCGTCAATGCACTCGACTACAGCGGCTATCCGGACTGCCGACCGGAGTACATAGAGGCGTTCGAGCGGATGGCGAACTTGGCTACGAAGGCCGGGGTCGAGCACCGTCAGGCGCTGAAGATCCACACGCCCCTGATTGCGATGACGAAGGCGGAGATCATCCAGCGGGGACTCCAACTCGGCGTCGACTACGGCAAGACCGTCACCTGCTATGACCCGACGTCCGAAGGGGCCGCATGCGGCGCCTGTGACGCGTGTCTTCTGCGTCTTAGGGGCTTCGCCCAAAACGGCGTAGAGGACCCCGCTCCCTACCGCCCGAGTAGCCAGGCCCGCGCATGAGCTACGCGGTCAAGGAGATCTTCTACTCGCTGCAGGGGGAAGGGGCTCGGGCCGGCCGTCCTGCCGTCTTCTGCCGGTTCGCCGGCTGCAACCTCTGGACGGGGCGCGAAGCCGACCGCTCCCATGCCGTCTGTCAGTTCTGTGACACCGATTTCGTCGGCATGGACGGCACCGGCGGGGGCCGCTTCGACACGAGCCAGTCGCTCGCCCACGCCGTGGCCCGTGCTTGGCCAGGTTCAGAGTCGACCAAGTCGCGACGCTACGTTGTCTGTACAGGTGGTGAACCGTTGCTCCAGCTTACCGAATCCCTGCTTGATGCCCTCCACGATCAGAGCTTCGAAGTTGCCGTCGAGACGAACGGCACATGCCCGCCGCCGAAGGGCATCGACTGGCTGTGCGTGAGTCCCAAAGCAAGCGCGGAGCTAGCCATTCGAGCGGGGAACGAGCTGAAGCTCGTCTTCCCCCAGGCGGACGCGCCCCCGTCCCGCTTCGAAGACCTCGACTTCGGATGCTTCTTTCTCCAGCCGATGGATGGTCCGGAGGTCGCGGCGAACACGCAGGCCGCCGTCGAGTACTGCCTCGCCCACCCCCAATGGAGCCTGAGCCTGCAGACCCACAAGCTGCTCGGCATCCGATAGGTGAGCCACATGGAGATCTACAAGGAGTTCACGTTCGAGGCAGCCCACCGACTGCCGCGCGTACCGGAGGGCCACAAGTGCGGTCGCCTCCACGGTCACTCGTTTCGGGTGCGCATTCACGTCGAGGGCTCTGTCGATCCGGAGCTTGGGTGGGTTACGGATTTCGCGGCTATCGGCGCTGCGTTCCGCCCCATCCACGAGCAGCTCGATCACCACTACCTGAACGAGGTCGACGGGCTGGAGAACCCTACGAGCGAGAATCTCGCACGCTGGATCTGGCGGCACATCCGCAAAGACCTCGGGTCGATGAGCGCCGTGCTTGTGTCCGAAACATGCCACTCGGGCTGCGTCTATCGCGGAGAGGACGACTAAATGGAAGACGTGCAGAGCCGTCCGGACGATCGAGGGATCCAACTGGACCGCGCCGGCGTGAGCGGGCTCCGGTACCCGGTAGTCGTCCTCGACCGCAAGAGGGAGCGCCAGCAGACCATCGCTACCATCAGCATGTCCGTCGGCGTCCCTCACCACTCCAAGGGAACGCACATGAGCCGCTTCGTCGAGGTGCTCAACGAGCACCGCGGAGAGGTAACGATGCGGACGCTTCCGAAGATCCTCAGGCGGCTTCTCGAGCACCTGGATGCGGAGACTGCCCGCATCGAACTGGCCTTCCCGTACTTCATGGAGCGGGCGGCGCCGGCCACTGGCGCAAGCGGCTTGATGGACTACGCCTGTCGCTTCGTCGCCACGACGGGGTCCGACGGTGACGACTTCGTGCTCGGTGTGCGCGTCCCCGTCACCAGCCTTTGCCCGTGTAGCAAGGCGATCAGCGACTACGGGGCCCACAATCAGCGCGGAACCATCACCCTTGATGTGCGGCCACAACGCTCGCCAGACACAACTCCGGAGCTGATATGGCTCGAGGAGCTGCATTGCGGTCGCGGAGGCCAGCGCCTCCGCGCCCGTGTATCCCGTCCTCAAGCGGCCCGACGAACGGCATGTGACGATGCAGGCCTACGAGAACCCGGTCTTCGTCGAGGACATGGTGAGGAACGTCGCTGCCCAAATGCAGACCGATCCCCGCATCGTCTGGTTCCACGTCCACGCCGCGAATCAGGAGAGCATCCACAATCACGACGCGTTCGCCGAACTGCAGTGGACGCGCCCAGAGCAGGCATGAACACGACCCTCCACATCATCGCGGGCTGCACTGACAGGAAGCGCCTGCGAGCAGGATCGCCGATGCAGCTTCGTGCCGTGGCCGACGAGGATGTCGCTGCACAACTGGGCGCGTGGTGGACGCTGCTGACGAAAGCCGGGAGCCCGCGCCTAGCCGCCCGCGAGCTCTATGTGGGGGGACACTGGGCCGTCGTACGCGAGCTACCCAGCATCGCTAGGCGGAAGGGCTTCGACCCCACGCTGTGGGTGGCTTCGGCTGGATACGGCTTTCTTCGGGCGGACGACGCCATCTGCGCCTATTCGGCGACCTTTGCTCCTGGCCACGAGGATTCGGTGGCACATGCCGCGGGAGGTGCCGGTGCCAAAGCAGTGAACAGGCGCTGGTGGGCCCTGTTGAGCAAGCGGAGGCTTTCCGGATCGGCGCCGCGGTCGGTGAGCGCGTTGGCCCGTTCGGATCCTGACGCAACATTTCTCGTGATCGCGTCTCCGTGGTACCTGACGGCCCTGCGCGATGACCTGCTCGGCGCGCTCCATCACCTTGGCGATCCCGAGCGCCTGCTGATCGTGTCCTCCGGCAATGCCGACGACGGCCGGTTGACCTCGAACCTGGTCCCGTCGACCGCCCGCCTTCTGTCGGTTCACGGCGTCGGGAACCGGATATCCCTCCATGCGCAGACAGCACGGAGGATCTTGAAGACCGCGAAGCCGGGCCGACTTACGGCCGGGGCCGTGCGGAAGCGGTACGAGCGACTGAACTCGAGGCTTCCGCCTCCCACGCTTCCGGACCGAAGCCGCCGCACGGACGACGAGGTCCGGCGGTTTATCGGGAACGCTCTTCGGAGGTCCCCAACGACCTCTCGAACCAGCCTGCTCCGCGACTTCCGAAACGCTGGCCATCAGTGTGAGCAGAAGCGCTTTTCCCGCCTATTCGGTGATGTCGTGAGGTCACGTGGCGCGCACTAGGATAGTCGAACGGAACGCCCTCCGAGTCGAGCAGCACCCGGAGCATCCGCTCTACATGTTCACACTCACGGGCGGCGACCTGCTCTCGCTGGCGGGCGTCTGGCACGCGACGCGCGAAGGCTGCGGCCCTCTCACCGGTTACCAGCGACCGGAGGCGAAGCGCCACGTCCGCAATATCACCCACTATCTCGATGGCGACGAGGTGCTCTTTCCAAATCCGATCATCCTGGCGCTCTCGCCGAAAGCGAGATTCCGTGCCGATCGTAGAGACCGCACGGCTGACACCGGCACTGTCGCCGGCACGCTCGCGATACCGCTCCCACGCCCTGGCGACAGGAAGCCCGCCTGGGTTGTGGACGGCCAACAGAGAATGCTGGCCCTCAGCCGCAGCAGCCGGCGCGAGGAACTGGTAGTACCCGTCAACGCGTTCGTGACGGACGACGTCAACGTCCAGCGGGACCAGTTTCTGCGCGTCAACAGCAGCAAGCCTCTGCCCAAGGGCTTGCTGACGGAACTTCTTCCTGAGGTCGATGGCCGCCTCCCGCGCGAGCTTGGCGGACCGCCGCCTCCCGTCCAGTCTTTGCGACCTCCTCAACCAGGACACCGACTCTCCTTTCTTCGGTCTGATCCGCCAATCGTCGATGTCCAAGCAGGCGAGGCAACGGGCCGTCGTGTCCGACTCCGCTGTCGTGAGGATGCTCGAGGAGAGCTTGAACTCGCCATCGGGCTGCCTCTTTCACCACCGGAACCTCGCCACCGAGCAGGTCGACCTCGCCAGCGTTCGTTGGACTCTCTTCACCTACTGGAACGCCGTCCGTGATACGTTTCCTGCCGCCTGGGGGCTTTCCCCCCGCGAGAGCCGTCTCATGCACGGCGCGGGCATTCGCTCCATGGGCCGCCTGATGGATCGGGTCATCGGGGGAGCCCAGTCGCAGACGGCGGCCGCGGCCAAGCAGGTCCGGACCGACCTCCGCCAGGTTCAATCTGTGTGCCGCTGGACCGCAGGAGTCTGGGAGGACCTGGGCTTGGCGTGGAACGACATCCAGAACACCCCCTCGCACATCCGCCGTCTCAGTGACGTCCTGCTACGACGCTACCTCAGCCGATGAAGTACTACCTGCCGGACAGCCAGGATCTCGTTGATCCGAGCTTCGACTTCGAGGCGGAGACGCGTTCGATTCGAGCGCATCCGGCAGCGCGACGACCTCTACGCACACGAAGTCTTTTCCACGCCCCCATTCGACGGCCTCCTGGTCTCCAAGGGAATCGTCGATGGTTGGGGTACATCCGGCGGCCGGTACTCGATCGCCCAGCGCCACCGCCTGCTCCGCCTCGGCGTACGTAGGTTCTTTCGACTTCAAGGCGGCTACCGAGACACCCTTCCCGTCATCGGAGACTGCGGGGCCTTCACCTACGCACGGGAGTCGGCTCCCCCGTACTCGGTTGACGACGTCCTGTCGTTCTACGAAGACTGCGGCTTCGATGGCGGCGTTTCCGTCGACCACGTCATACTCGCTTACGACGAAGAGTGGGACCGTGGCGGAGCCCCAGCAGAGCTCAAGGAGCGTCAGGAGATCACAATCCAGCTCGCTCGTGACTTCTGGCGTGCTCACCAACGTCAGAAGTTGCGGTTCAAGCCGCTAGGGGTGGCGCAGGGGTGGAGCCCACGTTCGTATGCCCGCGCCGTGAGGGACCTACAGAAGATTGGATACGACTACGTCGCCGTCGGCGGAATGGTCCCCCTGAAGACCCCCCAGATCGTCGCGGCGCTCTCCGCAATCAATGAGGCGCGAAGGAAGCCGACCAGGCTGCACCTACTTGGCATTACGCGCCTCGATCAGCTCCGGACGTTCCGGGAGATGGGCGCGGTCAGCTTCGACAGCACCTCGCCCCTGCGGCAGGCGTTCAAGGACGACACCGACAACTTCTATACGCTTGACCGCACTTTCGTTGCGCTCCGCATCCCGCAAGTCGAGGGCAACCCGCGCCTTCAGAAGAAGATTCGCGCGGGACAAGTCGACCACGATCGTGCACGCAGGCTTGAGCGGGACTGCCTCGAGTCTGTGGCCGCTCTCGACCGGGGCAAGAAGTCCGCTCGCTCCGTCGCAGCGTTGCTGGTGGAGTACGAGCAACTGCTGGGGGGCCGCCGCGACAACCGCTCCGCCTATGAGGAAGTCCTCGAGGTCGCGCCGTGGAAGCGTTGCCCCTGCAATGTTTGTCGCAGGATCGGTCACCACGTGATCCTCTTCCGCGGAGCGGAACGAAACCGACGGCGCGGCTTTCACAACGTATGGGTCTTCTACCAGCGACTCCGGCGGGAACTCGAATCCGGAGCACCGGCTTCGCCCAAGCCCGCGAAGACGACACGCGCAAAGAGGCACCAGGACGACCCGGCCTTCACCGCCGGATAGGGAGGCAGCCATGGCAAAGAAGCGCAACGAACTGCGACTTCCGGCGATCGAGGTCCGGCAGTCCCCAGGGCGGCGGCTGTACACGTTCGCGGTTGACGGCAAACTCCTACCCTCCGTGGCAGCGATCTCGCGGATCCGCCGTACCGCCGAAGACGGGATCGCCGGCTACCAGCGCCCCGAGGTCGTGAGCCACATCGGCGAAATCCGAGCCTATCTTGAGAGCGAAGCGCCGATGCTGCCCAACGCAGTCGTCCTCGCGTTCGACTCCAGGGTGCGCTTTGTCGCAGATCGCGGCGGTCGCTCTAGCACCGATTACTCCCGTACTGGCTCGCTGGTGATCCCGCTCAACGACGACTGGGGCGAGGCGGAGAAGCCCGGCTTCGTCGTCGATGGCCAACAGCGCCTGGCCGCCATTCGCGAGGCCGGCGTGGACCGCTTCCCCGTCTGCGTCACAGCGTTCATTACGGACGAGGTCAGCGAGCAAACCGAGCAGTTCATCCTCGTGAACAGTACGAAGCCGCTTCCCAAGGGACTCATCTATGAACTGCTGCCATCCACCCAGGCTCGACTGCCAACAATCCTCCAGCGTCGCCGCTTTCCGGCTCTGCTGCTAGAACGCCTGAACCACGACGTTGGGCCGCTGCGCGGAAGGATCCGGACTCCGACGAATCCCGAGGGAACCATCAAGGACAACTCCGTTCTCCGAATGCTTGAGAACAGCCTCACTGACGGCGTCCTCTATCGCTATCGCGCTGCCGACTCCAGCGGCGACGGAGTCGACCGCATGCTTTCCCTCCTAAACAACTTCTGGACAGCCGTTGGGCAAGTGTTCCCCGACGCGTGGGAGAAGCCTCCGAAGCAAAGTCGACTTGTCCACGGAGCAGGTGTCGTGAGCATGGGTTTCGTAATGGACGCCATCGCAGACCGTCACCGCAGGTGTCCCCTGCCCTCTTCCCGCCAATTCAAAGCTGACCTTGAGCCGCTCGCAGAGGTCTGCCGTTGGACCGATGGCTACTGGGACTTCGGTCCGGGGATGCAGCGCAAATGGAACGAGATTCAGAACACCAGCAAGGACATCCAATTGCTCGCAAACTACCTCCTGCTGGAGTACAAGGACCGCGTCTGGTCCCGCCGCTCGCAGTCCACCGGTGCCTCTCAACGGCTCCTACCAATCTGACCCGACCCGTTCACTACCAAACCAGCGCCTCAACCGGCCACGGCGATCTGATCCACTTCGCCTCCGCGAAGTCGCAGGCTGCGCTTGAGCTAAAGAGAACCCGACATCCACAATCGGGGCGACTGCTCGCCGTGAGCCTTCGCCGCCCCTCCGCCGACCCTATTCCCCGAAAGAACGGCCCAAGCGGGCTCTCTCCCGACTCCAACACGACCATTTCGTCCGGAATGACGTTTCGCTCTACCATGCGCTGCACGGCGCCGAAGGCTGCCTCGACGCCAAGCTGCTAATCTGCTCCGCCGGCCTCTAAGCTCCGAGGGCTTGTCGTGCGCATAGGCCTGCAACGCCCTTGAGAGAAGGTCGAATGCAGCTTGGTCGTCCGCCTCGAGAATGATGAGGGGCCTTCCCGTGAGGTCCTGTTCGCCGCCCTTTTGCACACGCCGAGAGAACTTCGCGAGAAGGAGGTTGAGCAGACCCAAGGTTGCCCAGCCGTCGCTCTCCAGAGTGCGGCGAAGCGTCTCGATACGTTCGTCTGGAGCCTCAGCCTGAATCTTCTCAAGCAAGGAAGGGAGCCTCACGTTTCCGGGATCCCCGAGCACCTCCAGAAGGTAGCCCGCCAGTCCAGTCGCAGAATGAAAGTGCAAGGTCTTTCGTAGCACCCGCTCCCCGAGTCGGCGCAGCACGACCGACGCACGCTCGTCCTCCTCCTGACCTACGAGTTCGCAAGCCCGCCGCCAGTGCTGGATTTCTCGCGCCCGGCCCCAGACCTCGGCGACGGGCAGTCCACTGGCCTCCAAAACCATTGCCGCAAGCCGCCGGGGGGACATTCCCACGATGTCGGCACGGGGAATCCCCAACTCAGCACAGACGAACTTTCGTTCAGAGGCCCGAATGGGTTCGAACACCCACTGCGGGCTCAGGCCCGCCTCTAGGTTCTCCACGACCCACAGGCGAAAGAGCTCCCTGGACGGCAGGTCCGCCGAATACCAAGCGTGCCGCTCCAATTGCGCTTTGATCTCGTCGTCAAATGATTCGTTTAGAACGCTGCGGAGAGCCGCTTCAAGCCGGCTTACCGCGCCCAACCTCGCGGGACCCTCAATACTGAACATGTCTTGCGCGTCCCAGGTGAAGTTTGCAGCGCGTGGTGCAACTGTCGAATGTCCACGGCCCCGAGTCCAACCTCCGAACGACGTACAACCGGCCGTCTGTGCTCCCCGCGCCACAGCCCGGCTCCCGGCATCGCTTATCTCGTAGCATTACCCAAAACGCAACGCTCCGAATGTTCCCCCAATACACAAAGTTATCGGTCCAAATCGGGCCGTGTTCGCCGACATGAATGAAAGCCTGCTTGATCGAATTGCACAAGCCACACAGGATCCACATGTTCTCAGTTGCGTCCCCCCCCAAGCGGAACGGCACTCTGTGATCCAAGCTAGGAGCGGCCTGCCGCTCCGTTCGCGTCCGTAGGCTCGACCGAAAGTCCCATCCACAGACACCACATCTGTGGCTCTGCGACGCTAGCAATCTTGCCCGCGTCGGATGCGGCAACTCAAAGAGGCCGGCCCTGCGCCCGGTTTCAGCTGACTCAATGTTCACCACGACACTCGCAAGGGCCTCGGCGAGACCCCCAACGTCGATGGGGGAATCTTGGAGCGCCTTGGCCAGACGTGCCTTCATCGTATCGAAAGAAGACGCACCCTCTACGAGTCCGAGAAGCAGGAAGGCAATGCGCGCGGCAAGGTGCGCGCGCAACTCGTCCACGATGTCTGGATGCGAGCGGCCAGCGAGCCGTCCGAGGAGATCGATTAGGTCCCTCAGGTCCGGATTGGTCCGCGCCACCTCTTCCACGGTCCGGTCAAACATGGCCAACCTAGGCTGTAGGTTCCTTGTAGAGCCTGTGCGGCCTCTTGGGGTTCTTGAGTTCGCTCACGGTCCTCTTGTTCCCAACAACGAGCAGTATTGCTTCCTCAAGATCATCACGCGCGCCTTTGCTTCCGTCGAAACCGGTGATAGTCCACCCCTCAAAGAACCCTGGCGTGAGCGGTTTCAACGAGTTCCTTACGAGCTCAGAAAATGCCTCGGAGTTGGGAATTGTCTCAGCGATCGGTGTGCCGACCTTTTGCTGAGTCTGCCGAAGAAAATCATAAATGTTACCAACGATCGTCTCCTGAAATATCTTGAGGACCGTAGCTGTCATCAATTTGGACGCCGGAACTTTCTTCGCAGTGTCGACCAGTTCGGAGGAGAACACCCCGGTGTCCGCATAGCGATCACGAACGGCAGACCAGAACGCAATGAAGAAGTCGAACCACAGATCTTCCGATTTCCAATAGTCGGTGCGATCTCTCTTTAGTTTACCCTCGCAGAGGTGATCGAAGAGCCTGCTAACGGCGCGCTGCCGTTCGTACCAATACTGTATCACCTTGTTCCGCATCGCAGCGGCATCGAGAAACCCCGGCTCTCCCTTTATGCCAAATGCGAGCATGCCGTAGAAAGGGCTCTGCTCGTCCTCATGTACCTTCATTACGGCTTCGATGAGGCCAACGCGAATGCCCGCGTTCCGCAACCGCTCTTCAATATCGGACCTCTGCCGTTTGGAAAGCGAGTTGCCAACGATGTTGATCAGCAGGCTCTCCTGGACGCGTCGGGCAGTGCGGTTGGTAACAAGAAACTGAAACGCGAGCTCCGGCCACGGCGCGTCGGGCAGAGCGCAAACCAAGAAAGGGATCGTGCCTAGGCGCTTCGTGCCCATGACGCGGTGCTGTCCGTCGATGAGAATGCCTGGCTTGAGCTCGTCTGCGACGATGCGGTTCAGTTGCTGGAGTTCCTCGAGCGGGAGCCGATCGAGAACAGGTTGCTGCAACTGCGCAAGGAATTCGAGGCGCCCTATTACGATCTGGCGTTCGCTAGGGGTTAGTCCACCGAGCGCGTTGGAGGCCGCCTCTGAGAGATCGGCAAAGGCGCTTTCTCCGTTTTCTGGGGCCTCCTCGTCGCCCTCTTCCTCGCCGTTCTCCTCGTCGTCCGCGGCGGAGCCTTCGTCGGGGCCTGTAAGAGATGGCTTGCCCTCGAGGGCCCTGTGCGCAAACTCGCCGGAAAGCTCATCGAGCGCGCCCACTCCGAATCGGCGTCACTTCAGCCAACTCGGCAAAGATGTAGTCTCGCACCCTAGCGGCCCGGGACGTAATCCCGTGGGCGATGGCTTCCGCGTCTTGGTCATCCGGATCAGGGACCCAGGTCAGCTGAAGGGTCGCGAGGAGAGGTGCCCCCGCTGGCACCTCGTGCGGATCAATCTCTTCACCCGTGGCACGCCGGAGCGCAACACGGTCACGAGCGCGCACGGGATCGAAGCCGATCACGACCGCGGTAGGCGACGCGTTGTGCTTGTCTTGGAAGAATCGCTGCACCTCCTTGACGTGCTGCGGTATCTCAGCTCGCTGGAAGTTGCGGACGTTTCCGGTCTGCTTCGTTGGTACGCGTGCCCAGCCGTCGATTTCGCTGCTGGGAGCAACGAAGGCGATCTGTAGGGGTGCGTCCGCTCTCTGGCGATAGAGGAAGCAGGGGTAGGTCTTTGTATCGTCGCTCATCGTGAACCTTGCTGAGGAGACATGCGTGGGCTGGTGGTACAAGACTAGACGGGAGTTGGCGGGCTGGCCATAAGGGGGTTCGGCCGAGGTCGAAGGCCTTGTGGTGTAGCGTGCACAGCGCCAGGCCGTTGTCGACGGCGTCCGGGCCGGCGTGCGAGTGCCACTGGACGTGGGCCGCTTCCATGCCGATGATGCGGCCGTCGAGCTGCGCGTCGAAGCCGCACACCGCGCACCGGTGCTCGTACGCCATCACGACGAGGGCGCGGAACTGGGGGTCGCGCTTGCGGCGCGCGGCTACGCTCTTGCTCGGTGGGCCGAACGAGGCGAGCAGCGCGCGGAGCTCGGGCTCGAGGCGCCTTCGCCGGCGAAGCGCCCGAGGCGTGGCTCGCCTCGCTGGAGGCGGCCTCGCGCCAACAGGAGGAGCAGCGGTTTGTGGGGCGCGCGCGGCGGGTAGGAAGCGCAAAGCGGTTTTTGTCGGTGGCGGTGGGCGACGGAGGCTGGGGGACGGTCGCGAGGCCCATGGGCGAGGCGGAGATGAGGCGGACGACGGCGGCTTGGGGGCATGGAATTGGCGCGCGGGACGGAGGACGGCATCGCGCGGCGGTGGTCGCGCGGCCCGCCACGTAAGCGAGACTCACAACTCAGGCGCCGAAGTCGAAGGTGGGGTCGCGAGCGCGTGCGAGAGGCTTGGGCTCGGCGGGGCGCCCGAGGTGGGCGAGGAAGCGGCGGGCCTGGGCAGTGTCGCGCACGACCGCGAGCAGGCGCAGGCGGCCGTGGCAGTGCGGGCAGTCGAGCACGTCAACGCGATGGCTGCGCCGGAGCAGCGTGGCCCAGTCCGCCCGCGGACCGGTCATCACGAGCAGGCCATCGAGCAACCGGCGCAGGTGCGGGTCGCTGAGCACGAACGGTGAGCGCAGCGCGGTCTGGTCGAGCGGTGCGGCTTCGGGGACGGTGACCGGCATGGGCGCAGGGTCGATGGGGCTCGGCCCGGCGTGCGCAGGGGGCTGGGCAGGCGTCTGCGTCGAGGGCCTGCGCGGCTCGGGCGGTCGGGGCACCACGCGCCGGCGCCAGGTGTGCGCAGGAGCGAAGACTCCATGGTAACGCACGAGCGGGTAGCGCGGGGGCGGCACGAGGGCCGCGAGCCGGGCGATGAGCTCGGTGGCTGTCATGACGCGATGGGTGCGGCTGGCGCGGCCGTACTTGGTGCGATAGCTGAGGCGGCCGTCGGGCAACAGCTCGAGACGCGCACCCCGTTGACGTCCACACGGTAGTGGCAGAGCCCTGGCGCTCGAGCGTTGACCGGCTCAGTCTCCGGGGCTGTTCGACCGGGCGGCTTCGACGGCGATGGCGGCCTCGAGCGCGGGGAGCTGCGCCAGGTCCTTCGCGCGCCCGGTGGCTCGCTTGCTCGAGGCGATGCGCTCGAGGGGAAGCACGGGGAGCGCCAGCCCGTCGACGACTTCCAGCTTCGCGTTCGCTGCCTCCGTGTCGAAGTCTCCGAGGCCGTGCATGTGCGTCACCACGTCGAATCGGTCCTCGATCCCCGGGCCCCCGAGCCCGGGCGGACGCATGCCGAAGCTACCGGACAGCCAGAACCCACCCGCCTCGCGGGCCGCTTCGGCGATGCCGGGATCGTCGAGCCGGGCAAACCACAAGTCGATGTCTTCGGTCACGCCGCGTGCTCCCTGCAGGAGCGCGGCGCTCATCCCGACCACGAGATAGCGGACACCGTGGCGCCCGAGCGCCTCGAGGAAGCGCCGCTCAGCGTCCGTCAGTCCGAGCGTGTCCACGCCGGAGCCCTCGACGCAACCGCTCCGCCGGCGTGCGCTCGAAGTTGAAGATGGTGTGGTAGAGGTCGGTGACGTCGAAGCCTGGATGGCGCTCGGCAATGCGATGGGCGAGGCGCCACCGCCGCTCGTCCTGCTCGAGCCAGCGCCGCTCGTCCTCCGTGAGCTGTGCGGGGTCCACGTCGACAAGGTAGCGCGCCGGCGAGCGAGCGGCCAAGCACCATGCCACCTGCCTCGGAGGCTCGACCTCGTCGGCCCCCGGTGCGCGCCGCGTCGAAGCGGACGCTGACGTTGGCTCACCCGCCCGTGGCCATCACGACGGCACAGTGGTGGGTGGCGTCGCAGACGGCGGTCGTCCCGAGCCGCGGCATGGGCGGAGGGCAGGGAGGGCACGGGTAGGCGGGGTCGCACGCGAGGGATTGGTAGTCGCCGTCGTGGGCGGTGGCGATCGCCATGAATGTGGTACCGCAGGAGCAGCAGTCGGCGGGGCGGAGCTCGCAGTCGGCGTCGCTCGTGCACGCCGTGATGGTCGAGGTGTGCAGGTCGACTGCTTCACATGTGCCCGCGTTGCAGGTCGCGACGAGGGCCGGATCCGGTGGTGCAAAGCACGCCGGGCAAGTCATCCCGGCGCACACGCCCGTGTGGTAGGTCAGCTGCTGGTCGCGTGCGATCCCGGTCACGTCGTCGACGGTGGCGGCGCCGCAGCTGCCGCAGCAACTCTCGGGGACGACAATGCAGTCGGTCGGGACTGAGCACGCGCCCAGGAGGCCCGCGTCGGCGGCGGGGCACGCCGAGTCGACGGGACACTCCGACGCGACGCTGGTTCCCCCGAGATGCTGCTCACCCCCTGTAGTTGAAGCCGCGACGCTTTGGCGGCGCCGCCTGCCGACGAGTCGTCGCACGGATCCGCGACGTGGCTTGTAGAGTCGAGCAATGCCTGCTAACGAGTGCCTCGCTTGCTTTCCTAGGGAGATGAGATGTCCGCTCGCACGCTCGTCAACATCTGGCTCCTCGGGTTTCTCACCGCGGGGATCGAGCAGTTGTCGATCCAGCACTTCCTCGGGACGATCACCTCGTGGGGGTACTCCCCGTGGCAGACCGAGATCGGCCTGTGGAACTTCGGCATCATCGCCACGATCCTCATGGTGCGACGCCGGCTCGACCACCCGGACCGCGCCATCCTGCCGGGGCTGGTGTTCCTGTCCCTGATCCTCGGGACGAACCATCTGATCAGTCTGATCGGGGCGCCGCACATGTGGGGCCACTGGGGCGGGATGCTGGCGAACTACGGGGCGATCGCCCTCACCCTGGTGTCCGCTGCGATGGGCGCGGTGCACCTCTCGGGACGTCCCGTGGTCGAGGGCGGGTAGGCATCATGGGTCGGTGGGTCGAAAGCTGCGCTGATACGGGCGGTAGCGGTGAGCGCGTTGGCAACGACGCTGGGCGTGGGCGGTTACGAGCGTCCCACTGCGAGTGCGACGATGGGGTTGCTACGGACCCACAGACACACGCAGGAGGACGCCCATGGAACGATACGTCGGTTTGGATGTGCATGCGAAGAGCTGCAGGGCAGCGGTAATCGATGCCCGCGGCAAGCAGCTGTCGTCGACGGTGCTCGAGACCAATGGCCGACGCCGGTGGAGCTTTTGCGAGGGTCGCGAGGGTGCCAGTGACGTAGGTGTCGTAATCCGACCCACCCGCTGGGACCCGCGGTGGCGCATACCCCGGAGGCGTGCGCGTCGCAGCAGTCGCCGTAGAAATGGGCTGGTGATCCCGCTCGAGGTGGTGGTGGCGGCGTGATGCCCGGCGCACAACGTGTCGAGAAGACTGCCGATGAAGGCCGGTGGCCTGCGCAGCCGAGACTTCGAGCCCATCGGCAGCGCGGGCGGACGGTTACGAGCGCCGAAAGCCGGAAGAGACCCTACTCTATCAGCTCGTGCGCGAGCACTGGCCGCGCTTTGTCGCGCAAGCCGACGAGCAGGGGGGCGGCCTGCCGCGGTTCGTGGAGCGGGAGTTCGAGGAGTACCTTCGGTGCGGCATCCTCGAGCATGGCCTGGTGCACCTTGCGTGCGACCGGTGCGGGCACGACATCGTGGGCGCATTCAGCTGCAAACGCCGTGGATTTTGCCCTTCGTGCCTGGGACGGCGGATGTCGGACATGGCGGCGCACTTGGTGGACGAGGTCCTGCCGCAAGTCCCGATCCGCCAGTGGGTCTGCACCCTCCCGTGGAGGGTGCGCTACGCGCTCGGGTACGCTCCATCCGCCGCCGAGCACCACCGCGAGCCGCCCGCCCACGCCGCCGCGGATCGGCTCGGCGGTGGTGAGCACGTAGCCGTCGGTCAAGTAGGTCGGCCGCCGCTCGTCCCCCGCGTAGCCGTAGAGGAGCAGCGACAGGGGCGCGAGCGAGAAGCGGATCGCCGCGCCAGCGCTCCCGCGGCCGGTGCGCGTCACGGTCTCCCACTGGGCGGCGAGGAGCGGGCCGACGGCGACCGAGTCGCCGAGCGAAAAGAGCCACGAGAGCGTGGCGCGCAGCACGACGTCGTTCGAGTCCCAGAGCGTCGCACCGGCCTCGACGTCGAGCTGGCCGAGCCCGGTCCACGAGATCGAGGCGCCGAAGGCGTGGGCCGCGTTCCACGAGCCGCCGGTCCCGGTCACCGCGGTGTAGTGGAGCCAGAAGCCCCCGTCACGGCCGCGCCGTCCGACCGCGACGTGGAGCTGATGCTGGTCGTAGCCCTGCTCGCCGACGTCCGCGATCGATCCCAGGTAGCCGAGCGCGACCTCGAGGCCGCTTTCGAGCGTGAGCCACGCGCGCGCGCCGGCCCAGCCGGTCAGGGTACGCGACAGCACGGGTGAGCTCGCGCCGCCGAGCTCGAGGCCGAGGCCTGCGCGCCACGTGCGGGCGGTGGCGAGCGCCAGGCCCTCCCGCGCGCGGGGATCGTCGCGCATCGCGAGCGCGCGCCGAAAGCAATGCGCCGCGCGCTCGCGCCGGCCGAGACGCAGGAGCGAATAGGCGATGCCGAGACGCGCCTCGAAGCTGCCGTGGGAGAGGCGAGCGGCGTCCACGTACGCGCGGCCGGCACCCTCGTAGTCGTGCGCCAGGAAGCGCTGGTAGCCGAGGCCGAGCGCGACCTCGTACTCGTCGGGGAAGCGTGCCGCGAGCGCTTCGAGGACGGACGCTGCGTCGGCGTGATCGCCGCGACTCGCGTGCTCGAGCGCCGAGCGCCAAGCCCCCTCGTAGCTCTGGGCAGCGGCGCCGCTCGTGACGAGCAAGGAGAGGAGCACCGACGGCGGCGCGACCCAACGTGCGAGGAAGAGGTCGCGCTGCCGCCGGTGCTTGGGGGAGGAGAGCATGGAGCGAAGCGATGTCGTTGCAACGCATGTGCCGCGCCGTGGAAGCGCGGAATGGCGGCGCCGGACCGGTCACCGATGCGTGTTTCGCAGCAGGCCGAGTGCGGAAGTCGCATCGCGGGGCCACGTGGCCGTGAGCGGCCGCGTCCGCGACGCTCGGCACGGGCGATAGGATGGACGATACTCGAGACCGTGAGCCCTCTCATGATTGTGGCCATCGTCGCCGGCTCCCTGCTGCTGGCGGGCCTTCTCGCCTTCGTCATCGCCTCGGCCGCGCGCCGGGCCATCCGCCGCTCCATCGAGCGCTCCATGGCAGTGGTCGAGAGCGAAGGCATCGTGCTCGACTCCGGGAGAGTTCACCTGAAGTTCCGCCTGAGGAGCTTCCACGCGCCGAGCGTCCACATGGCTTACGGTGTGCGCGCGGGGCCCGGCCGCATGGTCCTGACGCGCAGGCGCTTGTGCACGATCCCGATCGCCCAGAAGTTCGCCAGCATCGGCGACATCGCGCTCCACGACCTCTGCCGGTTCGAGGTGGGCATGGGAGAGGGGAGCCTCCTCATCCACACCAGCGATCCGCCGAACGCGCGCGGCAGCGTCGACATCCTCGTGTCGGTGCCGAACGCGGAGACATGGATTAAGGCGCTGATCGACGCGGGAGCGCGGTCCCTCGAGGAGTGGGCGCGCCGCTCTGCGGGCGGGCGAGGCCGGGGGGCCGAGCGAGCGAACGTCCGCTGGCAGGCCTCGAGGCCGTCGGGCGCATCCTCGTCGTACGACGCTCGAGGGTCGTCGTCATCTTCGAGATAGCCCTTGCGCCCGAGCCAACGCAAGATGCGCGCTCGGGTGCTCCCGACGACGCGCGCGACTTCATCGGCCGTAGGCGGCGCGAGGGGCAACAGGCGTACGCCGCCCTCGCTCTCGACGAAGACGCCGTCGGCCACGATGACGTGCAGGTGGACGTTGAGATTGAGCGAGCCCCCGAAGCGCTGCACGAAAGTGACGGCGCCCGGCTCGCCATCGGGCCGGCCACTTCGACGGCGCAGCTCGGCGCGCAGGCTCTGCCACAGGGCCCGGCCGACGGCGGTCAGCACGTCGGCGCGACGAGCACACAGGGCGCGCAGCTCCCAGGGCAAGCTCAGCACCCACTGCCGGTAGGGTACGTCGGGCAGGACGCGGTCGACGAGCGCGGCGCCCACCTCGTCCATGCGGCGCACCCCGCAGCTCGGGCAGATCGAGCGCTTCTTGCACGAGAAGGCGACGAGCAGGTCGTGGTCGCATCGGTCGCAGTGCCAGCGAGAGAAGCCGTACGCGAGCACGCCGCACCGCAGGTAGCCGCGCAACGCTTCGAGCACGTAGCGGGGCAACGGACGCGCGCCGCTGTCGCGCAGCTCGGCGAGGAAGGTCTCGAGGCCGGTCCGCACCGCCTCGTGCAGCACGGTGTCCTGGGGCGCAGCCGGCCGGCCGTAGACGCGTCGCGGCCGAGCCGCGCTCGCGAGCCCCAGCCGAGGCTCGCAGCGAGGCGAGCCCGGCATCGCGGGCGCGAGCGTCGGGCTGTCGGCCACCGCCGCTCATCGCGCGTCGGGCCGCGAGATTGCGCGGTGGCGGGGCGCGCCTCGAGCCGCCTGGCCCTCTCGTGCGCCAGTGGCTCGGACTTCGTGGGCGGAGGCTCAGCCCTTGACGTCTGCCGCGGGCGAAGATGCTCGCCACGTAGGCCAGCACGTCGTTCGCGCTCGCCTCGTTGTAGCCGTAGTATTTGGACTCTCGATCAGAGACGGGCACGCCGACTTGCGCCCCCACAACCAACAGACCGATCCCACCGCGCCGAATGCCCGGCCCCACGATCTGCGGAGGGCGGGCTGGTTGCGCCGAGAAGCCTCCCGCTACACCTTCTGCTCCCGTCGCGTGGCCCATCGCGCGCACACGACGACGGCGAGGACAGGAGAGCTCCCAATGATGCACGGCGGACGGATCGTGGCACGCGCCATCAAGGCCGAGGGCATCGACCACGTGTTCACGCTCTGTGGCGGTCACATCCAGAACATCTACGACGGCTGCCTCGACGAGGGCATCCGCGTGGTGGACGTGCGGCACGAGCAGACGGCCGGTCACGCCGCCGACGGCTGGGCGCGCGTCACGGGCAAGCCGGGCGTTGCCCTCGTGACCGCCGGCCCAGGCGTCACCGACTGCGTCACGGCCGTCGCGAACGCGCAGCGTGCGGGCGTGCCCATGGTCGTCATCGGCGGCGCCGGCCCCCTCGCCAACAAGCACATGGGCTCGCTCCAGGACATGGACCACGTGGAGCTGATGCGGCCCATCACGAAGTGGGCGGCGTCGGTCACCGAGGCCCGGCGCCTCGAGGAGTTCATGACGATCGCGTTCCGCATCGCGACCACGGGCGTGCCGGGGCCGGTCTTCCTCGAGATGCCCCTCGACATCCTGATGAGCTTCGGTAGCGACGACCAGCTCGTCCGCCCGACCCAGTACCGCACCGAGCACCCGCCCGCCCCCGACCCCCTCGCCATCGAGGAGGCGGCGAAGCTGCTCGACTCGGCCGCGCGCCCCATGGCGATTGTCGGCTCGCAGCTGCGCTGGTCGCGGGACCGGGAGGCCCTCTCGCGCTTCGCGAAGCGCTACGCCCTGCCGGTCTTCGTCAACGGCATGGCGCGCGGGGCCCTCGCCTGGGACCACCCCTGCTTCTTCTCGCGCTCGCGTCGCGCGGCTCTGGGCCAGGCGGACGTGGTGCTCGTCTTTGGCACGCCCTTCGACTTCCGCCTCGACTACGGCCGGTCCGGGACCTTCGCCCCCGACGCCAAGGTCGTGCAGATCGATCTCGACGCGGCGGAGATCGGGCGGAACCGTTCCGTCGACGTGGGCATCCCGGCCGACACGGGCCTCACCCTCGCCGCGCTCGAAACGGCGGTGAAGGCGCGCAGCGGCGGCGAGTGGCTCGCGACCATCCGCGCCGAGGAGGACAAGAAGCGCGCGAAGATGCGGCAGGAGCTCGAGAGCGATGCCTCCCCGCCGAACCCACTGCGCGTGTGCGCCGAGGTCGCCAAGTACGTCGAGGAGGACACGATCGTCGTCGGCGACGGCGGTGACTTCGTGGCGACCGCCGCGTACACACTGCCCGTGCGCTGGCCGGGCGTGTGGATGGACCCGGGTCCCCTCGGCACCCTCGGCGTGGGGCCCGGCTACGCCATGGCGGCCAAGCTCGCGCGCCCCAAGAGCCGCGTCATCCTCATGTACGGCGACGGCTCCTTCGGGCTGCACGCCATGGAGTGGGAGGCGATGGCGCGCCAGGGCATCAAGGTCGTCGGCGTCATCGGCAACGATGCGGGCTGGACCCAGATCCTGCGCGGCCAGCGTGACCTCTTCGGCGCCGAGCGCCTCGTCGCCACCACGCTCGAGCACACGCGCTACGACCGGGTCGTCGAGGCCTGTGGCGGCCGCGGCTTCTGGGCCGAGACGCCGGAGCAGGTGAAGACGGCGCTCGCCGAGGCCTTCGAGTGCCCCGAACCCGCCCTCGTGAACGTGAAGATCGGCCACTCGGACTTCCGCAAGGGCGCCATCAGCGTCTGACCGCTGCGTCCCCAATCGTGGGGGACTGTACTTTGTCGGCGGAAGTGAGATGCTTCGCATCCGTGCCCGACGCGATCTCCGCCGAACGCCCCGTCGACATGCGCGGTTACTACCGCAGCATCTCCCGCGAGCACGGCTTCGAGCCGATGCGCGTCGAGGGCGTCTTGCCGCCCGAGCTGCGGGGGACGCTCTACCGTGTGGGCCCCGGCCTCTACGAGCCTTCGACCGCCCCTACGAGCACATCTTCGAAGGCGACGGCGCGGTCCTCGCCGCCCGCTTCGACGGCAGCCCCGAGGGTGCGACTGCGGCCCACCGCCTCGTCGAGAGCGTCGGCCTGCTCGAAGAGCGCGCCGCCGGGCACCCCCTCTACGGGTCCATCGCCTCCTGGCCCCGCCGCGTGTGGAACGCCTTCACGCGGCGCATGAAGAACACGGCCAACACCAACTTCCTCGTCTGGCAGGACCAGCTCTTCGGGCTAATGGAGATCGCCCTTCCGACGGGCATCGACCCAGGGACGCTCGCCACCCTCGGCGCGACGGACCTCGCCGGTGTGGTGCCCTCCGTCATGTCGGCCCATCCCCGCCCCGTGCGTTCCCGCGGGTCCACCTTCACCTTCGGCGTCCGCTACGACTTGCACACCTACCTCGATCTCTTCGAGCTACCCGCCGAGGGCCCCGTCCGCCGCTTCGGCGCCGTGAAGCTCGATGCGCCCGTGATGCTCCACGACTTCGTCGCGACCGAGCATCACCTCGTGTTCTTCGTCTCGCCCGTGGTCGTGCAGGTGTGGCGCGCGGTCCTCGGTCTGCGCTCCTTCGAGAAGCTCTTCCGCTGGGAGCCCGAGCGCGGCGTCGAGGTCATCGTCGTGCCCCTCGACGCGCCCGATGCGCCGGTGCGCTTTCGGACGGACGCCTTTTTCCAGTGGCATTTTGTCGGCGCGCGGGAGCGAGGCGACGAGATCGTAGTCGACCTGGTGAGCTATCCCGACTTCTCCTCCTTCGACACGATAGGCCACGACGGGCTCGGCTACGGTCTCGTCCATCGCGCGGTCGTCGACGCGCCTCGTCGCTCCCTCCGCATCGAGCCGCTCTGGGCAGAGCGGTGCGAGTTCCCGCGCATCGACCCGCGTCTCGAGGGTGGGGGCCGCTACCGTCACGCGTGGGTCATGGCGCGCGGCAGCGGACACAACGCCGTCGCGCGCGTCGACCTCGACCGGGGTCAGGGGCGCTTCTTCGAGCTGCCCGAGCACCAGCGCGCCTCCGAGCCCGTCTTCGTTCCGCGCGCACCAGGCGCTGCAGAGGACGACGGATGGGTGCTCGTCCTCGTCTACGACGCCCACGAGGACGCGAGCTTCGTCGCGGTCTTCGACGCCGTGCGCCTCGAGGACGGCCCGGTCGCCCGCGCATGGCTCGACCACCACGTCCCCATGACGTTTCACGGCGCCTTCCTCGCCGGCACCTGAGAGGGGGGGGGCTTTTCCCAGGCCCGTGCCGTCCTTATCCGTGAAGTGACGGCCCCTCTGGGCTGTCAGGGAGGTAGGGACATGGCCAACGCGACGACGACGCGCCCTTACGGCGCTCCGGTGCCCGAGCGAACCGTGGAGGTCGAGCGCGGCCCGACCCGCGAGCAGTCCGGTGCGGAGATCCGCCTCGCCTGGGCGACGATCCCGCTCCGCCTGATGCTCGGCTTCGGCTTCCTCTATCACGGCATCCCCAAGGTCTTCTCGGCAGAAGCGCACCAGGCCTTCGTCGCCATGCTGGCGAGCCTCTCGCTGCCGGCGCCCGCCGCCTTCGCGTGGGGGGTGGGGCTCCTCGAGGTGATTGGCGGTGCCTGCCTGGTCCTCGGCCTGCTCACGCGCCTGGCGTCGCTCCTCCTGATCGTCGAGATGGTCGTGGCTGTCATCACCGTCGGCTTGCCGCAGGGGTTCAATTTCGTCCACATCACCGGCAGCACGCCGAGCGGGCCCACCTTCGGGCTGCCGGGCTACGAGGTGAACCTGCTCTACATCGCGGGCCTCCTCGCCTTGCTCATCGCAGGGGCGGGGGACATCGCCGCCGACCGGATCTGGCTGAGCCGCCGCCGCGGGTGACGCACGGGCCGAAAAGGGTTCACCCCAGAGGTGGCCTTGCGCTCCATGTCCGACCTCCGTCTCACGCCGGGAAAATTTCCTGAGCGCACCGGGCCACGTGGCTACCTTGTCGGCAGAAAGGAGGTGATCGCGATGGCCGAACGCAAGATGCTCGATTGCCGAGAGCTTCCGAGCGAGAAGACCTGCTCGGTGACCATCAGCGGCACCGAGGAAGAGGTCATGCCCCTGGCCGTCTACCACGCCGTGCACGACCACGGCGAAGAGGACACGGCCGAGCTGCGCGAGCAGCTGCACAACGCGCTTCGAGGCGCGACCCCGCGCGCCGCCTAGGCAGGCGCGCCTGCGGGTTCAGTGGTGCGGTGCGCCGCCGCTGCCCAGTGCGCGCAACGCCTGCTGAACCCGCGTGCGGTCCACCGGGCCCTGACCGTGGAGCGCGCGCTGGTAGTAGGCGCGGGCGTGGGTCCGGTCGCCGCGCATGCGCATCACGTCGCCGTAGAGCGCGAGCCCGGCCGCCAGGTCTTGGTGCTCGCCGAGGAGGCGGTCGAGGAAGCCCGACGCGAGCACATCCCGGTGCAGATCGAGCGCGAGCTTCGCCGCGCTGAGGAGCGGCGCCGGGTCCTGGGGTGCCAGGTCGGCCGCATGACCGTACTGCTCGAACGCATCCTCGTGGCGCCCCTCTTGCTGATAGAGGTGTGCGAGGGCGAGGACGGCGTCGGGCGAGTTCGCCACCAGGGCGAGTGCCTTCTTGAGCGACGCTTCGGCGTCGTCGTTCTTACCCTCGGCCATCAGGGCTCGACCGAGGCCCGCGTGGGCGGGCGCGAGGTTCGCGTCGACGTGGAGCGCGGTCCGGAACGCGGTCTCGGCGCCCACCGCGTCGTTCGCGGCGAGCATCGCATCGCCGAGCGCGACCTGTGCTGCCGCCCAGCCCGGCCGGGCCGCGACCGCCCCCTCGAGCAGCTGCTTGCCCTCGGCCCCACCGACCAGCTGCCCGAGCTCGTAGGCGATGGCCGGCGAGTCGCCGTCCAGTTGGCGCGCGTGCCGCAGGGCACGGACCGCGTCGTCGTGTCGATTGGCCGCCGCGTAGAGCCGCCCGAGCCCGAGCCAGGGCTCGGCGCTGTCGGGCTTCTGCTGCGCTGCCTCCTGGTACGCCGATTCCGCCTGGGACACCTCGGCGCGCAGCCGGTGGGCGTCGCCGAGGGCGAGCAGGGCCTCGAAGTCGTGCGGCGCGATGTGCTGTGCCGCGGTGATCTCGTCGAACGCCTGCTCGCTCCGGTTCCACACGAGAAACGCGCGCGCGTTGCACACGTGGCTGAGGGCGCTGTCCTCGGCGCGGTGCGTGAGCGCGCGACAGGCGGCGCGGGCGGCGCGGTGGTCGTGCTGGGCGAAGGCGACCCGCGCCACATCGTAGAGCGCCTCGGGGGTATCGTGGCGGAGGCGCGCAGCCATTCGCAGCTCGCGTGCCGCGTCGGCGTAGTGACCTGCGCGCAGCAGCGCGTGACCGTAGGCCGCTACCGCGTCGGCGTCTCGCGGGTGAGCGCGTGCTGCCGTCTTCAAGCCAGCCAGGGCCGGCTCCTGCGCCCGGGCCACGGGCACCGCCACGACGAGGGCCGTCAGCACCAGGCCGAGCACCATCTGATTGGCCATACCTTCGTCTCCGTTCCGATCGGCGCGCTCACCCGCGGCGAGCGCCCGAAGACCCCGGGTCGATCGACGCGACCCCCGTCGATTTGTTCAATGCGGTGGTCTTTGTTGCCGCTCGCGGCGCCGAGCGCAAGCCGCGCGTGGCAGGGGGCGCGTGGAGGCGCGGCGTCTTGACGGGGGTGAGGCTCGGGCGCGATTCTGACGTGATGTCCTCGAACGGGGAGCCGGGCCGACGGTGGCGCGCGACCACGCTCGCTTCCGCTCTGCTGCTCGTCGCGGCGGGCTGCCAGAGCGGCTCGTCGGGCTCGGGGCACGACGCCGGCGCACCCGGAGACGCAGGCGTCATGGACGCGGGCCACGACTCGGGCGTCCGCCACTTCCCCGACGCCGGCCCGATCCCTGACGGCGGGACCACGCCCCTGCCGTGCGATGTCGACGCGATCTTTGTCGGCCACTGCCAGCGGTGCCACAGCAGCCCACCGACGAATCTCGCCCCCATGTCGCTCGTCACGTGGGACGACACCCAGGCGCCGGCGCCCACTTTCCCGTCCGAGCCGGTGTGGTGGGTCATGCAGGCCAAGCTCACGTCCGCGCCGCCGGCCATGCCACCGCGGCCCGAATCCGCCCCTGAGCGCAGCCGACACGGGGACCATCCTGGCCTGGATCGACGCCGGCACCCCCCCGCGCGCGCCGGACGCCTCCTGCCCGAGCCCCTGATTCGAGGGCAGGCGCCTTGTTCGAGGGGGCGACGTCGACTATGTCAGCGACGCGATGACGAGTCCGACCCCGCACCGTTGCCTCGTCCTGCTCCTGCCCGCCCTCGTCGCAGGCTGCGGCGGCGCCCCGACCCACGGCCAGGCCCTGAGCTACGGCCAGACCGCCCACAAGGCGTATCTGGCCGCGATGGACGACTTCCACGCGGACAACTGCATCGAGGCCGAGCCGGAGTTCCGCAAGGTCAGCCGGCGGTACCCCTACAGCCGCTACGCCGCCCTCGCCGACCTGCGCGCGGCCGACTGCATGATGAAGGAGGGCAAGTACGCCGAGGCGATCCAGGCCTACCGGCAGTTCGTCCGGTACCGGCCGAGCCACCGGCAGGTGCCCTACGCACGCTTCAAGATCGCCGAGGGCTACTTCAAGCAGATCCCGTCGGACTGGCTGCTCTCGCCGGCGGCCTACGAACGGGATCAGGGGCCGACGCGGCAGGCCCTCGAGCAGCTCCGGCGCTTCCTGCTCGACTACTCGGACAGCGCCTACGGGCCCAAGGCCCGCACGATGCAGCAAGCGGCCCTGGCCATGCTCGCGCACCACGAGCTCTACGTCGCGCGCTTCTACCTCGAACGCAATCATCCCCGGGCCGCGGTCAGTCGCCTGCAGACGCTCCTCGACGCCTACCAGGGCAGCGGGGTCGAGCCCGAGGCGTTGCTCCTTTTGGGCCGCACCTACCTGCACATGGCCAAGGACGACAAGGCCCGGGACGCTTTTCAAAGGCTGCTCCACCAGTATCCCCACTCCGGCTTCGCGGATCAGGCGCGGGGCTACCTGCACGACATGGCAGGGGGTTGACGGGCGCGACGCCCGCGCCGCTTCCTTGCTGCCCCCGGCTCCCGCGCGATACGCTCTCGGCTCCACGGATGGACGACAGGATCAAGCAGCTGCTCGCCCTCGGCCGCGAGCACTATGAAAAGCGCGATTTCGACAAGGCCGAGCACTACCTGAAGCAGGTGGTGGAGCGCGGCATCAGCTTTGCCGACGTCCACAACATGCTGGGCGTGATCCACCATGATCACGGGCGCTTCGAGGAGGCTCAGGCCTCCTTCGAGGAGGCGCTCTCGATCAATCCGAACTACACCGAGGCGGCCCTCAACCTGGCGGTGACCTACAACGACCTGGGCCGCTACGACGACGCCAAGCGCATCTACCGGGCGGCCCTGTCGCGCAACGAGGCCGCCCCCGGCCATCTCGACCCCTTCGTGAAGGGCAAGATCGCCAACCTTCACGCCGAGGTGGCCCAGGCCTACATGGACGCGGGCCTCGGGTCGGAGGCGATGCACGAGCTGCGCAAGGCGATCCTCCTCTGCCCGCACTTCGCGGACCTGCGCCTGCGCCTGGCGAACCTGTACCGGCAGACGGGCGACATGGAGGCGGCGCGCTTCGAGCTCGACGAGGCGATCAAGGCGAAGCCCGAGTACGTGCCGGCGCGCATCGCCCTCGGTGTCGTACAGCTCGGCCTGGGCGAGACGGACAAGGCCATCGCGCAGTGGGAAGAGGCCGTGGTCCAGGACCCGGGCAACAAGACGGCCCACATGTATCTGCGCATGGCGAAGAACGCGCCCCCCGCGTCGGAGGGGCCGCCGAAGAACGTGCCCACGAAGGACCCCGCGGCGAAGGAAGACGCGGCGGCCATCGCGGCAGCGGTCGACGAGGACGCCAAGGCCAAGGCCGAGACGGGCGAAGGCAAGGGCGGCGAGTAGGACGCCCCCGCGCGCCACTCGGCGCTGGCGTCAGACGAGCGCGTCCGGCTCGAGCACGTGCAAGACGACGCGGTCGGTGTCGCGCTCGAGCACGAGCTGACAGCACAGCCGCACGCCCGGCGGGTCGCCGAAGATGTCGAGCACCTCCTGCTCCTCCTCGCCCGGCGGCGCGAAGGCGTCGGCGCCCTCGGTCACCTCGACGCGGCAGGTGCCGCAGTTGGCGGACCGGCACGAGTAGGGGACCGCGGCCTCCGGGTGATCGTCGGTGACGTCCACGATCCGCGTCCCGGCCGTGACCGACACCTCGACCGCCGCCGGCTCGAACCGCACCTTCGTCGACGCGCCCATGCCCCCGGAGCCTATCCGCCCCCGACCGCCGCGCAACTTCGAGCTTCTCGCGGGCCGACTTCAGCGTTCGCGTGGCGGAGCGACCGCGTCCCACACCTTTCCACAGGCTACCGCCGTCCCTCCGTCGAGCGACGGGGGCCTGTGGGTCCACCTGACGCCTCACGCCGGGCGAAGCGCGTATCGCGCCCCGGGCGGCTACTTCGCGAGCTCGCGGGTGTGCACGCCGCTCATGCTGATGAACTGCCGCGCCCGCGGGGTTCCTGCCTCGTCCCGAAAGTGGACCGTCGTGATGCGCGTCACGAGTTGGACCTCGCTGCTCCCGCACACGACCTCGTTCTTGACGGTCGTGTGCGTCGCGGAGATCACGTCGGCCGGCCGAAAGCCCATCTGCTCGAGCTCCTGGGGCGCCGCCCGCGTCTGATAGGCCCAGGCGTGATCGCCGAGGGGCTGCTCGATGACGCGCTGGCCGAACATCTCGAAGTAGCGCGCCCCCGGGCGCCCATCGGCCTCGAGGAGGAATCCCTCCTGGAACTCGAGGGTCATCTCGCGGCCGCCCGGAAGCTGCATCCGGTCACGCACCGAGACGTACGCGCGATCCTCTTCGGTGTGCACGTCCGAAGCCGTCGCTGTGTCTTCGGTCGAGTACATCTTCTGGACCGTCCCGTCCGGGCCGAGGCCGAAGTGGTCCCACGAGCCCATGTAGGTTCCGGTCATGGCTTCGAGCGCATCCATTGCCTTCATGGCGTCATTCCTCCGTTCGCCGTCGCATCGGCGGACGGGGAGATAGCGGATGCGTGTGGAGCGGGCTGCTACCGATCCTGCGAACGCGAGCCGGTTTTCGTACAATGACCGGGTGGAGGGGTCTTCGACGTACGGCTTCGGTCCCGAGACGTACGCGGCGCTCGCCGAGCTCGCGCTCATCGTGCAGGACTCTCTCGACGCACCCTGGAGCGTGGCCATGATGGCGGCGCGCACGGGCTTTGCGCCCGACCACCTCGCCCACGCCTTTCGCGCCATCTTCGGCGCACCCCCCATGGCGTA
This sequence comes from uncultured delta proteobacterium, assembly GCA_963830115.1. Lineage (GTDB taxonomy): Bacteria > Myxococcota_A > Polyangia > Polyangiales > CAWHLB01 > CAWHLB01. The sequence goes on from CAWHLB010000027.1 coordinate 850,048, forward strand.
CGTGCGGCGGCTGCGGCTCGAGCGTGCGGCCTACGAGCTGGCGGTTGCACCGGAGCGTTCGCTCGAGCGGGTGGCCGAGGCGGCCGGCTACGGCTCGTCCGCGGCGTTTCGTCGCGCGTTCACCCGCGCGTTCGGGCGCGCCCCGTCGGACGTGCGCCGGGTCGAGGGACGGGTGAGGCGCCTCGGTCCGAAGCCCGTGCTGGGCCCCGTGTCCGGGCTCGCCCACCCGACCCTCGGGCCACCCGAGGTCGTTCGGCTCGACGCCCTGCGCGCGGTTTCCCTGCGCGTGCCGTCGGTCGAGGTCGATGACATGCTGCGCGCCTGGCAGCGCTTCGTCACGATGACGCCCGCGCCCTCGGGGCCGTGGGCGCGGGGGCTGACCTCGCCACCGCAGGGCTGGGTGACACGAAGCGGGACGCGCGAGTTTCGCTGCATCGCGCTCACGGCCGGGCGATCGCGCGTTCCGACGCCGCCCCTCGAGCCCTGGCGGATGGCCTCCGCGTGGTGCGCGCGCTTCGCCTTCACGGGCAGCCCGCTCGCGATCCCCGCGGCGTTCGACTGGATCTTCCGCGCATGGCTGCCCAAGAGCGGCATGCGCTACGCCTTCGCGCCCACGGTCACCCTGTTCGACGAGACCGGTCGGCCCCGACCGCGTGGCGTGGTCGACGCCCGCATCTGGATCCCCGTCGAGCGCCTCCGCGCGCGGCGCACCTAGCGCGCCGCGACCCTCAGATCGCCTTGCCCATGGCGTGGTAGCCCTTGTCGACGTAGACGGTGGTGCCGGTGATGCCGCTCGCGAGGGGGCTCGCGAGGAACGCGGCCGTCGCGCCCACCTCTTCGGCCGTGATCGCTTCGGGCAAGGGCGAGTTGTCTGCGGCGTACTTCACCATGTCGCCGATGATGCCGATGGCGCTCGCGGCGCGCGAGGCCCAGGGGCCCGCCGAGATCGTGTTGATGCGCACACCGAAGCGCCGCCCCGCCTCGAAGGCGAGCACGCGCGTGTCGCTCTCGAGGGCCGCCTTGGCCGAGGACATGCCGCCGCCGTAGCCCGGGATGACGCGCTCGCTCGCCATGTAGGTGAGCGACAGGAACGAGCCGCCCGCTCCCACGTGGGGGCCGAGCCGCTGCACGAGCGACACGTTCGAGTAGGCGCTCACGCCCAGGGCCGCCAGGTAGCCGGCGCGGCTCGTGTCGAGCAGGGCGTTCTTCACCTCGGGCCCGTTCGCGAGCGAATGGACGACGATGTCGACGGGCGTCTCGCCGAAGTCGCCGACGAGCCGCTCGACCAGACCCGCCACGGAGAAGTCCCCCAGGTCCCTGTAGCGCTTGCTCTCGCGCACCTCGTCGGGAACGTCGTCCATCGTGTCGTAGGCCGCGTCGAGCGGGTAGATGCGCTCGAAGTCGAGCAGCGACCCGTCCGACATGCGGCGGCCCTCGTCGAGCTTTCCGCGACGCAGCAGCGTCTGGAAGATGCCCAGGGCCGGCGGCCAGGTGCCGACACACACGCTGGCGCCCGCCTCGGCCAGGGCCTTGGCGATGGCGAAGCCGAACCCCCCGTCGTCTGCCACGCCGGCGACGAGCGCACGGCGTCCTTCGAGATCGATCTTGAGCATGGCGGCGCGCACCATGGCACGCCTCGCGCCCGGACCCAAGACCCCCGCGTTCGAGCCGGGGCCGTCGCGAGCACGCCGAGGGCGTGATTGCCACGAAGCCCGAGGAAGGCCTTGGCCACAGCGGACGGGTCGAGCGGCGCTTGTCGGCTGCGTCGCCGTCCTGATCACCAGCGGATCGGCACCGTCGGCGCTACCGCGGTGCAAGGCCGAGGACTGGCTCGACCAGGGGGGCGCCAACACCGTCTCCCGCTCGGAGTCTCCTGTGGTGCAATCCGCCGCGCCGGGCAGGACCTGGTAGCGTGAATGTACACGATTGCGTTACCATCGAACGCCTTTTTTCACTGGGGGAGCGCTCGAATGACCGGAAAGATGGGCCGTGCGCTCCGCTGGGCTGCCCTGGTGGGGCCGGCATGTGTCGCCGCGTTGATCGCGACGGACGCCAGCGCCTACATGAGCCAGGCCGACGGAACGGTCGTGCCGCAGACCAACCGCCTGCAGCAGTGCCTCGACCGGGCCGCCACGGCCGAGGCCACGCCGGACGCCGTGGATGCCGTGGCGGACGCGGCGGTGCTGCCGGAGGCCTACCGCCCCGTCGAGAACCCGGTCGGCTCGGGCAGCTACCCGGTGACCTTCGCCGCCATCGGTGAGGGCGGCGGCTACCGCAACAGCTTCGGCTGGCACTGGACCGACGAGGACCCCTCCGTCGTCACGAACCTCCACAGCGTCTTCGACTGCCGCACGGGCGGTACGTGCAACTGTCCGTGCAACCCCGACACGAGCCGTCCCGGCGGTGCGTGGCTCACGACGATCGATTTCGCCACCCAACCGGGTTTCTCGCCCGGCCGCGCGATCGGCTTCTGGCTGCGCACGCCCGAGCGCATCGACGGAAGCGGCGGCGACCCCGACAACTGCGGCGATCGGACCGACACCCAGAACCGCATCTACTTCACCTCGAAGGCGCTCAACGACGACGGCGACTACCTGCACTTTCTCGTCTACAAGAGCGCCACCCGTACCGACACCTACTACTTCGGGTTCGAGGACCTGTTCCGCGGCGGGGACAACGACTTCGAGGACATGCTCGTGCGCGGCTCGGGGCTCGTGCCCCTGTGCGATCCGCAGCCCGAGACCTGCAACGGCCTCGATGATGACTGCGACGGCGTCATCGACGATGGCGTGACCGAGCCGTGCTCGACGGCCTGCGGCTCGGGCGTGCGCACGTGCGTCGCGGGCTCCTTCGGCGCCTGCAGCGCGCCAACACCCACGGCGGAGACGTGCAACGGCATCGACGACAACTGCAACGGCACGGTCGACGAAGGCCTGACGCGGCCCTGCTCCAGTGCCTGTGGCTCGGGCATGGAGGTGTGCGTCGACGGGAGCTGGGCCGACTGCACGGCCCCGACGCCCACCATCGAGACGTGCAACGGCGTCGACGACGACTGCGACGGCACGGTCGACGAGGGCATCAGCCGGGCGTGCTTCAGCGCTTGCGGCTCGGGCACCGAGACGTGCATGGACGGGTCCTACATCGGTTGCACGGCGCCGATGCCGGCCGCCGAGACGTGCAACGGCGCCGACGACGATTGCGACGGCCTCACCGACGAGGGGCTCACGCGCGGGTGCACGAACGCGTGCGGCTCGGGCATCGAGACGTGCATCTCCGGCAGCTACGTGGGTTGCACGGCGCCGACCCCCGGGCTCGAAGCGTGCAACGGCATCGACGACGACTGCGACGGCACGGTCGACGAGGGGCTCACGCGCACCTGCTCGACCGCCTGCGGCACCGGCACCGAGACGTGCGTGGACGGCTCCTACGTCGGCTGCGACGCGCCGACGCCCTCGCCCGAGACGTGCAACGACGTCGACGACGACTGCAACGGCGTCATCGACGACGGCAATCCGGGCGGCGGTGCTCCCTGCCTGCCCGACGGCGACGGCGGCTACACGCTGAGTGACGGCGGCACGGGCGGCGGCGACGGCGGCACGGGCGGTCGATGCATCGCCGGCCGCGTGCGTTGCCAGGCGGGCAGCCTCGTGTGCCTCGGCGCCTCGAGCCCCACGCCCGAGACCTGCAACTGCCGGGACGACGACTGCGACGGCTTGGTGGACGAGGACTCTTCGTCGCTCTGCCCCGGCGGCGGCGCGTGCATCGACTGCACGTGCCAATCGCCGTGCGCCCACTCGGAGTTCGCGTGCCCGCCCGGCGAGGAGTGCGACACGTCGCGTGCCAACCCGGACGCCGGCATCCTCGGCTACTGCGTGCCGGGACCCTGTGCGGGCGTGACGTGCAGCGACACCGAGGTCTGTGACCCGAGCACCGGCATGTGCCGGGACCTGTGCGCGGGGCGCACGTGCCCGGACGGAATGGCGTGCCTGCGCGGTGCGTGCGTCGAGGACGACTGCTACGGCCGCGGCTGCCCGACGGGCCAGCGCTGCCGCGGCGGCGCGTGCGAGGACGACCCCTGCGCCGGTGTGGCCTGCGGGCCCGGCCAGTATTGCCGCGACGGCACGTGCACCGCGGCGTGCACGACGCCCTGCGCCACGGGCGAGGTCTGCCAGGACGGCGCGTGCGTGCCCTCCGGTTGCCCGGTGTGCACCGAGGGGCAGACCTGTGTCGACGGCGCGTGCGTCGACGACCACTGCAGCCCCGCGTGCGGCCACGGTCGCGTGTGCCGCGGCGACCAGTGCGTCGACGATCCGTGCAGCGGGATCCACTGTCCGGACGGCACGACGTGTGCGGACGGCGTCTGCGGTGCCCGGGGGACCCCTCCTCCGCCACCGCCCTCGCCGAAGTACGGGCTCGCGGCCGGTGGCGGCGGGTGCGTGTGTACGGCGGCCGGGAGCGAGGGCGGGGGCACCTCGCCGGGGGTCGTGCTGTGGCTGTCGCTGCTCGGGCTCGGCCTCGTGTGGCGCCGACGTGTGCGACGCCGTGGGCGAGGGCCGCGCACGGGGCGAGACCGCGCACGCACCGGAGAGGCTTCCGCACCGGGTGGAGTGCGTCCTGGCACGTTGCACCGGTTAGCCGTGATCCTGGCGGCGTTCGCGGTCGCCCCCTTCGCGTCCGGCTGTCAGGTCGACCCCTTTTGCTTTTCGAACTGCGGGGGCCAAGCCGACGCACGTCCGCCGGACGCCGGCCCGCCCGACGCGCGCCCGGCCGACGGTTGCGTGGCGACCGGCCCCGAGGTCTGCAACGGCATCGACGACGATTGCAACGGCCTCGTCGACGACGGATTCGACCTGTCGAGCGACCCGCACAACTGCGGCGCCTGCGGCAACGAGTGCAACCTGCCGAACGCGTTTCCGACTTGCACCGACGGCGCCTGCGCCATCAATCGCTGCGAGATCGGCTTCGAGGACCTCGACGGAGTCCCGGGCAATGGCTGCGAGTACACATGTCTGCCCTCCGGCAGCGAGCTGTGCGACGGCATCGACGACGACTGCGACGGTTCGACCGACGAGGGGTTCGACCTGTCCACCGACCTCGCCAACTGCGGCGCGTGTGGCAACGTGTGCACGTTCTCCAACGCCTCGGCGAGCTGCGCCGGGGGCGCGTGCGTGATGGGCACCTGCAACCCGGGCTTCGTCGACCTGGACGGCGACTCGAGCGACGGTTGCGAGTACGCCTGTACGCCCACCGGAGCCGAGGTCTGCAACGGCGTCAACGACAATTGCGACGGCAGGGTCGACGAGGGGTTCGACCTGTCGACCGACCCGCACAACTGCGGCGTCTGTGGTCACACCTGCACCTTCCCCCACGCGACCGGCGCCTGCGTCGCGGGCGTGTGCGCCGTCGCCTCCTGCGACTCGGGCTACGTGGACATCGACGGCAACCCCGCGACGGGGTGCGAGTACGCCTGCACGCCGACCGGCGGCGTTGACGCCTGCAACGGTGCGGACGACGACTGCGACGGCGCCTTCGACGAGGCGGAATCCCATGGTGGGCACGGCCTGCGGCCCGACGGGCGGTGCGTGCATGGCGGGCCGGCTCGCCTGCCAGCGCGGCGCGCTCGTGTGCGTGGGGGGCCGCGGTCCGACGGCCGAGACGTGCAACGGCGTCGACGACGACTGCGACGGCACCGTGGACGAGTCGACCACGGCCGCGCCCATTCCGGGGGTCGGCGTTCGGTGCGGCGAGACGAACGTGGGCGCATGCCGCTACGGCACGGTCGTGTGCAGCGGTGCCATGCTCACGTGCGGCGGCGCGTACGTGGGCCCGACGACCGAGACGTGCAACGGCATCGACGACGACTGCGACGGGACGGTGGACGACTCGCCGACCCCGCCCTCGAGCACGCCGGCCTCCTGCCTCGAGACGCGCGGTGTGTGCGCCGGCCGCACGCCGACGTGCAACGGCGCGGCGGGCTGGGGTTGCAGCCTGCCGCCGACGTACCAACTGGTCGAGACAATCTGCGACGGCCTCGACAACGACTGCGACGGTACGGTCGACGAGGGCTGCCTCGTGCCGCAGCCGTCGAGCGACGTGCGCGTCGACCGCGGTGACGGCCTCGGCGCCGCCAACTCGGTGCAGCCCGTGGTGAGCGGAGACGGCACCTCGAGGGTGTACGCCGCGTGGATGGACCTGCGCGGCGGTGGGCGCGCCCACGTGCTGTTCAACCGCTCGACGGACGACGGCGACACCTGGGGCGCCTCGCCCCTGACGCTCGACTCGGGCAACGGCGCGGCCATCGGGCCCAAGCTCGCCGTCACGGGTGCGACGCGGCGCGACGTCGGCGCCGTGTGGGCCGACTTCCGGGGTGGCTCCAGCTACCGCGAGATCTGGAAGGCCGCCTCCACGAACGCCGGCGGCGCCTTCGGCGGCGACGCGCGCATCAACCCCGGGCAGAACACCGATTCGTTCGACGTGGTGCTCGCCGCGTCGGGCAGCGACGTGTACGTAGCCTACGAGACCTTCACCTCGCCGCGTAGCCGCCACGTCTACCTCGCCCGCTCCGACGACGGCGGCGACACGTGGGGCTCGCCCGTACCGGTGGACTCGGGCACCGGCACCACCTTCGTCGCCGCGACGCCCCAGCTCGCGGCCGTGCCGGGCTACGTCTACGTGACCTGGCGCGACAACCGCGACGGCGCGCTGGACGTGTACTTCCGGCGTGCGACGCCCTCGGGCACGAACGCCGTGACCTTCTCGGGCAGCGAGACGCGTCTCGACGTGGGCACGCCGCCCGGCGACTCGACCAGCTTCGAGCCCAGCATCGCGGCCGAGGGCACGAACGTGTACGTCGTGTGGATCGACGACCGCTCCGGCGCCTCGTTCGACATCTGGGCCAACCGCAGCCACGACAACGGCGCCACGTGGCTCACGAGCGACTCGATGCTGCTCGACGACGATTCCTTCGCCCACGACTCCATCGAGCCCCACGTCGTCGCGCCCTTGCCCGACACGGCGCTCATCGCGTGGGTCGACTACCGCTACGGCTTCCCCGACATCCTGGTCACCCGCACCACCGACGCCGGCGGCACCTTCTCTGCTCCCGTGCGCCTCGACACGGGCACCGCCGCGGGAGCATCGAGCAGCCAGGACCTCGCCTTCGGTGCCAACGGCAACCTCATCGTCGCCGCGTGGGCCGACAATCGGGACGGCTTCAACGACATCTACGCCAACTTCTCCCTCGACGGCGGCGCGCAGTGGCAGCCCTCCGACTACCGCCTCGACTCCACCGCGCTACCGGGCTCGAGCGAGAGCCTGCGGCCGGTCGTGTACGTGGCGCCCTCCGCGGCCCACGTCTTGTGGGCCGACTACCGCAACGGCGCCAACGCCGACATCTACTACCGCCGCCTCGAGTAAGCGCGCCTTCGGCGAACGAGGACGCGCGGCGTCAGAACAGGGGCGGTAGCGGCGTGCGCACCGCGGCGTTTTCGCCTGCCGGCTAGGTGGACCTCGTGGAAGCCGCCGCTGTCGTCGGCGACGCGGACGAGATGCCACGCCGCCGAGCGCTCCCCTCAGTCGCCGCAGTGGCCGCCGAGCAGCCCGCTCTTGAGGCTCTCGTTCGGCGGGTGGTTGCCGAACCAGAATCGACAGGAACGTGCGCGAGAACTGCGCCCCCGCGACGGTGCCCTTGGTCTGGTTGCCGACATGCACCGTCAGCCCCCGGCCGGGCGTGTACGTGAAGGAGAGGTTCTGCCCGACGCGGATCTTCTCCGGCAGCCAGTGGTTGAACTGCTCGAATCTGGCTCGAGACGCTCGCCGGAGCGTGGGCATGCTCGAAGCCTTCGCGGAAGGCCTTGACCATGTCGGACCGGGACACCTCGTGCACGAAGTGGAGCACGAGGTGCTTCTTTTGCTCCGAGTTGATCACCTGTGCCGCGGCGTGCGTCGGGTGCTGCAGGTAGAGGCCGGCCACGTAGACGTTGACGTTGAAGATGGTCGCTTCGCGCAACCCCATGCCGACGAGCGACAGGGGCACCCCGTCGACGGTCAGCGTGTCCGGCATCCGAACGTGCTCGCACTCGCGCGCGTACGCCGGCAGCGCGACCGCCACCGCGAGCACCACCCCAATCAGGCCCAGACCAGCTCTCTTCATGACGCCCTCCCGTCCGTTCCCCTCAGACGTACGGAAGAGTGCGCATATTCGGCCGATTGTCGAGCCGGCATGGGCCCGGACGCGCGTGCGCCCGCCGAGGGGCGGACCCCGGGGGCGGACCCCGGCGCGTCGACTTGGCGCACCTGCCCGCGGCGTGTAACATCTCGCGCCCACCGAATTTCCGGACGCGTTCCGCGGGCCTGGCCCACATCCGTGGGGGGACGCGTCCTCCATGAGGCTTCTCCGGAGTTGCGCCGATGAGCACGACCAAAGACCTCCTGCGCGGGGAGCTCGAGCGCCTCTTCGAGCTCCAGGACATGATGACGCTCAGCACCGAGCTGCTCGGCTACGACCCCGAGCAGGTCGGGGGGGCCGGCGGCAAGGGCGCTTTCGCCCGCGCGCTCGTCGAGCACTGTGCCGACGAGGACGCCCTCGAGGCGCTCGCCGAGGCGATCCTGCTCTCGCACAAGGGCGCCAATGAGGGCCTCCGGGCGGTGGTCGAGTCCGCCGATTTGGCCGAGCTCGCGCCGGGCACAGAGGTCTCGGGCTACCGCGTCCTCAAGAAGCTCGGCGAAGGCGACGTGAGTGTTGTCTACCTCGCAGAGCATGGCGAGGGCGGAAACGGCTCGTCCCGCAGGGTGGCGGTCAAGGTGGCGCGTTCGGCCTTCGCCCGCGACCGCGCGGCGGTTCGGCGTTACCTCACGGTGTCGCGTGCCCTCCGGCGCGTGGGCGCGCCCGGCCTCGCGGCGGTCGAATCGGTGGGCGTGCTCGAGGACGGCCGCCCCTGGGTCGCGACCAGCTTCCTCGAGGGCCAGACCCTCGGGGCGCGCATCGGCCGCATCGGGCCGATGCACTTCAACGAGGCGCGGCCCATCGTGCGCGGCGTCCTCGAAGCCCTCGCTGCGCTGCACCGCGCGGGGGTCGTGCACGGGGACGTGCGCCTCGAGAACGTCTTCATCGTGCGGCACACCGCCGAGGACGGCACGCGCAGCGAGCCCACGGGCGTCCTCATCGACGCCGGCCGCCATCGCCTCCTCGGCCGGAGCGCCTTCGCTCTCCCGTCCAGCGCCAAGTCCCTCGCACCCGAGGTGGCGCGGGGCGGCCCGATGACGCCGGCGAGCGACCTCTACGCCGCCGGTGTCCTCTTGTACGAGGCCCTCACCGGCAAGCCGCCCTTCGGGGGCAATGCGGCCGTCGACGTGATCGCGCAGCACCTGAGCACCGAGCCCGTGCCACCCTCGGAGGCGGGGCCGCGCGGCTGGGTGCCGAAGGAGCTCGACGCGGTGATCGCCCGGGCCCTCGCGAAGCAGCCGAGCGACCGCTACGCGAGCGCGCAGGACATGATCGAGGCGCTCGAGTCGGTGACGCGGGCCGGCAAGGAAGAAGTCCAGAAGGCGCCTCTCGAATCAGAGCGCCTTCGACCGGGCGGCCAAGGCGCTCGAGGCGCAGCCCGACGACGAGGACTGCGCCGTGACCCTCGAGCGGATCGCCGAGCCGGCCGGGGCCTGGAAGGCGGCCGTGGAGGTGCTCGTCAGGGCAGCGGATGCGACCGATGCGCTCGAAGCGAAGAAGTCCCTGCTCTTCCGCGTGGCGCGCATGGAGGACGCCGAGATCGGCGACCGGGCCGCCGCGGAGGCGGCGTACCGCAAGGTCCTCGAGCTCAATCCGGAAGACGACATCGCGCAGATCGGCATCGAGGAGCTCAAGCGGGCGAGCGGGGACGCCGAGGCCCTCGTGGAGATCCTGCTCGAGAAGGTGGAGGGCGAGCAGGATGCCTCGGAGCGCGCATCGACTCTCCGGGAGATCGGCCAGCTCTACGAAGACAAGCTGGAGTCACCCGACAACGCCTTCGTGGCCTACGTCCAGGCGCTCGCCGACGACCCGCGCGACGAGCGGACGGCGCGCGAGATCGAGCGGCTCGCGACGACGCCGGAGCGTTGGAACGAGGCGATGACGACGCTGAGCGAAGCGCTGGAGCACCACATCGAGCCCGGCGACAAGGCCCACCTCTACACGCTCATGGGGCGCTGGTACGCCGACAAGCTCTCGCGGCCGGACTTCGCCATCGGCTGCTACGGGCAGGCGCTCGGCCTCGACCCGCAAGACGACGGGGCCTACGACGGCATCGTCGCCCTCTACGAGAAGGCCCAGTCGTGGCAGGAGCTGGTCCAGATCCTCCTCCGCCGTGCCGATACGACCGGCAATCCGGCGCGTGCACGCGACTTCCGGGTCGAGGCGGCGGACCTGATGCGCCGCAAGCTGAGCGACGCCGATAGGGCCCTCGAGATGTTCCGCGCGGTCCTGGTCGACGACCCGGCCCACCCGAAGGCGGCCGCGGCCCTCGAGGAGATGCTCGCCGACCGTGGCGAGTGGAAGGAGCTGGTCGCCCTCGTCGAGGAGCGCGCCAAGGCCGAACGCGGCGAAGCGAAGGTTGCGGCCCTCGCGCACATCGCCGAGCTCTACGAGGACCGCCTCGACGACGTGGACCAGGCGGCGGCGCGCTACGAGCAGGCCCTCGTCATCGATCCACGCCATCTGCCCTCCCTCAAGGGTCTCGAGCGGGCCTACGCCAAGGCGGGCAAGTACAGGGAGCTGCGCGCGAACCTCGAGGCGCAGCTCGGTGTGATGGCGACGCCGCGCCAGAAGATCGGCCTGCTCGAGCGCATCGGCGCGCTGCAGGAAGAGGAGTTCGTCGACCACGCGAAGGCTGCCGAAGCCTTCGAGCAGATCGTCGCGGTGGAGCTGGGCCATGAGGCGGCGAACACGGCGCTCGAGCGCCTGTACCGTCACCTGCAGCGCTTCGACGACCTGGCCGACACCCTGGACCGGCACGCCAAGGCGACCGAAGACGACAAGCGCAAGATCGACCTGCTGATGCAGGCGGTGCGCGTGATGATGGTCGAGGTGGGCGCGCCAGAGCGCGCGATGCAGTTCTGCGAGCGGGTGCTCGCCATCGAGCCCGAGCACACCGAGGCCCTCGATCAGATGGCCCGCTTGCAGGCGAGCACCGGGGACGCGACCGCGGCCGTACTGGCGGTGGAGCGGCTCGCCGATTCCGAGAAGGACACGAAGAAGCGTGCCGAGCTGTGGGTGCGTGCCGGTCGGCTCCTCGAGGACGCGGGCGACAAGGATCGGGCCATCGAGCGCTACAAGCAGGCCCTCGACGCCGACGCGGAGAACGCCACGGCGGCCTCGGCCCTGCGCGCGATCTACACGGGGCGGGGCGACGACCACGGCGCGGCCGAGCTGCTGCTCCGCGAGATCGATGTCACCGAGGGCTCCATCCGCAAGGCTTCGCTCTACGCGGAGCTGGGCGAGCTCTATCAGGGGCGGCTCGAGGAGCCGGCGAAGGCCCACGAAGCCTACCGCAAGGCCCTCGACCTGGACCCGACGTGCACTCCGGCGGCGCGCGGCCTCGGTGACATGGCCTACGACGAGGGCGACATCCGCGAGGCGGTCAAGCTCTACGAGCCCCTGCTCGCGCGCACCAGCGAGATGCCGCCACCCATCGCCCGCGACGTCAGCCTGCGCACGGGCGACGCCTTCCAGCGGCTCGGTCAGTTCGACAAGGCCCAGCGCGCGTTCCTCAACGCCAAGGCCTTCGCCAAGAACGACCGCGGCGTTCTCGAGCGTGTCGCCGAGCTCACCTTCGAGTCCGGCGAACCCGACGAGGCGGCCGAGCTCTACCGCGACATCCTCGAGCGCTTCCGCGCCGAGCTGAGCGCCGGCGAGCGTGGTCACGTGCTCTATCGCGTCGCCGAGGCGACGCGGCGGGCCGGTCACGGCGAAGAGGCGATTCCGCTCTTCAACGAGGCGGCCCAGCTGCGGCCCGAGGACCCGCTGCCCTTTGCGGGCCTCGCCCAGGTCTACGAGGAACAGGGCAAGTGGGAGCAGGTGGTGCGCACCGTGCGCCGCCGCATGGAGCAGGCCGAGGACGAGGAGCGCTTTGATCTGCTCGTCAAGGCGGGCGACGTGCTGCTCGAGAAGCTGGGCGACCGGGCCAAGGCGTCCAAGAGCTACGTGGCGGCGCTCGAGATCCGCGCCGACGACCGCAACCTGCTCACCAAGCTCATGGGGGTCTACTCCGAGAGCAAGGACTGGTCGCGGCTCGTGGAGGTCATCCTGCGCATCGCCGAGCTGGTCGACGACCCGAAGCAGCTCGGCAAGTACTACGTGACGGCGGCGTCCATCGCCCACGAGGAGCTCGGTCGGCTCGACGAGGCAGCCGACTACTACCAGCAGGCCCTCGAGCACGACGCATCCCTCGAGCGCGCCTTCCGCGGCCTGGTCAAGGCCTTCGGACAAAAGCAGGACTGGCAGAAGCTGGTCGACGCCTACCGGCAACACCTCGACCGGGTCGCCAAGACGGCGCCGCCGGAGCGCCGCGCGGAGCTCTGGGACGCGCTCGCCGACGTGCTCCTGAACCGCCTCGACGCCAAGGGCGAGGCCGCCGAGGCCTTCGAGCACGCCCAGCAGCTCGACCCCGACAGCCGCCATCGGACCGAGCAGCTCGCCGCGATCTACGCGACCGACTCGAAGCGCTACTTCCAGAAGGCGACCCACGCCCACCAGCAGCTGCTCCAGATGAGCCCCTTCCGCATCGAGTCCTACCAGGCCCTCAGGCGGCTCTACACGGAGATGAAGCGGCCCGACGAAGCGTGGTGCACGTGCCAGACCCTGCGCGTGCTCAGCATGGCCGACCCGGAGGAGGAGGCCTTCTTCAAGAAGCATCGCTCGCGCACCGCCGCGGCCGCCCAGGAGTTCTTCACCGAAGAGATCTGGTTCAACCACGTCATCCACCCCGAGCAGGACCCGCTCCTGAGCGGCATCTTCGCGACGATCGCGCCGGCGGTGATGGCGACGCGGTCCCAGCCCCTGGCTTCCTTCAACCTGGACGCGAGCAAGAAGCGGGATCCGGAAAATGACCCGTCGCCGATGGCGCAAACGCTGCACTACGCGGCGGGCGTCACACAGATCAAGCTGCCGGACGTCTACCACCGCGCCGACGACGCCGGAGGGCTGAGCATCCTGTACACGGACCCTCCGGCCGTCGGTCTCGGCCAGGGTGCGCTCGCGGGTGGCCCGGCCCAGGCCCTCGCCTTCGTCGCCGGACGTCACCTGAGCTACTTCCGTCCCGGCCACTACCTCCGGCACCTCGTGCCCACCGGCAGCGGCCTGCGCGCCTGGCTCCTCGCCGCCATCAAGACGGCGGTGCCCCAGTTCCCGGTGCCGCCGGACCTGACGGGCTCGGTGCAGGAGCACCTGGGCGCGTTCCAGAAGCACATCTTGGGGCCCCAGCTCGACCAGCTGCACAGCCTCGTCCAGAAGCTGCTAGCGGCGGCGCCCGAGCTCGACATGAAGCGCTGGGTTGCGGCCATCGACCTGACGGCGGACCGGGTGGGCTTCATCTTGTCGAACGACCTCGAGATCACTTCGGCGGTCATCAAGGCGAGCCCGGAGGACGCGGCGGCGGTGCCCCAGAAGGAGCGCCTGAAGGAGCTGTACCTCTACAGCGTGTCCGACGCGTACCTGCAGCTCCGCCACAAGCTCGGCCTCGCCATCGGCGAGTAGGTCCATCGCCCTCCAGCTTGGCCCCCCACCCCCCGATGGGTGCGACGGGAGGCCTGCGACTCGGAGCGTGGGGTCCACGGTCCCCACTTCAGCGCTGCGTCCACGGGCCTCGGGTGCCCTGCGTGCTCATCCCGGGAACTGAAGTGGGGTCGAACGACCCCCTCGTCCTCGCCGGTGCGCCGCTTTTTGGCGGCACGCTTGCTGCAACCTCGCCTACTTCATGGCGACGACGGTGTTGCCCGCGCGGACCCTCTCCGGCTCCGCCAACCGGCACCGCGCCCTCGTCGCCCCCTTGCCTGCTGGAAGGAGCTACGCGATGACGCGGATCCTCGGGACGAGCCTCGTCCTTTCGCTGGTCGTGGGGTGCTCGGCCAATAGCACCCTCATGGGTCGGCCGACCGGACGCGTGCAGCACGACGCGGGCGTGGGCGAGGCGGGTTCGGGCGGCGACCTGAGCGATCCAGGCGACGGAGCGGTGAGCCCCGATGCCGGTGCGGTCGAGATCTGTGACGGCTACGACAACAACGGCGACGGGCAGGTCGACGAGGGCTGCTCGTGCAGCATCGGCGACACACAGCAGTGCTTCCCAGGCCGTCCCGGCGAGGTGCTCCCGTGCCAGGCCGGCACCCAGACCTGCACCGGGTCCGGCAGCGAGTTCGGGTCCTGGGGCCCCTGCGATGCCACGGCGAACCTGTGCGAAGGCGCGACCCTGACCCTCGATGATTCGAGGCTGTTCCGCGTCATCGGCGCGGCTGCCAACGACGACTTCGGCACGCTCGGAGGCGCGGCGCTCGGGGACGTCAACGGCGACGGCGAGCTCGACTTTGCAGCCGCCTCCCAGCGGGGTGACGGGACAGCCGTGGACACGGGGGCCGGCTATGCGGTCTTCGGCGGGGCGTGCCTGCAAGGGACGACGATCGATCTCTCGAGTGCGCCCCTCGATGGGACGGACGGGATATGCGTGGATCCGGTCAACGCGCGCAACCGCCCCTCGGTGGCGGTCGGGGACTTCAACGGCGACGGGATCGCCGACATCGCCGGCGCCGACAGCGCCCACACGATCGGACTGTTCCTCGGCTCCACCACGCCGGCCGCCCTGTCGTCGGTGAGCGGGCTCGACGGCGCCCACGGGACCCACCTGACGGGCGGCCAGGGCTCCTACGGGGAGATGGGCATCGTCACCACCGACTTCAACGCGGACGGGTATGCCGACGCCTTCGTCGGATTCGAGAATTCGAGCACGAGCGGCTCCCTGACGACGGCCTTCACCGAGTGGCTCGGGCGTCCCACCTTCGGCGCGTCGACCTCGGCCGACTTCACCATGCGGATCAGCGCCACGGCCGTCGGCCAGTCCTCGCTCGAGAACGACTGCACCATGGGCGGCGCGGGTGACTTCAACAACGACGGCTACCTCGACATCACCGCCGCCGACGGCGCCTCGAACGACACGTTCACGACCATGGCGCGCGTGAGCGTCTTCTACGGCGGCCCCGACGGGACCCTGCCCTCTTCCATGTCGGGCGTGGACGGGACGAGCGGCTTCCGCACGAGTGGTGGCCGCGGCCGCGGTGCCCACGCGAGCGTGCAGCAGGGCGACTTCAACGGCGACGGCATCGACGATCTGCTCCTGTTCGGCGCGGACAACGGCAACGTCTACGTGATCTACGGCCCCACCAACGCCCTCGGCGCCACGGTCGACCTGTCCGGTTTGCCCACCTCGCCCATGGGCTTCGTCATCGAGTCCGAGGGGACGCTCTACCCGGCGGGCACGCGCGGCGCGCTCTCCGAGCACAACGGCAACCTAGCGTCCGGCGTCGTCGGCATCGGCGACATCGACGGGGACGGGTTCGACGACCTGGTCGTCGGCCAGACGGCGTCCGCCGGGGGCGGCGTGTACATCATTTGGGGTCGCGCCAACCTCACCGGCGACTTCCACATGGCGGACCTCACGGACGTCACCGAGCTCACGGGCATCGGGGACGGCAGCCAGCCGAGCGAGGTCGCGGTCGGCGACGTGGACGGGGACGGTCTCGGCGACGTTCTCATCGGGATGTCGCGCGCGACGACGGCCAATGGCAGTGAGTCCGGTCAGGTGCTCGTGCGCTTCGGCCGCTGCCTCGCCACGGGCCACGACCCCGACCTGGTGCGCGGCAACATCGCGGCGAACGACCTCCACGGGACCTCGGCGGCCGACCGGATCGTCGGCGACCGGGGCGACGACCGGATCGACGGGGGCGGCGGCGCCGACGTGCTGTCGGGCGGCGAGGGGGACGAGACCGATCACGGTCGGCGACGACACCTTCCGGCGCGTCGACGGAGGGCTGGGCAACGATACCCTGGTGCTCGGCGACGCCGTCACGATGCTCGACCTCACGACGGCGGGGCGGCGGCGCGTCATCGGCATCGAGCACTTCGACATGACGGCGGGTGCCGCCCAGACCCTGAAGGTCGGCCTGGGGGATCTCGCGGCCATGGGCAGCGCCGATCACCACTACATCGTGGACGGAAGCGCCGGCGACACGGTCGTCCTCACGGGGCCGTTCACCGATGCCGGCGCGGGGACCGGTGGCTACCACCAGTACACGCGCGGCGCGATCACCGTGTCGGTAGCCCCCGCCGTGGCCGTCGATGCCCGGCCCTGAGCCCGGGCAAGCCCGCATCCGGAGCGGTCACACGGAGGGCGCCCTTCGGTGGCCAGCGGACAGGGCCGTCCCCGGTCGGGGGACGGAGGCGGCCGAAGCGTTCGGGGGTCCCGATCGGTTCCCGTCCGTGCTACGAATGGAGCAGAAGCCCGTATGGGTCGCTCCGCCCATTCACGTCCTCGTCCGGACGCCCCGGACACCGCTCTGACGACCACCGCCGATGTCGAGGTGAGTGATGCGGAGCTCTTGCTTCGGCTGTCGGGCCCGAACGGCGCGCACCTGCGCATCCTGGAGAAGGAGCTCGGCGTGACGGTCGGCCTGCGCGGCAACGTCATCCGGCTGTCGGGCGGCGCCGCCGACGTCGCCCAGCTCGAGCGCGTCCTGAGCGAGCTCATCGACGTCCTGCAGCACGGCTCCCACCTCGGCGAGGCGGAGATCGCCCGTGCGGTCCGCACGCTGCGCGAGCACCCGGACGTGCGCTTGCGCTCGCTCTTCGACGACGTGGTGCTCGTCGCGGGCCATCGAAAGGTGATCTCGCCCAAGGGCGTGGCCCAGCAGCGCTACATTCAGGCGATCCGCGACCACGACATCGTCTTCGGCGTGGGGCCCGCGGGCACGGGCAAGACCTACCTGGCAATGGCGATGGCCGTGCGCGCCCTGACGGAGCGCCGCGTCAAGCGCATCATCCTCACGCGACCGGCGGTCGAGGCCGGCGAGAAGCTCGGCTTTCTGCCCGGCGATCTGGCCGAGAAGGTCAACCCTTACCTGCGCCCCCTCTACGACGCCCTCCACGACATGATGGAGATGGAGCGCACCCAGGCGTTGATCCAGCGCGGCGCCATCGAGGTCGCGCCCTTGGCCTTCATGCGCGGACGGACGTTGAACGATAGCTTCGTCATCCTGGACGAGGCGCAGAACACGACGCGGGAGCAGATGAAGATGTTCCTGACGCGTCTCGGCTTCGACTCGAAGACGGTCATCACCGGTGACGTGACGCAGGTCGACCTGCCGGAGGGGCGTCCGAGCGGGCTGCGTGACGCCGTGCGGCTTCTCGGCGACATCGAGGGCATCGACGTGTGCTACTTCACGGACGCCGACGTCGTGCGCCACCCGCTCGTGCAGAAGATCGTGCGCGCCTACGAGCTGCGCGACGAGGAGCGGCAGGCGGCCGAGGAGCGGCAGGCGGCGGAGGCACGTGCGAAGGCCGGGGCGACAGCGGTCGACCACCATGCGGTCTCGAAACCGGAGGATGGCGGCGATGGCCAGTAGTAGCCTGAGCCATCCGGAGGTGGCGGCGGCCCGCGGGTCCCTGTCAGGTCCCTCTTCGCCGCTCACCGAGGCGGCCAGCGCGCTCAAGGCCGAGGACCGGCTCGGCCCGGCCACGGAGGTCTCCCTCTCCCAGGGAGCCATCGAGGTGCGCCGCCGCGACGCCCTCGTGGTCCTGTTCATGGGAGAGGAGCTCGCCCGGGCGGCCGACCCCCTGGTGCCCTACCTCGAGCGGCTCTCGGATGGGCGGGCGGGCGTTCTGTTCGTGGGGCAGCCGCCAGCCGGGCTCTTCGATGCCCTCCCCAAGCGGGTGATCGCCGCCCTCGTACCGGAGGATCCGGACCGCAACGGTCTCTTCCTCGCCGTCGACGGGCTGCTCGAGCGCGTCGACCTCCGGGCCCGCGACGAGCGAAAGGGCCGACGCATCAACCGCTACCGCTACGAGCTCGGCGAGCTGGTCGACATCGCCCGCGCCCTCACGCAGGAGCGCGACATCGACCGGCTCCTCGGCCTCATCCTCGAGCGGAGCCGCTTCATCACGGGCGCCGACGCCGGCAGCATCTACGTCGTCGAGCACGTGCCCGGCGACGCCAACGCCGAGGGCATCCTGCGTTTCAAGCTCTCGCAGAACGACTCGTGCGCCTTCGAGTCGAGCGAGTTCACGATGCCGGTGTCGACCCGCTCCATCGCGGGCTATGCGGTCGTCACGAAGAAGCCGATCAACATCATGGACGTCTACGCCATCGCGGACGACGCTCCCTACGGGTTCGACCGCCGCTTCGACGAACGGGTCGGCTACCGGACCTGTTCCATGATGACGGTGCCGCTCATCTCGGCCGAGGACGCGGTCATCGGGGTCATCCAGCTCATCAACCGCAAGCGCGATCCCGAAGAGAAGCTCAAGGCGCGCGAGGACTTCGATCGCCAGGTCATCCCCTTCGATGCGCGGAGCGAGGAGCTGATCGCGACGCTCGCGTCCCAGGCGGGCATCGCCCTCGAGAACGCCCTGCTCTACGACGAGATCAAGCGCATCTTCGAGGGCTTCGTCCGTGCCAGCGTGCAGGCGATCGAGCAGCGCGATCCGACGACGAGCGGCCACTCGCTCCGCGTCAGCGTCCTTTCGTGCCGCCTCGCGGAGATGGTCGACCGGATCGACGCGGGCCCCTACGCGGAGGCGTCGTTCACGCGCCGCGACATCAAGGAGCTCGAGTACGCCTCCCTGCTCCACGACTTCGGCAAGATCGGCGTGCGCGAGAAGGTCCTGGTCAAGGCCAAGAAGCTCTACCCGGACGAGCTCGCCGCCGTGCGCGAGCGCATCTACTACGCGCGCGAGGCGGCGGCCCTCGAGGTCACGCGGCGCAAGCTCGAGGCGGTGCAGGCCGGCGCCGGGGGCAGTGACCTGCGCGCCCTCGACGAGGAGCTCCGGGAGCGTACGGAGAAGCTCGACGAGGCGTGGAGGTTCATCGAGGCGGCCAACGAACCCACCGTCATGAAGGAGGGCGACTTCACGCGGGTCACCGAGGTCGGGGGCATCGCCTTCGTGGACGGTGCGGGCGAGCGGCGCACGCTGCTCACACCCGAGGAGATCGCTTGCCTTCAAGTGACGCGGGGCTCGCTCAACACCGTCGAGATCGACGAGATACGCTCCCACGTCGTGCACACCTTCAACTTCCTCGCTCGCATTCCGTGGGGGCGCTCCTTCGCGCGTATCCCCGGCATCGCGGGCGCCCATCACGAGAAGCTCGACGGCAGCGGTTACCCGAACGGCATCCTCGCCGAGGCGATCCCGCTGCGGTCCAAGATCATGACCGTGGCCGACATCTACGACGCCCTGACAGCGCGTGATCGCCCTTACAAGAAGGCGATCCCGGTCGAGCGCGCCTTCGACATCCTCGGCTTCGAGGTCAAGGACGGCCACATCGATCCCGAGCTCGTGCGCATCTTCCGCGAGGCCGAGGTGTATCGGGTCGTCGAGCAGGAAGAGCTGCGCTACTGACGCGAGGTTCGGGTGGGTGGTGATGATGGGGCAACTGGGCCCGCACTTCGCGCTCGGCGCCGGCCTTTCCACCGATCGAGCGGCTGACCCGGCTCCCACGACCTTCCCCGCGTCCCGCATCCATTTCTACGGCGCGACGGCGGGCGTCGAGCTCGACGACGTTCACCGCATGGCGGGAGCGAGCATGCTTTTCCCATCACCTTCTCCACCACCCTCGCGGCGTGCCATGCCTACGGCACGGGCCAGCCCGCGGCCTGTTCATCGACTTCCGTCCACCCGATGCGATGAGCCCGGATCGCCAGGTGATCGGGTCGCAGCTCTCGGACATGACGGTCCACGAGATCGCCCTGCAGCTCGACGCCGCCATCGCGTACTGAGGGCGAACGCGCGCATTCGGCACCGGCCCCGGTGAGGGTCCCGCGGACGCGTCGGTCAGATCAGGCGGCCGAGGGGACCGAGGTCCAGGTTCAGCTCCTCGGGGTCGAGGTCGAAGCGCTCCGCGAGCTCGCGCACGGTCTCCTCGAGCCGCATGAGCGCGAGCCCGACCGCTTCGGTCTGCTCCGGGGTGAGCGTGTTGCCCTCCATGCGACGGATCGCCTGCCGTTCGAGGAGCTTGCGCAGGAACTCGACGAGGGCGAGCACGAGCCGAACCACCGATCGCTGCACGTCGTTGGGGTCGGCGTTCCAGTGCGGCGTGCGGGCCGACGCAGCCTGCCGCTCCAGCTCTTCGCGCAGCGACTCGATCTCGCGTACTTCGAGGACGGCATCGGTGGATCGTGAGCGCTGGGTCATTTGCAATCCGTCGGGGAAGGGGGCGCGATCGGGGGGCCGAACGCATAGGGCGCCCAGGGCCCGCTGATCGAAAGGTGCAGCGGCGCGAGGGTCGGCGCCACCTCGTGCACGGCGCTTTCGTAGTCCGCGGCGTGGCCGCGCGGGATGAGGTGGTGGACGCTCGCCCGGAGCCGTCCCGTGTCGTGCGGACGGATGCGCTCGAGCCGCACGAGCGTGCCCAGGCGACGCCGCAGCGGATCGAGAGCCGAAAGCCGCGCCGCTTCTTGCCGCGCTCGGAGATAGCGCGCGCCCTGCCCGGCGCCCGCCGTGAGGACCGGTCGATCGGGAGGCGGCCCATAGACGCGCAGGGTCATCTGCTCGCCGCCGCGGACCTCGTCGAGCGCCTGGACCAGGGCCTGCCGATGCGCGTCCACCCACATCCGGAGCTCGGCGTCGTCCGGGAGCACCTCGCCGAAGTGCGCCGGCAAGAGGGCGTCGACCAACGTCGCCAGGCGTCGCACGGTTTCGTCGTGCAAGCGGAGGGTCGTCGGCGTGACGCGCGGCGCCACGTCGACCTCGGTCACGGCGCAGAGCGGGCCGCCGGCGTCGATCAGCCGCAGCCCCTCGGGCATGTCCGCTTCGGGTGGAGCGCGATCGACGAAGGCGCGGAGCAACAGGGGCATCACGGCCCTCCGTCACCACTCGCCGGCAGCACCTTGTCCGCGGCGGCGAGCAGGAGCTGCAGACGCAGGTACACCAGGTCGACCCCCGCGACGCCGAGCACCAGCTCCCCCGTCACCAGGACACCCTGGTTCAGGAGGTGGTCGACCAGCTCGAGGAGCGAGGCGTCCGCCTCCTCGACCACGTCGAGCCCGTCCCACGCGTCGGGCCTCTCCGTCATCGCCGTCCGCCGTTCGCGTCGCCGACGAAGTTGTAGGCCGGCCACGGTCCGCTCAGCGTCAAGACGCAGCCGTCCTCGCCCAGACGCGCGGCTTCCTCTTTCACCAAGGCCTCGAAGGCCGCCGCGTCCGCCCGGGGTACGAGGAACGCCGCGTCGAGCAGCAGGCGGGCGGCGATCTCGGCTTGGCCCGCGGCTCGGAGCCGAGCATCGACCGCTTGCGCTCGGAGCTGCTCGAACGCCGCCTCGACGGCGTCCCGTGCGCGGCGCGACGCCTCACCCAGGGCATCCCGCTCCTTCTTCTTGCGCAGGAGAAAGCCGGTCCCCGAGGAGGCGTCCGTCGCTGTGCTTTGGGCGCGGCGTCGTGCGGTCCGGGCGGCGCGTGCCGGGTCGAGGCGCACCCGGACGCCCCACTCCTCGCAACCGTCGATGCGGTCGAGCACGCGCCCGAGCGAAGCGCGCATGCGCTGCATGTTCCGTGTCGCGCGCTCCTCGTCCGAGAACAACGTGAAGAGCGTCATCGGCACGACCGTGGCTCGACGCGCGAAGTGCTCGACGACGTCTTCGTGGGCTTGGGCGCGAGCCGCGACCCAGCGCACGTCCGACAGGCCCGCCTCGATGCGCTCGACCGCGAAGTGATCGAGGGGGGCATCCGCCGCCGCGATCCAGAGACCGTCTCCCGCCGGCAGCGTCCGAAGGCGACGCGTGTGCGGTACACCCCGCGGTGCTCCCCGGACGGACGGAGGCTCGCCGCGTCCGACGCAGTAGACGTAGGTCGCGGCCGCTCGCGCCTTCCGAGCGCCCGATCGCGTGGTGGGCGAGGCCTTCCCGTCCGACGGCGCCGACGCTCGCGCCTTCGAAACCGGCGCCGTCTTGCCCGGCCGCGTGCGCTTCGCGGCCCGGGCGTGCTCGGTCCGATCGGCGCGCCCGCTCGGACGAGCCTTCGTGGAAGGGCCGTCCTCGGCCGGACCGTTGCGCCTCTTGGAATGGGTCTTCGGCGCGCCCTTTTCGGGCGTGCTCCGAGTGGATGAGTTCTTGCTCACAGACTTCGGCGCGGTGGCAGGTCCAGGGTCACGGTGCCTCGTCATGCCCGAGGGCCTCCAGCGCTCGCCTCGAGGCGCGCGCTCGTGTCCCATATCGAAATGGCGCTGCAGTATAGCAGGTTCAGCGCGGCGGAGACCGGCGTCGGCCCGGACCGTCGGGCGGCACCGTGAAAGTCAGACTCGGGGCGGTCTGCTGCCCTCATCCCGACGCGCTTCCGATGCCGGCTCGTCGGGCTCGCCCACCGGAAGCGTCACGAGGAACGTGCTTCCCGGACCCGATCGATCCTCGAGGCCGACCGTGCCGCCGTGGGCCTCGGCGATGCCCTTGGCGATGTACAGCCCGAGGCCGATGCCGCCCTGCTCGGCGCGCGCGCGCCGGCCCTGCCGGTACGGCTCGAAGATGTAGGGGACGTCCTCCGCGGCGATGCCGGCCCCGTCGTCCTCGACGGCGATGCGGACGGCACCCGGCGCAGGGGTAACCCGTACGGCGATGTGCCCGTCGTCCGCGGTGAATCGGACGGCGTTCGACAGGAGGTTGTCGAGGATCTGCAGGACGCGCCCCCGATCGCAGGCGAGGATCTGTCCGTCGAGCTTCGGCGACGCGTTCAGCGATAGGACGCGTCCGCTCGCCCGGGGCGCAACGGCATCGAGGGCGTAGCGGACGATCTCGAGGATGGGCTGCGGGGCTCGTTCCACCCGGAGCCGGCCGTTCTCGAGCCGCGAGAAGTCGAGCAGATCACGGATGAGATGTTCCATCTGACGGGCGTTGCGGAGGATCTTCTCACAGCAGCGACGCGACGCAGGGTGGCCGGTGACGGGACCGGCCGAAAGCAACGCTTCCGCGGCCAGCCCGATGGCGCTCAGCGGCGTCCGCAGGTCGTGGGAGACCGCGGCGAGCAGATCTTCGCGTGCCCGGACGGCGCGTCGCACGTGATGGAAGAGGCGCCCGTTGTCGACCGCCCATCCGATCCGGTGCGCCACGTCGGTGATCGCGTCGAGCGTGGGGAGGTCGTATCGGCGTGACGGATCGGAGCTGCCGAGCGTCAGTGTCCCGAGCACCCGCCGCCGAACCAAGAGGGGGGCGATCACGATGGCCCGCAGGTCGAGCGCGCGCAGGTCGAGCAACGTGGCTTCGTCGGGCGCCAGCCGCTCGAGCTCCGCCGCGTCGAGCCCCTGTCGGAGCACCGGCTCCCCCGCGCGCAACACGTCGTTCATCCGCGTCAAGAAGCCCCGTCCGCGGCTGCGCTGCGTTGCCATCTCGACGATTCGCTGCTTCTCGCCGTCGCGATGGCGCAGGGCGAGCGTCTCGAGCAGCTCACCGCTTTCGGTCGGCACCACGTCGATCACTGCGAAATCGCCCAGCGTGGGAACGATCACGTCGAGCGCGTCCCGTACCGACGCCTCGACGTCGACGCTCTGGGCCAATAGGTCGCTGACCTCGTCGACGATCGCCCCGAGGCTCGGCGGACGACCGGCGGGGTCGCCCCCTTCGAGCAGCCCGCGGAATCGGCCCGTAGTGGGACGCGCGCGGCGATGCTCGTCGACGAGCTGCAGGAGCCGCTCGCTCGTGAAGGGCTTTCGGAGCGCGTCCACGACACCCAGGAACTCGAGCCGCTCGAGCTCCATCGGTCCCGAGATCGAATCCCCGACACGAGCACGACGGGGCTCGGCGACGGTCCCTCGACCCGCGCCCGCGCTTCGAGGAAGTCCCTCCCCGTCATGTGCCCGAGTCGGAAGTCGAGCAGTACGAGAATCGGGGTGGGCGCCTGCGCGGAGGAGCTCCAGCGCCTCGTCCGCGCTGAGCGCGGTCATGACGTCGTGGCCCCCGAGGCGCAACGCGTCGGCGACGAGATCGAGCCCGTCGGGGTCGTCCTCGACGACGAGGACCGTCGCCCCCCCTGATCGAGCCTCGCTCAATGGAAATCCTCGGGCATCGGACCGGGCGGCGGCGGACGCATGCGAGCCGTCGTGCGATCCTCGGGCAGGGAGGGCAGCTCGACGACGACCGTGTTGCCGACCCCGTCGTGGGGCTCGACGCGTACCCGTCCGTCCAGGGCCTCGACGAGGTCGCGCAGGACGTGCAGCCCGAGCCCCGAGCCCGAGCCACTG
Source organism: uncultured delta proteobacterium (assembly GCA_963830115.1). Taxonomy (GTDB): domain Bacteria; phylum Myxococcota_A; class Polyangia; order Polyangiales; family CAWHLB01; genus CAWHLB01. Next base: position 874,496 of record CAWHLB010000027.1, read on the forward strand.
TCGAGGGCGTTACGGCCCCTGCCGCCCGGCGGGTCGAACATCAATCCTCGCTGCGCGACCGGGATCGAGGGCCCACAGTCCCGCACGGCGATGCGGACGAGCGAATCGGAGTCGGCGGGACCGATTTCGACAACGATCCCCCCCTCGGCGGTCGTCTGCACGGCGCGCGCGATGATGTCGGCGATGAGCAGACGGACCAGGCGACGATCGCTTCGGAGCACCAGGGGCGGGTCCTCGCTCTGCCGCACTTCGATCCCGACGCCCTTGCGCCGTGCATAGGGCGCGACCTCGGCGACACACTCGTTCACGAGGCGACCGACGGGCAGGGCCTCCGCCGACAACGGGCGACGGCCGCTCTCGATGCGGGCCCACTCGAGCACGGTATCGACGAGGTGGAGCAGCCGGCTGGTGGACCGACCGATCCGTTCGAGACCCGCACGGAGGCGGGGGGACAGGTGCACTTCGGGATCGCGCTGGAGCACCTTCATCTGGAGCTGCATGGCGGTCACGGGCGTCTTCAGCTCGTGGGCCATCACGTGCAGGAAATCGCTCTTCACTCGATTGGCCGACTCGGCCTCTTGGCGCGCTCCCTCGAGCTGCTCGAGCGCGCCCTGAAGCATGGCGTGGCTGCTCGCCACCTCCTTCGCGAGCGTCACCAGGTCGCTCTCGTGCCGTCCGATGGCCTCGTTCAGCAGGTCCATCGTTCGCTTCTCACGGACCAGGTTGCCGACGCGGGCTCTGAGCTCGAGGTGGCGGAAGGGCTTCTCGAGGAAATCCTTCGCGCCGTTCTCCAGCAGGCGGACGCGGCGAGCGGGATCGTTGTCGCCGGTGACCACGAGGATGGGCACGTCCCGGAGCTCGTGGGTGGCCCGGACCTCCGCGAGGACGCGTTCGCCGTTCATGTTGGGCAGACCGATGTCGAGCAGGATCAGGTCCGGCGGCGCGGCCCGAGCATGAGCGAGCCCCGAGACCCCGTCGAAGGCAGAGATCGCCTCGTAGTCGGGCTCGAGGCAGCGGACCAGGGTGTCCTGCAGCGTGCGGCTGTCCTCCACGATCAGGATCCGTGGTCGCTGTGTGACGGACGGCGAGCTCTCATCGGGAAGGTCGTGCATCGAGATGCGCTCCTCGGCCCCCGCCGCCCCACCCGAGCCCGCGGGCTCGGTAGCTCGTGAGGCTGCACGGAGCGGGCCAGGCGGATCGCTCACTGGTCCGTGGGTTGCAATGGGGCTGTGCATGTCGAGGGAGTTGGGACGCCGCAGTCGCCGGGTTCGAGCCACCGCCCGCGTCCACCGCCGGGGCCGCGTGGAAAGGGCGACTGAGAGTCTTCGTCATGACCGACCACGAACGACGACACGCCCCCACACTCGCCCCACGATGGCTGCCGCTGAAAATTTACCACCGCCCTCTGCATCAAATGCAGTCGCGAGGAGCCGGATCTGCAAAAGCTGCAGATGGAGCCGGACGGGCGTGACGCCGTGCCCGCGTGATAGGCTTGTATGGGGTTGGAGAAATGGGAGCGCCGGGTGAATCGAAGAAGCCCCAAGTCAGCCCACGACAATGAAGCGGACGGCACCGTGCAACGAGGTGACGTCCCGACGATCGTCGCGATCGGCGAGGAGGCCTCCCTCGCGGCGTCGTCGACCGCCGATGGAGCGCCCGTGCGATGCGCCCGTCCGGAAGACGTGGAGAGGGTCGTCGATGCACGCCCCGACCTTCTGTTGATGGACACGACGATCGGCGCGACACAGATGGCGAGCATCGCTGCCCGGGTGCGGGGCGCACATTCGTGCCGATGCGTCCTGGTCGCTCCGGAGGCGACGGGAGGCATTGTCGCCCTCGCCGACGCCGCGGGTGTCGACGCCGTCGTGCTTGCCCCGGTGGGCTCGGCCGTGCTCCAGCGTTTCGTCGCGCTGCCCCCGATCCCCTCGTCATCCGATGCCCAGGGCGCCTCTCCGCGCCTGCCGTCCGCGATCATTCGGATCGAGTAGCCCCATGCGCGCGCTGTGGCGCCTGGTGTTCCTTTCGTCCTGGAGCAGCGCGTCGGTCGTCATCGGCGGTGAGACCGGAACGGGCGAGGAGCTCATCGCGAGGGCGCTGCACCGCTTCTCCCCCCGGCGAAGCGGCCCCTTCGTGGCCATCAACTGCGCTGCCCTGCCGCCGACGCTCCTCGAGTCGGAGCTGTTCGGCCACGAGAAGGGCGCCTTCACCGGGGCGACGGCGCGACACCAGGGACGCTTCGAGCTCGCGCACGGCGGAACGCTGTTTCTCGATGAGATCGGCGACCTGCCTCTCGAGCTGCAGGTGAAGCTCCTTCGGGTCCTCCAGGAACGGACCTTCGAGCGCATCGGCGGAACCGAGACCACCTCGGTGGACGTGCGGATCGTGGCGGCGACGCATCGTGACCTCGAGAGCGACGTGCGCAGCGGCAGGTTCCGTTCCGATCTCTTCTATCGGCTCAACGTGTTGTCGATCCACGCGCCGCCGCTCCGGGATCGCCGCGGAGACATCGCTCGCCTGTGGAGCCACTTCGTGCACGACATCGCCGACGCCGAGCGTCGTCCGGCCCCGCGCACCACCAGCGCGGCGCTCGAGGCGCTCGAGCGGTACGAGTGGCCGGGCAACGTGCGGGAGTTGCACAACGTCGCGCAGCAAGCCGTGACGTTGACGACGACGGGCGCCGTGGACCTCGTGGCGCTCCCGGAAACCCCGCGCGTCTCCTCCCGGGGCCAGACAGAGCTCGGGCTTGCCGGCCTGACCTTCAAGGCGATCGAACGGGCGGCGATCCTCGAGAGCTACGAAGCCTACGGGACCGTCAAGGCGACCGCCCGCGCGTTGGGGATCTCGCCCCGAAAGGTACACTACCGTCTCCGTCAGTACCGAGAGGAGAACGAGGCAGCGCAGGGGCTCCGCGCGCCCGGAGCGGGGCCGGCGCGTCCTTCGGCAGCTCGAATCGCGGTGGCCGAGGACGACGACGAGCTCCGCTGGGCGCTCGCCGGCTACCTCGAATCGTCCGGGTACGAAGTGCTGGCGGTATCGGACGGGACCGCCCTCCTCGAGCACCTCGCGGAGGTCTGTCAGCTCGAGCGACGGGAGGCCGCGCCCGACCTGATCGTCACCGACTTCCGCATGCCGAGGTTGAATGGTTTGCAGCTCCTCGAACGCGTCCGCAGTCGCGGATGGAACATGCCCGTGGTGCTGATCAGCGCGTTCGGAGACGACGTGTCGCGCAGCGACGCCGACGCGCTCGGCGCGACGGCGTTCCTGGACAAGCCGATCGACGTCGCGCAGCTGCGATCGATCATCGAGCACACGGTGGTTCATTGAGGCGCGCTCGATGAGCGTGGAGCGTCACCTACGATCTTCGGGGCGCGGGCCCCGGCGCCCGGCGGCCCGAGCGGTGCCGCAGCAGCTCCTACCCTTCGGTATCCCGAACCACACGACGAAGGAGCGCGACGAGCGCGTCCGGGTCGACCGGCTTGTCGAGCACCGCGATCGCACCGAGATCTTCGGCCCGGCGCCGCGTGCCCGGATCACCGAACGCGGTCAGGACGACGGCCGGCAGCGGCCCGCCCAAGGCGTCGAGCTGACAGAGCAGGTCGAATCCGCTGCAGCCCGGCATGCGCAGGTCCGTGAGGACGGCACGAGCCCGCTTGTGCGGCAGATCGAGGACGACGCTCTCGTCGATGTAGGACTCGATGCCGCGCCCGTCGCCGAAGTCGATCACCTCGAAGCCGCCGGCCTCGAGGACCGCTACGAGCGCCTCGCGGACGTCGAAGTCGTCCTCGGCGAGCAAGATGCGTGTGCGTTGGGCCATCGTGCACCTCCGGGGGGTACCGGTGCAATCGACGGGCCATCGGCGGCCCGCACTTTCCGGCGCACCTGACCGACCTTGGCGACCCCAGCGAAGGAGAGGCCATGCTCGAGCTTCTTCATACCCTGTTCTCCTCCCAACCGTTCATGCCGCACGGCATGTGCTATCTATGGACGCCGAGCCTCGTGCGGCTCGAGGTCGCCACGAACCTGTCCATCGGGTTCGCCTACGCAGCGATTCCGATCACCCTCCTCTACCTGGTCCGCGTCGGACGGTATGTGCCCTTCAAGGGGATGGCCCTCGCGTTCGGCGCGTTCATCGTGACCTGCGGCCTGACGCATTTTTTCGACGTGCTCGTCATCTGGAAGCCGGTCTACTGGCTCGATGTCGCGGTCCGAGGGATCACGGCGGTGGCGTCAGTAGCCACCGCGATCATGCTTCCCTTCCTGGTGCCCCGCGCGGTCGCTCTCGCCCGCAGCGCCCAGGCTGCGCGGGAGCGGGGTGTGAAGCTGGAGGTCGCCCTCGCCGGCGTGGAGACCATGGTCGAGAGGGGGCGGAGCTCGAGCATCTCAAGGCCAAGTTCCTCGAGAGTCTGAACGAAGAGCTCAGGACGCCTCTGACCCTCATCATGACGCCCACCGAGAAGCTGGCGGCTGCGCCGAACCTGACCGACGGGCAGCGCCGCGACGCGGACGTCGTTCTTCGCAACGGGCGGACGCTGCTCGCGCACCTCGACACGCTCCTCGACGTGTCGCGCTTCGAGCTCGGTCACCTGGTCCCGAGGTATGCCAGTGTCGACCTGGCACGAATGGTGCGGCGCCTGTCCGATCCGTTCGAGGTCGTGGGGACCGAGCGACAGATCCAATTCTCGGTCGAGGCGCCCGAGTCGCTGCCGACGGACTCGACCCCGATCAAACCGCTCACGTCCTGCTCAAGCTCTTGTCGAACGCCTTCAGGGCGACGCCGGACGGGGGCTGGGTGCGCTGCTCGGTTCGCGCAGCCGACGACCAGGTGGTCCTGGAGGTGGCCGACAGCGGTCCGGGAATCTTGCCGGAGCAGCGTGCGACGATCTTCGAGCGAGGGAGCCCGGACGGCGGTGAGCCCCGGCGACGCGTCGGCGGGATGGAATTCGCCCTCGCGGTGTCCCGGGAGATCGCGGAGGCGCACCGAGGGCGTCTCACGCTCGAAGAGGACCCGGGCGGTGGTGCCCTCTTCCGCCTCGTCCTTCCGAGGAGCGCACCGGAGGGCACCGAGGTGGAACGCGAGCCGAGGCGCCCCACGGATTCGGGTGCCGTCCGAATGGCGCGTGAAGTGGTCCGGGAACTGCAGGTTCCCGGGGAGCGAGGGGCAGGCGACGCCCGTTCCCTCGTGCTCTTGGCTGAGAAAAACCCGGAGATGAATCGGTTCGTCTGCGAGATCCTCGAAGAAGAGTACCGCATCGTGCAGGTCTTCGACGGCGACACGGCACTCGAACAGGCGATCGCCCTTCGGCCGGACGTCATCGTGAGCGCCATCGTGCTCTCCGGGATGAGCGGCGAACGACTCGTGCGGGCGGTTCGCGCGAGGCACGAGCTCGATGCGGTGCCGATCCTCGTGCTGACCGCGAAGGCCGATCGAGCGTTACGCGTGCGCATGCTCCGGGAGGGCGCCCAGGACTACGTGATGAAGCCCTTCGTGGCCGAAGAAGCTGCATGCCCGCGTCGCCAACCTCGCGACGATCAAGCGTACGCGGGACCTCCTTCGGGGTCAGCTCGCGGGCCAGGAGCGTGACCTCGAGGGCCTCGCCCGCGACGTGATGCATCGCACACGCGAGCTGGAAGCCGCGCTCGAGTCGGTACGGGTCGCCCGTGCTCAGGCCGAGGTGGCGAGTGGAGCTCAAGACCCGGTTCCTCGGCCTGGTGTCCCACGAGATGAGGACGCCCCTCGCGACCCTCATGCTGCAGCTCGAGCGGATGCGGATCGAGCAGGCGGAACAGGGGACGACCGGCGACACGAGGGGCGAGCCGACGCCGGTCGACCGGATGATGGTGTCGGCGCGGCGGCTCCAATCGCTCATGGACGGGCTCATCCAGTACGTGCGGATCGAGAGCGGTCGCCTGGACCTGGACGTGGAGCCCTTCGACCTGTCGGCGCTCGTGGCGGACGTCGTCGAGGAGCTGCGACCCCGGGCAGAGCAGAAGGAGCTCGCCCTCACGCTCGAGGCGGCTCCGGAGGTGCCGCCACTCGCGAGCGATCCCAGGCTCCTGCGCCTGGTCGTGGCCAACCTGGTCGGCAACGCGATCGAGTACACGGCGCGCGGCTCGGTCCGCGTCTCGGTGGACCATCACGGCGATGCCCACCGCATCGCGGTCACCGACACGGGCCCGGGAATCCCCCCCGAGCAACAGGCGCGGATTCTTCGAGCCGTTCGTCCAGGGAGAGTCGTTGCGCGGCAAGCACGGCTCGGGCGTGGGCCTCGGGCTCACGCTCGTCCGCGACCTGCTGAACGCCCTCGGTGCTTCACTCGAATCTCGACTCGGAGGTCGGCCGGGGCACTACGTTCACCGTGTGCCTCGGCCCACTCGCGGACGCGTCGGATGTCTCGGACGGAGAGGCATCGTCGGAGCGGCGAGAGACGGAGGCCGATGGCCACGAATGAGACGGTCCTGCTGGTCGACGACGATGCGGAGGTCCGCGAGCAGCTCGCCTTCCTGCTCGGGCGCCGCGGCCATCGGGTGCTCACGGCGAAGCACGGGCTCGACGCCATCGAGGTACTGCGCAAGACGGGGCCTCCGTGCCTCATGATCTTGGACCTCATGATGCCGGTGATGGACGGCTGGACCTTGCGTCGCGAGCTGCTGCGGGAGGCGGTTTGGGCGGACATCCCGGTCGTGCTGCTGTCGGGGGTCGCCGACATCGACGACGAGGCCAAGGAGCTGTGCGCGGTCGACTACCTCGAGAAGCCCATCGACCTCGAACGCCTCTACCGCATCGTCGCCGACTTCTGCTGAGCGCTCGCGAAAGCGCCCGCCAGACGCTTGCCGACTGCAATCACGGCTTGCGTCGCTTACGCTTCCGGCCGGGAGAAGGCGATTTCTTCCGCGCGCGCGACGTGCTCGGCCGCGCGTGCGTCTCCGTCGCCACATCGGGGGCGTCGATCTCGATCCCCGTCACGCGGTATCCCTCGGCCGGCGCCCGGACCACGTCCTGTCCCCGGGCCTGCCTCATCTCACGCAATCTCGAAAGCACCGCCTGCTCCACCCTGGCGCAGCTCCTCTTCGTCGATCTCGCCGAGATCGAAGCGCATCTGGGCCGCCAGGAGCTCCTCGTGGAGTGCAGGCTCGTCGTCGGCCTCTGCCTCCGCCGCCTGCGCGACCTTGTCGAGCACGAAGCGGAGACCACCGAGCAGGAGCTTGTCGACGACGATCACGTCTCACCGGTGACGCGCTCGAGCTTGAGTCGGATGTTGACGAAGTTGTAGGGCGGCCAGGGCCCCGTGTACTTGAACCGCAGGTGCTCGTAGTGCTGCGCGATCTGTTTGACGCGCGCGTCGAACGCCGCCTCCTGATCGCGCGACACCAGGAAGGCCGCGTTCATGATCATCTTGTCGCCGATCGGCTTGTTGGCCCGCGAGGCGACCGACACGTCGCGCAGGCCGGCGAAGATCTCCGCGGCCGACCGCTCGGAGCGCTCCTGCAGCATCGAGTCGACGAGCCGCCCGTATTGCATCCGCGCGAAGTAGGTCGAGCCGCTCTGAGACGAGATCTCCTCGCGCAGGCGCCGAAGGTTCTCGTCTTCCTTCTCCATGTCGCGGATGATCGCGTCCGGGTCCCACAGGACCTTGAGACCCAGCTCGATCTTGTTCTCCATCTTCTCCAGCACCTCGCTGAAGGCGTCATGGGCGGAGCGCAGGAGCTCGACGATGTCCTCCCGGGTCTTGAACACCGTGCCGAAGGACATGGGGATCACCGTGAACCGCTGCATCACGGCTTCGTTCACCCGTTCGTGGGCGAGCACGTTGGTCCGCGTCGGGTCGTAGACCTCGATGGGCGTGTCCGAGACCACCGCGGCGATGCTCCGATAGTTCACGGTGTGCACGACGGTCGGGTTTTGGCCCACGCCGATGGCGCCGAAGCGCAGGGGCGCGTTCGAGCGGATGACGCAGTAGACGTACTTGCCCGCCTGATCGCTGGATAGCGCCATGAACCGATCGGTGCTCGACTCCTCGGGCCAACTCCGTCCAGCGCGCCTGCTCCGCACGCCTTCAGCGCTCGGCGGGCGTCCGGGGGACCGCGTCGTCGTGGCGCGGCTCCGTGACGTGCGTTTGGCTCCTGCTGTAGTTGTCCGCTCCGACTCCTCGCTGCGGCGTCCGGTCGTGCGCTTCTTCTTCGCCGCCTTCGCTGCACCTTTCCGTTCCGTTTTCGACGGCGCGGCCGTGCGGGCCGCAGCCCTGCCGCGCTTCTCCGTGACGAACTTCTTCGGCGGGCTGGCCGCTTTTGCGGTGCGCTTGCGGGAGGGCTTCGCCTTGTGGGGCGACGCGCTCGCCGCCGACGTCGTCGAGGTCCTCCTGGGCGCCATCCGCAATTCCTTCCGCGCACGCCGACCCGCCCACAGAGAACCGGGCTTCGTCGGCCAAGGAGTGGTACGGTAGACACATACCACACGCACGCATTGGGTCCCAGCGCTGGTCGCGGGTCGGAGCGCCCCGGTAGGCGCGAAGCACGGCAGAGAGTGATGACGGATATCGAACCCTCCTACCGGCGGTCCACGGGGCTCGTCGACGTGCTCGACCGAGTCCTCGACAAGGGGCTCGTCGTGGCCGGCGACATCAAGGTCTCGCTGGCGGAAGTAGAGCTTCTCACAATCCGCATCCGGCTCCTGGTGTGTTCGATCGACAAGGCCGAGGAGATCGGGCTCGACTGGTGGCGGTACGATCCGCACCTGTCCCAGCGAGGCCAACAGTTGTCCGAGGAGAACGCCGAGCTCCGCCGGAAGCTCGACGATCTCGAGACGCGTTTCCGCGCCCTGGCGGCCGCTACGCCCACGCGGCGTACCACCGCCCGCCGCGGTGCAAAGAAGAAGTGATCGATCGACGTGATCGAGAAGGGAGCATAGACAGTGGCTGTCGAAAGAGCTGCGGGCGGTACGAGCCTCATCGACGTGCTGGACCGCGTGCTCGACAAGGGCATCGTCATCGACGCCTGGGTTCGGGTCTCGTTGGTGGGTATCGATTCTCTTGACGGTCGAGGCGCGCGTCGTGGTTGCGTCCATCGATACGTACCTGAAATACTCCGAGGCGGTGGGTCAGTCGCGCACGGTCGCCGCTCCCACGGCGCCGGCGCAGATCGCGTCCACGAGCACCGCCCAACCGGTTGCCCCCGAGCCGGTCCGGTCCACGCGTGCACCCGCGCGCAAACGTCGGAGTCGTTCCTCGGGGCGTTGATGCGCGCGCGCGGAGGCAGGAGCCGGCAGCGCACCGCGTCGGCCGAGGGCCGAGGCTCGAGGACGAGCGCGGAGGACCGCCAGCGTCTGGTCCAGGCCCTGCTTTCGAGTGCGGGGAGCGTCGAGGCGGCCTCCCACGCGCTCGACTGGCTCGACGCGTACGTCGGACCGACGCGCTCCATCGTCGCGATCCTCGACGGGGAGAGCAGCCACCTGCAAGGCATCGCGGGCCGGAACATCGAGCCGGAGTCGGTCGAGACGCTCCACGTGTCGCTCCATGACGCGGACCATCCACTCGTCCTCGCGCTCTCCGGTACCGAGCCTCTGCTCTTCCCGCGCGGCACGGATCTGGGCCTCTACCGCGGCAGCATTCCGCTCGATCCCGGCCTCGGCTTCCGCGCGCTGGCGCTCCGACCCGGCGGCGACCAGGGGCCCGGGCCGGCCGCGGGGCTGCTCCTGCTCGAGGAGCCGGTGTCGACGGACGAGGAGATCGGCTGGGTATGCCGGATGCTCGGCACCGTCTTCTCGGTCGAGCGCCACCGCCAGGTCCGCGACCAGAATCGAGCGACTTCGTCGCGAGGCGGAGCGGACACGTCATCTGCTCGACGCGGTGACCGATCCGCTACTGCTCACCGACCCCGAAGGCCGCATCTTCGTAGCCAACGCTGTGGCCCTCGACCTCCTGTCGTCCGGGGAGCAGGAGAGCGAGGGGCGGAGGCGGGCGGTCGCGCTCAACAACATGCTCTTCTCGGCGGCCCTCTCGTCGGTCGCCTACGATCGGTCGCCCCAGCCCCGCGAGGTGCTCTTGGTCGACTCCAGCGAGGGGCAGGACTTGCTCTTCGAGCTCTTGTGCTCGCACGTGGACGTATCTGGTCTCGAGCCTCTGGTCGTCTGTGTGCTCCGCGACGTCTCGGATCTGCGGCAGGCGACCGAAGAGATCGAGCACAACTATCGCAAGTTGCGTGTCGCAGAGGCGGAGGTACGCGCCGAGCGGGACCGGCTGAACCTCATCCTCCGCTCGGTCGCCGACCCGATCCTGGTGACCGACCCTGCCGGAGACATCGTGATCCTCAATCCGCCCGCCGAGCGGATCTTCGCCACCCGGGACGACGCCGAGGAGGCGCAGCGCCGCGTCCGCACGAACGACGCGATGTTCTCGTCTTTCCTGTCGAGCCTCTACACCGACGCTTCTCTCGAGTGGCGCCGCGAGCTGACCCTCTCCGATCCCGAGGGCGGCGGAGCGATCCCGGTCCAGGCGATCGCTGGGAAGGTGCTGTCGAAGCAGGGCGAGCTGACGGCCGTCGTGACGATCCTCCACGACCAGACCGAGGCCGTGGAGAAGGCGCGGCTCTTCGAGCAGGTCACGCGCCACTCCGAGGAGCTACGCGAGCGCGTCCGCGAGGCGACGAGCGAGCTCGCACGCCAGAACGAAATGCTGCGCCGTCAGGCGATCGCGCTCGAGCAGGCGTCGGCCCTCAAGAGCCAGTTCCTCGCCAACGTCTCCCACGAGCTGCGTACTCCGCTCAACGCGATCCTCGGCTACACGCAGTTCCTCCTACAGGGCATGGCGGGTGAGATCCCCGACCGGCCGATGACGCGCCTCGGCCGGATCGACGCCAATGCGAAACACCTGTTGTCGATCATCAACGACCTGCTGGACATCGCGCGCATCGAGTCCGGGAAGATGCCCGTGCGCGTCGAGGAGGTGTGCCTCGAGACCTTGCTCGAGGAGGTCGTCGCCGAAGTCGAGCCGCTCATCGACCGGGCCAACCTCGACGTGGATTACGACATCACGCCGAAGATCCGTTCGATCCGCACCGACCGGCAAAAGCTGAAGCAGATCATCTTGAACCTCCTCTCGAACGCCCTGAAGTTCACGTCCCGAGGCTTCGTCCGAATCGACGTCGGGCTCGTGGACCAGGCGCGCGACGTGGTGATCGCCGTGCGCGACTCCGGCGTGGGCATCTCCGAGGCGGATCAGGAGCGGAATCTTCGAAGAGTTCCGCCAGGCCGCCGGTTCTCGCGATCAGGGCTCGACCGGCACCGGTCTCGGCCTGTCGATCTGCAAGCGGCTTGCTGCCATACTGAACGGAGGCATCCGCGTCCAAAGCCGGCTAGGGGAGGGCTCTACATTTATCCTACGGGTGCCACGCAACCTGGAGGCCTGATGTCCACCATCGCCAAGCGGTCGAAACGAGGTGTGCAGGAGCCGTTGATCCTCGTCGTCGACGATTTCGACGACGGGCGCGAGTTCGTCATCGACGTCCTTCTGCAGTACGGGTTCGAGGTCCACGGTGTCTCGAACGGGGCCGCGGCTTTGGAGGCGGCCGAGACGCTCCGGCCCGACGCCATCCTGATGGATCTCTCGCTTCCCGTGATGGACGGAACGCGACGTGACCCGCAGGCTCAAGGCGAGCGAATCGACCTCGACCATCCCGATCATCGCGCTGACGGCGCACGCCCTCGACTCCTACCGGGAGGACGCGCTCGCCGCAGGCTGCCAGGGGTTCTTGACCAAGCCCTTCACGTTCGAGCAGCTCGTCGGCGAGGTCCGACGCGTGCTCGAGCCGTCCCGCTCCGGGCGACGACCCTCTTCCTCGACACGGACGAAGCGGCAGACGTGAATTCGCTCTGCACCTGCCGCCCTCGGGCCTCGTACAGCCGCGCCACGCCCGACGTACGCGTCGGGTGCCACAGGTAGGCGCTCCTCGCACACGTGGCGAGGGCGGCTTCGTTCGTTCGCCGCTCGGGCGCGCCCCTCATGTAGACTACCGGGCGGCGATGGACGACCGGATCTACGACGGTGCGCTGGAGCTGGTCGGACGTACCCCGCTCGTACGGCTGCGCAGGCTCTCGCCGAAGAACGGCGCGGAGGTGTGCGCGAAGCTCGAGGCGAGCAATCCGGGCGGCAGCGTCAAGGACCGGCCCGCCCTGGCGATGGTGCTCGACGCCGAGGAGCAGGGGCGCATCGGTCCGGGCGCCACACTCGTCGAGGCGACCAGCGGCAATACGGGCATCAGCCTCGCGATGATCGCTGCCGTGCGCGGCTACCGCTGCGTGCTGGTCATGCCGGAGGACATGAGCGAGGCGCGTCGCCACATCCTCAAGGCCTACGGCGCCGACGTCGTGCTCACCCCGGCCCAGGAGGGCATGGCCGGCGCAGTCGAGCGTGCCGAGCAGATCGTCGCCGAGACATCCAACGCCTTCATGCCGCAGCAGTTCGACAACCCGGCCAACCCCGACTCCCACGCGCGCACGACCGCCGAGGAGATCTGGCGGGCGACCGGCGGTGAGCTCGACGCCTTCGTCACGGGCGTGGGCACCGGCGGCACCCTGACCGGCGTCGGTCGGGTGCTGCGAGAGCGCGGTGAAAGCATCCGCATCGTGGCGGTCGAGCCGCGCGGGAGCGCCGTGCTGTCGGGGGGAAAGCCCGGCCTGCACGGCATCCAGGGGCTCGGCGCCGGCTTCGTGCCGCGCGTGCTCGACACCGAGCTCATCGACGAGGTGATCACCGTGACCGACCTGGCGGCCGACCGCATGACGCGGCGGCTGTCGCGGGAGGAGGGGCTTCTGCTCGGCCCCTCGTCGGGGGCGAACGTGCACGCGGCCGTGGAGCTGGCCAAGCGCATGCGGTCCGGCCAGCGGGTCGTCACGATGCTGTGCGACGGAGGGGAGCGGTACCTGTGTTGAAGACTTGCTTCTTGGTCTTGGCGGCGTTGCTCGCGACCGTCTTCGCAGTGCCCGTCACGACGGCGCGTGCCCAGGCGCGCTTCATCCGCGGCGGCCCGCCGCCGAACCTCCTCGAGCTCGACGGAGGCTTCTGGTACGACCACGACTTCGGAGGCGTCGAGGTCTTCTCGTTCTCGCCCTTGGTCCACGGGCGCTTCCAGCTCACGCGTGCGCTCGAGATCGACGCGAAGTGGGGCTTCTCCTACGGCAGCGTCAGCGCCGCGGCCGATACGCCCTTCGGTCGCATCTCCACCGGCGACAGCGGCGTCGTCGCGGGTGACCCCTACGTCGCGCTCCTCTACGTGCACCGAAGCCGCAGCTTCGTTCTGCATCTCGGCGGCGGAGTGGCCTTGCCCGTTCTGCAAGACAGCGGCGGCGGGGAGGACGCGGCGACGTTCGGCGCTGCGGCCGTACGCGGGTGGTGGGACCGGTGGCTCTGGCTGCCCGACCGGCTCACCATCGTCGCGCCCATCGAGCTCAGCCATGACGTGGGCCACATCGTGTGGAAGGTGGAGGGGGCGCTCGCCTTCCTCGGGGACACGGGGCCCGCCGCTCCCCGCAACGACCTGATGTTCCAGGCGGCGGGCTCCCTCGGGTTCCACGTCGGCTCGATGTTCGTCTTCGGCGGCCGCCTGCAACTCGTCTGGCTCATCACCGGCCCGAGCCGCGCGGACAACGCCCAGACCGCCATCGAGCCCTACATGCGCATCGGCAACGACCGGGGCTGGTTCGCGGCGCGGCTCACCATCAACCTGGACCACCCCCTCGGTTTTGCGTTCGACAACGGGGGCGTGCTCGGCTTCCACCTCGGCGGAGGTTTCCGGTTTTGAATTCTCCCTTTCATGCCCTCCGCGCGGGGTTTGGACGTGCGGTCCGTCGCCGGCGGGCGATGGACGCGATTGACACCGCTTTTCGGGAGCCGCTACAAGATCGTGCGATGACGCGGCCTTTCCTCGGGCGCGCAGGGCTCTTGCTCGCGCTGGTCGTCTTTCCCGTCGTGGCCCCCCTCATCCCGGTGCACAAGGCCCACGCCCAGTGCATCGACGAGGCGATCCGCGACGAGCTCAACGCGCGCCGGCGCTACCGCGGCGTGCGGGAGCGTCTGTTCCAGAAGGCCGGGCGCCACGAGCTCAGTGTCATGGGCGGTCTCTACGCCGCCGACCTGCTCTCGTCGTCGTACCTGCTCCAGGGCGCCTACACCTATCACGTGACCGAGGGGCTCGGCCTCGAGGCGAGCTTCGGCTACACGCGGGCCGACTCCAGGATCGTCCGCATCATCGAGACCGACCGGGGCATCAACCTCATCCGGGTGCAGGCACCGGTGTTCATCTACGGGGCGCACCTCGTGTGGTCGATCGCCTACGGCAAGATGCGCTGGTTCGGCAGCGCCATCTCCCGCTTCGATTTCTTCCTCGCGCTGGGCGGCGGCATCACCGACAACCAGACCGCCCGTGGCCTCACCTTCAGCGGCGGCTTCGGCTTCAAGTTCTTCCTCGCCCAATGGCTCGCGCTCCGCCTCGACGTGCGCGACCAGGTCTTGCAGCAGGAGATCCTCGGCGAGTCGACCATCGTCAACAACCTGGCCGCCACCCTCGGGCTGTCGGTGTTCATTCCCTTCACGAGCTAGTGCCGGAGGCAATCGATGCGTAGCCGCCACGTCGTCGTCGCTCTGGCCCTGGTCCTGCTGGCCGGGCTCGCTGCAGGCCAAGCGGCTGCCCAGCGGCATCACCATCCCCGTCGCCACCGTGGGCATCGGCACACCGCCCACACCCACGCGACCCACGCCACCCAGACCGCCACCGCCAGCGGTAGCGGAGGCGCGGCCGGCGCAGGCAACTCCGGCACCACGCCTCCGGACAACCCCTTCGCCACCCCGGATGCCGGGGCCGGCGGTGCGGCTCCTTCCACCGATCAGACCCCGTCCGCCGGGCAGACGGACCAGGCGGGGCAAACGGACCAGGCGGGGCAAACGGACCAGACGGCCACGCCTCCCGCGGGTGCGACCGGGTCGTCGAGCGGGTCGGCCCAGGCGACGAGCGGCGGGGACAGCGGGGCTGGCGGTGATGCGCAGGCAGCGTCGAGCAACGGCAGCGGCGCGAGCATCGACGCCCCCTACGCGCCCGACCTGGGCCCCCTTCGCCAGGAATTCACCTCCGTCATGGACGACATGGTGCAGGTGCGCTCCCGCGTCGCCGTGCTCGGCCGGCAGCTCTTCCACACCAAGGTGCGTGTCTCCATCCAGAACCGGGCCGGCGACTCCCAGACGCTCGCCGGCGTCTCGATGAAGCTCGACGGAGCGCCGATCTTCCACTCGGAGGGCTCGGGCCTCGACGTGAGCGACGGCCGGCAGGTCTTCGAGGGCTTCGCGGCGCCCGGTCCCCACGTGCTCACCGTTCAGGTCGAGCAGCACGCCCGCCAGAGCCAGGACTACCGCTACACCCTGCGCGATGCCTATCGCTTCCAGGTGGTTCGCGGGAAGCTGACCGAGGTCACCATCGTCCTCGACGACGACTCGGACATCGCCAAGGACTTCCCCGACGATCACGAAGGCGAGTACGACGTACGCACGCGCTTCCGTGTCGCGACGCGGGACCTCGGAGCGAGGTGAAGGGGGTGGGGCGGCGGTGGACCGGGGGGAAGGGGACGGGCGTCGAGCCGCGCGCTCGGCTCGGTGTTCCGCCGGGGCCTCGTGGCGCTGCTCGTCTCCTGCACGTGCCTGTGGTCCGGCGCGGCTCTCGCCCAGGCCCCCACGGGCGGTGCGGCGGAGCGGGACGCGGTCACCCTCCAGCAATACCTCGACGCCCTGGCCCATCGACGCCTCCTCGCCGCCGAGACAGGCTCGGCCGACCGGCTCCAGAGCCTCGTCCAGCAGGGCGAGCAGCTCTACTTCGACGGCCGCTACGGCCAGGCCGCCCTCGACCTCTTCGAGGTGGCAGAGAGCCCGCGCTTCGCGGACTTCGTCGACCTCGCGGCGTTCCGCGGTGCCGAGTACATGCTGGCCGGGGCCCTCGAGCAGCTGGGCGCCCTGCGTACCGCCCAGCGCTATCTGTTGCGCATCTTGCATCGCGGCGCCGACGAATCCCTACTACGGCCCCGCCTACCGCCGCTTCGTCGACGTGGCCCTCGAGGGCGGAAACCTCGCCCAGGCCGTCGCCGCGTTACAGGCGGTGGGCACCGGGCGACCTGCCGGAGGACGCAGAGAACGAGCTGCGCTACCTGCGCGGCCGCGAGCGCTACGACGCGAACGACGTCGATCACGCCGAGGCCATCCTCGCCGATGTCACTCGGCGCAGCCGCTTCTACCCGAGCGCCCAGTACCTGCGCGGCGTCATCTCCGTGCGCAAGGGCGACCTGCACACGGCCGAGACGCGCTTCTGCAGCATCGTGAAGCCGGCACATCACGCCGACCTGTCGCTCTACGTGGACCGTCGCTACTTCGAGGTGAAGGATCTCGGCCTGGCTCGCCCTCGGTCGCGTCGCCCACGAAGGCCACCGCCCCGACGACGCCTTCTACTACTACTTCCAGGTCCCGAACGACTCCGACCGCGTGGCCGAGGCGCTCTTCGAAGCCTCCTACGCCATGTACGAGGGCCACGACAACGACACGGCCATCAATCTGCTCGATCAGTTCGCAGGTGCGTTTCCCCCACTCGACCTACGCCGACGAGGCGACGCTCCTGCGGGGCTACGTCCATCTCGGGCGGTGCGAGTTCGAGAAGGCCAATCGCCTGTTCCGCCACTTCATCCGGCGCTTCCGCCCCGTCCTCCAAGAAGTGCACGCCATCCTGGCGAACCCCGCGCGCCAGGGACGCCTCTACGAGGAGCTGCTCACCGAGGAGCGCGTGCAGGCCGAGCGGCAGGCCCACGGCGAAGCGCCGAGCACCGGGGCAGGCCGGCGTGGACGCCATGCTCATGGCCATGCTGCGCGTGGACCCGACCTTCTACCGCTTGCACGCCGACGTGCGGACGCTGGATGCGGAGGCGGCACGTGCGGGGCGCGTGACGGGCGACCTCGGAGCGCTCGCGGTGCGGGTCGAGGGCGGTGACAGGCCGCGGGCGGCGGCCGCCGTGGAGACCTACCAGGACGACGCGTCCGACCTGCGCGGCGACATCGCTTCGGCGCGCGCCATGCTCGCCGGACTGACCGAGCAGCTCGACACCATGCGCCATGCCGGGGCCACTGCCGCCCAGCTCGCTCCCCTCGAGGCCGACGTGCAGCAGCTCGGCACGCGCATCGACGGGCTCGAGCAGCACCTCGAGGCGGCCCAGAGCCAGGTCGCCTCCGCACCCGACTCGGCGTCGCCCTCGGGCAGCGGTCACGATGCGTTGCAAGCCCTCTTCCAGCGGGACATGGCCCACGCGCGGCGCTTGCCCGCGCGGGTCGCGGCGGTTCGTGGTCGCCTGATCGCGGCGGCCAACACCGCGGCCCTGCACGCCCTCCGAACGCTCGACCGCCGGCTCGGGGCCGAGCTTCGACGCGCGCGCATCGGGCGCATCGACGCCGTCATGGGCAGCAAGCGGCGCATCGAGATCCAGATCGAGAGTCTGGCCGCGGGGCGCTTCCCGCCGGAGCTGATGGACCCGCTGCGCGTGCAGGGGCTGCTCCGTGACGATCAGGAGTACTGGCCTTTCCAGGGCGAGTACTGGTCGGACGAGTTCACGGGCTCGGGTCACGCCGGGGAGGGAGACGGCGAGTGAAGGGGACCGTCACGGCCCACGGCGCGCGCCGTGCTCTCGCGGCGATTCTCCTGCTCGGTGCGGGGCTGTCGAGTGGCACCGCACGCGCGCAGCGGCACGGTGGTCACGGCCATCTGAGCCGCTTCCAGCACCCGGCCGCCGAGCGACGCATCCAGGCGCCGGAGGACGCGAGCGCCGCGGGTCGCCACGGCCACCGGAGCGCTGCCGCAGGTGAGGCCGAGAGCGTGGAGCAGCAGCTCTACCTGCGCGAGCGCCCGGACACGGGCGGGGGCGCGACGCATGCCCACGAGAGCCAGCTGCTCGATCGTCTGCTCCATCAGCGGGAGCACCTGGTCGACGTGCGGCGGCATCAGGCGATCCGTCTGCTCGAGTCGTTCATCCACGAGGAGCCCGAGTCGGCGCCGGAGATGGCCGACGCCCTGCTCCGCCTCGCGGAGATGCGCTGGGAGCTGGCGCGCGCCGACTACCTCCATGCCTTCGCCGCCTGGCAGAACGTGCCGGAGCAGAACCGCGGCCCCAAGCCCGAGCCGGACTACGCGCGGGCCATGCAGCTGTGGGACCGCATCCTCGATCGTCACCACGAGTTCGAGCGGTACGACCTCGTCCTCTACATGAAGGCCTACGCCTACGTGGAGCTCGACGACGCGGACAAGGCGCTCGACCTCTACCGTCGCATCCTCCACGAGTTCCCTTCGAGCCGGTTCGTGCCCGACGCCCACTTCGCCCTCGCCGAGGGCGCCTTCGGCCAGGACAACGGCTATGAGGCCGCGCTGCACGAGTACGACGCGGTGCTCCAGTATCCGGACAGTGAGCTCTACGACATCGCTCTCTTCAAGAGCGCCTGGTGCTTGTGGCGTCTCAACAGGAACCAGGACGCGGCGATGCGGTTCCGGCAGGTGCTCGACCTCGGACAGCATCGTACCCACCTGACGGCCGCCCAGCGCCGCCGGCTCGGCGATCTGCAGAACGAGGCCCTCGACTACCTGATCCAGGTCTTCACCGAGGACGAGAGCAACACGGCCCAGGACGTGTTCCACTTCCTCAAGCAGATCGGCGGTGAGCGCTACGCCAACCGCGTGCTCAGGAAGCTGAGCCGAGCGTTCTACGACCAGGGCCGTTTCGAGCGCTCCATCGAGGCCTACAAGCTGCTGCTGCACCGGGACCCATCGGTGCCCGAGGCGCCACGGTTCCAGCGCCAGATCGCGGCGGGCTGGGCGGCGCTCGGGGACGACGCCCACACGGTCGAGGCGCTCTCGGTGCTCGCCCACGGGACCGAGCCCGACGGGCAGTGGGCGCGCCAGCAGGGCGACCCGGAGGTGGTGCGACAGGCACGGGAGATGGCCGAGAAGGCCGTCCGTCACCAGGCCCTCGAGTGGCACGAGGTCGGCCAGCGCGACAGCGATCGGACGAAGCTCCAGAACGCCGTGGCGCTCTACCGCGTCTACCTCCACAGCTTCCCGGACGCGCCCCACGCCTACGAGGTCGAGTTCTACCTGGCGGAGATCCTCTTCCACCGGCTCGAGAAGTGGCGCGAGGCAGGAGACGCCTATCTCGCGGCGGCGCGCATGAAGCCTCACGGCCAGTACACACGCGACGCGCTCTACAACGCCATCGGCGCCTTCGAGCGCGTGCGCGAGGGCCAGATCGAGCACTGCCTGCCGCCCTCCCAGGGGCACGGGGGAGGGCAGCCCGCATCGAACGGCGCGGCCCCGGGCGCTCTGTCCGGGCAGGGTGGAGCGGCGCAGACCGCCGCGGGTGGTGCCGGCGCGGCTGCGTCGGGCGGGGCAGCCCAGGGTGGAACGGCGGCACCGGGCGGGGCGCCGGACGCGAACGGGTCGGGACAGGGCGGTTCGAGTCAGGGCGCTCAGGCCCAGGGCGCCGGTCATCCCGCAGCGCCGCAGGTGTGCGGCGAGACCGACAACGACCGGAAGTTCTCCCAGGCGATCGACCTCTACGTCCAGCTCTTCCCGAACGACCCGGACCTTCCGGAGATCCTCTTCCGTCAGGGGCGGCTCTACTACGACCGCGACATCTTCGACCCGGCGGTGCGCCTCTTCGGACAGCTCCTCGAGCGCTACCCGAGCAGCCAGTACGCCGAGCCGGCCGGCGAGCTCATCCTCGACAGCTTCAACCGCGCCCAAGACTACTCGAACATCGAGCGTTGGGCGCGGCGCCTCAAGAGCGCGCCGTCGTTCCAGTCGGCCGACAAGCAGCGCAAGCTCGACGGCCTCATCCTGCAGTCGATGTTCAAGGTGGGCGAGCAACTCGCCCAACAGGGCAAGCACGCCGAGGCGGCGGACGCCTACTTCCGCGCCGCCGAGGAGTTTCCCCACGACGACCGATCACGCAAGGCATATTACAATGCGGGTCTCGAGCGCCAGCGGGCCGGCGACCTGTCGGGCGCGGCCCAGGCCTACGACCGGCTCATCGAGCGCTATCCGGGCTCGACCGAGGGTGCCCTCGGCGCCTGGGCGGCCGCCCAGATGTACGAGTCCATCGCCCAGTTCCGCGACGCGGCGGGCTACTACGAGAAGTACGGCGACAAGTTCCCCCACGGCGAGAAGGCCGAGGACGCCCTCTACAACGCGGTGCTGCTCCGGATGACCGCCGGCGACAGCGAGGCGGCCGTGCAGGACGGGCAGCGTTTCCTCGACCACTTCCCCCACTCGAGCCAGGCGGACGACGTCTACTTCTTCATCGGCCGGGCCCACGAGGCGGCCCACGCCTGGGACGACGCGGCGCGTACCTACCGCGAGTACATCCGCCGCTCGCGCAACCTCGACCGCAAGGTGGAGGCCGAGACGCGGCTCGGTCAGGTGCTCCTTTCAGCGGGTAACGCGCGGGGCGCCGACCGCGCCTTCACCGAGGCCGTCCGGCTCGCCAAGCACGGCGCCTCCCACCTGCACGACGGTCTCTACTACGCCGCCCAGGCCCGCTACCTGCAGGGCGATCAGGTCATCCACGCCTACGACGCGATCCACATCGACGGTGATCCCTCGGGGCTGCAGCAGCGGTTGCAGAAGAAGAGCGAGCTGTTGCAACGCGCCGCGCTCATCTACGCCGACGTGGTGCAGTTCCACGTGTCCGAGTGGGTCACGGCGGCCCTCTTCCAGATCGGCCGCAGCTTCGAGACCTTCGCCGAGGCCATGCGTCAGGCACCCATGCCGAACGGGCTCAACGACCAGGAGCAGCAGGCCTACCGCGATCAGCTCAACATGTTCATCGTGCCCATGGAGGAGCGTGCCCTCGACGCCTATCAGGGTGGCTACCAGAAGGCCCTCGAGCTGCACATCTTCAACCACTGGACGGAGAAGCTGCGCGAGGGGCTCACGCGCCTCAACGACGTGCAGTACCCGCCCCTGCGCGAAGAGGGGGGCGACATCGTGCAAGGGGCGCCGCTGCCGCTGCCCGAGGCCATGACGGAGCTCGGCAGCGGACACACCGGCGGCGCCGATCACGGTCATGGGTCGGCGCAGGGCCAGCATGGCCACGGGGGCCAGGGCCAGGGGGGCCACGGCAGCGCGGCGAGCCATGCACCCGCGGGAGGGAGCCATGAGTAGGCGCCTCGCCTGCGCGCTGGCGGCGGCGGTCGCGCTCGGGGGCGCGGCGCTGTCGGGCTGTGGCGGTGCGGCCTCCGTTCAGAGTCACCGCCGCACGTTGCCGCCCGCCAACCCGCGGGCGGTGCGCCTGTTCGTGCGGGGCGCTCAGCTCCTCTCCCATGGGGGCGCGTCGGCCCAGCGCACCGCGGCCCATCGCTTCGAGGCGGCGCTCCGGATCGACCCGAACCTCTGGGAGGCGCACTACGACCTGGCGGTCATCCACCGCCGCAATGGCGAGGTGCGTGAAGCGATCCGCGAGCTCGAGGCGGCGCGCCACATCCAGCCGGGCGCCAGTGAGCCCCTGCTCGCCCTCGCGGAGGCCCACTACGCCCTCGGCCAGCGCGACCAGGCGAGCGATCTCTTGAAGGACTTCCTCGAGCGGGATCCGAACGCGGTCGACGTGCGCGTCGCCCTCACGACCATCCTGCGCGAGGGGGGCAAGTACGACGATGCCCTCAAACAGGCGCGCGACGTGTTGGTGCGCAACCCGTCGGACGTACGCGCGCTCGCGGAGATTGGGCGCATCTACCGCGCGCGCCATCAGTACGACGTGGCTCACCTGGTCTTCCAGAAGGCCCTCGCCCTCGACCCCCACAGCGCGACCATCCACAACGACCTGGGCCTGCTCGAGCTCTCGCGCGGCGACACCCAGGCGGCGTTCCAGGAGTTCGACCAGGCCATCCAGATCGACCCGAGCTACACGCCGGCGCGCATGAACCAGGGCTCGGTGCTGCTCCACGCCGGCGACTATCAGGGGGCCGCCGTCCAGTACCGCGCCGTGCTCCAGGCGAGCGCCGACGACCTGGACGCGCGCGTCGCCCTGGCCGTGTGCCTGCGGGGTCAGGGCAAGAACCAGGAGGCCAGGCACCAGTACGAGCAGGTGCTCGACGCGGCGCCGAACCAACCGGCCGCCCTCTTCGACCTGGCGGTGCTGCGCGCCGAGTTTTTGGACCAACGGCCCCAGTCGCGCGAGCTGTTTCAGAAGTTCCTGGACGTGGCGCCGCCCGACGATTCGCACCGCCCGGCGGCGCAGGAGTACCTGCGCGAGATCCCCGCGCCGGCCCCGGCTCCGGCCCCTGCCCACGGCCACAACCACAGCCACGGCCACGCGCACAGCGGAGGTGGGTGATGATCACGCGTGCACGAAGCGACACGAGCCAAGGGCGAGCGCCGAGCGAAGCGAGGGCGATGTGATCACGCAGCCGTCCATGCGTACGGTGTTTCTGCTCGTCCTGCTCGGGGCGGCGCTCGGGACCTCGGTCGTAGCCTTCGGGCAGGACCGGGCTCGGGGGCGCGCCGAGGCGGCCGCACCGTCGGCGTCGAGCGACCACGGCTCGAGTGGTGGTGACTCGGACGACTCGGGTGCGGAGAGCAAGGTCGTCAAGGAGGGGGCTTCGAAGGTCAAGGTGATCAAGTTCGGTGGCCTCGCGATCAACGGCCGCCTCAAGTCGCCCCAGCTCCTGTACTTCCTGAATCGCCTGCGCGCCGAGTTCGACCGGCCGCGCCTCCCCCACCGCTCCTTCATCCCGGAGCTCGTTCGCTCCGCCAAGGGCGACACGTTCTGATAGGATGGGTGCGTGGGCGCTTCCTCGGTACAAGCCTCGGATCGCCATCTGCGCGTCGCCTGGTTGTGGAACGGCACGCTTCAGGGCGAAGAGACGCTCGAGGCCCCCGTGCCCGTCATCCTGGGCGAGGGCGCGTCTGCGCTCTTCCCGTTGCCCGAAGGCGCTCTGCCCGACGACGACGTGACGCTGCTCGAGCCCGCGGGCCGCGGCTACGCGTTGCGTGTCTCGAACCACATCGGCGGGAGTGTGTGGCGCGGTGGCACGCGAAGCGATCTCTCCTCGCTCGGAGCCGGGACCCAGGTCTCGCTCGGGCCCGACGACTACGGTGTCGTCACGGTCGGCTCCATCGCGGTCTTCTTCCAGCACGTACGCGCCGCCAAGAAGCCGACCCGGCGGATGTTCGCCCTCGATCCCGCCCTCGCCGCGTGCATCGGTCTTTCCGCCTTCCTCTTCGCAGCGTTCCTGCTCATCGCCTTCCTCGACCTCCGCATCAACGGTCAGGCGCCCGATCCCCTCGAGCTGCCGGCCGACCTGGTGGCCAAGTACATGGTCGTGCCGCCGCCTCAGGATCTCTTGAGGCAGCAGCGCGGCACCAACAAGCAGGACCCGGGGCTGCGCCATCGCGACGAGGCCGGCGGCAAGAAGGCGGCGGGCAACGAGGGTCGTGTCGGTCGCCACGACGCGCAGCGCGAAGACAGCCAGATCGCCGGTCAGCGCACCGACGCGGTGGCCGTGAAGGTGCGCAGCATGGGGCTGCTCGGTGCCTTGAGCAACGGCGGTTCAGGTAACGCGATCGCCCAGGCCCTCGACGTGCCACAGGTGAGCGATCTGATAGGCGGTCTGGGGGCCACGACGACCGTGCTCGGGCGCGGGTCGGGAGGCGCTGGGCTACGCGGTGTGGGCGGCGGCGGCGGTGGCACCGGACCGGGCAACCTCTTCGGCGCCGGCAACCTCGGCACGGGCGTGGGCGCGGGGCACGGCAACGGGACCGGTCACGGCCGTCACGGCATCGGCGTGCCGGGACGGGAGCGCCACGAGGTCCAGATCAACGTGTCGCGCGGGACACCGCGCGTGAACGGCTACCTGTCACCGGACCAGATCAACCGCGTCGTGCGCGCCAACCAGGCGGCGATCCGCTACTGCTACCAGGTCGAGGTGCAGCGCGAGCCGCACCTGCGCGGCAAGATCGAGATCAACTGGCGCATCAACCTCCAGGGCGCCGTGACGACAGCCCGCGTCGCGAGCTCGACCATGCACAACGCACGCGTCGAGGGCTGTCTGGTGCGTCAGGTCCGCAACTGGCACTTCCCCCACCCGGACGGCGGCGAGGTCGTCGTGACCTACCCGTTCATCTTCGGTCTGCAGGGAGGGTGAGGGCGGTCGGGGAGCAGGGGGCGGGGCCCCTCTGCACATTCGGCGCGGGCGGCGCTTCGGTGACCGGATTGTGCTTCGGGCGCCGAACGCACTCCGGCTCGCTCCCCCGCGGGCTCGCCGTTGGCTCGCGGGGCGGGCTCGAGGGCGGACGGTTAGGCGTGGCGCTCGTGTTGGGTACGGCTGGCGCTCTTGGTTGCCGGGGCTCCCTTGATGAGGTGGGCGAGGGCCTTGTCCGCCTCCTTGCGGAAGCTGTCGAAGTCGGTCTGGGCGCCGCTGAGCGCGTTCGAGAAGAGCACCGTCTCGCCGCTCATCGCGATCGCCTCGCGCATCTCCTGCTCGGTTGCACCGAAGGCCCGCGCGGCTTGGGTGTGAAAGTAGATGCAGTAGCGGCACTTGATGTGGCTCGCCACAGCCAGCCCGATGAGCTCCTTGGTCTTGTTGTCGAGCTTGGTCTCGGGCAGCTCCAGGTCGCGCTGGAGTGCCCAGGCTGCCGGGATCGCGGGCTCGGGCAGCGCCGAATAGAACTTCGGCATGAAGCCGAAAACCTCGGTCATCTCCTTCTTCGTCTGCTCGAGCAGCTTCCCATTCTTCGCCTTCATGATCGTACCTTCCAGGACGTGCGCAGCTCGCGCCGTGTCCGATGTAGGCGATCTCCGATAGACACGATCGCCCGCGGTGCAACCCTTCCAGGCTGCCGACTCCCCCCATGTCGGTCGATGTGGGCCCGCCGAAGACGACCCCGCGCTACGCAGCGACGCTCCGATGCGGTAGGCTGATCCGAAGTGCGGAGGTGAACATGTTGCACGAGGCACGATGGGGATGGGGCGCCCTTGCGGTGCTGCTTCTCGCCTGCGGATGCACGCAGAGCGAGCAGTACGTCGGGACCGGCGGGATGTACGAGTTCGCCATGACCGCCGACACCCCGCCGATGGCCACGACGCGCGACAACGCGTTGTACATGTCCGAGCTGCGCATCGAGCTGCCCATCCGGCCGCCGTCGAGTGACACCCTCGCCATGCTCAGGGCCCAGGCACCTGGCCAGATGCTGCCCTGGAGCCGCCTGCCCTGGTGTCAGGTGCACGACTACGAGATCCAGGTCGACTGGACCGTGTCGAACCTCGACAACAACCCGGCCCACGTGGCGCTGACGCTCAACGGCTTCAACGAGTTCGACGAGTACGTCCCCCAGTTCTCGATCAACGAGCAAGACATCATCCCCGACTTCGCCCAGTGGGAGCGCACCTTCGATCTCGAGCCCCTCGGGCGGAAGAGCGGGACCATCCGCGAAGAAGAGATGGACGAGGTGGCGACCAATCTCGCGACCGTCGTCAACGGTGCGCCCAACTCGAACGAGGTCGTCTACTTCGAAAACCAGTCGGCGACCGATCCGCGCTCCCAGCCCTACATCCCTTCGGTCCTTCCCGCCCTCACCGGGTTCCGCATCGGCATGCGCGCCGCGGGGGCGGTCGGCGGCCCCGCCCCCAACATCGTCGTCGAGGCGTCGGTGCGCATCCGCGATCTGCACAACCGGATCATGCCCAACGGGCAGAAGTCCTGGACGCTCCCCGTGCCGACGCCCTTCTTCCCCGTGACGCCCTCGATGTGATCGGAGGCGGTCAATCCTCCTCGACCCTCGGGTCCCGAGCCTGATAGATTCCGCCGGTGCTGCGAGCGACCCATGCGGCCGGTCTCGTCCTCCTGCTCCTGTCCACCGTGACGGTGGCGCGCGCGCAGGACGGAGCACACGCCGCGGACCAGCCCACCACCGAGGAGCCCAATCCGACGCGGCTCGACGTCGAGCGGCTGCCCCCAGAGGCAATCGCGATCACCCGCGACCTCTACTCCCACGGCTTCTTCGCCGAGGGGATGATCGGCGGCCGTGGCTTCGTCGGGGGCGTCGGCCGGCTCTCCTTGCCTGGCGTCTACACGAGCGTCGGGTTCGGCTACGAGATCACGCGGTGGCTCTTGGCCAAGGTCTCGGTGGAAGGCTCCTTCCACGCGACCAATGCGCCGCCGCCGCCCAGCCCGACCTCCTTCGAGGACATCGGTGCCATCGCGGAGCTGCGCCTTCAGCTCGACGTGTCGGCGCGCGTGGCCCTGTGGCTCGGCGGCCAGCTCGGCGTGGTTTCGACCACGGGGGATGTGCTCTCGGCCTACGGCTTCGGCCAGTCCGGGGGGATCGGCCTGGTCTATGGCGGGCAAATCGGCTTCGACTGGCACTTCGTCGAGCGCCACTACTCCATGGGCCTCGCCGGCGGAGCGCGTCTGTCGCCGTCCCTCGACGGACCGAACGGCGACCGCGCCATCGCCGTGAACAGCACGCTCTACCTGCGCTACGTCTTCTGACGAGGCCCCTCGGCGAGGGCGCAGCGCGCGTTCTGTCGGGTGAGCAGACTCACCAAAACGTGGGCCGGCGTTGCCGCTCGGCGCCGCAAACGCTAGAGTTCGGCCTGCCATAGGCGATCGGGTTCGCTTCGTGCGTCTCGCTGCCGCGTCATCCGTCACTGATGCGTGCCGCGATTTACGTCGCGTTTGGTCGCCGCCTCCGTCCTTCGAAGGGCACGCCCGAGCGTGTCGAGGGAGCCCACGTGTCCGCGGTCGACTACATCCTCATCGCCGTCTACTTCCTCGGCATGATCGGGGTGGGTCTGTACTTCATGCGGAGGCAGACCAGCGCCGACGAGTATTTCGTCGGCAACCGACAGATGAGCCCGTCGCACATCGGCATGTCCGTGGTGGCGACCGACGTCGGCGGAGGGTTTTCCATCGGTCTCGGTGGCCTCGGCTTCGCGATCGGCCTGAGCGGGAGCTGGCTCCTGTTCACCGGGCTCATCGGGGCCTGGGTGAGCGCCGTGCTGCTCATCCCGCGCATCAAGCCCCTCGGCGACCGCCACGGTTGGCTCACCTTCCCCCAGCTCCTCGAGCACCGCTACGACACGCGTACGCGTCTGCTCGCGGCGATCGTCTCCGGCATCGGCTACGCCGCTTTCGTCGGCGCCCAGATCCTTGCCGGCGCCAAGCTCGGCGCCGTCGCCTTCCACATCGACCAGACGACTGCCGTGCTGCTCATGGCCTTCGTCATCGTCCTGTACACGTCCTTCGGTGGGCTCGAGGCGGTCGTCTATACCGACACGATCCAGTGGATCGTCCTGCTCGTCGGGCTCGTCGGCTTCGCTCTGCCCTTCGCTTGGGTCGAGGTGGGCGGGTGGCACCACATCCGCACGGCCTTGCCCGCGGGGCACCTCTCGCTGCTCCACGTCGCGCCCATGCAGGTCGTGACATGGCTCGTGACGATCGTGCCGATCTGGTTCGTGGGCAACACGCTCTACCAGCGCATCTACGCGTCGCGCGACGTCGAGAGCGCCAGACGCGCCTGGTACATCGCGGGGCTGCTCGAGTGGCCCCTGATGGCCTTCGTCGGCACGGCCCTCGGCGTGCTCGCGAGCGTCATGTTTCCCCACGCCGAGCCCGAGCTCGGCATGCCCATGCTCATCCGCGACGTGCTCCCCGCCGGCGTCGTGGGCATTGTGCTCGCAGCCTACTTCTCGGCGATCATGTCGACGGCCGACAGCTGCCTGCTCGCCTCGGTCGGCCACTTCGTCACCGACATCTATCAGCGCCACATCGACCCCCAGGCGAGCGAGGCGCGCATCCTGCGCTTGAGCCGCATCCTCACCTTCGTGGTGGGCGGGGCCTCGGTCGCCGTCGCGCTCCTCCTCCCGAAGGTGCTCGACGCCATCATGCTGGCCTACGCGTTCATGGTGTCGGGCCTCTTCGTGCCGACGGTCGCCGCCCTCGCCTGGAAGCGCGCGACGCCCGCCGGTGCCTTCTGGAGCATGCTCGCCGGCGGGGGGACCGCCGTCGTGCTCAACGCGTTCCCGGTTTTCCGCGATTCACTCGGCGGTGTCAATCCGGTCATCGTCGCTCTCCCGGTGTCGGCCCTCGTCATGGTGCTCGTGTCGCTTTCGACCGAGCCGGCCGGCGCCCTCGACCCCGTACCGTCTGGAGCCTCCGATGCCGTCGGAAGAGAATGAGATCCCGAGCAAGACCACGAAGTCGACCAACGGCCGGTCGAACGGAAAGAAGGTCCCCGCCCCCGAGCCGGCGCACGTGCAGGGCTCGAGCCCGCTCCCGCTCCCGCCCCCGCTCCCACCCCCGCCCCCACAGCCGGTCGAAGCAGGGCCGCCCGAGTCCGAGTGGCCTTCGCGCCCGACCCACAAGGGCATGGGCCTCATCCGGCTCACCCTCGACAAGGGCGTCAAGACGACCGCCATCGGCCACCTCTACGGCCTCGACTTCGAGATCGACGGCAAGGGGTTCCACTGCCGGATCTTCTTCGACTACTACAACCGCCGGCTCAAGGTGCAGGACTACGAGGCCAAGGACTACCGGGCGCTCGTCAGCCGGATGGTCTGGCTCGCGAAGGCGAACGAGTTCGACAAGATCTTCCTCAAGGCACGGGGCGACGACTGGCACAAGTTCCTCGAGCCTCGGCTTCATGCTCGAGGGCATCCTCAAGTACTACTTCCACGGCGACAACGCCTACGTGCTGAGCAAGTTCTCCTCGGTGAAGCGCGTCACGAGCCCGCACCTGATCGAGGAGAGCGACCTCATCGAGGGGTTGATGCGCGGCCAGCGGGGGTACGAGCCGCCGCCCTTGCCCGACGGCTACGAGATGGTCATCGCACGCGAGGAGCACATCCCCGGGCTGGTCAATCTCTACCGGCGCGTCTTCAAGACCTACCCGAGCCCCCTCACCCACCCGGACTACATCCTGCAGACGATGAAGCGGCACATCCTCTACCGCGCCATCCTCAACACCAAGGGCGACGTGGTGAGCGCCGCGAGCGCCGAGATCGACGACAAGCACTCGAACGCCGAGCTGACCGATTGCGCGACGAAGCATTCCGAGCGCGGCAAGGCGCTCATGTACCACCTGTTGCGTACGCTCGAGGACGATCTGCGCGGCCGCGGCATCATGACGGGCTATACGCTCGCGCGGGCGCGCTCGGGCGGCATGAATCGTGTGTTCTACCGCCTCGGCTACGAGTACTCTGGTCGCCTGGTGAACAACTGCGACATCTACGGCCAGTTCGAGGACATGAACATCTGGGTCCGGAGGCTCGACCGCGAGGAAGGACGGTAGCTCGGTGACGGGCCGCCTCGTCCTCTTCAAGAACGCCACGATCCACACCGTGGACGACCACGTGCCCCAAGCGCGCTGGTTCACGGTCCTGGGCGGACGCTTTCAGCGCGTCGGGCTGGGCCCCGAGCCCCAGGCGCCGCGCGTCATCGACCTCGACGGCCGGACCGTCGTGCCCGGCTTCGTCGACGCCCACACCCACTTCTTCCAGACCGGCATGGACTCGCTCTTCGTCGATCTGCGCGGCGTGCAGACGCTCGCAGAGGTCGCCGAGCGGCTCAGGTCGGGAGCGCGTGGGCGTCGCTCGTGGGTCTTCGCCCACAGCTTCGAGGAGGACAGCCTGCGCGACGTGGCGCGCCTGACGGCGAACGAGCTCGACGCCATGTTCCCGGACCGGCCGGTGTGGGTGAACCGCATCGACTACCACTCGGCGGTCGTCAACCACGCCGCGCTCCGCCGTCTCGAGGTGCCCAAGGGGACGACCGGTCTGATGGGCAACGGCGTTCCCAACGGGATCCTGCGCGCCGAGGCCTACTTCCACGGCAAGCAGCGTGTCTCGCGCCTCTATCCGATCGAGACGCGCGAGCGGGCCGTCAAGCAGGTCTCGAACCTGTGCATCGCAAACGGCATCACGGCGGTGCACGCGCTCGAGGGCGGGCGCATCTTCGGCGACGAGGGTGTGCCGACCCTGCTCAAGCGCCTCGACAGCCTGCCCCTCGACGTGACGATGTTCCTGCAGGAGATGAACGTCTTCTTCACGACGCGCCTCGGCTTCGAGCACCTCGGCGGCTGCATCCTCATCGACGGGTCCATCGGCTCCTACACGGCCGCCCTGGACCAGGACTACGTGGGGCAGCGCGGGCAGCGCGGCATCCTCTATGAGAAGACGCGGCCCCTCGAGCAGTTCGTCGAGGAGGCCCACGTGGCGGGCGTGCAGCTCGCCTTCCACGCCATCGGGCCGCGCGCGATCGAGCAGGTGCTCGATGCCTACGAGCGGGCCCTGCACCGCCACCCGCGATGGGACCACCGGCACCGCATCGAGCACTTCGAGCTGGCGACCGACGATCAGATCGCGCGGGCGCGGGACCTGGGCGTCGTGCTGAGCATGCAGCCGGCCTTCGAGCATTTTTGGGGTGGGCCCGACGGCATGTACGCCTCGCGTCTCGGCGACGACTGGCGCCGCACCAACAGGTTCCGCTCGATCCTCGAGCGCGGCCTGCGCATCGCGGGCGGCTCGGACACGAACGTGACGCCGCCCGAGCCCCTCCTCGGGATCCACGCGGCCGTGAACCTACCGAACGAGGAGCAGCGGCTCACGGCCGCCGAGGCCCTGCGCATGATGACGATCGACGCCGCCTGGGCAGGCTTCAACGAGAGGCGGCACGGCTCCATCAGCCCGGGCAAGGAGGCGAGCTTCGTCGTCCTCGACCGGGACCTGCTCGCGGTGCCCCCGCACGAGATCCGCAACGTGCAGGTCATGGAGACCTGGTCGCGTGGGCGGCGGGTGTGGCAGCGGACGCCGGGGAGCATGCGGCCGCCTCCGAGGCGCTGACCTCGCAAGGGGCGTCATCGCCGCCTCTTCGACACGTGAGGTGGGGTCTCCTCCGTAGGGCCGCCTTACCCCAGGCCCCTCCAAGACCCCAGGCGACGCACCCTACAGAGGGGGGCGGCGGGCCCGCTTGCAGGCATCTCGGGCCCATCGGCGCTCGGGGTGGGCCCGGCATGCTTCCTGCTGATTGACCTGCGTCAATGACGACGAGCTCCCAAGGGATTGGCGCGCGCAAGCACTTGGTGCTCTTGGTTGCAGCTAGCGTCGTGGGCAGCGTGGGTTGCGCGATGCCCGCGCCGGACAACAGGCCCACGGCGGACAACGGGGGCGGGCCGCAGGCCGGGGCCGAGCCCCAGACCGGGGCCGAGGCGCAGACCGGGGCCGAGGCGCAGACCGGGGCCGAGGCCGGGGCCGAGGCACCGACCGGCACTGCATCGGGCACCGGGGCAGGGACCGACGGCGGGACGGACACGACGTCTCCGCCGCCGAGCGTCGACAGGACGGGAACGACCGACACGCCGACGACGGGCGCGCCGAGGCCGGTCGGCCCAAGGACGCCGGCCATTTCCGGCGGCAGCCTGGTCGTGTCGCACAACAGCCGCGTCGCCCTCGCCTCGGATCTCGACCGGGACACCCTGTGGGTCGTGGACCTGGACCACGGGACCGTCGTGACGGGCATCCACTTCGCGCACGGGGAGCAACCCTGGCGCATGGTCGAGGACGACGCCGGCAACTTCCACGTCACCCTGCGTGGCTCGGGGCAGGTGGCGGAGATCGAGCACGGCACCTGGGCAGTCGGCTTCCGCACCGACGTGTGCCCCGCGCCGCGCGGCATCGACTACGACTCGAATCGGGACGCCATCGTCGTCGCCTGTGATACCGGCGAGCTCGTCACCCTTCCCGCCAGCGGCGGCGCGCCGAATCCAGACGCTTCACCTCGACCGCGACCTGCGCGACGTGGTGGTCGACGGCAACAACATCCTGGTCAGCCAGTTCCGCAAGGCCGACGTCCTCGACGTCAACGCCACGACAGGCACGGTCGACCACGTCATCCATCTGCCGTCCGTGGGCGGCGCCACGCCGACGGTCGCTTGGCGCATGATCCCGATGAGCGGCGGCCGAGCGCTGGTCGTGCACCAGCGCGCCCGGCAGGACACCAACGTCGTGATCTCCTCGCCGGGCGGCTACGGCAGCCCCCCGACCGGATGCACCGGCATCCTCAACGCGGCCGTCACCATCATCGACGCGGGCCGGGGAGAGGTCGACACGTCGACCGACGTCTCGGGCGTGGTCCTTCCCGTGGACGTCGCCGTCGGCCCCTCCGGACAGGTGGACATCGCATCGGCGGGCGCGACCAACGCCGACCCGTCCGCCCCCTCGGGGACGCTCGGCGGCGGGTCTTCCGCGAGCCGCCCGGCCGTGGTCCAGTCGACCGTCGCCGGGAGCTCGGTCGGTTCCGCGGGAGTCGGGACGCTCGGCGGTGGAGTCGTCTGTGACACCGGCTCGGCCGCCGAGTCCTTCCACGATGGCCGTCAGGTCATCGCGGTGGCCTTCGACAACCGCGGTCGCCTGATCACCCAGAGCCGCGAGCCCTGGGAGATCGCAATCGACACCCCCGGTGGTGGCGTGTCCCACGTCCCGCTCCCGGGCCCGGACAACGAGGATACAGGCCAGGAGCTGTTCCACCGAGACGCGGGCGGAGGCATCGCGTGCGCCTCGTGCCATCCCGAGGGCGAAGAGGATGGCCACACCTGGACCTTCGACACACTCGGGCCGCGCCGCACCATGAACCTGTCCGGAGGCATCGGCGGCTCCGCACCCTTCCACTGGACGGGTGACATGGCCGACTTCCAGATGCTGGTGAATCAGGTCTTCGTGCACCGCATGGGCGGTCCCGACCTGCCCGCGAGCGATGTCGACCAGCTCGAGAGCTCGATCGACACGATTCCCCGACGGCCGGTGGCGCTCGCCCCCAATCCCGCTGCGGTCGGCCGAGGGCACCTGCTGTACGACGACCCGACGGTCGGGTGTGCGACCTGCCACGGCGGCCCGCGCTTGAGCAACAACGCCACGGTGAACGTCGGCACGGGTCTCGCTCTGCAGGTTCCGTCGCTCGTCGGCATCGGGGATCGCGCTCCCTACATGCACAATGGCTGTGCGGCGACCCTGCGGGACCGCTTCACCGATACGGCCTGCGGCGGTGGTGACATGCACGGGCACACGAGCGATCTGTCGAGCGCGCAGATCGACGACCTGGTGGCGTACATGAAGACGCTGTGAGGACGCGCGCCGGCACGTGCCGCGGGGGGCCGCTCACGGGTCGGGGGAGCCGCGGACGATGGCGAAGAAGGCGCAGGCGGTCGGCGGGGCGAGGACGGAGAGCAAGACCACCGCGAGGTCGATGGGGTGGTCGATGTGGCGCAGGTTGAAGAGCAGGGCCTGTGCCAGTGTGAGGGTCGCGTCTGCGCCCGTCAGGAGCATCAGGAGCGTGACGAGCCCGCGGCGCCAGCGTTCGAGCACGAGCGCCATCAGGGCGACGAGCACCGAGTCGAAGAGCACCCAGGCCCACTTCACCGCCGGCGACGGAAACCACCCGAGGCCCGCGAGCCCGAGGGCCACGGTCCAGGGCACGAGCAGCGCCGCCAGGAGCGAGGTGAAGGGCCGCCGCAGGTGGCGTATCGAAGCGAGGGCGAAGCGCGGGACGCCGCCGGGTGCGAAGGCCGTGAGGGCGTCGGCTGTCGCGATGAGTGCGCGGCGGCGCGCCGGATGGGCGAGGTAGCGCGACTCCCACCAATCGGGGCGGAGCTTCGTCTTGAAGGCGTGGAGCCCCTCGAAGTTGTAGAGCGGCTTGCCGAGACGGCGCGCCGCCCGCAACCACCAGGCGACCGGCCCGCCGAGGGGCGCGAGGCCGAGTGTGAGATATGTTACTCCGCGTACGCGGAGCTCGCGCATCAGCGTGTCGATCAGAAGCTCGGTCGTGCCGTTCGGCGCGCGGGGATCCCGTAGGATGTGCTCGACCATCCATCCGCCGCGGCCGTAGACCGGGATCGCGACCAGCAGCGCCACGACCTCGTCGTCCCGCTCGGCGATCAGGTAGATGCGCTCGGCCGGATGGTCGAAGGGCGCCAGCTGTACCAGGAAGCCCATGGGTGCCATGCGACGCGAGGCGAGCCACCAATCGGCGAGCTCGGCGAGCTGGGCGCGCAGGGGCGACTCCTCACGCACCTCCTCGGGATGCAGCCGACGCGTCGTCACTCCCTTGGCGTGGGCGCGACGCAGCTGCTCGCGCAGGCTCCGGGAGGCGCGCAGGGTCCCGTCCCAATGGTGCGGATCCCATACGGGCTCCTCGCCTACACGGATCGCGTGCAGCTCGGCCCCCTCGACCAGCGCGTCGTCGGCACCGAAGAAGCACGCGCGGCGGTGCGCGCGGCGGGCCGCCAGAAGGAAGCTCCGCGCAACCTCCCCCGTCCGCTCGGCCGACGCGACGGGGTCGCCGGCCGCCACCCACGCCTTGCCCGTGTCGCGGTAGGCGACGAGGGCATCGCCGTCGAAGAAGTAGGCGAAGCCGTGCTCGAGGGTCTGGAAGGACGTCGACTGCCGGCCGTGCCTCCGCACGATGTCGAAGGCCCTCGCGTGGGGCTGCTCCGCCGCCCTCGCCTTCATGCCACCGGCGTCCTTTGGGCCTGGGGGCGTACGTTCGGTGCGACGTTCTGGAGCAGCCACGCGCCCATCCCGGTGCACACGGCGAGATCGCCGGCCGCGATCGGCACGAGCCAGCGCGACCCGCGCGCGAGCCACAGGATGGGGGCGGCCGCAGCGAGCAACCGCGCGAGCTCGAGGGGGATCGCCCCCGCCTTGCGATCGAGCAGGCCGCCAAGGCCGGCCACGGTCCCGATCACGACGGCGACGAGCAGGACGCGGCCCACGGCGTCGAGCATTCCTCCAGCGATCAGCAGAATGAGGGTTCCACAGACCGCCGACAGGAGGGCGACGACCGACCAGCGCCGCGCCGAGGCGTGCACCGCCACGTCCCGAAGCCGTCGCGTCGCGCGCGAGCTGTCCGGGATCGGCAAGGGTCCCCCGAGGATGCCCATGAGCTCGATGCCCAGAGCCAGGAAGAAGAACGGCATGGCGACGGCGATGGCGAGCTGCATGGGCGCGCGACGGGAAGTCGCTTCGACAGCGTAGCCAAAGCCCGGTGCCGGGACCACCTGCACCCCGAGGGCGTGCTCAGCGCTGCTGGGGCAAGAGGTTCCAGATCGCCTTGCGGCGCACCTCGGAAAGTCGCCGCGCCAGGGCGGGGCCCGCGATGCCAGCGAAGCGGTCTCGAAGCTCGAAGAGCCCCCCGTCCTCGAGCGCGAACACGATGCTCGAATCGATCCGCGTCCCAGGTGACCTCGAGGACCTCGTCCCATCGTATCAGGCGGTGCTCGCGGCCGACGTGGCAGAGCACGCCCTCGGTGCGCAACAGGAGATAGTCGTCCGAGCCCATCATCCGCCGCAGCCCGAGGATCGTCATCGACGGTCCGAGCACCACGAACACGAACCCGAGCGCGAAGCAGATGCGTTCGGTCACGCTCAGGTCGACCTGGGTGCCGGGCACGACCTCGCGGCCGTCGTCCGACGCGAAGATGGCGGCCGGACGGTCGCTGTAGCGACGTGAGGGGTCGGTGCGGATCGCCATGGCGAAGGCGACGAACACGAGGCTCGCACCGAGCAGCACGCTGACGACGCTCGGCACCAGGATGCGGGCCATGCGGCGCGAGGGGTCGAGGCGATACCACTCGACGACGGCCCCGCCTTCGGCGAGGAGCGGATCGGGCTCGTCGGCGGTGGCGGCGGTCGACACGAAGGGCTTCCGACCTCTCGCACAGTATGGCGTCGGCGGGTGCCCGCGCCAACCGCCGTCATCCTCCGCCGGCGAGCCGGGCGAGGCGCCCGCGCACAATCGCCGCGTCGGCCGCGTGGGGCGCGAGGCGCAGGTAGCGGCGGTAGGCCTGGATCGCTTCAGGTGCTCGGCCGAGTCGTTCATTCGCGAGCCCGATCCCGCGCCACGCCGGGGCGTAGGTCGGCGCGGCGAGGGTCGCGTCCCGGAACAAGTGGACTGCGTCCGGCAAGAGACCGTGCACGAGGTCGTTGGTGCCGAGGCGGGTCAGGGCAGCGGCGCGGGCCGGGTCGGTAGACACGAGGTCGGGCGCCTGCGGGTCCGGGCGCGGGAGCGGCTCGGCGGGCGCTCGGGTCTGGGCGGTGGCGCGTGGGGCGGCCTCGGCGCGCGCCGCTGCGCGTGGGTGCGCGGCGTGGTGAGGCGTGGCGTCACGGGGCGACGGCAGCGACTGGGCGTTGCGCTCCGGGGCCGGGCCCCGCGCATGCAAGGGCTGCTGCGCGTTCACCTCGTTCGAGGGGGGCGCCTCTTGCCGCGGTCGCGTGTCGTTCCGCGTCGGTGCCGGTGCAGGCGCGGGCACCTGGGGCTGTGCGGCGTGTGGCGCGCTCGCGGTAGGGGACGGAGCTGGGTGGCTCGCCTCCGTTTCCCGGTGCACGAGGACGAATGTGGCTCCACCGGCGAGCACGAGGAGCGCAGCAGCGAGCACCGCGACCCTCGGACCCTTTCGCACTGGGAGCGGATTGAGGTGAGGGTCCGTCGGCCACGTTCCCGAAGCCGCCGCCCGCAGGTCCGCCTCCGTCGATGCCGCCGGCGCGCGCCCTCCCTCCACCGGTGCTTCCGCCGCGCGCTCTGCCCGCACCGCAACGATCGGTTCCGTGCCGTCCCTGCGCCGTACGACGAGCGGCACGGGCGACACCCCCGACACGGCCTGGAACGCACTGAGCAGGTCGCGGGCCAGGGCGCCGGCCGACGGCTGGCGGCGCTCGGGGTCACGGGCCAGGGCGCGCTCGAAGACCTCCTCGACCACGTCGGGGAAGGCGAGGGGACCGAGCGTGGACAGGCGAGGGGCGTCCTCCTGCATCTTGCGCGTGAGCAGGCGCAGCGGGTTCGGGCTGTCGAAGGGCAGCGCTCCGGTCAGAAGCTCACAGGCGACCACCGCCAGCGCGTACACGTCGGCGCGGTGCCCGGGCGGCGTGTCGTGGGAGGCGGCCTCGGGCGCCATGTATTGGGGCGTCCCGTGCACCTGCCCCTGGCGCGTGAGACGCGCGTTCTCCGGGCTCGGGATGGCGAAGGCCGCGAGCCCGAAGTCGAGCAGCTTGACGGTCTCGGTCCCGTCTTCGCCCTTCGTGATGAGGAGGTTCTCGGGCTTGATGTCGCGATGCACGATCCCCCGGGCGTGCACCGCATCGAGCGCCGACGCCGTCTGCTCGATGATCGGGATCACGCGCTCGCTCGGCAGGCGCCCCTCGTTCCCCAGGATCTCCGCGAGGTTCGCCCCGTGTACCCGCTCCATGGCGAGATAGGGCCGCCCGTCGGGCAGGCGGCCGAGATCGTACACGTCCACGATGTTCCGGTGGCCGATGCTGGCGGCGGCGCGTGCCTCCCGGAGGAAGCGCTCGGCGGCCAATCGGTCCGACGCCCAGATCGCGCTCAGCACCTTGACCGCGACCTCACGCCCGAGCTCCTCGTGCTTGCCCTCGTAGACGACGCCCATGCCCCCGCGCCCGAGCACGCCCACGAGCCGGTAGCGCCCGCCCACGAGCGTGCCGATCAGCTCCTCGTCTTCGAAGGGGGCAAGGGGATCGTCGTCGGGGGCGTGATCTTCCATGACGGCGCCTACAAGAGGTGACACGTGCCGCTGGTGCAGCTGTGCAACGTGCCGCAGGCGTTTCCGCAGGTCCCGCAGTTGTTCACGTCGCTCGAGAGGTTCGTGCAGGTGCCGCTGCAGTAGGTCTCGCCGGTCGGACAGCAGCCTCCCCCCGAGTAGGTCAGCCCCGAGTCGCAGCAGTGGCCGGCCGAGCAAATCATTCCCGTGCCGCAGCTCATGCCGCAGGCGCCACAGTCGGCGCTGCTCGTCTGCACGTCCAGGCACGTCCCGTCGCAGCAGCAATCGCTGCCCGCGCACGTCGTGCCGCAGGCGCCGCAGTGGGCCTCGTTGTCGTCGACGCAGGTTCCGCCGCAACAGAGCTGGCCGGTCGTGCAGACCGTGCCGCAGGCGCCACAGTTCATGACGCCCTCGGCCACGCACGTGCCGCCGCAGCACAGGTCGCCGGCGGCGCAGGCGTGCCCGCAGCTCCCGCAGTTGGCCGTGTCGCTCGACAGGTTGGCGCAGCTCCCGCTGCAGCAGCTGCGTCCGGAGGCGCAGTCGGGCGTGCAGCCGGAGCATGCGTCGGGCGAGCCGCAGGTGCCGCCGCAGCACATCTCTCCGCTCGCACAGCTGGTCCCGCAGCCGCCGCAGTTGCCCTCGTCCACTCGCGTGTCGACGCAGGTGCCGCCGCAGCACGCCTGACCATCGCCGCAGGCGTGCCCGCAGGCCCCGCAGCTCATCGCGTCGCTCCCGGTGTCGACGCACGCGCCGCCGCAGCAGTCCTGCCCGCTTCCGCACATGTGTCCGCAACTGCCGCAGCTCGTCATCGCGCTGGTCGTGTCCGTGCACGTCCCGCCGCAGCAGTCGAGCCCAGGGCTGCACGCATTGCCGCACATGCCGCAGTTTGCGGGATCGGTCAGAAGGTCGAACCCGTCGTCGATCGTGCCGTTGCAGTCGTCGTCGATGCCGTTGCAGGTCTCCGTCGTCATCCCCGGGGTCACGCACGTCAGGCTGCCGGCGGTGCAATCACGCATGCCGTTGCGACAGGCGCCCTGCAGCATCGCGTTGGTGCAGGGATCGCCGCGCCCCGGCACGTCGTCGACCACGCCGTCACAGTCGTCGTCGGCGCCGTCGTTGATGCACGTCTCCGGCGACGGGTCGACCTCGCCCGCGCACGCGCCCCAGTGGTTGCCGCTGCAGGTTTGGGTGCCTCCATGGCACGGACCGGTCCCCTGGGTGCCGTCGGCGCCGCTGTAGCAGGGCTGGGTGTCCCCGTTGGTGCACGGGCAGTCCTCGTCGGTCATCCCGTCGCAGTCGTCGTCGACGGCCGTGTCGCCGGACGCCGTGCAGCCGTCGGCTCCCGCAGCGGGCTGAACGCTGCCCATGCAGGCCCCGAGCGTCCCTCCCGCGCAGGTCTGCACGCCAGCCTTGCAGCGGCCCATGCAGGTGAAGGTCCCGTCGGTGCTCATGGTGCACCCAACCGACCCGCCGTAGCAGGCCACGTCGGTGTCCTCGTCGACGGTGCCGTCGCAGTCGTCGTCGACGCCGTTGCACGTCTCGGGCTGCGGGTCGACGGTGCCAGCGCACACACGTGTGGTGCCCCGGCAGACCAGAGCTCCCATGCCGCAGGCGCCCGGCATCCCGGTGTCGCAGCTGGTGTCCGAGATCTCGTCGGTGTTCCCGTTGCAGTCGTCGTCGACACCGTTGCAGATCTCGGTGGTGGGCGTGATCTCGCCGAGACACGGTGCCCACGTGCCGTCGGTGCAGGTCTGCATCCCGCTCTTGCAGGCGCCGACGCCGACCGTGCCGCTCGGGCCCGAGTAGCACGGTCGGGTGTGACCCTCGACGTCGCAACGTTGAGCGGCCGTGCCCCCGTCGCTCATCACACAGAAGCTCCGGTAGCAGATCTGCCCGGTGTCGCAGTCGCTCGCCGTCGTGCAGCGCTTGCCAGGGTTCGCGTTCTCATCGACGGAGCAGGCCGCCTGTCCGAGCAGCAGCAGCGCGGACAGGGAGCACGCCCACCGTCCCGCGCGGCTCACGACGCACCTCCGAAGCTTCCGGCCAGGAGCAGGCCGCCTCTCGTCGGGCCCCAGCAGCGGTGCGAGGGCGACGCGTGAGGGATGGGCGTCGTGGTGCTCGCGTGGCTTTCGCGGCAGCAGGAAGAACAGGACCGTGCCGACGACGATGAGCCCGGCGCCGACGCCGAGCATGATGTTCGCGGCGGTGGCCTGGCCCCTGGCCCGATCCCGCAGCGTGAGGGCCGCGTCCACCTGGGGCCCCGTGCCCGTCGGGGCGGTCGACCAGGCGTCCTCGTTGCTCGAGGAGAGGCCGCCGAAGACGGCGCCGACGACGAGGGCGGCCACGCCCAATCCGCCGACGACGAAGGGGACGAGGTGCACCGGCGAGGTGGGCTCGGTGGCCTGGGGCCCGCTTCCGCCAGGCCCGCTCGCGTGGGCCGCTTCCGCACGGACGGTGTGACTCTGGGCTCGCAGGGCCGCCTGCTCGGCGGCGGTCGGGGGTGGCAGGTCGAAGACCTCGCGCAGCATGGGATCCACCGCGTCGAGAAGCTCGTTGTCCGCCCCTTCGCCAGTGGCACGCCGGACCACGTGTTTCGTGGTGCCGCCGGGGCGTCCGTCGAAGTACGTGATCCCCGCGACGAGCGTGTCGCCTGCCTGCTCCGCGTTGGGGATGAGCAGGGCGTCGACGCGCAGTTGCTCGGCCACCGCACGCAAGCACTGGTCCGATTCGCCCACGCATCCGACGGCGAGCTGGAGGTCGGCCAGATCGAGGTCCGGCGTCGCAGCGACGCGCACCGGATGCAGCGCATCGAGCCGCGCGCGAACCACGCGCTCGAGGGCGTCCCCGAAGCCCTCGGGCACGCCGACCGAGGCCTTGGTCTGGAGGACCGCCGTGCGCGGTCCGCTCTGCGCAGCTGCGGGGCGGACACCGGTGGTCGACGCCACGGTGACGGCGAGGAGGAGAAGCAAGGCGCGAGCAGTGAGGTTCAAGTCGTTTCTCCCGAAGAGGAAGGTCGGCATCGGAGGAAGGATCTCGCGGAGCGGCTCATGGTAGGAGCCGCTCCGCCTGGTCGCGGAGGCGACCGTGGGGGAAGGTGGTGAGATAGGCCCGGGCGCAAGAGGCGGCGCGATCGCGTCGGCCGGCGGCGGCGAGCCCACGGCACCGGCCCACCAGGGCCGTCTCGCGCAGGGCTGCGTGCGGGTAGCGCTGGAGGTAGTCCTCGTACAGCTCGATGGCCCGCGTCGGATCGTGGAGCCGGTCGAGGGAGATCCCCGCCGCGGCGAGGCGCGCGTTCGCGGCCGTGGTCGTACCGGGGCTCTCGGTCCACACCTGCCTGTAGGCATCGACGGCCCGCCGGTAGCTCCCTTCGACGGCATGACTCTCGGCGATGATGGTGAACAGCTCGGCACGTCGTCGCGCGTATTCGGGGCGCTGGCTGCGCGCCTCTG
Source organism: uncultured delta proteobacterium (assembly GCA_963830115.1). Taxonomy (GTDB): domain Bacteria; phylum Myxococcota_A; class Polyangia; order Polyangiales; family CAWHLB01; genus CAWHLB01. The sequence goes on from CAWHLB010000027.1 coordinate 915,541, forward strand.
CCTGCGCGCGCGCCTGGGCCGAACGTCCCTGACGCAACATGCGGCGCAGGTCCGCCACCGGGGCGGCGGCCTCCGCGGCGGCCGCGGACGTGGGTGCCGCCGGCGCGCCGGACGCGGAGGAGCCGGCGGAGGCGGGAGTGGTCGAGGCGCCCGACGTGGAGGTCGAGGCCGCGGAGGTCGAGGCCGCGGAGGCGACGGAGCCCCCGGCTGCGGGAGCGGGGGAGGCGACGGAGCCCCCGGCTGCGGGAGCGGGGGGGGGCGTGGTCGCAGTGACCGCGTCTGAGGGAACCGTTCTCACTTCGTCCGTGCGCGGAGTGGGCGTCGGGCCCGCGCCCGCGGCACCTCTGGCCGGCGTGCTGCCGTGACCCGTGTCGTGCGAACGGCCCTGTCCGGACGGGGGAGCGGTCGGTGGTGCCGCCGGCGCTCCGTCATGTCGTGCCCTGCGCGCCAGCGCGTCGCGCTCGAAGCGCCGCATCCGTTCGAGGGACGCACGGGTCGCCGCCGCGGGCGACACCGCCGCTCCCTTGCCCACCACGCGGGTCATCTGGCCGCCGGCAACACGCACGCGACTGCCCCCGGCCTCGACGTCGACCACGCCGTGGAGCACCGCGACGGAGGTTCCCGTGTCTTCGACGCCCACCTCGAGCACCGTGCCGACCACGTGCACGCGCGCGTTCGGCGTGTGGATCGTCATGGCCACCTTGGCAGCCGGGTCGACCCGAACGCGGACGTGGCCGGCGTCGAGGGCGACCTGGCACATGTGCACCTCGGAAGCGATGACGATGGCGCGCGTGCCCGACGAGGTCCGAGTCGTGACGCCGGGGCAAGGCGAGCCAGGCTCGAGGCCGCCAGGATCACGGGCGGCGCCGCGCCCCGGGGCAGGGGCTCGCGACCGGGACGGTGAGGGTCGGGGCTCGTCGCGTGGGAAGCCCCGCTTCGCCTTGCGACGACAGGACCGCCGGGCCCGCGTCCGAGCATCCAGTAGGCCGTGGCTCCGGCGAGAAGAAGGACCGCCGCTGCCGCTGCGAGCAGCGGCACGAGCGAGCCTCCTCGATGAGGACGGGTCGTCGATTTGCTCGCCGCCATGATGGCCCGCGCCGCCATCGCCCGGTCGGTCGTATCCGAGGTCGGGATCGGCTCATCGCGAAGCACACCGACGAGGTCGCGCATCCGCTCTTCGCGCGCGGCGCAGCCCATGCAGCGCTGGAGGTGGACCTCGAGACGCATCCGATCGGCGCTCGAGGCTCGGCCCATCTCGACGTCCGCGCCGAGCAGCTCCGCCTGCCGACAGGAGAGGTCAGCCACGGCCGTCCTCCTCTCCTTCCGCGGGCTTGCGGAGGCGGCCGAGTGCCTCTGCGAGCTCCGGCTGCTCCGCGAGGCGACGATCGATCTCGCGTCGCGCCCGCAGGTAGCGGGACTTGGCCGCCGAGAGACCGAGGTCGAGCATGGCCGCCGCCTCGTCCACCGTACGCCCGTCCACTGCCACGAGCAGGAAGATGATGCGGCGGTCCGGCTTCAGCTCCTCGATCAGTACGCGTGCCTGCCGGGCTGCCTGTCGCCACTCGAGCCGCGCCGCCTCGTCCACTGGTTGTCCCCCGGCGAGCTCCGGATCTTCCACGACGCGGATCCGGCGCCGGCGTCGCGTCGACGATCGGAAGTGCTTGTACACCACATGCGTAGCGAGCCGATCGATCCACAGGGCAAACGAGGCATCTCCACGGAACCGCGAGAGGCTCCGCAGCACCTCGACGCATGCGGTCTGGATCAGGTCGTCCACCTCCGGCCCGTCGCGTCCGCACAAGCGCACCATGAGACGCCGGACGTGGGGCAGGTGGGTGACGAGCAGCTCTTTCTGCGCTTCGGTATCGCCCCCCGCCGCCCGCGCGACGAGGTCGCGCTCGCCCGTCGTGTTTCGGGGACGGGGCTGGCGTACGGAGCTGTCGACGCGGCGCAGCATGCTCGCTTCGTTCAGTGCCCGATGGGCGCTGCAAAGATGCAGCAGCGTCCATCACCCCACATCAGGATACCCGGTCTCAGGGCCACCCCCAACCAGCCATCAGTCCCACGGAGAGCTCGAACGCCGGCGCGATGTCTGCGGGCCGGAAGCCGGCCCCGTGGGCCTCGATGAGGCGCGCGTCGGCCTCGACGGGGAGGGTCAGGTGCCACCGACCCGCGAGCCGCAGGTCGCCCTCGAGCCGCACGCCTGCCGTGGCGGCCAGTCCAAAGCCGTCGGCGGGCGGCCTGTCGGCACCGGCGGCGCGTGACATGTGCGAAAGGACCAGCCGCCCGAGGAGCCCGGCCGCCAGGTAGACCGGTCCTGCCGAAAGGCCCGCGCTGGCGACGGCTCCGACGGGCAACCGGATGCGATCGACCGAGCCCTCCGTGGTCTCCGGTGCGATCAAGTCCATCTCGAGGTCGAGACCCACGTGCTCGAGGGCGCGGAGGCCCGCCTCGATGCGCACGCCGAAGGCGGCGTCGGGAATGCGCACCGTCGCGCCGAGGGCCACGTGCCATGCGAGGGGATGGGTTGCGGACGGGGTCGATCTGGCGCTGCCGGCGCCCCCCATCGAATCCGCTCCGTCGTCTGGATCGCGGAGGAGGGCACGCGCACCGATGGCGAGGGTCCGCTCGACGTCGAAGGTGTCACCGAGGGCGACGCGCATGGAGCGCAGCCGGGGGTGTGCGTCGCGCACGTCGAGCGCGAAGAGCGAGAGGGCGCTGTCGCCGTCGGCTTCCAGCCAGACCACGGCGTCGGCATGATGCTCCGACAGCAGAGCGGTCGCCCAAGCTCGGTGCGCCCGCGCGCTCGTGCCATCGGGCCGCGCCTCGAGGAGGTCGACGTGCACTCCCGAGCCGAGCTGTGCCCGCAGCGAGTCGGCGAGCTCGCTTGCGGGCGGTGCGTGGGCCACGTGGGGGACGTCGAGCAGCAGGCGACGTGGGCCGTTCGGGCGAGCCGCGGCGGTCGTGGTCACGAGCGTGCAGGCCACCGCGCAGATCCACGCGAGCACTTCGAACCGCGGCGAGGCGGCGCGATCGCCGGGAGTCGGGGAGCAAACCAGGGCCACGGCGCCGATGGTAACAAGCCCGGCCCTGGACTGCGTCGCCTTCGACGTGTCTCGACCGATGGTCGTTCGGGAACCGTGTCGAAGGGCTTCGAATCGGTGTGCACCCATTCGCGGGGCTGCGGGTACTGGAGCAGGTGAAGCTTGCAATCGGCGCCGTGTGCACACGGCCGGCAGGAGATCACCCGCCGGCTTGCGCCGGCCGCGCACACGCGGCGCCACAGGAGGAACCGGAATGCTTGGAAGAAGGATCGGATCGCTTGCCTTGGCTGCTGCCCTCGCGTCGGGCGCTTTCGGATGCAGCGGTGGTGGGTCGCCGCCGCCCTCGTCCCCCGACACGCTCGACCCCCCGATGGTAGACACCGTCCTCTCGCCCACGAATCAGAGCCCCCTGACCCTGACCGGGAGCGCCCACGCCGGGGCCATGGTGCAGGTGCGCGGCGGTGCCCAAGCGGTGGTCAGCGCCGATGTCGGTGCGGACGGTCACTTCTCGGTCGATGTGCCCCTCGTCCCCAATGCGCCCAACACGCTGCTCGTGTCGCAGGTGATGGGCACGACGGAGAGCACGGCGACGACGGTGATGGTGGTGCACGACGACATGGCGCCCGATGCGCCGATGGTCGATCCCGTGACCAGCCCGACCCGCAGGCCCCAGACCCGGTTGCGTGGCAGCGCAGAGCCCGGCGCGACGATCCTCGTCACCGGCGGTGCGGAGGACGCCATGGGCCCCGTGGACGACACCGGTCGCTTCGACCTCATGGTCACCCTGAGCACCTCCGTCGCCTCCATCACGGAGAACGATCTGTCGGTGAAGGCACGGGACGCAGCCGGCAACGAGAGCCCGGCCGTCGCCGTCACCATCGTCAACAACCCGAACCTGCCCCTCGACGCGCCGCTCCTCGACGCGGCGCCCGGCTATACGAGCTCGCCGACCCTCACCCTGACCGGTCAGGCCGACCCGAACATCACGATCTCGGTCGCCGGCGGCGCATCGGCGGCCACCGCCACCGCCGACGGCACCGGCGCCTTCTCGGTGGACGTGGACCTGCGGCCGAACACGACCAACACCTTGAGCGTCTTCGCGGTGAACACCGCGACGGGGGAGTCGAGCCCGCCAGCGACGCTCGTCATCGTGCACGACGACATGCCGCCTGAACCGCCCGCTCTCGATCCGCAGCCCTCACCGACCGGAGCGACCGTGGCGCACGTGTCCGGTACGAGCGAGGCGAACGCGGCCATCGACATCGCCGGTGGCGCGACGGAGGCCATGGGCACGGCCGACGCGGACGGAGCCTTCCGCATCGACGTGATGCTCACACCCGACGCGACCAACGACCTGTCGGTCACGGCGACCGACCGGGCGGGCAACACGAGCGATCCGGCGACCGTCTCGATCCAGGAGGACTCGAGCCTCGAAGCGCCGGTCGACGTGAACCCGATCCCGTCGCCCACGAGCGACAACCCCATCACCCTGAGCGGCACGACCGAGCCCATGGTCGACGTGCAGATCATGGGCGGCGCCTCGCCCGTGACCGTCACGAGCGGCGCGGACGGGAGCTTCTCGACGAGCGTCATGCTCAACGCCAACACCCGCAACGAGCTGCACGTGCAGCGGGTGAGCGGCACGGTCGAGACGATCGTGGTCGTCGTGCAGGACTCCCTGCCTCCCGAGGCGCCCATGGTGGACACGATCCCGAGCCCCACCAGCCGCACCGACATCACCGTCAGCGGGGCCAGCGAGCCCGACGCGCGCATCGCGATCTCCGGCGGTGCCTCGCCGGCGAGCGGCACGGCGGACGGCACGGGCCGCTTCTCGGTTCCCGTGACCCTCGCGATGGACTCGACCAGCACCCTGAACGTGATCGCGACCGACCGCGCCGGCAACGCCTCGTCGCCGACCACGGTCATGGTCACCCAATCGAGCTCGGTCCCCGACGCCCCCGTCGTCGACGACCCGAGCCCGCCGCCGACGAACGTGTCGACCCTCACCGTCACCGGCCACATCACGATGCCTGCCTCGGGCATCACGATCGACATCACCGGCGGCGCGGCCGACGCGACCGGGCCCACCGATCCCTCCACCGGTGCCTTCTCCATCGACGTGATGCTGACGGCGAACGCGTCGAACGAGCTGCACGTGGTGTCGGTCGACGGCGCCATCGACAGCCCGCCGGCGATCGTGACCGTCACGGAGGACGAGATGCCGCCGGATGCGCCAGACAGCACACACATCGCGGTGGCCAGCGGGTCCTCGCTCAGCTGCACGCTCGGCGGCCGTGGGTCGGTCAACGTCACCGGTGGAGCCATGGCCGCGGAGGCGCTGTCCACGGTCCACGTCCAGAACCGGACCGCCACCGGCATCTCGACCACCGTGTCGGCCGCTTCCGACGGCTCGTTCTCGACCAGCATCCAGGCCTGCAGCGGAGACCTGCTCCGCTTCACCGCCACCGATGCGGCCGGCAACACCAGCGCCCCGACGGAAATCACCGTCATGTGACGGACGTGCGAAGCAATCCTTCGGGTCGGACCGGGTCGGGTACCCCCCCAACGCCACTCGGCGCGGTTCGAATCGGAGGTCGGCGGCCCCCGGGAGCGTGCTTCGGTGCGTTGCCGGGGGCCGCTCTTTTTCTTTGCGCCCCTTCGATCGCGTGCGCGTCAGGGCGTTGGCGGCGGTGCGGGCGGGGTGGCCGGCGGCAGCTCGGCTTCGTAGCGCGCGATGTCGGTGTTGTTCGGATCGTCCTGCCGCGCGACGGCGAGCGCCTTTCGCGCATCGTCCCACTGGTGGCTTGCCATGAGCCGCTGGGCGAGGACGATCTGGTCCTTGGCGCGCTCTTCGAGGTCGTGGGGCGTGAGGCCGGTCGCGCCCGCGTCGGGACGCTCCATGCCCTCGGGAGGAATGGTCACGAGGGGGACCTCGGTCGACGTCTCGGCGCCGGCGTCGTGCGCCCGCGTGTCGCGGTGGTCGTGGGTCACGGGCAGGTGGGCGACGCTGGTCCCTGCGTCGTTCGGGTCCACCACGACGCCCCCGCTGTCCGTGTCCCCGTCATCCTTCTGCGATACGCCCGGCGGGGCGAGGGCGAAGATCGCCACGACGCCGATCAGGACGGCAGCGCCGGCCGCCAGGGCGAAGCCGAGGGAGCGGTTGCGCGTGGGCGAAGGCGGAGCCTCGGGGGGCGGCGGCGTGACGCGGATGCGGGGCCCTCGGTTCTCGCCGCCCGCGACGGGATCGATGGCGCTCGCCTCGGCGTAGGCGCGTCGCACCTCGCGCGCGAGCTGTTCCGCCGACGCGGGCCGCCCCTCCGGCGTCTTCGACAAGGCGCCCATGATCACCGCGTCCACCTCGGCGGGGATCGGCGCCCCTCGCGCGACGTCGCTCGGCGCCGGCGGTGTGTCGTGGATCACCTTGCTCGCCACCGCGATGGCCTCGTCTCCCGGGAAGGCGCGCGTGCCGGCGGCAGCCTCGTAGAGCACGGCCGCCAGCGAGAAGATGTCGCTACGCGCGCTGTAGCGCCCCTGCTGCAGCGTCTCGGGCGCCGCGTAGCACGGCGTGCCGAGGAACTGCCCCTCCCGCGTGAGGTCCGCATTCGGCAGGCGCGCGATGCCGAAGTCCGCGAGCTTGGCGCGCCCGTCGGCGGTCAAGAGCAGGTTGTCCGGCTTGATGTCGCGGTGGATGATGCCCGCCTCGTGGGCGGTGTCGACGGCTGCGGCCACCTGCTCGGCCAGGTCCACGACCTCGTCCGGATCGAGGGGCCCCCGGCTCTGCAGGATCTGCTTCAAGGTCGAGCCGGGCACGTACTCGAAGACGAGGTAGGGGCCCACGGCCTCGTCCTCGCCCACGTCGTAGACCTGCACGATGCCGTTGTGGGCAAGTCGCGCGGCCGCGCGGGCCTCGTTGCGAAAGCGCTCGAGGAAGGTCTGGCGCGCGTCGTCCGAAAGGCTCAGGTCACGGATCGTCTTGATGGCGACCGGCCGGTCCAGGTCCGCGTCGCGCCCGAGGTAGACGAAGCCCATGGCCCCCGACCCGAGCAAGCGGTCGACGGCGTAGCGTCCGATCTTCTTCGGGGTCCCCGTCTCCATGGAGGAGCGCTCGGTCCTACTTCAGATCCGCCCTGCCCGCCAGGGCACCCCCCGCGTTGCATCGGGCGGCAGGCCGGGAGGCAGCTCTCGACGGCGGGGCTCGGCGGCCTTGCAGATGCGAGTGGAGCGGCACGTGCTGGGTCGGCCGAACGGGAGGCAGCCCTCGACGGGGCTCGGCGGCCCTGCAGATGCGAGCGCCTACCAAGCCGTGAAGTGTAGTCGGGGAGCGCTCGTGCAAGGCCGCCTCTCCGCGCGCGCCAACGCGGGCGGAGACCGGGGGGCGCGTTGGCACGCGCGGAGGCCCCGTCGAGGGCTGCCTCCCGTCCGGCCTCCCGTGCGCTCATGACCACACGGACACTGCCAACCGCGACCACGCGCCCGCGCGCGAAAGGTGATCGCAATTGCTCTTGCGGTGCTCGACGTAGCGATCCCCCCGCTTCGCTGTAGCGTCGGAGTATGAGGAGGCTCACATGATTGGCGAACCGCGAAGGAGCCGCCTGGGCTATCATGAAGCTCGGGTTCGTCGAGCGGCATGGGTGACTACGTGGGGATCGTCCGCCGCGGGCTGCCTGGAGGGTACCTCTATCCGACATGGGCTGAGCCATTCCCGGTCACCGCGAGCTGCGTCGCGTGTCAGGGCGTGCAAGTACAGCGAACGCGTCATGGGCATCAGGGTGAGCCCGTGAGCGGGCGGCGACGCCACTGGGTCTTGCCGATCGTCCTGGTCGTCGTAGCCGCCGCGGCCGGGATGATCGCCTCGCAGAGCTGCGCTCGAAGCAGCTCTCTCGACACGGACTGCGGACCGGTCCTGCCGGACGCCGGACCGCCGTCCCCCTCGATCTGCGACGACGGTGGCCCTCCTGATGGGGGGCCCTACGAGGTGTGCCAGGACGCGGCGGGTGCACTCGGCTCCGCCCGGACTGCGAGCACTTCTGGTGCTCCCATCCGGCGCCGACGCCGTGGTGGGTGATGTCCCCTCCCAGCGCGTGCGTCGACCACCCGCACCACGACCCTCCGCAGATCTACGACGACTGCACACCCCCGAACGGCGTCCTCGTGCCGACCGAGTGCCGCATTCCGGCGCGCGGAGCGATGGTCTGCGGCGCCCACTGGACGACGACGTGTCGCGTCGACGCGGACTGTCCCGAGACCATGACCTGCGTGGACAATGGGAGCGCGTCGGACGGGCCCTGGTGGAACGGCTTCGGGCACTGCGAGAAACGCTGCTCGTCAGCCGGGGACTGCGTGCGGTGCGACCTCACGTGCGGCGCGGGCGGCTACTGCGTCGGGGGGGACCTGGCGACGTGATCGGACCTCCGTGCGAGGGCGACTGCGACTGTCAGGACCCCGCTACGACGGTCTGTGACGACAGCGGTTACTGCACCAATACCTGCGGGCCGGACGGGCGATGCCACGTCAGTAGTCTGCCCGCGACGGGAATCTGTGGGGTTCCCGGTACCAGCTGTCCGTGCACTGGTGGGACGTGCGAGCCGCGCGGAGGGGCGTCGGCTGCTGCCGCGCTCCCGACGGTCACATCGCGACCAGCTCAAGTGATCCCGCCTGCGGCGGATCATGAGGAACCTCGCGTCAGCTTCGCGGCCGGCTCGCCGCGTTCGCGATTCCGCCTGATGGCGCCAGGTATAGTTCAGCCATCGCTTGGATATTGTCCGTGGCGCTCAGAGGCGGTGGAGCTTGACGGTGTTGGAGCGGCCCGACAGGGGCCAGCCCATGACCATGGCGAAGGCGTCGCCCTTCTCACAGAACTTCTCGCGCACGAGCAGGGCCGTCGCCAGGCGCAGGGTCTCCTCCAGGTCCTCGGGCGGCACCTCGAGGCGCGGCGCCACGCCCCAGGCCAGGGCGAGGCGCGTCGCGACGTGCGGGTCGGCGGTGATGGCGAGGATCGGCGCCTTGGGCCGGTGCTCGCTCAACAAGCCCGCCGAGTGGCCGTCCCGCGTGAAGACGACGATGGCCTTGAGGGGCAGCACGAACGACAGGAGCGCCGCCGCGCGCGCCGCCGCCGTGGTGAAGCCCCAGTCCTCCATGTCGAGCAGCTTGGGCGGCCGCTCCATCTGCACGTGCGGATCGGCGAGCCGCGCGTTCTCCACCTCGCGCACGATGGCGTCCATCATCCGCACCGACTCGACCGGGTAGCGCCCGGAGGCGGTCTCGCCGCTCAACATCACCGCGTCGGTCCCGTCGAGCACGGCGTTGGCGACGTCGGTCGTCTCGGCGCGCGTCGGCCGCGGGTTGCGGATCATGGAGTCGAGCATCTGGGTGGCGGTGATGACGATCTTGCCCGCCGCGTTCGTGAGCCGAATGACGCGCTTCTGCACGAGCGGCACCTTCTCGGCCCCGAGCTCCACGCCGAGGTCGCCGCGCGCCACCATCACGCCGTCGGTCACCGCGATGATCTCCTCGATGCGCTCGACCGCCTCGGGCTTTTCGATCTTGGCGATGACGGGCGTGCCCTTGGCGAGGGCCTGGGCCTCTCGCACGTCGTTCGGGCTCCGCACGAAGGACAGGGCGAGGTAGTCGGCGTGCAGCTCGTCGACCGCGAAGGCCAGGTCCACCTTGTCCTTGTCGGTCAGGGCCGGCGTGCTCAGGATCGCGCCCGGCAGGTTGAGCCCCTTGTTGTTCGAGAGGGGCCCGCCCTGCTCGACGACGCACACCACATCCGTGTCGGTCTTCCTCAGCACGCGCAGGCCGAGCAGCCCGTCGTCGAGGAGCACCCGGTCGCCCTCCTTCACGTCGCGGGGCAAGGGCTCGTAGGAGACCGACACCTGGTGCGCGTCGCCGGGGACGTCCCGCGTCGTCAGGGTGAACTCGGCGCCCTCGACCAGCTCGATGGGGCCGCCCGGGAAGCGTCCGACGCGCATCTTCGGACCGCTCAGGTCAGCCAGGATCGACAGGGGGCGCCCCGCGCGCGCGCCGGCCTCGCGGACCATCTGGGCGGAGCGGGCGTGGCCCGCGTGGTCGCCGTGGGAGAAGTTCAGCCGTGCGCAGTCCATGCCCGCCTCGACCAGGGCGGAGATGACTTCGGGGGTGGAGCTCGCGGGCCCCAACGTACAGACGATCTTGGCGCGGCGCATGGCCTCCTTGTAGCCGTTGCGGCCCGGGAATGCACGGCGGCCCCCGGCCACGTCGCTGGCGGAAGTCCCGCCCGTCGCTGGGATCTGCGATCTGGCCTTCGGGGGCTTCGATGTGACAAGCTCGGCCGCCATGGGCTGCTCGGCACGAACCCTGCTCGCCTTCCTTTGCGTCACCGCGATGGCGGGATGCGCCTATCCGCGCCGCGCCATGCCCATGACGGCCCTGAACGGCACCGACATGGACGCCCAGGCGCCGGGCGACGTGTGGCGGCTCGAGATCGAGTCGGCCCAGGTCCCGCCGCGGCAGCGTAGTGGCCTCCCGTGGGACGACGACGGGACCGGACCCGACCCGATGGTGCGCATCTACCGGGCGGGGCACGAGCTCTGGCAGTCCGCCACGGTGCACAACAGCACCCACCCGACCTTCGACGCGACCCTGCCCCACAACGTCTGGCTCCCTTCCGACGCGCCCCTGCGCATCGAGCTCTGGGACGACGACGGCGTTTCGGCCGACCCCATCGGCATCTGGCAGGGCAGCGGGCTGCCCGAGAACGCCCTGCCCAACGCGGACGCGCGCATCCTGCTCGACAGCGGCGCGACCCTCGTCGTGCGCGTGCTGCCACCCCGCGCCTATCGCGGCCTCGGCGTCACGCGCTACGAGGTTCATGACGACGCGCTGATCGTGCTCGACGTGGTCCCGCGCTCACCCGCGGGTCGTGCCGGGGTCGTCGCGGGCGATCGCATCGTCGCCATCGACGGCCAGAGCATCGCGTCTCTCGGCGGGGCTCGCGCGGCGACCGCCCTCGCGACGGACGCGTCTCGCCCGAACGCGAAGCTCACCGTGGTCCACTCGGGCGATACCCGCGAGCAGCTCGTCCTCGACGGCGGCTACGCGTGGCCGGTGATGTGAACGCTCGACGCGCTGCCTTCCTGGCGGTGATCGCGATCGTCACCGTGCTCGCGCCGGACCGCGCCTGGGCGCGCCCCCAGATCTCGGTGCGGCTCGCCGGCGGGGTCGGGGACGCACCCCGCGGCGCCCTCCCGGACGACGTGCTCTTCGAGCTCGCCCTGCGCGGCGAGGCGCTCTTCGGCGCGCCCGGCGATCGGAGCGTGCGCGTGGGTCCGGCCGTGGAGCTCCGCACCGACGACTTCGTCACCGCCGAGGCCGCGGGCGGCCTTTCGCTGCTCCTGCCGATCGCCATGGGCTATCCGATCGTGCTGACGGCGGGCCTCGGGTGGGCCTCGCGTCCCGGCAACGCGGATGCGCCCTTCGCCCTCGGCATCGTGGCCTGGGGCTACCGCAGCTACGACTACGCGAGCAGTTACGCCTTCGCGCTGCAGCTCTACGCGGCCACCCACGTCGACCTCGATGCCGGCCACCTGTGGTCGGTCACCGGGGGCATCGAGGTCGACTTGGAGATCTTCGCCATCCCCTTCATCGCTGCCTACACGTGGCTCACGCGACGCGGGGACCCGGACGAGGGGCCCTGAGGAGCGCGCCTCCGTTCACTGGATCGTGACGAACTGCTTGTCCTTCAGGGACGCGGCGAAGCCGGTCAGCACCTCGTTGACCTTGTTCCAGCTCGGCAGGGCGTGCATGGTGCGCAGCCAGCGATCGATGTTCGGGTAGCGGCGGTAGGTCACGCCGATGAGGTCGCCCGCCGAAAGGAGCTCGGCGCCGAAGTAGTCGGCGATGGTGATCTCGGTCGCCGCAGAGGTAGGCGTGGTCGCCGATCACGTGCTCGTCGAGGAGCTTCAACCACTCCTCGCTCTTCACCTTGCCCCAGGCGATCGTCGCCTCCTGACCGGCCGCGGGCTCCCGCACGTGATGGGGGAAGACCTGCGGGTAGATGAGGTGGTAGCCCCACTCGCGGTAGTAGTTCGTGTTGAGCCAGTCCATCCGCTCGTTGACCCGCGCGCGCTTCTTCAGGTCCTTCGGGTAGGCGGGCGAATCCACCTTGTCGGCGAGGTACTTGAGGATGGCGGACGACTCGGTGAGGACGAAGTCGCCGTCCTCGAGCACGGGCACCTGGCGGCTCGGGTTGAGGGAGACGAAGGGCTCCTGGTGGTGCGCTCCCGTCATGATGTCGACGACGACGGGCTCGTAGTCGATCTTCGCCTCGGCACAGAAGAGCATGATGGTGCGGGACGTGGTAGAGCCGGGGTGAAAGTGGAGTTTCATGAGCGTGCTCCTGGGCTAGGATGACTAGGGCCGCGAATCCTACGCGCGCCCCGTGAGGGCAGCAAGGCAGGGAGAGGCATGGGTCGGCAGCTCACGGTGCGGCGCGGTGCCACGAGGGTCGTGTTCGGGGCGGGGTCTTCGGGCAACCTGGCGCGCGAGATCGAGGCCCTGGGCGCGGCGAAGGTCCTCGTCGTCTGCACCCCCGGGCGGGCGAAGGACGCGACCGCCATGGCCGACCGGTTGGGGGCGCGCTCCGCGGGGGTGTTCGCCGAAGCGCGGCAGCACGTGCCGGTCGACACCGTGAACAAGGCGCGCAAGGCGCTCGACGAGGCCGGCGCGGATGCGGTGCTCGCCCTCGGCGGCGGCTCGGCCATCGGCCTCGCCAAGGCCCTCGCCCTCGAAGTGGACCTCCGCATCATCGCGGTGCCCACGACCTACGCGGGCTCCGAGACGACGTCGATCTACGGCATCACCGACGGCGGGACGAAGCGCACGGGCCGGGACGAGCGCGTCCGCCCCGTGCTCGTGCTCTACGACCCGGACCGGCTCGCGAGCCTCCCCCACGACGTGGCGATGGCGAGCCTGTGGAACGCCATGGCCCACGCGGTCGAAGCGACCTGGGTGAACGAGGACGACCGCGCCGCGCGTGCCATCGCCGAGGACGCCCTCCGCCTGATTGGATCGAGCCTCGGGCGCCTCGCCGCGGCGCCCGATGATGCGGCGGCCCGGGAGGATGCCCTCGAGGGGGCCTATCTCGCGGGCAGCGCGTTCGCCGACACGGGCTCGGGGCTGCACCACCGCATCTGCCACGTGCTCGGTGGCATGTTCGACCTGCCCCACGCCCCGACCCACGCCGCCATGCTCCCGCACGTGGCGCGCTTCGAACGGGAGGCCGCCCCCAAGGCCTTCGGTACCCTTTCGCGCGCCCTCGGCGTGATCGATCCGGTGGCGGAGCTCGATCGGCTCGCGCGCCTGACGGGCGTTCCGACGAGCCTCGGTGAGCTCGGGATGCCGCGCGACGGGATCGCGGCGGTGGTCGACGCCCTGCTCGCGGGTCCTCCGCTCGGGCCGCGCGCCCTCGAGCGGGAGGCCCTGACCGCGATGCTCGAGGAGGCCTACGACGCGCCGCCATCGCTCGATGGGGCGCCTGATTCGCTGCGCGCTCCCGAGACAATCGCGACCCAGAACGGCTTCGGCGGCGTGCATCAGTCCGAGGTGCTCGAGGGCGCAATCCCCTGGCGGCAGAACGCACCGCGGCTCGCCCCCTACGGCCTGTTCCCCGAGCTGGTGAGCGGCACGCCCTTCACCGTACGGAACGCCCAGAACGCACGCGTCTGGTTCTACCGCGTGCGGCCCTCCTTCGCGCACCACGAGGCCGTCGAGCTCGCTCCGGGGGCGTTCCTCTCGCCGCTCGCCGGCGTCACACCCAACCGCACGCGATGGCGCCCCTTGCCGATCCCCGAGGCGCCTTCGCGCGTCGACTTCCTCGACGGCCTGGTCACCCTCGGTGGCACGGGTGATGAGACGAGCGGCCCCGGCTATCGCGTGCACATGTACGCCGCGAACGCCGACATGCGCGACCGCTCCTTCGCGAGCGCGGATGGCGACCTGCTCCTCGTCCCCCAGACGGGCACCCTCGAGTGCCGCACGGAGTGTGGCTGGCTGCGGGTGCCGGTGGGCGCGGTGGCGATCATTCCGCGGGGCATCAAGCTCGCCATCGGTCTCGGGGAAGAGGGCACGGGGCGCGGCTGGATGCTCGAAGTCTTCGGCCGCTCGTTGCGCCTGCCGGAGCGCGGGCTCATCGGCTCGAACGGCCTCGCCGACGCGCGCCACTTCCTCGCGCCGACCGCGTCCTACGAGGACCGTCTGCCTCCCGGAGGCTTCCGAATCGTCACGAAGCTCGGCGGCAAGCTCTTCGCCGCGATGCAAGCCCACTCACCCTTCGACGTGGTCGGCTGGCACGGCTCCCACGTGCCCTACGTCTACGACCTGTCCCTGTTCGCGCCGATGGGCTCGGTTGGCGTCGACCACCCGGACCCGTCGATCCTCACCGTCCTCAATGCGCCCCTCGACGACTACGGTCGCGCCATCGTCGACTTCGTCATCTTCCCCGGTCGCTGGGAGGTGCACGAGGGCTTCCGGCCGCCGTTCATGCATCGCAATGCGGCGAGCGAGATCAACGGCGTCGTGTACACGTCGGAGCCGGAGCACGGCTACAATCCCGGCGTCACCTTCGTCTCGCCCCTGCTCACGCCCCATGGCGTCTCGGCGGACAGCTACGACGAGCAGTTCGACATGAGCGAGGAGGAGGCCGATGCGCCTACTCGCCTGCCGGAGGACTCGCTGTGGATGATGTTCGAGTCCGCGCTGCCCTTCCAGGTGACCGAGTGGGCCCGGCGCACGCCGCTGGTCGACCGGGGCTTCGCCGCGCTCTTCGACAACGTGCGCCCGCGCTTCAATCCGACCAAGCGCTGAGCCGCGCGTCGGGGGTCACTCGGGCGTGTGGCGGGGCATCGATCCGGCCGAGCGCCGCGTCCGGCCGTCACTCGGGCTTCGGGCCGTCGTAGGGCACGGCCTGTTCGGCGGCGTGCCAGAGCGCCGTCATGGTCAATCTCTGCGATTCCTCGAAGACGTGACCCACGAGGCCGGCGCAGCGGGCGAGCACCGCGAAGCCGCGCATCATCGCGGGCGGCACGCCGATGTCGAGGAGCGCCGCGGCGACGGCGCCCGTGGCGTTGATCGTGATGTGCTTGCCGTAGGCCGCATCGACGGCGCGGCCGAGAGCACGGAGCGCTTCGATGTGCGCGCCCGCGGTGCCGTGGGCCTCGGCGACCGCGAAGATGCGCGCGGGGCGCGGGTCGTCCGGCCTGTGCTCCGGGTGGCCGAAGCCGGGGAGGGGGGTGTGCGCGGCCCGTGCTCGGCGGCGGTCGTCTGGGCCTCGGCGTCGCGCGCGTCGGGGCCCGCGCCGACGATGCGCGCGAGGAGCACCGCAGCGCCTTCGCTGGTGCCGACGAAGACGCTGCCGACCGCCAGGAGACCGGCGGCGATGGCCGACTGGGGCGCCTCGGGCGCGCTGAGGCGACGAGCCGCGCGGCGAGGACGCTCGGCGTGAGCCCGTGCTCGACGAGCGTGACGAGACAGGCATCGAGCACGGCGGTCTCCGCCGCGGTCGGCACCCGCCCCATCACCTGCAAGAAAGTCATCTCGGTGAAGGTCATCTTGCCGATGATGTCGGTGCACAGGCTCTTGCCGCGCACGTACACGTCGTGGGCGTCGTGGGTCGCGATGGACGTGGTCGGCCTGCGGTCTTGTTCATGGGGACCCTCGATCGCCCGCGAGGCGCTCTTCGAGCTCGTGGCGCTGCACCTTGCCGGACGCGCTGCGCGGAAAGTCATCGAGCGCGATGAAGAGGATGTCCTTCGGCTGCTTGTAGCCGGCGAGCTCGCGCGGCAGCGCGCGAAGAGCATCGTCGTCGGTGAGCGAGTGTCGTTGCGGGCGCACGAAGGCGACCGGCACCTCGCCCCACTTCGGGTCGGGGCGACGCACCACGACCGCCTCGGCGACGCGCGGCTCGGCGAGCAGCACGCGCTCGATCTCCGCCGGGTAGACGTTCTCGCCGCCGGACTTGATCAGGTATTTCACCCGATCGACGAAGTCGAGCGTGCCGTCGGGGTTGCGCACGAAGACGTCGCCCATGTGGAACCAGCCGCCGGCGGAAGTCGTGCGCGTTCGCCTCGTGGCGCGCGCCAGTAGCCGCTGAACAGGGTGGGCCCGCGCATCGCGAGCTCGCCCGGCGTGCCGTCGGGGACGTCGCGGTCGTCGGCATCGACGAGGCGCACCTCGCAGAACGGGCTCTGGCGCTTCGACAGCCGCGCGGGCGCGACGCCGATCGGGACCAGGCTGCGACGCGCAGGGCGGGCAGCCCGGTCTCGGTGGAGCCGAAGGTGTTCCGAACGGCGCGCCGAGCAGGCGGGTGATCTCGGCGAGCTCGGGCGGCGGCACCAGGTCGGCCATGACGCCGCAAACGCGCACGCCGTGCGGGCGTGACGGCGCGCGCGCGCAGCTCGGCGGCGAAGGACCCGACCATGCCGGGCATGAGCAGCAGCCAGCCGAGCGGCGTTCGTCGCGACGAGGTCCGCGACAGCGCGCGGCGTCGTAGCCGTCGACCACGATAACCGTGCCGCCCGCCATGAGGGTGCCGAGCGAGCCACTCGGTCGCGCCCATGTGATAGAGCGGCGGCCAGGCGACCGTACCGTCGTCGGGCGCGAGCCCGAACTCCGCGCGCATGACCAGGTTCCGCACGATCTCGGCGCGGTGGCTGATCACGGCGCCTTTCGGCAGGCCCGTCGTGCCACTCGTGTACAGGATGAGCAGCGCGTCCTCGGGATTCACGTCATCGGCCAGGGGCGCGGGGGGGCCATCCGCGATCGCCTGCCTCGTAGCGCGGCCCGAAGACGACGGCGCAGGTCGCGTCCCCGGCGAGCCGAGCCGGCGCATGGCGTGGCGACGCGAAGATCGCAGGAAGGCTCGACCAGATCGAGACAGTGGCGTAGCTCGGGCGCCGCGAGGCGCCGGTTCTGGCAGGCGACGATCGCGCCGAGACGCCCGGCCGCCAGCACGAGCTCGAGAAACTCGTCGCGGTTCTCGGACAGCACCGCGACGCGGTCGCCGCGGCCGACGCCGCGTGAAAGGAGCGCACCTGCGAGCGATGCGGCCCGCCGATCGAGCTCCCCGTAGCTCACGACACGCGCCCCGTCGTCGAGCGCCGGCCGATCGGGATGCACGCGCGCGCGCGACGCGAACAGGCTCGCCACGGTGCTCTTGCCCGCGCGTGTCACGAGCGTTGCCCCGTCGCGGGTGGGTTCCGCCCTCTCGTTGCGACTCACGGCACCCAGTCTACCCGTTCCTGCGCGTCGTTCTCAGTACCCGTGATCGCCGCTATCGGCGGGAGGCGTCGAGGATGTCTGCGAATCGCGCGCGCACCCGATTGAGTAGCGGCGCAAAGTCGCTGTCGAAGGACTGCCACCGCTTGGGGCGCCCCTGATGCTGGCTCCGATCGTCCCACACCGACAGCAGCTCGCGCGCCCGATGGAGCTTGAGCCTCCCGGTCGCCACGAGCAGAGCAACACACTCCGCCGACCGGATCGCCGGCGGGTCATCTCCGGCCGATGCTCTGGCGTGTCCGTCGTCCGATACGAAGAATCGAGGCCCACGAGTCTCCACGTTGTTCCGCGACCAGGCGATCGCCTCCGCCTCGCCCTTGTCGACGCCGTCCTGCTTCAGCTGCTTGTAGAGAGCGTGAGCGGTGGTCCGCGTTCGGACTTCCGCGACGTGCAGACGTCTACTCATACGCAAGGGTCCGAGCTCCGCCTGCAAGCTGGACAGCTCGTTCTCGAATACATAGCTGGTCCAGGTGAGCGTGATGTCGCTCTTCAGTAGGACCTCGAGGACGCCCAGCGAGCGCAGGTTGATCGTCGCGTCGGCGTCCAGCAGGAGCTCCATCGACTGCTCGACTTGTATCACCCCCTGTGAGCCATGCGATCCTCGACGGAGGGTCGTGCCGGGAGAGGGTCGCCGACGCCGGCTTGGGCATCTTGGCCCGTGACTGAGATAGGCGCCCTCGACCGGTGCTCATAGGTCCGGACGGCATCTGGGGGACGAGTGACTCGTGGCCCCGCATCGACAAGTTCGGACAGAGCGCCGGTATCGAGGCTCCCCGGGATGGCTCGGAAGGAGCGGAACGAGGTGAGGTACATAGGGATCGACGTAGGCAAGGACAAGCACGCGATCGCGATCGTAGGGGAGAACGGCGCGCTTTCGCTGAAGCCGAAGACGTTCACCGAGGACGGGGAAGGCTACGAGAAGCTGCGCGGCCTTCTGGGCGAGCCGGAAGGCACGCTGGTCGGACTCGAAGCGACAGGGCACTACTGGAAGAACCTGGGGGCAACGCTGCTCGGGTGGGGGTTCGCCGTGGTGCTGATCAACCCGTTGCGTACGCGACGATTCGCCAAAGAGGATACTGCTACGGGCGAAGACGAACGTGATCATGAGCGCCAAGTCAATCGCTCGGTTCCTGTCGGAGAAGCGGCCGAAGCCGACAGAGCTTCCTGCCGAGCTGAGCGAAGAGCTGCGCGAGCTGGTCCATCTGCGCGACCGGCTGACGCAGGACCTGGGCGACCGCGTCCGGCAGCTGCACCGTGCAGTGGACCTCGGATTCCCCGAGTTTCGTCGCTTCGTCCACGACATGGGCAGCTCCAAGGCGACTGCGTTGCTCGCCCGCTATCCGACGGCCGCCGCCTTTGCGAAGGCCCGTGAGGGGGAACTGGCCAGCCTGCGCTACGGCGGCCGCTACACGGTCGGGCGGGAGCTTGCCCGACAGCTCATCGAGGGTGCCAAGGTCTCGGTGGGTCGACATCACGGCGAGCCCTACCAACTGCAGGTGGCCTACTTCTGCGAGGACATCGACACGCTGCGCGCGCGGCTCAAGCGGCTCGAGGGGCGCATCGACGATGCCGTCGACCAGCACGACATCGCCACGCTGCTGACGAGTATCGACGGCATCGGCCCGAACACGGCCGCGCGCTCTAATCGCGACCCTCGGCGACCCGGCCAGCTTCGCGTCCAGCAAGGCCCTGAGCGCCTTCGTCGGCGTCGCCCCGGCTCTCCGCCACTCCGGCAAGTCCACGCCCCTGCGCGCCGCGGTGCGGCCTGGACGGCTCCGCCAAGCTACGCCACAAGCTGTACATGCCCACCCTGCGCGCCATCCAGTCCAACGCCTACATCCGTGCGCACTACGAGGTCTACGTCGAGCGCGGCAAGCCCAAGAAGCTCGCCGTCATTGCCTGCATGCGCCGCCTGCTCGGACTCGTCTTCGCCGTGGCCAAACGGCGCACGCCTTTCGTCCCAAAAATGCCCGTTTCCGCTTGACGGGCCACACGGCATCTCAGTCGTCCGGCTCTTCCGGTTGATCGAGACCGAAATAGTCCAGCACCCGTTCCACCGGGTCCGCGGGAGTCAGGGCGAGGTAGCGGGCGAAGCGATCGCGGCGCAACTTGCCCTGCGAGTAGGCCACCGCGGCCAAACGCGCCACGTCCGTTCGCCGTTCCGAGGGTGTCGAGGCGATCGGAAACTGATCGATGCCCCAGCTCTCTCGCTCGTACCAGGACGGCAGAACCGAGTCGGCGATCTGGAGGTCCGTGCCCACCTCCGGAAGCTCGATCCCGGCCACGTTCCGAAGGTACAGGGCCGCTGCGCCATAGTGGACACCCCACCGCTCGAGGAGGGCATTCATGGCGTCGTCCGGAGTGCCCTGTCGCGCGACCTTTCGGAGTTGGGGCTCGGGGCAGAGGAAGCGCACCGCGAACGCATTCGCTCGTTGCTCGACGTCGAGCTTGGCATCCACGAGGAAACCCGAGATTGTGGCCAAGGGCTCCCCCCGTCGGGCGTCCATGAGCAGGTGACCCAGCTCGTGAAGCACGCTGAACCGGCGGACGAGCGGGTTGTCGTTCTTGCCGTGTGCATTCAGCACGATGGCTGGGCCCCTGGCCGGATCCGCGAAGGCGGCACCCGAGATCTCGCTGCTTCCAAGGTCGGTTACGAGAACCGCGATTTCGGGAAACGTCTTGCGCAGGAAGTCGCGAACCGACGGAAGGAGGTGCTCCCCCAGCCCGAGCAGCCTCCGCCACTCGTGCGCATGGTGGGCGCCCTGCTGGTATGGCACCGAGTCCGGGCGCGGCGGCGCGGGATGGTGGCGTGCATGCAGGGCGTCGTAGCCACGGCGTCGTTGCAGAACACTTCGCAGTTCGACCACGTGCCGCGCTGCGTTGGCAGCAGCGAGCAAGCGGCGCCTCGTGGTCTGGGAGACTCCCCGGAACTCGTCCAGCAGTGCCAAGGTCGTGACCGCGTCGTCGGCTGCGATCTCGATCGGCTGCTCGGTCAACTTCTCGGCATCGATCCCGTACAGATCGGCCAGCCGTTCGAGCTCTGCGACGGAAGGAGCGTCGCCGGACTCGATTGCGGCGAGGCGGTCGGGCTCGATGCGCGCCTCCTTGGAAACGAACGCCGGCGAGAGCTCGAACATGCGTTCACGCAGCTCTCCGAGGCTTTGATAACCGGCCACGGCGTACTGTCTCCCGATGCGAGGCTACCTGCAAGTCTACCCGTAGCCATCCCGGCGGCGAACGCGACGGTTGTCGCCTTGTTGGACGGGGTCACGGCCGGCGGAAGAGTCGTGAGATTCGGTTGCGCTTCAGCATGCGGACGGCGTGGAGCACGGTTTGCCGGCTCGGTATCCGCCGCGCCGGCCAGCGCAGGGCGGTCGTCATCGCCGCGCGCACCGCGACGTACTCCCGGCCGCGCAGGTAGGCTTGGCCGGCCGCGCCGTCGATGAATGAGAGGTCGACGGACTCGCCGTCGATGGTCGCGTACCAGAGGCGCGTGCTGTAGTGCGTCATCAGCGCG
Source organism: uncultured delta proteobacterium (assembly GCA_963830115.1). Taxonomy (GTDB): domain Bacteria; phylum Myxococcota_A; class Polyangia; order Polyangiales; family CAWHLB01; genus CAWHLB01. Next base: position 936,412 of record CAWHLB010000027.1, read on the forward strand.
TCGTAGGGGATGTGGTACGCGTCGAGGGACGGGCAGCGGAGCGAGAGCGCGTCGCCCGAGCGCGTCACGATGACGTCGCCGAGGTTCTGGTCGTCGACGTAGGTTCCCGTGAGCCCGTCGAGTGCGGTCGGGTCGAAGGGCGGATCGGGGCCGGCGACGGGCGCCGGAAGGGAGACGAGCGACGTCATGGCCGCGACCACGCTGTTGCCGAAGTCGTCTTCGTCGCCGTTGCTCAGGATCGAGATCGCGAAGCGCTGCTCGGGCAGGACGTAGAAGGTCGACGTGTGGGAGAGGGTGTCGCCTCCGTGGTACCAGACCGGAATGTCGTAGTACGAATCGCCGAGCCAGATGCCGCGGCCGATGAAGAGGCCGAAGCCGTACTCGCCCGGCACGTCGGGGTAGGTCCGGACCTGCCCCGAGACCACCTCGTGAAGGAGCTCGGGCGAGAGCACGGTCGGGTCCCCGTCGACGAGGAACGCGGCGAGGCGCATCTGGTCGCTCGGCGTGGACCAGACGAGGCCCGCCGGGCGCATGAAGGCCGACTCCCAGGCGTCCGCGAGGGGCACGGGGCCCACGGTCGTGTCGCCCGCGTTGCCGCTCAGGCCGTTGCCGGGTGCGTAGTCCGCGTCGACCTCGCTCTTGCGCGCGAACGTGCGGTGCATGCCGAGCGGCGCGAAGAGATCCTGCTCGACGATGTCGGGCCACATGCGCCCGTCGAGGTGCTGATCGAGGAAGCCCGCGATCGCGAAGTTCGGGTTGCTGTAGTTCCAGAACGTGCCGGGCGGGACCATCGAATAGTAGGTCTGGGCGAAGGTGCCGTAGACGTAGGTCGCGAATGCGCCGTCGGTCGTGGTGGTCGTGTCCTCGGTCTCGTCGACGATGCCGCCCTGGTGGCTCAGGAGCTGGCGGATCGTGGCCGAGGTGAACTCCGGCGCGAGCGTCATGTGGAGGTCGGGCAGCACGTCCGCGACCGTCGTGTCGAGCGACGCCTGGCCCGCCTGCACGCGCTGCAGCAGGGCCAGCGCCGTCAGCTTCTTCGTGTCCGAGCCGATCATGAAGACGGTGTCCTCGTCGGGAGGACGGGCGTCGCTCGCGGCGAGGGCGCCGAACCCGCCGACCCAGACGACCCGTCCGTCGAGCCAGACCGCCACCGACGCCGCGGTCGCCGAATTGGCCGCGAGGTCCGCGCGCACCGCATCTTCGAGCGCGACGAAGCGTGCCGGGTCCACAGGGCCCGCGTCGGTGACCGGCGGCGACGCGTCCGCGACCGGCATGCCCGCATCGGTCGGGGCAACGTCCCCGGCATCGCCCGTCGCGCTCGAACCGCTGCAGGCGGCCGAGAGGATCACGACGATGAGAAGGGCGACGTGCGAGACACCGGAAGGTGACAGGGACCCACCAACCCCTGACGCCCCTTGGTGTTCGCGGCCCATCGACCAAGACCAAGCAATAGACGCGCCGACCCGAGCGCCTACCGCTCGACCGCAGCGCCATCCCATGACAAGTGGGCTCGATTGCAGAAGATTGCCGTGATCCCTGGCTCCGATCCGGGAAGCACGAACGCTGCCGACCGGCCGACGGGAGGTGGAGCCGGAACGCCCCACGGGCGCATCCATCGGGCCGCGAGCCCCCATCCGCTGGATCCCGTCGCGCCCTGGCCTGGCGCGGCGGCGAGACGGTACCCCGCCCGTCGCGCGTCTGCAGGATCGGGATCCCTCCGCAATGGTCAAGCGATCGCTTTACTGTTCCTTCGTTCGTGACTCGCATCCTCGACAGGCATCTCAGCCGCGCCGAATCACGCCCGGCGCTCAGGCCGAGGCCACGGTCGGCAGGTCGATGGTGACGCGCAGGCCGCCGCCTTCGGCGTTCTTGGCCTCGACGCGGCCGCCGTGCAGGCGCACCGCCCGGTCTGTGATCGCCAGGCCGATGCCCGTGCCGCCGCCCTTGCGGTCGCGCGCGGTGCCCACGCGGTAGAAGGGGCGGAAGATGTCTTCGAGCTCGCCCTCGGGGACGCCCGGACCCCGGTCGCGCACGGTGATCTGCACGCGCGCCTCGCCCTCGCGCGTCACCGCCACCTCCACCGTCAATCCCTCGTCGGTCAGGCGCGCGGCGTTGCGCACCACGTTTTCGACGGCACGCCGGAGCACCTCGCGGTTGCCCTCGACGCTCGCGTCCGCCGCTCCTGCCAGGACCACGTGGCGGCCGCGGTTCGATGCCTCGAACTCCGCGTCCTCCACCACATCGGAGACGAGCGCCGCCACGTCCACGGGCGCCCGCTCGACCTGGGCTCCGTCGCTCTCGAGGCGCGTCACCGTGAGGATCTCGCCGATGAGCTCGCTCAGCCGCTCGGTCTCGCGCTCGATGCGATCGAGGGGCGGCGCGGCTTGCTCGCCTGCCTTGCGGCGCGCGAGCTCGAGGGCCACGTGCAGGCGCGCGAGCGGGGAGCGCAGCTCGTGGGAGACGTCGCGGAGCAGGCGGTGCTGCGCTTCGAGCAGGGTGTCGATGCGCTCGGCCATCTCGTCGAACTCGCGCGCGAGCGCGGCCACTTCGTCGCGCCCGCGGCCGATCTCCGGCGCCACCCGCACCTTGGTGTCGCCGCCGGCGAGCCGCCGCGTCGCGAGGCGCAGCCGGCGGATCGGTCGCGTGAGATAGCGCGCCAACAGGAACGCCACGAGCCCCGAGATGAGCACGACCGCGAGCACGCGCGCGGCGATCGACGAAGGGCGCTCGAAGAACGACGGGTGGCTGATCTCGCCGACGAGGACGCAGTCGGAAAGGGCGCCACCCTCGAGGGGCACGGCCATGCGATCGACGACGCCGTGCGCGGAGTGGGCCGCCCGGCCCGACGCCTCGGAGCTGCGCGCCACGTCTCGTGCTTCGCTCGACGGAGGCTCGGCGGCGATCACGCGGCCCCCGGTGCACATCACCGCCGCATCGATGCTCGACGCCTTTTCGAGCCGCCCGAGCTCGGCCCGCACCGCCGCGTCGCCGCCGCGCGCCCCGGCGCTCGCGAGCGTCCGCCCCTCCTCGCGCAACGTCATCTCGAACATCGTCCAGCGCCGCTCGAAGTGGACGCCCGACAGCTCGAGCCCGTGGATCGCCGCGAAGGCGACGCCGATGAGCGTGGTCGCCAGCCAGAATCGACAGGAAGATCCGGCGGAACATCCCGTTCATGGGCTGCTCCCGTCGACGAGGTAGACGTAGCCCACGCCGCGCACGCTCTTGATGCGCTCGCGCCCGTCGCGCAGCTTGCCGAGCTTCTTGCGCAGGTTACTCACGTGCACGTCGATGCTGCGGTCGAGGGGCGAGAGGGGCCGGCCCAGCACCTGCTCGGACAGCGCATCGCGCGAGACGACCTCGCCCGCCGCGCGGAGGAGGATCTCGAGCAGGGACAGCTCGGTGCCCGTCACCGGCACGGGCTCGCCGGCGCGCCGCACGATGCGAGCCTCCGGGATGAGCTGCACGTCGCCCACCGTGATGGCCTCGACCGCGGCGCCGGGCTCGGCCGCGCCCGTGCTGCGTCGTTGCACCGCGCGCATGCGCGCCACCAGCTCGCGTGGGTTGAAGGGCTTCGGGAGGTAGTCGTCGGCGCCCATCTCGAGGCCCACGATGCGGTCCACGTCGTCGCCGCGCGCCGTGAGCATCAGGACGGGCACGCGGCTCGATGCGCGGATGGTGCGGAGCACGTCGAAGCCGCTCGCGCCGGGCAGCATGACGTCCAGGACCACCAGGGCGTAGTCGCCGGTCCGCGCCTTGTCCGCGCCCGCCGGCCCTTCGTGCACGGCGTCGACCTCGAAGCCCTCCTGGGCGAGGTAGTCCCGGAGCAGCTCGCACAGCTCCACGTCGTCGTCGATGACCAGGACCCTCAGCTGTCCCAACGTCTCCACCGTTTTCACCCTAGCGCCAGCGCGCGCAACCGCCGGTCAAGAATCGCAAAGATCGCCATTACAAAACCTATCCGTTCTTGAATGGTGCCCTGGCGTTCGCGGGCTTAGATGTTCCGTCATGGACTTGACCCGAGCCAGCGCACCCTTCCTGCTCGCCGCGGTCGTTCTGTGGGCGCCGGTGGCGCGGGCCCAGACGCTCACGGCGGGGCAGGCGGTGGCGCGGGCGCTGGCCCATGACCCGGGGCTCAGGGCCGCCAACTACAGCGCTTCGGCCGCCGCGTCCGATACCCAGGCCGCAGCGCGGGCGCGCAACCCCGCCCTGACCGTGAGCGCCAACGGCTCCTATGCCGAGGCCTTCGCCGGGACGTCCGTGGGCGTGACGCGCAACCTCAACCGCCGCGGCACGCTCGACTCGCAGGTCGGCTACACCACCGACGTCGGCACGGCCCTGTCGCTCGACGTGGCCACCAATGTCGAGCAGCGGGACGTCAACCGCGACCCGGGCACCTCGTCGACGGTCTCGGTCGGTCCCACGTGGGTTGGCCAGGCCACGCTCCAGGCGCGCCAGCCCCTCTTGCGCGGCGCGGGCACCGGCGCGGTCCTCGCACCGACGCGCGCGGCACAGGACCAGCAACGTTCTGCCGAGCAGACGCGCGACGACACGGCAGGGCAACTCGTCCTCGACACCCTGAACGCCTACTGGGAGCTCTGGTACGCGCAGAAGGCCGCCGCCGTGGAGCACGACGCCCTCACCCTCGCCGAGCAGCAGTACAGCGAGGCCCAGGCCCGTGTGCAGCTCGGTACCTACGCGCCGGCGGACGCGCTCCAGTTCCAGAGTCAGCTCGCCACCGCGCGCGCCAACGCCGCCACCGCCGACGCGAACGTGACCACCCGCGCTCTCGCCCTCGCCCACCTCGTGGTCGCGCCCGTGCCGGCGGGCTCCGGCATTCGCGCGGTGGACACGGCGCCCTCCGCCGGGGCACCGCCGCCCGTGACCACTCTGCTCGAGGCCGCGCGCGCTTCCTCCGCCCAGCTCCTCGCCCTGCAGGCGTCGGCCGACGCCGCGCAGGAGAACGTCACCGAGGCCCGCGACGCGAACGAGGTGCAGCTGGATTTCGTCACGACCCTCGGCGTGATCGGCGTCTGGCAGAACGACACGCTCCCCGGGCTCCAGCTCCCGGGCAACCGCCCCGCCTACACGGCGCTCGCGGGTCTGGAGCTCGGTCTGCCCCTCGGTCCGAGCACCACGTCGGCGCAGCTGTCGGCCGCGGCCGCCCGCGCCGACGCTGCCCAGGAACGCTACCGTGCGGCGTTGCTCTCGACCGAGTCCCAGGTCGCCTCGCTCCGCGCCCAGGCCGTGGCCAACCAGCAGCGGATCGACCTTTTGACCGAAGCGGCACGGGTCGCGCACCTGTACGCCGACGCCCAGCGCAAGAAGCTTCAGCTCGGCACGACCACGCCCCTCGAGATCGTGGCTGCGCAGCAGTCGGAGCAGGTGGCACAGCTCAAGGAGCTCCGCTCCCGGGTCGATTTCGTCATGGCGGTGCGGCAGCTCGAGTACCTCACCGGCTCGCTCCTCTCCCGCTACCGCGGCGCTCGGGCACAGGAGGCGAACGCGTCATGAAGAAGCTTGTCATCGGGTTGGTGGCGCTCGCGGTCCTGGCCGGCGTCGGGATCGGCCTGTACGGCGTGCTGGGCGGGAGCCGGGCGGAGCAGCCGACCGGCCCGACCTACGCAGTGCAAATGGGCACGCTCACGGTGAGCGCGTCGGCGTCCGGCACGATCGAGCCCCACATCCAGGTCGACGTGAAGTCCAAGGCGAGTGGCGAGGTGACCAAGCTGCTCGTGCAGGAGGGCGACGTCGTACACACGGGGCAGCTCCTGGTCGAGCTCGACCCGACCGATGCCCAGCGCGCCGTCCAGTCGGCCCAGGTCGACCTGGCGAAGGTGCGCGCCCAGCTCGAGGAGGCCCGGGCGAACCTGGCCGGGTCCCAGGCCGACCAGCAGGATGCCGACACGTCCGAGCACGTGGCGCACCAGGGTGCGGGCATGGGCGTGGTCTCCTCCGAGTCGGAGCGGACGGCGACCCACGCTGCCGCGGTCGCGAAGAACAGCGTCGCCATGCGCCGGGCCCAGGTCGCGGAGATCCGCGCCCAGGTCGAGTCGTCGCAGCTCGCCCTCGCCGACGCCCAGAAGCGCCTCTCGGAGACGAAGATCACCGCGCCCATGTCGGGTACCGTCCTGTCGACCGCCGTGGAGGTGGGCTCCATCGTGGCGTCCGCGGTCAACACGGTGTCGGGCGGCACGCCGGTGCTGACCATCGCCGACCTGACCGACCTGCGCGTGATCGGTCAGCTCGACGAGTCCCAGGTCGCCAAGGTGCACGTCGGGCAGGACGCCACCGTGCGGGTCGACGCCTATCCGAACCGCGCGTTCACGGCGCGCGTCGAGCGGGTGAGCCCCCTCGGCGTGACCACGTCGAACGTGGTGACCTTCGACGTCGAGACGATCATCACCGATTCGCATCGGGACCTCTTGCGCTCCGGCATGAGTGCCGACCTCGACATCACGGTCCAGAAAATCCAGGGCCTGCTCGTGCCGCTCACGGCCGTGCGCAGCCAGGGCCGCCAGCGCTTCGTGGTGATGGCGTCGGGCCAGAGCCGTCCCATCCGCACGGGCGTCACCGACGGGACCGACATCCTGGTCCGGAGCGGGCTCTCGGCCGGGGACCGGATCGAGTCGGTCATGCGCGCGACGGGCGCCGCGAAGGCGCCGACCAGCGGGCTCTTGCCCTTCGGCCACCATGGCGGCGGCGGCGGCGGCGGGAGGCCCCATTGATCTCCCCGGCCCCGATCCCGTCGTCGTCGAGAACCTGGTGAAGGTCTATCACCCGGACCGGCCGGAGCTCAGCGTGCGCGCGGTCGACCACATCTCGTTCACGGTGCACCGCAGCGAGGCGGTGGCGATCATCGGTCCGTCGGGCTGCGGCAAGTCGACGCTCCTGCACGTGCTCGGCTGCCTGGACCGCCCGACCGAGGGTCGCTACCTGCTCGAGGGCCGCGACGTGGCGCAACTCGGCGAGGACGAGCTGGCGGCGGTGCGCAACCGCCACATCGGCTTCGTGTTCCAGAGCTTCAATCTCCTGCCGCGCATGACCGCGGTGGAGAACGTGGAGCTGCCCCTGCTCTACGCCCACGTGAGGCATCCCGAGGCGCGTGCCCTCGCGGCCCTCGAGCGCGTCGGCATCGCGGACCGCGCCCGCCACCGGCCCGCCGAGATGTCGGGCGGCCAGCGGCAGCGCGTAGCCATCGCCCGCGCCCTGGTCACCGAGCCCTCGATTCTGCTGTGCGACGAGCCGACGGGAGCCCTCGACAGCCGCACGGGCCGGGAGGTGCTCGACCTCCTTCTGCGGCTCGGCGACGAGGGCGCGACGGTGGTGATGGTCACCCACGACCTGGCCATCGCCTCGGCCCTCGGCCGCGCCCTCCAGATGAGCGACGGCCGCATCGTGGCCGACGGCCCCTCCGCCGAAGTCGTCGCGAGAGTCGCCGACCTCATGACCGAGGCCGTGACATGAAAGACATCGCATGCTGATCCGCGAAACCGCTCGCTCGGCCTTTCGGTCGCTCGCCGCCAACCGGCTGCGTACGGCCCTGACCGCTCTCGGTATGATCATCGGCGTCGCGTCGGTGGTCGCCGTGCTCGCCATCGGCGAGGGTGCGAGCGCCAGCGTGCAGGCACGCATCCGGGCCCTCGGCTCGAACCTGCTCATGATCCGCCCCGGCTCCGCCGCACAGCACGGCGTGCACAGCGGCACCGTCCAGACCCTGACGCGCGCCGACGCCGTCGCCATCGGCAAGCTCCCCGGCGTCGCCTCCGTCGCTCCCGAAGGCTCGGCCGGCGCCCAGGTCAAGTACCTCGCCAACAACTCCTCGACCGCGGTCATCGGCGTCACCGACGACTACCTGGAGACCCGGGTGATGCCCGTCGCCATGGGCCTGGGCTTCAGCTCCGACGACGACCGGGACCACAACCGCGTCGCCGTCCTCGGGGCCGAGCTCGCCCGTACCCTCTTCGAGGGACAGCCCGCCGTCGGCAAGCGCATCCACGTCCGCGGCATCGCCTTCCGCGTCATCGGCGTGCTCGAGGAGAAGGGCCAGGGTTTCGGCTCGCCCGACGACAACGTCTTGGTGCCCCTGTCGGTCTTCCAGGGCGTGCTCTTCGGCACCGACTATGTGAGTGACATCACGGTCAAGCTCGAGAACGAGGGAGACACCGACCCCGTGCAGAGCGAAGTCACCTCGCTCCTGCGCACGCGCCACCAGCTCCGTTCCGACGTGGACGACGACTTCGAGATCCGCTCCCAGGCCGAGATGCAGCAGACCATGAGCGCCATCACCGGCACCCTGACGGCCCTGCTCGGCTCGGTGGCTGCCGTGTCGCTCCTGGTGGGCGGCATCGGCATCATGAACATCATGCTCGTGTCCGTGCGCGAACGGACACGCGAGAATCGGCGTCCGCATGGCCGTGGGCGCTCGCCGCAGCGACGTGCTCCTGCAGTTCCTGTCCGAGGCGGTGGTCGTCTCGGTCGCCGGCGGCCTCGTGGGCCTGATGCTCGGTTACGTGATCGCGGGCGCCATCGCGCGCATCGGCGGCTGGTCCACCATCGTCCCGCCCTACGCGGTGGTGCTCTCCCTCGCCGTGTCCATCGTCACCGGCGTCGTCTTCGGCGTGGGCCCCGCCCGCCGCGCCTCACGCATGGACCCGGTCGAGGCCCTCCGCCAGGAGTGAGGCCCGCGCCGCGCGCCTCACTCAGCTGCAGGCGTACTCGTCCTGGGTCGGCGGCGTGGGCGTGCCCATCTGGCCGGCCTGGCACTTGACGGTGAGCTGGTTCTGGAGCGTGGAGCTCGGCGTCGTGGCGTTGAGGTACTCGCTCATCGGGTGCCACGAGGAGTCTGGGTACCACAAGAGCAGCAGCACCCCCTCGTCGAGGGGGGCACCCGTCGGGCGCGCCAGCCGCTCGCGGATGGGCATGAAGATCGTGTCGTCGATGGCCGGGCAGCCGAGGCTCGGGGCCGCGTAGCCGCACCGGTCCACGTAGGCCTGCTCTACCGCCGACCAGGGGTGCAGGACGATGGCGCGTCGGCAGACGTTGTCGTCGAAGCCGGGCTCGAGCCCCTCGAGACGCAACGACGGCCCCCAGATGCCGACGTAGCGCCCGCCCGTGCGCAACAGGCCGAGGCTCGACTCGTTGCTGCCCGACACGTCGGAGAACTGGATCGCGCGGGACAGGTCGGTCCCGTTGGTCGAGGCCTGACCGTGGGCCACGCGCACGTTCCACAGGAGCTGCCCCGTCGACAGGTCGAAGATCCACTCGCGCTTGTTCTGGGAGGGCTGGGTGAAGTCGGTGACCGCGTACTCGGTCCGAACCGTCGCGCCCCAGGCCCAGGCGTTCGCGTAGAATCTTCATCGCGTCCTGGGCGAGCTGGGCAGGCACGCCCGCCGCTTCGAGCGTCTCGGGGGTGTCGACCGCCATCTGCACCGAGAAGCTCCCGGCTCCCTCCACGGCGACGAAGTAGGTCCCGGGATCGAGGCTCGCACCGGCCGTGTGGCTGTGGCCGTCGAGGCAGGTCGCCGCGTCCATGTTGTCGAGGATCGCCACGGAGCTGACGCCGTCGCCCGAGGTGCCGACCGACAGGAACCCGGCCGTGTCGAGCGTGACGCGATAGACGACATCGGGGCCGGCATGCTGCGCGCCGTCGCACGCGTAGTTGAGGCCGTGGGACGTGAAGTCCGTGGCGGTGCCGCCCGCCGTCGCCGGCATGCTGTCGAGACAGACGATGCTGTCGCAGATGCTCGGCGGGGGCATGGTCGTCGTGCCGGCGTCGGACATCGTTCCGGCGTCGGACGTCGTTCCGGTTCCGGCGTCGGTCGCTCCGCCATCGGTCGTCGGCGTGTCGGGGGAGCGGGACCGGGAGCCCGTGCAGCCGGCCAGAACCAGGACGAGGACGAGAGAAAAGCCACGCGCGCGCATGGCGCGAAAGGTAGGATCGGCGCGCTCCGGGAGCAAGCCCCCGGCCGCGAGTGCCATAATTGGCTGGAAAAGTCCCGTCTCGGGACGCGTCAGCTCGCCGTGGCCCGAGCGAGCTTCTCCTCGGCGATCATGTCGGCGATGCGGTGGGTCGGGTGCATGGCCTTCGCGGCCCGCTCGGCGATCTCGTAGATCGTGTCGTAGATCTTCATCACCTTCGCGCGGGACTTGGCCTCGTCGTAGCCCTCGATCTCCTGGGCCACGTTGATCAGACCGCCCGCGTTGATGGCGTAGTCCGGCGCGTAGAGGATGCCGCGCTGCATCAGGTCTTCGCCGTGGCGGGGCTCGGCGAGCTGGTTGTTCGCCGCGCCCGCGACGATCTTGCAACGCAGCCGCGGGATCGTCTGGTCGTTGAGGGCGCTGCCGAGGGCGCAGGGCGCGAAGACGTCGCACTCGGTCGCGTAGATGTCTTCGAGCGGCACCACGTCGGCACCGAGCTCGCGCGCGGCGCGCTCGGACTTGAGCGGGTCCACGTCCGCCACCGTGAGCTTCGCACCGAGCGCGTGAAGCTCCTTACATAGATGGTAGCCCACGTGCCCGACGCCCTGGACCGCCACGGAGAGCCCCTGGATGTCGCCCCGGTCCATGACGAACTTCACGCACGCTTCAATACCGCGCCGCACGCCGAGCGCCGTGTAGGGGCTCGGGTCGCCCGAGCCGCCGTTCTCCGGCTTGACGCCGGTCACGTGCTTGGTGGCCGTGCGGATGATCTCCATGTCCTCGATGCTCGTCCCGCTGTCCTCGGCCGTGATGTAGTGGCCCGCCAGGCCGTCGACGAAGGAGCCGAAGGCGCGGAAGAGCGCCGTGCGGTCGAACTCGGGGCGCGGACGCATGATGACCGACTTGCCACCGCCGAGGGGCAGCCCCGTGATCGCCGCCTTGTAGGTCATGCCGCGCGCGAGCCGGAGGGCGTCGATGACCGCGGCCTCTTCCGTGTCGTAGTGGATGAAGCGGCATCCTCCGAGCGAAGGCCCGAGGCGCATGTCGTGGATCGCGATGATCGCGCGCATCCCGGAGGCTGCGTCCCGCTTGAGGTGCAGCTCGCCGTAGTCGTAGTGGGCCATGTGCTCGAAGACGGTCACGGGATCCTTCCTTTCGCGGCGCGTCGCGCGGGGCGAGCCCGGGACGCCGTCCTCGTCGGGGTGCGAGGGGTCGAGGGCGCCCCGCCCCTTCCGGGGCGCGCGGACGATAGCGCCGCCCCCCTCTCCGGACAAGGACGGACCCGGTGCGTCCGATCGGGATCGTCGACACAAGGGGGCCGGGCGGTGCCATCCTGTGGGCGTGGTGCGCGGTGACAGGACGGGGAGCGACCCTTGCGGCGCCCCGCGGGGGAACGCGGGGGTGCTGCTGCTCGGCGCGCTGGTGTGGCTCGTCGTCGCATCGGCGGCCGGGCCGGCCCGCGCCCAGGGGCCGGGCGACGGGTTGTACGGCCGATTCCACGGCGACCTGACCCTGGCCGTCGACGCGGGGGCCGGCGTCCTGCTCGGAGACGGTGGCCCGCGGGCCGGGCTGGTCGGCGAGCTGCGCGCGCGCTACCTGGACGCGGCCGGCCCCTTCGTCGCGGGCCGCTTCTCGCCGGACGGTCCGGACGCGTTGGTGTTCGGTGTCACGATACGGCCCCTGTTCCCCTCGCTCTTTTTCGAGAACCTCTGGACCGGCTACGGCTTCGTCGATCGGCTGGTCCAGTCCCTCGGCGTCGACCTCGGGCTCGCCGTCACACCCCTCGACAGCGGCACGGGGGTCGGTTTCGCGGTGGGGTTCGCGCTGGAGCCGCCACTCTGGTGGTCGGACCGCACGGGCAACACCCTCGCGCTTCGCCTCGCGGCTCGCTACCTGACCGCCCAGCCGGGAGATCAGGCGGGGCCCACGGGCGGCCTCTCTGCGTGGATGCTGTGGGCGGGCCTGGCCTGGTCGGGCCACGCGAACATCGGCCTCGCCGCCTGGGAGCCGCCCGACTACCGGCCGCGTTGACGGGCCCTGTCCCGAGACTGCGGCCTCGCGGCGCCCATGGGCTATGCTTGCGGGCGATGTTCTGTCAGTCCTGCGGATCGGCCAACGCCGACGACGCCCGGTTCTGCAACCAGTGCGGAGGCTCCATCGCTTCGCCCGGTGCACCCGGCGGTCCCATCGCCGACGCAGCCCCCGCCGCGGCCCCCGCCGCGGGCCCCGCTGCGGGCCCGGCGCCCACCGCAGCTCCGGCACCCACCGCACCCCCGGCACCCACCGCAGCCGCACCCGCCGCGGCAGCCCACGTCCCGTGCCCCGCCTGCGGTGCGGCCGTGCCCAAGGGCTTCCGCTACTGCGGTGCCTGTGCCCACGACATGGCCGCGCCCGCGGGGACGTCACCGGCACGGGCGAGCACGAACGGCCCCGTCGCCACCGCGCCGAACGCCTCCCCGACCATGGGAGGTGCCCCGAGCCCCTTCGGCGGTCCGTCCATGATGGGCGTGTCCCTCACCGGCATCGGGGTCCGCTCCCCCGGCCGGGTCTGGCTGACCGTCGGCATCCTCGCCGCGGCGCTCGTCGGGGCCGGAGCCCTCGGCGCCTATCTCTTCACCGCCCGCGGGTCCGGCAACCCGGGCGGCGAAGCGAAACCGAGCGATCCCTTCGTCATCGGGACACCCCTTCCGACCACCCACGCACCCGACGTGGACTTCGTCTCCGGCCGTCCCGGCGGCGGCGCGACTGCACAGGCGGCCGGTCACGGGACGGGCGGCGCGAAGGGCGGCGCGAAGGACACGCATCCGCCGGAGCACGCACAGGGCACGAGCGGGAGTCACGCCGGCGGGAGCGAGGGGCCGACGCACATCGGCGCCGCGGGCGTGCACGACGGACACGTTTCGGGCGCGCAGGGCGTGCACACCACGGGCGGCCACGCCACGGGCGGTGGCGGCCACGGCCACGCCGGCGCTACGTCCGGCGGGACGGGCGGCCACGCCGGCGCTACGTCCGGCGGGACGGGCGGCAGCGGAGGCGGCGCGTCCGGCGGGACGGGCGGCAGCGGAGGCGGCGCATCCGGCGGGACGGGCGGCAGCGGAGGCGGCGCGTCCGGCGGGACGGGCGGCAGCGGAGGCGGCGCATCCGGCGGGACGGGCGGCCAGGTCCCCGACCAGCGCGACATCGGCGGGGAGCTCTACGGGGCACGCGTGCACTACGTGGTCAACCGCTACTATGCGCACCGTGCCCAGACGTGCTTCGATCACGCCACCCGCAACGTACCCAGTGTGACCGGCACGGTGGTCGTGTCGCTCACCATCGGCGCCGACGGGGGGGTCACCCACACCTCCGTCGCGCGCAACACGACAGGCGACGAGGCCCTCGGCCGCTGTCTCGCCGCACAGGTCCAGAGCTGGCGTCTGCCGCCCCCGCCCGGGGGCTCCATCCAGATGCAGATGCCCTTCTCGAGGTAACACATGGCGACAGGGGACGAGCTGCTCATCGTCGACTCCGTGAAGGCGCACCGCGAAGGGATGCGGACGCTCTTCGAAGACGCGGGCTACGTGTGCACCGCGGTGGGGACCGTGGCCGACGCCCGCGAGCGGATCGAGCGCAAGTTCTTTCCGGCGGCGCTGATCGACCTGGACGTGGAGCGTCCGGGGGCGGGGATCGATCTGGTCCGCTTCATCCACGAGCGGTCACGCCCGACGGGCGTGGTGCTGCTGTCGGGGCGGCGCTCCTTCGAAGGTGCGGTCGAGGCCTTCCGCCTCGGCGCCGTCGACGTCTTGCTCAAGCGGCCGGGCGAGGTCGATCACCTGCGGCACATCGTGGACGTGGCCGCCGAACGCAACCGCGGCGCCGAGGCGGAAGGCGCCCAGAGTGTGCTGCGCGAGGTGCACGGGATCCTGGACGACGCCTTCCGCGTGATGCTGCAGATGGCCCGGCGCGTCTACCACGACGTGTCGATCGGCTCCGGCGGCAGGGCCCGGCCCCGCGTGCTCGTCGTCGATTCGGATCCGGCCTTCCTGCAGGAGATCGCCCAGTTCCTCGGCACCAAGGAGTGGGAGATCGGCGCCGAGATGACGGGCGGCGCCGCCCTCGACAAGGCGAGCGGCCAGTCCTTCGACGTGGTGGCTGCGCGGGACGATCTGCCGGACCTCAAGGGCTCGCTCGTCATCAAGTCCATCCAGACGAGCCGTGCCGAGACCACCGGCCTGCTCTACAGCGCGCCCGGCGGCGAGGGGCGGATCGAGGTGTGGGAGGCGGGTCGGCCCGAGGACGTGGAGCGCCCCTTCAAGGGCGCCGGCCACCTGGTGCAACGCATCGAACAGGCGGTCGACCGGCTCGGCGCGACGCAGCGCGACCGGCGCGTCATCCAGGCCTTCCGCCGCGAGCACGAGGACTTCCTGCGCCGCTTCGCCGAGATCAAGACGCGCATCGCGCGCATGATCGAGTAGCTCGATCGGCGGAGCGTCAGGGCGGGTCGTTCCACGTCCAAGCGCGTGTCGAGCGCGATGACCGCTTCCAGGTCCGACTTCCACTTCTTTGCCCCCCCGTCTGCCCGAATGCGACGATCGCCTTCGGAGGTGGTGCGATGAGCGAGCTCGTTCTGTTCGAAGCCAGACAGCGGAGGAGCGCACGTCGCGCCGTGAGCGTGCCGTGTCAGGTGGTCCGCGAGCCGGGGTTCGTGCTCCTTGCCGATCGCACGGTGGACCTCTCTGCCGAGGGCGCCCTGGTGCACAGCGCCATCCCGGTGCCGCTCGGCGAGCCGGTGCTCGTGAGCCTGCGGCTGCCCGGTGGCCTCTCGTGGATCGACGCGGAGGCGGTGGTCCGCCGCGTGATCCTCGGCCGACGCGGGAGCGACGCCGGCTGCGCCCTCGCCTTGCGGTTCGACCGCATCGACGCAATCGACCGCGCCCTGCTCCTCGCCAGCATCGAGGGGCTCCCGCCACCGGTGCCCGCGCGGCTGTTGCGCCGCGACTACGCTCGCACCGTCGCATCCATCGCGCGCGCGGCTTGAGCCCGGCCGGCTCCGACCACCACCAAGAGCTCAGGCGACGCGGCCCGCCACGGCGTCGCGCAGCTCGTCGGCCCGCTCGGGCGTCACGCCGAGGCGCTCGGCGAGGGACGCGTAGAAGTCGGTCTCCGATCGCTCGATCCGACCGTCCGCCAGGGCCAGCTCCCAGGACAGGGCCAGCATCAGCTCCCGCAGGACCGGGTGCGTGAGGCGCTCCTCCATCGCGGTGAGGGAAGGGGGATGGTCGATGGCGACCGCGAGCCGATCGCGCGCCGTCGTGCCGAGCTGGGACGCGAGCACGATTCGCTCGAGCATCTCCCGCTCCTCCGGTGCGAGGTGCCGGTCGGCATGGGCCATCCAGATGCACACCTCGATGGCCGCTTCCTCCTCGCGGTGCACGACGTCGCGCGCCTGGGCCGACATCCACTCGCGCAGCTCGGACAAGCGCTCCTCGCCGACCACGAAGGCCGCCACCGCGATGCCCGCTTCCTCGAGATCGCTGGTGAGGAAGCCGCCCCGCGAGAGCGTCCCGATCCACGTCGACATGGCATGCCGCGACTGTTCCGACCCTGTCATCATCGGCGAACAGTATCGCGGTCGCGCGGCGCCGACAAAGAGCGCGCGCTCGAGCCCGCTGCGCTACCCTTCGCCGGTGCAGGGCCGCCCGTCCACTTCCGGCCAGAGGCCGTCCACGACGCCCGAGGTCGTCGGCTCCTTTCCCCGCCACGGCCTCGGCCTGCGCGTCCAGATCGTCCTCGCCCTGAGCGTGGCCTTCATCGCTTCCTTCGCGCTGCTCGGCATCGCGGCCGTCCAGCTGACCCAGCGCGCCCGTGCCGCCGACCGCACGCGCGACGCCCAGGCGACGGCCCGCGCGATCGCTGCCGTCGTCGACGCCGGGGGCCCGGACGCCGAGGCACGGCTCGAGGCGATGGCGGACGCGGTGGTGGGCAGCGGCGGCGTGCGGCGGGTGGAGATCGTGCGCGACGGGCTCACCCCCTGGGTGCGGGGGGTGCCCGGTCCGGCGCGTCGCGTCGACGCCCCGCTCGCGGGCGGGGGCCACGTCCGCCTCTGGGTCGCCACCCTGGACCCGGCGTCGAGCGCGCCCCTCGCGAACCTCCTCCTTCTCTACGTCGCCGTCACGGGCGGCGCGATCCTGATCCTGGCCTACGTCGCGCTCACGTACCTGATCGTCCGGCCTGTCGAGGGCCTGACGCGCGCCTCGGAGCGCATCGCCGGCGGGAGCAAGCTCGTCACGGTTCCCGTGAAGGGCGCGGCGGAGGTGGCCCGCCTCGCCGTCGCGTTCAACGCCATGACCTCCGAGCTGCGCACCGAACGCGTCTCCCTCGAGGAGCGCCTCCGGGAGCTCGAGCGCACGACCCGAGACCTCCGGACGGCCCAGCGTCAGGTCGCCCGGAGCGCGCACCTCGCGTCGGTGGGGCGTCTGGCCGCTGGCGTGGCCCACGAGATCGGCAATCCCCTGGCGGCGATCCTGGGCCTGCTCGACCTGGTGCGCGATGCCAATCTCACCGAGGCCGAGCGCGCCGAGATGCTCCGCCGCATCGGTTCCGAGACCGAGCGCATCCACCACATCATCCGGGACCTGCTCGACTTCTCGCGGCAGGGATCGGACGCCGACGAACAGGAGGGGAGCGCCGACCTCGGGGTCGTCGTGGAGGACGCGGTGCGCCTCATCGCACCCCAGAAGGACCTCGGTCGCGTCCGCATCGAGCGGCGTCTGGCTGCCGAGGTCCCCCCCGTGCGCGGCAGTGCCGACCGCCTCACCCAGGTCGTCCTCAACCTCCTGCTCAACGCCGCCGACGCGATCTCGGGCGAGGGGGCGATCCGCATCGAGGTGAACGCGACCGACGACCCGGAGGAGGTCGTCCTGGTGGTCGCCGACAGCGGACCCGGGGTCGCGGCCGAAGTGATCGACCACCTCTTCGAGCCCTTCGTGACGACCAAGCCCGCGGGCCACGGCACGGGCCTGGGCCTCGCCGTCTGCTACACGCTGATCGAGCAGCTCGGCGGGTCCATCATGGTGTCGAATCCACGCGAGGGTGGGGCGCGCTTCGAGGTTCGCCTACCCGTCGTTCGATCGCCAGAGTGAGGCGTTACCAGGCGCCGCAATGGGGGCAGGTCTCTTGTCCCGCGGGCACCGTGTTGCCGCAGGCCGCGCAGAGCACTTCCTCGCCCCGGCTCTCGCCATCGTTATTGCCGACGAAGCCCTGCAAGGCGCTCAGGAGGTCGGGGCTCGAGCTGTCGGCGGGGACGACGTGGATCGCTGCGCTCGACCCCTCTTCGCCGAAGGCGTTCTCGTCCACGATGATGATCTCGGGCGACGATTGGTCGCGCCTTCGGGCCGGCGGCGTCTTGGAGACCTTCTTGTGGCGCGGCCGAAGGCCCGTCGGCTTGCGGGGTGCGTAGGGGAAGGTGCCCCGGGGCGTCTCGCAGGCGACCACCAGGGCCGCCACGTTGTCGCGCGCTTCGTTGGCCTTGGCGAGCTCGACGAGGTCGCTGACCATCACGTCCGGGCTGTTCGACAGCTCGAGGATGTGCACGATGTCGCCGTCGTCGAGGGCGTCGGTGAGGCCGTCGCTGCAGAGCAGGAAGCGATCGCCGGCGGCAAGCGCCCAGGACTGCACCGAGACGCGCACCGACTCGCCCATCCCGAGCGCCCGCGTGATGACATCGCGGGGCAGTCTCTGGGTGCGCGACTGGGGCAGGTCGGGCCGCATCTCGAGCACGTCGTTGGCCAGGCTGTGATCGTGGGTGAGCTGCTCCAGGTAGCCACCGCGCAACCGGTAGCAGCGGCTGTCGCCCACGTGGGCGATGTGAACGACGTCGCCGCCGGGCGGCGCGTAGGCGACGACGATGGTCGTGCCCATGCCGCGGTAACGGCGCGAGGTCTTGGCGATGGTGATGATCTCCTGGTTGGCCCGGTGGATCGCCGTCGAGAGGCGCCGCGCCGCGATGGGCAGACCGAGGTCGTCGAAGGTCGGTCCATCCGTCGTCGCGCCGTCCTCGAGGAAGCGGGCCACGGTCGTGATCGCCAGCGCGCTAGCCACGTTGCCGGCGTTCTCACCACCGGCGCCGTCCGCGACGATGTGCAGGCCGAGGTCCGGGCGGATCAGGACCGCGTCCTCATTGTGCTCACGGCCGCCGATGTCGGTCTGGGCGGCGGCTTCGAGCGCGAGCGGCGGAGCGGGGTCGGCTTCGAGCATGGCCCCATCATAGAGGACAGGGCCGGGCGACGCGACCGCCCCGTGGTCCACCGAGGGCGTCGCCCGCGCGGTCCCGGTCCGGCCCCTCGGGTCCCCTCCCCGGCCTTGCCGCCTCGCGCTTCGTGCCCACCTGCAGCCCATGCCCACAGGCCCCGGAGCCCCGTTCCTTCAGGGCGTGCCCCGCGCCGTGATGGAGGTCGGGGGACGCCGGTACAGGGTTCCCCTCCTCCAGGAGGATGGGTCCATGCTGACGGCGGTCTTCGCCGCCCGTCGTTCGGCGGTGGCCGCACTCCTGCCGCGGTCGGCGGCCCACCCCGTCATGGTGGCGCCCGGCCTCTCGGCCCTCAGCCTCACCTTCCTCGACGTGCGCACTGCGGACGTCGCCCCCTACCGAGCGCTCGTCGTCGGGGTGCCGACGACCCACGCCCTCGATGCCCTGCCCGGTCTGTCGGTCCTGCGTCAGATGCGCGCGGGTGCCTTTGCCCTCGTCGTCCATCACCTGCTGCTCACGACCCAGGAGGCGCGCGACGTGGCGAGAGACGTCTTCGGTCTGGAGAGCGCCCTCGGTCGGGTCTCCTTCGAGCGAAGGACGGGCGGTTTCGAGCTGACCGTCGTCGAAGGGGAGCGGACCGTCATCGCCATGTCCGGCGAGCTGCCCGCCGCGTCCCCCTCGCGCTGCACGCTCCGCTACCTTGCCTGTTCGCAGCGCGAGGGACGCCTCGTCGAGACGCAGGTGTTGATGCGCGCGGAGAGCTTCTGCGAGACCCACGGACCGGGCCACGCCCGTCTGGCCGTCGACCGCGACGGGCTCGTGGGGGCCGCCTTCGGGAGCTGTCTGGTCTCGAGCACGCCGCTGCTCCTCACGTGGGCGCCGCACCTGCAGGGCGTCGTCCATCTGCCGACGCTGCTCGAGTGACCCGGCTTCAGCCGTCGGTGAAGGCGTTGTCCACCGCGCGATCCTCTTCCGCCTCCTCCGCGCAGGCGTCGACGGGCGGCGCCGCGGGGGCCTGTGGCGCGGGAGCCGTGGGCACGCGGCCGAGGGCGGCGTGGATCGCGCGCGCCTGCCTACGCGTCGCGCCGGCGGCCACCAGGTCGATCTCGCTCGCCTCGGCCACGGCGCGCACCGTCCCCAGCTCGGAGAGCAACCGGATGCGTGTCTTTTCGCCGACGCCGGGCACGTCGTCGAGCTCGCTCCTCAGGCGGCGCTTGCGACCCGCCTTGATCCGCAGCGCGTTCGACGCGCGGTGCGCCTCGTCCCGCGCGAGCGCCAGCATGGACAGGGCCGGGCTCGAGGGGACCAGCACCGGGTTCTTCTGGCCCGGAAGGTAGACCCGATCGACCTGCTTCTCGCCGAGGAGGTTCTCCTTCTCCTTGGCGAGCCCCACGACCGGCACGTTCGAGACGCCCAGGTCGCGCAGCACGGCGAGGGCCACGTTGAGCTGGCCCCTGCCGCCGTCGACCACGAGCAGGTCGGGCACCTCCCACCCGCGCTCCCCGTTGCGCCCGCGCCGGAGACGTCGCGACAGCACCTGGTGCATCGCACCGTAGTCGTCCCCCGCGGCGACACCCCGCACGTGGAAGGTGCGGTAGCGCTTGCGGTCGGGCTCGCCGTCGCGCAGCGCCACGACAGCCGCCGTCGTGTCCTCGCCACCGATGTGCGAGACGTCCACGCACTCGATGCGGTGCGGCAGGCGCGGCAGGCGGAGGCGCTTTTCGACCTGACCGAGACGCTCCTCGATGTCCTCCTGCGCCCGCGCCTTCTCGACGAAGGCGTGCTCGGCGTTGTCCCGGGCCATGGCCACGAGCTTCACGCGTGCACCGCGCTGCGGTGCGAGCACCTTGACGCGCTTGCCGCGTCGTTCGGCGAGCACGTCGGCGAACCCCTCCATGGCCTCGATGGCGAGGGGCAGCACCACCTCGTCCGGCACGAAGCCGCTCCGGTCGTAGTACTCGGCGACGAAGGAGGCGAGCAGCTCCGCGGCCGGCAGCGAGACGTCGCGCAGGGCGTAGGTGCGCACGCCGGTCACCTTGCCGCTGCGCACCATGAGCACCGCCGCCTCGGCCTGATCCGCCTGCCGGTAGATCGCCACCACGTCCTGGTCCACGTTCCGCACGACGGCGACGCGTTGCGCCTCCCGCACGCGGTCCACGGCCCGGAGCTGATCGCGGTAGACCGCCGCCTGCTCGTAGTCCATTCGCCCGGCGGCCTCCTTCATGCGTGCTTCGAGGTTGTTCAGCAGCTCGTCGTGCCGCCCTTCGAGGAACAACCCCACGTCGCGCACTTGTTCGCCGTAGGCCTGGCGGTCCACCGCGTAGACGCACGGCGCCGGGCAGCGTTTGATCTGGTACTGCAGGCAAGGCCGCCGCCGTGAGGCCAAGTCCGCATCGGTGCAGGTCCTGAGCTTGAAGTGGCGATTGACGAGCCGCAGGGTCTTGCGCGCGGCCGTCGCCGAGTCGTAGGGGCCGAAGTACATGGCGCCGTCGGGCTTCGGCCGTCGCACCACCTCGAGCCGCGGCCATGGCGCCTTCGGGTCGAGCCGGAGCGAGAGGTAGTCCTTGTCGTCGCGGAGCTTGACGTTGTAGCGGGGCCGGTGCTCCTTGATGAGCTGGTTCTCGAGGAGCGCCGCCTCCTTCTCGGTGTCGACGACGAAGGTTTCGATGTCCTCGAGCTCGCTCTCGAGGCGCGCGACGAAGGCCCGGACGTCGCTCGAGCCCGGCTGGAAGTAGCTGCGCACGCGGCTGCGTAGGCTGCGGGCCTTGCCGATGTAGAGGACCGCGCCGCGCCCCCGGAACAGGTAGACGCCGGGGGACGCAGGCAGCGTCTCGAGCTTCGCGCGTACCGTCTCGGGGATCACGCCGAGACTCTAGCGCCCGCCGTGCAGCCGGGCACAGGGCCCCACGACGGGACCGTCACCTTTTCTTCGCGCGAACGCAGGCCCGGTCAGGTTCGTCGCCGTCGTACGACGAGGCCGAGCAGGAGCAGACCGAGCAGGCCGAGGGCGGCTCCGCGCCGTCCGCTTCGGGCGCCGGCCACCAGACAACCGCACCCGCCCTTCTCGGGCACCGCCCCGCCGGTCCCCGCCCCGCCGTCCATCGCCAGGCCGCCCCCGTCCCCGGTCGCCGTGCAGCGGCCCTCCACGCACTGCTCGCCGGGATTGCAGTCGACGCCCGCGCACCGGTCGACGACGCACATCCCGCCGCGGCACACGTGGTACTGGGGGCAGGTCATTCCCTCACAGGGATCGACGCAACTCCCGTCCCGGCACACCTGGCCGGAGGGACAGCTCACCCGGGCGCACGGATCCTCCACACAGGCGCCCATCTGACAAATCTGCCCCAGAGGGCAGGTGACCGCGTCGCACGCGTCGACGCACATCCCGCCGCTGCAGACCTGCGCTGCCGCGCACGTGGCGGTCTCGCAACCCGGGTCGACACAAAGGCCGAACGTCGACGAGCCGCCGCGCGTGTCGCAGGCCTTGTCCGACGGACAGAGGGTCACCGACACGTCGCTGCAGTCGCACGACGGTCCGCAGAGGGTCGTCGCCGCCGGGTCGCGCGCGATACAGACCTGGTTCGTGGGGCAGGTGACCCCGGCGCAGGGGTCGACGCATGACCCGCCGACACACCGCTGACCGGCGGGGCAGACCGCGCCGTCGCAGGGATCGACGCAGTCGCCGCCACGGCAGAATCGTCCCGTCGGGGCAGGGGTCGGTCCGAGCGGCGCAGGCCGAGTCGACGCACTTGCCGTCGACGCACGTGAGCCCGGTCGTGCAACCGCCCTCGAAGCACGCGGGGACGCACAGGCCGGATGTATCATCACACACAGTTCCCTCGGGGCAGGGTACGGCCGGCTGGCAGTCGAGAATCGCGCGTCGCGTTGCAGGGCTCGAAGGCGCCCGGATGCACGGACGGGTCCGAGTCGTTGCAGTCGCTTCCGCCGCAGGCCGCGTCGCGGTGGCCGTCCCCGTCCGCGTCGGGGCACAGGGCCGAGTCGTCCTCGTTGAGGCCGGCGACCGCGTCGAGCTCGTCATCGCCGCTGTCGAACTCGCAGGCGGGGGTCGGGTTGCCGTCGTTGCCCGCCACGACCGACACGTACCGGAAGGTGATACCGCAGGGCAGGGCCCAGACGGTGACGGAGGAGTCGCTGAGCGCATCACCCGATGAGAGGTCTCTGAGGAATGTGCTCAGGTCGGTGCGGCTGGCGTCGGCCGCGCCGAGGGCGTTCGGATTGCGCGTCCATCCCTGCAGGTACACCCGGATCATCTTGGCCGGGTTCCACTTGGTCCCGTCGGGCGCGCTCGGGTCGGCGATCGCGGTGGCGTCGGGGTTGTTGGACAGGAAAATCGTGTACTCGAAGGACTCGCAGGGCAGGGGGCCGTGATCGGTCACGGGGAACAGGACGACGCGGTTCGCCTCGCCGCCGAGGTCATAGATGCGGCCGCGCCACGGGTAGTAGAAGCCGGTCTCGCCGTCGGCCACGTAGGTGCAGTCGTCGTGGGTGCGCTCGATCTGGGTCCACCGCCAGTCGAGGCTGCTGGCGAAGGTGGCGACATCGGGCGGCACGGCGGCCGGGACGCACTGCCCGTCGGGCGTCGGCGTGAGGGGCCCCGTCACGCCGCCCATGCACGTGTAGCTCGAGATGTTCGTCTTGTCGTTCGACTCGCCGATGGCGCAGCCGGTGCTGTTGACGCCGCGGATGTACGTGCCGAAGGTCAGCTGCGGCGCATAGCGCCCGTCACTGGTCTGGAAGATGTCGTCCACGCTGCCGTGGACCGCCGCAAGGCACATGGCCCCCGTCGTGTCCACGCAGGCCGCCTGGGCTCGGGCGCGCGCCGACGGGACCGCGAGGGAGACGAGCACGGCGAAGCACGGGGCGAGGGCGAGACGGCGCATCGTACTAGCGTACCGTCATTGTCCACTCTGGCGCGACCCCTCCATGCCCCCCATTCGGACCTATGGAGGCGTCTCAGGCAGCGGCGGAGGTCATGGTCGGCTGGCGGACGGCGATTTTCAGGTGGTGCACGGCGCGCTTCTGAAGCTGGCAGACGCGCGACTCGCTGATGCCCATCCTGTCCCCGATCTCGCGAAGCGCGAGCCCATCGAAGAGACCCAGCTCGATGGCCTGCCGTTGCCGCTCGGGCAGGTGTTCGAGGGCCCCGAGCAGCCGACGGTGCCGGTCCACGCGCTCGGCGACCTGGTCGGCCAACGGGTTGCGCGAGTCCCGTATCCGGTCGACCAGGGGCTCGGTGCCTGAGGGGGAGCAGTCGAGGGACACGAGCCGCCGTGCGGCCACGATGCGTCCGCGCTCCTGCTCCTTCCCTTCCGTCTCGCCGGCCGCGTGCCGCACCGAAAGGCGCATCTCGTCCCGGGTGCGGAGGTCGAGCCTCCGGATCGCATCGATCATGCGCTGACGCACGCGGGTCCGTACCCAGGTGACCTCCGCGATGCCGAACCCTTGGTAGGTGCTCAAGGCCTCGAGGACCGCCACACGGCCTTCGGCGCACAGGTCGTCCCCGTCGAGCGCCTGCCCCAGGGAGGCGACGGGACGGAGTCGGTGAGCCTCCCCCTGCACCACCCGCTCGTAGCGGTGCAACGCTTCCCGCGCGGCGTCGTTCGACCAGTGCATCTTGCTGCTTGCCTTCCCCATGCCTTCCCCCTTCGCTTTGGGGGGCATCCCCTACAAGCGACGTGCCAGGCGCGGGGGCAGGCCAGTCGGGCCGCTTCTCCCCGGAACTTCGGCACTCTTCGATGGACGCCGGCGAGGACGACCCCGACGAAGCCAGTTCGATGAAGGGCTCAAGCGTTCGGAAATGTGCTGAAGCGTGCGGAATGGAAGCGTCTTGCATCACCCCCTGCGAGCCATGTGATCCGTACCGGGCAAGCCCAAGAACCTCGCCGTCACGGCGTGCAGCGCAGACCTGCGCGGCCTCGTCTTCGCCGTGGCCAACCGACGCCCACCGTTCGTCCCGTCCTGCCCGGTTCGGCTCGACGGACCACACGGCATCTCAGTGCAGGCCGTGCTTCTTGAGGCGGCGCATCAGCTGGTAGCGTGACAGGCCGAGGGCGCGGGCGGCGCTCGCCACGTTGCCGCCCGTCTTCTCGAGGGTCGTGATGAGGGCCGCCCGCTCCGTCTCGGCGGCCTTCTGGCGAATGCCGGCGAGGGTGGCCGGCTTCGCCGCACCCTGGGTCGAGGCTTGGGGGACGGGTGGCGTGTTGCGCACCCGGCTCGGCCGCTTCGCCCCTTCGACCTCGTGAAGCCGAAGGCGTGCAGCCGCCCGCAAGAGGACGGGGAAGTCGTCGAGCGTCAGCTCGTCACCCTCGGCGAGCAGCATGGCCTGCTCGACCATGTTGCGCAGCTCCCGCACGTTGCCGGGGAAGACGTAGCGCGGGAGCAGCTCGAGGACCTTCGGGTGGAGGCGTGGGACCGGGCGGCCGAGCGCCCGCGCCCGCTCGGTGGCGAAGTGGGTCGTCAAGAGGAAGACGTCGTCGCCCCGGTCGCGCAGCGGCGGCATGTCCACCACGAACACCTCGAGCCGATAGCGCAGGTCCTGCCGGAAGCGACCTTCGGCAACGCCACGCTCGAGGTCCCGGTTGGTGGCCGTGACGATCCGCGCCGTCAACCTGCGCGTACGGGTACTGCCGACACGGGTGAACTCCCGCTCCTCGAGGAGGCGCAGGAGCTTGGCCTGCATCGACAGCTCGAGCTCACCGATCTCGTCGAGGAAGAGCGTGCCCCGGCCGGCCGCCTCCACGCGCCCGAGCTTGGCCCCGATCGCACCGCTGAAGGCCCCGCGCTCGTGGCCGAACAGCTCGCTCTCGACGAGCATCGCGGGGATGGTGGTGCAGTCGACGGCGACGAACGGCTCGTAGGCGCGCGTCGACTGGGCATGGATACGCCGCGCCACCACGCCCTTGCCCGTACCGGTCTCGCCCGTGATGAGCACGGTCGTGTCGCCCGAGCCGCTGAGCGCCGACAGGCGTGCCCGAAGCGATCGCATCGGCGGGCTCTCGCCAATGAGACCCGTGGGTGCGCCGTCGCCGGGCGGAGCGCGGCTGGCCTCGGCCATCCGCCGCCTCAGCAGGCCCACGTCGACTCCGCGCTCGATGCGCAAGAGGCATTCCCGGAAGCTCCGTGTCCTTCACGACATAGTCGAAGGCGCCACGCCGCATCGCTTCGACCGCGATGTCCAGGTCCGGGTAGGCGGTCGCCATGAGGAACACGGCGCCCGCGGCCTCGGGCCGAAGCTCGTCGAGCAAACCGAGACCGTCGGCGTCCGGCAGCTGGTAGTCGAGCACGACCACATCGGGGTCGACGGATGGAAACGCCCGGCGGGCCTCGGCTGCGGTCGCCGCGGTCGCGATGTCGTGACCCTGGTGTCGCAGGTTGCGAGAGAGGGCACGCGTGAATCCGGCGTCGTCGTCGACGATGAAGATGCGGCCGGACATCGCGGCTCAGGCTGCTGGGTGGACGCGGAGCGTCTGCGTGTCGGTCACCACCAGTTGGACCGGCTCGTCGCCCGGCACATCGGGCACTTCGGCGACGAGTTGGAAGTCGTAGATCAGACAGCAACGCACGGCGGACGTCAGGGTCGGTAGGAGTCGATCGTAGTAGCCCTTACCATAGCCTATTCGATGGCCGCGCGGGTCGGCCGCCAGGGCGGGCACGAGCACCACATCGACGTCGGCCGGGTCGACCTCTGGCGCGCTCGAGGGCGGCTCGGGCACGCCGTAGGCGCCAGGCTCGAGCGGGCCGGCCTCGGCGTGGTCATGGAGGACGATCCGCCCGGTCTCGACGTCGACTCGCGGCAACGCGATCCGCGCCCCCCTCGCGCGGAGCGCGGCGACGATGGGCGCCGGATCGACCTCGCTCTTGATGGCCACGAAGGCCGAGACGACGCGCGCTGCCTCGATCTCTGCCAAGTCGGTCACACGCGCCGCGATGGCCTCCGAGCGAGCGCGCCGCGCCTCGGGCGGCAGCACGTCTCGCACTGCGCGCATCCGCCGGCGGATCTGCTCCTTCACCTGCGCCCGCAACGCCTGCTCCTCGACTCCGCCGACCTCGGCAGGCCCCGGAGTGGTCACGCCTGGTCGACTTCCGCGGCGAGCTGGGCGTCGGCGTCGAGGCGGCGATCGATGCGCTCGATGGCCGTCGTGATCGCCTGCCGCGTCACGTCTTCAACGTGCTTGCGGCGACGCCCTTCTGCTTCGAGATCTTCGGCCAGTCCCAGGGCCACGACCGCGAGCAGCTGCGCCGGAGAGGCAGCGCGGGCTGCGCGCGGTCCGAGAGCTTCGATGCGCTCGTTGACCATCGACGCCAGCCGCTGCAGGTGCTCTGCGTCGGCGTCCGTGGTCATGCGATAGCGCGCGCCCGCGATTTCGACGGTGACAGTCTGCTTCACCACGATGCGTCCAAGGTACGCGGGGGCCCGGCGGAGCGTCAAGGCGCGCCAGCGCCGCCCTTTTCGAGGCGCAACAAGCCCTCTCCGGCGGGGCGACCGTGTTAGGCTTCGCCAGGCGTTGCCGCCCCGTCGAGGCGCGCAGCCAGGTTCTATCCGAGAGGGTCCCAAAGGACGCCATGATCAAGGTCGAGTGCCCCTCCTGCCAGGCTCCCTACGAGCTCGACGAGCGGCGGCTGCCGCCGGGTGGGCTCAAGATGCGGTGTCCCAAGTGCGGCACCTCGTTCCCGGTCGGTGCGGCCGCGGGTGCTGCCGCCGTGCCGGCCGCTCCCAAGGTGTCCCCCGGAGCGGTGCCGAAGCCGCCCGTGGCGGCGAAGCCACCAGGCGTGCGCGGGGCCCGTGCGGCAAAGAAGACGATGGTCGGCCTCGGCACGGCGTCGGCTTTCCCCGGCCTCGACGCCTCGGACCTTCAGTCTCTGCCGCCCTCGGGACCGCCTGCCGCACCGCCGAAGCGGGCCGCCGGGATCCCCAAGCCGCCTGCTCCGCGGGTCTTCGGATTGCCTTCGCCGGCGACGGAAAAAACCGGGGGCGGGCCCAAGGCGCCCATCGCTCCCCCGTTTGCGCCGGGCCGCCCCGCCGGGGGAGCGCCCATCGCCCCGCCGAGCGCCCCCAAGGACGGCCGTCGCGGGACCAAGGCGGGTGTGGGTGCGCCGCGCAGCGAGATGGACCTGGACCTCGACCTGCTCACCCCGAGCGCACCCCCCGCGGGCACCTCCGACGATTCTCGAGCTGGACCTTCTCGCGCCCAAGGGCCCACGGAGGACGCCCTTCGACGAGGTGAGCGACCTGCCTGCGCCCAGGGCCGCGGGCGTCGGGCGGGCCTCGGACCTGGAGCTGGACCTGCCAGCACCGAAGGCGCGCCGGAGCACGGCTGACATGGAGGTGGACCTGCCTGCGCCGAAGGCGGGTGGGGGCGCGGTGGTGGACCTTCCCGCGCCGAAGGCGGCCGGGGGGCCTGCCGATCTGGAGGTGGACCTGCCTGCGCCGAAGGCGCGCGGCACCGCAAGGGGGACGCTGGACGAGCTGGACCTCCCCACGCCGAAGGTCCCGGCCGCTACGCCGAAGGCCCAGGCCGCCATGCCGAGGGCCCCGGCGCGTCGCACGCCCTTCGATGATCTGGACGATCTGCCGGCGCCCCGTGTCGAGGCGGACCTTCCTGCGCCCAAGGCCAGCGCCGCGGGTGCCGCAAGCTTCGGCGACCTGGACCTGGACCTCCCCATGCCCAAGGGCGAGGCCGACCTGCCCATGCCCAAGCCGCCGGCCCGGCCCGTGGGCGGCGGCTTCGACGACCTCGATCTGCCGATGCCCAAGGCCGGAGCCGACCTGCCCATGCCGAAGCAAGCGGGCGGGGACGCAGGGGGCTTCGGCGACCTGGACCTGCCGATGCCGAAGTCGGCTGCGGACCTTCCCGCGCCCCGTGATGTTGCCGACCTTCCCGTGCCTCGAGGGACCGCCGACCTGCCCGTCGCGAAGGGGGAGGCGGACCTTCCCGCGCCCTGGGCAGCCGGGGGCCTCGCCGATCTGGATTTGCCCGTCGCCAAGGGGGAGGGCGACCTGCCGGCACCCCGCGAAAAGGCTCGGTTCGACGACCTCGAGCTGCCGGTTGGCGCGGGGGATTTCGACCTGCCCGTGCCCCGGGCCGGCGGGCCCGAGGGAGCGGCCCAGGGGCCTGCGCGGGCGGGGGGCGTGGGGTTTGGCGAGATCGATCTCGGCGGCGACGACGAGCTGGAGTTCGCCGACATCCCGCAGGAGGCTGAGGTTCCCGGCGGGGCCGGGCTCGGCCCCAACCTGCCCGACGTGGCGTCGGCGGTGGCGCCGGTCCCGGGCGCGTTGCCGGTGCGCCCCCGGCGTCAGCGGACCGCCAGCAGGCCCGCACGCGTAGGTCGGGGATCCGGCAGGAGCTTCGTCATGGTCGGCTCGGTGCTCGCGGTGCTCGTCGCGGCCGGGGTCGGTCTCATGTTCACGCCCTATGGCCTCTTCGGCATCTACGCGCTCGAGCGCTTTCTCCCCGCCGCAGGTGACCCGGCGACCGTCCACGCTGCCATCGCACGCGCCGAGAAGATGGCCTCGAGCGACACCTACGCCGACGTCCGCGGCTCCCTCGTGGTGCTCGGTCGGGCGCGACGCGAGGCGGGCCTCAACCGCTTGTTGCTCGCCCGCAGCATGATGGAGGAGGCCCTCTACCAGGTGCGCTTCGGGGAGGACTCGTCCAGCACCTCGCGCATCGTCGGCATCCGGGCGCGCCTCGCCGAGCGGAGCTTCAACGCTCCGGGCATGGATGCGGCGCTCGCCGCCGACGCCCTCCGTGAGGGCAAGCTGGGCATGGCGCACACCCACCTCGCAAAGGCCCAAGCCGCCGCCCCCGACGATCCCTATGTCCAGCTGATCGCCGGCGAGCTCGCCCTCGCCTCCCATCAGTCGGACACCGCGATCATCGCGTTCCGCAAGGCCGAGCAGCAGGGGGGTGGCGCTCGCGCCACGTGGGGCCTCGCACGTGCGTTGCTAACGAAGGGCAGCCCCGACGCCCCGGCCGCCGTCGACGCGACCCTGGCCGCCAGCCCGAGGCACGTGATGGCGCGCGTGGCGAAGGCGCGCCAGCTCTTCACGACCGGAGACGACGAGGAGCGCGATCCGCCTGCTCGACGAGGCCGTCGGGTGGACGCTGGTGGGCGCGGAGCGGCTGCGTCCTTCGAAGACCGAGAGCGCCGACGGCTGGACGCTGCTCGGCCGCGCAGAAGAAGCCGCTGGCCACCGCGGCAAGGCGCGCGATGCGTACGCGCGGGCGCTCGCGATCGATCCGTACCGCATCGTCGCCTTGCTCGGCGCCGGACGCGTTCTTCTCACCGACCAGCTCTGGCACGACGCCCTGCAGCACTTCCAGACCGTGATGGGACAGCCCGCCGATGCGCTCTCCGCGGTCGAGGGGCAGTCGGTGCCGCCGCTCGTTCAGGCGAAGCTCGGTGCCGCACGGGCCATGCTCGAGCTCGACCAGATCGAGCAGGCGAAGGCCATCCTGCAGAAGCTCGAAGCGGACGGCCGAAGGAGCGCAGATGCACTTGTGGCTCGGTCGGGCCCTCGAGAAGAACCACGACGACGACGGTGCGGAGAAGGAGTTCCGCAAGGCCACCGAGCTGGCCCCAACCGAGTTCGACGCCTACATCGCCCTGGCGCGCCTGCTCTATCGGCACCACCGCGACGCCGACGCCGACGCCGTGATCGACCAAGCGCACACGCATGTGCCCGACAGCGCGGCGTCGCGGCGCCTGCTCGGCAAGCTCGCCCTCTCGCGCAACCGGTGGAGCCCGCTGCCAATCAGTTCCGGCGCGCCCTGGCACTCGACGCCCACGATTACGACGCCATGTTCGGCCTCGGTCAGGCGGAGCGGCGCCTCGGCCACCTCGACCAGGCGGCTCACGCCTTCAGCAATACGTAGTCTCGTAACGAGGTACGACAAT
>CAWHLB010000028.1:0-9422 GCA_963830115.1 uncultured delta proteobacterium
CGATCACGTGGCGAGGATCGGTCCCGCGGCAGCCTGTTTCAAGGCATGGGCGAACAGTTCTGAGGCATACAGCAGGTTGAGTGTGGCCAGGCTCTCCAGAGCTCGCAGGTGACCGGGAGCGTGCGGTGAGCTGGGACGTGTTTGTACAGGATCTGTCCGACGTCGATGCTGTGGCCGAGATCCCCGACGACTTCGTCCTGCGCTCCCTCGGAAGCCGAACCGCAAGGATCGCGAAGCTCCAGGGCATCCTGCCGGACGGCGACTTCTCCGATCCGTCCTGGGGTCTGCTCGACCCGCCCGGCGTGTCGATCGAGTTCAACATCGCTCAGGAGGAAGATATCGGCGGCTTCGTCATGCACGTGCGCGGTGCGGACGAGGCGGTACGCGTCGTGCTCCAGATCTTGTGCGAGCTCGGTCTGCGTGCGCTCGACAGCGGTAGCGGCAGCATCCTGCCCGGGGGCCCGCCGGGGATGCAGGAGTGGCTAGACGTTTCGTGACTCCGTCGTCCCGGACGACACGGGCGGGGAGTCGTGATCGCAAGTTGCGCGGGGGCAGCTGCTGCCCAAACCTCCGCATGAGCATGAGCTCCGACCTCGACGACCTGTTCGCAGCGGCCGAGCGCGATGACGCAGCTGGTGTCGCGCGCGCGTTCGACTCGCTGATCGACCATGACGCCCTCGATGATCGCCAGTGGCTCGACTCGTTCGCATTGGTGGACGAACGGATCGGCACTGATGCTTTCCGGCGTGTGGACGGGCAGCTCGGTCGGGCGATCCGGCGATGGCTCTCGAAGCGCAGCGCCGCCTCAGGAGGCGCTTCCTGGAAGACGCCGCTGGCAGGGCTGGCCGTGGAAATCTGGCGAAGGTCCGCGGACTTCACCCCCCAGTACCTCTGTGATTTCGCCGGCGCCATGCTCCGCGCCGATCCAGACGATGACGAGGCACTCGACGCATTTCTCGAAGGTAGTCTCGCCGGGGGCGAGGCCTATCTGCACCGCGGTATCGATCTCGAAGAGGCCGCGCGGCAGCTCCCCGATGGGCGTCGGAAGGCGGTGCTCCTCGGGTTGCATGCCGTGATCCTCGAGCATGCGTCCTCGACGGGCGCGGCCGAAGCCCTGGCGCGCGCGTTGCGCATCGACCCTGGGCTGGATGGTGACGACCTTCGCGCGCGCTGCGCCCGTGCGGTCGGCCTCGCGTGACCCCGTTCGGCGGACGGGTGTGCCTGCTTGTCGGTGGGAGCAAACGTCCACGCGAACGGCAGGTTCCGAGGCGGTGCGACCGATGATGCGCCGGGCGAGCTCCAACTCCGCAACTCCGCCCTCCCTTATGCGGCCGCGGTGTTGCGGACTTGCCCAGCCCCCTCGCGCTCCAGCCGAAAACCACAACGATTCCGCCTAAAGGCTGATGAACCGGAAGCTCTGACCCCGGCGCCATGCGCCCACGGAGCTCCCACCACCGCGGCCGCGGTCGCGCATCAGCACCGGTGCCCTCCGCACCGGAGAACGGATCGAATCCATGAACGAGAACGAGAACCCCGAGATCGGCGAGGACGGCTTCTTCAAGACCATCGCGAAGGACGACGGCGTGCAGCGCGCCGTCGCCGGCGTGGTCGTCGCGGCCGTCGTCGCCGGGGCCAAGTACGCCCTCTTCGGGGGCAAGTAGCAGCGTGATTGGCGCCCGGTCCTTCCATCGAGGGGCCGGGCGTCGTCGCACCTGGAGGCAAACATGCCGAACCTTCCGAGAACCACCGTGACCGATCTCGCCATCCTGCTCGTGGTCGTCGCCGACACCGCGTGGGAGGGCGCGAAGAAGGCCTTGGCGCGCCTGCGGCCGTACATCGAGCCGCCCGGCGACGTCGAGGTCCGCAGCACCACGGGCGCCCTCTACTCCGGCGTCCTGCCCATGCCGGCCGAAGAGGTCCTCGACGTGCTCATGCCGCTCGCGTTGCTGCGCGGGGATGCGGAGCTGGCGGCGCGGATCGCGGCCAAGGCGTCGTAGTGGGCCTGGGTGCCTTCGTCGCGCGAGCTGTCTCGTGCGCTGCTCGCAACGCTTGCCCGTCCTGAACGTGCTCGAGACGACCGACCTCCGGTTCGCCCCCATGGGCGTGCTGATGATCCTTGCGCGTGCGGCGGCAAAGCAGGCCTCGACGCTGGCTTCGACATGGCCGCCGTGCAGAGCTTCGCCGGCAAAGTGTGCTCGATGGCGGGGACGAGGACGCTCGCCACGGTCTGATCTGAGCGGGGCGGCCGAGCTCGCCACGGACGATGTTGCTCTGGTCGGCGGAGGTTCCGCGGGAGGGGTGGGCGCGTACGTGCGCGGGATCGGCAACATCGGAACTCCGCAGTGCGTGCTGTTCGTAGGGACCGAGATCAGCGACTGCGTTGAAACATTCGAGATCGCGAGTTTCTTGAAGGGGGAAGGGCTGAATGGGGTGCCCTATGGCATCTCCAGGCTGTCGCGTGGGCTACGTGGACCTCCGTGCGCTCCGGAACGCGGCGAGCCCGGATGCGGTCGCGTCGTGTTTCGAGCAGCATCGCGCCCCCGAAGAGGAAGAAGGGGAAGTGCGTCATCCTCTGAGGCTCTTCGCGGGCGCTCGCGCCTGACCGAAGCGGAGGACTACTCGCCCCGCGCGTCCGTGAGCACCATGACGAGCCTGCGGATGTTCCCGGCGAGGACGTCGCAGGTGGGTAGGACGGCCATCCGCTCGCGGCACCTGCCGAGGCCGTGAACGTCCAGGGACCGATAGGCCTCGAGCAGGTTTTCGACGTCATCCTCCGGGTGGGGGGTGTGCGTCGATGATGACCCAGCCTCCGCCAGCGTCTCGCTCGGCTGAGCGTCGGACCAGCCGATCCCGATCATGGTCTCGTCGGGAGCGTTCGGAACCTGCTCCAGGCTGCGGAGGAGTACGGCGCGCAACGCGTCCAGCTCAGTCGCCCCCGAGTCCTGCAGGAAGCGCCCGCACCGCCGAAAGAAGGGCGCGGGCCCCTGCTGGCCGAAGAGCGCCACCAGGCGGGCGATGGGCGCGACGGTCGCGGGGTCGACGGCATCCATCGTCCGCCGGTATCCTTGAAAGACGGCCTCGGCGAAGAGCTCGTCAACCGCCAGCTCTTCGGGAATGCCGCCGGTGGCGATGACGGCCCCGACGAGGGCGTTCTCGAACGCCTCGACGCGCTCACGGCGGCGGCTCTCGTGATGGCTGCGCAGGAGCGAGCGCACGGTCTTGATCAGGGCGACCGTGCCGGCGCCAACAGCGGCAGCTCCCGGCCCGAGCAGGGGCGCCGCGGCCGCACCTGCAAGGCCGCCGACCGCGTAGTCCACAGCATCAGCGCCGGCCTCGCCGCCCGCCTCGGTCAAAGCCTTCTTCGCTTCGTCCTCGCGCTCGCTCATGGCGCGAGCATCGCACGAAGGCGGCAATCGACCTACTCGTCCGGCCCCGCGCTCACCAGCGGGCACCAGAAGCACGGCGCGCCCCGCGGGCCGCCCGCGTAGCTGAGCGAGCAGCGCTCCCGCTGCCCCGAGCGCTTCGCGAGCGTCCACGTCTCCTCGCCCTGCGGTGCCGATGACCGGATCGCGTGTTGCTGCGGCGCAGCCCGCGTCGGGGGTGCCCGCCGGTGGCCGGGCGGCGTCCACGGCCCTGTCGGGAGCGGCGTCGGTAGGGCGCTCGCGTCGAGTGGCCTAGCAGCCCGTCGAAGCACCACTCCTCGCCCCCGGCGGGATGGCCGCACCGGGCGCGCTCCGGCCCGGCGCAGTCGTGCGCCGGCCGGCCGCGGAGTCTCGCGCGTCATCGGCGCTCGATACCCGGGGCGGGTTACCGGGGCGGTTCAGTGCTCTATTCGCTCAGCTCGGCGAGCGCCTCCGGCAGGGTCTCGACGAATTTGACTTTGATACCTGCGACGAAGGCGATGGCCGTGCCGATCATGCGCACCGAGGAGGATACCGACACTGCATAGCCATGCTCGGCTCCCGCCTGCCGAAGCGACTGGAGCAGCTCGACTCCCGGCTCACGCACATCGGTGCTGTACGAATGTGCAGTAGAGCAGTCGAACACGAAGGTGCGTGGCGCGCGCTCACTAAGCGCGCGACGCGCCGCTTCGGTGATGCGCCTCGTGTTCGCCCCTGTGACGTATCCGCAGAAGCGGACAACGAGAACGTCTCCCTTCCAGTACACGTCACTGTCCGTGTCCTGAGTGCGAAGCGGCCCGATACGTGACGCAGCCATGATCAAGACGCCACTCTGGACGTATCCGCGCCGTAGCGTTGGGAGAGCCCGGTCCATGAGAAGTTGCCGTGCACCCAATCCTCCAACCCCTTCACGTACGACTGCACCGCCTCCGAGTGCAGACCGACGACGACACGCTTCTGGTCTTCGAACATCGTGAGGTCGGTGTTGAAGACCTCTGCCGCCGCTCCGAACGCCTCCTGGGTGTTCAGTCCGTACTCACGTTGCAGGACAGCTACGAGATTCAACGCATCGCCGTCCGCCTGCTCCTTCGCGTGTGAGTAGATGTCGTTGACCCACGCACACAGTAGCGCCGCCCGCTCACGGAGTGCCACCAGGTCCGGTCGCCACGCGATCGCGTTCGGCAGAATGTGGCCGTGCGCGGGCTCGATGAGGTCGAATACCGGGTAGGTGCCGATGCTCCACGCTCGCAGGCGTCGATACTCGTCGATGCTGGCGTATGAGAAGTCGCTCCGGTGGCGGTACTCGAGCAAGCACCCGTCGAAGTAGCGGCCGAAGCTGTCGCACCATCGGTCCAGCCAATCTCCGCTCTGGGTGAGGGCCAGAGCCTCGTGTCGGAGGTCGGCAAGAGCGACATGGAACGGTCCTCCGTTGGCGGGCAAGCTGCCGGTCCGTAGCACGCGCGAGAAGGAAGAGAACGTCGTCATCAGGGCTCGCATATCACGTGCACGACGGCCTTCTCCATGAT
Organism: uncultured delta proteobacterium; assembly: GCA_963830115.1. Lineage (GTDB taxonomy): Bacteria > Myxococcota_A > Polyangia > Polyangiales > CAWHLB01 > CAWHLB01. Next base: position 4,928 of record CAWHLB010000028.1, read on the forward strand.
GGTCATCGAACAGAAACAACCACGTGATGAGCTTGGAGGCAAGGGCGACTACTTCGGGAGGCGCACCGGGGTACGTATGCGCAGCGCAACTACCGCAGCGGATTTTGCCCACCCGCTTCAGGGCCAACGGCCCCCGGGCGAGGTCGTGCTGAGCAGCCCAAGCGACGCTTTCGAGATCTGCCTCGGCTTCGCACGTACTCGGAACTACACTGCGACCACGCATCGCGGCCACGGCCGTTGCGACGCAGCGTATTCTCGTTCGTTCGTCCATGAGTCATCCCCGTGCCTTCCCACACACACAGGTTATGACCATGTGAGCGACACGTCCATGTCGGGGAATCCCTGGTGGAGGAGAACTTGTTGCGCTGCTTCAGCGGAACGCGGCTTCCTGAGCGTCGGCGAGGGAGTCGAGTCCGAGATGCGCAAGAGGAAGCGCCGACACCCTGGAGCCGATGTCAATCCAACTCATCGACGCGCTGTGTGGAACTGAAGCTCCGCAGCGAGGACGCCCGCAAGGACCATGGCCACGATAGGCAGTAGGAGAGCGCTCTCGGCGCCGGTCGACCTAAATCGGGTCCGCCTGCAGGCGCTACTCGGTGCGACGGACGACGCGCTGCGCCGGCTCTCTGTTCAAGCGCTCGCGCCGCCCGAGTGGCTCGACGCGCAGCGGTGCACGTGCTGGGCGTTCGCCTTCGGTAGAGGGCACTTCGTGCTGGAGGACGCGCTGCGGCAAGCGGACGAGGCGTCGCGCCGCCTCCCGCCTTTGGGCGCGTACCGCCGCTCTCGGGACGTCCTCGCGCATGTGCTGGCATGGCTCCGAGCGCAAAGCCGAGGGGGTGGCGTCGGATTCGGTGGAGGCGGTGGTCTACCAGCTCATCGCGGACGAGCTGACTCCCATCATGCACGACGTGGACCGCGCTCCACGGTGGCTTCGCCAGTGCGCCCGGCGCGTGGCCAACTGAGCGTGCGCGTGGACGCGCGGGTGTCGAGCCTCGTCTGCGGCGCGCTCGCCCTGTCGGTCGGCGCATGCGAGCCCCTGCCGCCGCCCACCTATTCGGGGCAGCACCCCGCCCACGTGCGGCGAGCCCGGGCGTTCGAGCCGATGACGGGGGTCGAGTACGAGAACCGGTTCGAGGCGCGCGTCTACGAGATGATGCAGTCGCCGGCGTGCGCGGAGGCGCCGGTCTACGCCCTGATCGACGAAGAGCCGCCGCCGAGCGTGGGAGGCACGTCGCTCGGGTTCTGCGACGGGCTCATGGTCAGGCTGCTCGAGAGCGGCGGGAGCGAGGTGTGGGGGATGGGGCCGGCCAGCGGGTCTCCCGCGGGGTGGGAGTCGCGCGCCTTCGCGCTCGGCTCGCTCTGGGTGCGGACCGAGCTACCACACGGTGTGGAGGTGCGGACGGTCGAGGGCGACGGCGGCGTGCGCCTCGTCCGAAGAAGGGGCTTCGACCTGCGCGTGCTCCCCGCGAACGCCGAGGACGTGGCCGGGCCGCTCGACGGCGCCCGCGGGCTGCGCGGTCGAGGTGTCGGGCCGGCGCTTCCTCTTCTGCCGGGAAGGGCGGCGCTATCGGGTGCTCGGTCGCATCGAGCTCGGCGAGCAGGCGTTCGTGGTCGAGTCCGCCCCCGGGCTCCACGCGAACCTCGCGCAGGCCGGTGAGATGGTGCGCGCGGCGCAGCTCATGAACGCCGACACGCGCACGCCGGACCGGCGGCGCTGAGAGGCGGTTCGGCGAAGCGTTCGAGGGTCTGTCGCACCTCCTCGGCGCTTGGTCGAGATGCCCGCTGCGTGGTGAGCATGGCGTCGAGGGCAGTGAGAAGGGGTTTGGGCGCGTCGGGCCGCATCGTGCGCGCGGCCCGTGGAGGTGCCCCCGCGCGCCCGGCGCGCAGCGCCTCCGCGCGCGTCGCGAACGGCGGCACCCCGGTCAGCGCCTCGTAGAGGGAGGCGCCGAGCGAGAAGATGTCCGTCACGGCGGTCGACGTCCGCGCTCTGCCATTGCTCCGGCGCCATGTACTCGGGCGTGCCGAGCGTCAGGTAGCAGGGCAGCCAGTCGCCCTCGCCTTCGAGCAGCTTGGCCAGCCCGAAATCGAAGAGGCGGACGCTCCCGTCGTCGAGCAGGAACACGTTCTCCGGCTTGACGTCACGATGGACGATGCCGGCGCGGTGCACCGTCTCGAGCGCCGCTGCGACCTCGGCGGCGATCCACGCCGCGCGCCCGATTGGCAGCGGTCCCCGGCCCTCGATCTCCTGATGCCAGGTCTCGCCGCGGAGCAGCTCGAGGGCGACGAACGGGGTCCCGTCTTCGGTCGTGCCGTGATCGCGAAGGGCGACGATGCGGCGGTCCTCGATCATCGTGAGGGCGACGCCTTCGAGCTGGATGCGGAACGAGAACTCGTCGCGGCGGTCCGGGGGCGCCGACGCCGGCATCTTGAGCGCGACGCGCTCTCCGGTCCTGATGTCCATGGCCTCGTAGACGACGGCCATCGGTGGCTCGCTCCCCAAGGCGGGCTCGTCGATCCGTCGACCGAGGCGGTAGCGCCCGGCGATGAGCGGGCCGGAAGGGAAGGTGTCGGCGGCACCGCGGAGGGGGTGATGCGTGGAGTGGGAGGAGCAGGTGCGGGCCGCCGACATAGGGGTGACGATACGCCAGCCGAGCGCGAGCGGCCTCTGCGGAGGTCGGTGTTGCGCTCGCCCGCGCTTCGGGCGAGCGTCCGCGTCGTGGCGAACGACCGGTCACGCTCTTCGCGGCGGCCCACCTCCGCGACGGCGGACACGCTCGAGGCCGCGCTCCGGCGCGAGAACCCCAAGGGGCGCCTCTGGGAGCGCTGCGCGAAGCTCCGCATCGATCCGCCGCGGTGCCGGCACCGTGCGGTCGGCCCGCGGCACCAGGTCGAGATGACGCTGGACGTCGACGAGTGGGAGCTGACGAGCGGTCCGCAAGCGGCGTGGTCGCGGGCGATGGCGGAGCAGCTCGCCGCGCGCGAGCTGCTCGCCGAGCTCGACGCGCTCGTCCGAGACGAAGGGCTCGAACCGCCGGAGCCGCCCCCGCGCGCCACCCTGAGCGACGACGACGACGTGTGGGAGGTCGACGCCAGCGACGCCGACCGACTGCGGGACGCGAACCCCAAGGGGGCGGTGTTCGAGTGGTGCCAGAGGCGTCGGCCACCGATTGCACGGCCCCGCTTCGAGGTGCGCAAGGCGCCGGGCGGCGGGGTGTACGTGCGCGCGACGCTGCTGACGCTGCACCTGGCGAGCCCGTGGTTCCGAGCTGCGCGGCGGCAGACGGCCGAGCAGGCCGCCGCCGAGGCGCTGCTCCCGCTCCTGCCGGACGAGCTCCCCGAGCAGGGCGGCGGCCAGCTCGATCCGCGCTCGGCTCTGAATGAGCTTCGCCAGAAGGGCGCGATCGCGGACTACGCCTTCGACGTCGCGCCCGGTCCCGGCCCACCGCAGGCGCGCTTCACGGCCGTGGGTCGGATGACGCTCCCCGGCGGGAGGGTCTACGCGACGGCCTCGATGGAAGGCGCAAGCAAGAAGGAGGCGACGCTCCTTGCGGCACAGGCCCTCCTCGAGCACGTGCCGGCCACCCCGTAGATCGCGCGCGGCTTGCGCGGCGGTTCCGCCAGACCCCGGCCAAGCCATCCCCGCCGGCGTGGGGGAGCCGGGCATCGAGAACTCCCCGCCGCCGGCGCGGAGGAACCTTTTGGGGGGTCGCGATCCACTTCACAATCCACGGCGCATCCCCGCCGGCGCGGGGGAGCCATCCAGAGCTTATCGATGCCGCGGTGCCCGTCGGGCGCATCCCCGCCGGCGCGGGGGAGCCGGTGGTGCGCCACGCCGCCGCCGCCGGCACGCTCTCGTCGGCATCGAGCGTCTCGCCGGGCAGGCCCTCGGAGCGCGACCGCGACAATCGCTATTGGATCACCCAGCGCTCGGTCCGGTCGCAGCGGGCGCCGGTGAAGCCGATCTCGGTGGAGACTCGAACGACGCTTCCCCCGCGATCGAGCGTCCCCGAGACTTGCTCGATGTACTCGACCCCGGAGCACGTGTACATGAGCGTCTCGGCGCATCCGTTCGCCGTGAGTGTGACGTCGCCGGTGCAATCGTGGCTGGCTTCGGTCGGCGGCCGCGTGACGGTTCGGTCGTAGGAGAAACCGACCCGCACGCACGACGCCGGCTCGGCCGAGGTCACCGTTGCTCGCACCGACACGCTCGCCGGGATCGGCTCGCACGAGGTTGGCGGCGCCGCGTCGGGCGCCCCCGCTCCTCGCTCGTGGCTCAGGTAACAGCCGGAGAGCGACGCGAGCAAGCCCGCGCCGACCGCCACCGAGAAGGCCGCCTCGCGGCAGCGCTCGAACGCATTCGTCGTCGGACCTCGCATCGCCCTCCGAGCCGCCTGCCGAGCGGTTCTGACCTCTCCCGCGAAGAGCGACGGGCTCGAGGAGCCTACCACGCGCGGCTCAGGCGCTCTTCCACGTGCAGACCTGATTGCGGTCGCTG
>CAWHLB010000029.1:0-16379 GCA_963830115.1 uncultured delta proteobacterium
ATACTTTGTATCTACGTCACACGTATTTGACTTGCGTGTCTAACATATGGATCTGAAGCCGGCCGGACGCGACCGTCGAATGCCCTACACCGCCGACGCAGTCTCGCGTTCCATTCACCCCCGCCGATGGCACCAGCTTGCTCTTTGCACCGCAATGCTCTTCTACCGACTCCTTTCCCGCGCATTCGATGCGCCCCTGTGGTGCCTCGTCCTCATGCTCGCGTCCGTGCTGACACATGCGTCCGCACTGGCGCAGGAGCCCTCGAGCTGTCCCGGCACTGGGCACGCCGCCCTCGGTGACACGCTGACGCTGCATCTACTGCCAGGCCAACGGCTCGACCGGCTCGACAACATCGCCGAGGCATCCGAATCCTCGGACTGGGTCGAGCGCGAGCGCTTGTTCGTGAGCCCCTACGAACTCGTGGTGATGGAGTGGCCCGGCAACGACGCCGCCCTCGTCGTCCTCACGCGCCAAGCCGGAGCTCACTGCGTGCTCGCCGTATGGGGGTTCAGCTTCGGCGGATTGGGCGTCGAGATGATGGTGGCGGATACGAGCTACGCCCCGACGCATGACCATCCCGTCGTGCTCGTGATCCTGGAGGCCATCGCGACCTACAACGATCCCATCGATTCGACTTCGGACCCGACGGAGCAGCGTCGGGTGATCTTGGCGGTCAGTCCGGGCGGCGCCGAAGTCGTCGCGGACACGAGGGAGGAAGCGTGGGCTCGTTATGCGGACCGACACTGGTTCTTCCAAGACCTCGATGGGAGAGTCTTTCTACGAATGAGTGACGGAAGAGGAACAGCCTCGCGGCGATGGGATGAGTCGCGTGGCCGCCTCGTTCGAGGCCATGCGCACGGCGCGCGTCGATAGGCTCCCCGTCCTCGGCGATACGGCCTCCAACCACCCTCGTCACGCCATTCTCTTCGACGTGTTCTTCCCACGTCCTCTCATCACCAGCTCGACCACGAACGCACAGATTAGCGTGCCGCACCGCCGAGCCGGCATGCGGTCTGCGCTGGCCCAGCGGCCGTGGAAGGGAGCCGTCGTCGTAGCGCGGTAGGAGAAGCGTGAGCGCGCCCGGGCCGGTAGCTCGGGTCGGGCGTGCGGACGGCTACGAGCGTCGGAGGCCGGAAGAGACGCTGCTCTACCAGCTCGTGCGCGAGCACTGGCCGCGCTTTCTGGAGCGAGCGGAGGCGGAGGGCGGGGGCCTGCCGCAGTTCGTGGTCCGGGAGTTCGAGGCGTACGAGCGCTGCGGCATCCTGGAGCATGGCCTGGTGCATCTGGAATGCGCTCGCTGCGGACACGACGTCGTGTGCGCGTTTTCATGCAAGCGCCGTGGATTCTGCCCCTCGTGCCTCGGCCGGCGGATGTCCGACGTCGCTGCGCACTTGGTGGAGGAGGTCCTGCCGGAGGTGCCGATCCGCCAATGGGTGTGCTCGCTCCCGTGGAGCGTGCGCTATGCGCTCGCGTACGACCGTCGGCTCTGCGCCGACGTGCTCGACGCGTTCGTCGGCGGGCTCACGCGGTCGCTGCGCTGGCGCGCCAAACGGCTGCTCGGCCTCTCGAGCGTGGAGGACGCGCTCGTCGGCGCGGTGACCTTCATCCAGCGCGTCGACAGCGCGCTGAGGCTCAACGTCCACTTCCACACGATCGCGTTGGACGGCGCGTACGTCCGCGATGCCGAGGGCGAGCTCGTGTTTCACGCGTTGCCGGAGCCGAGCGCGGAGGAGGTCGCGCAGGTCGCGCGGTGGACGCACGCGGGGCTCGTGCGGGTGTTCGCGCGGCATGGCCGTTCGCTCGAGGGTGTGGAGGACACCCCCGACCGGCTGAGGGACGAAGAGCCCGCGCTCGCCTCGTGCTACGCCGCCTCGGCGGCGGACGTGCAGCTTCTGGGCGACGTCCCAGGTCAGCGGACGAGCAAGCTCGTTCGCCCCGTGCGGCTCGTCTCCTCGCCGACGGAGCCGGTCGCCGAGGTGGGGGGCGTCAACGTTCATGCGAAGGTGGCGTTCGACGGCCGGGACCGGCCGCGGCTCGAGCGCCTTTGCCGCTACGTGGTCAGGCCGCCGCTCTCGCAGGAGCGGCTGTCGATGCACCCTGACGGGCGCGTGAAGCTGAGCTTCAAAGCGGCGTGGAAGGACGGCACGCACGCTGTCCTGCTCGATCCGCTCGACTTCATCGCTCGACTCTGCGCGCTGATCCCGCCCCCTCGCTTTCACATGACGCGCTACCACGGCGTGCTCGCCGGGCGTGCCACCGCTCGAGCCGAAGTCGTGCCCGGCCGCGCGCCGCCCCTTGTGGATGCGCAGTTGCCGCTCTTCATGCCGAGCGACCTGCCATCTCGAACCGCCGCCTCCGCCCAGCCGCCACCCCTGGCCGTGGCTCTTGAAGCGGGTGTTCGCGGTCGAGATCGAGACCTGCCCCGTGCCCGGCTGTGGCGGACGCATGCGCCTCGTCGAGATCGCCACCGAGCCCGACGACATCGCCCGCGTCATGGCCGCGGTCGACGGCGCCGCGCCCCGTGCTCCGCCGCGACGGCCTCGTCCTTCGCCCCCTGGGCAGCTTCGACTCGCGTTCGGCTGACACGATCCTCGGGATGCCGCTGCACCGCTCCGTCCAGCCAGCGCGACCTCGGCTCCCGAGAGGCGTCCGCTCAGCCCTGCCCAGGCGTCGAGCCCCTCGCGGGGAGGTTCATCGAGGCCCCACCCGGCCACGGCCGGCTCAGGGTTGACGCGCCGGCGGCCCCGCGACACCGTTTTCTGCCACTGCGAAGTCCTATCCGCCGAAGTCCTATCCGCCCGAAGTCCTATCCGCCGGGGCCTATTCGAGCTGATCGTAGTATCCACGAGTTCGGCGTATCATCACGGCGAAGCCGTTTTGAAGGTTGAGGGTTGGAAATGGAAGCTGTACCGAGACATGTCAGTGGAAAGTGCGTCGATCCGAGCGGCCGGTACACCTGTCCTCTCTGCTCGACTCAGCGAGCGGGTGACATCGAGGATATTGGTTGGGTTGCCTGTCCGATGGTCGACGGAGCGATGATCTGCCTTGGTTGCTGCTTAGACCATGCAAGTGCAGCGCGCTCATTGAATTTTTACGAGCACCTAGACTACGAACTGTTTGAATCACTGGGAGATGAGAGGGGGACGACAGCTGTTCGTTTGCGCAGCACATGTCTGCAACACCAAAGTGAAATTGTTATCCAAATGGAGCGGGATGCCGCGGCGATTGACATGGACGCTATCGCGGAGCTTCAGCGGGCAATCCGGCGCGCGTCCGATGACGTAGAGCGAGAGTGTGAACGGAATAGAGGCGACCGGGGATAGCACGTGTTTGCGGAGCGATGCGACAAGCGGAGCGGATAGTCGTCTGTAGCAGGCGGCTGGGCCGCGACAGGAAGTATCCTGGGTCATTGGCATGTCCGCACGGCATCTTCAACAGCCCGAAATAGCTTCGGCGGTGAAGCGCCTCTAGTGCTACTCGATGAGCCCGAATCTGTGCGAGAGCTTGGATGACTACCTGGTGGTAGTCGCCTCAGATGGTCGCGAGCAGAGGATCTTGTCTAGAAACTGTGTTGACCGTACCGTTTGTGCGGTCCGAGTGCCGTGGGTACGATCGAGCAGCTGTTTGACGAAGTTGAGCGCGTGCTTGCCGGGGCGCCCCCTCATCCCGCCGCCCCGCTTTCACATGATCCGCTACCACGGCGTGCTCGCGGCGCGTGCCGCCGCCCGCGCTGAGATCGTGCCCGGCCGCGCGCCGGCGCCTGTCGATGCGCAGTTGCCGCTCTTCATGCCGAGCGACCTGCCTCTCGAACCGCCGCCTCCGCCCAGCCGCCACCCCTGGCCGTGGCTCTTGAAGCGGGTGTTCGCGGTCGAGATCGAGACCTGCCCCGTGCCCGGCTGTGGCGGACGCATGCGCCTCGTCGAGATCGCCACCGAGCCCGACGACATCGCCCGCGTCGTGGCCGCCGTCGACGGCGCCGCGCCCCGTGCTCCGCCGCGACGGCCTCGTCCTTCGCCCCCTGGGCAGCTTCGACTCGCGTTCGGCTGACACGATCCTCGGGATGCCGCTGCACCGCTCCGTCCAGCCAGCGCGACCTCGGCTCCCGAGAGGCGTCCGCTCAGCCCTGCCCAGGCGTCGAGCCCCTCGCGGGGAGGTTCATCGAGGCCCCACCCGGCCACGGCCGGCTCAGGGTTGACGCGCCGGCGGCCCCGCGACACCGTTTTCTGCCACTGCGAAGTCGCTGCGAAGTCCTATCCGCCCACTGCGAAGTCCTATCCGCCCGACGCTCCCGTGCTTCTCGGGCTCAGCTGGGAGGGCGTCGACCGAGCCCTCGGAGCTTCTCTCGATCAGGCGTGAGGGCGTCGACCGAGCCCTCGGCGCTTCACCCGATCCGCATGAGGGCGTCGGCCGACGCTCCCGTGCTTCATCGGGCTCAGCTGGGAGGGCGTGGCCGAGGCCTCGGCGCTTCACCCGATCCGCATGAGGGCGTCGGCCGACGCTCCCGTGCTTCTCGGGCTCAGCTGGGAGGGCGTCGGCCGAGGCCTCGGCGCTTCACCCGATCCGCATGAGGGCGTCGGCCGACGCTCCCGTGCTTCATCGGGCTCAGCTGGGAGGGCGTGGCCGAGCCCTCCGACCTTCTCCCGATCAGGTCGAAGGGCCTCGGCCGAGGCCTGGGAGCTTCTCGGGCTCAGGTGGGAGGGCGTTGGCCGAGCCCTCCGACCTTCTCCCGATCAGGTCGAGGGCCTCGGCCGAGGCCTGGGAGCTTCTCGGGCTCAGGTGGGAGGGCGTTGGCGGCGGCCTCGTACCTTCTCGGGATCAGGTCGAGGGGCATCGGCCGCGCCCACCGACGTTCTCCTGATCCGGTCGAAGGACATGGGCCGCGCCCACCGACTTCTCGGGATGAGGTCGAGGGGCATCGGCCGCGCCCACCGACCTTCTCGCGATCAGGTCGGAGGGCGCCGGCCGAGGCTCCGGCCCTCCCCTCGATCCGCTCAGCCGTCGGTCGGCGGCGTGGGGGGCGGCGGCGTCGGGTCTTGGCTGCCGCGGTCGCGCATGGCGGCGAGGAGATCGAGGTAGCCGAAGAGATCGTGGTCAGCCTTGGCGCCGCCGTCTTTGCTGCGGCGAAGGGCGCGGGCGACGAGCTCGCGCAACACGCGGATGTCCGAGATGGCGTCGAGGCGGAGCGCGGCGGCGTCGGTGCGGGTGCCCTTCGCGTCGGCGCGGCCGGAGAGGAGCAGGTCAAGCTCGACCCCCGCCTCGATGTAGGCGCTGGCCCAGTCGTGGGCGGTGCCGCCTTCCACCGGGATGTGGTCGAGGCTGCCTTTGTCGTCCGGGAGCTTGCGCCGCCGCGTCTCCGCCCGCGCGGCCTCGGTGGCGTACGACGCCTGCAGATGCTGCTTGCTCGGCACGTAGTCGTCGAGGATGAGCTGCGCCGCCGCCTTGGCGTCCGCGCTCGCCTTGGGCGAGATTCTGATACGCGAGAGCGAGGAAGAGCAGCGCCTTGCCGTTCGCGTCGTGGGTGGCGTCGGTCTCTTCGAGTTGTTGCGCCTTGGGCTCACCGCCGAACTGCTCCGGTGGCAACGCCTGCAGCTCGGAGAGGGTTTGATCGAGGTCGGTCGCGAAGGGCTTGGCCGCTTCGATCGCGTCGAGCTGAGGGCGTCGCTCCGGGCCCAACAGGAAGGCGAGGAACGCGATGACGTCGTTGAGAGTGAGCTTGTTCATGCGGCCCATCCAAACCGGCGATGGGTGCCCATGTCAAGGGTGTATGTTCAATTCATTTGGATCGACATCGTCCGTCGCAACGCCCCGCTTCCTCGTCGGTGTTGTGCAAATGTCCGCGGTTGGTGACGGTTGCGTCCATGGCGAGACCAGGTCGGCGTTGGGCGGGAGTCGACCTCCGCGCATCGTCGACGCGCGCTCCGAAACGCCGGTCCTGCGCCATCTCCCCTTCTACCGGTCGGGCCTCTCCACTAGGCTCTCCCGCATGCAGAGACATGTGGGGGGGATCGTTCTCCTGGTGACGCTCGCCTTGGGGGCGTCGGGCTGTGGGGGCGGGAGCGACGCGGACGCGGGGAACGCGAGCGACGGGGGTACCTCGCCGCCCGTCGACGGGAGCGTCGCCGACGGGAGCTCCGGCTCGGACGCGGGCGCCGGCTCGGACGGGGGCTCCGGCTCGGACGCGGGGGACGCGCTCGACGCCGGCGGCTCGGTCGACGGCTCGGTCGACGGGGGCTCCGCGCTCACCGTGGAGGAGTTCTGCGCCGGCTACCGCGACGGCCTCTGCACGTGGGACCAGTCGTGCCGCTCCATGAACGACGCGTGCAACTTCCCCATCGTGTCGGACCTGGCCGCGACCTGCGCCGCGTTCCCGGCGCGCATGGAAGCCGGCGTGGTGATCTTCGATCCCGACGCCGCGGCGCGCTGCCTCGCTCAGGACTTCTCCGTGTGCGGCATGGTCCGTCCGTTCGAGACCGAGGCCTGCAACGCCGCGTTCATGGGCACGGTGGCGCCCGGCGGCGACTGCTACCAGGTCGACCACCGCGCCTTCGACAACGAGTGCGTGGCCACCGCCTTCTGCGACGAGTCGAGCTCGTGCCCCGGGGTGTGCGTCGCCTACGGAGGCGTCGGCGACGCATGCGGGGCCGGCCATCCGCCGTGCGGCGCGACGACGGGCTGCTCCGACGGCACGTGCGCGCCCCGGCCGGTCGAGGGCGAGTCGTGCGCCTCGCTGCCCTGCGCGTCCCCGTACAGCTGCGTCGACAGCGTCTGCCGCACGCTCGTCGGCGTCGGGGAGAGCTGCGACGCGACCCACCCCTGCACGTACGCCCTGATCTGCGCCGGCGGGACCTGCGCGGACACGGTCGGCTCCGGCGACGCGTGCACCAACAGCGCCCAGTGCCCGACCGACGAGCAGTGCTACGGGCCGTCGGGCTCCCCGATCTGCCAGGCGCCGATCGCGCTCGGCGACCCCTGCGGCGGGCTCATCCGGGGATGCGTGTCGGGCGCCTCGTGCTTCGACGTCTCGGGCGGCGGCACCCCCGACTACCGCTGCGTCGCGCCCGGAGGCAACGGGGGGCCCTGCACCGTGCTCGGCTGCGCAAACGGCTTCTGGTGTCGCTACGGCGGCGCCGGAGACTCGGTCGACGGGACATGCCGGCCGCTCGGTGGACCGAGCAATCCCTGCGCGTCGACGATGGACGCCGGGGGCCCGCGCTGCATCACCGACTACTACTGCATCGACGACGTCTGCTCCGGGCCGAGCGCCGAGGGCGGCGGCTGCAACCTCCTCGGCTCGTGCCAGAGCGGGCTCTGGTGCGACGGCTCCTCCGTCTGCGCGACCCCCGCGGCGCGCGGCGAGGCCTGTTCGACCGAGTGGGCCGACAGCTGCGGTCCGGACGACTACTGCTCCTGGGACACGAACCTCTGCGTGGCGCTCGGCCTCGACGGGTCGCTCTGCTCGACCCCGGACCAGTGCGCCTCCGGCGGCTGCGCGCCGGACTCCACCGGCGTCTTCCGTTGCGGGGCTGCGCCGCCCCCGCCGACGACCTGCACGCGGCCCTGACCGGTCCGTGGTGCTCGCGCGGTGACCGCGCGCCTCTCGGCTCTCGGCTCTACGGCCGGCGGGCGCACGAGGTGGTGGAGACGGCGCGGGCCGAGGTGGCAGCGCTGATCGGCGCCGAGGTGGACGAGATCGTGTTCACCTCGGGCGGCACGGAGGCGAGCAACCTCCGGCTCCTCCTCCTCGGAGGTCCCGTCCTCGGGCGGCTCCACCGCCGGAGCGTGCGCGCGCGCGCTCCACGGGAGCCAGAGGAGCAGCGCGAGCGCCATCAGGGGCGCGACGTGCAGGCGGCGCATCAGCGCTCCCCCGGCAGGCCGGGGCCATCGAAGGCGCCGCCGTCTCGGTTCAGCAGCAGCGGGTTGGTGAAGGACATCGGGTAGCCCGCCGGGGTCACCGCGCGGAAGACGTAGCCCGCGTCGTCGCGGGGCGGCACCGGGGTCTCGCCGAGAGGGCCGACGTCCTGGTCGGGGGCGCAGGCCTCGGGCGCCTCGCCCACCTCTTCGAGGTCGGCCGCGTCGACCACGTCGTCGTCGTTCCGGTCCACGTCGCGCCAGTCCACGGCGCCGTCGCCGTCGTTGTCCCCCGTGTCGGGGATGCCGTCGCAGTTGAGGTCGCCGGCCGTGGGGAGCGGCGCCCCGGCCCCCTCGAAAGTGACGGGCACGCCGATCGGCGGAGGGTTCGCCGATCGTCCGCCACGTCCGCCGATCGGCGCGCGTAAGTCCGCGAAGTCATTGACCGCCGAGCCGGCATGCGGCCTGCCATGGCTCAGCGGGCGTGGAAGGGAGCCTTGATCGTAGCGCGGTCCGAGAGCCGTGAGCGCGCCCGCAGGTGCCGGAGCTCGGGTCACTCGTGCGGACGGCTACGCGCGTCGGAGACCGGACGAGACGCTCCTCTATCGGCTCGTGCACGAGCACTGGCCGCACTTCGTGGAGCGGGCGGAGGAGCAAGGCGGGGGGCTGCCGCAGTTCGTGGTCCGGGAGTTCGAGGCGTACGAGCGCTGCGGCATCCTGGAGCATGGGCTGGTGCATCTGGAGTGCGCTCGGTGCGGGCACGGCATCGTCTGCGCGTTTTCGTGCAAACGTCGAGGATTCTGCCCCTCGTGCCTTGGTCGTCGGATGTCGGATGTCGCGGCGCACTTGGTGGAGGAGGTCCTGCCGGAGGTGCCGATCCGCCAGTGGGTTTGCTCGCTCCCGTGGAGCGTGCGCTACGCGCTCGCGTACGACCGTCGGCTGTGCGCCGACGTGCTCGACGCGTTCGTCGGCGCGCTCACGCGGTCGCTGCGCTGGCGCGCCAAGCGCAGGCTCGGCCTCTCGAGCGTCGAGGACGCCCTCGTCGGCGCGGTCACGTTCATCCAGCGGGTCGACAGCGCGCTGAGGATCAACGTCCACTTTCACACGATCGCGTTGGACGGCGCGTACGTCCGCGATGCCGAGGGCGAGCTCGTGTTTCACGCGTTGCCCGAGCCGAGCGCGGCGGAGGTCGCGCAGGTCGCGCGTGTGGACGCACGCGGGGCTCGTACGGGTGTTCGCGCGGCATGGCCGTTCGCTCGAGGGTGTGGAGGACGCACCCGACCCACTGCGGGACGAAGAGCCCGCGCTCGCGTCGTGCTACGCGGCCTCGGCGGCGGACGTGCAGCTCCTGGGCAGCGCCCCGGGCCAGAGGACGAGCAAGCTCGTTCGTCCCGTGCGCCTCATCCCCTCACCCACCGAGCCCGTGGCCGAGGTCGAGGGGGTGAACGTCCATGCAAAGCAACGCGTTCGACGGCCGGGACCGCGCCCGGCTCGAGCGCCTTTGCCGCTACGTGGCCCGGCCGCCGCTCTCGCAGGAGAGGCTGTCGATGCACCCTGACGGCCGGGTGAGGTTGAGCTTCAAAGCGGCCTGGAAGGACGGCACCCACGCGGTCCTGCTCGACCCCTTGGACTTCATTAGTCGGCTCTGCGCCCTCATCCCGCCGCCCCGCTTTCACATGATCCGCTACCGCGGCGTGCTCGCGGCGCGTGCCGCCGCCCGCGCTGAGATCGTGCCCGGCCGCGCGCCGGCGCCTGTCGATGCGCAGTTGCCGCTCTTCATGCCGAGTGACCCGCCTCTCGAACCGCCGCCTCCGCCGAGCCGACACCCGTGGCCGTGGTTGTTGAAGCGAGTGTTCGCGGTCGACATCGAAGCCTGCCCCGTGCCCGGCTGTGGCGGCCGCATGCGCCTCGTCGAGATCGCCACCGACCCCGATGACATCGCCCGCGTCATGGCCGCGGTCGGCGGCGACGACGCGGCCCGCGCGCCGCCACGGCGGCGTCGTCCCTCGCCCCCAGGGCAGCTCCGGCTCGCATTCGGCTGACTCGACCGTCCCGACGTCGGTGCACCGCTCCGTCCGCGCGGTGTGGATTCGACCCGAATCGCCCTGGGCCGCGCGTCCCGACCCACACCTCCGGGAGCTCGCGGGGGTTCATGCGCCTCGCGGAGACCTTCACGCGGCCCGACCCGGCCGGGGTTCACTCGCGGCGGTCTCCCCGGCACCGTTTTCCGTGCCTGGAATGTCCTGTGCGCCCCCACCCGCACCGTACCGCTTTCCAGCGCTGGAAAGTCCTATCCGCCTGGAAAGTCCTATCCGCCCGAGACGTGTCGTTTCGTGGCGCGCCGAGCGGCGTCGCGCGTGGGCACGCGGCGCGATGTCCCGCCCGCGGCGCGGCAGCTCTCTTCGGTGCACCGCAAGGCCGCTCGAGGCGGCCTCCCCGTTCGAGCCGTCGTAGCGGTGGAAGAAGGTTGTCCGCGGACGACCATCCTCGGATATCCTCGCCACCTCGTGGGGAGGTGGGTGCTCGCCGAAGGAGGAGCGTCGGTGAAGAAACCGAGTCGGCGCGGGGCCGACAAGGGCAGCGTGGTCTTTGTCTCCCTCAGATGTTTCTCGTGCTCGTTGCTCCGAGCTGCCCGGGGGCGACGAGAAGCTAGCCCTGGTAGCACCTCATTCCTGGGTCTGTGAACGAACGGCGTTTGACCTGTGACTGATGCGATGGACGACATGGCGGCCGAGGTGCGGGAACGCCTGGGGATTCCACCTCTCGGGAGCGCAAGCGCGCGTCACCGCGCCGACCAAGACGGCTGGTTGGTGGTACGACGTGGGACTCGTTTCATCGGCTTGGTGAGGCGCTATCCACCGCCCGCAGGACGGATGCTTCTCGCGAGACGTCTGCGCGAGAAGCTCGCCTCCAATTTGCGCCTCGGAGTGCACGTCTCCCACTCGTGGGACGCCATGGATGCGGCAGGGCATCACGTCGACGATCCTGCGCTCGCGCTCGCTGTCGCGATGCGCGAAGCGGAGACCAACATCACGTTGTCGAGGACGTACGCCTGTAGCTACCACAGGGGTGGTCTCGACAACGTCTGGGCGATCCGAGCGCGGTTGCCGATGCCAGCAGCCGTCCGCCGTCGCTTGCACCCAGCATACGACACGAGCTGGCGTCTTCCAGACGGCACGCCGGTGCACCACAACGAGGCCGGGGCAGAAGTCCAGCCAGCGGACGTACGTGGGCGCGACCGCCTCGTTCTCTACTCGGCGATGGTCCTGCGGGCCGAGTCGATGCTGCGTACACAGATGCGGAACGTGTTCCACGATGGGTGGGACCGCCGTTTCGACGACATGACACTCGATGCGCGTCGCGCATGGACACAGCTCTCGTTCGGGCGTGGTGGAGGTAGTGGGCTCGTTCACGCCCTGGAAGCGATTCGGGACTCGGGTGCGTCGATGGAGGCAATCTTCTCTGACGAAGCGCTCGTCGAACGGATGGATTCCGTGAAGCGAGCGCGCGTGACGGCGGGCGATGCGGCTCTCATCGAACGATTCGTTTTGCCGACTCGCGCCACGCAACCGGACCGTCCCCTGGAGGAGGCTGGGCCGTGAGGCGCGGTTTGTTGCTCTCGTGTCTGATCGTCGTGGCGGCCTGCGGCGTGACGTCGCAACCGTCGGTCCGAGTCACGGCCCTCTCAGACGAGCGGACCGCGATACCGACGGGATTTCCGCCTGGGGTCCGTACGTTCGTCGTCGAGGAGTCGAGGCGCGTGCCTTGGGATGAGCCGCTCACCGTGCATGGATGCGGCGATCATGTGTTCGTCAGCACGTCCGAGGGCATCTACGCGAGCGTCGACGGGGCGCGATGGGAGCTGGAGGTCGAAGACGAAGACGCGCGGTTTCTCGAGTGGGTGTGCAGCGCTGGGAGGGTCTTCGCGCTCGGTGCGCCGGGGATCGTCAGTACGCGTGACTCGTCCGGGGAATGGCGTACCCTCTTGCGATTCGACGACGACGACCCCGACGAGGTCGAGGAGTCCGGTCCGCGGCCGCGCATCACGAGGCTCGTGCGCGAGCGAGTCGGCGGCCGGGATCTCTGGATCGCATACGGTCGCGGGTATGCAGGGAAGACATGCGTGGCCGGGCTGGACCCGGCAACCCTTCAGCCCGTGCCCGTGAGCGTGCGGGACGTCGCCTTTCCCCATTATCCTAGAGGGGCATACCCGAGCGAGTGCTCGGACCAGACAGGTTCCCTCCCGACGTTAACGCGCGACCTGTATCCGAGCGAGCTCCACGTTTTCGAGTGCAACGGACGCCTGTGTCGCTGGGCCGACGGGCCCGTGTCCGCCGGGTCTTCGCCCGAGGCATGCGTGCCGGTGCCGCGACCGCCGCCGAGCGTTGGGGACGAGCAGTGGCGCTCGGGTAGCCCGACCGTGTGGTTGACGACCGGCGTGTTCCAAAGCTGGGTGCGGCACGGCGAATGGGACGAGGAGACCGGCTATGCGCTGTCCGCCTACCGCGGCGGCGACTGGCAGAATCCTCGAACTCGAGAGTGGTCCGGTGGTGGGGCTCGCGGTGATCCAGGGACAAACGTGGATGTTCGAAGGGGCGGCGATGCATCGCCTCGGCGACGTGGAGGCAGCGCATGAGTGAGGGCGACGAGTCGGGAGCCGAATTGCTGGCGGGGAGCGCCAGCGGCGACGCCGCCGGGGCAGTGGAGGAGTCGGCGAAGGCCGCGTCGGAGGTCGCAGGGATGGTGGGCGAGATTCGCGACGGTGATGCTGGCGCTGCCGCCGCTGCCGGCGTGGGGGCGGTTGGTAGCGTGGCCGCCGCGCTCGCAGAGGACGCGAAAAAGGCGAAGGAGCTGATGGAAGTCGTCGAGACAGGCGCTTCTGTTGCCGAGCGCATCGAGCTTCTGCCGGGTGGAGAACACGGGGCGGCCGCATCACAAGAGGTGGGGCGGCTGACCGGCCCCAACGAGGCCTTCGGGGGCGGGCGCACCGGACGCGGGCCGCGCAGCGGGCTGATCGGTTCGGACGAGGTCTTCGGACAGAGCTCGTCGTCACGCCACTACGGGCGCGAGAGCGACCTGGTTTCGGCGGATGATGTCTTCGGCTCCGCCGGCGTTTCGTTTCATCTCGAGGTGCGTGGCATCGACATTGCCTGAGACGTGGCCGCGGTGTCGATCGAGGAGGCGCTCGACGAGCCATATGTCGCCACTGTCGATTCGCTGCTCGCCGAACACCTGTTCGAAGAAGCAGAGTTGCTGGGCAAGCACTTCGTGTTGACGATTGAACGCGGGAGCAGTCAGCAACGCACTCTCAAGGGAGTCGTGCGACAGGCCCAGATGCGGCACGTGCCCGAGGGGGTGGCTTGCCGGCTCTTGCTCGCGCCGCACCTCTGGGTGCTCGACCTCGGTATGGACAGCGTGGTCTATCAGGACGTGACGGTTCCCGAGGTCGTGAGCCGGGTCGTCCAAGAGACGATCGGTGGCGTGTGTCGAGTCGATGCCACCGGACTCACGGAGAGCTACGAGACCCACGAGTACCTCGTTCAGTACCAGGAGTCCTCGCTCAATTTTGTGCGGCGCTTGATGGAACTAGAGGGGATCTTCTTCTCCTTAGACTACGAGGGTGACGACAAAGAAACGCTGCTGCTGTGCGACTCGACGAGCAATCTGCGGTTCGCCCGGGAGGATGATGGAGGTCGCGTTCCGTACCTCGATCGTCATGCTGGAGAGGGAAGCGAGATACGCGAGCACGTCTTTGGTATGAGCCATGTCGAGGAAGTCGGGCCGGCAGCGATGACTATCTCCGACTACGACTGGACGCACCCCCGAGTGCCGGTTCGTGCGTCGGACATGGCGGAGTCGCGGATTGACCCGATCGCCGAGGTGTACGACCACACCGACGCGGTCACGTTTCATCGCTACGCCAACCCCGCCTACGGTCACAACACCGTCGTGCGGGCCTCGCTCGTGCGTCACCAGTTGCTTCTGCAAGGGCGTCAGCGTTGGTCGCTCCAGGGCCGAATCGTGACCGCGCGGCCTGGCACGGTCATTCGCGTTGAAGGTTCGGATCATGACGACTCGTACCTCATCGTTCGGGCAGAGAGCGCGGGCGAAGGGCTCGCCGGCGATCAGGGGCGGTGGGACAACAGTCTCGTGCTGCAGCCCACGTCGCTCCCGTACCGGCCGCAACCGCGCAGCCCGCGTCCGATAGTGCCGGGGCCGGAGACGGCGATTGTCGTCGGACCGGCAGGAGAGGAGATTCACGCCGACGAGCACGGGCGAGTGAAGGTACAGTTCCACTGGGACCGCCTAGGCCAGAGCGACGAGCGTTCGAGCACGTGGCTGCGTGTCGCTCAGGGATGGTCCGGCCCCGGTTGGGGCAGTATGTTCATTCCGCGGATCGGAATGGAGGTGGTCGTTAGCTTCCTCGGCGGAAATCCGGATCGGCCGATGATCACCGGGTGCGTCTACAACGGAGACAACCCAGTGCCCTACGCGCTTCCCGACAACAAGACGCGCAGCACGATCAAGACGAATAGCTCGCCTGGGGGTGGCGGTTACAACGAGCTTCGGTTCGAAGACAAGGCGGGGAAAGAGGAGGTCTGGATCCACGCCCAGAAGGACTTCAACGAAGTCGTGGAGCACTGCCACACGACGCACGTGAAGGTCGACCAGAGCAACACGGTCGATCACGACCACACGGAGACGGTGGGGCACGACCAGACGCTTCACGTCAAGAACGAGCGGAAGAAAAACGTCGACAGCAACGAGACGACAGTCGTCGGCGAAAATCGCACGGAGACGGTCGAGGGCGAGGAGAAGATCACGCTCCACAAGTCGCGTACCACGACCATCGACGTCGACGAGACGCTGACAATCGCCGGGAAGCGGAAGCTGACGGTCGCGGGCACCGACGAGGAAGAGAATCGCTGCTGGGCGGGAGGTTCGCGTCGCGGGTCACGACAACCTCAAAGTCGTGGACGGTGCCAACCGCAACGAGCACGTGACGGGGCAGTACAACGTCACGGTCGACGGTGCGCACTACACGCTGGTGCAGGGCGGGACGGAGAAGCTCACCCAAGGAAGCAAGAAGACCTACCTGGAGTCCGGGAAGGAGGTGCACGCGAAGACGGGCAGCTCGGACCTGCGGATGTTGGACGACGGGAAGATCAAGCTCTCCGGGTCGACCAAGATCGAGCTCGAGGTCGGCAGCTGCAAGATCGAGATGACGACGTCCAAGAATCACACTGTCGGCGGGCGCGTCATCGGTGGAGCTCGGACCGGACGGCGTGAAGACCTCGGGGCCGAAGGTCAGCTCGTCGGCGCAGACGATGAACGAGATCACTGGCCTCTTGGTGAAGATCAACTGATGCGTTCCTTCGCTGAGCCGCTTCGCCGCCTGGAGGAGGACGGAGCGTGGTTCGCGCGAGCCAACGAGCTCGCGCTGCTCCACGTGACCTGCTCCGCCGATCTTCGGGACGCAGCCCTGAAGGTTCTCTCCGGCGTCATCGAGTTCCACCGCGACAATCGGAGCCCGGTCCTCCTCTTGGAGGACGCGTGGACCCATGCGGATGCGGGATGGCGAGTGCGTTCGCAGCGGCTGGTCGAACAATGGGAGGGACGCGTCCGCGTTCTCGCGGAGGAGGGCATCGAGCTCGGCTCGCTGAGCGGGCAGCAGCCTGCCTCCGCAGATGCGTTGTCGGCGTTCGGGGGATGGCTGAATCTGGTCGCGCGAAGCGTGCGACCGCCGCTCTCCGGACTGGTCGTGGTCCTCGCGCCAGCGCGAATCGAGGACGCGGCCCGCTTCGAGGACGAGGTGATCGAGCTCGTCCGCCGCCCGGAGCTCTCGAGCGTCCGGTGGGTGGTGGTGGACATGCAGGAGGCAGCGCTACCGCGCCTCCGTGAGGAGCTCGGTTCCCGAGCGGTCTGGAGCGACTGTGTTCGCGATGAGGGCGCGTTCGCAGAGGATCTGGACGCGATGATGCGCTCGGTGGATCCGAGCATGCCAGGCCCCGCCAGGGCGGGCGCTGCGTGGCCGCGTGGCGTGCTGCCGCCGTCGCGCCCGCACGAGCCGTCGGAAGCCTCGGAAGAGGACCGCCAAGCGATCGATATCGAGCTGGCTGCGGCCGGTGTGAGCCCTGCGCTCGCGGCCGAGCAGGGCGTTCGGATGCAGCAGTACATGATCGCGGCCGCGGTGCAGCTGAAGCAGGGCAACGGCGCGCAAGCCGTGTCCTACCAGGGCGAGGCGTGCCGCATCGCCTACGAGTCGGGCGCACAGCGCGAGGCGCTAGTGCAGCATCTCGTGCTCGCCGGCTACCAACTGGCCACGGGGATGGAGCGCGAGGCGTGGACCGAATACACGTCGGTGGCCCAGCGCGCTACGGAGTGGGACTGCGACTTGGAGCACGCCCAGGCCAGCCTGGCGCTGGCGCTGCTCGAAGCCCGCTACGGTCGGCATCCCGAGGCGGCGACACATTACTCGAACGCGGCGGAGGCCGCTCTGCGCGCGAGTGCGACCGGGTTGGCGGTCGAG
>CAWHLB010000030.1:0-13873 GCA_963830115.1 uncultured delta proteobacterium
GGTAGACCTCCGAGACGCCGAGGCCGCCCCAGTCGATGGAGATGTCGGTGAGGTAGGGCCGGTCGATGCGCGCCTCGAAGGCGTCCGCCGCGCGCGTGCTGGTGACTCGTCGAGGGTCACCACCTGCATGTCGCCGCGGCCCACCTGGGCGAGGCGGCTGAGCAGGTAGCGGTTGACGGCCGAGCCGACGCCGAAGGCGAACAGACGCGACTGCCCGAGGTGCGCGTGGACGTCGCGGAAGATAAAGGTCTTGTTGCCGATGTAGCCGTCGGCGAGCAAGAGCACGATGCGCATGTGCTGCGGGTCGGTCGCTGGATTGAGGGCGACGCGCAGGCCAACCTCGATCCCGGTGGCGCCGAGGGCCGTCAGTTCGTCGACCCAGCGCTTGGCGCGCGTGACGTTGTCGCCGGTAGCGGGCAGGGGCGCTGCGCCGAAGGAGCCCGCCGCGTCCGAGAAGCGCACGATGCGGAACGCGTCGCTCGGGCGCAGGCCGTCGAGGGCGCGCCGCACGGCGGCCTTGGCGAGTCGGATTGGCGCCCCGCGCATGGAGCTCGAGGTGTCGATGACGAAGACGAGCTCGCGCGGGGTGACCTGGGCGTCGGGCACGTGCAGGCGCGGGTGCACGAGCAGCGAACGGAAGAAGCCGCGGTCGTGTGCCGCGGGCGGGGAGGTGAGGGCGGCGACCGTGGGCGCCGCGCCCGACCCGCGAAGCCAACGATGAGATTGCGGTCGGGCGCCACGCCGTCCGCGCTCGCGAAGGCGAGTGGGCGCCGGGCCGGCGCCGCGGCGGTCCACGTGGATCGCGTGTGTAGGCGAGGTCACGTCACCGAGAAGGGCGCCCTCGTCGACGTCGAGGGACAGGTCGACCCGGTCGGGGCGATGGGCGCCGGGGGCGAGGGCGACCTGATGGATGTCGCCCGCGGCGTGGGCGGTGCCATGTTCGTGGTGTGCGTCGTTCGAGGACGCCGGCACGTAGCGCGGGCCCGCCACCATCGGGAAGACGAAGCGGTAGCGTCCGGCCTCGTAGGGAAGGGTCTGCACGTAATGCAGCACCACGCGCACCGTGTCGCCGGGGTGCACGTTGGCGATCGACGGCCGGAAGAGGTTCGGCCGCTCCTGCTCGAGCGACGGGGGGAGCACGCCGCGGCGTCGGGCCTGCTCTAAGATGCGCCTGTGCCTCGGTGCGCTCGTGGATGGTGCCGTGCACGACGCGCGAGCCGGCGACGAGCTCCATGCGGTGGACGGCCGCGTCCTCGGGCAAGGGGAAGAGGTAGACCGCTTCGACGGGACGGTCGTAGGGGTTCCGGAACGTCTGGGTCACCGCGACGTTCGCGACGAAGCCCGACACGCGCGCGTGGACCGAGGTGGCGCCCGAGGGGGAAGCCCGCGAGCTCGCCCGGATGCGGCGGCGACGCCAGCTTCAGCACGCCCTCGGTCGGGCCGTGGTCGCCGTGGTTCGTCGCATGCGCGCCGACGTGGGCGGCCGACAGATTGGCTTCCGGCGTCAGGCCCGCGTGCTTGGCGTTGCCGCCCCACATGTGCCACCCGCCCATCCCCGCGTCCGCGACCTTCAGCCCGACCACGCCGCCGCGCGTCGTCGAAGCGTAGACCCAGCCCTTGGCCGCGATGGGCTGCGAGGCGATGGGCTCGCCCACGTCGTAGGCCCACGCCGTCATCCCCGGTCCACGTCGAGCCCGTAGAGCACGCCGTCGGTCGTGCCCACGACGAGCTGGCGATCCGGCGACCGCTGGCGGGCTCGCGGGGCGGCTCTTGGCGCGCGCGGTGTAGCGGCGCCGCCACAGGATCTTGCCGGTGTTCGGGTCGCGGATCTGCATCGTCGCCGATGGCCTGGTACATGCGGCCGTCGATGACCGCGGGTCGCGACCCCTCGAAGCCCGAGGCCTGCCGGGTGCCGCCTTGCGGGCGACTCGGTGCGAACGGCGCACCCGTCGCGTCGAAGGTCTCGTCGATCGCGCCGGTTGCCGCCGCGACCGCGACAGTCTGCTCCTCCGCGGTGTGCTGCCCCGTCGATCGGTCGGCCCGCACGCGGCGTCCGACGTGCAGCGTGCCCCCGCGAAGCAGGGCGCGCTCGTCGCGTCGATGCGCTTCTTCCAGAGCACGCGGCCGCTCGCCTGGGCCATCTTCCACAGCACCCCGTCGAGGGTCGTGAAGTAGACGTAGGCGTCGTCGAGCACCGGCGCGTTCATCACGTCCGCGTAGATGGGCCGGTCCACAGAACGCACCGTTCGACAGGCTCATGGCGGACATTCCCCAGCCGCTCGGCCCGCCGACGTGCCCGCTGAACACCTTGCCGCCCGAGACCGCGGGCTGACTCATGAGCGGGTGACCGAGGAAGCGCTTCCACTTCAGCTTGCCGGTATCGCCGTCCACGACGAAGAGCGTGCAGCTCTCGGTGTCCTAGAGCATCTTACCTTCGTCCACGAGGGCGGCGGTCGGTCCGCCGTCCGGGGCGCCGGTCGCCCAGTCGATCCGCCCGCTCTTGGCGTCGAGGGCGTAGACGCTCGTCGACGAGAAGCCGCCGCCGACATAGACGCGGCCCGCCGTAGGCGGCGTCAACAGGCGCTGCGCCCCGTCGGGGAGCCGCGCGAACCAGCCCGGCTTGTCGCCGTCGAAGGTGAAGCTTGCGGTGCGGCCGGCGGTGACGTGGGGGATGGGCAGCGCACGCGGCGCATAGCGCACGCCGAGGGGCTCCATGTCGGTTGGGACGGTCGCGGTCGGCACGTGTGGCGCCGCGCCGGGAACGTCGCGGGGCGGTGCGGCGGCCACCAGAGGACCGAGGGCGCCGCCTGCGCTCGACGCCTGCGCGTGAGGCCTCGGCGGCGCGTGGGCGGTCTGCTCGCCGCACGAGACCGCCAGCACCGTCAGCGTCGTGAGGACGCACGTCGTCCTTCGTGCGCCACCACGCGGCGCGCCGTTGCCATCGCCCATGAGCTCCCTCCGAGGCCGCGCCCCCACCGGTCACCCGGTGCCGCGCTCGTGTCCGTTACCTAGACAAGTGGCAACGCCGAGGGTTCCCGTGACATGCGTTGTTCCGCGATCGGGCGCCCGGCGCCGGGCGTCGCAACGTGCATCGCGCCCGCGCCGAACGCGTACAATGACGGAGACGCGGTCGAGGGCGGGGCCGTCGGAGGGAGGCGAAGATGACGTCGACGGGATGGGGGGCCGTGCGGTCCCGGTCGTGATGGCGGGTGCGCTGGCGCTCTCGGGGTGCACCGTAAGAAGATCGTCATCCAGTGCCACGACGCATCGGTCGACGACGCGAACGTGCAGGGGGACGCGGCCTCGAGGACGCCGGTCCCGTCGACGCGGGGGTCGTGATGGTGGACGGCGGATTCGACGGCGGCGCGGTCATGGACAGCGGGGTGGACGGCGGCGGGATGGACGGCGGCGCGGTCGTGGACAGCGGGGTGGACGGCGGCGGGATGGACGCCGGCGGCGTCGTGGCGATGCCCGTCGTCGCGTGGCAGGACGGCGCGGGCGGCGACCAGGAGATCTACCTGCGGCGTTGGAACGGCACGGCGTGGGAGGAGCTCGACGGCTCGGCGAGCGGCGGCGGTGTGAGCAACACCCCGATCGGTGCGAGCTCCGTCGGCCAGTCCGAGGCGCCGGCGGTCGCGCTCGGGCCGGACGGCAGCCCCGTCGTCGCGTGGGTCGAGCGCGTCGCGTCGAGCGACCTCGAAGTGTACGTCCGGCGCTGGAACGGCAGCACGTGGGAAGCGATGGCGGCTCCGCGTCGGGCAGTGGCGTGAGCGCCGGCATCCAGGCCATCGACGTCGCGATCGCGGTCGACGCGTCGGGGCAGATCTACGTCGCCTGGCAGGGCATCTCCCCGTCGCACATCTACGTGAAACGCTGGAACGGCACGGCGTGGGAAGAGCTCGCCGGCTCCGCGTCGACCGGCGGCGTCGATCAGAACGGAGGCAGCGCCAGCGCATCGGCGCCCGAGATTGTCGTCGACGATACGGGGCGAGCCATCGTCGCGTGGAACCAGGAGAGCGGCTCCACGTGCACGATTACCTGCGGCGGTGGAACGGCGCGGCGTGGGAAGAGCTCGGCGGCTCGGCGACCGGCTTGGGCGCGGCGGGTGTCACCATGGGCGTGTCCGACCCGGCGCTCGCCGTCGACGGCTCGGGCGATCCGGTCGTGGCGTGGATGCAGAGCGGGACCAGCGGTTTCCAGGCGAGCCAATGGGACGGAAGCGCGTGGGGCCTGCTCGGCTCGGCGACGACGACCAGCTCGTGCACGGCGGGCGCGGGCATTGGCGTGACCGTGGATGCGAGCGGTGCGCCCGTGGTGACGAGCTACGACATCGGCGGGACCGGACCGATTGAAGTGGCGCGGTGGGACGGGACCAGCTGGAGCGACCTGCCGAGCGTCGGAAGCGGTGACGGCCCGACGGCGATTGCAGCGACCGCCGACGGCCTGCT
The DNA here is from genome assembly GCA_963830115.1 of uncultured delta proteobacterium. Classification (GTDB taxonomy): domain Bacteria; phylum Myxococcota_A; class Polyangia; order Polyangiales; family CAWHLB01; genus CAWHLB01. The sequence goes on from CAWHLB010000030.1 coordinate 4,449, forward strand.
CGTCGCCTGGATCCGCTACCACAGCGGCGGCGGCGGCTCCGACGTCTACGTCGAGCACTGGAACGGAAGCGCGTGGGAAGAGCTCGCGGGCTCGGCGAGCGGCGGCGGCGTCTCATCGACGTCGGGCTACTCGACCGCATCGGCGATGGCCGCGGCGTTGCCGTGACGACCGAGGGCGGGCGACGTGGACCGCGGGTTCGCGGGGCGCCATCAGCAGGCGGGACGTCGCACGCCCGAGTGACGCCGCCGGGGCAGAAGCTTCCGCTCCCGCGCGAGGTCCTCGATGTCCCGGGGCATCGGCCTGCAGGCGCAGTGATGCGCGTGGGCCACATACCACGTGAGCCGCTCCTCGACTGTCGCCTCGAGCGTCATCGGGTGGGCCTGATGCCACGCCGTGTTCCTCGGCATGCTCCGGACATAGTCACGGAGCGCCGGTGCTGCATGGGGCCCGCGTTTCCGCGTGGGACCGCCCCGAGGCGTCGCGCGACCCGCTGCTCGCATGCCCACGCGTGTGGCCCCGTGTGGCCCCGCCCCACCCTTGACAAGCGCCCCCTGCCGGCTAACCTCCCCGCCTCCCATTCCGGGATAGCTCAGTTGGTAGAGCGGTCGGCTGTTAACCGATTGGTCGCAGGTTCGAGTCCTGCTCCCGGAGCCATTTTTGCCCCCACGCCAAACAGCGTGGGGGCGCCAGTTTACAAGAGCCCCGGTCGGCAACGCCCGGGGCTTTTTCTTGTAACGCCCAGTCTTCGCGTACCCGTCCGGTCGTGACGTGACTTGCGCCATTCCATCTCCGCGGGCACGGCGAGCGGACGGAGGTGCCGAGTGGGCAAGAAGCGCAGGAGTCGTGGGGAGTGGGTCGTGGCGGTGGGCCGGTGGCGAGCGAGCGGGCAGAGCTGCAAGCGCTTCGCCGCGCGGCTGGGGGTGAGTCCCTCGACGCTGTCGTGGTGGGCGTGGGAACTGGGGCGGTCGGGCGAGTTGGAGCAGGCGGGCACATCGTTTGTGGCGGTGCAGGTCGCCGAGCCGGCAATCGCGGTGGCCGCGCAGGCTGCCCCGGCGGCGGCGATCGAGCGTGCCGGGACCCGTCTCGAAATTGCATCGAGCGCCGATCCGCGCTGGGTGGCCGCGCTGATGGTAGAGCTGTCCAGATGTTGAGCCTGCCCCGCTCGGTGCGGGTGTGGGTGGCGGTCGAGCCGGTGCACATGGGCAAGAGTCACGACGGGCTGGCGGCGCTCGTGAAGGAGCAGTTCGGGGACGACCCGTTCAGCGGGAATCTGTATATTTTCCTCGGTAAAAGGCGGGACCGCTGCAAGGTACTGTGGTGGGAACGGGGCGGCTTCGTGATCGTCTACAAGAGGCTCGAACGCGGCCGGATGTGGCAGCCCAAGGCAGTCGGTGGCGAGCTGCGCGTGGTGATCGATGGCGCCCAGCTCGCGATGCTTCTCGACGGTATCGACCTGTCGCGGGTGCCACGTTCTGCGGCGTGGAGTCCGCAAGGGATCGACAGGCGCGCGGCGATGTGATCCAACCTCGATGTGAGCGACGACGAGCGTCGACAACTGCTGCAGATCATCGACGCGCAGTCGAAGACGATCGCGGGGATGAATGCCACCCTCGCATCACAGACGTCGACGATCGACAAGCTGCGCGAGGACCTCGCGTCGATGAGCCAGAAGCTCGACGCCGCCCTGCGCCAGCTCCACGGAAAGAAAAGTGAGCGCAAGGCACGGCCCAACAAGCTGCCGCCGGTCGCGAAGCCCGAGGCCACCACCGAGACTGCACTCAAAAAGCGCAAGGCGAACCGGGAGGCGATGGCGCTGACCGCCGTGGACGAGGGGGAGCAGGAGCACCCCGTCGCGTCCGACCAGCAGCAGTGCGGCCACTGCGGCGAGCACGCCGACTTCCGGCCCGTGGGCGACGGCAAGTCCACCGAGCTGTTCGACTACGTGCCGGGCTACTTTCGGCGGAGCCGGCACGTGGTGCATACGATGGCGTGCACCTGCGGCAAGACCATCGTCAGTGGCCGGGGTCCCGAGCGGGCCACGGCTGGCAGCAAGTACGGGCCAGGTCTCGCGGCATGGCTGATCGTACACAAGTGTCTACTCAGCATGCCCATCTACCGGGTCGAGAAGCTGCTGCGCGGCTACGGCATCCCGGTCTCGCGCTCCACGATGAACGAGCTGCTGCACCGCGTCGCCTTCAAGCTCGAGCCCATCTACGACGAGCTCATCCGCCTGGTGCGCGAGGCCGACATCGTGCTCGCCGACGAGACACCGCTGAAGCTTGTTAGCCACGACAAGCAGGCGTTCATCTGGGTGTTCCTCGGCGACGGGAACATCGTCTACCGCTTCGCCGAGGGCCGCGGCTCGGTGAACGCGATCGAGATGCTGGGCGGCACCAAGGGCACGCTCCTCACGGATGGTTTTTCCGGCTACAAGCCCCTGATCGCCGAGGCGGCGCGACAGGCCGCCGGCTGCATGGCGCACATTCGCCGCAAGTTTCACGAGGCCATCCCCACCGCGGCCGAGGCCGAGCACGCCATGGTGCTCATCGGCGAGCTGTATGACGTCGAGCACCAGGCCCAGGCCATGGGTATCGTCGGCACCGAAGAGCACCTGCGCATGCGCCAGCAGCGCGCCGGTCCCGTGATGGGTCGACTGAAGAAGTGGATGCGCGAACGGCTCGCGGTCGTGCCGCCGAAATCGCCGCTCGGCAAAGCCATTCGGCATGCACTCAGTCGATGGAAGCCCGCACTCATCCGCTTCCTCTACGACCCGAACGTGCCCCTCGACAACAACGCCTCCGAGCGCGCGCTCCGCGTCGTCGCCCTCGGCCGCAAGAACTTCTACGGCGCCGGCAGCAAGGACGGCGGCCGCGTCTTGGCCATCCTCTACTCGCTCGTGTCCACCTGCGAGGCCGCCGGCGTCGACCCCTTCGCATATCTGCGCGATGTGATCACCCGCGTCGACAACGAGCCCCCCGCGATGCTCACGCCCGCCGCCTGGGCGGCGGCCTCCCCCGCCTGAAGAGAGCGGTCCCTCAGGAGCGATCGGCGGACGTGCAACTCACGTCACGACCGGACGGGTACGAGAAATCGTAGTCGAGGACGACGCGCGACCTGGAACGAATGTCGATGTGGTGCTGCGATGTGAGAGCAACCCTCTGCCAGGGCCCGTGACTACGGGCCGGAGCGTGCATGCGGAGGCTCTCCGGAGGATCGCTTCGGTTCACGAACAGCGAGTCACAGGTTGCAAGGGAGGTGCAGCCCGCATTCCAAAAGCTGTGGTCGTATCCGTTGTGGTAGAGGCGCTTCGACATGAAGTCGTCGACGAGAAAATCGAGCCTCGTGTGCGAGGCGATGAAGTCCTTGAGGACGTAGAAAACCTTGCGAGGCACGTGTGAGCCGACGTCGGCTTGCGTGCCGTACCCGATGAGACCGCTCCACTTGCGGTGCACGTACTGGTCGACCGTGCGCCCGTTTCGATTCGTCGTCGTGGTCTCGGTCCAGCACTCCGGACCGGCCATCGGGCACGCCCGGCCGGGACTGGGAGGCGGCGTGCTCTCCACCTGCGAGACGGGCTCCTCGCTCCTGCAATCCGCGCCGAGGGTCGCACACGGACGATTGCGCAGAGAAAACCACTCGAAGAGCCCGAGCGGGAACGTGGACCGTCTGTAGTCGACGAGCGTCTGGTCGAGGATCTTGCGCAGGCGGTAGGCCTGACCGTCCTCGCTGTTGCCGATGTTGAGGCGCAACTTCTCGTTGAGCTCCCGTCGACCAGATCGGGACCGTCTGTCGGCCCTCCGGCACGAGCGATGCGATGGCCGGCACGGTGCCGCCGTCGCCGTACGTCATGGTCGACGGGGGCACGTAGTGCAGCTGGTCGGTGGTCGCGGTCGGGCCTTGGCTCTGATCGTAGACCGCCCAGTAGTACGGGTGCACGGCGATCACGTCGAAGAGCGAGTACGGGTGCTCCTCGGGGTGGGCGTTCATGTACCTGAGGAGACGCGGGAGAAAGTCCGGGTACATGTACCGAGGGGAGCCCGGCTCGCCCTTGTGGCCGATGATGCTTGCCGGCGGACAGGGGCCTCCTCTGTAGGTGGGATTACCGTCCGGGTCGACCCCGTCGCAGGCGTCTCCCACGACGCCATTCGACGCCATGCTGGTGAGCACGATGGTGGCCGACGAGTCGAGCGCGCGGATCTCCTGGGCGGCCGGTAGGACGATGTCGTTCAGAAACTGGGCCGGACTCCACATGTGCCCGCTGGGCGTGGTGAGAGCAAAGCCGTTGCCGTTTGGCTCGTTCCAGATTTCCCATACGTGGACGCGATCCTCGAAGGTCGAGACCGTTTGATGGACGTAGTCTCGCCACATCCTCCGGAACGCGGCGCGGTCGTTCATGTACAGGGTCCGGCACGCCGTCGGGACCTGGGTCAGCATGATGTGCGGCTCGACACGCGCGGGGAGATCATCGAGGACCTGCTCTGCGTGGCGGACCGCATTTGGGTCGAGGAGGTTGTTGCGGCAGTTGCTGGTCTCCTCCGTGGTCTGGTCCATGATTTGGTCCCAGCCGATGGAGTAGCGGACCACCCCGAGGTTGAGCTCGCGGATGCGCGACAGGAGCATGTCGTACGCGGGGTCGGAGGGGTTCAGCATCTCGTGCACGCCGAAGAAGTCGCTCGGGAGCGCATCCGGGTCGGTGTCGAGATTGCCCACGTTCCTCTCTGCAGCAAAGGGCGCGGTGAGCATCCCGATGGGGATGTCTCCCACTCTGGTCGTGAGGTCGAGGTCGATGTGGGTCTCCACGCTCCATCCAGAGACGCCGTCGCTCCAACGCACCTCCCACCAGCGCCGCACGATGCCGTCTGCGCCTCTTCGCGGCGTTGGACCGCCGCCGACGACGCCGGCCGAGCCCGCGGCCTCGTAGGCGACGAGGCGGGAGCTACCCCTGTCCTCCTCGCGCACGTTCACGCGGCCCGTCGCCTGGACGCGGTCACCCCTCGTGAACGTCGGGGCGGATACGTCGGAGGGGGCGAGGTACGGTTGTGCGGTCCAGCCCTCGCGGTCGTCGTCGTACCGCACCTTCCACCAGGTCCACGCGCCCCTCGGGCCGACCGTCGGTCCGCCGATGATCGTGCCGAGCGCGCCCGTCGGTTCGGTGCCGAGGCTGGCCGACTGGGAGAGGGCGCCTCGTGCAGAGCGAAGTCCGCGGTCGTCTCGACGCGATCACCGACCGAGAGGGCTGCGTCGCCGAGGGCGCCCGCGCTGGCCTGCGGCCCACGGCCACCGACGGATTCGACGCACGAATAGCCCCCAAGGAGCACGAGTCCGGCCCCCACGATGGACGTCGCGAGCCGTCGTGTGCTGCGGCTGTTCATGGGGTGCATGGGCTGCAAGGTGCGTACCGGCATCAATGCCCGACGCGCACGTGACGCAGGCCCTCGCCCGACCGACCGAGACCGCGTTACGTACGACAGCCCGGTGACCCGATTAACAATGGACTAATGCCGCGGCTCTCGGGTGCGGGAACCCCACCTGCGCGAGGTCGGACATCCCGCGTCGCGCCCCTCCCCTCCAACCGACCTGCACATCCTGCGGGGCTCGGCGTCCCGCGCCTACTCGAGCAGGTCCGGGTGTGTGCGGAACAGGTGGGCTAGCAGGGCGCCCGCGACGCCGTGTGAGTACGCGAGCGGAAGGCCGACGAGGAGCGGCGTGGCGAGCAGAGCGAGACCTGCCGTGGCGACGACCGTGAACATGAAGAGGATCCACGGGACGAGGTAGACGAGGCTCACCAGCACCGTGGTCACGAAGAACTCGGGCAGCGCGTGAATCATGATCCGGAACCCCTGGCCGAAGCTCCAGAAGGCCCCTCGCGAGCTGTTCACCGCCATGAGACCGAGCCCCAGGGGCCAGTAGAGCGAGAACACGAAGAGGAGGACCCACGCGACGGGGCTCTGGAGCAGGACGGCGAGGGTCAGCCCCTGGCGCATGCTCGAGACGAGCCACAGCACGAACACGCCCTGCAGCAGACACTGGAAGAGCATGAGCATCAGGCCGTCGCGAAACCACCCGGTGATGACCGAGGGCTCGAGCTACGCATGGGCTCGGCTTCGTGGTCCTTCGAGAGCACGCCCCAGAGGCACGCACGGAAGTAGCCGTAGACGAGGCCCAGGAGCATCGCGCCGAAGAACAGCGCGAGGAGCGCGCCGTAGATGCGGAGGCCGTGCCCTCGTCCGGCACTCGAGAGCACCATCACGCCGAAGAGGACGACGCCGTAGAACGCGCCGTAGGCCGTGCACGCGATGAGCCACTTGAGGCCCCCGCCTCGGAGAGGGACCAGGAAGCTTGCCGGGACCGATTGCCAGAAGCTCGTTTCGTCCTCGGCGTCGTCCTCGGCTGCGGTGGCGACGCTGGCGCCGTCAGTCGGGGGCGGGGGATCGGACAGGGTCGGCAGATCGGCCCAGCCCGGTGGCGAGCCGCGGGGGGCGCGGCGGCCGGAGGCGAGAGCGGCGCGGGGGACGGCGTCGCGGCGGATGCGGTGGGCGGAGGCGATGCCGGCTCGGCGGGCGGGGGCTCGCGGGTCGATCGCGCGAGGACCACGCGCACGCCTGCCGCCCGAAGCGCAAGGAAGATGGGCTCCGCTTCCTCGACGGCGGCGCCCTTGCGCACGGTCACCGGGCAATGGTCGAGGAAGGCTGCGGCGGTCGAGACGTCGACTTGCAGGGCGCTCGCCACCGCGGCGACCACTGCGCTCGAAGACGGATCGACGCCATCGTCGAGACCATCGATCACGACGCTGAATCGGTCGAGGCTCGCCCTCGCCGTCCGTATGCCCCGATCCTCTCCCACGGGCGCGCCCATCGTAGCGGTCGGCGGCCTGCTGCGGGAAGTCCCCGAACGGGGCTGGGCCCGCTCACGCGGGACCCTCTGCGTGGTCCGAAGCGGCGCCGGAGCGAAGGCCCCGGCGCGCTACCGAGCGACGAGCGACAGGGTCAGGGAGGCAGGGGCAGCTGCCGCCGTCGGGCAAGGTGACGCAGTGGTCGAGGCTGCCCAAGGGTATTGCGCCGCCGACCGGGCAGCACGTCTCACCGGTGCCGCACTCGGCGTCCACGTGACAGATGTGATAGCCGGTGCACGAGGCCGCGCACGCCGTACCGCTGCTCGTGCCGCAGCACGTCCCGCTCGTGCAGTCCTCCGTGCCGTCGCAGGCGAGCGCCACCCCGGTGCACGACGCGCTGGCCGCCTGGCAGGTGTCGCCGGAGCCCGTGGAGCAGCACACCTGCCCCGGGTCGCAGCCTCCGTCGGCGGCGCCCAGACAGGTCACACCGTTCGGCCCCCCGGCGTCGTCGACCGTGCTGCCGTCGGACACACCGCCATCGGACGGGCCGGCATCGCCCGTGCCGCTGTCGGTCATGCCCGCGTCCATCTCGACGGAGGCGTCCGTGCCGCTGTCCGGCGTCACCGAGCCGTCCATGCCGCCCGAGCCACTGTCCATGACCGACATGCCGCTATCGGTACCCGCATCGGACGTCGTGGCCTTCGAGCCACCGCACCCGGCGAGCGCGAGCAACACGACGGCCGCGCCCACCAACCCATTGGTTCGTGAAAGCATCGGTACATACCATCACGACGCGACGCCTCTGGCAACTCTGCAGCAAGCGGCGGGCCGTCGGTCGCCGTGGCCCCGGCGCGCCCACTCCGGCGCCAACCAAGCGACATGGGATGACGCCTATCACACGTTCGCGCCCTCCGGACCGTCGCCGCATCGTGTCGCAGACCAACCGGGCGCACGTGCGTTCGCGGTGCCGGCGATCGGTGCGGCCGGCGACCTCGTCGAGCGTTGGACGCGTCCGGAGGCGGCGGGCGCCTGACACGCGCACGGGGCCGGGGGGCGGCTCGCGAGGCGTCGCGCGAATCCATGCCCGCGGGCGGTGGCTCGTGGCATCGTACGGACATGCACGTGCGACCTGCCGTTTCGGCCGACCTGGAATGCCTGTGTGCACAGCGGCTCGACCTATGGCCCGATGCGGGGCTCGAGGATCGCGACCTCGCGTCCGCCATCGTCGAAGGCCGCGCCCAGAAGCCGATGCCCTTGGTTCTATTCGTCGCCGTCGACGACACCCGTCTCCTCGGCTTCATCGAGGTCGGTCTCCGCTCTCACGCCGACGGTTGCGACCCGCGGCGGCCCGTGGGTTTCATCGAAGGCTGGTACGTGGTCCCGGAGGGCCGCGGCCAGGGGGTCGGGCGCGCCCTCATGGATCGGGCGGAAGCCTGGGCGCGGGAGCGGGCGCGCTCGAGATCGGCTCGGACACGTGGCTCGACCACGAAGGCTCTCAGCGAGCGCACCTGGCTCTCGGCTACGAGGTCGTCGACCGCTGTGTGCACTTCCGCAAGTCGCTCGCGCCCGAGCCTGCGTAGCGGCGCTCTTCAACGGCCAGCGCGGCACATCCGGACCAGGACCGCTGCGCGCGCCACGGCGTCGTGAACGCCCCTTCTAGAGGTCATCGTGAGCACCGCCTCACCCGAGGGCGTCCGCACGGCGGGGACGACGGACGACGCGCGCCGCGTCCCAGGACGGACAAACCTCGGTCCCTGCGGACGGCTGCCGCTCGGCGAGCCCCCACGCCCCGGCAGCCTCCGCAATTCCCACACGCCAATTTTGTGGTGTACCATGCAACTCTCCCGCCGCCGTCGCCATGCCCGCATGCCCACGGCGATACGAGCCGATGCTCGATCCGGTGGCGACACTCCGGTTGGCCACGTTACGCGGCCTGTGGACGGACCGACCGGACGCCTATCCGCGACAGGAGGAGTCAATCTGGTGGGAAGTGTGGCTTCGCCGCCACGACCGCAACGAGCTCGCGCGACTGCTCGAGTTCGCCGACATTCAGGGCCTCGACGTTGGCGAGCGTCGCCTGCAGTTCGACGAGCGCATCGTCATCCTGGTCAAGGCCACGCCGAGCCAGCTTGCCAGCTCCATCGACGTCTTGAACGACGTCGCGGAGGTCCAGCGGGCGAAGGAAACCGCAGCGACGTTCCACGACATGGGTCCGGGAGAGCAAGCCGACTGGGTGAGCGAGCTGCTCGATCGCATGACGGGCCCAGGCGGTGATGCTCCCGCGGCGTGCCTCCTCGACACCGGCGTCACGCGGGGCCATCCGCTTCTCGAAGCCGCCGTCGCCCGCAGGACTGCACCGCTGTCGATCCGTCCTGGGGATCGCATGACCACAGTGGCACGGCACCGAGATGGCTGGGCTGGCGCTCTTCGGTGACCTGACGCCGGTCCTTGCCAAGGCAGAGCCGGTGCAGCTCCAGCATCGCATCGAGTCGGTGAAGATCCTCCCCCCGAAGGGGGCGAACGCTCCGGAGCTCTACGGCGCGATCACCGCCGAGGCGGCCAGCAGAGCTGAGGTCCAGGCGCCCAACCGTG
>CAWHLB010000031.1:0-154721 GCA_963830115.1 uncultured delta proteobacterium
ACACGGCCCGCCGGATGACCATCTATGGTGTGTTCCAGGAGATGGCCACCTTCGTCATCTACCTCCGGCACGAGGCGCTGGCGAAGAAGCACGGGGACGAGGCGCTGGCAGCGGTCTACCGCCTCAACGCGCGTGACGAATGCGCGCACGCGCGCTTCTACGAAGACGTGGTCAGGGTGTACCTCGAGGAGGATCGGGACGGCACGGTCGAGGACATCGCCTTCGTGGCGCGCAACTTCGAGATGCCGGGCGTCGGGCATCGTGCCGGACTACGACGCACGCATCGAGGTGATGCGAGGGGAAGGCAATGTGGATCGCGACATCTTCCTCAAGAAGGTCTACTTCCCGACCTTGAAGTACTTGGGGGTGAGCCGCGCGGAGCTGGTGAACGGGGCCGCACGTCTGCGCGCGAGGGCGCGACAGGGTGCGGCCGACGCGCTGGTAGCAGCCGGGTAGCAGAGGTCACGACCAGCGTCGTCGTCTCGTGCACGCACGGGGGACGGCTTTCAAAAAAGAGAGGAAGTCCATGTCGGATCAGGAGCTCAAGGACAGGTTGCGCGCGATCATCGCCGAGGTGAGCGAGATCGACGACATCCCTGACGAGAAGCCCTTCAAGGACCTGGGCATCGACAGCATGATGGCCATCGAGATCGTCGCGGAGGTCGAGCGGACCTTCAAGCTGAGCATCCCGGAAGACGAGCTCATGGACCTGACGAACCTCGAGAGCGTCTACGAGAAGGTCCAGCAGAAGCTCGCCGCGACCGCGGCCGAGTGACGGCGGCTCCCCGCTCGGCCAGCGCCGACACGCCCTCGAAGGCGGTTTGCCATGCGTGAAGATCCCGTCCGCTACTCCGTCCGCGTCGGCTACGGAGACACCGACCAGGGCGGGGTGGTGCACCACTCTGTGTACCTGCGCTGGCTGGAGCAGGCACGCATCGAGTGGCTCCGGGTCCACGGCCTCGACTACCGGAGCCTCGAGTACAATCGGAAGCTCGCCTTGCCCGTCGTCGAGGCCCACCTCCGCTACCGAATGCCCGCGCGCTTCGACGAGGTCCTCGAGGTCGAGTGCGCCCTCGGCAAGCTTGGACGGGCGAGCATGCGCTTCGACTACCGCGTCCTGCGTGGCGACGACGTCCTGACCGAAGCCCAAATCACCCTCGCCTGCATCGAGCTGCCCGCCGGGAAGCTCCGCAGCCTGGGTGTCGTCGGCGAAACCCTGCGCCGCGAAGCCGAAGCTCGTAACGAGCCGGTAATTTCGGCGATCCTTGGCCCCGGGGTCGGCATGCCCGTCGCTTTCCGAGAGGTTCTCGGAGAACGAATCGCCGGCTCGTACGTCGGGATCAGTCACGAACGGTCGGCTCACGGCCACAGGGGGAATGGGATGGCGGCGACGGCTGAGGCGCGGGAGGCGGGGGGAGAGGGCGGCGAGGCCGACCCGATCGCGGAGCTGGTCCGGGGCGGGGCCCATCGCGAGGCCATCGCCCTTTGCGCGACGATGCATGGCGCGGCCCTCGGGCGGCTGTGCATGGCCATGCTCGGGTCCCAGGGGGAGGCCGAGGAGACGGTCCAGGAAGCCCTCGTCGCGGCGCACGCCGCCATGGGGTCGTGGCGGGGAGAGGGGCCGGTGCGGGCCTTCGTCTTCAGCATCGCGCGGCGCATGTGCGCCCGGCGGATCGAGACGCGGGTGCGGCGCGACCGGCGGCTTCGGCTCGTGCACGACGCCGGAGAGGAAGCGGCGCTTCCGGACGACGTGCTGGAGCGTCGGCGACGCGCACAGCGGGTACGGGAAGCGCTCGATCAGCTCAAGCCGTCCGAGCGCGAGGCGGTAGTGCTGCGGTACGAGGGGGGGCTCGCCTACCGGGAGATCGCCGCGGTGTGCGGTATCGACGAGGCTGCCGCACGCAAACGCACGAGCCGCGCGCTGATGCGGCTCCGGACCCTGCTCGATGGAGATCTGCGATGAGCGAGAGTGACCGAACGCGACAGGAGCTCGAGGACGACCTCGCCCCGCTGGTCGACGGCGAGCCCGACGTGGTGCAGCGCTACGCGGATCGGCTCGCGGCCTCCGACGCCTTGCGCGACCTGCGCCACGAGGCAAGCCAGGCCGCCGACCGCGTGGCGGAAGCGGGCGCGGACTTCGAGGTGCCTCCGGACCTCTCGGCACGGGTCCTGGCCGCGATCGACGCGGTGCAGGGCGGCGAAGCGGCCCACGCGGCCGACACACACGCCGCCACCACCGACACACACGCCGCCACCACCGACACACACGCCGCCACCACCGACACACACGCCGCCACCACCGACACACACGCCGCCACCGCCGACACACACGCCGCCACCACCGAGCAGGGCGCACCGGCGGATGCGCCCTCCGCGCGGGCGAAGCGGCACAGCCGCGCGCCGGTCGTCGCGGTGCTTGGTGTCGCCACCCTCCTGGCCGCAGCGGCGGTCGCACTGCTGGCGGTCGGTAGCGCCCTGTGGCTCCACTCCCGCCACGGCACCGCCCCGTCGTCCGCCACCGCCGACGGCGCCGGCGCCCTCGGCGGGCACATCGCTCGCCTCGCCCGTGCAGCCGCGGGTGGCCCTTCTGGCGTCGAGGTCCGCTTGCCGCACGCCACGGCCTTCGTCCCGGGGCGCCCGAGCCAGAGCCTGCCACCCGGGACCTCGCTGCGCACCGACGACCGCACCCGCGCGCGCATCGCGCTCACCGACGGCAGCACCGTCACGCTTGCCCACGACACCGAGGTCACCCTCGTCGCAACGGCGCCGCGCCGCCTCCAGTTGGTGCAGGGCGAGATCGTCGCCGACGTCGCCCACCTCGCCCACGGCCCCCACGCGGTCTATGCGACCCCGCAGGGCCGCGTCGAGGTGCTCGGCACCGAGATCGTGCTCGCGGCGACCTCCGACCTGACGAGCCTCCAGGTCGTGCGAGGCGAGGCGCGTCTCGTGGCGGCCGGCGGCGGCGTCGCAGGCGTGCGGGCGGGGCAAGAGGGCGTCCTGTCCCACGGCGAGCCCCCCTCGGTCGGGCCCTTCACCCATCTGGCGAACGCCGTGGCCTGGTCCGAGCTCGACCCGCCCTCCGCCGACGAGGACCTGCCCATGCCGGGCATCGGGGAGCTGACCGCGCATCGGCCCGGCAAGCGGGACGCCCACGACCGCTCCCTCACCCTGGCCAATCATCGCGTCGACGTGCGCATCGTCGGCAACGTGGCTCGCACCGAGGTCGAGGAGACCTTCCGGAACGACAGCGGCGACACGCTCGAGGGCGTCTACCGCTTCCCCATGCCTTCGGACGCGCGCATCGCGAGCCTCGCCCTCCTGGTGCACGGCACGTGGCAAGAGGGCGCCTTCGTCGATCGCGAGCGAGCCGCGAAGATCTTCCGCGGCGTCGTGCGTCACGCGACGCCCGCCCCCGAGCGTACTCGTGATCAAGAGTACATCTGGGTCCAGGGCCCCTGGCGCGACCCGGCCCTGCTCGAGTGGCAGCGGGGCGGACGCTTCGAGCTGCGCATCTTTCCGATCCCGGCCCACGGCGCGCGCCAGGTGCGCATCGCCTACACCCAGACCGTCACGCCGGAGGGAGACCACCGCCACTACGTCTACCCCCTCGCCCACCGCTCCGACGACTCGCTCCAGATCGGTCACTTCGACGTGAAGGTGCACGTGGCGGACCCGGACGGCGACGCGTCCGTGAGCGCTCACGGATATGTCATGTCGAAGTCCGGCGACGGTCGGGCGCAGGTGCTCGCCTTCGCGAAGGATCACTTCGTGCCGGCGGGCGATCTGGTCGTCGACTACCGGGAGCCGCGGAGCGAGGCGGCCCTGTCCTACTGGACCTTCCGTGGCGACGCGACGGCCGCGACGCCGGCCCATAGCCGCGAAGTGTCACCCGAAGTGCTGGCAGCCTGGCGCGCCCTGCACGACGACGGCCGCCCCTACGTCGCTTTCGCCCTCCGGCCTCGCCTCCCGGCCTGGACCGAGTCCCACGCGCGCGACTACGTGCTCGTCGTCGACTCGAGCCAAAGCATGTTCGGCGAGCGGTACGACCGCGCCTCCCAGCTCGCCACGGCCGTCGTCGCCCAGATGGACCGGCGCGACCGCTTCGTGCTGGTCGCCTGCGACCTCGACTGCCGCGCCATGCAGGAGGCCCCCGAGCCGCCGGCCGGTCGGGCCCCCGACGCGGTGCGCGCCTGGCTCCACGGGATCCGCCCCGCCGGCTCGTCCGACGTCGTCGCCTCCCTCCGCCGCGCCGCCGCCATCGCGCGACAGAGCGGCTCGGACCGCGACCTGCGCGTGATCTACATCGGCGACGGCGCCTCGTCGGTCGGCCACCGCCGCGTCTCGGCCATCTCGGCCGAGGTAGAGGACATGGCCCAGGGCCCGCGCCTCACCTTCACGACGGTGGGCATCGGCGACGACGCGGACGCTCAGGCCCTCGCCGCAGTCGCCCGCGCGGGCGGCGGACACTACCTGCCCTACGTGCCCGGGCAGCGCGAGAACGACGCCGCCCTGTCGGTCCTCGAGACCACCTACGGCGTCTCCCTCGACGACGCGACCATCGAGATGCCCGAGGGTGTGACCGACGTGGCGCCCGCACGTCTGCCCACGATCCGTGACGGCGAAGAGGTCGTCGTCGTCGGCCGCATGGCGAGCGACACGATCCGCGGGCAGGTCGTGCTCTCGGGCAAGGTGGGCGGCCATTCGTGGAAGGACCGCTACCCGGTCACCCTCACCGCGACGACGAGCCAGGGCAACGCCTTCGTGCCGCGCCTCTGGGCCACCAAGACCATCGAGGAGGCCGACCTGTCGGGCACCGGTGCCGACCGCGACCGCATCGTCGCCATGTCGAAGGGCTTCGGGGTGTTGTCGCGGGAGACGTCCCTGCTCGTGCTCGAGAGCCCCGCCATGTTCCGCGCCTACGGGATTCGATCGCACCGCCCCGGCGGTGCAGTGGACGGGCGAGGAGGATACGCAGGTGGGCCAGTCCGAGGGCCTCGATTCGAGCGCGGTCGGCGCCGGGGTCCGGGCGTCGAGCGAGGCCTCCATGCCCCCGGCGGCCCCCGCCGCGCGCGCCGCACCCATGCACCACGCCGCGCACGCCGGGCCTCGCGCAGAGGACTTGGGCAGCGCTGGGGGCGGCGCCGATGTGGCGGTGAGCCCCTTCGACGCGAACGTCGTGACCCAGACACAACGGCGCCTGCCCATCAGCGATCCGGTCGGGCGTCCCTCGGGCCGCCTCATGCGTCGCGTCTGGTACCGGGAGGGCGAGGTGCGCACCGACGGGGAGCCGCGGCCCTCCGACCTGGCCGCGGTGTCGCGGGCCGAGCGCGCCCTCGGCGAAGAGCCCGACAGCCGCGACCGTCAACGCGCCCTGGTGCGCGCCCTGTCGCGAGCCGGTGAAGTCGACGAGGCAGCGAAGGCCGCCGAGAAGTGGCTCGATCGCGACGAGCTCGACCCGGAGGCGCTCACCTATTTGAGCGACGCGGTCGGCCGGCAGGGCAAGCGCGACGAGGCGCTGCGGTTGCTCACGGGCGTGGTCGACCTCTCGCCCGACAACGCGGTGCTCCAGAAGCGGCTCGCCCACGCCTTCGACCGCGCGGGCGAGCCCGACAAGGCCTGCGCCCACCGCATCGCCCTCGCCGAGTCGTCACCCGACGACGTGGACCTGGTGGCCGACGCCGTGCGGTGCGAGCGCGCCCTCGGCCACGACCCATCGGCCCAGCGCATGCTCGACGCCGTGAGCGACGCCCACACGCGGGACCGGATCGCTGCGGCCGCGGGCCACGACGCGGCACCGTCACGCCCCCACGGCGACCTCCTGCTCGACGCCACCTGGGGCGGACCCGAGGACGTGGACCTGACACTCGTCACGCCCCAGGGCACACGCCTGAGCTTCATGGGCGGCCGCGTCAACGTCGTCGGCGCCGACGCCCACGATGTGGGTCACGAGGTGCTCGGCCTCGGCCGCACCGCACCCGGCAGCTACGTGCTCGAGGTGTCGCGCACCACCGCCTCCGCCGGCGCCCCCGTCGACGGTCGGATCGCCGTCACGGTGCTCGGCACCCACCGCGTCTTACGGTTCCATCTGACGGGCGCACGCGCCGAGGTGGGCCGCGTCGACGTGACCCGCCACGCCCGCCTCGTGCCCGTCTCCTTGGCGCAGCCGCCCTTCTACCGCGACGTGCCGAACACCCGACCCGCCACGCGCTGACCTCGCGTCAACGTGAGATCCCTTACTCTGCCGCGTCGCCCTGGGGCAACGCCGCCGAGCCGGCCTCGATGCCGCGGTGTCGATCGGCGGGGATCAGGGCACGCATCCCCGCCGCCTCGAGCATGGCCACGTCCTCGTCCGTGTCGGGGTTGCCGGTGGTGAGCAGGCGGTCGCCGTAAAGATCGAGTTGGCGCCGGCGAGGAAGCCAGCGGCTGGGCCTCGGCGCTGGTCGTCAGCCGCCCGGCGCTCAGTCGGACCATCGCGTTCGGCAACAGAATGCGAGCGACGGCGATCATGCGGACCATTCGAAGATGTCGAGCTGTGGCTGAGTTTCGAGCGGCGTTCCTTCGACGGGACGAGGGCGTTGATCGGCACGCTCTCCGGCTGCGGGTCCAGGATGGCCAGCGTGTGCGAGCAGCTGCACCCTGTCGGCGCGGGCCTCGCCCATGCCGACGATGCCGCCGCAGCAAACCTGAATGCCCGCGCCGCGACACGTTGGCGATGGTCTCGAGCCGGTCTTCATAGGTCCGGGTAGTGATGATGGCGCCGTAGAATTCCTCGCGAAGTGTCGAGGTTGTGGTTGTAGGCGGTGAGCCCCGCCTCGGCGAGCCGGCGCGCCTGATCGGCGGTGACCATGCCGAGGGTGGCGCAGGCCTCGAGCCCGAGCGCGCGGACGCCGCGGACCATCTCGAGCACGCGCTCGAATGCCCGGCCGTCGCTTGGCCTCGCGCCATGCCGCGCCCATGCAGAAGCGCGTGAGCCGGTGTCGCGCGCGGCTCGCGCCTCGCGCAGAACGTCATCGAGCTGCATCAGCTTTTCGGAGCTCGACCGGCGTATCGTAATGTGCCGACTGCGGGACAGTAGGCGCAGTCCTCGGGGCAGCCGCCCGTCTTGATCGAAGGAGGGTACACATCTGCACGGCGTCCGGCGGGTGATGCTGGCGATGGACGGCCTGGGCACGGAAGACCAGGTCGGTGAGCGGGAGGTCGTGGAGCGCGCGCGCGTCGGCCACGGTCCAGTCGTGTCGAGTGTCGTTCATCGGGAAGAAGTCTCGTTGCGGTTCTAGTGCCGCTCGCGGCGTGGCGCCTGACGAAAGCGGTTCCTACATCCGAACCCTCGGCCGATGCAACCCGCGGCCCCCGGAGCCGGGTGCCTTGACCGACGCGCGGGGCGGGGCGGACGCTACCAGCGAATGCCGTTGCGCCGCCTTCGTTGCACCACCGCCGCCCAGGTGGTCGTCGTCCTGCTTCTCGGCGGCTGCCCGACGGCCCCCCTCACCCAGCCGGTGCAGACCCTGCACGCGGGGCAGACCCACAGCTTCATCGGCTTCGAGTGGTTCGGCATCGACGGCCCGTCCAGCAAGCTCCAGCAGCACCCGCAGCTTCGACTCGGTGCCCTTCGCCCTGCCCTACTACGGGATGCGCATCGGCCTTGGCGATCGGGTCGACGTCGGCTTCCGCATCCACTCGACCTTGACCCTGGGCTTCGACATGAAGCTCCTGCTCCTCGAGAGCGAAGGGCTCGACATCGCGCTCGACCCGACCTTCGAGTACGCGTGGGTCTGGGGCTACGCCTACCTGCCCCTCCTCCTCGGCATCAACCTGAGCGACGCGGTGCAGGTGGTCCTCTCGGGCCGCGTCGGCTACCAGCTCCCCCTCGTCTCGGACCTCTCCTCGTCGCCCTTCGACACGGTCCTCGGCACCGAGCAGCCCCTGGCCGGCGGCGGCCTGGGCCTGTACATCGAGGCGAGCCGCGCGTTCGGCGTCATCCCGGAGGTGCAGGTCCTGCGCGGGTTCGGCGACACCCATCCCACCATCGTATCGGTCTCGCTCGGCTTCACCCTGGGCGACCAGCCGGCCCCGAAGCGGCAGGCCTCCGGTGGGGCCGCGGCCACCCCCCTCACCTGGCCGCCGAGCGCCCCCGCCACACCCCCCACCACGCCCGCGACGAGCTACCCGACGACGGAAGCCGGCCCCTCGGCGACCGCGCCCGCCCCCGACGCGGTGCCCCAGGCCCCGCCCGGCTACAGCACCGGCATTGAAGTCCCGCCCCCGCCGCCGCCGGCCCCTGCGCCGCCGCGTTGAAAAGCCCCTCGGGCGCGCGTACCGTGCCGACCACCTTGAGCGACACGCCTGCCTCCCCCGCTCCGCGCGGCCCCGGCGATCGAGCCGAGCTCGACGGCCCCCTCGCCCCGATCCCCCCGCTGGGGTTGCTCGCCGCGCTTGCGGCGTTCGCGGCGTTGGCCATCGACCGCGTCCTGGTGCCGGGCCTCGAGGGCACGGTGAGCGATGCGACGCGTGTCGCCCTCGGGCGATGGGGCGACCTCTCGCGCAACCTGGCGGCCATCGCCGGCATGGTCGCGCTGACGGCGGCACTGTTCGCCTTCCTCAGGTACCCGCGCTACGCGCCGCTCAGGCGGCGCCTCTCGCTCGCGGCCCTGGCGGGCATCCTGCTCCCCACGATCGCCCTGTCGACGTTCATGGGCTCCTCGGAGCGCACGACCGCCGTGTTCATCCTGCTCGGCGTCGCAGCGGCGAACCTCCTCGTGCTCTTGGTCGGCCTCACGGCGCTGCTCTGGCCCGCACCCCTCGGCATCCGCATCGGCACGGGCCTCGCCGCGACGGCGTCCCTGCTCGGCTTCGGTTCCCTCGCGCTCTACCTCTTCGTCCGGGCGGGCCGCTGGGAGATTGGCTACGGCATGGGCGCGACGCTCATGTTGATGCGCCAGGGCGGAGAGCTCGCCTATCTGCTGGTGCCCTTCGCGGCCGGGGGCACCATCGTGCTCGTACAGCACGGCCTCAGACACAAGGTGGCCCTGGGCGTCGGTGGCGCGATGGTCCTCGCCGTCGCCATCACGATGTTCGTCGCACGCGGTGCATTGCGAGGTGGGTTCGCCGTGGTGCTCTACGGCGCACAGCACGTCGGTCTTCCGCTCGACACGGCGCCCCTGGTCTACGCCTTGCCCCTGGCGGTCGGCTTGGGCATCGCGGTGGCGGCTCTCCTTTCGGATCAAGGATCGCTGCGGCAAGCCGGAGCCGGCCTGCTCCTGTGGATGTCGGCGGGGAACACGCCCACCACCTCTGGTCAGCTGCTCACCATGGCCCTCGGGGCGACGTTGCTCGCGCGGTCGGCCATCGCGCTGTCGGAGCGGCGGGTCGGGCGGGCCCCCAAGCGCGCAGTAGCGCCCGGCCCGACTGCCACGCAGGGTGCAGCGAACGCCCCCGCTGCGAGCGCCCAGACCACCGCCCGGACCGTCGACGAGGGCGCACCCGACGCCACGACCGACGGCGCCCAGACCACCGACGAGGGCGCACCCGACGCCACGACCGACAGCGCCCAGACGACGGACGACGGCGCACCCGACGCCACGACCGACGACGCCCAGACGACGGACGACGGCGCCGCGGACGACGGGTCAGGCGCGCCGGCGCAGGAGCCCGAGGTCAGGTGAGGGTCGAGACGGCCTCGGTGATGCGCCGGAGCCCCTCGCGGATCGTGTCGGCCGAGGCGGCGTAGGAGATCCGCACGTGCCCCGGCGCGCCGAAGGGCGTCCCGGGCACGACGGCCACGCGGCCCTGCTCGAGGAGGAAGCGCGCCACGGCCACGTCGTCCTCGAGGACGCTGCCCTGTGCGCGGCGGCCGACGAGGCCGTGCACGCTCGGGAATGCGTAGAAGGCGCCCTCGGGCATGGAACACTCGAAGCCGTCGATCGCGCGCAGGCCCTCGACCAGGATCGCGCGTCGTTCCTCGAAGGCGCGACGCATCTGCTCGACGGGCTCCTGGGGACCCTCGAGCGCAGCGATGGCGGCATGCTGGGAGATGGCCGCGGGGTTCGAGGTGCTCTGTCCCTGGATCGTGTCGCAGGCCTTGGCGACGGCCTTGGGGGCGAGCATCCAGCCGATGCGCCAGCCGGTCATGGCGAAGGTCTTGCTCACGCCGTCGACGACGATGATGCGCTCGCGCAGCTCGGGGGCGACCTCGAGGATCGAGTGCTGCTCGAAGCCGCCGTAGACGAGACGGCCGTAGATCTCGTCGGCGATGATCCAGAAGTCGTGGCGCGCGGCGACGTCGGCGAGGGCGCGCAGCTCCGCGCGGCCGTAGGCGGCGCCGGTCGGGTTCGAGGGGGAACAGAGGATGATGCCCTTGGTGCGCTTGGTGACGGCGGCCTCGAGGGCCTCGGGGGTGAGGCGGAAGCCCTGGGCCATGGTCGCCGGCACGACGACGGGCTCGGCGCCGGCGAGGCGCACCTGCTCGGGGTAGCTGACCCAGTAGGGCGCGGGCACGATCACCTGGTCGCCCTGCTCGAAGAGGGCGAGGGCCAGGTTGAAGAGGGAATGCTTCGCACCGACGGAGACGACGACCTCGTCGGGGCTGTGGGCGATGCCGCCGCGCCGCGCGGCCGAATCAACGCAGATGGCCTCGCGCAGCTCGGGGATGCCACGCACCGCGGTGTAGCGGAAGGCGCCATCGGCGATGGCCTTGCGCGCGGCATCGCAGATGTGCTCGGGCGTCGGGAAGTCAGGCTCGCCGACGCTGAAGGACAGCACGTCCACGCCCTGGGCCCGTAGCTCCCGGGCGCGCTGAGCGATGGCCATGGTGGCGGACGGCTTGACCGCCGCGAGGCGGCTCGCGAGTGCAGGCGCAGTCATGCGTCCGATGTAACATCACAGCCTCCGCGGGTCGAGGGCGCGGCTTCGCGCAGGGGCTGCTGGGAGGTGCGCCGGGCCAAGGGCCGAGCGGATCGCGAGGGTGAGGCGACCCGGGGGGTTTTGGATCCTCCGCGGGCGGGCTGCGCCCCCTGCGCCCCCCGGGATCTCGCTGCGCCCGCCCCGCGATGGGCGGGCGGCTACGGCGCCGCCCGCACAGCCCTCCCTCGCCTCAGAAGAAGATCACCCCGCCGACCGGCGGCACGATGATGTAGACGTTGCGCTGGTCGAGGAAGGCCACGCCGTTGCCCACGACGATGATCTTCGCCTTGAAGATCTGCGCCGTGTCGTGCGGCATGCGCACGTCGTTGTAGAAGTCGATCTTGAACTCGACCTGCGTGCCCGGCACGACCGCGTAGAAGGTCGTGTCGTCCTTGTGGTCGTAGCCGAGGCCCGCGTGGCCGTCCGCGTCGTAGCCCTCGACCGTCGTGATCGACTTGATGAACTGGGTCGCGTCGAAGTTGTCGGGGTTGCCCGGCACGTTGCGCGTCTGGGTCGTCACGTCCTCGACGACGCCGCCCGCGAGGGTCTGGATGCCGTTGACGATCTGGTCGCTCACCTCGCCGGCGGTCGCGTCGTAGACCAGCGGCATGCCGCTCATGTCGACCGTTCCCGTGTCCCTGGCGAGCTGCTGCTCCGGCATCTTGCTGCCCGGCTCACCGCCGCTCATCGGCATGGAGTTGACCGCGATGCCGATGAAGCGCGCGCCGATGTTGTTGAGCGCCGTCACGACGTCTGCGTACTCGTGGGGCTCGGGCGTGATGCCCGTGTAGGGCTCGGCCATCATCGGCCCGTTGTGCCAATCGACGTCGGTCGCGAGCACGATGATCGGCAGCGCCCCCGGCCGGAAGCACGGGTAACCGCGCCGAGGCCCCGGGTCGTCCGGGATCGACGGGCAGTTGCGCCGCGGGATGCTGTACGTGCCGTCCGACGTCGACCATGTACCGCCCTCGCCCGTCGCCGTCTGGTAGAGGGCCTCGACCTGGGCCTCGGGGCCGTCGCCACCGCCGCCCGCCGACAGGCCGTTGAGGGCCGTCTGCACCGCGCTGACGTCCGACGTGATGTCCTCATCGTTCTCGTAGACCCAGTCCATCGGCTCGCCGTAGGAGATCGTCCCGAAGGGTGGCATGGGTCCCGCACCGATCGGGAAGTCGCGGTGGTCCCCGACGCCCATCTGCACGTCGGGAATGACCGCCCCGATCTGGGCGGCGATGCTCGTCAGGGAGCTCGTCACGTTGTCGATCACGTCCTGCATCGACCCCGTCGTGTCG
This sequence comes from uncultured delta proteobacterium, assembly GCA_963830115.1. GTDB lineage: Bacteria > Myxococcota_A > Polyangia > Polyangiales > CAWHLB01 > CAWHLB01. The sequence goes on from CAWHLB010000031.1 coordinate 12,189, forward strand.
AGCAGGAAGTAGACGTCCGCCTCCTGGATGGTCGTGCCGAAGCGCAACGTCTTGAACTGATGCACGTCGTTGTAGGGCAGCACGAGGAAGAAGTCCCCGTCCGGGATCGTGCTCGTCGGGTCGTTCGGGTCGGTCATGGACCCCGCCACCTCGCCGAGGTCGCTCACCCCGTCGCCGTCCGTGTCCACCTTGCACGGGTCGGTGAAGTAGCGCGTGACCTCGTCATGGTCCGACAGGCCGTCGTTGTCGCTGTCGAGGTCGAGGAAGTCCGGCGTCCCGTCCCCGTCGCAGTCGTCCGGCGCGCATGGGTTGTTCGAGCGCGCCTCGACCTGGTCGCTGATGCCGTCGCCATCCGAGTCGTCGTCGAGGTAGTTCGGGATCCCGTCGCCGTCCGGGTCGCCCATCCCCTCGACCTGGTCCGCGATCCCGTCCCCGTCCGAATCGACCGGAGTACACCCGGCAGTCGACCCGTCACCGCCCGCACCGCCGTCGCGACTCCCGGTGCCGGAGCCCGTCGTGCAGCCACCGAAGGCCAGGGCGAGAACCAGAAGAACGAATGAAGAACGCGTCGAGACCATCATGAGCTCCAGGCAGACCGGAGACCCGCAAGAGCGGACCCCCAAGGAACGATCAGCATCAGAAGATGGGCGCCGAGACAGCAGGCACCACGATGAACACTTGCCGCGTGTCGAGGACCGAGGTCCCGCCCCCGCGCACGTCGATGTAGGCGATGAAGACCTTCGCCTCGTTCCCACCCATGTAGAAGTCGTTCTGGAAGGTGATGCGGAACGTGACGCGGGTGCCGGGGATGACGCCGAAGAAGGTGGAGTCGTCGTAGGTCGCGATGGCGTCGGCGTGGGCCGTCCCGGCGGGCTCCATCCAGCAGGTGTCGGTCTCGGGGACCGCGGCCTTGCAGGCCGGAACGCGCTGCTTGATGAAGCGCGTCGCGTCCACGCCCTCCGCGTCGCTCGGGTCATCGCGGAGCGCCGTATCGACGTCGAGCGGCACGCGTGTCGCGATGGTCTGGATGGCGTTGACGACCGTGTCGGCGAACAGGGAGCCACCGGACGAGTTCGGCAGGTCGTAGACGAGCGGGTTGCCGTCCAGGTCGACCGAGCCGGTCTCCTCGGCGGTGCGCTTCATGAAGTAGCAGGGCGAGCTCCCCGACGGCCCGACCACGCCCACGCAGCTGCTGTAGCCCGCGTTGATGCCGACGTACTTGGCTCCCCGCGCGTTCATCGCCGCGACCATGTCGCCCCAGGTGTGGGGCGCCGGCGTGATGCCCGTGTAGTGGTCGCAGGACGGGTCCTCCCCGGGCGGTCCCTCGTGCGCACAGACGTCGGTGAAGTGCACGACGATCGGGAGCGCCGCGTCGCGGAAGCAGGGCGCGCCCCACCCGCCGTCGAGGCAGCGGCCGGCATAGTGGGGCATCGTGTAGGAGCCGCCGGAACCGACCCACGTACCCCCCTCGCCCGTGACGACCTGATAGAGGCCCTCGGTCTGGGCTTCGGGCCCGTCGTTGCCGCTGTGGAGCCCGACCCGGCCGAAGGCCGCCGACACCGCCTCGCGCCCGGACCCCACGGGCATGCCGGGCAAGGTCGGCGGTGTCATGCCGATGGCCAGGATGAAGGGCTCGTCGGTCCCGCTCGAGCCGTAGGGGCTGAAGGGGAAGTCGTCGTGCTGCCCGCCCCCGAACCAGGCGTCCGGGATCGCCCCGCTGATGCGGTCGATGAGCCCCGTGCCGGGCGTGCCGACGGTCGACGTGACGTTGTCGAGGGTGCCGCCCATGGAACCGGTGGTGTCGGTGAGGAAGAACACGTCGGCGATGCGGATCGTCGTGCCGAAGTCCAGGTCCCGCTGCACCGGATCGCCGCCGTAGGGCAGGACGACGTAGAAGTACTCCGGCGGGATGGTGCATGAAGGGCTGGTAGCGCAGTTGCAGTCGCGGCCGGTCATCCCGTCGGGGCAGTTGATGCGGCTGTAGGCGCCCTCCACCAGGTCGCTCAGCCCGTCGCCGTCCGTATCCGGGTTGCACGGGTCGGTGCCGAGGGCGGCCTCTTCACCGTCGGAGAGCCCGTCGTTGTCGCTGTCGGTGTCCTCGAAGTCCGGGATGCCGTCGCTCGCGACCATGCCCGTCGTCGGATCGATCTCCTTGGGGCACGACACGGGCGGGGTCGACGGATCGCCGTCGCCGGCCTCGATCGCGTCCGGGACGCCGTCGCCGTCCGAGTCGAGGTCGCGGAAGTTGGGGATGCCGTCGCCGTCCGAGTCGTTGGCCCCCTCGTCCTTGTCCAGGATGGAGTCGCCGTCCGAGTCGTCGTCGAAGACGTCGGGGATGCCGTCGCCGTCCGTGTCGACCGCCGTGCTCCCCGTGCCGAATTCCACGCTGTTGGGGATGCCGTCGCCGTCCACGTCCGTGTCCCGCCAGTCCGGAATGCCGTCCATGTCGGTGTCGCGCGTGATCTCCATCGAGTCGTCGACGCCGTCCCCGTTCGCGTCCCGGTCGAGGAAGTCGGGCGTGCCGTCGCCGTCGGTGTCGACGGGGGGCGTGCTGCAGTCCCTGTCGCCGGCCTCGTCGATGTCGGGAATGCCGTCACCGTCGGAGTCGTTGTCGAGGTAGTTCGGCGTGCCGTCGCCGTCGGCATCGCCCGTGCCCTCGTCGGCGCTGCTGATGAAATCGTGGTCGGGATCGTCGGCGCCGTTGCATCGATAGACCGGTCCGGCGTCGCCGCCTCCGCCAGCATCGGCGGTTCCCGTCTTGTCGCCGCTGCACCCTGCGACCGCGAAGATCGTCAGGCCGAGAGCCAAGAGAGCGAGACGTCGAATCCAAGACACTGGCAAAAACTCCCGACGGCACGAGGCACCGCGGCCGAGCGAACTCTACGCGGGCGGCCCATTCGGCCGCAAGAGACCCCGACCCCCGTCCGTCTTAACAGGTCCGTCGCTCTCAGCAAGGCGAGTGCCAGAGCCGCGCGCCTGCCCTTTTCCGATCCAGCCACCGCGTTCGATGCCAAGGTGTGCCAGTGAGCCGAAAATGCCGCGCAACTCTTGCACATTCGGGCGTCCGGTTCGGTTGACAAAGGGGGATCCGCCTAGTAGCGACGTTCGGTCAGGAGGTGTCATGCGACGACTCGAGCCGAGCATCCTCGGCAGCGGAGGGGCCCTGGCGGCATTGCTCGTGTCATGGGCGATGGCGGGGGCGGGTTGTGGTCCATCTTACCCGAAGTGCGACAACGATCAGGACTGTCACCTGCACGAGTTCTGCGTCAACGGCCAGTGCCAGATGTGCCGGACCAATGCGGACTGTCCCACCGGCCAGGCCTGTGACTCGGGGCGCTGCGACCCGATCCCCGGCTTCTGTCAGGGCAGCGGCGACTGCCCCCACGGCCAGCAGTGCCAGAACAACCGGTGCATCACGCCCGTCCAGTCGACTGAGGACATCCCGGCACCGACGCCGCCCTCTGAGGACAATGGCCCCTGCCAGGTGTCGCCCGTCTACTTCGCCTTCGACTCCGACGCCCTCGACACGGGCTCGCGCAACACCCTCGAGTCGGACGCCCAGTGCATCAACCAACGGGGCTTCGCCCACGTGCACCTGACGGGCTACACCGACCCGCGCGGCACCGAGGAGTACAACCTCGCCCTCGGCGACCGCCGTGCGCGATCCGTCATGAAGTACCTCACCTCCATGGGTGTCGGCAGCGGCAAGCTCACGACCTCGTCCATGGGCGAGGAGATGGCCCAGGGGACCGACGAGTCGAGCTGGTACCACGACCGGCGGGTCGAGATGACGACCCAGCAGTGAGCCTCTCGTCCGTGACGTGACGCGATGAACCGACCTTCCATGCGGCGGATGGTGACGGCTCTGCTCCTCGCAGCCACGAGCGCGGGGCTGAGCGGCTGCTTCCTCTGGACGACGCGCGGCGAGGGCGACAGCCTTCGCAGCGAGGAGCGGGATCACGAGCGGCGGCTGCACGTCCTCGAGAGCGGCATGCAGAGCGAACGCCAACAGCTGCGGGCCGAGGTCGCGGAGGCCAAGACGAAGGTGGCCCAGCTACAGAAGGTGCTCGAACGGGCGACGCGGGTCGTCACGCGCAACAGCGCCGACCTGGGCGCCCAGGTCGAGGACCTGCGCCGGCAGATGGCCGAGCTCTCGGGCCAGATCGCGGAGCTCTCCCACGCGAACCAGCAGCAGCAGCAGCAGATCACCGACGAGAGCGCGGCGCTTGGGCGCCGCATCGACGCGTTCGCGCGCCGCGCCGGCATCGACATGCCCCTCGACCCGAGCCAGGTGCCGGCCGACAAGGACGCCCACTGGCACGCCGCCGACCAGGCCTACCAGGCGGGACAGTGGTCGAAGGCACGGGCCCTGCTCCGCGAGTACATTCGCCGCTATCCCCACGACGATCACGCCGACGACGCCCAGTACCGCATCGGCGCGAGCTACCTGAGCGAGGACCACCCGGCGACGGCGCTCGGCGAGCTGCGCAAGGTGCTGAGCGATTACCCCCACGGCGACATCCTGGACCACGCCCTGTTCGACATGGGCACCGCCTTTTACGAGCTCCACGCCTGCACCGACGCCCGCTCCGCCTTCGAGGCGCTCCTGCACGACCACCGTCACTCGCCCCTCGCCAGGCAAGCGCGGACGAAGCTGCACACGGTGCAACACGCCCCCCGCGGCTACTGCACGAGCTAGCCCCAATGCCGGTCAGACAAGCCATCTGACCGGCATTGGTTGCCAAACTGATCGGCATTGGAGCTAGCCCCCTGGCTCCGTAATCCCTTACACAATGCGCCGGCCCTCGACGCCGCTCACTTCGTTCCGGCGTGGGCGCGACGTTCGTGGGCGATGGTGTGGACGACGGCCCACAGGTCGCGCGGGGTGAGACGTGCAGCGAAGCCCTTCATGGCCGTGCCGGCCAGACCCGCAGCCGTCGACCGGTAGAGGTCGGCCGTCGTGTCGCCGCCGCCGAGGGGATCGCGCGCGAGGTCGGGCGCCTTGGCGTCGTAGCCGAAGCGGGTCGGCGTCAGGACGTGGTGGTCGTGACAGGTCGTGCAGGAGCTCGCCATGACCTCTCGCCCCCGCGCGACCGCCGCGGTTCCGTCCCCCGCCTTCCACGGGTCGGTGGGCACCGGCGCCGGCGCGACCGGCCGTCCGTGCCGCCACCTGGGCGAGAGCCACTTCAGGTAAGCGATGAGCGGCGCCATCCTCGCGGCCGGCACCGGGAGGGGCTTCATTCCCGAGCCCGGGATGCCGCGCCCCACGATGCGCTCGAAGAAGGCGTCGGGCGGCAGGGCTCCCTCGGGCACGCCGGCGTAGGCGTAGATGCCGAGGCGCAGGTCCCGCGGCGGCACCGTGCCCGCCCTCCACTCCTCGCCGTCGCCACCGCCGTACTGACCGTGGCAGCTGCGGCACCAGCGCATGTATGCGAACTCACCCTTACGCAAGGTCGCTCGCGTGACACGTTGCCCTCCGAGGGTCACCTCGCGCGGGAAGTGCGGCTGGTGGGGACCGCACGCCGCCGCGCCGCCGAGCATCACGACGACGAGCGCCGTCATCACGAACGACGGCACACGACCGCCCCGTGCCACCCACCGCAGGCGCGCGGCGCCGGCCCTCATCGGGGATACATCTGGTAGAGCATGAGGTAGACGATGACGCCCGTCACCGACACGTAGGCCCAGATGGGGAAGGTCCAGCGCGCGATGCGCCGGTGCTCCGTGAAACGGCGGTGCAGCCCGAGCCAGAGCGTGCGCAGGACCAGCGGCACCACGACCAGGGCGAGGGAGACGTGGCTGATCAGGATGACGAGATAGACGACATGGATCAGCCCGCTCCGCGGGAAGAGCTTGTCGCCCGACAGGGCCATGCGCGTCAGGTAGGAGACGAGGAAGATGGCGGACGTCACGAACGCCGAGATCATGAAACGACGATGGACGACGACGCGCCCGCGTCGGATGTTGAAATAACCGGCCAGCAAGAGCCCTGCCGCGGTGGCGTTCAGACATCCGTTGAGCATCGCGAGGCCCTCGGGAAGCGTCTGCGGTACGTTCATGCGTCGTAGCCCTTCATCGGTGAGACGTAGCCGAGGGCGGCCAGGCGAGGGATGACGGCGCCGTCACCCGCCCTCTTCGCTTTCGAGCAGGCGGGTGGCGTCCTGACGGAGCCGCGCCGGGCCGTCGCCGTCGCTCGGGTAGTAGCCGCGGATCCTGCCGCCCCCGTCGACGAGCACCAGATAGCGGGCGTGGGAGATGTCGTAGCCGACCGAGTCGTCGCGCTCGGTCCGCTCACCGAGGGCGAGCTTGAACCCGTCGGCTCCCATGCGCCCGATGTCCGCGGCCCGACCCGTGAGGAAGTGCCAGTTGCGAAGGGCCGCGTGGTGCGTCTCCGCGTAGGCCCGGAGCACCGGAGGCGTGTCGACCCCCGGGTCGACCGTGACGGAGACGAGCTGCAACCCGCTGCCGTAGCGGGAGAGACGCGCTTGGAGCTGTGCCATGTGGTCGGTCAGCACGGGGCAGGCGCTCTGGCACGAGGTGAACATGAAGTCGACGACCCAGACCTTGCCGCGCAGGCCCTCGGAGGCGAAGGGCTGTCCGTCCTGATCGGTCAAACGAAACTCGGGCGCGTTGCCCAGGACCGGCAGCGCATCGTGGTGACAACCCGCGAGGGCCGCTCCGAGAAGCAGCGCCATCACCGCCATCGTCGCCCGCGAGAGGAGTCGGTGCGCCAACGTCAGCCCGCGTCGAGCAGGATGGCGGCACACAAGAGCGGCAGGTAGACGAGGGAAGTGTAGAACAGGCCCCGGGCCCAGCGACGTCCCGCATGCGGGCGCAGGCCCATGAGGCTCGCCGCGAGGAAGACGGCGCCGAGCACCAGCGCCGCCGCGAGGTAGAAGGGCCCGGCGACGCCGAGCGGGAAGAGAAGCACCGAGACGGCGAGCAGGGCCGCCGCGTAGAGCGCCGCATGCACGCGGGAGATGCGGTCGCCGAGCTCGGCCGGCATGGTCTTGAGGCCGGCCCGCACGTACTCGTCCTTGCGGAAGGTCGCGATGGCGATGAAGTGCGGCAGCTGCCACAGGAACAGGATGCCGAAGAGCACGAGGCCAGGTGCTCCGAGCCGGTCGGTCGCCGCCGTCCAGCCCATGAGCGGAGGGAGCGCGCCCGGCACCGCGCCGACCAGCAGCGCGACCCAGCTGCGCTGCTTGAGCGGCGTGTAGATGCCGACGTACGTCACGAGGGCGATGGCGCCGAGGAGACCGGTCAGGGCGTTGACGGCAAAGGTGAGCACGGGCACCGAGATGGCGCCGAGGAGCAGGCCCAGGCCGAGGGCGACCCGCGGGTCGAGCCGCCCCGACGGCAGCGGGCGCCCGGCAGTCCGCGTCATGTGGCGGTCGATGTCGCGCTCGATGAAGCAGTTGAGCGTGTTGGCCGAGGCGACCAGGGCCGCCGTGGCCACGAGCATGAGCACGATGACCCGCGGGCTGAGGACGCGGCCCGACAGCCACATGCCCCCAGCCGCCGTCAGCACGACCATCATCGTGATGCGCGGCTTGGTCAGGGAGACCAGAATCCCGCGTCGTGGCTGCCACAGTGCTGCGGTCGACGGCCGTGCTCATCGTGAATCCTGCGCTTCCGTCCGGCGTGACGGGCGCCGCCCGGCCCGGGGCGAAGCGGCGTGCATATTGCGCGGGGCGATACCGCCCGTCAAGGAGGTCGGAGATGGGGTCGTTGCACCGACAAATCAACCCCCGACCGAACCCTTCGACGGCCCGTGACCCGCGCGGAACGGGTCAACCGCGCAGCAGGCTCACAGCCAGGGCGATCATGCCACCCAGGGCGAGCACGACCCCCGCCGCGAAGACGATCCACGGCATGCGCGACATGGGCAGCGACGGCGGATCGGGGACGGCCTGCGCGGCGGACGTCGGACGCTGTGATGTGGAGGCGGCCGGAACGGGGGACGGGGACGCGGCGGGCTGGGGGCCGGGCCGGAAGGAGCCCGCAAGACAGGCCTGCAGCACCGCCCCGAGCTCCGCCGCCGACGAGAAGCGCTGCTCGGGGCGCTTCCCCAACGCGCGCCCGATGACCTCCTGCACGCCGTTGGGCAGCACGATGCCGGGCATGCGCTGGGCGAGGGGGATGGGCTGCGCGTTGATGTGGAGGTTGATGAACTCCATCGGCTGCTTGGCGTCGAAGGGCAGCTGGCCGGTGAGCATCTCGTAGAGGATGACGCCGAGGGAGTAGATGTCGGAGCGGGCGTCGAGCTTCTCGCCGCGCGCCTGCTCGGGGCTCATGAACTCGGGCGTGCCGAAGACCATCCCATCCTGGGTCAGGATGAGGGAGCCTGGCCGCATCTGGCGCTCGCTCACCTTGGCGAGACCGAAGTCGAGCACCTTGGGGAAGTCGGTGATGCCGCCCTGGGTCGTGAGGAAGATGTTCTCGGGCTTGAGGTCGCGGTGGACGATGCCCGCCTTGTGCGCCTCCTCGAGGGCGCCGCAAACCTGCGCCATGATCGGAATCGCGCGGGCGGCGGGCATGGGGCCCTCGACCCGCGTGGTCTGGGCGAGGTTCCTGCCCTGGAGGTACTCCATCACGAAGTAGCAGGAGCCGTCCTCGAGCTGGTCGTAGAGGAAGACCTTCGCGGTGTTGGGGTGGGAGAGCTGGCTCATGGCCCGCGCCTCGCGACGGAAGCGCGAGACCAGGTCGGTGCGCGCCAGGTAACGCGAGTGCAGGATCTTGATCGCGACGAAGCGATTCATCTGGGGCTGCTCCGCCTTGTAGACGGCGCCCATCCCGCCGGCGCCGATCCGCTCCACGATGCGGAACTGCCCCGCGACCTCCTGGCCCAGGTAGGGGTCGGTCACGGGGCGAGAGTATCACGGCTCGGGCGCCCCGAAACCGGTGGGTCGAGGGGTCGATGAGCCCCTGTCCCATCGAGGAGGCCTCCGTGCGCGCCACCGACCCGACCGAGCGTCCCGTTTCCCGCCCCGAGCACACCGCCAGCCGGCGCCGGAGCCCGGCCGAGCCGGAGCGCCACGAGGTCCGCCGGCGGGACGGGGATCGGCACGGGGCTTCGCGCTTCGACGCGCTGTTGCACGCCCTCGAGGGCGAGCAGACGCACGGCGCGCGATGGCACGGTCGTCCGGTCGCGGGCGGCCCAGGGCAGCCGATCGTGGCCGCCCACGGTGCACACCATCAGGCGGCGGAGGTCGTGAGCCGGGAGGCGGAGCGGCGCCCCTCGCCCCTGCGTCCGGGCGAGGTCGACGCGACCTTGCTCGCCCCCTTCCAGCCGCTTCCCCCGGCCTTGATCGCGCCGCCCGTGGCCGGCGCGCCGCCTCCGGCCGCGGGCTCGGCCCTCGCCCACGCCGAGGCGGCCGCCCTCGCCGAGCGCCTCGTCACGTCGCTGCGCATCGGCCGCACCGGCACGGACGGCCGCGTGGTGCACATGAAGCTCGCGACCGCGCACGCCGGCGGCGTCGAGGTGCGGCTCGTCGAAGAGCGGGGCCGGCTCACGGCGGAGCTGCGCGCCGACCCGGGCTGCCGTGAAGAAGCCGAGCGCATCGCCGGACGCCTGCAAGTCGACCTCGGCGCCCGCGGCCTAGCCCTCGACGCCCTCGACGTCGTGTGAGCTCGCCCCATCGCCGCCCTCCCGCCTAGTCCGAGTCGGGGGGAGGGCTCCGCGAGCGAAGCCGGTGCTTCAGGAAGCGGCGTCGACTGCGACGCGCTTGCGGTCCAGCTCACTCGCCTCGGCCGACAGAACCGCGTCGGGCGCAGCATCCTCCGGGGCCGTCGCCTCGGCCTCCACCTCGCCCGAGAGCGAGACGAAGCTGAGGAGGCTCAGCGACAGCCAGACCAGGTCGGCGAAGAGCAGGTGCACGAGCTGCAAGTAGATGGGCGCGAGCAACAGCACGTTGAGAAACCCCAGCCCGACCTGGGCAACGAAGATCGCCGCGACGACCACCGCCATCCGCCGAACGCGGCGGTTGTCGCCGAGCCCGCCCGTCACGCCGATGCCGAGGATCACGCCGCCCGCCACGAGCATGGCGAGCAACGGATGGAAGATGCGCAGCCGCACGAAGAGGTGCGCGGCGGGAGACAGGTCCTGGTGCAGGCCCTGGGCGAGGGTGGACGCGGGGAAGAGCGTGTCGCCGAGGGCGGCCACGGCGCCGCTCACCCCGAGCACGAGCACCGCCGCGAGGGCCACGCCGTAGCCCCAGCTCGCCGCGCGATGTCGCCGGAGCCGGAGCGGCGCCCCGCCGGACGCGAAGTAGGCGGTGAGCGCGAGCGAGAACAGGAGCAGGAACGTGTTGACCAGGTGCGCTGCCATCCAACCGGCGCGTGCGGTCGACTCGTTGTGCGCGACCATCTTGAAGAGCACGAGCCCCGCGCCGACGAGCGCCTCGGTGGTCATGAGCACGAGCACGGCGGCGGCGCCGCGCCGGACCCGGTGACCTTTGGGCAAGCGCCTGCGCGTCCACACCACGCCGACCAGGGCCAGGACCCAGGCGAAGCCGGACGAGATCCGGTGGGTAAACTCGATCACCTTCGCAACCGTGAAGGAACGCGGGATGACGTGACCGTCGCAGGTCGGCCAGTGGCTGCCGCAGCCCGCGCCCGAGCCGGACGCGCGCACGTAGGCGCCCCAGAGGATGACGACGACCGTATAGACGAGGAAGCTCCAGAAGAACGTCCGGAGCTGCGTCTCGCGGGTGCTGCTCGAAGTACCATCCATCGTGACTCGAAGTACCATCCATCGTGACTCGAAGTACCATCCATCGTGACTCGAAGTCCCATCCATCGTGATCGGCGGGCAACGTGGCGCAAAGCGCGAGAGCGAGCAAGGTGCGGCCGAGCGACCGGATCCGTGGGTCGAAGGCCCCGGTCGAGGACCGGCCACTGCACCCCGTGTCGTGGCGCCGAACGGAGCATGCTGCGCGACGCGAAATCACGCAAACAACCGCTGTAATTACTGGAACTTTATAACAGCACAGCCCTTCCGACATGCGGGGGCCGCGACTCGGCGACTCCCCCGAGACCTTGCCGGACGAACGCGCGCGGCGGCACGTGGTGCGCTTCGATGTCGAGAGCAGCACGGCCGCCCTGCTGAGCAATGTCCGTATCCCACGTGAGCGGCGCGATGCCGTCACCGGTGGCTGCGCGCACAGCGTTGTGCGCGTCCGTGATCCCCTCGAGTAGGCCGCCCTCTCCGCCGGCCCCGCCCCCGCCCGTCGAGCCACCACCGCAGGCGGCAAGGAGCGCGAGCGCGCTCGCGAGGCAGAGGCGGCTGGCGATGGAGGCGCCCATGGAAGGATGTTTCACGATCCGCGCCGAACGCGTCAATGGCCTCGGTGCCGCTCGACTCAAGCGGCGTCCCACCGTGACGCGCAGCGGAGCGTCCACCGTGAAGCGCTAGGGCATCGGACGTGGTTGACGGCCGCGGACCCGCCGCGCGGACCCGCCGCAGCCCGTCGTGGGGAGGCCGTCCGCGCCAAGCGTGCCGCTTCGGTGCCATCAGCGGTGGCGCCGGCCGACGCGAAGCCGCCAGAAGGGGCTTCCGCTCCGCTCCTGACCCCTCCGATCGCGCTCAGGACGCACCTCTGTGGGGATTGCCCGCACCACGGACGGTCCCTCGACTCGGCAAACGACCAAGGAACACAGCTGCCATGCCCCCCTACCCCCTACGGACGAGCATCATGGCTGGTAGACAATGTGCCGTGTCTTGCAAATAGAGGCTGCCGTCTCGGTGTCTCGGTAAGGATGGGCGGGCCCGGCTGCGATTTCCGCACCGCGGCTGCGAGGTCCGCATCCGCTGGCTCGCTGCCCCCCCAGATCGCGGTTGAGGAACGCCGCTTGCTTGCCGGATGATGCGTCAACCGTGAGCGAACCTATGCCGGAGCCGAACGACGACGCCCAGGGCTGGCTGCGCTGGGGCCCGGTCGCGCTCGCGGTGGCGATGGCCGTCACCCTCGTCGGCAGCCAGCTCGCCAGCATGCTCGACGTCCGCGACGCGGCGCGCACGATCGAGCACGGGCAGGCGGAGGGCGTGCTCCACGCGGTGCACGCGCGCTTGGCCCGGACGTCGGTCACCCTGGACAAGCTCGAGCGCGTCTTGGCCGAACACCGCGCGTCCGGCCTCTTCGCCATCTCTGTAGTGGGTCCCCGAGAGCGGATCAGCACGGGCGCGGTCCTCGCTCGTCACGCGCCGCCGCCACGGACCGGCGAGATCCAGCGCGTGGGCGACCGGCTGCGGCTCGCGCAACCGCTCGCCCCCGCGCCCGGACAGCGCCCCCTTCCGCCGCGGCTGCGCTTTTTGCCGCGGCTGGCCGACGAGCCCGGCGCGCGGCCACCGTGGCCGCCGCCACCAACCATGCTCGTCATCGAGATCCGCCCGTCGCTCGGCGCCGAGGTCGCGGACACGGCGCATCGGGCTTTGGCGATCGGCGTCATCGCCGCACTCTTGGTGCTCGCGCTCGGGCTCTCCGTCTCGCTCCTCGCACGCCGCCGCGCCGAGCTGATGCGCGCGGCCGAGCGCGACCGCCAGCTCGCCGCGCTCGGCCAGATGTCAGCGGTGCTCGCGCACGAGATCCGCAACCCGCTCGCGTCGCTCAAAGGCCACGCCCAGCTGCTCGAAGAGGTGCTCCCCGACGGGCGCGACAAGGACAAGGCGGCTCGTGTGGTACGCGAGGCGCAGCGCCTCGAGGCGCTGGTCTCCAATCTCCTCGAGCTGGTGCGCACCGGACGCGTGCGGCGGCGCAAAGTCGACCCACGCGAGGTGGTGCGTGCCGCCGCCGAGACGGTCGATCCCGACGCATTCGTGCTCGCCCTCGAGCGCGCGCCGCACGAGCTCTCGCTCAATCCCGACGCGCTCGAGCGCGCGCTCGAGAACGTGATGCGCAACGCCGCGCAAGCGTCGCCGGCGCCGATCTCGGTCGCGGTGAGCGAGGAGGACGGCGCGCTCGTCATCGAGGTGCGCGATCGCGGACCCGGCATCCCCGAAGCGGAGCTGCCGCGCATCTTCGATGCGTTCCACACGACCCGCACCCAAGGCACCGGGCTCGGCCTCGCCGTCGCGCGCAGGGTGATCGAGGCGCACGGCGGTACCATCGAGGCGCATGATCACCCCGAGGGCGGCGCGGTGCTGACGCTCCGGATTCCAAACGTGGAAGGTGACTGAGGATGGCCAGGATCTTGGTGGCGGACGATGAGGAAGGCGTACGCACGTTCGTGGCCGAGGCGCTCGAGATGGCGGGCTACGACGTCGACCAGGCCGCCGACGGCGACGAGGCGGCGCGGCGCGCGGCCGAGCGAAGCTACGCGCTCGTGATCACCGATCTGAAGATGCCCGGCCTGGACGGCCTGGCGCTGCTCGCGAGGGTCAAGAAGGAGCAACCGGAGGTCGAGGTGCTCGTGCTGACGGCGCACGGCACGGTCGACAGCGCGGTCGAGGCGATGAAGCTCGGGGCCTACGACTACGTGCAGAAGCCGATCGGCAGCCCGGCCGAGCTCCGCTTGATCGTGGAGCGCGCGCTCGAGCGCAAGTCGCTCCTCGATCTGCGCGCGGTGACCACCGAGCAGGTCACACGAACGCGCCTGAGCTGGGGCGCGCCCGTGATGAAGCCGGTCGTCGAGGCGCTCGAGCGCGTGGCGAGGACGAACGCGACGGTGCTCCTGCTCGGCGAGAGCGGGACGGGCAAGGAGGTGGCCGCGCGCGCGCTCCACGAGCGGAGCTCGCGCGCGCAGGGCCCTTTCGTGGCCGTGAACTGCGCGACGCTCTCGCCGGCACCTGCTCGAGAGCGAGCTCTTCGGGCACGAGAAGGGCGCCTTCACCGGTGCGGTGGCGCGGCGGCGGGGGCGGGTGGAGCTCGCGGAGGGCGGAACGCTCTTCCTCGACGAGATCGGCGAGCTCGAGCCGAGCCTGCAGGCGCAAGCCTGTTGCGCGTGCTGCAGGAGCGCACCTACGAGCGGGTCGGCGGCACACAGACGCTCTCGGCCGACGTGCGCTGGGTCGCGGCGACCAACCGCGACCTGCACCAGCGGATCGCGGAGGGCGCGTTCCGCGAGGATCTCTATCACCGCCTCGCCGTGTTTCCGGTCCGGCTCCCGCCGCTGCGCGAGCGAAAGGAAGACCTGGCGCCGCTGACCGAGGTGCTCCTCGCGGACATCGCGCGCTCGCTGGGGCGCGCACACCTCGATCTCGACCCCGCGGCGCTCACGCGCATCGCATCCGCACCTTGGCCCGGCAACGTGCGCGAGCTGCGCAACGTGCTGGAGCGGGCCGCGATCCTGAGCGACGGAAGCCGCATCGGCGTCAAGAGCCTCTGGATCGAGGAGCGGCCCGGCAGCCCGACCGTGCCGCCGTCGGGTCCGGGCGTCCGCCCGCTCGACGAGATGGAGCGCGAGGCCATCACGCGCGCGCTCGACGAGGCGGAGGGCAACCGCAAGAAGGCTGCCTCGCTGCTCGGCATCGGGCTGCGCACGCTCTACGACAAGCTCAAGCGCTACGATCTGCGCTGAGGGGCGGCGGCCGCTCGTCCACGCGCGGCGGCGCGGCCCAGGGACGCCACTTCCGCACTCGGCGGCTGCGAAATGCGCATCTGTGACCCGGCTGGCGCCGCCAGCCCGCCGGTCCCCGGCGCGGCACGTGCCTTGCACAGACATCGATCCGCGACCGAGCACGCGAGCCCTAAGGATCACGCAGGCGCGGCGCCGGTGACCGGGGTGTTCTTGCCCTAACGCTTTAGCGACCTCGGCTGTCGTACTGAGAAAGGAACTTCCCATGACCCACTCGCGCCCAGGTCTCACGAGTCTCATCGTCCTCGCGCTCACGCTCGCGCTCGCCTCCGGCTGCACGAGCGCAGGCGGCACCGCTTCCGCCTCGGACGGCGGCATCGCCGACGCCTCGGAGGGCGAGGCCGCTGCCGCGCCGGCGATCTGGGTCACCCCCTCCACGACCGTCGATCCGACGGCCCTGCCGCTCGGCGATCAGAAGTACGTCACCGATGGGCCGAGGACGGGCTACATCTACACCTGCAGCGCGGGGATGTACCAACAGACCGGTGGTCCTGGGGCGAACCTGCCCGGCGGTGACTGGATCGATCAGGACGCCGGCACGTACGACGTGACTCGCAAGCCCTTCATCGAGGGAAACGTCTTCTTCCCCGACGCCGTGTTCTCCGTGACCGTCAGCGGCGACCAGCGCATGATCGCAGGCAACGGCTTGCCTCTCGGCGTGCCGACGGGCGTGTTTCCCGTGCAGCAGACCGATCCGGCCTATGTCTACGACCGCAATCCGAACTCCATCACCACGCAGGACATCTCCTTCTCGATCCCCGCGAATCCCACGGTCGCCGCCTCACCGTCGTGCCTCGACAAGCAGGTCGGCATCACGCTCGACGGCATCCAGCTCCACACCGCACTCGATTCCGTCGGGCGGGATGAGCTCGCCTGGGAGGCGCAGGATCGGTGCACGGGTGGCCCACAGCCCGGGGGCGGCTATCACCGCCATGGCCTCTCCGATTGCACGCCCCACATCCACGACCGCGCTGCGCTGATCGGCTACGCCCTCGACGGCTTCGGGATCTACAGCCCATACGACGAGAACGGTCGCGAGCTCACGAGCGCGGACCTCGACGAGTGCCACGGACTGACGTCACAGGTCGAGTGGGAAGGCCAACAGGTCAACATGTACCACTACGTCCTCACGCGCGACTTCCCGTACACGATCAGCTGCTTCCGGGGAACGCCGACGCGCAACGCCTTCCCGCCACTCACCGGCGGAACAGGCCCGACGCCCTGACATCCCCTAGCCGCATCGCGGCCATCCCCTGGCCGCACCGCGGCCGCGCGAAGCCCGGCCGCTCACGCCTCGAGTGGTCGGGCTCCTGCGTCGATCAGCGCCCTGATCCACATCTCCGCGTTCGGCACCGACACGAGGATGTCGCCGACGCTCGCGAACTTCTGGGCGATGGGGATCGTGCACAAACGCCTGCGCGTCAGGACCAGCCGCGAACAGCAGGGAGCCGGCGACGATGGCCACGACCAAAAGAGGGCTCACGGCTTCGAGTATCGTCCATCCGCCTCGGGGCGCCGAGCGTCGCGGCCGATGGGCGAGCATGCGACTTCCGCAGTCGGCACCTGCGAAACACGCATCCGCTACCCGACCGGCGCCGCCAGCCCGCGTGTCCACCCGCGTGGCACGCGCGTTGCACGGAGGTGGGCTCATGCCTACGTGCTCTCCCATACACCCGCGGCAAGGCGACCTGTGGCTCGTCCGCCGTTCGCTTTCGGTACTCTTCGTCGTCCTGCTCGGCGCGGCCTCGGCGGGCTGCGCACAGCAGGCGGCGGGTGGCGGATCGCCCCAGGATGGCGGCGCAGACGGCCCATGCGCCGGGTACGATCTCGACGGCGGCACGGGCTGCACCCCGCCACTCGATGGATACACGCTGATCATCCCGGTGGCCGATACCGCCGTGTACCTCGTCGACATTGGCGGCGTGACTGTCCACTCGTGGAATCTCGGCACGCACCCGGGCCTCATGGCGTACCTCCTCGACAATGGGGAGCTATTGGCAACCTACGACAAGCCTTCTCCCTACTTCACGGAGCCAGGAGTGAACGGCGGCGGCATTGCACTCTTCAGTTGGAATGGTGCCAAAGTATGGTCGTATGAGATGAACGACGATAGGTACCATACGAACCATGACGTCGCGTACATGAGTAACGGACACATCCTCGCAATCGCATACGAGCGACTGAGCGCGAGCGAAGCGCTTGGTCTTGGATTCAGCAACTCGTATGTGAGCGCGGCCGGCGAGGTGTGGTCCGAGGCGGTCTTTGAAATCGATCCCGCCACCAATGCAATCGTGTGGGAGTGGCACGCCAAAGACCACTTGGGCTCGGGCGACAACCGTATCGACCCGACGTACACCCCCAACGGGGCCACGCCCGACTGGCTGCACCTCAATGACATCGACTACAATGAGGCGTTGGACCAGATCGTGATCTCGAGCCGTAGCTTCAGTGAGTTTTGGATGATCGATCACAACACCACCACTGCAGAAGCTGCGGGCAGCGCCGGGGACCTCCTCTACCGCTACGGCAATCCGGAAGCATATGGGGGCTCTGGCGCCAAGACGCTCTTTCTCCAGCACGACGTCGAGTGGACGGACCCCAACTCTGCCACCTCACACATTCTTCTCTTCGACAACGGTGACATGGCGACACGTCCCTATTCGACGGCCGATGAGCTCTCGGTCTCCCGCCCGTACACATACGGACAAGCCGACCTCGTCTGGGAGTATGGCCATGGTTCCAGTGACGCGAGCTTCTTCGCCGACCATCTTGGAAGCGCACAACGCCTTGCAAACGGCGACACGCTCATCTGCGTCGGCACAAAGGGGTACGTCTTTGAAGTAAACGCGGCCGGCAATGTCGTGTGGGATTACCAAAACACGCAGTACGGCGGCAACACCCCGCAGGGCTTCAGCACCGAGCTCTTCCGCGCCGTGCGTTACCCTGTTGATTACCCAGGCTTGCAAATCCAGTGAACAGCAACGGAAACAGCCGCTCCATCATGTGTAGACGTGCCTGCCAACATGAGTGGAACCTAACGCCCCTCGAGCCCGGAGACGATCGTGAGCTTCCTTCGTTTCGTGCATGTCGCAGCGGCAATCCTTCTCGTGCAGGCTCTCGTGGCTTGCGGCAGTGGCGAGAGCACCACGGCAACGGATGCCGGCGCGGCGGACGGCTCCTCCTGCGTTCCGTCGGATTTTCAGGGTCCCGTTGACCTGACCCATCTGCCGATCGGGGACCCTCACATCTTGCGCGCCGACATGGGGCAGCAGCCTGCGGTCGGCGCCCTGTGGCTGTGCACCGTGCCGCCGAGCGGGAGGGGCGGTTCCGACGCTTCGGACTGGCAGAACCCCGATGGGACATGGGACTTCACCCGCAAGCCGCAGGTCGATGGGCAAGTCAGCTGGGACAGCCAGTTCCAAGCCATGCTCGACGGCGCGGGCAATCGGATTGTGAGCGGCAATGCACTCCCCAGCACCCCCACGGGCATCTTCCCGATCGATCCGAGCAGCCTCGCGTACAACTACGACCGCAACCCGTCGAGCGTCGCTAGCCACGTCGTGAATCTGACCTTCCCGGCCATGCCTCAGGTGGCCGCCACGCCACACTGCCTTCCCTACGGCGCCACCGGCATCTCGCTCACGGGCGCCGCCATCTACCACGCCGCATCGACCCTCGCGGGCGACGCTGCGGCGTACGAGATGTTGGATAGCTGTGGTGGTCAGTCCGACGGCACGAACACCTACCACTACCACTTCCTGACGAAGTGCCTGCTCAACGCGCTCGACAACTGCAAGGCTGGGCCCTCGGCGCTGATGGGATACGCGATGGACGGGTTCGGCATCTACGGACCGAGAGGTCAGGACGGAAGGATCCTCACGTCAGCAGATCTCGACGAATGCCACGGCCACACCGCTCCCGTCATGTGGGATGGCAGGATCGTGAACATCTACCACTATCACTGGACCTACGAGTTTCCGTACAACATCGGCTGTTTCCGGGGCACTCCGGTCAGGCCGTGGAATGCAGGAATGTGACCGCGGAGGCCGTCGCGGTGAGTCGACCCGTCAAGACCGGGTAGCCCGTTGGGGTCGAGCCGAGCTCCGACCCCTGGCGTCGGGGCTTAGCGACCTCCACATGGGCATGGCCTGCCAGCCGCGAATACGACATGGTCATCATACGGTCGGGCTCGAGGGGCCGTGCATGCCGGAAGACCGTACAGGCCGCCGGGCTCGGAGGTACGGCAGGTGAGGACGGGCCCGCAACTCGGCTGGGTGCCGAGCTCGCTCGTGACCCGCTGATCGAAGCGATCGCAAGACTCACCGACGACGACCGACCGGCACGTGGGAGCGCCGCAGTGTCCGCTGAACTTGCTCCGGGGATCGGGCCGCCCAGTGCGAACACCGGCTGACCCGGCCCTGGTCCGGGAATGGCGCAGGCGGTGCGCGAGCCCGAACACGATGCACAGTTGCACGCGCCCGAGGCGTCGACGGATCGCTGGATCCCCAGCCGTGGGAGTCACATCCAGGTGCACACGAGCGGGCAGGGTCACTTCGTAGGGGATGGCGGTTCCAATCGGCGCTCGGAGTCGGGTCTCTCGGACGCACGGAGGCGTCGCTCGAGATAGGAGCCGACGGGCGCGAGATCGTCTGCGTCGCGGGGCAGGGCGTGGGGACGCAGGACGGAGTCGATCTCCCACGCGGTGGTGTGGTCGTCCCAGTGCGCCAGGCTGTCGAGCCCGGCGCGGGCGAGGAGCCTCGCAACCGGTGGTGGCAGCCGGTGGGTGGCCGTCCAGCGGGCAGCGAGGTCGGCGTAGGCGAGAGCCGCAATCGGATCGCTGCGTGCTTGCCGGCCCGCCAACCTCCATCGCGCGTCGAACTGCCGGCCCATGGCCTAGACGGCATCGTGGGCTCCGATGTGAAGACTCTGCTCCTCCGACAGGTACACGCTCTGGGGCGTCCACGCGACGGATCCAACGAGAGCGTGCATGCCGTCCACGAGCATGGTGCGTGCGTGCGTGCATGCGGGAGTCGAGCGACCAGGCGCGGTGCGGGACCCCGAGGTTTGACAGTACGCCGAGGTCCGACGCGAGGTGGCGTACGTCTCGTCCCCCGTCGTGGAGGACACGCACGTCGACCCCACGGGCGACGGCGCGCCCGAGGGCGTGCAGGAGCGGACGAAGCCGCGGCGCTTTCGACGCCCGCAGTCCGAACATCGCCACTTGAACGTTGCTCCGGGCCCCGTCGATGAGGTTCTGGGCCGTGCGCACGTAGGGCTGCCCCGCCAGGACGGAAACCGCGCTCCCGGCGTCCCGTCCTCGACCGAGGGCGTCGTGCAGCGCTTCGCCGCGCTCTCGGTAGAGCATCACGGGGTCGCGTCGCGGGCGGCGCGCGGGCCAATACCGACCCCGGTTCGGCCGCGGTTCGGGTCCGTTCGGTGTCAGCGAGAGAGCAAGGTCCGCGTTCCGGAGGAGTTGCTCCGATCCCCTCGCGGACGGGACCGTCCTGAGCGCGAGCCCCTGCTCGAACGGTCGCGCATCGCGCTGCCACAGATGCGCGAAGCGCGTCGCCATCCGGCCGGCTGCCTGCTCGGAGCGCACAGCGACGGCCTGCTCCGTGTTGAGCCGAAAGGCGCTGGGCGTCCAGTTTGCATTCCCGACGATGGCGAGATCGTCGTCTACCAGCATCGTCTTGGCGTGGAGGTGAGGTCGGCCGGCTGCGGAGGCGTAGCGTCGGACCGCTACACCCCGCGCCGCGGCGAAGCGCGCCACGGGCTCGTTGAGGTCGTAGCTCGCGCCGGGCGCCGCCATCAGGATCGGAAGGACCACGCGGACGTCGACGCCGCGGGAAGCCGCTTCACCGAGCGCATGGAGGAGGTAGCGGACCTCGCCGTAGCGGTCCTCGCTCGGGCGCGCATCCGCCACGAACTGCAGCGCCCACACGCGCTTGTGTGCACGGGCAATGGCGGTTCGGAGCAGGGCCATCAGAATCGGGCCCATCGAGAGGGAGAACAGCCGTGTCGTGCGGGACGGTCATGGGCGAAGCTCCTGGTCGAGCTCGAGGAGGCGCCGGTGAGCGCGCTGCAAGCGCGCCGCTAGCTCGATGAGCATGCGCGTCGCATCCACGAGCTCCTCGCGCAGCCGAGCGAGCCTCGCCGGGTCGGCCAATCCGGCATCGAGCGCCCGTGCGATCGCGCGGACGACACCGGCCCGGGCCGCGTCGGCTTGGTACACGAGCAGCTCGAGCTGCTCCCGCCGCTCGTAGGCCTCAGCGAGCGAGCCCATCGTCGGTCGCATCATCGTTGCCTCCGAGGGTTGACCCGCGCCCGTCCATCTGCGAGCCTTCGAACATGCAAGGGAGAGTCGGCGCGCTTTGCGTGTTGTCTCTCTCTTTTCTTGTCTGCGTCCGCCACTCGTAGGGTACGAGGCGTGACGCCGTTGGCGTCGACGTGGAGGATGAGCTCCCCCGGCGGGTCGAGGGTCCACGGGCCGTCGCCCTGGTCCGTCGCCGCGGTGAGAACGTACCCCCAGCACCGCACGCCTCCAGACTCGTCTAGGATGCAGGCGCTATCACTAGCCGCGTCGAAGGCCCTTGCTGCCCGCGCGACCTCGGTCACCGGACGCGGTCGAACATGCCCTGTAACGCCCCAGCACACGGGTCGCCCGCCGGTGAGCAGGGCACAACTGTGAGAGTTGCCAGCGGTGACCGCGGTCGCGACCGCGTCGAGGGGTACGCGGGTGACGTCGCCCTCGCGCTGTCCATCGGAGAGCTCGCCGAGGAGATTGGTACCCCAGCAGCGAACCACGCCCCGGTCATCCAGAGCGCAGGCGTACCGCCATGAACCGCCCGCGAGACTTCGCACGTGCCCGAGGCCCGCGATGCGCGCTGGCTGGTCGTACCATCGGTCATCCCTACCGCGCGGCCGGCGCCCCACGACCTGTACCCTGGCGAGGTACTGCTCGTCCTGCCACGACGTCTCCCCCCAGCAGTCGACATCCCCGCCACGGCTCAAGGAGCAGGCGTAGCCCTCGCCGGCCACGACACTGCGGCATGGAGGTACCGCCACGACCCTGGGTCTTGCGAGCTGCTGAAGGGGGCTATCGGACGGCCGTGGTAGCCCCAACACCGCACGGTGCCGGAGCGCTCACAGACGCAGGTGAGCCCATCCCCGACGGCCACATGCCGGACCGGCCCGATCCCGGAAATGCGCAGTGATCTTCCCCCGCTTCCGTGGCCACCGGCCCGAGCTCCCCTGTGTAGCCATGCCCCCAGCACCAGAGCTCGCCGGTCGGGCGCAGCAAGCAGCCCACCCACGTCGATACTGCGAGCTCGTAGTCGGCGCTGTACGGAGCCGCCCGTCGGGGCGGCTCCCCCGTGCCGCGCGACGGCCGCCGTTCAGCTACCACCCGGTGCGAGGAGCGACCTCCGGCTGCCCAGGACGCACAACCGATCGCGCCAACGCAAGCAAGGCAAACAATCAGGGACCTCCACACGGCTATGGCCTGCCGTTCGCGAACACGAAACGGTCATCGTACGCCAAGCCTGTGATTTGCCTCACGAATCCTGCCAGCGGAAGGCGTTGTAGAACATGTCCCGGTGGCCATGGAAGAGGTCCGGAAACGCGTAGTGAAAGCCCTCATGGAGAATGCGCGTCGCTTCTAAGCTTGGGTCTGCCAGCCAGCCGCGGAACAGCGCGATGTACCTCTCTGTAAGCGCTCGATAGGTCCCATGTGGTCCATCCGCCATCGTTCTTGCTGGGTACCTGGTCATGGCTTCGTTGAGCAACTTGGCGTCTGGAAAGGACGCCGGAACTGGTCGTCCAAAGAAGCTTATCGGGGCACTCGAAAGTCGCGCCTCAACGGCTGCAAGCGTCCACCCGAATTACTTGGAGCTGCTCAGCGGTCACGTCTCTTCCAAACCATCGTTCGGCGGCCGTGTGCCGCGAGGTGGTCAGGCCTGCGTCGAGGTCCGCTATTGCCTCGTTGAGCGAACGAACGGCCCGTGAGCGAGCCACGTTCATTTTGTCCGCCCCTGTGGAGGCCGGACCGCCCGACCCCGGAGCGCCTGCGCCGGACGCCTGTGGCGGGGGTTGCTGTGGCTGCTGGGGAGGCTGCTCCGGAGGCTGCTGGTAGGGGTCCCAGTTCCGTTCGGGATCGTCGGGGGGTGGGGGGATCGTCGTAGTCCGGCGGAGGGGGCGAGCCTGAGTCGTCCGAAGAAGGAGGTGGCGGTTCGGGGGGATTGAAGCTTCCGTCCGAACCCGAGCCGTCGCCCGTGCCGGAGTGTCGCGCGAGAATCAACGTTCGGTCGCCGAGCTGGCCCTCACCGTTCCCACCCCGGCACTCTACCGTGCCGTCCATTCGTGCGACGCAGGCATGCCGGGCACCGACGCCCAAGTCGGTCGCGTCGGTGATCGTCGGTACGGCGACGGGTGTGGAGTGCATCCCGGTTGATCCGATCGAGAAGCCCCAACACGCCACGGCACCGCTGCTACGGCGAGCGCACGCGTAGGAGTGGCCCGCACCGACCTGGACCGCATCGTCCAAGCCGGTCACCTGCACGGGCACCGGGGAATCGTCCGTCGATCCGTTGCCCAACTGCCCATTCGAGTTGAGACCCCAGCAATACACGGACCCGTCGTCGATCAGCGCGCACGCGAAACCGTCACCCACCGCGATCTGGGTCTCGCGCGGTGCGGTCGTGCAGCTCCCCGCCACGCAGATGCCGCTCGAGCAGCTCGCCGACGCAGCCGGCTCGTCGTCCGCCGTGCCGTTGCAGTCGTCGTCCCGGCCGTCGCAGGTCTCAGCGGCGCCAGGGTGGACCGCCGCGTCCGTGTCGTCGCAGTCGCTGCCGCCGCACGCGATCGAGGCCACGCCGTCGCCGTCCGAGTCGCACGTGTCGATGCACGAGCTCGACCCTTCGTCGCAGACCTGTCCTCCCGTGCATGGAGGCGTGCCCGGGGCGCACCCGTGGACGTCGGCGCCCGAGGTACCGGGTGCGCAGCGCTCGACACCGTTGCAGAACTGGCTGTCGTCGCAGTCCGCGTCCGAGCCACAGGTGACGGCGCTGCACGTGTAGTCGGAGCCGCACGCCAGTCCAATCGGGCAGTCGGCGCTGGTCAGGCATTGCACGCAGGTCCCGCTCGACGGGTTGCACACGAGGCCCATCGCGCTGCAGTCCGCGTTAGACGTGCACCCCGTGGGAGGCGACACGCACGCCCGGTCCCGACACACCGCGGAGTCGCCGCAGTCCGCGAGGTCGTTGAGTCGCCAATGCAGCCTCCCCCGGTAGCGAGGAATAGGTTAGCTACATTGCGTCGCGCTTCGCAAACGCGGAGCGCGACTCACGCGGTGCCCATCGCACCGTGATCCGGTCAGCGGCTGCCGGGCGGGTAGATGGTGAAGACGGCGCGCACGGTGGGCGCCGAGGTGGCGACGTCGGCTACGGCGTCGAGGCGGATGCCTTCGCGGGTGGCGCGGGCGCGGAGCTGGGCGTCGACGTTCGCGAGGACCGAGGCGGGGCCTTCGATGCGAACTTCGATGCGGCCGGCCGCGCGGAGCTGCACGAGGGGCAGGACCGCGCCCGAGACGTCGATTTGGATCGCGCCGCCGAAGAGGGCGATGCCGAGGGGGACCTGGACGACGACAGGGCCGGGTGGGGGTGGGGGCGGTGCCACAATGACCGTGGCCGAGCCGCCGCCCGATACCGTGGCCGAGCCTCCGCCCGACACGGTGCCTCCGCCCGACGTCGTGCCCGATGCACCGCCGCCCATGGTGCCGGCCGCGGGCATTTCGTTGGTGCCGCCCGAGACCGTGCCGCCCATGGTGCCCGCCGACGGCATCGTGTTCGCACCACCGCTCGACGCCGCGCCGTGGCGGGCGGCGTTGCGGAAGATCCGGCACCACGATGAACCTTGCCCGATGAAGGGCGCGCCGCCTGCGTAGTCGACGCCCGCCGTGAAGAGCACCGCGTTCATGCCGGCGTTGTCGCCGAGGCCGAAGCGGCCCGCCACGTTGAAGTCGAGGCTCGTGTCGCTCGTGCACTGGAACGGGATGGACGTCCCGAGGCCCACCTCCGCGATGGCCCCGTCGTGCACCTGCACATCGGGCGTGCCGTAGGTCGCGGCCCAGCCGGCCATGAGGTCGAGGTGAACGGGCGCGAGCTCTTCGAAGCGCACGCGCACGCCCCCGAGGCCCACGTAGGCGGTCAGGGGATCGGTCTTGTCGCCGGTCTTCCGTGTCGTGATCTCCGCGCTCAGCCGCGGCTCGATCCACGATGCGAGCGGCAGGCCGAAGGACACGCGACCGCCCGATCCCTCGCCGGGCGCCACGGTCCCCTGGGTCGTCACGCCGTAGAGGGCGACGAGGTCGACGCCGAAGATGTAGCGGAGGCGCGACGGCGCATCGTCCTCGTGCGCCGGCGAAAACGGCCACAGCTCGAGGCCCGCGCGCAGACCGATGAACGCCGCGCGGTAGTCGGCCGCAGCGCCGAGTCCTTGTTGGAGCCGCAGCGACAGGCCCACGTCGCCGCCGAGGCTGCTGCCCACGCCGCCGAGCTCGTGGCCGACCTCGAGCTCGAGGAAGGGGCCGTCGGGCGCGACGTTCGAGCGCATGTACCCGACCGATCGATCGAAGAGCCATCCTTGCCGGTCGCCTTCGTCGGTCCACAGCCGGAAGCGCGGACCACCGGACATGAGGAAGGCGCTCATGGTCTTGCCCGGACCGTCATCGTGCAGGTCGTGGTTCGCGTCGACGATAGCCGGACCGGCTTCGAGCCCGTCGAAGCGCACGCCGAGGCCGACGGCGCGCGTGATGGACCAGTCGAGCCCCGCGCCGAAGCCGCCGGCCGAGCCGTCGATGGGCGCAGCAGCGGAGATCACGCCGAAGAAGGGCTCGATGCCGATGCGCAACGCGGGCGGCGCGATGCCGGGCCCCGTGCTTTCGGCGGTGGCGACCACGGTGGTCGTGCCCGTCACGGTGGTCGTGCCCGTCACGGTGGTCGTGCTGTTGCCAGCAGTGGGACGCGTCGATGTGGACACGGACCCGTTCACGGGGCTTCCGCCCTGTCCTGTGCCGGCGCCGGGGCGCACGCCCGCGACACCCACGCCGACGCTCGCCGCCACGTGCACCGGCTCGGGCGCGGGCGGCGGAGGCGGCTCGTTGCAACGGTGGGCGAAGAGCCGGCTGCCGCTGCCGTACTCACCGCCCATGACCGCGAACACTCCGTCGGCGCCACGGTTGCCCGAGAGCCCGACGCGCGCTTGCACGCCGAGCGTGAACGCACCGTTGCCGATGCGGTGGGCGTCGTCGTCGCACGGCGCGAAGCGCAGACCCGCACCGAAGTCGGCCACGGCCCCGCTCGGGATGGCACCGTTCGGCGTGTTGAGGTCGAGCTGATAGCCCACGTGGGACTCGAGGTAGAGGGGCGCGATCTCGTTCATGCGCAGGCGCAGGCCGGCCATGGCGGCGTAGGCGAAGAGGTCGTCCTGCTTCGAGCCGCCGGCACGATGAATCGCCTCGACCTTCACACGGGGCTCGACCCACGCGCCGATCGGCATGCCGAAGGCGACGGCGAGGGCGCCGGAAAAGGTGCCGCCGGGATAGGGGCCTTCCGAGGCGACGGATGCGCCGAGCAACGCCTCCGCCGAAACGGTGTAGTGGAAGGGTGCGGCGGGCGCGTCGCCGTGGGGGCCGGGCGCGAGGCCGCGCTCCCAGAACGCCTCCACGTCGATGAAGGCGGCGTGGAAGTCGGCGGTCGGACCGAAGCCCTGCTCGAGGTGCAGCATGAGGGCGGCGCCCGACGCCTGGGTGGAGCCGTCGCCGTGGTGCGCGATCTGCCGGCCGATGCCGAGCTCGAGGAAGGGCCCGTCGCTGGCCGCGTTGCCCTGCACGAAGCGGTAGCCGCCGCCGAGCTCGAAGCGGTAGCCGAGGCGTCGCGCCACGTCGTCCCAGACCCGGAAGCGTGGGCCGCCGCTCACCGTATAGGCGACGAGGTTCCTGGTGACCTCGTCGTCGGCGCCGTCGCCGTTCTGATCGACGCCCGCGTCCCAGCCGCCCACGCTCGCGCCGCGCACGCCGAGGGCAATCCACGGGGCGGCCTCGATCTCGAAGTCGACGAAGCCTTCACCCCCCACGTGGTTCAGGGGGATGGCGTCGTCGACCAGGCCCGCGCCGATCCCGACGGCGAGGCGCGTGGGCACATCGAAGTGGGCGTGGGAGAGGCCCGCTTCGACGGCGGCTTCCGGGTGCACCTCGACGTGGGCGTTGGCCGCGACCGAGGCCTGGGCAGCCGGCGGGGGGGAGTTTTCGGCGGGCGCGACGGCCCCTGGGCCCGCGCTCGCGTCGACCGTGGCCGAGCCCGAGACCGCGGCCCCGGCGGTGGCCGGAGCCTGGGCAACGCACAGAGAAGAAAGGAGAAAAAGGCACGTGAAGAGGACGCCCAGAGCCGGGACGCCCCGAGTGAGCCAAGCCATGAGCCCTCCGACGTGGGTGCGTGTGCTCCGATTCACGAGGCGGGCATGATAGCGCGAAATCGTGTATGCCCTCGTCGCGCGCAAGCGCCTCTCGACCATGCTCGATCGCCTCGAACGCAAGCTCGGCCGCTTCGCCATCCCGCACCTGACGCTGCTCCTGGTCGCGGGGCAGACGGGCAGCTACTTCCTGAGCCGCGCGCGCCCCGCGTTCATCGCCCAGCTCGTGCTCATCCCGGACCTGGTCCTGCGGGGCGAGGTGTGGCGGCTCGTGACGTTCCTCTTCATGCCGCCCGGCGGAGGAGGCGGAACGCTCGGCCTGATCATGGTGCTGATCGCCCTCTACGTCTTCTACTTCATCGGCTCGACGCTCGAGGCGCAGTGGGGCGAGTTCCGTTACAACGCCTACCTCTTCATCGGGTGGCTGGCGACCGTCGGGGCGTCCTTCGCGATGCCCGGGATGATCGGGACGAACGTCTACCTGGGCGGCTCGATCTTTTTGGCCTTCGCGTTCCTCTACCCCGACTACACGTTCCTGCTCTTCTTCATCCTGCCGGTGAAGGTGAAGTGGCTCGCATGGCTCACGTGGGCCCTGTACGTCTACCAATTCGCCACGGGCGGTTGGGGCACCCGCATCATGATCGCGGCCGGCGTCGTGAACTTCTTCGTCTTCTTCGGCAACGAGATCCGGCTCCGGCTCCGGCAGCGCGGCCGCAAGACGACGCACCGCGTGAAGGCCAAGCGCGAAGAGCAGAAGCCCTTCCATCGCTGCCGGGTCTGCGGCATCACGGACAAGGACGATCCGGACATGCAGTTCCGCTACTGCCCCGACTGCGAGGGCTCGCCGGGCTACTGCATGAAGCACATCCGCGACCACGAGCACATCGGCCACACGCACCAGACCAGCGGCGACACGCCGGCGTGAGCGGCTCCCGACCTGCGAGCGCCCTCAGTGCAGCATGACCTGCGTGAACATGTAGGGCCGGGCGTCGCGCCGATGGGGAGGATGCCGCCGTTGTCGCCGTGACGCGCGCCGCGTGATCTCGTGCGCATCGTGGGCCGCCTGCGGCCCGTGCTCGTCGTCAAGGGCACGTGAAGCGGCAGCGGGAGAAGACGCGCGTCCCGGAGGCGCTATGGCGTTCGGGGAGCGATGCGCGTCATGGCGCGCTCGGCCATGGCCGTGATGGTCAAGGACGGGTTCACACCGGGGTTCGCCGAGACGGCGGCACCGTCGATCACGTAGAGACCATCGTAGCCGAAGACGCGGTGCTCGCTGTCGATGACGCCCTCGTCGGGGCCGGCCCCCATGCACGCGCCCCCGAGGATGTGGGCGGTCGTCGGCGTACCGATCAGCGTCTCGGTCAGCATCGTGCCGACGACGCCCTCGACCTCTGCGGCGAAGCGGTTGGCCAGATCGGTCGCCTCCGGCATGAAGGGCGTCGGCGCGCGCGACGGATCGTCGAGCCGCGTGACGAGCCCCTCGCGAAAGCCCGTCCAGACGCTCCGCCCGAGCCGGAAGGAGAATCGTGCTGTCGAGCGTGCGCATGTAGAGCAGGACCTGGCTGTGGCGCGAGAAGTCGGGCGTCGTCAGGGCGCGCGCCCAGCGAAGGGGATGGCGCACGAGGCCACGCGCGGCGCCGGCCATGCGCACGGCCGCGTTGGGCCCGGGTGCGTGGGGCAGCATGAGCGTTCGGAAGAATCCCGAGCCCGGCCCGTAGCGCACCGGCTCGATGTGGCTGTGCTCGTCCGTGTGCAGGATCGAGGTGATGGCGACGCCTTCGGTGAAGTCCTCGCGCGACTTCGGCGCGACGACGCCCATGAGCGCTTCGCTGTTGGTCCGCACCATGTCGCCGACACGCGGCGAGAGGCGCGGCAGTCCCTCGGGATCGGCAGCCATGCGCAGGAGCAGGGGCACGGTGCCGAGCACACCGCCGGCGAGGACGACGCGGTCGGCCGTGAACGTCCGGCGGTTCTTCGGGCCGATGGACGCGTCGGTCTCGAGCACGAAGCCGCCGCCGCTCCGGGCGCGCACGGCGCACACCTCGGTCTCCGGCTCGATGCGCACGCCGCGCTGCTCGGCGAGCCACAGGTAGTTCCGGTCGAGCGTGTTCTTGGCGCCGACGCGGCAGCCGGTCATGCACGCGCCGCAGAAGGTGCACCCGGCGCGCTCGGGACCCTCACCGCCGAAGTAGGGATCGGGCACGCGCCGGCCCGGCTCGCCGAAGAACACGGCCACGTCGGTCGGGTGGTAGTGGTCCGGGCGGCCGATGTCGGCAGCGATGCGTTGCAGCACCCGGTCGCCGATCGTCTCGCGCGGATTGGTCGCCGAGCCGAGCATGCGGCGCGCGGTGCGGTAGTGGGGCGCGAGCTCGGGCTCCCAGTCGGCGAGGTGGGCCCAGGAGGGAGCGCGGAAGAAGCCCGTCTTCGGCAGCGGCAAGGTGTTCGCGTAGGTCAGGGAGCCGCCGCCGACGCCCACGCCGTGGAGGATCGTGACGTGGCGGAAGAACGACATGGCGAAGATGCCGCGCAGGCCGAGCCCGGGTCGCCACATCCAGCGGCGCAGGTCCCAGTTGCTCTTCGGGAAGTCGTCGAGCGCGAAGCGACGCCCCTTCTCGATCACGAGGACGCGGTAGCCCTTTTCGGCGAGCCGGAGCGCCGAGACGCTGCCCCCGAAGCCGGAGCCGACGATGACGAAATCGTAGTGCGTGTCCATCGCCACGCCGGAACTCTGGCGAACGACAGGCCCGGGGTAAAGGGGCGCGGGAGGGGAGACGTATCGAGACGTGTCCCGCCGTGCGCCCTCGCTCCCCGGAATGGAGAGGGGCGCGCGGGGCGGAAGCCGGGATCAGAACGGGATGTTGATCGACTGGAAGTCCAGACCGCCGGGATACATGTAGCTCGTGTAGCTCCCGAAACCATAGACCACGATCCCGAAGGGCGAGCCCGAGGACATGCTGTGGGCTCCGCCGCGGATGGAGACGCGCGTGGTCTGCATTCCCGTCATGCCGACCGGAGTCCAGCCGCCCAGAACCATGCCGTCGAACATCACCTGCTGGCCGCTCGATGCCGTGACGTTGACGAAGCTCATGTCGTAGGTGCTCGGCGCGAGGAACGCATACTCGTTGCGGAACTGCTCGGTGGGAATCGCGAGGGACATGGACGGGTCGCCCTCCCCCATCATCCCGCTCGACCCGATGCCCGCGAAGTCCTGTCCGACCAGGAACTGGCCGACCATGAGCGCCTGCGTGCCGCGGATGCGCACGTCCCCGGTCGTCTGCAGCTCGATGAACTTCCCGCGGTCGAGGGTCACGGGCCCGTGCACGGAGGCCGGGTCGAAGATGATGGAGTTGCCGTCGGCGCCCGAGAGGACGCGCAGCACGTTGGGCTCGGAGCGCAGGGGCTTGGTCGCGCTCACGACCAGGTCCTTGCCCCAGGACTCGAGGGGGAACATCTCCTGCTCGAGGTGATCGCAGGCCCAGCGGTTGTAGGGCACGAACGTGCACTGGTGGCCCGAGATGACCGCCACCTTGCCCGAGGCGCGCACCAGGGTGCCGGTGAGGTCGTAGTCGGGCCCGACCTGGCAGTAGCTCGTGAGAACCGTGCAGGGCAGCCCGCCACAGCTGCTGTCCTGCTCGTCGGGCGCGCCCGTCGTCATGCAGCTCGACGTGGGCGGGTCGGCGCTCAGGAGCTGCAGCACGTCGCCCTGGCCGAGCATGAACGACCCGGTCTGGCCGGGCGAGAAGGCGGTCACCGAGCCATCCATCGACGCCTCGGTGTGCGCGGTGAACGTCACCATCACGCTGACGGGAGACGCGTCCGCACCCACGATGTCCGCGAAGCCGGGCGCCGTGGTCCATTGGGTGTAGGGCTGGCTCGGGTTCGAAGGGTCGGGGACGAGCATGCCGGTGGACGGATCGCGCACCTGTTGCTTGAGCTGCTGCGTCGGGTAGGCCATGACCAGGTAGTTCTGAGTGAGCACCTGCGTCGGCAAGAGCAGCGAGGCGTCGTTGCTGTACGAGAAGCACTGGCCATCGCCCGGTGTGACGTCGCCCACCGTGCAGTCGTGGTCGATCTTGTACTCGAGCGGGCTGAACTCGTAGACGGTGACGGGCACCGAGGAGACCAGGTGGTAGGCGCCGCCGTGCACGAGGGCCGAGTACTGCTGCGTGATCGCGCCGCTGGTCGAGTCGACCGTGAAGGGCTCCTTGAGCTGGCTGACCCACGGCAGCTTGATCGTCTGCACGCCGCCCGGCGCCACCATCGCCGACATGACCGTGCTACCGCCGCGGGTCACGTCCACGTGGGCAGGGACGGTCTGGGGGTTGGTGACCACCACCGCGAAGTCGAAGTCGGAGCTCACGGAGTTGGTGGTCGTGACCGGCCAGTACTCGCAGCCGATGTACGAGTTGGAGGCGGCGGCCGCGGCACAGAGGTCCATGCAGGTGCCGGTGGCGCCGTTGCAGTTCATGCCCATGGAGGTGTCGCACATCGTCGGCGGGCCGTAGCCGGTCCCGTCGCCCAGACACTGGGAGGCGGCGTTGCCGTCGCACTTGCCGGTGCCGGGCTGGCACGCGCCGCAGCCGAAGGCGGTGAAGCAGGACTCGCTCGTGGCCGAACAGTCCTGGCGGCCCGTCTCGTTGCCCATCGGGTCGCACATGATCGCCGTGTTGCCGTCACAGACGACCGAGGCGCCGCCGGCCTGGCACGTGGCAGAGGGTGTGGCTCCATCGCCGGTGCCCGCGTCCCCGCCGACGCTGCGATGCCGGCTCGGCGCGCAGGCACCGAGCGTGCCCGTGCAGGCACAGGCGATCACGAGCGCGAGCGCGCCCGACCAACGACATCGATGAGCCATCGCTACCTCCAAGCAAGTCCGCCCCCCCGCGTCCTTCGTGGACCGGAAGGAACGGTGGGCGAGCCGTGGGACGGCCCCGGAAACCAGCCGGACACGCCGCCCCGGCCGGATGGTTAGCGCAGTCTGGCGCGGTAGGCCAGGGTACGCGCCCGGCGGGGCCCGCTCAGAGCTCGGCGATGAGCGTCCCGCCGACGGGGACGATGGGCGCTTTACGGCGTTCGTGCCCTGCCTGTACGATGCGTTAGGTGAACGGAGTCGCATGATCCGGCTCGCCCTGGTGCTCAGCTTGATCGGTTTCGGGTGCCACGTGGGCTACGACCCCGTCGATGGAGCCACCGGTCCCGCCGAAAGCGGCGTCGGACCTGGCGACGCGGGCAGCCCGCGCGTGGACGCGTCGGCGGGCGCGCTCTGCGATCCGACCGACTCGTGCAAGCGCGTCCGCAACGGACACTGCGTGACGATCGATCCGCCCGTCGGCTGCACCACCATGACCTGCGCCAACACATGCTTCGCGCTCTGCTTGTTCCCGCTCGCGTGGGACGGCGCCCGCACCAACTGCGAGACCGCTCCGGGCTGGTCGCTGGCGGAGATCGACAACGGCTTCGAAAACCAGTGCGTCAACATGATGAACGCGCCTCACCAGAGCTGGATCGGTTTGCATCAAGCGTCGGGGGCGACGGGTCTGTCGGACGGCTGGTCCTGGTCGACCGGAAACACCCCGATGTTCGAGAACTGGGTCGCCCTGGTCGATCAGGACGGCGTCGAGAACGGCCAGTGGCAGTGCGGCTACATCGACGGCAACGGGCAATGGCGGGACAACGGGTGCGGGGCAAACATGAATTCGGTGTGCAGGCTGCCTTGAGGGTCGAGCGTGGAAACGTCGCACGGATCGGGTTCGCCTCGGTGCTCGCCCTGGCGGCCTTGGGGTGCCACGTGGGCTACGACCCCGTCGACGCCGGCGCCGCCGGCCCGGTCGACGGGGGGCCGCCTCGCCTCGACGCGTCGGCGGGCATGCACTGTGACCCGAGCGATGCGTGCAAGCGGATGCGCGGCGGGGGCTGCGTCACGATCGATCCGCCAGCCGGCTGCACCGCCATGTCGTGCGGCGGCGCGTGCTACGCGTTCTGTCCCTACGCGCTCAACTGGGAGGGCGCCCGCACCAACTGCGCGACCGCGCCCGGCTGGTGCCTCGCGGAGATCGACAACGGTCTCGAGGACTCCTGCGCGCACATGCTCAACGGGCCCATGTACACCTGGATCGGCTTGCACCAGGCGTCGGGCGCGGCCACCCCGGCGGACGATTGGAGCTGGTCGTGCGGCGGCGGCGCGCCGATGTTCGCCAACTGGTACTCCCAGACCGACCACGACGGCGTCGAAGACGGGCAATGGCAGTGCGGCTACATCGACCTCAACGGGCAGTGGCGGGACGACGACTGCACCTTGGGAAAGCCGTCGATCTGCGAGCTACCGTGACGGCGGAGCCGCGGGATCGGGGTGAGCGACGCGCCCCACGGTGCGCTATCATGGGATTTCAGAGCCCATGGGCGCAGCGAGGCACATCCTCATCGTCAGTGACGATCCCGTCATGCGGGACCTCCTCGGGGGTTACGTGGAGGGCGAAGGTTTCCGCGTGAGCAAGGCGCGGGAGCCCCACGCGGCCCTCGCCCGCTGCCGAAAGCGCTGTCCCGAAGTGGTCCTGATCGACGCCATCGTCACCGCGCCCTGGACCCGCCGCTTGCTCGACACCCTGGCCTACGAGCCCTTCGACCGGCCGCCGCGCGTGGGCCTTCTGGTCGGTGGCGGGACGCCGGACCCGGTGCTCAGCCACCCCCTGGTCAGCGGGGCGCTGGCCGCGCCCTTCACCAGCGAGGCCCTCGGGATCCTGCTCGCCGACCTGGTGCGGCGCCGCGAGCGGGTCACCCCCCCATCGGGCACACGCCTGCGCGCCGCTGGACCGACCGGGGCGGGGAGCGAAGATCCGAAGCCCCGGCGCACCGGCCGCTCCTGACCGCGAGCATGCCCGGAGCACCGATGGGGTGGGACGAGCGGGGCGGGAGGCTGCCTGGCCGCCCGAGAAAACCTCACCGTGGGGCCGTCGGGGCCGGGCGGCGCGTCCCGGCGGAGGGACGAGCCCCCGGGGCGCGGGCCCCTGCCGCTGCGCCCGCCGGATCACCAGCCCCCGACCCGTCCGCCGAGCCTTGGGTACCCCCGGGGCCGGAGGCACCGGAGGGGCCGAGGGACCGCACATAGGCGACCAGGCTCGAGATCCCCTGGGAGCTGACCTGATTGCCGAAGGGCGGCATCATCCCGCGCCCCTGGGCGATGATGGCCGCGAGCTGGGCGTCCGTCTGGGAGCCCTGCCACGCCGCCGTCGTCATGTCGGGCACCTGGGCGCCGGGCGGGCGCTCGGCACCATCGCCATGGCCGCTCTGGCCGTGGCACCCGGCGCAGCTCACCCGCCACAGGGCCGCTGCGGCCGCCAGACGCGGGTCGCCCGTGTCGGCGCTCGTGTCGCCGGCTGGCACGCGGGAGGGGTCGACGTCGCTCGGTTGACCATGGTCGGCCGGGGTCCACACGCGGAGGTGCTTCGGGCCATCGCAGGCACCGAGGACCACCACGGCCGTGAGCACGAGAACGAGCCGGGGAATGAGACGCACGCCCGAGGCATAGGCGGCACTGCCCCTGCGGGCAAGTCCTTCGCGTCCGCGACGTCGTGAGCGGACGGGAGACGTGGGCGTGATGACGAGTGCAATCGTGCTTGCATCCTCGACCGGTGTACGCGCATCCGCAATGCGGATCGTTCCCCATCCTCACTCTTGGGTCACCCCCGGGGAACTGATGTCGAGGTCACGATTTTGACTTGCATACCGTCGCGTTGACCTCTAGGTAGACCGGGCGGACAGGTTCCGGGGGGGGCCGGATGAGCGAAATGATGATTCTCGTTCTTGGCAACGAGAACGAGACCGACGGGATTCCGGCGCTCCTTCGCGCAGCCGCGACAGACGCGGTGGTCACCCAGGCGGAATCTCACGGACGATGCGACCGCGCAGGCATCGCCCTGCGACTGCGTCGTCCTCTTGCACCGGCCGCCCGCCCTCGACGCCTTCGAGTGGCTCACTCGACTGCGCGCACCGACGGTCTGCGTGCTGGACGGGGCCGACCCGATCACGATCGGGAGAGCCTTCGACGCGGGCGCCGTCGACGTCCTCGCGAAGAGCGAGCTGTCGACATCACGCATGGCCCGGGCGCTCGGGGTCGCACGCCGCATCGCCCAGGTCGAGCAGCGGGCGCGGCGATATCACGACCAGCTCCACGGTCTGACGAGCGCTGCGCTGTGCATTCACGAGGCCCTCGGTCTCGACGACGCCCTGTCGACCATCGTCGAGGAGGCCCGGCGCATTCTCGGCGCGCGTCAGGCCGTCATCAGCCTGATCGACGATCCGCAAGCCACCGTCCTCGATGCCGTGCGGCTGCGGGGCTGGCTCGGAGCCCCCCTGCTCGGACGGGACGGCGTGCCGCGGGGCCTGCTCCAGCTGGCCGAGAAAGAGGGCGGTCAGTTCACCTCCGAAGACGCCGACGTGCTCACGCAGCTCGCCCAGATGGCCTGCGTCGCCATCGAGAACGCCCGGCTCCACGAGCAGGCCCAGAGCGCTCTGCGCGCGCGGGACGACGTGCTCGCCGTCGTGACCCACGACCTCCGGAGCCCCCTCAACGTGGTCGTCGCGGGGACCGAGCTGCTGCTCGAAGGGGACCTCGGGGAAGAGGCGCGGCACCAGGTCGCGGCGATCCGGCGCGCGGGCTCCCGGATGGACCGCCTGCTGCACGACCTGCTCGACGTGGCGCGCCTCGAGCGCGGGCAGATGCGCATCGAGGGTGCCGCCGAGGAGGTCACCTCCTTCGTCGAAGAGGCGTGCGACCTCTTGCGCCCGTTGGCCCGCGCGCGAGGCCAGCGCCTGGTACGGCAGGTGCCCGAGGAGACGCCGCCAGTGTGGGTGGACCGCAGCCGGGTGCTACAGGTCCTGCAGAACCTGATCGACAACGCGATCAAGTTCACGCCCGACGGTGGCACGATCCGGGTGGAGGCGGAGACCATCGGGCACGAGGTGCGCTTCGCGGTGCGCGACACGGGCCAGGGCATCCCGCGCGAGATGCTCCCCCACGTCTTCGATCGCTTCTGGCGTTCCAAGGACGCGCGCAGCGGCGTGGGCCTGGGGCTCGCCATCGCCAAGGGCTTCATCGAAGCCCACGGCGGCCGCATCGACGTCGAGAGTCAGGAGGGCCTCGGCACCAGCTTCGTTTTCACCCTACCCCTCGCGCCCCAATCCCTCGCCTCGCCCCTCCCGCGCACCCACGCTTGAGGGCGATCGGGACGGCGACCTCCACCTCGGACCGATCCTGCCGTGGAGGGCGCCTCAGCCGCCGATGAGGCTCATGCCCACGTGGGCGTGCTCGGCGACCTCGGGGTCGAGGAAGTGGTGCCCCGTGTCCTTGCCGCCGAGGGCCCAGCCCATGGCCCACGCCAGGTCGGCGTCGCTGCCGCCTGCACGCACCAGGTCGCGCAGGCTCACGGCCCTTCGCGATGCGAGACAGGCGCGGATGTCGCCGCGCGCCGTGACGCGCACGCGGTTGCAGCTCTCGCAGAACTCGTCGCTCACCGCGGTGATGAAGCCGACGCGTCGCCCCGAGCCGTCCGCCGCCTCGTGGTAGCGCGCCGGGCCGCGCCCCGCGACGGCCTGCCGGTCACCGTCGGCGAGCCGCGTGCCGAGCGCCCGCACCACGGCGTCGGCCCCGAGGAAGGTCGCGCTCGGCAGGCGCGCACCCTCGCCGAGGGGCATCAGCTCGATGAAGCGCGGCGTGATGCCGTGGGCCCAGGCGAAGTCCACGATGCGAGAGACCTCGTCGTCGTTCACGCCCCCGAGGGCGACGGTGTTGAGCTTGACCTCGAGCCCGGCGTCCCGGGCGGCGTGGATGCCGGCCAGGACGCGACCGAGCTCGCCGCCTCGCGTGATGCGCGCGAAGCGGTCCGCGTCGAGGGAGTCGATGGAGATGTTCACGCCGCGCAGACCGGCCCGTGAGAGGTCGCCCGCGAGCTCGGCGAGGCGGGTGGCGTTCGTCGTCATCACCAGGTCGCCGATCCCGGTGCGACGGTGCACGAGCTCGACAAGGCGGACCACGTCCTTGCGCACCAGGGGCTCGCCCCCCGTGAATCGCACCCGCTCGATGCCGCTCGCGGCGAAGACGGAGACGACCCGCGCCGCCTCCTCGAAGTCGAGCAGCTCCCTGCGCAGCCCGTGGTCGAGCTCGCCCCCGGGCGGCATGCAGTAGACGCAGGCGAGGTCGCAGCGGTCGGTGACGCTCAGCCGCAGGTAGGTGTAGCGGCGGCCGCGCGCATCGGTCAGCTCCGGGACACCTCCCTCGGCGTAGCCCACCGGCCGCGACGGCAACGCCTCTCGGACGGCGCTCCGGCTCTCGAGGACTTGCAGGCGACGCACCACGAAGGCCAGTGTCGCGCACCGCAGCGCGGCGTCAAGCATGACCCCCCGGGCCCCCTTGCGGTACCATGGCCGCGGAGGTCACCGACGTGCCCCAGGCCCGCCACTTCGCTTGCTCCCTACTCGTCCTCGTCTTCCTCGTGTCCGGCCCGATGGCCGCCCATGCACAGGCCGCCCCCGACGCGAGCGGCTCGACGGCGGGCACCTCGACCGGGACCGCCGCTGGGTCGACCGGCACCGCGGCCGCCTCGACCGGCGGCACCGCGCCTGCGGGCAGCCAGGACGCCCAGGCACGCCAGCTCTTCGAGGCCGGCCGCCAGGCGTTCGGAGAGGGACGCTTCGAGGACGCGCTCCGGCTCTTCCGCAGCGCCTACGCCGCGAGCCCCCGCGCCGGGCTCCTCTACAACATCGGCAGCGCTGCCGACCGCCTGCGCCACGATCAAGAAGCGCTCCAGGCGTTCCGGAGCTACCTCGAGCAGGCACCGCCCGACGCGGCCAACCGCGCCGAGGTGCGCCGTCGCGTCGAGGTGCTGCAGGCCGAGCAGGCGCGCGTCCCCACGCCCGAGCAGACCGCACGCGCCGGCTCGAGCGCCAGCGCGGGCAGCACATCCGCCACCACCACGCACCACGCTGCGAGCAGCGACGGTGGCCTCCTGTCCCGCTGGTGGTTCTGGACAATCGTCGGCGCCGTCGTGGTGGGCGCCGTCGTCGGCGGCGTGCTCATCGCGACCTCGAGCGGCGGCACTGAGGGGCCCGCCCCCGGGATCGACTGGAACGTCGCGGCGCTCGGGAGGCAGCCGTGACGCGGCGCTTGCTCTCGGCATGGGTCGCGCTCGCGGGGGTCCTCGCCGGCTGCAGCGGCCCCTCCCCCCGGACAGAGGTGATCACCACAATCGATGGGGACAGCACCGTGCGCGGCGCGGCCGGCGTGCGTGTGACCGTGCTCGGAGGAAGCTCGCCGGGCACCCTGGCCGAGGTCGATCAGCGCAGCTTTCCCTCACCTCTCGCGTGGCCGATCACCGTCGGGGTTACGCCCCAGGGCGGCGATGCGTCGCGCGTCTTCCAGGTCTTCGCCTCGGCGGCCGACAGCAGCGGCATGGTGATCGCCCGGGGTCGGGTCACGAGCGGCTTCGTCGCGGGCGAGACGCGCTGGGCCCACATCGAGCTCGACAGCGCGTGCCCGGCCAGTGTGACCTGCGTCGGTACCGAGACCTGCTGCGGCGGCACGTGCGTCGACGGCAGGCTGGATGCGTCGTCCCTGCCCACGTGGCAAGGCGACGGCACGCCGCCGGCACGCGCCCAAGTGTGTACTGGCGTACAACTGACCGCCGGCGGCGTCGACGCTGGCACGACCGATGGGGGAGCAACGGACGCGGGCTCGGTGGATGCCGGCCCGATGGACGCGGCGCCGGTGGATGCCGGCGTGGACATGCCGTTGCAAGTCGCGGCCGGAGGGAGCCACAGCTGCGTGCTCTATACGTCGGGGCGCATCTTCTGCTGGGGCGACAACGCCCGGGGCGAGCTCGGCGACGGGACCACCGTGCAGCGAACCACGGCGGTGGAGGTCACGGGGCTGACCGGGCCGGCGACGGCCATCGTCGCGGGGGAGCAGCACACCTGCGCCCTGCTCTCCGATCACACCGTCGCGTGCTGGGGCGGCAACGCCAATTACCAGCTC
Organism: uncultured delta proteobacterium; assembly: GCA_963830115.1. Lineage (GTDB taxonomy): Bacteria > Myxococcota_A > Polyangia > Polyangiales > CAWHLB01 > CAWHLB01. Next base: position 51,250 of record CAWHLB010000031.1, read on the forward strand.
GGTGACGGCACGACCGGAACCCTGAGCGACACGCCGATCGCGGTCGTAGGCCTCAGCGAAGGCGCCATCGCCATCGGCGCCGGCGCCGCCCACACCTGCGTCGTGACGACCGCCCACGAGGTGCGCTGCTGGGGCGACGACAACGTCGGGCAGCTCGGCGACGGATCGACGACGAACGCCAACACACCGGTCGCCGGAACGGGCATCACGAATGCGACTGCCGTAGCCGCGGGCGCGGCCTACTCGTGCGCCCTCGAGTCGACGGGGGGCGTCGAGTGCTGGGGGCACGGCGCGAACGGTGAGATCGGCGACGGAACCGCGACGAACCGACCGGCCCCCACCCCCGTGTCCGGCCTCACCAACATCGTCGCCCTCAGCGGCGGCTACGGCCATGCCTGCGCAGCCGACATGGCCGGTGCCCTCTGGTGCTGGGGGTTCAACGGAGCTGGCGAGATCGGAGACAACACGACGGCGCAGGCCGACACGCCGGTGCAGGTCCACGGCCCGATGAACATGGGCACCTTCAGCGGCGTGGATGAGGTGGCCGCCGGTGGCTCCCTCTGGTTCTTGCAGGAACACACGTGCGCACACACGACCGACGGCAGCACCTACTGCTGGGGAAGCGGCGCCGTGGGCCAGCTCGGCAACGGTTCCATGGTCCCCAAGCACGTCCCCACCGCCGTGGCGGGCCTCGCGGACGCTACTTCCATCGCGACCGGTGCGGACCACAGCTGCGCGATCGCCGGCGGCGTCGTGTGGTGCTGGGGGCGAAACGAGCTCGGGCGAGCTCGGCAATGCGACCACCAGCAACCAGTCGGCGCCCGTCCAGGTGATGGGCCTGCCCTGATCGCGCGAGGCGCCTCTCTCTCGCCCTTGACAGGGTGGGGAATCGTCTCTACCGGGGCCTGACTCGCCGAGAACCGCCTCGGCGAGCGGCGCGGTGGGGGCCCGCGGGCGTCCACCGGGGGAGGTCCCGCCGTGGTCGACAACACAAAAGCGCCCGTGGCGATCGTCGCGGGTCTGCGCACGCCCTTCGCGAAGCAAGGAACACACTACGCCCACCTCTCGGCGCTCGAGCTCGGCAAGCTCGTCGTGTCCGAGCTGCTCGCGCGCACCGGCATCGACGCGCACCAGGTCGAGCAGGTGGTCTACGGCCAGGTCGTGCCGTCGGTCTCGGCGCCCAACATCGCCCGGGAGATCGTGCTCGGTACCGGCATGCCGCGCGACATCGAGGCCTACAGCGTCTCGCGCGCCTGCGCCACGAGCTACCAGTCGGCGGTGAGCGTCGCGGAGGCGATCGGTGCGGGCGACATCGACTGCGGCATCGCAGGCGGCGCCGACAGTGCAAGTGACGTCCCGGTCACGATCTCGAAGAAGCTCACCCACGCCCTTCTGGCCGCCCAGAAGGCGCGCACCCTGAGCGAGCGCCTGCTCGCCTTCAAGGACATCAAGCCACGGGACCTCCTGCCGATCCCGCCGGCGCTCGAGGAGCCGTCCACGGGCCTCACCATGGGCGAGAGCGCCGAGAAGATGGCCAAGGAGAACCACATCCCGCGCGCTGCCCAGGACGAGCTCGCCCATCGCAGCCACACCCTCGCGGCCCTGGCCTGGGCGGCAGGCAAGATGGACGGCGAGGTGATGCGCCTCTACGTGCCGCCCGCCTACGAGACCACGGCGACCACCGACAACCTGGTACGCGCCGACTCGAGCCTCGAGGCCTACGCCCGCCTGCGCCCCGTCTTCGACGCGAAGCACGGGACCATTACGGCCGGCAACAGCTCGCCCCTGACCGACGGCGCGAGCGCCCTGCTCCTGATGCGCGAGGACAAGGCGCGCGCGCTGGGGCTCGACGTGCTCGGGCTCATCCGCAGCTACGCCTTCACGGCCCTCGACCCGGCCGGCCAGATGCTCATGGGTCCGAGCTACGCGACGCCCATCGCCCTCGATCGGGCGGGCATCCGTCTGTCGGACCTGGACCTCATCGACATGCACGAGGCCTTCGCCGCCCAGGTCCTGTCCAACGTGCAGGCCTTCGAGAGCAACACATGGGCGCGCGAGCACCTCGGCCGCGACCGTCGGATCGGCGAGATCGACTGGGACCGCTTCAACGTCAACGGCGGCTCCATCGCCGTCGGCCATCCCTTCGCCGCGACCGGCGCTCGCCAGATCACCCAGACGCTGCGCGAGCTCAGACGGCGCGGCGGGCACCTCGCCCTGTGCACGGCGTGCGCGGCCGGCGGGCAGGGCGCGGCCATGGTCCTCGAGGTGGCGCGATGACCGACGCACGACGAGAATCCTTCCGGGTCGAGACGCGCAACGACGGTGTGGCCGTCGTGTCGATCGACGTGCCGGGGCAGAAGGTCAACACCCTGCATGCCTCCGTCGGGTACGACCTCGAGCGCGTGCTCGACGACCTGGAGGGGAAGGACGACGTCATCGCCATCGTCCTCGCCTCGGCCAAGAAGGACAGCTTCATCGTGGGCGCCGACATCGGCATGCTGCAGGCCGTGCGGAACGCGACGGACGCGGAGGCCATGTCGCGGCGCGCGCAGCGAACCGCGAACCGTCTCGAAGATGCGAACAAGCCGGTGGTCGCCGCGATCCACGGCGCTTGCCTCGGTGGCGGCCTCGAGGTCGCAGTCGCTTGCCGCGAGCGCGTCGCCACCCTTGACCCGAAGACGAAGCTCGGCCTGCCCGAGGTGGAGCTCGGCCTCTTGCCCGGAGGCGGCGGCACGCAGCGATTGCCAAGGCTCCTCGGCGTGCAGACGGCTCTCGACCTGATGCTCACGGGCAAGCGCATCCCGGCGAACGAGGCGCGACGCATGGGACTCGTGGACGAGGTGGTGCCCGAGGCGATCCTGATCGACGTCGCGGCCGAACGCGCCCTCGATCTGGTGCATCGGCCCCCGCGCAAGGACCGGCCGCGCCGGCGAGGCATCGAGCGCCTCCTCGGCAAGGAGGGGATCGCCGAGCTCGCCCTGGCGGAGAACCGGATCGGACGACGTGTGCTCTTCGACAGGGCGCGCACGAAGCTGCTCGCGCGGACCCACGGCAACTACCCGGCGCCGCAAGCGGATCCTCGAAGTGGTGCGCAGGGGCCTCGACGAGGGCTTCGTCTCGGGCCTCGACGCGGAGGCCCATGCCTTCGGCGAGCTGGTGGTGAGCGGAGAAGCGACCGAGCTCATGGGCCTCTTCTTCGCGCGGCGCGCGGCCGACAAGGACCGCGGCATCGATGCGACCGACGTGCTGGCGCCCATGGTGCGCAAGGTGGCCGTCCTCGGCGGGGGCCAGATGGGGGCGGGCATCGCCTACGTGACGACGGCCGTCGCGGGCCTCCGGGCGCGCATCAAGGACAAGGACAACGCGGCCGTGCTACGCGGTCTCGGCGCGGTCCACCGGATGGTTCACCAGCGCGTCGCACGCAAGCGCATCACGCGCGCCGAGGCTGACCGCCTGATGCACACGGTGACCGGCACCGTCGACTACAGCGGCTTCCGCGACGCCGACATCGTGATCGAGGCGGTCTTCGAGGACCTCACGCTCAAGCAGCGCGTGCTGCGCGAGGTCGAGGAGGTGACCCGGCCGGACGCGATCTTCGCGTCGAACACCTCCGCGCTTCCCATCGGGCGCATCGCCGAGGCGAGCCTGCACCCCGAGACGGTCGTCGGCATGCACTACTTCTCGCCGGTCCACCGGATGCCGCTGCTCGAGGTGGTCGTGACCGACCGGACCGCCCCCTGGGTGACGGCGACGGCCGTGGCGCTCGGCAAGCGTCAGGGCAAGACGGTCATCGTCGTGCGCGACGGCGTGGGCTTCTACACGACGCGGATCCTCGCGGCCTTCATGAACGAGGCCGCGCACCTCTTGACCGAGGGCGGGCCGGTCGACCGCATCGACGCGGCCCTCGTGGACTTCGGCTTCCCGGTCGGGCCGCTCGAGCTCACCGACGAGGTCGGCATCGACGTGGCTGCGAATGTCGGCGAGATCATGCGTCGCGCCTACGGCGACCGGATGGCCGCACCCGAGACGTTTGGCAGGCTGATCGCGGCCGGCCGCCTCGGGCGCAAGGGCCGCCGCGGGTTCTACCTCTACGACGGCAAGAAGAAGGGCGTGGACCCGACGGTCTACGCGGTGCTGGACGTGAAGCCGTCCCACACGGCGATGGACGACGAGGACATCGCCGAGCGGTGCGTCCTCAGGATGGTCGACGAGGCGGCGCGCTGTTACGGCGAAGGCATCCTGCGCAGCGCCCGCGACGGGGATCTGGGAGCGGTCCTCGGCCTCGGCTTCCCGCCTTTCCGCGGCGGCCCCTTCCGCTACGTCGACGCGACGGGCGTGACGGAGATCGTGATGCGCCTCGAGCGCTACCGCGACGCCCTCGGTCACCGCTTCGAGCCCGCACCGCTGCTCTCCGACATGGCCCGCACCGGTGCGGTCTTCCACGGCGAGACGGTGCCCCGCCCCGCCGCGCCTCGAGCCCAGCCGACGGCGTGAATGCGCTCCGCAGGCGGAGCCGACGCCATGTCAGGAACGGCGGCGGCCCCTCGGGGTTGACCCGTGGCGCGGCTCCATCGGAGCGGCACCCGCGATCCGGACGGGCCCTCGGGGCAGCTCGAGGCGGAAGCACGTCCCCTCGCCCGGCACCGATTCGACGTCGAGCCGACCCCCGAGCTGCTCGACGATCCGATGGGACAGGGCAAGCCCGAGCCCCGTCCCCTTCGCGGCGTGCTTCGTCGTGAAGAAGGGCTCGAAGACGCGCCCGAGCACCTCGGGCGGCATGCCCGCCGCGTTGTCCACCACCTCCACGATCACCCGGCCCGCCTCGCCCCGCGTACGCACCCGCACCTCGTTGCGGCGCTCGTCGGTTTCGTCGAACGCCTCGAACGCGTTGACGAGCACGTTGAGGAAGACCTGGGTCAAGCGCGCGTCGCTTGCCTGCGCAGGCGGAGGCTCACCGTAGTCGCGAACGAGCCGTGCACGCGCGGCAAGTCGCTCGTCGATCATCGCGATGGCGCTCTCGATCGTCCGGTGCACGTCGACCGGCCCCCGGGCCCGCGCAGGCTCGGGCCGGGAGAACTCCTTGAGGTCCCGGGTGATGGCGCGCACCCGACCCGTGCCGTCGGCCGCCGCCTCGAGGGCCTCGTGCATGCTGGCGAGATGCGCTCCGCCGAGGGCGGGATGGTCATGGGACGCGAGGTCGCGCCGGAGCAGGTCCAGGTTGAGCTGAACGTAGGCGAGGGGATTGTTGATCTCGTGGGCGATGCCCGCGGCCAGGGTGCCGAGGGACGCCATGCGGTCGGCGGCGGCGAGCTGCTCCTTGAGCCGTTGCTCCTCGGTGACGTCCCGCACGACCACGAGCTCGGCGGGCTCGTCCTGGAAGCGCACGGCCCGGGGCGGAGAGAGGCGCAGGACGACCGACGTGCCGTCGCGGCGCCGGCAAGCGATGTCCCGCGGAGCCGCCTGCTCCCCCTCGGCTCCCACGAGCGCGTCCGCACCGCCCTCGAGCGGGTCGAGCAGCGCCTCGATGGTCCGTCCCCGCAGCTCGACCGTCGGCGACTGACCGAGGGTGCGAAGCAGGGTGGGGTTCGCGTAGACGATGGCCCCCCGCCGGTGGATGACCACCCCGTCGGGCAGGCTGTCGAGCACATGGCGGAAGTCCCGCTGCGAGCGCACGAGCGCCTCGTAGCCGCGGGCGATCTCCCGCTCCTGGTCGCGAAGCTCCTCGATGACCCGTGTCGAGGAGACGACCGCGCGGAGCACGCGACCCAGCCGCGCGCGAAGGGGTGGATTCGCCGGAAGGTCGATCGCGAAGACCGCGCGGCGCGGCTCGATGTGGGCCTCCACCACCGAGTCGAGCAGGCCGAGGGCGCGAGGGCCCGCGCGGAGCGAGCCGAGCACGAGGTGGAAGAAGGGCAGCGAGCCGCGGACGTCGGGCGGCAGGGCGAGGGTGCAGCTCCATGCGGCCGTCGGGCAGGTTGCAGAGGCGCGACTCCACGACCGGGAAGAGGGCGGGCCCGAAGAGGCGCAGGGCGAGGCCGACGAGCTGGCGGACGCCGGGCACGTAGCGCGCGATCTGCCTGGGGAAGTCGTAGCTGCGTGTCTCGACGAGGGCTGCGCCCAGCCCCTCGAGCCGTTCGGTCGTCCCGGCGATCGCAGCGACGTTGTCACAGAGCTGGGCGAAGCTCTCCCATGTGAGGCGCGCGCCCACGTTGCGCAGCTCCGCTTCGCTCCGTCCGACCCCGGTCAGGACGTCGGCCACCTCGAAGCCCTGCGCCTCGAACGCCTCGAGGAGCATCGTCGCCGCCCTACCGCTGACTTCGTTCATCGAGCCCGCTCTCCATGGGTTCGCCGGGTGGCGAGCCCCCTCCCGAGGGCCGGAACGGCCTGCTTGCCCTCGGCCGGGGCGGTGCCGTATACGGCCGGACGATGTCCGACGCCAAATCGCCGCTTTCGGCCCGGGCGAGTGTGCCCGTCAAGCACAGCACCGCCTATCGCCTGCGACGCTTCGTCAACTGGTTCATCCTCGGCCTGACGTACGCGACCTTCTACATGGGTCGCTACAACATCAACGTCGTCAAGCACCACATCGAGAAGACCTTCCTCGGCGGCAGCCAGACCCAGCTCGGCATCATCGCCCTGTGCGGCTTCTGGACTTACGCCGCGAGCGAGCTCGTGAACGGCCCCCTCGCCGACCGCATCGGCGGCCGCAAGGCGATCCTGCTCGGCGCCTTCGGCGCGGGCACCTTCAACCTCCTGATCGGGCTGCTCTTCCTCGGCGGCTTCACCAACCACCTCATCCTGTTCATGAGCCTGCTCTACGCGGGCAACATGTTCTTCCAGAGCTTCGGCGCGATGAGCGTGGTGAAGGTCAACGCGCCCTGGTTCCGCGTGAACGAGCGCGGCGTCTTCGGCGGCATCTTCGGCATCATGATCTCGCTCGGCTACGTGATGGCCCTGTCGACGGCGGGCTTCATCATGAAGCTCTCCAGCCAGGTGAGCTGGCTCCCCTGGTACGCCACCTTCATCGCGCCGAGCATCGCCATGGGGATCATGTTCGTGATCTCCTGGCTCTTCGTGCGCGACCGGCCGTCCGACGCGGGGTACGACGACTTCTCGACCGGGGACGCCTCGGACGGAGACGACACGCCCGTCGACTTCAAATACATCGTCAAGAACATCTTCACGAACCGCATCATCCTGACGCTGATGGCGGCCGAGTTCTGCACGGGCTTCGTGCGCCAGTCGGTGCTGTTCTTCTTCCCGGAGTGGCTCGCGACCCAGCACGGGATCAAGCCCGGCTCGGGCCTGTTCAACGTGGCGACCTGGGGCATCACCATCGGCGGCATCGCTGGCGGCCTGCTCGCGGGATGGCTCTCGGACAAGGTCTTCGACTCCCGCCGCCCGCCGGTGGCGTTCTTCTTCTACCTCTTGCAGATCGTCGCGGTGCTCGGCCTCGGCTGGACGACGAAGCCCCTGTTCGCGGCCATGGGCATCGGCGTGTGCTGCATGTTCATCTTCGGTGTGCACGGCATGCTCTCGGGCACGGCATCGATGGACTTCGGCGGCCGGAAGGGCGCGGCGAGCGCGGCCGGCATGCTCGATGGCATCCAGTACGTGGCGAGCGGCATCACGAGCGTCGGCATGGGCCTGCTCCTCGACCACTTCGGCTGGGGCGTATGGACCTACTCCATCGTCCCCTTCTCGCTCATCGGCGCCCTCATCATGACGCGCCTGTGGAACGAGAAGCCCAAGGCCCACGTCGCCGAGCCGGCGGCCGAGGTCGAAGCCGAAGCGGCCTGAGCGAGCCCTGCCACGGCCTCGAAGGACGCGGGGCCGAACGCGGGGGCGCGTGAGTGGCTCGCTGTCGGTTGCACGCGCGCGGAAGCCGGACGCCCGGGCCCCTCAAACGATCCGAAAATCGCTCACGAGCTGCACGCCGTCTTCGTGGTCCGGCGCGCCCGGCACCTTCTGGGTGTCGAGCATCGCCACCTCGGCGTCCGGGTAGAGCTGCCGCGCCAGGTTGCAGTTGGCCGGCTCGTTGTCGAAGAAGCCGACCACGCGTCCGCCCCGGCCGAGCAGCGGCAGGGTGCCCCGCTTGAACGCTTCGTCGCCCATCGTCGCGTCCGGCTTGAGCACCAGCTCCGCCCCCGACACCGCTATCGGGAAGCCGTGGTCGCGCAAGCTCACCACCGTCCCGAGCAGCATCCCGGGGATGTCGCGTCCCGCCAGATACACGATGCCCGCGCCCGCCTCGTGACAGGCCCGCACGTACTCCGGCGCTCCTTCGGTCGGCGTGTCGTACTCGCAGTACTCGTCCGAGAAATATCGCTCGCGCCAGAAGTGGGTCACGTCCCGGACCAAGTCAGGATGGGTCAAGCCGCACTCACGCAGGGTGTCGGTCAACAGGTAGCGCACCCGCTGGACCTCCAGCGTCGCCAGCGCATCGGCCACGTCCGGGAACTCCGAGCGCACCTCGTCCACGTACTCCATCAAGATCTGCAACGTCCGGTAGCGCGTGTCGTACAGCGTCCCGTCGAGGTCGAAGACGAGAATCGGCAAGGGGCCCCCGTCGTTCGCGTCGCCCGCGACGCGCTCGAGGACCCGTTGCAGCACGCTGATTTGATGGGGCAGCGGGGGGGGGAGCACCGGGCCACGCTACACCGAGGTCGGACCTACAGGCAATCGGGGTCGTGTTGGGCCCATCCCTGGCGCGGCGAGGCCCATACCTGCGACAACATTTGCCTAACCGCGTTGCGCTCCCGCCGTTCAGGCCCTATTATCGAGGCCGCGAAGAGACGCTACGAGGGAACGTTACGGAGGGGACCGTCGTTCTACGCTCGATCAACGGGCCGAAGCGTACTGCGCCGGCCCAGCGCGATCGGTGACGGGCAACGGTTTCACGACGATAGCACGATGCGCAATCGCAAGGACGTGGACAAGGTCGGTCAGACCGCTCAGGCGGTGGCCGCCGTGGTACCTCGCCAGTGCGGGGTGCTCATCGTCGAGGACGATCCCGATCTCCAGTGGCGCCTCGCCCGCATGCTCACCGTCCAGGGTAACCGGGTCGTCGGCACGAGCTCCGGCGACGGGGCCCTGGCCCTGATCGCGGAGTGGCCCGTCGACCTGGTCCTGGTCGACGAAGATCTTCCCGGCATGGACGGGCTGGAGGTCGCGCGCCACATCCAGCGCACCCACCCCGACGTCCCTGTCATCCTGATGGCCGTCCAGGAGACGCAGGAGGTCCAGGTGGCCGCCCGGCTCGCTGGTGTCGTAGCGTGCCTCACCAAACCTTTCCGCGTCGAAGTGCTCGCAGAGCTGCATGGAGTCTCTCAAGGTGCCACGCGTGGTGGCCCCGGCACCCGCCGAGTAGCCCCGACCGCCGTGAAGCGCGCGCTTCGCATCGGGCTGGCCATCCTGGTCCTGCTCGCCATCGTCGCGGGTGCCCACGCCTACCTCTGGCTGCGCCTGGTCCACGACCCCGAGCTCTCGCCCCCCGTTGCCCGCGCGGCCACCCTGGTGCTCATCGCCCTCGGCCTCGCCCTGCCCGCCGCGCCGCTCCTGTCCCGCCGCCTGCCGCGCCAAGCCGCCACCGTCCTGTCATTTCCCGTCTATCTGTGGATGGGCGTCGCCTTCCTGCTCCTGGTCGTGCTCGGCGCGGGCGACGCCGTTCGGCTGTTCCTCCCCATCGCCCCCCGGACGGACGCGGAGGTGGCGATCATCGTCGTCGCCCTCTTGGCGGCCGTCGCGGTCCGTTCGGCCCTCGGTCCGGTCTCGGTGCGCGAGGTGCACGTGACCCTGCCCCGCCTGCCCGCGCCGATGCACGGCACGTCCCTCGTGCAGCTCTCCGACCTCCACATCGGGCCCCTGCTCGGACGCCCCTTCCTCGAGCGCGTCGTCGCCCAGACCAACGCCCTCGAGCCCGACCTCATCGTCATCACGGGAGACCTGGTCGACGGCCCGGTCGAGCAGCTCGCTCCCCACGTGGCCCCCCTCGCCGACCTGCGTGCGCGCCACGGGGTCTACTTCGTCACCGGCAACCACGAGTACTACGCCGAGACCAATCCAGTGCGCGGTGCGGATCGCTGGATCGCCCACCTCGAGGCCCTCGGCATTCGGGTCCTGCGCAACGAGCACGTGCCCATCGAACGCGACGGCCACGGCTTCGACCTGGCAGGCGTCGACGACTCCCACGCCGCTTCCTTCGGCGGCGGGCACGGCGCCGACGTGGCTGCCGCAGTTGCTGGACGCGACCCGTGCCGAGCCCTGGTGCTGCTCGCCCACCAGCCGCTCGAGGTCCGCCACGCCGCCCGACACGGCGTCGGTCTTCAGCTCTCGGGGCACACGCACGACGGGCAGATCTGGCCCTTCGGATGGCTGGTGCGATTGCAGCAGCCCTACGTCGCGGGATTGGCCCGACACGGCGACACCCACGTTTACGTGAGCCGCGGGACGGGCTTTTGGGGGCCGCCCATGCGCCTCTTCGCCCCCAGCGAGGTCACGCGCATCGTGCTCGATGCCGCCTGATCCCCCCACACCGCGAAGGCTCCGCCATGGTGCCCGAACGCGCACGGCGGTGCGACGCCTGAAGCGTCTCAGCCTTTCGGATCTTCGACGACATATTTGCCCGTCGACCCCGCCGATCCGGTGATTAGCTTTCGGAACGCCGCCCGTGCTTCGCGGGGGAGGGGAATGGATACATGAACGGCCAAACCGTTGTTGTTGTGGACCATGATATCGAGAGCCGGGCGATGGCAGGCCAGCGCCTCCGCGCCGACGGCCTCCACGTCCTCGAGGCCGAGTCGGCGGCACAGCTGCTCGAACGCCTGCGTGAGCACGTCGACGTGGCGGTGCTCGAGCACAGGCTGCCGGATGCCGATGGGCTCGACGTGCTGCGCAGAGCGCGCTTGGTGCAGCCCGACCTGCGGGTCATCCTGGTGACCGAGCCCGGCAACCTGGACGTGGCGGTGACGGCGGTCAAACAGGGAGCGTTCCACTGCGCCACGCGACCGATCGAGCCGGAGCACATCGCGGCCCTCGTGCGCGACGCCATCGCGGACCGGGACGCGGCGCCGAGCCTGGACGCGCACAGCCCCTGGCTCGACCGCCTCATCGGCGAGTCCGATCCCATGCGGCGGGTCAAGGCCCTGCTCGCCCGCGTCGCCGAGAGCTCCTCGTCGCCCGTCCTCGTGCGGGGCGACAGCGGGACCGGCAAGGACCTGGCGGCTCGTGCGTTGCACTACGCGAGCCCGCGCGCGCGGGGCCCCTTCCTCAACGTGACCTGCTCGGCCCTGCCGCCCTCCCAGCTCGAGACGGAGCTGCTCGGGCGCGCCGGCGACAACGGCGAGGGTTGCGTCGGTCTGTTCGAGCGAGCCGACGGAGGCACCCTCTATCTGGACGAGGTCGCGGACCTGCCGACGCCGCTCCAGACCCAGCTCCTGCGCTTCCTCGAGGAGGGCGTGGTCGGTCGTCTCGGCGGCGCGGAGGACCTCTCGCTCGACGTGCGCATCATCGCGTCGACCCACGCCACCACCGAGCAAGTGCTGGGCGGCGGCTTCCGTGAGGACCTCTATTATCGGCTGGCGGTGCTCACGGTCGAGCTGCCGCCGCTTCGCGATCGCGGCGATGACATCGACCTCCTGGTCGGCCACCTGCTCGATGCCCTCGGCCGGGAGCTCGGCCGCCGGGTGCACGTCTCGCCCGCCACGCTCGCCGCGCTGCGCAACCACGAGTGGCCTGGCAACGTGCGCGAGCTGCGCAACGCCCTCGAGCGGGCGATCCTCCTGTCGGAGCGCGACCTGCTCGAGCCGAAGGACTTCGCCCTGTCGCCCACGCGCGAAGTGGCCCATGCGGCCTTCCGCCTGCCCGCCTCGGGCGTGGACGTGCGCGAGCTCGAGCGCGAGCTCGTGGTGCAGGCCCTCGAGCGCAGCGGTGGTAACCAGACCCAGGCGGGCCGCCTCCTCGGCATGAACCGCGATCAGATCCGCTACCGCATTGCCAAGTACGGCCTGAGCATCGAGGCAGCGCGCGCCGAGCATCAGGTGGGTGTCGTTCACCCGCAGGCGAAGGAGTGACCGGCCCGCGCGCCTCCTTTGGAGGCTGCTCGCCGTCGTCCTGATGCGGCGCCGCGCCGCGCGTCCGTTAGGCGCGGACGCGTGGCGCGAGCGGGACCGCTTCACCAGCGCGGGGGCGACCAAGTCGCCAGGTACCAGGCGGTGGCGGGGGCGGTCCGGCACTGCCGATCGAAGCTCGTCACGTCGCTGGCCGTCGCCCGGTAGCGGACGCTCCCCACCAGGTCGAGGGCGGTCGTGTAGAGCCCCACGTCACGTCGACCGTCCTCCGCGAAGGCGAGCGCGACCACATAGGCCGTGTCGCCCCATCGCTCGTCGTCGTGCATGCCGTCGAAGTGCACCCCGTCAATGCCGACGAAGTCGACCGGCCCCCAGGCCGCAATCGAGTCGTTCGCGATCATCCGACCGAGCTTGACGATGGCACTCCGCGCGCGGTCGGCGCGGTCCCCGCCGCGCACCGTGGCGTAGGCTTCGAGGGCCTCGGCCAGCAGGGCGCTCTGCCAGGGACTACAACCGTAATATCCCCCATCATTTGGTCGGAGGTGCGGAAAACATCCTTCGTCCGACGGGCCTCCCCGCAGGGGTCGCTGGGCGGCGAGCCACGTGTCGACCGCGTCGTCGGCGAGGGCGCGATAGACATCGGCGCGGTCGTCGCTCACTTCCATGGCCCACACCCAGGTCAGGAGCGCCAGGCCCGCCTTCTGTTCGGTCCAACCCGGCACGTCTGGCCGCCGCTGGGCGGCGGGCCACAGGACGGCGAGGGCGTCGGCCACGTCCTCGGCGCTCTCCCGGTAGCGCGTATCGCCGGTCATCAGATAGGTGAGGGCGAGGCCCTGGGCGTAGTACATCTGCGGGTCGTCGACGGCGCCGGGGATGACGACGCGCGTCTCGGCCCCGTGGCCGTAGAGCAGGCCGCGATAACGCGCCGCCACCCGGTAGGCCTCGATGTAGGTCGGCAAGTCGGGGTGCCGGACGTAGCCGCGATAGAACACCGTCGCCCGGTCGTACATGTACGTGGCGGCCAGGCTCGCGGGCGGCGCGGCCGCTCCCCAGCGCCCGTAGTCACACAGGTAGTTCCAGCCGTCGAAGAGGGTCCCGTCGACGGCGCGCTCGGCGACCTCTGGCCCGGCGATCCGCGTGGCGAGCAACCAGCCCGGCGGCAGCCTAACCCACACGTTCGGGCCCACGGCCTCGTCCTTCGGATCGAGCATCGTGTCCTCGATGGGGATGGGACGGATGGGACCGGCCGTCGAGGGGATCCCGAGCGTCACGACGACCGAGCTCGCCCCGTCCATCTCCCGATCGATCTGGATGCCGACGCTCTCGATGCTGCCGTCGAGCCAGCGCGCGAGCACCACGCGCGACGACGGGATTTCGATCCCGTCCCGCTCGACGCGCACCTTCTCCGTATCCGTCACGACCCCCTCGGGCAGCGGCAGGCCGAAGGCGATGCGCTGCACCCCGTGCACACCCACCTGGGGCACGAGCTGCACGTCGAGCCGGTAGCCCTCGAACGGAAACCCGGAATCGACGCCCGCGTCACTCGGCGGCGGCGGTGTCCCCGCCTCCGGGCTCATCCCGTCGGGCAGCACGAAGCGGATCGCGCCCACGTCCCGTCGTCCCGTTCCGCCGTCGGCGCCGCTGGCTCCACCCACCGAGCATGCGGCCAGGGCGGCGGCGAACGCCACGATCACGACACGCACAGGCGTCCCCCAGGGACCGACGCCACGTCTCGGCGCACGGATCACAGCGACCTCCCCGGAGGCGCTCTCGACGCCGCATCCCGGTCGCTCGCGGTGGCCGGGCGCCCCCCCGACACATCCACGGTAAGGCTTGGTGGGCGAACGGTAAGGCGGCCGAGCGAAATGACGTTGCCAGGTCGTCCTGCGATCCCGGCGGCGCCGCGCGAATACTCGAGGTATTCGAAGGCGACGCAACGCGGGTGGGCGGGATGCGTCGGCGCCGAGGTGGCGATCTTGTTTCGATCGGGGCGATTCCCCGCCGGGCCTCGCCTCTCGACTTTCGGGGTCCGTTCACTAAGCTACGCGGGCTTTGCGTCCCGCCCTGCTCTCGACCGCCTTGCTCTGGCTCGGTCTTCTGACCGCGGTCGCCGTCGGCCAGGGCCATCGCACCACCATCGACGTCAGCGAGATCCACGCGGGGATGCACGGGTACGGGCTGACGGTCTTCCGCGGCTTCCGTCCGGAGCGCTTCGGCGTCGAGGTCCTCGGCGTCCTGCACAACTTCCAGCCGTCCCAGGACCTGATCCTCATCCGCACGAGCCACCCGATTCTCGATCACGCGACGACGGTGGCGGGGATGAGTGGAAGCCCCGTGTACATCGACGGACGGCTGGCCGGTGCCTACGCCTACGGCTGGCCCTTCGGCAAGGACCCGGTCGCCGGTGTCACCCCCATTGCCAACATGCTCGCCGAGGAGCGCCGGCCCGTGCGCCCCGATGCCTTCCCCGGGGCCGAGCCCCTCGGTGCGCGATCGTCGGCGAGAGGTGAGCGCCAGGCAGCGGCGGACACGGGGCGGCGATTCGCCGGCCTGCCGCCGTACACGGGTCATCGCCGCGTGCGTCCCCTCGACACCCTGCGCACCTGGGCGAGCCGGACCGGCCTCGCCGATGCAACGGTCGCCGGGCCCCAGGGCCTGGTGCGCACCGCGACGCCCCTCATGCTCGGCGGCTTCACCGACGCGGCGGCGCGCGTGCTCGGTCGACAGCTCGAGCCCCTCGGGTTGATGGTGCTGCAGGCCGGTGGCGGCAGCGGCGAAGCGGCGGCGACCGACACCACGGGCCTCGCCGATCACTTCGTCGACGGCGGCTCCATCGGTGTGCAGCTCGTCCGCGGCGACATCGACGCGACGGCCGTCGGTACGGTGACCCACATCGACGGCCGACGGCTCGTCGCCTTCGGGCACCCGATGATGGACGCTGGCGAGGTGGGTCTACCGACGTCGACCGCGCGCGTGATCCACATCCTGGCGAGCGAGAGCCGCTCGTTCAAGATCGCCGAGGCCGTGAGCCCCATCGGCACGCTCATCCAGGACCGCCAGTCGGCCATCGTCGTCGAGCCCGGCCTCAGGCCCGCGACCGTCCCGGTGACGGTGCGCCTGCACGGCGTCTCGGCGCCCAAGACCGAGTGGCACATGGAGGTGGCGAGCCACCGCACCCTCACGCCCCTGCTCAGCCTGGCGGCTATCCTCAACGCCCTGACGTCGGCGGACAACGGGCAGACCGACGTGCTCTACACCGCCCACGAGCGCATCGGCATCGCTGGCCACGGCGACGTCGTCTTCGACGATCTCGGCTACATGGCGAGCGGTCCGGCCGACCCCCAGGCCCTGTCCAACCTGCGCCTCTTCGACGCCCTGGACGCGGCCTACGGCAACCCCTTCGAGAAGACGCGTGTCACGTCCATCACCGTCGACCTGAGCGTCCGCTTCAGCCGCGACATCGTGACCATCGTCGACGCGGCCGTGCCGGTCGACGAGGTGGACCCGGGGGGCACGGTCAACCTCCACGTCACCCTGCGACGCTTCGGTCACCCGGCCGAGGTGCGGATCGTGCCCCTGCACGTCCCGGCGCGTGCCGCGGGCCAGAAGATCAAGCTGGAGATCCAGGCGGGCGACGACGTGGATCTCGAGCTCCCCGATCCGCGCAGCCTCTCGGACATGCTGCAGATGGTGCGCGCCGGCTACCCGGCCACCAAGCTCGTCGTGTCGCTGCAGATGCCGAGCCGCGGCCTGCGCTTCCGGGGGCATGTCGTCCACGCCCTGCCGCCCTCGGCCCTCGACGCCCTCGAGCTCGTCAACGACAGCGCCGGCGGCACGCCGTTCGTCACCGAGACGCGTCAGACCCTCGACATCGGACGCGTGCTCACGGGCTCGGCCGAGGTCGAGCTCCACGTCCGCCAAACCCCGCGAGGCAGGTAGGTGATGGGACACCGCGTGGCAACCGCTCATCGCGAGGGACCGCGGTGTCCCGGGCCAAGAGGCCGTGGCGGGATGGGCCGCGTGCTCGCCCTCACGGTCGCCGCAGCAGCGGCCTCGGCCCTCATGCTCCTCGTCGTACCGGCGGACGCGGTCTCGACCCGCTCCTTCGTGCTCGACGACGCGGACGCGCTCGCGGCGGGCGACCTCCATGGCACCGCCGTCTGGTCCAACGGCTCGGTCACCGCAGGCGCCGAGACCCATCGCATCGCGTTGCCCGACGTGGCCGAGGCCTGGTGCTACGCCGAGGCCAAAGACGGCACCGTCTACATCGGCACGGGCAACGACGGGAAGATCTTCCGCCTGCGTGGCGACCAGCTCACGCCCTTCGCGGAGACCGGCCAGCTCCTCGTCTCCTCCCTCGCCCTCGGCGACCACGGCGTTCTGTACGCGGGCACGCTCCCCGACGGAAAGATCTTCGCCATCAATCCCCGGGGCCACGCGCGCGAGCTCGTCACGCCACCCGGCGCGCAGCACATCTGGGCCCTCGCCTGGGATGCGCACAAGAAGCGCCTCTACGCGGGCACGGGCCCCGAGGGCAAGGTCTTCGCCATCGACCCGCAAGGCCACGCCCAGGTCTACTTCGACTCGGACGCGGGCCACATCATGAGCCTCGCCCTCGACACGGACGGCACGCTCTACGCCGGCACGAGCGACGATGCCCTCGTGCTGCGCATCCGCGCCCCGGGCCAGGCGCGCGTCGTCTACGACTTCCCCGGCAACGAGATCACCGCCCTCGCCGTGCGCCACGGAGAGCTGGCGGTGGCAGCCAACGACTTCCCCTCGCCGCCGAGCATCTCCTCGACCACCAAGCGCTCGCCGAGCAAGGCCGCCTCGACGAGGCACAACGCCGCGCCCCCGCGCCCCCAGCCCGGAAAGGGACGGTTGTGGCGGGTGAGCGCCGACGGCCGCGCGGAGAAGGTCTTCAGCCACGACGACGGCCACTTCACGTCGGTACAGCTCGCCCCCGACGGAACGATCTACGCCGGTTGCGGCAAGGGCGGCCGCATCTACCGCGTGGCCCCGGATCGCACGAGCGCCACCTGGATCGACGTGGACGAGCGGCAGGTGCTCGCCATCGACATGCTCGGTGCCCACCCCTTCTTCCTCACGGGCGACACGGGCGCCGTCTACCGCGTGCTGCCGGGCCGGCCCCACGATGCGCTGTGGACGAGCAAGGTGCTCGACGCCAAGTTCCTCTCGCGCTGGGGCGAGCTCACGTGGCGCGGCGAGGGTGAGCTGCACTTCCAGACGCGCGCCGGCAACACGAGCGAGCCCGACACCACCTGGAGCGACTGGTCCACGGCCCTGACGCGGCCGGGCCCCATCCACAGCGCCGCCGCCCGCTTCCTCCAGGTCCGCGCACGCTTCGACCAATCGGCGAGCACGGTGATCCGCGCGGTCACCGCCTATTACCTGCCGCGCAACCAGCGCGCGGTCATGCTCCACGTGGGCCTCAAGAGCGCCGACAGCGACGACGACGACAGCGCGAACGACCAGCCCCCGAGCCCGTCGACGACCTACCGGCTCACCTGGCAGGTCGACAACCCCGACCACGATCCGTTGCGCTACCGCCTGCGCTTCCGCCCGGAGGCCGGCACCGTGTGGCGCGACATCCTGCGTCAGGACCAGGTGCTCACGCACACCGAGTGGGGCTGGGACACGACCTCGGTGCCCGACGGCTTCTACGTGGTGCGCGTGGAAGCGTCGGACGAGCGCGCCAACCCGCCAGCCCTGACCCTTCGCTCGACGGCCGACTCCGAGCCCATCCTAGTCGACAACCACGCGCCGTCGGTCGAGGGGCTCGCGGCCCACGGCACCACCATCGGTGGCCATGCGGTCGACACCGTCGGCCCCATCGCCAAGCTCGAGTGGGCGGCGGACAACGGCGAGTGGCAACTCCTGTTCCCGGTGGACGGCCTGCTCGACACCCCTGACGAGCGCTTCCAGATCGACGCGAGCGCCCTGACGGCCGGCGACCACATCATCGCCGTCCGCGCCACCGACGCCGGCGGCAACGTGGGCTCCGCCGAGACCACCCTCCACATCGCCAGGCACTGAGGCCGGCGGGCGAGCGAGCTCCTCGCTGCCCCCCGCGCGAAGCCCGTGGGAGTACGGGACCGTCACGGTGCTGCCCCCGACACCCGCGTCCGCCCGTGCTAGGCTCCCGCCACCGCTTGCTTGAACGGCCTCCGTCGCCCGTGATACATCCCCCGGCCAATCTCCGGGGAGATGCGGGGCAAGGCCCGCCGAGCGGGTTTCGTTTCTAGGAGGCATGCAGCATGGATTTCCGAAAGGTAGCTTTGAGCACCCTGCTCGCGGGCTCACTCGCGGGCGGCGTGGGATGTGGGGGCAGTGGCGGTGGCGGCAACACGGACGCCGGCAGCGGCGGCGCCTGCACGACCGGCGATTCCCACTTCTACGTCCTCGACACCCTCGACCTCGGCCAGCCGGACCCCATGGGCGACGTGAACGTCGTGCCCGGGTTCAACCTCGATGGCGCGGACAACACGCCGCCCAACGACAACGACCCGATGAGCTGCAACCAGCCCGACTACACGTGGAACGGGACGCCGGGCATCGACAACATCCTCGGCCCGACCCTGGCGGCCGTTGGTGGCGCCATGCTGAAGGATCAGATCCAGGGCGGCATCAACAGCGGAACCGCGCTGATCCTGGCGAAGATCGACAACGTCGACAACGTGATGAACGACCCCTGCGTCACCTTCTCGTTGCTGATCGGCCAGCTCCAGCCTGGCATGACGCCCACGCTCACCGACCCCACGAACGGCACGCTCACGCCCGGGCAGACGTTCGACGTCAAGAACTCGTCCTACATGGCCGACGGGATGACGCCCCTCGTCCAGGCCCAGGGCAAGATCGTGAACGGCACACTCATGGTCGGACCCCTTGATGTGATGCTGTCCATTCCGTTCATGCACAACATCCTCACCCTCTCGATCCATGAAGCGCAGCTCAGCATGGACATCAGCGCCGACAAGCTCCAGAACGGCCTCCTCGGCGGCGCGCTCAAGGTTACCGAGGTGGTGGATGCCGTCACGACGTTCCTGCCGGACTACGCCTCCACGGTGATGATGATCCTCGGGCAGCAGGCCGACCTGGGCTACGATCCGGCAACCATGACGTGCTCGGAGGCGTCGGTCGCCCTGGTGTTCACCGGCGTCACCGCGAACATGGGCAACATCGTGGCGCCCTCGTCGAGCGACGCGGGCACACCGCCGAGCGACGCGGGCACACCGCCGAGCGATGCGGGCACCCCGAGCGATGCGGGCACCCCGAGCGATGCGGGCACCCCGAGCGATGCGGGCACCCCGAGCGACGCGGGCGTGCCGAGCGATGCGGGCGTGCCGGCCGACGGCGGCTGAGGGCAGCGCGAATCACGTACGTATGGAGGGGCATCGGCCACGCGCTGGTGCCCCTCTCGTCGTTCCGTCCTCTGGCCTTCTGCGCGGGGATGGGGGCCACTAGCCGCGGCCCATGTCCCCCAGGACTACCTGCTCCTAGGGGGGGCGATGTGGGAGGTGAACGCCCCATCTCCCACAAAAGTTACGCCGAAAGCGCAATCTTCATTGATCTCTGGCTCTGTGACCGGCAACCTTCCACTCATGGGGATGCCAAGCCCCAATGGGGCTCAGAGGCCGCAATCGGGAAGACGGCAGGGCCGGGTAATTCCGTTCGGCAAGTACCTGTTGCTCGAGCGGCTCGCCGTCGGCGGCATGGCCGAGGTCTATCTCGGCAAGAGCTTCGGCATCGAGGGCTTCGAGAAGCTCATCGCCATCAAGCGCATCCTGCCGACCATGGCAGAGGACGACGACTTCATCGAGATGTTCGTCGATGAGGCCAAGATCGCCGGCCACCTGAGCCACGCGAACATCGTCCCGATCTACGAGCTCGGGAAGATCGGCGAGTCGCACTACATCGCCATGGAGTTCGTGTGGGGCAAGGACTTGCTCCAGATCATGAACCGCTTCCGGCGCCTGCGGAAGCGCATGCCGCCGGCGATGGTCGCGTCGATCGGATCGCGGATGTGCGAAGGCCTCGACTACGCCCACAACAAGCGCGACCGGCGCGGCAATCCCCTCAACCTCATCCACCGCGATGTCTCGCCCCAGAACGTCCTGGTCAGCTACGAAGGCCAGGTGAAGGTCATCGACTTCGGCATCGCGAAGGCCGCCTCTCGGACGACCAAGACCCAGGCCGGGGTGCTCAAGGGTAAGTTCGGTTACATGAGCCCGGAGCAGGTTCGCGGGCTGCCCATCGACCACCGCTCCGACATCTTCGCCGTCGGCACCTGCATGTACGAGATGATCACGGGGGAGCGCCTCTTCCTCGGCGAGAGCGACTTCTCGACCCTCGAGAAGGTGCGCAACGCCACTGTCGACTCGCCGTCGCGGATGGTGCGCGATCTGCCCCCGGCGATGGATGCCATCATCATGCGTGCCCTCGCCCGGGAGCCGGCTGACCGCTTCCAGACGGCCGCCGACCTGCAGCACGCACTGCAAGAGTTCATGGCGCAGGCGCGCCCCCTGTTCAGCACCTCCAAGCTGGCGGCCTGGATGAAGACGGCCTTCGCGGCCGAGCTCACGAACGAGAAGACCCGCATCGACTCCTACTCGCAGATCGGGCGGCCGTCGGTGCTCGGGGGCGGTGCCAAGCCCCGGCCGAGGCCCCGTGCGCCCACTCCGCCGCCGGTCTCGCGTCGAGCGCCCGCTGCGCCGCCGGCGCCGGCGCCGGGCCCGATCACCGAGGAGCTCAGCGCCGAGCACCTGTCCCTCGCCGACGACGAGGACCTGAGCGGCGAGGCGACCATGATCTCGGCCTCTCCGTTCGAGGCAGCCGCAGCAGCCAGCAAGCCCGTGGCGGACGGGCGAGGGGAGCTGGAGAACATCTCGGAGGAGAAGACGACGATCTTCTTCTCCTCGGATGATGCCGAGGAGGGGGTGGACGAAGACGGTCCCACGGCCTCGGGTGCCCTGGGCGCGCCCCCGCCACCCGCCCCAGCGGTGTTCGCCAAGGGAGCGCCGCCGCCCCGCGTCTCGCGCCCGCCGCCCGGGCGCTCGAAGGCGCCCCCCGCCGTGCCCCGCCCCCTCGCCGGCGGAGCGGCCCGTTCTGCGAGTGGCATGCCGCCCGCACCGATGCCTCCCGCGCCGGTCGCCCAAGGGCCCAGCGTGCTGCCAGTCTCGGGAGCGCTGGCCCCGCCGGACGTCCCCCCCAGCCAGCGCGCCGTGCCTACGCTCGAGATGAATGGCCAGCAGGTCGCGGACTACCTCGCGGCCCAGCAGGCCCAGAGCCGCAAGAGGCTCGTCATCGTCCTGGGGGCAGCCACGGTCATGATGCTCCTCGTCGGCATCCTGGGAGCCGTGGTCGCGTTCGGCGGCGGCCATCCAGGCTCTATCGAGGTGCACACCGTGCCCTCGGTCGCTGCGGCCGTCACGATCGACGGCGTGCCGCGCGGCCGTGCACCGTTGCGGGTCGACCGCGTTTCGGTGGGAAACCACACGATCGCGATCAACGCCAACGGCTACGCGCCGACGGTGCGGGAGGTGTCGGTCGGCGCCGGCACGAACGCCCTGCTCGAGGTTGCGCTCGCCGCCTCTGCAGGCGGGGCGGCTCCCACAGCCGCCCAAGCGGGCACGCACACCGGCGCCGGGCATGATGCGATCGCCCATGCGGAGCCTCCGCCGCCCACCCCGCCGCCGTCCGGCGCGCACGCCCAGGTGGAACACACGGCACCGCCCGCACCGGCGCACCCCGAGCCGGCGCCCGCCAACCACGTGGCGGCGCACCCCGAGCCGGCGCCGCGCCACACCGAGGTGGCCACCACCCATCCTGCGCCCCCGCCGGTCCACACCACCGCGCCCCATCACACCACGACCCCGGTGCGACACACGCACACGTCAGAGGGCAGCAGCTCGAATGGGCACAGTCACGCCGCGAGCGGCACGTTGGTCGTCAACACCATGCCGTGGACCCACGTCTTCGTCGATGGGCACGACACCGGTCGCAACACGCCCGTGACGGGGCTGCACGTCCCCGCGGGCGCCCACCAGATCGGGTTGCGCACCGCCGACGGTCACATGCACGTGGTTCCCGTCACCGTGCAGGCGGGACAAACCGCGCGCGTCGTGCGTCGCTTCTGACGCGCGGTACCGCGGGCGGCCGCGCCCACGACGCTCCGACGGAAGCCGAGCCCTCAGAGGCCGTCGACGACCCTCGTCCAGAGCGCGGCCTGCTCGCTCTCGTAGACCAGCCGGCCGGCCTGCTCGAAGCGGAACTCGTAGCGGGCGAAGATGCGGCCCTTCCCACGACGCACGTGGGTGGCACGCGTGGAGAGCTCGAGGGGCTCGCCCGGCGGCGCGAGGGAGACGAAGCGCGCCCGGTAGATGCGGCCGCCGTAGCCAATCCAGCCGTCGGCGTGCCGGAGGTCGAGCACGTAGTAGGCGTGGACGAAGCCCAGCATTCCGGTCATGTGCACCATCAGGCCGCCGCTCACGTGACGGGGGTGGCGCACCGGGTGGGCTCGCTGCTCGCGTGTCAGGGGCAGGTCGGAGCTCGTCGGCATGCGGGCGACGACGGAGCTGTCGCCGCGGTCCACGTGGAGGACCTCGTCGATCAGCAGACCGCCGGGGCCGTAGGGACAGTCCGCGACGAACGCCGGATCGAGCGTCACGGGCTCACTCCTTCTTCTTGCGGCGCGGAGGACGCCGACTCTTGCGCGCCGGCGCGGCCCCCGGTCCCTCGGCACCGAGCCCGACCTTGAGGCGGCGCATGACCGCGAGCTTCTGGCGTTCCTTGTACGCGGTGTGACTCGCGTCCCCGAGCTCGTTGGCCTGCTCGGTCTTCTCGTCGATGACCTGGAACTCCGTTTGCACGAAGATGACGCGGCCGAGGGGCCAGGCGGCGGGCGGCGCCGAGGCCAGGACCTCCTGGGGCATTCGCACGGGCATGTCGACGACGAAGTGCACGACGCGATAGCCGGGCGCGGAGAACACGTTGTCGACCGTGGGAAGCTGGCCCTCGTCCTCGATCTCGGGGGAGAGCTGCAGGTCGGGCACGAGCCGCGCGAGGACCGGCTGCTGCTCGCAGTAGCTGCGGAAGTGCAAGAGGGTGTTCGTCGACTCGCTCGGGATGACGTAGTTGAAGGGGAAGACGTGCCGCATCAGGTAGTTCAGCGTCGGGAAGATGTCGTCCACCGATCGCGTCACGATGCGGAAGCGCATCTTGTCGTAGATCTGGGCGGCGACGGTCTCCTGCTTGGACAGGAGCTTGGTGTAGAGCGAGTCCTGGTTCTTGCGGCCGCCGATGAACTCCAGGATGGGAAAGCCGCTCGCCAGGAGGCCGCCAATCACGCGGTAGACCTTCTGCTCGACCAGGTGGAAGACCTCGGCGTCGGACACCGGCAGCATGAAGAGCAGCTCGCGTGCCTCGAGGTGATGGATGATGTGCATCACCTTGAGGATCGTGCAGGCGCACAGCTGCCGGTGACCCTTGCCGGAGGCGACCCCCAGCAGATCGGCCACGTCGGCATGGGCGACGGGCTTGGGGATGGGGAAGTCGAAGTTGCGCCGGAGGTAGCTGATGGCCGAGTTCTTTACGGCTTCGGCGCGGGCCCAGTCGGCCGCGTCATCGAGGTCGAACTCCTGAGCACGCAAGAACCCCTCGACCTGGTCGCGGCCCCGGAAGTTGAGACGGTACCAATCGATGACCGAGCCACCGCGGAGCAGGAGGCGGATCCCCTCGAGGTCCGCGAGCGTCAGCTCTTCGAGCTTCTTGGCACCAACCGAGATCTGCTCCATGCCGTGATCACCCGCGCGCACACCCTAGCAGGCCAGCGAGGGAATTGGTCGATCGGGCGCGCCTCGCGGGGAGGGGGCGAGGGGGTTGGCTGCGATCGGTGGGCTCTGACCGCTAGCGCCCTCGGTTCGCGAGGGGAGAGGGGCTCGCGCCCCCGACGAGAGCTCCGGCACGTTCGGCGCGGGCGGCGCTTCGGTGTCCGGACTCCGCCTCGGACGCCTAGCTCTGGCTCTGCGATGCCCCGTCCGCGGAGCGCGTCGCCTCGGCCGCACGGCCAAGCGAGAGGGTCCCGACGAAGATGCCGAGGGTCATCGCGAGTACCACCAGGTTGCCCCAGAAGGCGCCATTGCAGCCCGAAAGCGTCAGCGAAAGCGCCAGGATTGGCATCAGGGATTTGGGCATCGTCCGTGACCTCGGGCAGGGGGGGTGGGTCTCTGTGCCCCTGTGTAGACGAATGTCCTACACTCCCCCTTTGGCGGTCAAGCTTCTATCAAGAAGGACGCGCCCACGCCAGCCCAATCGGGCCCTCGATCGAGCCTCCTGCTTGCGTGTTCGCCCGTCTGCGCGAAACTCGGAGCGAAATGAGTGATTCCCTGCTACCCGGCGAGCCCCTGCTGCCGATCCTCCCACTGCGCAATTCGGTCCTCTTCCCGGCGTCCGTCGTTCCGGTGAACGTGGGGCGTCCACGTTCGGTCCGGCTGATCGAGGAAGCCTTCGGCACCGAGCGCCCCACCATCGGGGTCGTGGCCCAACGACGACCCGAGATTGAGGATCCGGGCTTCCCCGACGTCCACTCGGTCGGCACGATTGCGCGCGTCTTGAAGGTGATCCGCCTCAGCTCGGGCAACTACAGCGTCGTCCTGCAGGGCATGGCGCGCATGCGCCTCGTCGAAGACATGCACCACCCGGCCTACCTCCAGGCCCGCGTCGAGCGCATCCACGAGACGCCGGTCCACGACGTCGAGACCGAGGCCCTGGCCGCTCACCTGCGCGAGGCCGCGCGCAAGCTCGCACAGATGCTGCCGAACCCGTCGCGCGATCCGGGCGCGATGCTCGACAACGTCACGGAGGCTGGCGCCCTCGCCGACCTGGTCGCTTCGAACCTGCCCATCACGAACGACGCCAAGCAGTCGGTCCTCGAGACCCTCGACGTGCACGGGCGTCTGCGCCGCGTGCTCGAGCTCGTGCAGCGCCAGAGCGAGGTGTACCGGGTCAAGAAAGAGATTTCGACGATGGTGCAGGAGGAGATGTCGCGTTCGCAGCGCGAGTTCCTGCTGCGCCAGCAAATGAAGACGATCAAGCGCGAGCTCGGCGAGCCGGAGGACGACGAGGACGAGATCGAGAACCTGCGCGAGCGCATCGCCCACGCCGACATGCCGACCGAGGCTGAGAAGGCCGCACGCAAGCAGCTCAGCCGCATGCGCGCCATGTCGTCGGCGAGCGCCGAGTACCAGGTCGCCCGCACCTACGTCGAGTGGCTTGCGGACCTGCCGTGGAGCAAGTCGACGCCGGATCGGCTCGACGTCGGAGAAGCGCGCCGCGTGCTCGACGAGGATCACCACGGCCTCGAGCGCGCCAAGAAGCGCATCCTCGAGTACATCGCCGTGCGCAAGCTCCGCACCGACAAGCGTGGGCCCATCCTGTGTTTCATCGGGCCGCCCGGTGTGGGCAAGACGTCCCTCGGTCGCTCCATCGCGCGGGCCACCGGGCGCCGCTTCGTCCGCGTCTCCCTGGGAGGCGTGCAGGACGAATCGGAGAATCCGCGGCCATCGCCGCACCTACGTGGGGGCCTACCCGGGACGGGTCGTGGGCGGCCTCAAGAAGGGCGGCTCACGCAACCCCGTGATGCTCCTCGACGAGGTGGACAAGCTCGGCACCGACTACCGCGGCGACCCGGCCGCGGCGCTGCTCGAGGTCCTCGACCCGGAGCAGAACAACACCTTCACCGACCACTACATCGACGTTCCCTTCGACCTGAGCCAGGTGCTCTTCATCGCCACGGCGAACCGGTGGGACACGATCCCGGGCGCGCTCCTCGACCGCATGGAGGTCATCGAGCTGCCGGGGTACACGCGCGAGGAGAAGCGGGCCATCGCCAAGCAGTTCCTCGTGCCGAAGCAGCTCAGCGAGCACGGCCTCACGCCTGAGCGGCTCGACGTCACCGACGAAGCGATCGACAAGGTCGTCGACGAGTACACGCACGAGGCGGGCGTCCGCAAGCTCGAGCAGCAAGTGGCCGCCATGTGCCGGGCGGTCGCCGTGCGTTTCGCCTCCGGCGAGGACGTGCACATCGTCGCCGGGTCGGACTTCGTCCGCGAGGTCCTCGGCCCCGAGCGCCACGAGCGGCAGCACGCCGAGCGCACGGCGGCGGCGGGCGTGGCGGCCGGCCTGGCCTGGACGCCCGCGGGCGGTGAGCTGATGCTCGTCGAAGCATCGCGGATGCCCGGCACGGGCCAGGTCCACCTGACCGGCCAGATGGGCGACGTGATGAAGGAGTCGGTCGCCGCGGCCTTCACGTACATCCGCGCCCGGGCGAACAAGCTCGGCTTGCCGGAGGAGTTCCTCTCGAAGCTCGACATCCACGTGCACCTACCCCAGGGCGGGGTGCCCAAGGAGGGCCCGAGCGCGGGCATCGCGATCTTCGTCGCGCTCTTGTCCATGCTGACCCGCGTGAAGGTGCGCCCCGACGTGGCCATGACGGGCGAGATCACCCTTCGTGGCAGCGTGCTGCGCGTCGGCGGCATCAAGGAGAAGTGCCTCGCCGCCCATCGCGCGGGCATCAAGCACGTCATCCTCCCCAAGCGCAACGAGCCCGACCTGGACGAGCTCCGCCCGAGATCCGGAAGGACCTCGACATCCACCTCGTCTCGCGCGTCGACGAGGTGGCAGCCCTCGTGTTCGAGTCGACGCCGGAGCAGCCGACCGCGGTCCCGGCGCCCGCGGCCCTCTGAGCGCCCGAAGCACGACGCCGTGAGCGCCGCGTCGCTGGGCAAGGGATGTAACCTGCTGGCCGCCCGGTGCCGTCCGCGCTACATCGCCCGGGGCCGTGATCAGGCGAGCCCTCAGGCTGCGTTCCACGCACATCGCTCTCCTCGCCGGTCTGCTCGCAGGCCTGGCGATGACCGCCTCGCCTCTGCTCGGCGTCAACGGTGTGGAAAGCGGGCTCCTGCTCGGGATCGTGCTGCCGCCGTTCGTGGCCGCCGCCGCCGTGCGCCTCGTCGTCTCCTCGCGGCGCGCTGGCGTCGCCATGTCGGCCGGGACCGTCCTCGGCGCGGCCGTGACGACCGGCCTGATCGTGCTCGCGGTGCCGGTCCTGGTGCTCACCCTCGACGGGCTTCGCATCCGTAGCTGCACGCCCCTGCTCGGGCTCGCCTTCGAGGCGCTCGGGCCGGGGGTCGCGGTCGTCCTCGCGGCGGTCAGCGGCGCGACCCTCGCCGTGCTCGTGCCCCGACCCCGACTCGCCACCGTCCTCGCCGTGCTCCTACCAATCGCCGAGATCGCCTTCGGCGTCTACCGCTTCTGGGCGAGTCCGGGCGTCTTCGCCTACGCCCACTTCGTCGGCTGGTTCCCCGGGTCCATCTACGACGAGGACATCACCCTGCCGGTGACCTATCTCGCCTTTCGAGCGAGCAGCGTCGTCCTCATCACCGCCCTCGCCGCACTGCTCGCGGCGGTGCTGAACCCGGGGACCGGCCGCGCCGACGTCGCTCGGCTCGGCCGCCATCCCCTGCGCCTCGCAGCCGCGCTCGTCTTCACCGCTGCCTTCGTGGTCGTGAACGCGCACGGCGCCGAGCTCGGCTTCTGGTCGTCGCCCGCCTACATGGCCGAGCAGCTCGGCGCGACCGCCCGCGGGACGCGCTGCATCGTCCACGCACCGCGCGAGCTGCGCCACGACAGCCTCCAGCGGCTCGTCGACGACTGCGACTTCCACGTGGACGACGTGTCCCATCGCCTCGGCGTGCGGCAGCGTGTCCCGATCAACGCCTACTTCTTCCGGAGCGCCGACGAGAAGCAGCGTCTGATGGGGGCCAGCGGGACGGAACATCGCCAAGCCCTGGCGCAACGAGGTGTACCTGCAGCTCGACAGCTGGCCCCAACCGGTGCTCGCCCACGAGCTGTCCCACGTGATCGCGGGCAACACGGCGCCCGCGCCCTTCCATGTGAGCGGCAAGCTCGGCGGGATCGTCCCCGACGCGTCGCTCATCGAAGGGCTTGCGGTGGCGCTCGCCTGGGAGCCGCGTGAGGGCATGACCCCGCACCAGTGGGCCCGCACCCTCCTCGAGCTGCACCGGCTGCCGTCCCTCAAGGACCTGGTCGGCCTCGGGTTCATGCTGTCGCCTGCGCGCCAGGCCTACACCGCCTCCGGCTCCTTCGTCCGCTTCCTGCTCGACACGCGAGGGGCCGCGGTCGTGCGCCGTGCCTACCGCACCGACGACGTGGTGACCGCGACGGGCGAATCGCTGCCGGTGCTCGAAACGCAGTGGCACGCCTTTCTGCGCACCGTGCCCCTGCCCCCCGATGCCCTCGCCCTGGCCCGTGCTCGGTTCACGCCGCGCAGCATCTTCAGCACGGTGTGCCCCCATCGTCTGGCCGATCTGCGCGACGAGCTCAGCGCCGACCTGGGCGCGGGCGACGAACACCGGGCGCGGATGACGTGCTGGCGCATCCTCGACATCAATCCCACCGACCCCGGCGCGCGCGCGTCCCTGGTCGGTGCGCTCGCGAGCGGTGGCGACGCACGAGCCGCTCGGGCCCAGCTTGCCACGCTCGAGAGCCCGAAGGTCGACGCGCCGCCGCCCTTCGTCGCGGCGGCCCGGCAGGCCTTGGCCAACGCCTACTGGCGGCGGGGGCAGAACGACCAGGCGCTCGCGATCTACCGGCAGCTCCTGCATGCGCCAGAATTCGAGAACGCAGCGCGCGCCCTCGAAGTCGAGACCCTCGGCCTCGAAGCGGGTGGACGTCAGGGCGAGCTGCTCTTCGACCTGCTGGTTGGGCCGGAGGGCCAGGGCGCCAGCCCGCCCATGGCGGTCCGCATCGCATACGAGCTTTCGCGCATCCGTGCGGACGGCCTCGGCCCCTACCTCGAAGGGCGGCAGCTCTGGAACGACGCGCGGTACGCGATGGCCCTGCCGCTGTTGCGCGAAGCGGGCGGACGGGGTCTACCCACGCCACGGCTCAGCCACGAGAACGACCGCCTCCTCGGCGTGTCCCTCTACGCGACCCGCCGCCTGGACGACGCCTACGTCCTGTGGACCCGCGTCTCGAAGGACCCCACCGAGACCGAAGCGCGCCGCGACTCCGCCCGCCAATGGCTCCGCCGCATCGCCTGGTCCCGCCACCACCACTGAGGTCGCGTCCGAGGAGGTAAGCCGCTCCACCTCCTCTCGCCATCGCTCCGGGCACAGACGCCTTTCCAGGGTTTCCCTGGAGCGAGCGCCCCCGCAGGCCCGGCGAGGAGCGTACTCGACGTACGTGACGAGCCGGGCCGAGGAGGTAAGCCGCTCCACCTCCTCTCGCCATCGCTCCGGGCACAGACGCCTTTCCAGGGTTTCCCTGGAGCGAGCGCCCCCGCAGGCCCGGCGAGGAGCGTACTCGACGTACGTGACGAGCCGGGCCGAGGAGGTAAGCCGCTCCAGGGGAATCCTGGGAGGGCGTCCCCCAAGCGAGCCCCCCCGCCCCTGCGTGCAGCTACTTGCTGGTGGTCTTGTTCACGACGAAGCGGAGGTTCTTGTACTCGGCTTGCCCGAGCGTATAGATGACCTCCGCGAGCGTGCGGTAGGGCGTGCGCTTGTCGGCGAGGATCTGGACCTCGCCGCGGAACTGGCGACTCGGGTCGCGCGCGGCGAGGAGCTTGTCCATCTGACGCTTCTGGCGAAGCTTCGCGAACAGGGGCGTCACCAGGAAGCCGGGGCCGCCCCCCTGCTTCTGGCTCGGGTCGATGGTGCCGTTGCGCAAGGCGAGCACGTGCTCCCCGTCCACCGTGACCTCGTTGCGCGAGATCTGCAGCGACAGGGCGTCCTGGATCTGCATCGTGGACGTGGAGTAAGGGATCTGCAGCGCGTCCGTTTGCTGGAGCTTGGCAGCGGACGATGCGGCGAACTGCATGATCAGGAAGACCAGCAGGATCGTCATCATGTCCATCATCGGATAGATGTTGAGGGAGTTCTCCTCGGCTTCCTCGCGGCGACGGATCTTGCGCCGGATGATCTGCTTGACCTCCCCCATGGAGGCCGGCGACTGCGCATTACCGGGAGTCTGGCTCGCCATCGGTTCGGTCCAGTCGCCTCAGCGCACCCCTGCCGAAAGCAGGACGTCGGGGAATAGCTCCTCATCCCCCTGGCTCCGCACTGCGTCCATCGCATGGACGACGTGCTCGAAGGGGATGACGGGATCGGCGCTCACGATGACCTTACTCTCGTCCTCGAAGTGCTTCTTGACCTTGGCGACGCACTTGGTCAGGCCGGCCCAGTCGTACTGGTTGTTGTGCTTGGGCACCGTCACCACCGCGCCGGTCTCCGTCGTGTCGCAGCCCGGCGCCAGCTTGCCGCCCGAGCCAGCGACGATCACCCCGTTCGTGGTGACCGTGATGCTCAGATTGAGCGCGTTCTTGTCCTGGTTGGCTCCTCGGCTGCCGACACCGTGCTTCAAGGTCGGCAGCTGCGCTTCGAGCTGGGCGAAGAAGGCCACCGTCACCGTCGTCATCAGCAGGAACATGATGATGTTCACGACGATATCGAGGAACGGAATGATGTTGAGCTCCCCCGCCATGTCGGAGGGATCCGGGTCCTCGATCTTGGTGCGCTTACGAATGTAGGCGCGTTGTGCGGGGGTGAGCTCGCCTGCCATCTGCCGTGACTCCGAAGAGCTCGATCAGCCGCCCTGACGTCGCAGGGTGAGTAGGTTTTCGAGCTTCATGGTTGCTCGCTCGAGATCCTGCTTCTGACGCTTGACCATGCCGTGCAGGATCAAATGGGCGATCATGCAGAGCACGGCGATGCCGAGGCCGAGGGCCGTGTTCCACATGGCCTCGGAGATACCGCCCGAGAGCAGCTTCGTCTTCTGGGACGGGTCGCTCAGGGCGGCGACGGCGTGGAAGGACTTGATGAGGCCCGTGATGGTGCCGAGCAGCCCGATGAGGGTCGCGATGTTCGCGATGGACCAGAGCGCGCCGATGCGCTTCTCGAGCTCGGGCAGCACCTCGCTCATGCGCTCTTCCATCGAGGCGATGACCGCCTCCTCACCTCGGTTGACCTGGGTGAGCCCCGCCTTCACGACCTGCAATAGCGGCAGGGGCGCCGCCTCGCAGAGCTTGATGGCGCGGTCGATGTTGCCGGCCTGCACGAGCTTGCGGATCTGCGCCATGAACTCACGGCCGTTCACGCGGTACTTCGTCAGGACGTATGTGAAGCGCTCGGCGATGATCGCCAAGGCGAAGGACAGCGTCATGATGTTGACGAAAGAGAAAGGCGCACCCTCTTTCAACGCGTTCCAGATAGCTTCCATGCGCTCAGGCTCCTAGATCGCCCTGGGACTCCTGCCTAGAGGCGGACGCGGTCAATCCGTGAGGCCACCTCTCGGTGGTCACTGGACCAGGGCGCCGCGCGAGGAGTTCGAGAATGAGTTCCACGGTCCGGCAGTCGCCGAAATCAGGAGGGCAAGCTACCCCAGCGCCATCCGCGTTGTCAACGGAACTGAGCCTGCCTTCGGGGCGGGGCATGGAGAACACGGAACCTGCCGGAATCGCTGATGGCTCGGGGTGGCCGGGCCGGCGGATCGGGCCCCCGCCCGAAGGACGCGGGGGGCAGGGGCGGTCTCTCGGCCGAAGGGCCTGCGCGACCGGGTGCGCATGTTCCCCAGGTCACAGGCGCCGGCCAAGGTGGACCTGGGTCGAGGGACTCGTCGGGAACTTCCGGAGCGAACGGGACACAAACGAGAGTGCGCCTCTTCCTGACACTTGGCAGCCGGCCAGCCGGCAGCGAAATCGCCGCTCTCCCGGGGCCCGGACGAGGCCCCTCCAGGCCCGTTGCAGCCCCTCATGGAGGGTGCACGATGGCGGTTGACTTGCCCCGGGGGCTCTGTATCATCGTGCGTCTCTTGGGCTCGGCGCTTTAAGTACCTTGCAGGATCAGAGGTTAACGGACCTCATCGACGATCTGCCCGGTTCGCTGTCGAGGGTGCCGGGTCACTGCGCGGGATCGGACGCCCCCAGGGCCCAGACGGCACACGCAAACGGTCTCGGAGGAGGACAGGACAAGATGTCAGGCATTGCGGAGCACTTCCAGGCAGGTGGGTGGGGGATGTATCTCATCCTCGTCTGGCTCGTCATCGCCGTCGGCGTGATCGTCGAGCGCGCTGTCTACCTTTACAAGAGCTCGATCAACCGGGACGTCTTCCTCGCCACGATGCAGAAGTGCATCCTCGCGGGTGACATCGGTCGCGCGATCAAGCTCTGCTCGGCCGCCAACGCGCCCCTGGCCCGCATCGTCAAGACCGGCCTCATGAAGGTCAATCGGCCCGATGCCGAGGTCCAGGCCGCGATGGACGAGGCCGCCCTGCGCGAGCTTCCGAAGATCGAGCACCGCACGCCCTACCTCGCCCTCTTGGCGAACCTCGCGATGCTCTCGGGCCTCCTCGGCACGGTGACGGGCCTCATCCGCGCGTTCGGCGCGGTCGCGGGCGCCGACGCGAGCTCCAAGGCGACCATGCTCGCCAAGGGCATCTCGGAGGCCATGAACTGCACGGCCTTCGGTTTGATGTCGGCCCTCATCGCCCTGATCGGCTTCGCACTGCTCAACGGCAAGACGCAGGGGCTCATCGACGACATCAACGCGGCGACGGTCCAGGTGATGAACCTCGTCGTGAACAACCGCTCGAAGATCAACCTGCAGGGCATGCAGGCTCAGTGATCGCGGGCCGCTGACCGTCGGGGACCTGGAGGTAGCTCATGGGTGGCATCAACGTAGGCGGTGGGCACGGGGGGAAGAAGTCCGTCGACTCCGAGATCCCGCTCGTCCCGTTCATCGACCTCCTTCTGTGCTGCGTCATGTTCCTGCTGGTGACGGCGGTCTGGAACCAGCTCGCCCGCATCAACGCCAACCAGCAGCAGCCTGGTCAGCCGCAGCAGCAGACGCAGCCGCCGACGCCGAAGGTCAAGTTGATCCTCGAGGTGCAGGCCACGGGCTACACCCTGGCGTCGACGGCGGGCGACCACGAGGTGGTCCCGAAGAACGGTGACGTCTACGACACCGAAGGCTTGACCAACAAGCTGAAGGAGCGTCACCGCCTCGAGCCGAACCGCCGCGACATCGTCATCCAGCCGGAGGACGGCGTCGCCTACAAGGACGTCGTCCAGGCGATGGACATCGTGGTCGGGCAGGGCTTCCCGGACATGTCCCTCAACTCGCCCCAGACCTGATCGGCCAAGGAGCTTCCGCAGATGCCCGTCAAGCAGCCCGGCCGCGTTCTCCTCCATCACGTCCCGCTCAAGTTCGTGCGGGACAAGGTCGTGGGCCATGGGCGCAAGTCCGCCGATGCGTCCATCGTGCTCGTCCCCTTCATCGACTTCCTGATCGTGCTGGTCGTCTTCCTGCTGATCTCCTTCAGCGCGACCGGCCAGCTCGTCGCCCAGCAGGCGACCATCAAGATGCCGACGGCCGTCAACGCGGTCGACCTCGAAATCGCTCCGATCATCGCGATCGACGCCAACGTCGTCACGCTGGACGGCAACCGCGTGGGCGACACGCGGGAGCTCGCGGCGTCGGCCCAGGTTCAGCGGATGGAGCAGCTGGTCCAGAACCTCGAGACGCTGAAGCGCAACTGGAGCATCCTCCACCCGGGCCAGCTCTCCTTCCCCGGCGCAGTCATCCTGCAGGCCGACGAGAAGATCGACTTCCGCGTCATCAAGAAGGTGATGTTCTCGGTCTCGCAGGCCGGCTACGTGAACATCAGCTTCGCCGTGAATCGCCGGGGCAAGTAGCCGCGCGGCGGTCCACGTCCGGCTCCTGGGATCCGGGCGCGCTTCTCCTGCTCTCCTTTCGCGACCTGGTGGGCCCGCCCCGCCCGTCGGCGGCACATCTGTCACGTGCCTGGCTCGTGGCGGGTAGCTCCTCGCTTTTCGGCCCGGCCCGAGACCTCCGAGGGCCGAGCCCGGTCATAGACGATGCCCGAAGAACCTCTCCGCCCGGCGCGCCCCGTCTCCAGCGACGAGCGCAATCCCTACGGCCCCAAGCTGCCGTGGAAGTGGATCCTCGGCGGCGCCCTGCTCATCGCCCTCCTGGCTGGTAGCTTCCTGTTCGAGCAACACCGGAAGGCCGAGGCGCTCCGCACCGCGATTGACCAGACCTACGCGGCCCACGTGAGGCCGGCGGCGGACCAGGTCCAGCGCTTCCGCGCCAAGATCGAGGGCTGGGTGATGAAGGCGGCCAGGGGTGGTCCACCCACCACCTTCGTGGATCCGCGCCTGAGCCTCGTGCGCTTGCACGACGCCCGAGGCCTGTACCTGCGCCTGCCGACCCTGGAGGCGAGGACCGCCGACGGCATCGCCGAAGGCGCGGGACACATGGAGCCGGACGCCATCGGGCACTGCCTCGGCGTCGAGCCGGTGCCGCTCCGCACCCTCTACGAGAAGGGGGGCTTCCTGTCGCCCGCGTGGCTGAAACAGGTTGGCGAGGCCGACGGGGTGATGCGGCTCCGCGTGCTAGAAGACGACCTGGCCCGACGCGCGGGCCGAGACCTGCCGATCCTCGTTGGCCTGACCCGCGCCGACTACTTCTTGCTCGTGCTGCAGGAAGGAAAGAACCGCCGCGACGCGCCCGTGGACGTGTTCCTGTGGAACATGCGCGACGGCAAGTCCCTCCTGCGCGCCCACGTCCAAGCAGAGGGGGTGCTCATCCCGGTGCACATCGCGCTCCAGGGCGTGCCCCGGGCAGCAGCCCCGACGCTCTATCAAGGGGGCGCCAACGACTGCTCGATCGCAGCGAAGCTCAAGGCGCTGACGGGGCAGCCGGCGCCACAGTTCGACGCCACGTTACCACCGGCACCGGCAACGCCACCTCCACCGGCGCTACCAGCAGGCACCGCCCAGCCCACGGCCAAAGACCCCCCGGCTCGTGGGGCCAGGGCGCGCCCGGCCAGCACGCCCTCGTCGAACGCCCCCAGTGCGACCCCATGACGGGGTAGGGGGGCATGATGTCACGGTCAAGCTCGACGCCTCTGGGCTTCAACCTCCATGATGAGGAGGGCGGAGACGGCGTCGCGGCGCCCGTCGCGCGCCCGACCTTGTCGCGGGGTCGCCCCCCAACCTCCGTAGCCGTCGGCGTCTAGGGGCCGCCCATCGTTGCGGCGCCCTGCGGTGTTCCGCCCGTCGCTCCCATGCCGCCCGGAGCCAGGGGCAGGCCGAGCTGCCGCTGGAGGTCATCCAGGTTTGGAGCGCCGCCGTTGCCGCCGCCGCCGTTGCCGCCGCCGCCGTTGCCGCCGCCGCTGTCACCGCTGCCGGCGCCGCCGCCCGGGCCGCCCGCGTTGCCTCCACCCTCCTGCTCCATCTGCTGCTCGAGCTGGTCGAGCGTGGGCGCGCCACCGCCGGGAGCCGCGCCCTGGTCCATGGTCCCACCGCTCCCCTTGTCCAGGTCGTCGAGCGTGGGTGCCGGCGCAGTCGGCCCATTTGAGGGCTCCACCGCGGGCGCTGCGGGCATGGAGCCCGGAGCGTGGATCTCCCGCCCCTGGATCAGGTTCGTCATGGGAACGGACAAGGACGGCACGTACGTCGTCAGGAGCAGAGCGACGATGAGCATCCCGATGAACGGGAGGACGGCGCGGTAGATCACCGTCACGGGCCTGTCGAAGCGGAAGCTCGAGATGAAGAGGTTCAACCCCACCGGCGGCGTGAGGTACCCGATCTCCAGGTTCAGTAGGAAGATGACGCCGAGCTGGTAGGGATTGACGTGGAACTGGGGCGCGGCAGCGATGGGCACGATCAAGGGCACCACCACCACGATCGCCGAGAAGATGTCCATCAACATCCCCACAACCAGCAGGAAGATGTTCAGGACGAAGAGGAACATGAAGGGCGAGGTGATGAGCGATTCCATCGCGCCCAGGATCTTCATGGGAACCTGCGCCTGGATCAGGAACGCCGTGAAGCCGATCGCCGTCGCCAGGATCGCGAGGATGGCGCCCACCAGCGTCATCGACTCGCGGATGATGCGGCCGAGGTCGCCCCTCAAGCTCACGTCGCGGTAGATGAACACCTCGACGATGAGCACGTAGAGCGCCGTGAACGCGGCCGCCTCGTGGATCCGCAGAAAGCCCGTGTACATCCCCGCGAGCAGGACCACCGGCAAGAGGATCTCCCACTTGGCCGCCCCCAGGGCGCGCATCGCGACCTTCATGTCGAAGGGGGT
Source organism: uncultured delta proteobacterium (assembly GCA_963830115.1). Classification (GTDB taxonomy): domain Bacteria; phylum Myxococcota_A; class Polyangia; order Polyangiales; family CAWHLB01; genus CAWHLB01. Next base: position 87,527 of record CAWHLB010000031.1, read on the forward strand.
CCGGGGCATCTTGGTGCGCACGCCGAACCAGATCGCGTAGGCGCTGACCACGAGGAGCGTGAGCAGGCCGGGCAGGATGGCGGCGAGGAAGAGCTTCTCGATCAGCACGCCGGCCACGACGCCATAGAGGATGATGGGCAGGCTCGGCGGGAAGAGCAGGCCGAGCGAGCCGCCGGTCGTCACGAGACCGAGCGAGAAACGCTCCGGGTAGCGGTCCTGAAGGAGCGCAGGGAACAGGAGGCCGCCGATGGCGACGATGGTGATGCCGCTGCCGCCGGTGAAGGTCGTGAAGAAGGCGGACGCCACCAGGCACACGATGGCGAGACCCCCGGGGAGCCAGCCGAGCCAGGCCCGGGACATTTCGACGAGGCGCCGCGGCGTCCCGCTCTCCGCCATGAGGTAGCCGGCGAAGGTGAACAGGGGGATCGTCACGAGCAGGGGCGAGTCGGCGAACTTCTCGCTGAAGACGTCGTTCGCAGCGCCCATGATCGTGGTGTCGGGCAGCGTGTGGAACAGCAGCATGGCCGCCGCGCCGAACACGGCGAAGAGCGGCGCGCCCATGATGGCGAACAGGATCAGGGCGGCGATGAGGAGCCCGTCCACAGATCACCCTTCCGGTTCGTCGTCGCCGGCGTCCGGGCCGTCGGCACCATCGGTCCCGGCCGGGAAAGAGCCCGCGCCCTCGCCGATTCGGTAGGGACCGTCCCCGCGATCGGCCGCCTCGGGGTCGCGACGCTCGGCGCCCCCGTCCTCACCGGCCACCTCGCCCCGCGCGAGCGACAGGAAGATGCCCCCGCCCTTGAACGCGAGTCGGACCGACATCACGAGGAACATGACGGGGACGACGAGCTGGGCGGCGGCGCCCGGCGTCTCGACCGGTGCGCCGAGCTTGCCGACGAGCCATCGGACCACGCAGAACAGGCCCGGACGCGTGAGCTGGGCATCCGCGATGGCGTGGGCGGGCGCGTCGCAGATGTTCACGGGCCCGGAGGGCGCCAGCACCTCGTAGGCGAGGGGGCGGTCCTGACCGTTGTTGAGCACGGCCATCCAGAAGACGCGCGCGAGGAAGAAGGCCGTGAGGGCCGCCGCGCACGCGACGACTCCACGCATGAGCGCACGGGTGCGGGGCGGGGCGACGCGCTGCAGTACGTCGATGGCGATGTGCTTATCGTCGTGTGTGGCGAGCGAGGCGCCGAGGAAGGCGAGGCAGAGCGTGCCCTTCTGCAGGAACTGGTCGGCCCCGTCCATGTGGCCGAGCAGCGCGTTGGCCCAGCCCACGTCCAGGTTGGTGAGGTTGCGGAGGACCGCCTGCGCGGCGGCAACGAGGACCATGGAGAGCAGGACGGCGGCCGCCATGGCCGCCTCACCTCGCGCGAGCCCGTCGTCGAGGCGGGTGAGGAGCTTCAACTCAGTGGCCTCGCGCGGCCTGTTCCACGCGCTGCAAGAGCGCGCGCGAGTAGAGCCGGCCCGCGAGACGCTCGCGGACCTGCTGCGCCGTGTGATCCCACTCGGCCTGGTGTGCGCTGAGGTCGACGGCCTGGATGCCGCGGTGGAGGATCGTGTCGTAGGCTTGCTGGTCGCCGCGACGGATGGCCTGGGCCAGCACCTGGTGGGCCTGGGCGGAGGTCTGCATGAAGGCGTGCTGCAGGTCGGGCGGCAGGGCGTCGAACTTGTCCTTCTTGACGATCGTGGCGCCGATCAGGATGGCGTTCGACTGCTTGGTCACGTACTTGAGGCGCGTGTACCACTGGAGCGAAACCGCCGCGAGCGCGCTCGACGGGACCGTGTCCACCATGCGCGTTTGCAGCGCCGGGTAGACCTCCGGCACGCCGAGGGGCACGCCGTTGGCGCCGACGACATGGAGGAACTCGTTGAAGATCACGTCGTCGCGCCACGCCCAGGGACGCACCGATCGGAGGTCGCTCGGCTTGCGGATGGGCGCGTTGGAGAAGATGCGGAGCTTGCCCACGTCGCCCCAGCCGAGGAGCTTGTAGCCGGCCTGGCCGAACTTGCTCTCCAGGTCGCCGGCGAGCTGGTTCCGCACCCGGTCGATCTGCGCGTAGTCGTGGAACAGACCCGGGACCTGAAGCACCAGGACGGGGCGCACGACCAGGCCGAGGCCCGTCGACGTGATGGCGGCGCCGTCGAGCTGCCCCGCCCGCATCTTGCGGATGTAGTCGCGCTCGTCGCCCGCCACGCCGCCCGGGTAGAACCGCATCTGCAGGCGGTTGTGCGTCGCCTGCTTGAGGCTGGCGTTCCACGCGTTGAACACCCGCATCCAGGTCGAGCCCTGGGGCGCCAGCGTGGCGATGCGGAAGGTGATCGTCTGCTGGGCGTCGGCCGGCCGGATCGGGGCTCCCGGGATCACGACCGCGAATGCCGCGATCGCGAGTGCTAGCAAGAACCGTCGCTTCATCGTTGTCTCCCTGGCTCCGAAAGCTGGCCGGTCGCCCGTACCCGCCGAGGCTGGGACGCCCCCAAACACTGAAGATTCACGGCCGAGAGGCCCGGAACGTACAAGGTCTCGGCCGCGTTCGCCAACCCCGCCCCCCCTAGAGGAAGAGGTCGTCGGCCTGCCGGAGATAGCGCCGCGCACGCCGCCGCGCAATCTGGTCCGACAAGCGCGTTGGTGAATTGTCCGGAGCGGCGAGGACCTCGTGCAACAGCCGGAGGAACAGGGCCTTGTCCTGGGCCTTGACCGCCCACAGGCGGGCGGTAATTGACCTGAATGATCAACGACTTGCGGTGCGTGATGGTGAGCGCTCGCTCGAACAGGGCCTTGGCGGCCGGCAGGTCGGCGCCGAGGGCCGCGGTCTTGGAGGCCCCGAGGAAGGTGAGCCCGGCCGCGTTGTAGTAGCCCGGGTCCAGGTCCACCGACCGCTGGACGAGCGCCACGGCGAACGGCAGGTCGGCGATGGCCGAAAAGTCCTCCCGGTTCACGTTGATCGCCGAGCCCCACGAGTAGCCGGCCCACAGCAGCATCGGGGCGTCGTCGGCATCGTCGAAGTGGTCGCGCAGCCACTTCTCGAAGGTCGGCAGCCCCGCGTGCCAGGCCTGGTCGAAGCCGTCCTCGTCGAGCGAGATGCGGTAGCGCGCAAGGTCCCGCGCCCGGGTGTACATCAGGCGTGCCCGCTTCCTGAGAGCCGCCGCCCGATCCATGTCTCCCGCGGCGTCCGCCACCTCCGCTCTGTCCTCGATCCAGCCGTAGGCGTAGCTCGTGTAGGCCTGGATGAGCTGCATCAGCAGCGACTTGTTCTCGGGGATGACGTGGTGCACCCCCTCGAGCTGCATGATGTTGCCCGGCATGGAGTCGCCGACCGTGTCGTAGTCCCAGTACGACTCGATGGCCGGGGTGGCTCGGCCGAAGAGGTCGGCGGTCTGCTTGGCGGTGAGGCGGGTGAGGTCGCAGCCGGCCAGGGCGGGGACCACACACAAGCCGAGGAGAAGGCAAGGCAGGGGGGAACGGGGCGGTCGCATGGCGCCTTACTACGAGCGGCCGGGGGGACTTGTCAACGGGGCGTCGGTGCTATGCTCCGCGCCCTGCCAAGAGGGGTTCTTCGTGGAGACCTACCGCATCCATCGGTCCGACGAACAGGCACCACGCCTGCGCGTCTCGCAACGAGGGCGTGCCCTCCTCACCCACCCCATGCTGAACAAGGGGACGGCCTTCAGCCAAGAGGAGCGCGCCGCCTTGGGGCTCGAGGGCCTCTTGCCGAGCTCGGTGTTCGACATCGAAGAGCAGGCGCGCCGCAGCTACGCCCACCTGGTCCGCAAGGAGAGCGCCCTCGAGCGCTACATCGGCCTGGCGGCCCTGCAGGATCGGAACGAGACCCTCTACTACCGCATCCTGTGCGACCACCTCGAGGAGCTTCTACCCATCGTCTACACGCCGACGGTGGGCGAAGCCTGTCAGCGCTTCAGTCACATCTTCCGCCGCGGCGGGCGCGGCCTGTGGATCACGCCGGAGCATCGGGGCCGCATCCACGAGGTCCTCGGGAACGCGCCCTTCGAGGACGTGCGCCTCATCGTCGTCACCGACAATGAGCGCATCCTGGGGCTCGGTGATCAGGGGGCGGGGGGCATGGGCATCCCCATCGGCAAGCTCGCCCTGTACACGGCGGCCGCCGGCATCCACCCGGCCCAGACCTTGCCCATCAGCCTGGACGTGGGCACGGACAATCGGTCGCTGCTCGACGACGAGCTCTACGTCGGGTGGCGGGCGCCGCGCCTGCGTGGCGAGGCCTATCACTCGCTCGTCGACGAGTTCGTCCATGCCGTGCGGAAGCGATTCCCGCGCGCCTTGTTGCAGTGGGAAGACTTCAAGAAGCAGAACGCCTTCGACCTGCTCGACCGCTACCGCGAGACGCTGCCGTCGTTCAACGACGACATCGAGGGGACGGCGGCCGTCGCCCTCGCCGGCGTGCTCGCCGCCTGCCGCGCCGTGGGCCGGCCCTTCGTCGAGCAACGGGTGGTCATCCTCGGCGCGGGTGCGGCCGGCATCGGCATCGGGCGCCAGCTCCGGGCCGCCTTCCGCCGCGGCGGGCTCGAGGGCGACGCCCTGACGCGCGCGGTGGCGGTCCTCGACAGCCGTGGGCTTCTCGTGGCCGGGCGAGGCCGGGGCGAGGTGTACAAGCGCGAGTTCGAGTGGCCGGAGGCGCTCGTCCGTGAGAGCGGCCTGCCGAGCGACGGCACCCTCGACCTGCCCACCGTCGTCGATGCGCTGGCACCGACGGTGCTGATCGGGACCTCGGGCGAGCCGGGCGCCTTCCCCGAGGCGGTCGTGCGAGCCATGGCCGCACGCACGCCGCGACCCGTGATCTTCCCCTTCTCGAACCCGACCGCCAACAGCGAAGCGACGCCCGCCGACCTGATCGCATGGACGGACGGCCGGGCCCTCATCGCGACCGGCAGCCCCTTCGATCCGGTCGTGCATGCTGGAACGACGATCCGCACCGGCCAGGGCAACAACGCCTTCATCTTCCCCGGCGTCGGCCTCGGTGCGCTGGTCGCCGAGGTGCGGACCCTCGACGACACGATGTTCACGGCGGCGGCCGAGGCCCTGGCCAACCTCGTCGAGGTCGCGGACCTCGAAGCCGGCTCCCTGTTTCCGCCGCTCCGGCAACTGCGCTCGGTGACGGCGCGCGTGGCCGAGGCGGTCGTGCGCAAGGCGGTCGAGACGGGGGCCGCGACCCGAAAGCTGTCCGACGCGGAGATCCCGAGCGCCGTTGCCCAGGCGAAGTGGGAGCCCACGTACCCGGTCTACGAGCCGGCGTGAGCGGGTTGAATGTGACGTAAAACACAGGCGCAGGGGTGGCCGGGAGACGCTCGAGAACAGCACCGACCCCAGTAGCGCGGACCGCGCGACCGTGACAGGATGAGCCTCTCGGGAGGGACGATGCTGCCCCATGCTTCGCCGACCCTGCGGTTGGTGCCGTGCTTGCTCGCCGTGCTCGCCTTGGTCCTCGGCGGCTGCGGCGTGGACGACACCGCCAACGTCGGCGCTTCGCGTGACGCCCTGACCGTCTGCGCGGCGGGCACCACCCTCGAGGGCGTTGACGTCTCGAAGTACCAGGGGACCATCGACTGGTCCCAGGTCGCCGCCTCGGGGCGCGCCTTCGGCATCGCCCGCGTCGGCGACGGGCACTACGTGGACCCGTACTTCGACACCAACTGGGCCGACATGCGTACCGCCGGCATGGTCCGCGGCACCTACCAGTTCTTCCGACCCAAGTACGACGCCGCCTCCCAGGCCGACATCGTCATCAGCCACCTCGGCACGCTCGGCCCCGGCGACCTGCCACCCACCATCGACGTCGAGATGCCTCCGGGCGATCCGATCCCGGCGGCTTCCACTTGGGTCGCGGAGATCCGCGCGTGGCTGGACCACATCCAGATGAACCTCGGCGTCACGGGCATGATCTACACGGCCCACGGCTTCTGGAACCCGACCGTCGGCAGCACGATGTTCAGCGACACCCCGCTCTGGGTGGCCAACTGGGGCGTGACCTGCCCCGGCCTGCCGACGGGGTGGACCAACTGGAAGGTCCACCAGTACACCGACTCGGGCTCGGTGCCGGGCATCGCCGGCGGCAGCAGCGGGGCCGTCGACCTGGACCGCTTCAACGGCGACATGGCGGCCCTGTCGGACTTCGCCGGGAGCATGTCTTGCACGGCCCACTGCGAGGGCAACGTCCTCGTCGGGGCCGACTGCATGAGCAGCGACTGCACCATGTTCTCGGCGACCTGCACCGACGACTCGGTTGGGGTTCGGTGCGTCTCCACCTTCTGCCCGGCCATGGGCGCAGTCGATGTCTGCGCGAGCGCCGCGCAGGATCGGTCACTGCCAGGACGGCATGCTCAACTCGACGACCGACTGCGAACGCTGGACCAGGTGTGCACGACCTACCCGACCGGCGCGCGCTGCGCACCGTCGACGGGCACCGACGCTGGCCCGATCGGCTACGACGGGGGCTGGCCCGAGGACGGAGGGCGACATCCCGCGGGGCAGGACGCCGGCATGGGCGGCCACACGGACGAGGCCGGCGTCATCCTGGACACGCCCCCGCCCGGCACGCCCGTTCCGACGGGCATTCGGGGCGGATGCGGCTGCGTGGTCGGGGCGGGCGCCGGCGAGGGGCGCAGCGGAGCGGCTCTGTTCGCAGGGCTCCTCGTGCTCGCTGCGGTCCGACGCCGACGCCGAGGCTGAGCGAGCGACCACACACACGACGGGCTCCTCCTGCTCGCCGCGGTCCTCCGGCGACGCACCGAGGCGGAGCGGGCGACCACGAACGATGGGGCCCGCGCCTGGCCCTCGGCTCAGGGGACGGGCGGGCGACGTCGGCGACGGCCGACCAGCATCGTGAGCGCGATCATCGCCAGGGCCGAACCTCCCCACGCGCCACGACGCGATGCGGCGCCCGGGGCGGAGCAACCGCAGCTGTTGTGCTCGCAGTCGAGCTGCTCGCCGCCGCGCGGCGTGAAGTCGCATGTGCCGCCGAGGAAGCCCGGCGGGTAGATTGCGCAGTAGCCGTCGGTGTCGTCCATCGACAGGTCGCGCTTCTTCACCTCGCCACGACCCGCGCTGTAGTACATGGTCGCCTCCGGGTCGGCCGGTGCGCCATCCCGAAGAAGTGCCCGGCTTCGTGGGTGACCACGTTCTGTAGGTCGACCGGGACGGGGGCCCCGCCGGTGCAGCCATTCGGCTCGGGGCAGCACCGTGTAGGGACCCTGCTGATTGTTGATCTGCATGTCGGCGTCGTAGATGTCGCCGGTGTTCTTGTTGTGCCAGACGGTCGTCAGGGCGAAGGCCGCGGGGTCGTACCCGAGGTCGGACCAGTTATCGATGAACGCGATGGTGTTCACGTTCCCGCTGCCGCTCTTGTACTCGGCCTTCGAGCAGTAGGAGAGCTGGCTGTCGAGCTGGACCGACGGTCCCGTCGAAGCGAAGCCACCGCAGTCGATCGCCTGCCAGACCCCGAAGGAGGTCGAGATGATCGAACGGAGCTGATTGAGGGGCATGTCGGGAAGCCCGCGCTGATCGATGGCGATCGAGATGCAGGCACGATGCCACGCGAGCGGGATGCCCTCCGTCACGCACGCCGAGCCCATGGGGGGTCGCGTGTTGCTCGTCGTCATGCGGCACCAAGCCTCGGCGCGCCCGGCCTGGACGGTGCAGGCCGCGCTCGCCACGAAGGCCATGGCAACGATGAGGCGAGGTCGCGCGCGATGCATCAGCCTACGGGGCTCCGGTCTCTGCCACGAGGCCGCGGATGCTCGGTCATCACGTCGGCCAGGGGCTCGGGGCCCGCCATGGCTGGCGGCGCCGACCGGAGCTGCCCGCCCGCGCGCTGGACGAGCGCGAGCCCGGCGCCACCCGGCCACACCATGTCGCGCCCGGACTGGGTGGTCACCGGAAGCACGCCCTGACTCATGCCGACCGGACGGAACGGGCCGCCCACAGCGGCCGCCGAGTCGACCCCGCGGCCGAACACGATGGCGCGATCCCCGTCTGAGAGGCCCGGCTCGCCGGCGATGCGCATGCCCAGGTCGCCGATGTCGCCGCCGAAGACCGTGAGGACGACCTCGGGGCTCGAGGCCGAGCCCTTCATCGTGTCCTCCACGTCGAAGGTGACGTCGGTCACAATGCGGCCGCGATCGTCGTAGCGCGCGTGCTGGGCGACGACGGTGCCCAGGATGATGCTGTCGGCGCCCTGCACGAGCTGCCGCATGTCGAGTGCTTCGATGAGCGTGGCGTTCGCGGGACCGGCCACGATGAGCACGATCGTCAGTGCGAGCGCAAGCCCAAGAAGCCGGCGAAGCATCCCGACAGCATGACGAGCACCGACGGCACCCGTCAACCCGAGTCGGTGGGATTCCTCGCGGTCTTCCCCGCGCTTCGTCCCACGCCGGAGGAGGCGGGCCCAGGACGCGTCCGAGGCGGCGAGCACGAGCGCGCAGCAGGCGAAGAGCCCCACGTCGCGCGCGACCAATCCCCACCCGAGCTTCTCCGGGTTCGCCGCGCCGAAGCAACCGCAGTCGATGTTGATGTCCCGCACGATTCGCGGAGAGCCCGGCCCCGATGAACACGAGGAGCATGAGCCCTGCGGCGAGGGCGGCACCCCGCGCGGCGATGCCCAAGAGGAGCGCGCCCGCTACGACGAGCTTCGAGCATGGGCACGAGACGCGCCACGATGCCCACGGTCGAGGCCGGCAGGAGATGGTAGTTGGCGACGGCCTGGGCGAAGCTCGCCGGGTCGAGCAGCTTGGGGACCGCCGCGTAGACGAAGACCGCCGCGAGAGCGACCCGGAGCACGGCAACCAGGACGCGGCCCGGGGGCGTGTCGAGCGTCATGGACACAGACGGCACGTGCCCGCCTCCGCCGGGAAGCCGTGGTCGATCCATCCCGCGATGCCGCCCTCGAGCACGCGGACGTCCGGGAGACCGTCTGCCGAAAGGAGCCCGGCGAGCTTGGTCGAGCGCGCGCAGCCGCCGGTCGTATCGCAGTAGGCGACCACCGTGGGGGCGCTGCGAAGGAGCTGCACTACGCGGCTCGGTACGGAGCCCGAGTCGACGGGCACGCTGAGGGCGCCGCTCACGTGGCCGGCCTGGAACTGATCACGGGGACGGGCGTCGACGAAGGTGGCACCGTGCTGGAGGAGCCGGTGGGCTTCCTCCTGCCCGACCCAGTGAATGGCGGGCGTCTGGGGAACGGGCGCCATGCATGCCGAACCCGGGGCATGGGGCGCGGGCGATGGGAAGCCCCAAAGAAGACCGAGGCCGGTGCCCAGGGTGACACCCAGCACGACGACACCGGCTGCCTCGCGCAGGACCCGCTTCATGCTGGAAGGGAATCTACCCGACCGAGCGCGTCGTGCCACATCGACGGTCACCGACACCCCGAGCCGCCCGGAAACGACCGGCTGCCCGAAGGCAGCCGGCCCGAGCCCCCGCCGTCCTCAGTGCGCGTGGGTCCCAGCCCCCGCGGCCGGGTGCGCGGGAGCCGCCCCACCGGCGCCGCCGGACGGAGTGCTGTCGCCTTGCTCGATGATGATGAACTGCACGCGGCGGTTACGCGCGCGGTTGGCCGGCGTGATGTTCGGGACCAGCGGCCGCGTCTGACCGTAGCCCTTCGCCTCGAGACGGTCCGCCTCGACGCCGTGGTCGACCAGCCACGTACGCACCGAGTCCGCGCGCTGCTGCGACAGCTCCATGTTGTGCTGCGGCGCACCCCGGTTGTCCGTGTGGCCCTGGATCTCGACCTTGTGGATCTGGGGATTGCGCATCAGCACGTCGGCGATCTGCGCCATGAGCGAGTCGCTCGACGGCAGGATCTCGGCGCTGTCGGTGGCGAAGTTGATCTGGCGGCGAATCTGGATGTCCCGGCGCCGCACACGGACCAGGGACCAGCGCGGCCGGGGCACGAGGGTGACGTCCACCTGGGCCGTCTGGCGCGCCTCGACCTCGAAGTTCACCGTCTTGATCAGGAAGTTGTCCGCCTCGACGCGGGCCGTGTACTGGCCGGGCGGCAGCTGCTGGGCCTGGAGAGCGCCGGACGCGTCCGTCGTCAGAGCCCGGCTCGCCGGACCACTGATCGTCACCTGCGCACCGTTGACGGCGGTGCCGTCCTCGCCCTTGACCGAGCCGTGGAGCGACCCGACCCGCGGCAGGGGCATGACCTCGCAGCGCACTTGCACGTCGAGCTCGCCATGGGCGGGCCGCTCGTTCGGGATCGTCGCCGAGCACGACCCGTCGTGGTAGTCGGGGTCCGTGACGGCCATCTGCACGTCACCCGGCGCGAAGGCGTAGCTCGTGAACTTGCCGTCCTGCCCGGCGACGATCGGCGACATGTCCTCGTGGCCGGTGAAGCGCACGATCGCACCGGCAACCGGTGTGTCGGTCCCCTTCTCCACCACGAGCCCCTTGATGCGGCCCGTGAGCGGAGGCGGCAGCTGCACCTGCACGCGGTGCGTGACCTCATGCGTCACGATGTGGGGCGGCGGCGGTGTGGTGTCGTAGGCGTAGGACAGGCCGAACAGAACGTCGTAGGGCGCATTCGGCGACAGCTCGCGAACGAAGGTCGAGGTGCCCGTCAGCCCCACGTCGACGCCGAGGAAGGCGGCCAGACCTTCGACCGGGGGCAAGACCCGCACGGCCAAGGACAGGTTCATGGGGAAGGAGGAGATGCCCTGCTTGTCGAGGCAGCCGTCCTCACCTGCCGGCGGCTCGCTGGTCGAGCCCGCGGCCGGGATGAAGAGGCAATTGTAGCCCTGCCGGTTGACCGGGATGTTCCACGTCCACTCGACGATGGGGCTGATGTAGAAGTTCTGGGCCGCTCGGAACGGCGCCTCGAGGCCGAGACCCAGGTTGAAGAAGTCGGTCCGGTCGATGCTCAACGCGAAGCGCTCGACGCGCGTCAGCAAGTTGCGCGTCTCGTTCTGGTACGGGAGCGGATCGGTGAGGCGGCTGTACCGCTCGTGCTCGACGTTGTCGGTCAGGTTGTGGGAGTTGTCGAACCAGTACTGGGCGTTGAACCGGATGATGAGCGGGATCGGCTTCGCGAGTCCGCGGAGGTCGGCGGTCGCGTTCCCGCGCAGGCCGAAGCTCGTGCTGTCGAGGACGAGGCCGATGTCGCCGACGGTGTTGAGCAGGGCGATGCCGAGATCGCCGCCGACGGTCAGCCACGGCAGCGGCGAGTAGTACCCCTTCGCCCCCAGCAGGGTGTCGCCGAGCACCTGGAAGAGCTGGGGGTTCTCCTTGTCGTTGGAGTTGGCCCAGCTCGCGAGCGAGCCGTAGAGCTCGAGGTACTTGGCAACCGTCCAGCTCATGGAGAGGGCGCCGCCCACCCGCTCGTCGTGGTCACCGGTCACCAAGAAATCGCCGGCGCTGAAGTAGGACGCGGCGAGCTGCAAGCGGAACGAGCCGGGTGCGGCGGAGCCCGCGTCCACCACGTGGATGCCCCCGACGGATCCCTGCCAGGTGTTCTGCTCACGAAACTGACGGGTGCGCAGCGCGCTGCCGTGCCGCGACTGGGGCGGCGGCGTTTCGCCGGCGGCCGGTGCCGTCTCCTGGTCCGTTGCCTGGGGCGCGGGTGCCTGCGTCTGCGAGCCCTGCCCTGGCGTCGCCTGGCCATGACCCGACTGGGCTGCCTGGCCCTGCTGGGCCTGGCCCTGCTGAGCCTGGCCCTGCTGGGCCTGACCGTGCTGCTGCCCACCGAATTCGTTTCCGAACTCGTCGTCGAACCCATCCTGCGCGACGGCTACGGACGGTACGAGGTAGCCCGTCGTGACGAGCAGGCTCAGGCCGAGGGAAAGAATCGCAGCTCGCATCGTTGCTCCACGCGTCGAGAGCCAAGCAGCGGCTCGCAAAAGGTACCGGCCGCGTTTTTACAACGTGCTGCCCAAAAGGTCCATGGTTCCCACCAACACCTTCCGGGGGGATGGGCCATGCCACCCTCCCCTCGGGCACAGCGTCCTTCTCCCCGGTCGAGAGCCGAGCCGCCTTGCCGGGGGAGCGGATCCGGAGCGCGTGCTAGCGCCGGGACGAGACGATGAGCGTCACCGTCCCCGACGGCGGGATCATGACGGTCCGAGCGGGGGGCGCGGTCCCGTGGGTCGGGACGAGGGTCGCTTGGTATTGGCCCCCGGGCACTCCGGCAATCCGGCAGGTCCCCGCGTGGGTGGTGCAGGAGTGGCTGGCTCCGCCCCCCTTCGGGGTCAGGGTGATCCGCCCCTCAGCGGGGTGGGCCTGGGGGTCGCGCACATGGACGACGACCACGGCGTCCGCTGCGGCGACGGATGCGAAGGCGCCCGACAAGGCGATGGCGAGCAGGAGAGTGCGAAGGATGCGGCGGCCGAACGACATGACGAGGTCTCGCGGAGTCTCGAGCGTCCGACGCGCGGACGTGGGACGCATTCAAAGGGTCTCTCTTCTTATAGCGCCTCCGCGTGCCGCACGTCAGCAAGACAACCCCGCCTGCCGGGCCGTCCGCGGATCGGGCGGAGGAGCCGCGCTTTCTGGCCTATCGAGGGATCCGTCCGTAGCCTGTCCGGGTCATGCCGCGACCGCGCCTCACTCTCGTCGGGCTCGTTCTCGCCGCAACCGCCTGCGGCTCCTCGGCCGCCGTGGGTCCGGCGCCGCGTGAGCAGACCGCCTCTCCAACCACGCCGCCCCCTGCGCCGGCGCCGACCCCCGCACCGACCGCGGATATGCGGCCAGCCACGCCACGGCCGCCCCCCCTGAAACTGCGCTATTCGCTTGGCGCCCACGTGGAGCGGGCGGAGCTCCGCAAGGGACACACGCTCATCATGGACCAGGGTGCCCCGGAGGGCGCCAAGTACACGTTGGGAGGATGGCTCACGTTCAGCTCCCCGGCCGTGGTCGATGGGACCACCGTGGCCCTGTCGAACGGCACGCGCATGCGCCTGCTCCTGCCTTGGGACGGCCATGGCCCGGCCCTCGTGACGATTCGCCTTCGCACCTTCCGCCCGGGGCCGGTCGTGCTCTACCTCGACGGCCGACAGTTCGCCGAAGAGGCCCTGCCAAACGGCGGAGGCTTCGCGATCGTGCACGTGACGATCCCCGACGGTGCCATGTCGCCCGGTGACCACGAGCTATTGCTGCGCGCCCAAGGGACGGGGCCCGTGCCGGGCGGTGGTCGTGCCGGGCTGGCGGTCGACTGGCTCGCCATCGGGCCGGCCGCGGACGGGCCCCTCGCCGACGGGCCGCCCACGCCCGACCACCTGGCACCGGGCCACGACGACCTCGCGGTCCCGGCGGGCTTCGCCCTCGGGTTCGCCATGATCGTTCCCGCCGCGGCCCACCTTCGGGGCGAGGCCAAGGGCGCAGGCAGGCTCGACGTGGTGGCGGCGAGGGACGGGGGGGACGAGGTGCCCGTAGGGCACGTGGCCGCGACGGCCGACGGTGCGCCCTTCGACTTCGACCTCGGGACCCTGACGGGCAAGGTCGCGCGCCTCGACCTCCGCGCGCGGGGTGGCACCGTGACCGTCGACGCGCCTTCCATCGTCACGCCAGGCAAGCCGGCCGCCCACGAGGAGCATCGCCCCCACAACGTCCTCCTCTACCTGATCGACACCCTGCGCGCCGATCATGTCGCGGCCTACAACCCACACACGCGCGTGCAGGCGCCGGGCATGGCGGCCCTCGCGCATACGGCGACGGTCATGCTCAACGCCCACGCCCAGGAGAACTGGACCAAGCCGAGCGTGGCGACCCTGCTCACGGGCCTCATGCCCTGGGAGCACACCGCGACCAAGTCCGAGTCGGTGCTGCCGTCCTCGGTGAAGATGCTGCCCGAGATTCTTGAAAGGACACGGCTTCTACACGGGCTCGTTCATCGCGAACGGCTACATCTCCGATTACTTCGGCTTCGATCAGGGCTGGGACACCTACCGCAACTACATCCGTCAGGGCCTGCGTTCGCCGGCGCAGTACGTGGCGGCCGACACCCTCGCCTGGCTCGACTCGCGTCCAACCGACAAGCCCTTCTTCCTCTACGTGCACACCATCGATCCGCACGTGCCCTACCGGCCGCCCTCCCACTTCCTGGCCCTCTACGGCGACACGAGCTACCGCGGGCCAGTCGACTTCAGCCACGACTCGCTCTTGCTCGAGCACATCAAGTCGGGGCGCCTGCACCTGAACGACCACGACAAGGCGCACCTCGAAGCACTCTACGACGGTGAGATCACCTACCACGACGTCCACTTCGCCCGGATCCTGGATGGCCTGACGCGGCGCGGGCTGGACGACGACACGATCGTGGTCGTCACCGCGGACCACGGCGAGGAGTTCTGGGACCACGGCTCGGTGGGCCACGGGCACAGCGTCTACGAGGAGCTGATCCACGTGCCGCTCTTCGTGCGCATCCCGGGCGTGACCGACGGCGTCACGAAGATCGATACACCGGTCGGGCTCGTCGACGTGCTGCCCACGATCCTCGATGCCCTGGGGGTGCCGATCCCCGACGAGGTGTCGGGCCGCTCCTTCCTCAACATTCTGCTCGGGCAGAGCCGGCCAGCGCCGCGGGCGGTGGTCACGGGGTTCCTGAACGGCTGGCGCACGGTGGTCGTCGGACACCTCAAGCTCGTCCAGCGCAGCGTCCATGCGCCCAAGCTCTACGACCTGTCGACCGATCCGCGCGAGGAGCACGACCTCGCCCCTTCGCGGCCCCTCGCCGTGCGCTACCTCCGTGGCCTGCTCGGCCTGCAGCTGGCGAAGGCCGAGCCGGTGGGCGACGGCACGGGGGCAGCCCCGGTGGCGGCACACCGGGTGAGGGCGCACCATCACGCAGAGACGACGCAGATCGATCCGCAGACGGCCGCCCAGCTCCGGGCGCTCGGCTACGTCAGCGGCCGCGACTGACGCTAGTCCTCGTCGTCCTCGTAGTCGGGCAGCTCGACCGAGGGGGGAGTCTCGAAGTGTCCCTCGTCGTCCCCCTCGAGGCCCGACACGTCGACCTGGCTCGTCGGGTCCGCGCCGCCGGCGGCCATGTCGAGCTCCTCAGCTCCCCCGCGACGACCTCGGCCGGGGGCTCGCTGTAGGACGGGTCGAAGGAGACGTCCGAGGCCTCCACCTCGGCCACGTCCGGCTCGAACGCCTCGGGCAGCCCCGGCGCCACACCGTCCATGTCGACCGCCGCGCCGCCCTCCTGTGCGGCCACCGCGGCCTCGCTGCCCGGGCGCGGGGCCGGGCGGATCCGCATGGAAGGGTCCAGGTCCGGGCGGGGCGACCGCGTTGGGACCGGGAGGCCACCGCCGTACTGGAAGAGGCCGCTCGAGGGGCGCGGCTCCATCGCCGGCACCGCCTCCGGATACCAGGAAGCCGCCATCGAGGGCCGCGTCAGGGTCGCGCCGTTGGTGCCCATCGAAGCCAGGGCGAAGCCGGACGGAGCCGACGGAGGCTGGGGCGGCGGCGCCGTCGGCGGCCGAGAGTGGTACCGACCTGCCGGTCCCGGCACGGGCTCCACCTCGTCCATGTCGACCTCGGCGGCTTCCAGGTCGCCGATGTGCACCTCGCCGGTGGAGGGGTCCTCTCCTCCCCAGGGCATGTCGTCGGCCGACGCCGCCGGCTCGCCATGGTCGAAGGCCGCCATCACGTTCTGCTCGTACTGCTCGTCGCCCACCGGCATGGCTTCGCCCATCGGCTCGTGCGCCGAGGCCTCGGCCGGCTCCTCTTCGAACGTGGACGAGCCGGTCCGGTGCGCCTCGGCCTCGTGGGCCCCGTCCCCGTGTGCCGCCGCGTCTGCCCCCGCATCCTGCGCGCCGTACCCGCCCGTCCCCGCCTCGTCGAAGTACCCGGCCGCATCCGCCTCTGCGCCGTCGGGCTCCGCATCGCCGGCCATGGCCGCATCCTCCCACTCCGCGCCCGGGCCCTCGGGCGGCGCGTACCCACCGACATCGTCGCTGTGGGCAACGACCGTGGACTCGCCGTAGGGATCGGCCTCGTTCTCGATGTCGTCGACGCGCACCTCGCCGGTGGGATCCCCACCGCCACGCGCCAGGAGAATGCGCTCGTAGACGACCTCGGCCCGCGCCTCGAAGGAGAGCGAGTCGACCACGATGTCGTAGCGCGCCTCGGGCGGACGCTCTTCGCCTCCGTCGACCGCAGCGCGAACACGCCCCACCCCTTGCAGCGCGGGCGTGCCGTCGGCGAGCAGGATGGCGAAGCCCAGCTCCTCTCCCTCGTCGTAGGGAAAGGGTCCGTAGAGGATGACTTGCTCCTCGTCCACCCGAATCGACGAGACCAGCCGCCATCTCGGAGATGTCCTCGAAGGCGGTGGGGATGGTCAGGACTTCGCTCATCGGCTCTCAGGCTCCTTGTGGTCGAGCGGACGGGTCTCTACGCCTTCCTCGTCCGCGAGAAGCAGCTCCACGCGCCGCTCGGCTTCGTCGAGGCGTCGGGCGCCGAGACGCGACAGACGCACGCCCTCCTCGAAGACGGCGAGCGACTCCTCGAGGGGCAGGTCGCCGCTCTCGAGCCGCTCGACGACCTGCGCGAGGCGGCCGAGGATGTCTTCGAACGGCGCCTCCTCGCCCAGCGGCGCGCGGGGCTCGCTCGGTTGCGCGATCATCGGCAGAACCTTAGCCGCAGGGGGCGGCAAAAGTCGAGGGGAGCCGTTCATCGCCCAGCGCTTCCCTCGGGAAGGGGGCGGATGGGTTACAGGCCGATGCGGAGACGGAGGGTGAGGATGTCGTAGGCCAGGCCCTGCATCGCAGCGCGCAGGTAGGACAGGCCGATGCCGACCCACAGGGAACGCACGAGGTTGAAGTCGGCCCCCACCTCGATGCCCAGGCCCCCCATGTCGTAGGACAGGGGCGTGTGGAAGCGCTTTCCGATGACGACGCCGAGGGTACCGACCACAGCGGCGTAGGGGACCATGGGTGCGAGCCGCCTCAGGTACTGGTAGCCGACCAGGAGGTTTCCGCGCACGACTGCGTCTCCGTCACCGAGCTGGTAGCTGCGGGAGCCGAGCTCGGCATAGCCACCGAGACGTAGCCAGCCGAAGGGGATGTAGCCGCCGAAGTCGAACGCATTGACGGTGCCGCCGCCGTAGCCGTCGGTCAGGGTGTAATGGGCCCAACCGAGCTCCACGCGGGGGCCGTTCCAGCCAGCCGCGGGCGCGGCGGGTGCGTGGTGCGAAGGCGGGCGCCGGGGGGCTGCACCCAGCCGCCAGGCGCGGGGCCGAACGCCGGGCCGTGGGGTGGCCAGGCCGAACGCACGCTCGGGACCGGGCGAGGTCCGCGAAGCCGAGGCGGCTGGGGCGCGAGAAGTCGACGCGGCGGAGGGCGGCGCCGAGGAGGCCACCGGTGGCGGCGGCGTGGGCCGCGTCGGGGACGAGGCACCGGGCGAGACCGAGACGCCGGGGCGTGGCGCCCCGAGGCCCTCGGCGGACTGGGCCAGCGCGCAAGGGACGGGGAGGGCGAGCGAGGCGCCGAAGACGAGAGGGAGCCACTTCATGGCGTCACGTCCACGTCGACCGCCTGGACCATCGCGCTCACCTCCGCCTCGTCCAGGCTCGGTGTCGCCTCGAATGCGAGATGAACCACACCCCGTGCCGAGTCCAGACTGACGTAGAGGAAGTTGCGCGGGACGGGCGACGAGACCGTGGTCAGTACCTCGAGGCCCGTCGCGCCGCTGTCGGTCTGCACCACGGTGGCCTCGGTGGCGACGACCTCGCCTCGGGAGAGGGCCGCCGCCGTGTCCTGCCGCGCCACGCTGCGGGCGTTCCCCGGCTGCACGGTCGCCACGAGGTCGTACTTGAGCGGCGCCCCCGCATCGAGGCTGAGGAAGGGCACGCCGGGCGCATCGACGACGACCTCGGTGGTGTCGCCGTCGGTGCGCTGAAGCTTCCACGGGGGCGAGAGGTAGCGCAGTCGATAGGCGCCGCTCGGGGCGTCGTGCACCGTCAGCGCGGCGTAGGGCTGGTCGGCGGAACGCCCGCAGCCAGCCACGACCACGACCACCGGGATCACGAGCAGGAGCAGTCGGCCGGCGGTCGACGGGTGGGGCGACGGCACCCCGCGAATGTGGGAAACGGGACTCGCCCCGTCAACGGTTCCGAGCACACCGGCCCGGCGGCGCGAGGGCACGGGCACGCTCATCGCACCATCCGAACGCGCACGTCCGCGCGGCCGGCCGGCAAGTCCGGCAGGAGCAGCTCGCCCCCCGGCAGGGTGGTGAGGGTGAGCCACCGTCCGTCCGGCAGCACCACGTCCACCGGTACCCCTTCGCGTCGCCCCTGTGCGAGCGCGGCCACGCGCACGCGCAGCACCTCGTCGCCCGCCTCGTCGAAGGCGAGGGGCCGACGGCGCTGGCCTTCCGCAACGGCAGCGGCGTCCGACAGGGCGAGGCGCACCGACGCGTCGTCCTCGACCCGGGCCTGGGCCTCGAGGACCGCCGCCGACGCCGGAACGGCCAGGACGGCGAGGGCCCGGGCGGCCGCACGACGCACCTCGGGCAGCCCGTCCTCGAGCCTGGTCGCGATGGCCCGCCAGGCAGCCCGCGCGCCCAGGATGGCGAGGCCACGCGAGGCCCCCGCCCGTGTCCGTCCGTCGGTGGCCCGGAGGGCACGACGCAACGCTTCGCCGAGCTCGGTCCGCTGACGCTGGGACATCTCCGGCGCCGACCCGGCGGCGAGCGCCATCGCCTCGGACGCCACGCTCGGGTCGTCGAAGCGGGGCTCGATCACCGCGAAGGGGGCGGGCGCGCCGAGGGCGAGGGCCGCCGAGGCCATCCGGCGGAACGCCTCCGGATCTTGCTCGCTGCCGAGGGCCTTCACCACGAACGCCCCCTGGCTCCGGTCCCCGAGCACCTCGAGGCCGAGGGCACCGATCGCGCGCCGCCCCGCCCGGGACGAGCCGAGCGCCTTGCGGAGCCAGGGCGCGACCCAGGGATCGCGGGCGAGGGCACGCAGGAGCAAGGTGCGGGGGACATCCCGGCTGCCCGTGAGATGCTCGAGCAGCGACCACACGCGCTGTCGGGCGAGCTCTGGCAGGCCCGGCCACCGGCGCACGGCGACGGCCGCCGCCCGCAACGCCGCCCGCGCATGGGGCTTGTCCGGGCTCGCCTCGGCAAGGAGCACCGAAACGCCTCGACCGTCGTCGACTTCGGCCAGGGCGCTCGCCGCCGCATCGGCCAGGGTCCCCTCTTTCAGCAGGCCGTAGAGCACCGGCACCACGGCGGGGTGGGTGCATTCGAGCGCGAGCTGGGCGGCCCACGGAGACAGGCCCTGGTCCCCGGCGCCGAGGATGCGGGCGAGCTCTTGGGCACCCTTCTCGGGCGCGATGGCCAGGAGCGCACCGAGGGCCGCGCGGCGGACGGCGGGCGGGCCCTGTGTGACCCAGCGACGAACGGCCTCACGCTGGGCCGGACCGCCGATGCGGGCGAGGGTCCCGAGGGCCGAGACGACAATCGGCGAAAAGGGATCGCTCAGCATGGCCGCGACCGCGGGGGCTGCCCGCGCGTCGTCGATGCGGCGGAGGGCGACGACGGCGGCCTGCCGGACCTCGGAACGCTGGTCGTGCAACAGCTCGACGAGGGCCGGGGTCGCCTCCCGCTCGCCGAGGGACCCGAGGACCCGAGCGGCATCGAGGCGCGCGGCCGGCTCGTGGAGCGCCTGGATGAGCGGGGGCGCGGCGCGAACGCCGATACGGGCGAGCCCCTGGCCAGCCGCCGTCGCGGTTCGACCCACCTCGAGCCCCTCGATCAGGGCATGGATCGCGGCGTCCGACCCGATGGCTCCGAGGGCCTCGGCGGCGGGCACGACATCGCGACCGTCCCGGGAGCTCAACGCCTCGATCAGCGCGGGGACCCCCGCAGCATCGCCACGACGGGCGAGCGAACGCATGAGGGCGCGGCGTACCTCGGGCTGACGCTCCGAGCCGAGGGCCGCAGCCAGGGCCGCAACCGCGCGATGGGGCTCTCCCCATCGGCCGAGGGTGTGGGCCGCCTCGAGCCGCTTGTCCATGGACGCCGCATCGAGCTGCCCCTCTTCGCGCGGACCGGTGAGCCAGGCCGCCAGGTCTCCGGCGCTCACCGATGCAGGGCGAACGAGCTGACACGCCGAGAGGGCAATCGAGAGGGCGAGCCCGTGGCGGGCGCCGAAGGCCGGCGACGCGGTCATGCGTGCGAAGCGTAGCATCCCAGGGCAGGACCACCGCACCACGGAACGCCACGCGGCTCGCCCGCGACAGCCCCATCGAGCCGGTACGGGTCTCGCGCTGGGCAACGAACGCGTCAGAGCAGCGACAGGACCCCGAACAGAACGCTCATGAACGCGAGCAACACCCCGGCGCCGTGCAAGAACGAGGTGAAGTCGTCGGCCGGCTGCACCATGCCCGGCTCGGTCCGGTAGCTGAGGCGGGGCGGACCACATACGTCGTCCACCGGCGTCCACGTCACCGCGCTGGCCCGGTAGGGCCCTCCGTCGGCCTCGGCATCTCGGGGAGCGAAGGTCGCGACGAGCTCGATCTCCTCGCCGGCCCGGAGGCGCCGCTCTGCGCTGAGGCCCTCGTCCTCGAGGACCGTCACCGCCTCGATGGCGGCCCTGCCCGGGTCCACCAGGAGACGACCGCTCTCGTCTTCGAGGTAAAAGGGGTGGGCGACCGTCGTGTGCTCGACCTCCCGCAAGAGGGGCACGATCGTGCTGCCGAGCGTGCGGTACTCGGCGTGCTCCACGAACACGCAGGGGCTCTCGTCGATCCGGCTCGGCACCGTCCGAATCGGGACGATGCGGCCGGTGACACGAAAGCGTCCCGCCGACAGCTCGCCGATGGTGCGCGTCGCCAGGGCCTCTTGGATGGGGCGCAGGAAGCGGGCCCGAAGGCGAGCCGCCCCGAGGAGCCCGACGGCCCCGAGAAGCGTCACCGCCACGACCATCCAGGCCAACTGCGCCTCCGTTAGGACGATTCCGATCGATCCCTCACCTTCAAGGTGTCGCGCAGGGACCGTTTCTGCAAGAGGGCGGCATCGCCCCATGGCCCGATGCCCGGTTTTCCGGAGGGCTGCTATGCTGCGGCCCGCGGGGAGGGAGGCCTACGATGGCGGACACCCCAGAGGGAGCCATGACGGAGAGCGGGCCCGCCGACCCCTTGATCGGCCGGGTATTCGGTGAGCGCTTCGTCGTGGTCGGGCTGATCGCGCGGGGAGGCATGGGGCGGGTCTACCGCGCCGAGCAGCGTCCCCTCGGACGCCAGGTGGCCCTCAAGGTGCTCCTGCCGAACCCGGCCCTCGAAGAAGAAGAGGCCGAGCAGTTCCACGAGCGCTTCCTGCTCGAGGCGTCGATCGTATCGAAGCTGACCCATCCGAACACGGTCACGCTCTTCGACTACGGCCAGACAGAAGACGACTACCACTACATCGCCATGGAGTTGCTCGAGGGGCGCACCGTGCGCCAGGCCCTCGACGAGGACGGCCCCTTCTCCGGGGCCCGCGCCATGCACGTGGCGATGCAGATCTGCCGGTCG
Source organism: uncultured delta proteobacterium (assembly GCA_963830115.1). Taxonomy (GTDB): domain Bacteria; phylum Myxococcota_A; class Polyangia; order Polyangiales; family CAWHLB01; genus CAWHLB01. Next base: position 109,010 of record CAWHLB010000031.1, read on the forward strand.
GTGCGCGAGGCGCACGCCCTCGGCGTCATCCACCGCGACCTCAAGCCGGCCAACGTCCTCCTCGTCCAGCACGGCGACCAGCAAGACGTCGTCAAGGTGCTCGACTTCGGCCTCGTCAAGAACGTGGCGACCCACGAGACGGGGCCGACCTTGAAGGGCGCCTTCCTCGGCTCACCGAAGTACATGGCCCCCGAGCAGATCCGGAGCGAGCCCCTCGACGGGCGCACCGACATCTATGCGCTTGGCGTGCTGCTGTACGAGATGCTCACCGGCCAGGTCCCGTTCGGCGGGCCCAGCGCCGTGGACATCCTGCTCGCCCACGTGAACGAGCCGCCCACGCCCCTGCGCGAACGGCGCCCCGACCTCGATGCGCCTCGGGACCTCGACGAGATCGTCATGAAGACGCTCGCCAAGGAGCCGGCCGAGCGCTTCGAGAGCATGGACGCGTTGCTCGCGTCGCTCAAAGATCTGGCGCGGGATACGGGCCTCGACACGACGGGCGCGATCGGCAGCGCGGGGAACACGGGGCGCTTCGCCGTGCCGGCCACGCCGCCACCCGGAGGACGGAACCGCTGACGCCGGGGCCTCGCGCCACCCGGATGCCGGACGGCTCGCCGGAGGTCCGCGTTGACCCCACCCCACCGGTCGCGATAATCGCCTGTCGCGGACACGATGACGTCTTCGAGCCAGCCATCGCCCTCGGTCGTGACGCCGGGCAACCATGACGGCGTGCACCTCGGCCACCAGGCCCTCGTCGCCGCGGCGCGGGAGCGTGCGGCACGGGACGGGTCACGCGCGCTCGCCATGTTCTTCGATCCGCACCCCACCCGGCTGCTCACGCCGGAACGTGCGCCGGCCCTGCTCACGATGCCTCCTCGACGGGCCGAGCTACTGCTCGCGGCGGGCGCGGACGACGTGGTGATCCAGCCCTTCGACCGCGCCTTCTCGCAGCTGCCGGCCCGACGGTTTGCCGAGGATGTGCTGGTCCGCCGGCACGGGGCACGTGGCGTGGTCGTGGGGCCAGACTTTCGCTTCGGCCAGGGACGCACGGGCAACGTCGAGCTGCTCCGCACCCTGGGCGGGGAGCTCGGCTTCGACGTGATCGTCGTGCCGCCGGTCATGCAGGACGGAGTGCCCGTGTCCTCGAGCCGCGTGCGGCGCTTGGTCGAGGAGGGCGACGTGGAGACGGCCGCGCGGTTGCTCGGGCGATACCACGAGGTCGACGGCACGGTGGTGCGAGGCGATCGACGCGGCCGACAGCTCGGCTTCCCGACGGCCAACCTCGATTGCGACCCGGTGTTGCTGCCCCAGGACGGCATCTACGCGGTCGTGGCCCGGCCCCTCGAGGGCGCCGCGGAGCGCCTCGACGAAGTCGCGAGCCTCGGGGTGCGGCCGACCTTCGACGCCGGCCGGTCGATCGAGGTGCATCTGTTCGACTTCGACGGCGACCTCTACGATGCACGGATGCGCGTCGCCTTCGTGCAGCGGATCCGGGAGGAGCGGCGGTTCGACGACGCCGCGGCGCTCATCGAGGAGATGGAGCGCGACGCGGCCCGGGCCCGGGAGGCGCTCGCCCATGCCGACGAGGGGCGGCTCGCATGGCTGTGACCCGGCGAGCACGGGCGACGGGCGGCCACGCGAGGGCGTGCGGTGCGGCATGGCACGGAGCAAACGCGGAGGGAGCGAGGTGAGCCCGAACCTCGAGGGGTTGAGCCGGAGCGAGCTCGAGCGGGAGGCGCAGCGGCGCGGCGTGCTCGGCGCCGCGGGCATGACGCGCGAGCAGCTCGTGGCGGCGGTGCGTGCCCACAATGGTCGCTGGGGCCGGCGGGCCCGGGCCCTCGGGGTGGCGCGCGCGGTGATGGGCCGGGTCGTGACGATGGCTGCCGGGGCCCTGCCCGAGACGCCGCGAAGGATCCTCGCGAGCCTCGCGCCGCGGCTCGCGACCGGCGAGCCGAGCAGCAGCATGGGGGACGTGACCGTGCACACCCCTGCGCCGCGGAGCCCGACTCCGGCGCCCCCGCGCCCCCCGAACGGCGAGCCGATCCGCACCCGCACCATGGCGCGGCTCCTGGCCGAGCAGGGCTATCTGGCGCGCGCGCTCACAATCTATGGCGCCCTCGAGCGGGCGCACCCGCACGACGCCGATCTTCGCGCGGAGGTCGAGAGGACGCGCGAGGCCGCGAAGACGCGGCGACAGCCACCGCGGAACCGAGAGCTCGAGCCCGAGCACGATCCCGACCAGGAGGTCGCGCTCGTGGCGGTCGAGGCCCACACACTTCTCGTGTCGTGGGAGGTGAGCGAGGCCGGTATCGCGCGCGCGCAGGCCGTGCTGGGCAGCGACGGCGTGCTGACCGCACGCCTGGTCGTCGTAGCGCCTGATCCAACGCGCCTCGTGCGCTCGGAGACACGACAGCGACGCGGGGTCGAACGGCTGGGAGAATGGGTGGTGGGCGACATGCCCGCGGGCGCGCGCGCGACGGCCTCGGTCGGGCTCTGCGCTGGCGAGCGTTTCGTCTCCATCGCCCACGCACCGACCCTTCGATCCTGAACGGCAAACGCGCCCGCGGTGAGCCGCCTGCGCCGCTCGGTGCACGGAAGAGCAACCGCCCGGTGCGCGGACCGATGAGCCCGGCCCGCACCTGTGCGGAGGATGGAGGGGTCATGGTCGAGATGGCGCGGAGTGTTCGTTGGGCAGCGTGGGTCGCGGCGGCGGCGATCCTCGCTTCGTGCAGCAGGGTGGGCGTCGCGCGCTGGCTGCCCAGCGTCTCGGTCGTCGCCCTCGCGCAGCGGGAGACGGGGCGCAGTCTCCGCGCGTCGGCGCAGCGGCACGAACGCTGGAGCTTCGGCGCCGAGCTGTGGGCGCAGGTGCCCACGCACGGGCGCACGGGCGCAATCGCGCACACCGCGGTGGACGAGCACGGGGGGGCGGACGATCGCGTGCTCCGGCCACACCGCGAGGTGCCCTGCGCTTCGGTCGCTTTGTGCCGGTGGGAGCGGACCGCGCGGGTCGCGGCCGATCAGCGCCTCGGAGGCCTCCGATGAGGCGCGTCGTATGGATCGGTCTCGCGTTGCTCGCCCTGTCGGTCGGCGGCGGCACGGCCCACGCGCAGGAGCGGGACGACGAAGATATCTCGCCAGGCGCCGGCGCTGGGCTCGACGGCCAGGGGGACGGCAGTGACGACGGCAACGGCGACAGCAACGGCGACAGGGGCCCGCGGGTCGATCCGGCGCGGCTGCGGGATGCGCTCGCACGTTACGCTGGCGAGCCCCGCGTCGATGTCGCGGTGAGGGCCGCGCTCCGGGTCGCCGCCGTCGATCCGCACGCGGCCCAGAGCGCCGCCTCGCGTGCGCGCATGAGCGGCTGGCTGCCCCAGCTGCGCGTGGGAGCGCGCCGGGGTCAGGGCTGGGACCTGTCGGCGTTGACGGCATCGAACGACGCCGGTCACATCAACCTGTCGACCGCCGACGACCTCTCCGTCGAGGCCTCCGTGACCTTCTACCTCCCGCGGATCGTCTACGCGCGGGAGGAGGCGACCCTGTTGCGCGAAGCACGGGCTCGCCAGCACGCGCGCGCGAGCCTCGTCCGCACCGTCGTCGGCCTGTATTTCGAGAGGCGCCGCCTGCAGCTCGAGCGGGATCTGATGGGCCGGACCGACCTCTCGCACCAGATGCGCATCGGTGAGATCGAGGCCCTGCTCGACGCCTTTACGGGCGGCGCGTTCGGGCGCATGCTCCGCCGCGGACGGTGAGGGGCGCACGCGGAGGCGCGTCGCCCGGAGGAGTGTGGATGGTGGCAGGCCCGCGCAGCTCGGCGAGCGATCAAAGGCAACACCAGCGCTACCCGATCGAGGTTGCCGCGGAGGTCGCCATCGCGGGCGACGTGACCGTCGCATCGACCCAGAACATCTCGAGCGGGGGCGTCGGCCTCGTGATCGAGCGACCAGTCGAGGAGGGCGGCAAAGTCGACGTCACCCTCTTCCTGACGCAAGACGGCATCGAGGATCCGGACGAGGAGCCCTTCGAGGCGACGGCCACCGTGATGTGGGCCGCCGAGCGCGAGCCGGGAACGTGGATGTGCGGCGTGCGCTTCGATCGGATCGACGAGGCGCAGCGCAAGCAGCTCGAACGCTTCCTCGCGGTGTCCGAGAGCTGAGCTCGGCGTAGCGGCTCAGAGGAATGGCTGGACGCGCGGGCGGGCACGGCCCGGGCGCGCAGCGAGGACAGCGACGAGCAGGAGGACCGCGAGGCTCGCGAGGAGCGGACCGCACACGGCGTCGACCGCCGGTGGGATGTCGAGGCGCAGGGCCAGGACGGCCCCGACCGCACACGGGAGCGATAGCGGCAGAGCCCATCGCCACGCCCGCTCTGCAGCGCCTCGCCGCCGCATCCACAACCCGGCGGCGAGCAACGCACCACCCTTGACGACGAAGAGCGCCGTGGCGGCCGCCGCCGCGAGGCTGCCTGCGCCCAGGGGCTCGACGGGGCCGCCCGGAATGCGCCAGCCGCCGAAGAAGAGCGCGGCGCCGAGGCCCGACATCACCAGGAGGTGCGCCCGCTCGAAGACCTCCGTGATCGCCGTCGACGCGCCCTCGGCCGACACGCGGCGGGCACCGAGGACGGTGACGACGAAGGCGGGGACGAGTAGGAAGACGATCGGATCTTCGAAAGCAAGCCAACGGAAGGGCCAGGGGCCCTGCGCCTCGACGATACCGGAGACGCTCACGGTCCCGGCGAAGACCGCCACGCACACGACGGCCGCGAGCGCGGGCGACGCGTGGGCGAGTGCGCGGAGCAACACCGAGGGGCGCGGTAGACGGCGACCCGGCTCGAGGGACGTCAACACCACCGTCGCGTTCGACACGAGGGCGACGAGGAGGATCGCGCCCACGTCGAGCCCACGCGGCAGGAGGCGGGTCGCCCACGGCATCGCGGCGAGCGCGGCGGTTGCGGCGACGAGGGAAGCCGTCTCGAGCAGCGGGTCTCTCGATGCCCTCGCCTTGTTCGAAGAGGGGGGCCCGCGCGGGGCTGCGATCCGGTCGAGCCAGCCCGCCGTGAGGCGCGCGCTCGGGGCCATGAGGAGCAGGACCGAAAGGAGCAACACCGCCGGAAGGAGGATGGTCCACGGCACGGTCGGCACCTCGGCCTCGCGGACGGCGCCGAGGGAGACCACGAGCGGCACGTCGCCTGCCTCGCCGTCCCGCGCCACCGTTAGGTGCACGCTGCGAGCGTCGGGGGAGGGCTCGAGGTCGGCCACGGAGTGGACATCCACGCCGTCGAGCGTCTCGATGCGGTCCCCGGGGCGAAGCCCCGCCGCGGCGCCGGCGCTTCCCCGACGCACTGAGTGGGCCAAGAGGCCCCCATCGAGCCCCTCTCCTTCTTCGAGCGCGATACCGAGCCGAGCGAGGATGGCCTCCGCGCGGCGCGCTCCATCGATCTCGTTGGCGAGGCGAGTCGCCGTGTCGGGGGAGACGTCGACGCCCACGTGGTGAAGCACGCCGCTGACGGCGCCTCCTGCCTCGGCCGCCGCGAAGGCGACGCGCACGTCTCCCTCGAACGTACCGCGGCCGCCGACGGCTGCGACGAAGCGATCGGTCGCCAGGAATGCGATGCGCCCCGGTGCCACGGCCCGACCCGCGACTCGCACGTGGGAAGGGACGGCCGGCGCACCGGGCCGATGCAACACCCCGTCGAAGCGGACGGTAGCCGAACGGCCTACTGGGAAGTCGCTGCCGCGGATCGAGACCCAGACGTCAGGCTCGACCCGTTCGGGCGCCACGCCCTTCAGCGTGAGCAAGTCGGCATCGAAGTGCGACGCGCAGCCGACCGAGACGGCCGCGATCAACAGCACGATCACGGTCGATGCCGAGGCGGTCGGCGATCGCCGCGCAGATGGTTGTCGCAAGGCCACGGAGCGCGCTCCCGTCGAGCTTCGACCGCCCCGAGCACCCGGTCAAAAAAGCGAGCCACCAAGCCCTCCCCGCGAGCCGAAGCCCGCACACCGCACCGCACCACGCCATCCCGCGAGCGAACGGAGTTCTCCGGGATCGCAGGAGCGGAGCGACGAGACGTCCGGCTTCGCTCCTGCAATCCCGGAGCGCGCGGGGAAGGGAGCCGGTGTGCCTTCGGCGGCCGAAGCACATCCTGGTCACCGAAGCGCCCCCGTGCCGAACGTGCAGCGGCCCCTCCCGGCGCGACAGGGAGGGCACGAACAAGAGGCTCGGGATCGCGCGTCGGCCCGATCCCGAGCCGATTGACACCCCCAGAAGCCGATGCTACACGGCCGTCTCCGCACGCGCGGGGCTGTAGCTCAGCTGGGAGAGCGTCGCACTGGCAGTGCGAAGGTCAGGGGTTCGATCCCCCTCAGCTCCACCATCGATCGCGGCCACGGGACGCCGCTCCGTCGGGCCGAAAACCCGCTCGCCGCTCCCGCCCCATCGTTTGGGTGAGCCTTCCGCCCAATGTACAATGGGCGGGATGCTTTTCTCCTCGCACCTTCGCCTGCTTGTTCCGAGGCTTGCCCTCGCTTTGCTGATCGCGGCGGCGGGCTGTGCAGGAGGCGGCAGCAGGGACGGCGGCGAAGGCGGCACGGGCCACGACGGCGCCGTGGGTCCGGGCACCGACAGCGGCATCCGCAGGCTGCCCGAGGGAGGAGTCTTCGTCCCCGACGGCGCGATGGTGCCGGACGGCGCCTCGACCACGCCGTGCGGCAGCACCGGGGAGCGCTGCTGTGGCGGCACCAGCGGCTCCTGCGACCTGGGCCTCCGGTGCGGCGGCGACGGAGTGTGTTGCCTGCGCCCCGGCGGCGCGATGTGCCGGAGCACCGGCGACTGCTGCGTCGGCTTCACCTGCGAGTCGGGCCAATGCGTGGCGCCCGCCGGGAGCGGTTGCGTCCGCTCGAGTGACTGCGGCGGCACGATGGTCTGCCTCGGCGGCGCGTGCACGATGCCGACCATGGCCTGCGGCGCGGAGGGCGGTCCGTGCTGCGCCGGTGGCGTCTGCCGCGCGGGCGAGGTCTGCATGGGCGGCGCGACCTGCAGGCACTGCGGGGCCGAGCGCGAGCCCTGCTGTGACGGAGCGGCCGCCTGCGGCAGCGCGGGCGACCTCGTGTGCGTGAGCAGCATGTGCCAGCACCCGACGAGCTGCGGCAGCGCCGGTCAGCCCTGTTGCGCGCCGGACAACTCCTGCGTCGCGACCGCGACCTGCATGGGCGGCATGTGCATGGCGAGCCCGGCGCCCGGCGCCATGGGCTCCACCTGCGGCGGCGACGGGCAGCCCTGTTGCCCACACGGCGAGTGCGCCTTCGGCTCGATCTGCGAGCCCTTCCTCACGAACATGTGCATCGGCCTCGGGACGGTCACGAGCGTGATCGGATGCGGCGGCGACGGCCAGATCTGCTGCCTCCCCGGGCTGACTTGCAGCGGCGGAGGACACTGCGACTTCCTCTTCTGTTCGTCGAGCTGCTCGGACGTGGGGAGCGACTGCACCAAGGCCAGCGATTGCTGCCAGGGCACCGACACGCTCTGCCAGCCCTCCCCCGCGAGCCCGCGCTGCTGCCACCCGAAGACCGGCCACTGCGACAGCTCCCTCGACTGCTGCGGATGGATGCTCTGCGGCGACGACCACAGCTGCCAGTGCCAGGCCATCGGCTCCCCCTGCGTCGACGCGAGCGAGTGCTGCACGACCGACGCGAGCGGCAGCATGCACAGCGTCGACTGCGTCGCCGGAATGTGCCAGTCGACCGGAGTGACCTGCACGGGAGCCCAGTCGGCGTGCACCGGCGCGTCCGACTGCTGCAGCCCCCTGACCTGCAACCAGGTCATCGGCGGAACGGCCGACCAGCAGTGCTGCGCGGCGGCGAGCAGCAGTTGCAAGACGAGCGAGGACTGCTGCGGGTACATGCTCTGCGACAGCGACATGCACACGTGCACGTGCCAGAGCGAGGGCTCGAGCTGCACGAGCGATGCGGATTGCTGCAGCGGCGACGCCTGCGTGCTCGGCCAGTGCGCCCCCGTCGCCGGCTGCATGCGCGTCGGGTCCACGTGCTCGGCCGACACGGACTGCTGCGGCATCGCCGTGTGCCAGTCCACCGACAGCTCGGGCTCGATGCAGTGCTGCGGGCGCGATCCCGATCGCTGTGACAGCGACAGCGACTGCTGCGGCGCCATGACCTGCAATGCGCATCAATGCACCTGCCGCAACAGCGGGGAGAGCTGCGTCTCGTCGATCGATTGCTGCGGCGGCTCGACCTGCGACACCAGCGGCCGATGCACGTGAGGGACCTATGACGAATCGACTCGCCTGGGCGGCTCGCATCGCCCTCCTCGTGGCCGCGGGCGCGGTGCTGACGAGCTGCGCCGCCAAGAGCGTGTCCTTCGATTCGCACGACCCGCGGCTCATGACGGCCCACCTCGAGTACGCGGGGCCGAGCAGCTTCTCGCTGCGGTACGCGGCCGCGGCCGACCTGAAGGTCCGCTACGTGTACGAGGACGGCAGCCCCATCCCCAACGCGCCCATCGCCTTCACGGTGGACGGCGCGGGCGCCGGGGCCCACGTCTCGGCGAACACGTCGGACACGGGCAGCGACGGCGTCGCCACGGTGCACCTGACGGCGGGCAGCAGCAACACGACCTTTCAGGTCACCGCCACTCCGCCCCAGGGCGATGGCCTGCCCTTCACCCTCTCCGTCCTCGACTCGGACGCCGGCAGCATCGCCGTCGACATGCAATACACGGGCACCCAGACCTTCGCCGACTTCGTGCCCTACCTCTTCCACGGCGTCGCCTGCGACGGGCTCGACCCGACCGCCTTGCCGACGGCCGATCGCATGGGGGCACCGGTCACCGACATCCGCGCGCGCCCCGCCTTCACCGGCCTGCCGATCGGCAGCGACTACACCGTGGCGGTGGTGGCCCACGCGGGCGGACACGTGGCGGGCTTCGGCTGCACGGTGGGTGTGGCGGTACAACGCGGCATGGAGACGCGCGCCACCGTCACGATCCTCGACGTGGAGCAGCCGGTGCGCTTCGAGGGCGTCTACGACCTGAACAACACGTTCGACTTCGCCGGCGCCCTGCCCCCCTCCGTCGACACCGCGCTCCACGTCCTCGACGAGCTCACCGACGACCAGAACATCGACGGCGACGCGGCCACCAACCAGTGGGGTCAGGACCCGGGTGCCTTCGTCGTCGACTACATCATGCGCCTGACCTGCCACTGGGAGTGCATGAGCGGTGAGGACTACTCGAGCTGCAGCGAGGTCAACCACCCCATCGGCGACCTCCGGGACCTCTACACCCACGACTTTACGTCGTGGAGCGGAGCCCAGGCGCGCTTCACCGGCGGTTGCGCCGCCTGGGAGGTCGGGGCGCGCTCGGCCCAGAACCTCGTCAACATGGAGATCGGCACCTATGTGCCGGAGGTCGTCCAGCGCTTCCTCGATGCGGCCGGGGACCTGGCCCGCGCCATCGACCAGGCGACCATCACATCCAAGCTCACCCTGACCCCGGGTGCGGGCGGCATGACCATGCGCCACGAGCTCCAGACCATGCAGGTGCAGCTGCGCGATCTGGGCGGCACGCGGCACTACTACGTGTTCAACCTGGCCGACGTGGGGCTGACCTCGCTCATGGCCACTGGCCCCGCCACCGCTGTCGGCGACGAGCTGCAGATCCCCATGCACAGCTATGAGCTCGATCTGGGCAAGCTCCTTCAGTACATCTACATCCACGGCCTGTTGCCGCTCTTCGGCTTCACGAGCACGGCGGACATGCTCGCGAGCTGGATCGACTGCCCCACTGTCGCCACAGAGCTCCAGTCCTCGGTGGGCGTCCTGTCCGAGTCGCAGTACCTCGACGCCTGCAACTCGGGGCTAGCCCTCGCCGGTCGCACGGTGGACGAGAACATCGCTGGGGTCGTGCACGCCGACACGAGGCTGACCCTCGAGGGCACCACGACTGGCACCGACATCACGACCGACGGCATCGCACAGACCCTCTCGGACGGGGTGTGGGCCGGGACCTGGGGCGAGTCGGCCTCGAGCGCGAACGTGAGCGGCACGTTCATGGGCGAGCTCAGCCCCTGAAGCCCGGCGGCGCGGGCGGCGGTCAGGGGTTTGCGGCGGGGCCGAGGCGGATGGGGAGGTGCGGCCCCGGGGGCGGGCGCGGGTGGTGATGGTAATGGTGGTGCGGCTTACTCTCCTGAAACGCCTGGTCGAAGAGGAGGATCTCGTCGGCATCCGCCAGGGTGAAGGTGGCGCTCGGGTTCTGGGGTCGCAGGGTATCGTGCCCCGTCGTGTCGAGGTCGACGCGGAAGGTGCTGTGGGGGCTCAGGTTCATCATGAAGTGGGCGGCGCCGCTGCGATCGGTGCGCGCCACCTCCCGGCCACGCACCCGCACCGGTAGGTCGGCCTGCCCGGACGCACGGACCACGACCGCCGCCGTGCGCCGGGTCGGAAGGCAGTCGATGGTCACCTCGATGCCCCGCTCGGCGATCTGCGGGTCGAGCCCGCGGAAGCTGCGCAGTGTGAGCACCGGCAAGTCCGTGGGCGGACGAAAATGGGGTGGACAGGTGGCCTGCACGGGGAGCGCCTGACCCTCGCGGCCACGGATGTCGATGCGCAGGAGACCGCTCGGACCGGTGGTGCCCACCCGGTGGCTCCCGGCCACGACCTGCACGCCCGCGAGGGGATCACCATCCGAGCGCGCGAGGAACGAGACGCGGAACGTGGGCAGGGGCTGGTGATCGTCGCACCCGAAGGCGCCCGCGGCGAGGGCGAGCAGCAGGACGAGCAGGGCGAACAGGCCGAGGCGCGCGCTCATCGGCACGGCCTCCCCTGAGCGTCGACGCCGTCATGGCATCGCGCGCCGATACGTTTTGTGAGAACACGTACGATCGTTGCGAAGACCGGCCGATCCGGGTGGGCCCGGGCCAGGGCTCGGTAAGCCGCGAGGGCCTCCGTCTGGCGACCGCCCATGAGCAGGTCGGCCGCCGCCCGCTCCTCGGTCACGTCGGCGTCGGCGTGGTGATCGTCGTGCGCCGACGCTTGCTGGGCCGAAGGGGGTGCCGCTCTGTTCGAGCCCGCGTCGTCCTGCGCCCGGCCGTCGACCGCGCCGGCAGCCGTCGCGTTGCCGGAACCGTCGACCGCTGCGGGGGACGGGGGAGCGGGGAACTGCGCGGGGGATGCCTTGGGCGCGGGAGACGGGTGAGACGCCACGCGGCGGTTGCCGTCGCCCATGAACAGGACGCCGACGAGGGCGGCCACGGTGATGCCGACCAGCACCCAGGTGCGGAGGGGCAAGGACAGCTTCACCGCATCGGCCAGGTGGCGGGTGCGCTTCGTTGAAGAGAGCGCCACCGGCTGACTCGGCGGGGGACGGAAGCGCGGGCGACTCGGCGAAGGTGCAGCCGCGTCGCGGGGCGCGCCGTCCGCCCCGGAGAGCGCCGGCGGTGCCGATTCACCGGCCGACGCCGTCTCCGCCGGAGCGACGGAACCGCCCACTCCGGAGCCGGGTCGAAGCAGCGGAGCCGACCCGCCCGAAGACGTCGATCGATTCGCTGCGGTGGCGGCGTCGCCACCGAGCCGCGGCGTCCCGGCAGCGTCGGGCAACGCGACCATGCGCGTGGCGAAGGGGTCGTCGCTCGGAGCCGAGGCTGCGTCGTGGGCCGAGGCGGAGGCGACCACGGTGGCGGCGTTGGACATGGGAGCGGCGGACGGTCGACCGGTGGACGGTGGACCGACGGACGGCTCCGGGACCGCGGGACGTTCGCCCGGTTGCCGTTCCATGCGTGTCGTCTCGGCCGACAAGAGGGCGCCGCCATGATCGAAAATGTGCGTCGGCGCACCCGGGATCGACGGGTCGTCCCAGCCGAGCGGACGCGTGCCGACGCGCCGGATGGTCGCCGGCTCCTCCTCGGTGAGCTCCGCGTGGCCGGCCTGTCGAGCCGGGCCGGCCTCGACGGTCAGGGTGGCCTGGCCGAAGTCGATGCGGCAGCGCCCGACAAGGGCGCGCCAGTCGTCGAGCGGCTCGTTGTCCACGCGGACGCTCTTCGTCGTGTGGATGTCCGCCGCCCAGAGCACCTCCCCGTCCCAGTAGAAGGCGAGCTGATAGGGCGCGACGCCCGGCGCCTCCACGCACCAGGCGCAGCTCGGGCTCGACCCCACGTCGACCCGCACCCCCGCTTCCTCGCCCCCCGCGTCCCACAGGGCGATGGCCGAGCGACCGCGCACGAGCCGCACCTTGGCGCGGGGAGCGGTTCCCCGTGGGGCGCCTCCATGCCTCGGGTCCACGGCCAAGCTCACCTCCGCCGACGATCCGCAGCGTGAACCATGCTCTCGGGCAGGTCCAATCCGACGGCATCCATCATCTCGACGCAGCCGGGGATGGCACCCGTCGGGACGAGGTCCGACACCATGCGACCCTCGGTGTCCTGGCCGTGGAAGCGCCGCTCGAACAGGTCCGAGAGCTGGTAGCCGTGCTCCATGTCGAACCCCACCACTTCGGTGATGTGCGTCACGCACCGCGAGCCGTCGCGCAGGCGCGACGTCTGCACGATGATGTCGATGGCCGAGCCGATCTGCGCACGGAGGGCGAAGAGTGGCATCTCCACGTCGCTCATGAGCGCCATCGTCTCGAGGCGATTCATCGTGTCCTTGGGGTAGGTGGCGTGGACCGTGGATAGGCAGCCTCCGTGACCCGACGTCATGGCCTGCACCAGGTCGAGCGCCTCGCCGCCGCGGATCTCCCCGACGACGATGCGGTCGGGGCGCATGCGCAGGGTGGCGCGGAAGAGGTCGCGGATGCTGACGGCGCCCTTGCCGCGCGGGTCGGGCGGCCGTGACTCGAGCTGCACGACGTGGGGCTTCTGGAGCTGCAGCTCGCGGGAGTCCTCGATGACGACGATGCGCTCGTCGTCGTCGACGAACGAGGAGAGCACGTTGAGGAGCGACGTCTTGCCCGAGCCCGTACCGCCCGCGACCATGATGTTCTGCTTGACGCCGACGAGGCAGCGCAGGGCCTGGGCAGCGTCGGCCGTGAGCGAGCCGAAGCCGATGAGCCGCTCGGCGGTCAGGGTCTCGCGGAAGAAACGGCGGATGGAGATGGAGGGGCCGTCCGGCGCGGCGGGTGGCAGGATGGCCTCGACGCGCGAGCCGTCGGGCAGGCGCGCCTCGAGGATGGGTCGCTCCTCGTCGACGTGACGCCCGACGAACTGGGCGATGTTGCGGATGGCGGCGGTCAGGGCGTGCTGGCTCGGGAAGCGCGCGTCCGTGCGTTCGAGGCGACCCTTGCGCTCGATGTAGATCGTGTCGGGACCATTGATCATGATCTCGCTCACACTCGCGTCCTCGAGGAACGGTCGCACGGGCTCGAGGAAGGAAAGGAGCGTCTGCTCGAAGACCTCGCGCGGGATCATGGCGCCTCCGGGGCAGCGCCGTCGGAGACCGAAGCGGCGGCATGGGGCGGGACCGCATGGAGCGCGTGAGGCGCCGCGGGGCCCTCGGACGGCGACACGCCTGGCGGCGACACGCCTGGGGGCGACATGCCGGAGGAAGGCGTGGTCGGGCTCGACGCATCCGCCGAGGCCCGCGGGGAAGCCGCTCCTCCGAGTGCGCCCCGGGAAGGGGCCTCATCCGCGGGAACGGGGTGCGGTGCGATGGCGGCCCGGGCGGCCATCGCGTGGTCCCCACGCGGCGCGAGCGCGAGGTAGCGACGGAACTCGGCCCGCGCATCGTCGGGCTTGCCGAGGTCGTCGCGCAGGACGACGGCGAGCATGAAGTGCGGGTCGGGGGCATCGGGCGCGGCCTGCACGACGGCCTGGAGATCGTCCTGGGCGCGGTGGGCGTCGCCGAGGGCGAGCTCGAGGGAGGCGACGAGGAAGCGCAGCGGCCAGTCGTCCGGGTGCTCCGACAGGAAGGGCGTGGCGTAGGATACGGCCTCGCGCAAACGCGAGGAGGCGATGCAGACGCGCATCAACACGGGGATCGCACGACGCTCGGGATACCCTCGCCCGATGGCGGCCTCGATGTACTCCTCGGCGCGCACATAGTCGCCCGCGTGTGCGAATGCGATGCCGTGCTCGTAGAGGGCGCGCGCGCGAACGTGGTCGACGGGATCGGCCGGGGGCGCTCCCTCGTGCGTTGATGCCGCTGCGCCACACGCCGAAAGAGCGATGCACGCGGCGGCGCCGAAGGCCAGACGTGACCGTGCGGCCAGGCTTCCGATCATGGCAACCCCGTCTGTTGGTCCACGATGATCTGCAACCGGCGCTCGAGGAGCCGCACCCACGAAGAATAGGGCCCCGACTCGTGGCGCAAGAGGTGATCGAGGGCGTGGGCCTCGATCAGTGCCTCGTCGTAGCGTTGCAGCTTGAGCGCCCGATCGAGGCGGATCTGGTGCGTGCGGTAGTCCTCGTTGATGCGGTTCTGGAGCGCCTCCCGCTCCCGCACCATGCGGCGCGCGTCGTCGGGCTTGCCCGCCTTGCCGAAACACGCCTCCGCTTCCTCGTAGCGCGCCACGGCATCGATCCCGTCCTGCGCATCGAAGACGTAGCGCTCGCTCTTGTGGCTCGCGGCCTCTGCGGCGTCGCGCGCTCGGAGCAGGGCGGCTTCGCCGCGGTCGGTGCACGCCGGCGCGGGGGAGAAGAGATCGGGGGGGGCCGCCTTCGGTCCCGTCGGCAGGGCATCGCCGTTGCTCGACAAGAGCATCCAGGCCGTCAGCGGCAGAAGGATGACGATGGCGATGAGCAGGGGCGTGCTCAGGCCACCCTTGCCCGCGCTGCGCGCAGCCGGCAAGCAATCCCACAGCCGCAGCCGGACCGAGCCCAGCGAAAGCTCCGTTCCCCAGGGCACGAGCCCGTCGTGGAAGGGCCCACCCGCGAGGGCGATGGGCGGCGCATCCTCGGCCAGGGCCACCCAGCACCCGTCCGCCTGCGGCGCGACGAGCAGGTGCTCGGGCATCAGGTCGTCGGCGGTCACGAGCGGAATGCCCGCCATGGGCGAGCGGCCAATGGTGGTCTGCTCTTCCTCGAGGTGGTGGCGCTCCGCCGTCCCGTCGAGCCGGATGACTTCTACCCACGCGTCCATGATGCCCTCGGGCGCAGACGACTCAAAACCCGCTCCTCATGCCGTTGATGACGAAGGGACCGAGGAGCATGATGATGATCGCGCAGAAGATCAGCATCAGGGGCGCCATCATCAGCACGCCCGCGCGCGCCGCCGCCTCCTCCGCCATCACGCTGCGACGCATCCGCAGCATGCCCGCCTGGATGCGCAGCACCTCGGCGAGGGGATTGCCCTTCTCCTCCGCCTGAATGACCGTACCCGTGAAGTCGCGCACCGCCTCGGTGGGCACGCGGTCGGCGAAGTGCTCGAGTGCCTGCCGGCGCGTCCGCCCCAGGTCCAGCTCCTGCAGGATGCGGGCGAGCTCCTCGATGAGCGGGTCCTCCTTGTCGGGCGACTTGTCGACCACCTGATGGAGGGCACCCGGGAAGTCGAGACCGGCGCCCATGCACAGGGCGGCCAGGTCGATCGCGCCCGGGAGCTGGCGGTTGACCGCCTTGAAGCGGTCGGCGACCTCGCCGCTCAGGCGCGTGCGCGGCAGGAAGATGCCGAGCCCCGCGAAGAACACCGCGAGCCCGAACCCGAGGTGGACGACCTCCGCCGCGACGATGCCGAGCACGAAGAAAAAGACGCTCGACAGGAAGCTCATGGCCAAGAACTCGTCGGCGGTCAGCCCGAGCCAGGAGCCGGCGTGCACCAGGTCCTCTTCGATCCTGTGGCGCAGCTTGGTGATGGGGAAGTGGGCGCTCAGGCCGGCGAGAAAGCGCACGAGCGGCTCGACGAGGGGAAAGAGGCCGCCCTTGTCCAGGGCGCGCTTGCGCTTGAGGCCCCGATGGCCGAGCTTCGGCGGGACGGCTGCAGGGTTGCGCGCCACGGCCCAGGTGACCAGGGCGAAAGCGAAAGCGACGCAGCCAAGGCCTCCGTAGCCGATTGCCGTGAGCTGATTCACACGTCCACCGCCAGGATCTTGCGCGCCAGCAGGATGGCGCCGCCCCAGAGCAACGAGGCCACGAGGATGACCACGTAGCCGATGGTCGTCTCCGTGAGGGGGGTGAGCCAATGGGGATCGATGTAATCGATCGCACCGAGCAGGAAGAAGGGGATGCCGCCCAGCACATAGGCCTGGCTCTTGCCTTCGGCCGTCTTGGTGCGGACGACGCCCTCGAGGCGCGCCATCTCCCGCAAGGTCGCAGCCGACTCCTCGAGGATGCGCGGCAGATCGCCACCGGTCTGACGCCCGACGAGGATCGTGGCGAGGGCGCCGGCGGCCGCGCGGCTGCCGATGCGCTCGGAGGTGTTCATCACGGCCTGGTCGAGGGGCGTGCCGAGCTGGATCTCCTTGAGGCAGAGGTCGAGCTCCTGCCGAAGCGGCGGACGGACGATCTGGGCGCTGGCGGCCATGGCCTCGCCGAGGGAGGGCGTGGCCTTGAGGGCGTTCGCGAGGATGAGCAGCCAGGCGTCGAGCTGCCCTTCGATGCGCTGCACGCGCTCGCGGTGGCGCTGCCGGAGCGAGATGAGCGGTGCCACCGCCACCACGGGCAAGAGGAAGACGAGGAGCGGCGTCTCGGTGAGCAGGGCTACAATCAGCACGGTGAGACCCAGGCTGATCTGCCAGCGCCCGATCTTCTCGCCGTGCGTCGTGTAGAAGAGGAAGCGGATCTCCTTGTCGAGGCTCGCGAGGTAACGCGCCCACAGGGTGCGGAGGGCACTGTCGGGCGTCACGAGCTCGACGAAGAGGGCGGCGCCGAGGCCGACCGCGAAGAGGCCGATGCCGCCCCAGGCCATCCATTGGGGCGCGCGGCTCATGGGACCGCCCGCTCGACGGGCCCGATCACAGGTAGTCTCCCCGCTTGACCAGGCCGTGGATGATGAAATCGTCGATGAACGAGGGCAGGTAGCCCGTCGCACGGAACTCGCCCTCTACCGTGCCGTCCGCCCCCGTGCCGGTGCGTCGGAACGCGAAGATCTCGTGGTGCTCGATCATCGCGTCCGGGTCGAGGCCGACAATCTCCGAGATGGCGGTGATGCGGCGCGACCCGTCCGACAAGCGCGATTGCTGGACGATCACGTGCACGCTCCCGGCGATCTGCTCGCGGATCGCGCGGGCGGGGAGGTCGAGACCCGACATGAGGGCGAGGGTCTCGAGGCGCGCGAGGGCCTCCCGCGGGCTGTTGGCGTGGGTCGTCGTCATGGAGCCCTCGTGGCCCGTGTTCATCGCCTGCAGCATGTCGAGAGCCTCGCCACCACGGCACTCGCCGACGATGATGCGGTCGGGCCGCATGCGCAGGGCGTTGCGGAGCAGGTCTCGGATCGTGATCTCGCCGCGCCCCTCCATATTGGGCGGCCGCGACTCGAGGGAGACCACGTGGGGCTGGGGCAGGCGGAGCTCGGCCGCGTCCTCGATGGTGACGATGCGCTCCTCGTCCGGGACCGCCGCGGACAGCACGTTGAGCAGCGTCGTCTTGCCGCTGCCCGTGCCACCCGAGATGACGATGTTCTTGCGCGTGATCACGGTGCGCGTGAGGAAGCGCGCCATGGGCTCGGTGAGGGTGCCGAGCTCGATGAGGTCGGACAGGCGCAAGGGGTCCTTGCGGAACTTGCGGATGGTGATGCACGGGCCGCGCAGCGCCAGCGGTGGGATGACCGCGTTGACGCGCGAGCCGTCCTTGAGGCGCGCGTCGACCAGGGGCGTCGACTCGTCGATGCGCCGCCCGAGGGGCGTGACGATGCGCTCGATGGCCGCCCGCACCGAGTCGTCGTCGGTGAAGCGGAGTAGGGTGTGCTCGATGCGGCCGTGGCGCTCGATGTAGATGGTGCTCGGGTCGACGACCATGATCTCGCTGACCGTGTCGTCGGCGATGAGCTGCTCGAGGGGCCCGAGCCCCAGCGCCTCGTCCGTCAGCTCCTCGATGAGCGCGCTGATGTTCGTGCCCTTCGGCAGCTCGCCCACGATCGATCGGCAGATGCGGGTGAGGGCCTCGCGCACGCGCGGCCGCATGGTCCTGTCGTCCATCTTGTTGCGATCGAGGGACGCGAGATCGAGGTGGTCGAGCAGGAGCCGGTGGATGCGGCGCCGCGCCTCGACGGGCACCACGCCGGTCCCGCTGTCGCCGTACTTGTCGCTGCTCGGCGCATCGGCGCGCGCCACGGCGGCGACCATGGAGGGCGACGCCGCCTCCTGTCCCGCCGGTCCGCCTCCCTGCGCGGGCCGAGCCGCCACCACGCCCGACAGGGTCGGCCCCTCGCCCGTGGGATCCTCGCCCCCCGGTGGCGGCGGCGCGCGGCGACGTGGGACCGGCGGCGGGGCCGCGGACCGCTTCGCGGGTGCGAGCACGCGCACGACGTAGGGCCCGACGCGAAAGGGCACCTCGTGGCCGATCAGGATGCTCGTGCGGTGCACGCGTTCGCCGGTCTTGCCGACGAAGGTGCCGTTGGCGCTCGTGTCCGTCAGGCGTACGCCGCCGTTCCTCGCCTCGAGCTCGACGTGGCGGCGCGAGACGTCGGGCGACGGGAGGACCACGTGGCACGACGCATCGCGGCCGACGATGAAGGGACCGGCACCGTCGATCTGCATCCGCTCCACGTGACCGTCGTCGGTCTCGATGGCGAGGTGAAGGCTCTTTCGCTCAGTGGCCATGGGCGGGGGAAGCGGACCTCTGGGTCCCGCCATCGGTGCTCCCGCTCGCACCGGGACGGGCCGCGGAGGGCACGCCGTGTGGCACGGGCATGAGCTGGACCTCGTCGAGACCGCCCGTGTAGTTCTGGTAGACCTTGTACGCTTCCGTGATGCGCTGACGCGCCTGCAAGGAGACGGCGTCCACCACGGTCGGGACGATGAACACGACGTTCTGACTCGACTCGTGCTTGCGGGCGTTCGAGCCGAAGAGGATGCCGAGGATCGGGATCTGGCTCAGGCCGGGCAGCCCGCTCTGGGTCTCGGTCACGTTGTCGGAGATGAGGCCGGCGAGGGCGACCGATTGGCCCATCTCGAGGTTGACGACCGTATCCACGTGGGAGACATCACGCCCGGGGACACCGGTGCCGCGGTCCGCGGTGAGGTTCGACACGTCCGCGCGGATGCGCAGCTCGATCCGACCCGTGTTGCGGTCGTAGCGCGGCAGCACCTTGACCGTGCTGCCGAAGGTGATCTGACGGATCTCGGCGGAGATGGATCCGGCGACCGGCACGTTCACCTCGCCGCCGGTCTGGTACGAGGCCTCGTTGCCGTTGGCCGTGATCAGGGCGACCTGCGACGTGAGACGCGCCCACCCGGTCGCCTGCAGGATGTCGATCCGCGGAAGGGGCTGGTTCGTGATGAGGGCCGTCGCGCTGAGCACGGCCGGCGTCAACAGGTCCGTCGCGACCGTGAGGGTGCCGATCTGGGGGCCGCCGATGGATGCAGGCCAGCTGATGCCGAGCTGGTGGCCGTAGCTCTCGCTGAGCTGCACGAAGTAGAAGTCGAGGCGGATGTTGTCGGTAGGCTGCACTCCCGACGGCGCCTCGTGCTGGCTCGAGACGGTGATGTGGTACTGGACCTGGTGGCCGTCCTGCATGATGAGCAGCAGGGTCGTCTCGCCGGGTCGGAGCGCCACCAGGATGAACTTGGTACCGTCGTGGGTGAGCCGGACATCGACGATGCCCTGGACGCCCTCGGAGTAGCTCTGTACGCCCGTGGCAGAGACCGCCTTCTGCTCGCCGACCGTCAGCTCCACGTCCTGGCTCTGGTTGTCCTGGGCAGCGACGGGCAACGTGGAGGCCAGCACGACGACCGCCACCGCTGCACCGACCAGGACCGATGCGCGTCGGGCCATCACCTCAGTTCACCCTCTCCGGCACCTGGGGCGCATCGGCGGGCTGCTCGCGGTGCAACAGGTGCGAACGCTTGTCGGACTGCAGGATGTCGTCCTGATGGGTCTCGGGGAGCTGGCTGTCGATCACGATGTCGTCCGGGTTGCGCAGGGTGAGCGACAGCACCCCGGTGTGGGAGGCCAGCGTGAGGATCGAGGCCTGCTCGACGGTCACGCTGAGGGTCACCTGATGGAACTGCCGACCGTGTTGCCGCTGGCTTCCGCCGATCTCCTCGGCCCCGATGTCCTCACCCACCGCCAGCACCAGGACGTTCTGCAGGAGTGGCACGGTCACGCGGTCCTTGTCGTTCTCCTGGCCGGTGGTCAGGAGCACATCGACCCGGTCGCCGGGCCGGAGCAGGCCTCCAAAGGTCGAGGTCGCGTCGGCGCGGATCGTGATCGCGCGGAAGCTCTGCAGCACCATCCCGGACAGGCTGCGGTTCTCCTCGGTGGACGTGGCCAGGTCGCCCCAGAGGATCGACTCGTTGGCCCGGATGGTGTTGCTCACGCGCACGCCGATGATGCGCTGGGCATCGGCAGCGCGGATGTGGCGGTCCTCCACGTACGCGGCCGGCAGGTTGCGCACCCCGATCATGTCCTTGGTGATCACCGTGCCGAGGGGGATGTCCTGCGTGGCCATGAGCACGGCCACGGGCGGGCCACCCGACGCCTCCGCCTCGAACCGCTGCATGTAGACGTAGAGCAGGCCGGCCCCGGCCAACCCGGCGAGGGCGGCAGCGAGCAGTGCCTTCTTGTTCATCGCGGCGACATCACCTCGGAAAAGAGGCCCCGGGGAACGGCGAGGATCATACAGGAGCCGTCCGACGCCGTCATGCTTCGATCGGAGTGGCCGCCCCACCCCGGTCACCGGCAGGTCTGCACCCGGCCGCTCTCGATGGCCTCGACGGTGCAACTCGCGGTGCAGCGTCCGTAGTCGCCCCTGTCTCCACAGGCCGGAACGGCTCCGATCCACCCTTCGCCCCCGCAGGAACCGACGGTCGAATCGCACGTCGGCAAGGGGTTGGGCCACTGCTTCTCCTCGACGCCATCGCAGTTCCAGTCGAAGCTCGGCGGGTGCGTCACGCTACCCGACTGACGGGTGGCCATGAACGCGGTGTGGTCCGGGTTGACGGTCGGGTCGTTGTCGTTGCAGTCGAGGCCGCAGGCGCCGATCTCGCTCGGCGCGTAGCCGTCCATGTCGACGTCGGTGAGGGTCTGGACGCAGTGGTCGGCGATGCACGAATCGATCGTGCAGGCGTCGTGGTCGTCGCAGTCGCCGCTCGCCATGCACATGTGGCCGCCGCCGTCGACGAGCCCTCCGTCCGCGCCCCCGTCGGTCGCGGGCGACGTGGCGGAGCAGGTGCCGTCCACGCAGAACAGGCCGGCAACACAGCCGGCGTCATCCGTGCACGCGGCGCCGACATCGCCAGGCCCGGCGCTCCGGCAGGTGCCGCCGACGCAGACGAGGCCCATCTGACAGTCAGCGGTCGCGACGCAGGGGTCGCCGAGACCCGAGCCGCCCGACGGCACGCAGAGGCGCGCGCGGCCGCAGTAGAGGTTCACCATGCACTCGGCCGTGTAGGTGCATGGCGTGCCCTCGGTACCGAGGGGAATCGGCTCGCAGGTTCCGTCGCGGCAGACCAGGTCCGAGCGGCACTCGTTCGCGGAGGCGCAGGGGGCGCCCACACCACCACCGGCCGACGAGGAGCGGTCGCCACCGACCGAGCCGTCCGCGGAGCCGCTCCCCGCGCCCTTACAGCCCGTCACGACGAGGAGCGTGGACGCCGCGATGCCCACGATCGAGATCGTTCGCGTCCTCACCGTATCTCCTCCTGCCCCCGGCCTCGGCCCCGTCCCGGCGACGCCGGCGGGGCTGGCACCCTCGACGCCCCCGGCATGCCGAGCCCGGGACGCTTCTGCAACTTCTCGCACTCGTCGGCGTGAACCGTCTGGTACGCGGGGACGAGGCAGTGTTGCATGTCCGGTGGCAGCAACCTGCAGGCGTCGAGGAACGACCGACGGTCGGGCCCGCCGCGGTGCCGCGCGAGGCTCGGGGTGTGGGCGCGCGCGTCGTGGCTGAGCTCGGAGACCGCGTTGTACGCTTGCTCACATGTCGAGTCGGCGTGGGCGTCGCCGGCCCGCGCGACGTCCCCGGCGGAGGCTCGCACGTCGTCCCCGCTGAGGCGTTCGGTCGCCGGCAAGCGGTCGGGGCGATGCAGCGTGGACCCGCCCCCACCACCGCCACCCGTCCGGGACCGGGCGACCAGGACCGGCCCCTGATGGGCCTGGGCGCGAACGAGCGGATCGTCCTTTCGCCCGTGCGCTTCGGCGGGCGGCACCTCGAGGCCCGCGCCCCCGCCCGCGCCGATCGCCGCCTCGTCTTGCCGCTGACCGCACCCGGTCGACGCCTGGAGGGCCAGCAGGAGGAGCGCGACCCCCGCGATGCTCGCCGCCGTGCGGAACGGGCGACGCGTCCTCATCGGGCCGTCAACACGGTCATCCCGCCGCGCCCCGCGTCGTCCTCTTCGAAGACCAGCGTCACCATCTGCTCGCTGCGCTCGAACACCAGCATGGGCACCTTCGCCGTCAGCGGGTGCTTTGGGTCCTCCACGATCGACCACCCGGCGCGCGGCATCCGCCTTCGGTAGAGCTGCTCGAGCTGGTGCGAGTCCCGGTCGGCCCCGGCGTAAGTCGTCATGGTCTGGGGATGGCCGTCCTCGAAGGCCGTCAGCACGCGGCGCGCGCCCGGGGGTCGGGGCACGCCACGCACATCCTGCCCCGGCGCATCGCCGTGGGCCGGGAACATGGCGCCGAGCCGCAGGTGACCGTCGGTCCAGAAGGCCACGAAGTGGGTCGACCGTCCGTCGGGGGCCTCGACACCGTAGACGTAGCGCATGCCGCCGAGGTCCGAGAAGTCGAGGGACCGCTGGAAGCGTCGCAGGCGAGAGAGCAGATCACGGGGGCCCATCCGGCCCGTGCCGAGGTCGAAACAGGCGACGAAGCCGTGGTCGTGCTCGCGCTGGCGAAGGACCGCGTCGAGGGGTGAGCCCTCGGGTGTCGCATCGATGACGCCCTTGTCGACGAGCGCCCGGATCTGCTCACCCATCTTCCCGTCGTGCGCCTCGCACTTGCTCTGGTAGTAGTCGAGCACGTTCGACAGGGGGTGGCGCGCGATGGCCGACGCGAATCGAATGTGCTGGCCGTTCAGGTAGAGAGAGCGGGGCTCGTCCTGCTCCTCGGCCTGGCCGTAACGCATCATCCGCGCCCCGAGGCCGAGCATCTCCTCGCTCATCTGGGCCCGCGCGTGGTGGGCCACGAAGAGGGCGCCCAGGAGGACCAGCACGCCGAGCAGGGCGACCACCCGCGCCACCTTGCCGAAGGTGTCGCGGATGAAGAAGAGGGTGGGGATGGGCTCGCGCCCCCCTCCCGCGGCACGCTCGGCGGGGCCGGCGCTTTGGTCACCGGCTTCCGCTTCGGACGCCGAACGCTCCCTTGCGGCTCCGGAATCGCAGGAGCGAAGCGACGAGAGCTCCGTTGGGCTCGGATCTCCGGCTCCGCCGCGCTCTCGAGTCCCACTCACAGGCCGAAGATCCCCCAGGCGGCCCAGGTCATGTCGTCGATCGCGTCCCGTCGCCTCTGCTCGTTGCACATCAGCACGATGCTGTGGTGCACCTCCACGCGCGCACCGCCGAGCACGGTGGGTCGATCGAATTGGCTCTTGCGCTCGGTCCTGTTCTCGCGCGGGAAAAGGCCGGGCCAGACACCGTGGAGCGGCGGGAACGCGTCCGTGATCGAGCTGAGCAAGCTGTCGATGCTCGCCAGGGCCGAGCCCCCGGGCGGGTCGGTGGCATCGGACAGGGTCGTACCTGCCGGAACGCCGCCCGCGCACCCGTCCATGGCGTGGTCCCAGGCGGCCTGGCGGTCGAGCTGGGCGGTGTCGATCGCCTGCTGGTAGCCGTGACCCAGGTAGAGCAGGCCACCGAAGATCAGGATGAACACCGGGATCATGATGACGGTCTCGGTGGTGGCGCTGCCGCGCTCGTCGCGAAGAAGCGCGCGGAGTGACGATGCAAACGCAGTCATCAGTGCACCACCACGTTGGAGATGTCGCCGAGGCCGTCCAGGACGCCGCAGTCGCCGCCCCCGAACGTGCTGCAGGCGCTCATCATCGCGCTGCCGCCCGAGCCCAGGGAGAAGCGCCGGAGCCGTGCGCGCCAGTTCATGTGCCAAAGCCACTCGCGACGATCCACGTCGCTGCCGTAGTCGCCGTCGTCATAATAGAACTCGGCCTGGGCGAAGCTGACCTTCGCCGCCTTCTCGAGGATCGCGTAGCCACCGCCTCCCCCGCTGCCGTCCTCCGCCCCCCAGGTCGCGATGGCCACGCCCTTGCAACTCCAGTCGAGCTTCGGATCGCCGATCATGACGGCGCGCACCTCGAAGTGATCGTCTCCGAGCTTGGCGCCCGTGACAACGCGTTTCGCCTTGCCGTTGCCTCCGCCGCAGAAGTAGCCCGAGAAGGTGGAAGCCAGGCTGCCGATGAGGCCGCGCCAGCCGGGAAGGACGGCCGACAGTGGGTAGCCGACCATCGGCACGGGGAAGAGGAGCGCCGCCTGCCGCCCCGCCTCGTAGCAGGGGAAGGAGCTGTCGTCGTCCTCCACCGGGAGCTGCCGCGCCACCGGAAGCATGAACCCGAAGGACGTGGGCTCGTGGTAGGTGCGGGCCCCGAGCTGTATGACCTTGGCCTCGGCGGCGAGGGGGTAGCCGATGGCGACGGCGTCCGCGATCGAGTGGGCGATGTTGACCACGCTGATGATGCGCGGCTCCACCTCGTCGGTGTGCTCGCGCACATACTCGCCGCCCGTGGCGAGGGTGGCCGCGATGGGGCACGCCCAGCAGCCCGCGCCCACCGCGCAGGCAGCGCAGATCCCGGTCGCGACAGCCGCGCCCATGTAGAGCAGCGTGTAGGTGATCTTGAGCGCGACCAGCACCCCCAGGATCGCGCCGATGACCTCGTTGATGAGGGCGAGGATGTTCATTCCGCGCGCGTGCATGACCGCCGCGGCGAAGGCCCCCGAGTCGGCCGCGTCCTGCATCCGCTCGCGGTAGACGATCGTCTCGCCGATGCCCATCAGGTAGTACAGCATCCCGACCAGGAGCACGGCCATGAAGATGCCCATGACCATGGTCGCCCCGCGCGTGTCACCGAGGAGTCGGGGCGGGGGCGGATCGTCGGGCAGGCGTTTCGTGTCGGCGGTCATCAGCGATAGTCGTAGCTGGCACCCTGGTTTCGAAGCGTGGCCTCCGCGCGCAGCACGTGGAAGCGCGCACCGGAGAGCACGGTGAGGAAGCCCGCCCACGGCGACTCGGCCTGGCCGAGCTCGTCCATCCCGGGAGAGGCGCTGTCGAGCCGCGCCTGATTGATGCGGAGCCTCCGAGCGAGGGACGCGATCTCGTCGGGATCGACGGCGCCGCCCGACATGTCGTCCGACAGCTCCCGGCGCAGGCCGAGGGGAAGCCCCGTGCGAAGCGACACGTAGTCGTCGCACAGCAGGCGGTCGGCGAGCGGTACGCCACAGTGGAAGAGGTAGGTCACGCGGACCGTCACGTCGTCGTTCGGACCGAAGCGGGTCCGGAAGGTGGAGGCGCCGGGACGCGTCGGGAAGGTCACGGCGACCGCCGTGCGATCATACAGGGCTGCGCCGGTGATGGCGCGCTCGGCGGGGTTGCCGCCCACGGCGCGCAGCAGCGACGGGTCGTTCAGGATCTCGTCCATGGACGGCGAGACGGCGAGCAGCGGGATCGAGGCCGCCGCACGGATCGCGGCGAGCCGCGCGCCCCCCGAGCTCGAGCCGAACGACGGGGACCCGCCCCCACCTCCGACGCCGCTCCACTCGAGGAAGGTGCGCAGTATGTCGAGACCGCCCCCGCCGGTGCCGTCGAGGCGGTCGACCGGCTCACCACCGTAGCGCGCGGGATCGTCGGGCAGCACCACCACGGCCGCCCGCGCTGCGACCGTGGCAGCGTGGTGGACGACCATGTTCCCCACGTGGAGCAGGGCAACCTGCATCATCCCGAGGAACATGAGGAAGAAGGGGATGAAGGCGAGCAGGAACTCGACATACATCGCGCCCCGCACGTCGGGTATCAGTGCCTGCATCGCCCTCGCTTCGCTCGTGGAGGGGGGCACGCGCCGCGGGTTCCTGGGTGGGTCTGTTCCGTCTTCTCGCATCACATGAACAGGGCCGTGTGCCGGAGGAGCACCGCCACGAGGGTCCCTGCGAAGATCGATCCGCCGAGGCGCACGCTGCTCATCAGCTCCGGCTTGACCTCGCGGCGCCAGCGGCGCGGCAGGATCGGGTTCAGGCCGAGGAAGACCGAGTTGAGGAGCGTGCTGATGAGCTTGCCGTTCCAGGCGAGCAGCACGAGGGAGAAGAGCGCCGCCGCGATGAACGCCAGGAGCTCGGCCTCGAGACCGAGGTCGTAGCCGGTCACGGCACCGATGGCGGCAAAGAGCTTCACGTCCCCTCCGGCCATGCCTCCCCTTCGAAAGAGCAGGTACGGCACGAGCCCGCAGACCAGGATCCCGAAGAGCGATCCGACGAAGCCGTGGAGTCCCCCCACGAGACCGAGCACGAGGGGGGCGACCACGAGCGGCGGCAGGGTCAGCCAGTTCGGGATGTGCCCGGTGCGGAGGTCCGTCACCGCACCGATCGCGGCGATCAGCACCGCCGCCCCCTGCACCACGAGCAGGACGATCGCGTTCACGAGTCGCGCCGGAGGCCGGCCTCCGCTCAGGGCCCCGTGCCGCCGCTGCCACCACTCGATCCGGTCGGCAGGGTGCGCATCGTGCTGTCGGCGCCGGTCACCTTCTCCTTGACCGTCTCGCCGAACTTCTTCCAGACGGCGAAGCCCACGATGGCGATCAAGCACAGGATGATGATGTATTCGACCGTCGTCAGCCCGCGCGTGTCGCGCATCAGGCTGCGACCCTGCGCCGCCTTTCTGTCCACGATCTCCGTACGTTCAGCCATTGAGTGTCTCCCTCGCGCGAGCGCGAACTTCACGGCAGAGGCATTGCCAAGATCAGCTGGGCGTAGCGGAACGTGTGCAAGAGCGGCACCCCGACGGCAACGACGGCGAGCGCGCCGATGATCGTCACGAACGAGATCAAGGTCACATACTCGACGTAGGTGACCCCCCTCGTGTCGGAGTGGAGCGATCGCGTAGCTGAAAGCCCGACCGAGCCCATGGCCAACTGACAGTATGCCTCCGCGGGCGAGAGCATCGCAAGCGACGGGCCAAGCCCCTCCGGCCTCTCCGGCCGGCGCGGGGAGCGTGCATGGGGACGCCGTGCCCCATGCTTCGGGGTCTCGGGTCCCCGAGCGATGGAGCCGAAAGGCCCCCTGCCCTACAGGCAGACGCCCCGCAGAGTTGGAGTGCGCACGAGGACTCGCTTCACCCCGTCCCCTCCGGCAGACACCCCCACGAGCGTACAGGGAGCCCTGCCGGAAGGACCGCCGTCACCTACTGACAGGAGCCGGGCAGGGTGGGAACGCGCACCGTGATGCCCGCGTCGAGACCGAAGGGCACCGAGACACACGTCTGGCTCGACACGGTGCAGGCTCCCGACACTCCGCCACCGTCCATCGGCGTCCCGCCATCCATGGCGCCCCCGTCGGCCACACCGGCGTCGCCACCGGGCCCGGCCGCGCAGATCTGGTGGCAGCTGGTGGCCATGCTCGCGCCGCCGTCCGGATAGAAGTCCCTGAAGCACTGCGTGCCCGGCCGGCAATCGGTGCTGTACATGCACGCCTCGCCTGGCATGCCCGTTCCCCCGTCGGGCAGGGCGACGTCGAGGCACGCGCCGAGCACGTCGCCATTGGTGCCCGTCACGACGTAGCAACCCTGGCCGGCGTCGCAGCCGGTCTGGCGAACGGGATCGCAGCCGCTGGCCGGCGTGCAGATGCCGAACGGGGGCGTGTTGTTGAGCCCCGCGCAATAGCTCGAGGTGGCGCAGTCATCCGCCATCTCGCTGCACAGCTGCTGGCAGGTGGGGAAACCGCGCACCGGGTCCGGCCAACAGAACAGCCCCTGACGGCAGTTGTCGGTGATCTTCATGTCAGTCGTGTCATCGGGCGTGGCGTCGGCGTTGCGGGAGCAGGTGACGCCCTGGTCACGGGGCATGATGGCGGCCACGCAATTGAAGGCGATGTCCGTCACCGTCGTGCCCGTGGAGTCGAAGCCGATGACGACGCTGCACTTCTGACCGTCGGGGCAGCTTCCGGCAGCGTAGGGATCGCAGCTCGGGGCCGCGCCGGCATCGTAGCCCGCGTCCACGGGGGGGCCGGAGTCCACGGGCCCCATCCCGCTGTCATGACCCGCGTCCACGGGTGTGGACCCGCTGTCGGTGCCCGCATCGGTGGGCGTCTTCGTGCCGCCGTTTCCGCCGCATCCGACGAGCCCCACGAGGACCACCAGGGCCGCGCCCCAGCACGTGCTGTTCCGCATCGACATCTTCCCTCCCGACGCCCACCCGGGCGCGTCACGGGGGCGTAGTAACCGGTCCGCAGAACTGCGTCAAACCCGTGAGGACCGCGAGACGCGCCCGTGTCGCCCGCGGCTCGAAATACCGAGGGGGACGCCTCAGTGCCCCAGCTCGTGGGGCATCCGGTCGCGCGCGCTGCGGAAGTAGTGCATGGGCGAGTAGGGCAGGAAGTTCGAGACGCGCGTCGTGTAGAGGCAGGCGTACTCCTCGACCTGGTCGCCGAAGCTCGACACCTCCGGACCCGACTTGAAGAGGGAGCCCCAGAAAGGATGGAAGGCGGCGTCCACCTCCTCCTCGAGGCGGCTGTACTGGGCGTCGACCGCGCGCAGGCGGGCTCGCAGCCGGTCGATGGCACGCCTGTAGCGGACGCGCGCGGAGTCGAGCGCTGCGCGACGGGCCGCGAGGCCACCGGGGTCTGCAAGCGGGACGGCCGTGCCGCTGCCCGTGGCTCCTGACGCGGGGGCGACGTCGTGCCCGTCGTGCGAAGCGGCGCCCGTCCGCGCGTCGGCCCCTGCCGCCTGCAGCGGTTCCACACCCGGCTTTTCCGGCGCGCCGTCTGCACCGCGCTCGACCGGGACGGGCTCGCCTTCCTGGGCCCAATGGTCGAGCTCCCGCTGAACGCGCTTGAGGCGTTCCTGCCGCTCGCGCAGCTCGTCGTAGAGGCGATCGCGCGTCGTCTCGAGCACGTCCATCTCGACCAGGCTGTCGGCACAGCGCTCGAGGGCCAACAGCTCCTCGTCCATCTCCTGGATGATCATGACCGTGCGCCAGACGGTCTCCTTCTTGGCCCTGAGGACGTCGCCGTAGATGTGGTCGCCGATGTAGAGCACGCGGTCGGGGGTGACGCCCAAGATGCGGTCGAGCTCCGCCAGGTTGCCGCCTGCGTAGACGTGGCCGCGCTCGAGCGTCCCGTTGGCGATCGGCCGCGGCTCTCCGTCGCCCCGCACCTCCAGGAAGGGTGCGTGGTCCTTGAAGAAGAACGGCTTGCGCGACGCGGTGACGATGATGTCGAAGTAGTTCTTCCACGAGGGGTACTCGGGCATCGCGTCGTCGAAGAGGTAACGCATCATGCGGTCCGTGTAGGCCGCCCGCGAGTTGGTGAGCAGGAAGAGGCGCTTGCCCGAGCTGCGCAGCTTGTGGAGGGTGGCGCCGAGCTGGGGGTCGCGGAAGATGTAACGCGGCAGGTCCCCCATCACCTCGTCGAGGATCGTCCCGTCGGCGTGGGCCAGGTCGATGCACGCCCGCACGTCGTCGAAGAGCTGGGCGTAGTCGACGCGCACGCCTCGGTGCTCCATGGCGTCGACGGCCGCGGCGTACACGGCGACCTCGCTCAGGGCGTAGAGGGTGTCGACCCAGTGGTAGCGGCGCGTGCCGGGGCGCAACCGGCGCGTGTGATAGAGCTGGCGCCGCTCGTCCCGCGAGAGCTCGCGCATCCCGTGATAGGCCCGCTTGACGTACTTGTAGCGGTCCATCTTGAGGACGTTGCCGAGCTTCTTGTCGATGAGCAGACCGCGGATCGGGAAGTCGGTCCGGTAGCGCATCGTGAGCAGCTCTTCCGGGTAGTCGCGCTCGACGAGCTTGGCGGCGGTCGCCTCGATGCTGAGCCGGTCCATCTCGGCCTGATGGTAGATGGCCAGCGTGTAGTCCATGTCGAAGCCGACCCAGTCGATCTGGTCCAGCCGCAGGTTGCGGTTGCAATAGATGCGGCGGGTCGGAGGCGGCGGGAAGGCGCCGTCGGCGGCATAGGTCAGCTCGGCCAGCGGAAGGGTCAGCTGCATCGAAGAAGAAAACCCTAGCATGCCGGGCAGTCGTGCGACGAAGAGGTGGTGACCTGGCCCGGGGGCGCGGCGTGGATGCTTTATCCACGGGCTGCTACCCTGGGGACGGAGGTGATTGGATGACTTCGCTTTTCGCGCGACGGGCGCTGACCTTGGCGCTCGTGTCCGTGCTCGGCACGGGGGGCCTCGGCTGCGGCAAGAGTGGGAGCACGCCGCCGGCCGACGGTGGAACGGACGCAGGACCGCCGGGCGACGCGGGAGGCGGTGACGCCGGCCCCGGCCCGATGGACGCGGGCGTGACGG
The DNA here is from genome assembly GCA_963830115.1 of uncultured delta proteobacterium. GTDB lineage: Bacteria > Myxococcota_A > Polyangia > Polyangiales > CAWHLB01 > CAWHLB01. The sequence continues at coordinate 139,538 of CAWHLB010000031.1, forward strand.
ACGCCGCGACCGACGCCCCGATCGACGCGACGATGCCGGTGGACGCCGGGCCGCCCACCCTGGGCGGGCTCCGCACGCTGATCGAGATGGATCACGACATGCTCGGGTCGTCCATGGCGGGCTTCTCGTCGGCGGAGCAAGAGAGCGCCGAGTTCCTGCAGCTCCACATCATCACGACGTTGATGAACGTGACGGCGGGGCCGGCGGGCATCGTGGGGATCGACGGCGTCCTTCCGCCCGCGGGCGGGACCGTCGCCCTCCCCGTCGCCGCCGTCCCGACCCTGGCCTGCGTGCGCGTGCTCGACATGGGCCTCGCCCAGATCGCCACGCTCGAGGCGGCATGGGCGGCCAGCACCGACACACGCGTGACCGCGATCCTGGGCGAGCTCGACCTGCTGAAGACCCACGTCCAAGCCCTGCGCAGCGGCCTCGCCACGCGCTTCCGCCAGATCGTGAACGCGGGCCTGGCGGCGGGCCTCACGCCACGGGACGACCCCGAGTACCAGCTCTCCCGCTCGTTCGTGATGACCGGCGGGCCCCAGAGCGTCTACTTCGTCGGCGAGGGGCAGGGCAGCACCGGCCTGTCCACCACGCTAGGCGTGACCTGCTCGAGCGAGACGACGGGGTCACCGAGCATGACCGTAGACGTCTACGATGAAGAGGACAACACGCAGATCATGGAGCGCACGGGCTCGGGCAGCCTCTCCTTCCCGCTCCCCTTGCCGATGGGCACCGACACGCCCCTCCGGGTCGTGATCACGGGCCCCGTCCCGGACAGCGTGGGCTTCTCGAGCTGCACCGCGTCCCTGAGCGGCGAGCGCCATCTGCGCGGCAATCCGGTGACCTTCGACGCGACCGCCCAGGCGTCCATCTCGCCTGCGCAGATCACCTTCAACAACACCATGAGCTTCATGGGCCCGGAGCTGGATTCGCTCCGGGCCGGCACCGGCGATCCGGACGTGCTCGACGTGGTGGCGCGCTACGCCGCGTGGATGAGCACCTGGAACAGCGCCTGGACCGACGGCTCCTTCGCTTTCGGCTCGCCCGCCGTGAGCGACCTCGAGATGATGCAGATCTTCCTCACGCGGGTGCAGCCGGCCCTCGACGCCGCGTTCGCCGGGTCGGCGGCCCTCGCGCCGACGGACTACGGGACCCTGCGCCGCTACCTGCTCGACTGCTCCGCCGCGAGCAGCGATGCATCGGCCGCCGTCAGCGCGGCTCTGCCCTGATCAGCCCGGTTCGCCGAGGCGCGCGTCGAGGACAGCGACGCGCGCCTCGTCACCGAGCGACTCCCACTGCGCCCGCGCGATCGCCCAGGCCTGCCGCGCGCGCTCGGCATCTCCGGCGGCCTGCTGTAGGTCGCCCGCGAGCTCGGCCGACGCCGCGATGTCGGTGTCGACCATCTTCGTCTCCGCGAGCAGCGCATGGGCCTGGGCGTAGTGGCTGTCCCACGCGTTCCGGTCGGCCGCGTGGGCCGCGCAGGGCAGGAGGCTGACGTGCAGGAAGGCGAGGAACCCGCGCTGCCCGGCGCGCTCGAGCACGGGTAGACCGGCCTCGAGCAGCTCCCGCGCGGCTTCGTACTCGCCCCGCTGCGTCAGGACCAACCCCAGGTTGAGCCGCGGGATGAAGGCGGACTTGGACCCGACGGCCGTTTGGATGGCGAGCGCCTCGCGGTAGCCCGCCTCGGCGGCGGCCAGGTCTCCCTGGTAGCGAGCGACCTCCGCGAGCCCGTTTACACAGTGTCCAACGCTGGCCTGATTCCCGAGTCGATCGAACATCACCCGTGCGCTCTCGTAGTATGCCCTTGCCGCATCGTGACTCCGACGCTGCCGGTGGACGTGTCCGAGCGCCAGCACGCAATTCGCTTCCACGAGGGCGTTGTCCGCAATGGCAAAGAGCGACCGCGCGCGTTCGCACATCTCGACGGACCGATCCAGGTCGCCTTCCTGTTGTGCCACCAGCCCCATCGCGAGCAGCATCCGCGCCCTTCCGTCCATGTCGTCGAGCCGCTCGAAGAGCCCGAACGCCTGCCGGTTGCGGTCCATGGCGAGCTCGAGGTCACCGCGCTGGCGCGCGCAGTGCGCGAGCATGACGATCGCCTCGGCGCGCCCGCGCAGATAGCCCGCCTGCGTCGCCACATCGAGGGCGCGGCTCGCACACCGTTCGGCCTCGTCGAACTCCCAGTGCAATCGGTGCACGTTCGCCCGCACGACCGCCCCGTCGAGCGCGCGCGGATCGCTCTCGGGCACGCCGAGCTCGCCGAGGAGCCGGTCGCGCCGATCGAGCAGCGCGAAGGCCTGTTCGAACTGGCTCCCGCCGAGCCGCTCGCGCGCGGCCACGAGAAAGGGCTCGATGGCCGCCTCGCGCTGCCCCGCTTCGGCGAGGTGATGGGCGAGCCGCTCCGCCACGCCGCGTTGCCCTTCGCGCAGGCCGAGCATCCGCGCGCAGGCGTCGTGGAGCGCCGCGGCCCTACCCTCGTCGCGCGCCGAGCGCTCCAGGCTCTCGCGGAGCATGCCGTGGGCGAAGGACCAGCCCGCCTCGCCGGGCACGACCAGCCGGTGCAAGAGCAGGGGCTCGAGCAAGTCGTCCGGGAAGCGCGCGCCCAGGGCGGCGCAGGCGTCGGCGAACTCCTGGGCATCCACCGAGAGGCCGAGCACGGCGGCGAGCTCGAGCAACGCGCGCATCTCGACCGGCCGCCCCCGGAGCGCCTGCTCGACGCGCCCGAGCCACACCGCGTGCAGGTCGTCTGGCAGGTCGCCTCGTTCGCCCGGGCGCAGGACGAACCCCTCCGGTCCGGCGACCAGCACGCCCCGCTCGACCCAGTCGCCGACGAGCTGCACCGCGAACAGGGGGTTGCCTTCCACGCGCCGCTCCACCCTCCGCGCCAGGTCGCCGCTCAGCCCGAGCAATCGCTCGATCAGGGTGGCCGTGTCCTCGTGGCCGAGCGCACCGATGCGCGCCGTACGCGCGCGCGCATCGGCCGCGAGCAGGTCGAGCCGCTTGCGCTCGGCGGGGCGGTCCTCGAGCAGCTCGTCGCGCGCGGTCAGGAGGAAGAGACACGGCAGGTCCGGCGCCTCCGAAAGGACGTGCTCGACGAGGGCGAGGCTCTCGCCGCCCCACTGCACGTCGTCGATCCACACGATGGCGGGCCGGTCCGCAGCCGCACGATGCAGCATGCGCGTGAGCAGCACGTTCCGCTCGGCGGGCGTCGTCGACACGAGGGACGCCTGCCTCGGCCGGGCCCCCTCGGCCTTGCCACGCTCCGGCCCCTCGCCCGACACGAGACCCGCGAGCGCGCGCCACTCGTAATCGTGGTCCACGCCCTCGAGCCGGAGCTCCTGCTCGAGCCGCTCGAGCAAGGGCGTGGTGGGCAGGCCCACCACGCGGTAGTGAGCGGCCACCAATCGCGGCAGGCCGTGGCCCGGACCCGGCACCTGCTCGTGGTGGGTCGCGAGCACCTGCGCAGCACCGACCTCGTGGGCCCGCTCGCCGAGCCACTGGGCGAGGCGGCTCTTGCCGTGACCCGCTCCGCCGCGCAGCGTGACCACGCGCGCCCCGGCACCCCGCCGGACCTCGTGTAAGGCTTCCCACATCGCATCCCGTGTCGTGGCCCGGTCGACCATGGGCACCGTGCGCAGGGAGTAGAGCCCGAGGCCAGCGCCGGCGAGGCGCATGGACGCGGCCGTGTCGGCGCTGCTCCGCCAGCCGGGTGGCTGGGGCGGCACCTCCGCCGCGAACGGAGACGCGGGCGCGGCCGGACGGCTGCCTTCGTCGTCCCCGTCGTCCCCGTCGTCCACGATGAGCTCGAGCCGCGGCCTGGTCTCGGGCGGCGCGGCCTCGTCGGGAACGACCAGGAGCTGTGGCGAGCCGGTCGCCGGCGCGGGCGCCATTCCGGTGAGGGTGCGGCCCGCCCCGACCGCCATCGGAGCGAGCGCGACCGGGGTCAGGGGGGGCGAAGCGCCTGCCGCCAACGATCCCTCCGCCGTCTCGTCCCCTTCCACGTTCGGCAACTGGGCGAGCCCCCAGGCCGCATCGGCGGCGAAGCGAAAGCGTTTCCGGGGCGCCTTCTGGGTCAGGCGGTGCAGCCACGCCTCGAACCCGTCGGGCACCGGGAAGCGCGGGCAGAGCGGCGGCAGCGGCCTCTCGAGGTGCATGAAGAAGATGGCGACCATCGTGTCGGCCTCGAAGGGCAAACGGCCGCAGGCGAGCTCGTAGGCCAGAATGCCGAGGGCGTAGAGATCGGTCCACGGGCCGTAGTCACGCCAGCGGCCGTAGATCTGCTCGGGCGCCATGTAGTACGGCGTGCCGCTCGGGTCCTCGGTGACACCGGAGGTCTCCTTGGCGCGTCGGCTCGCGGTCTGGCGGTCGGTCGCGTGGGCCACACCGAAGTCGGTGAGCTTGATGCGAGGCGCGCCCGACGGAGCGGGATCGAGCAGCACGTTGCCGGGCTTGAGGTCGCGGTGGATGACGCCACGGGCGTGGGCGTGGGCGAGGGCGTCGAGCAGCGACAGCAGGAGGCCGCGGAGGGCACGGAAGCTCGAGACGGGTGGGGCATCGTCGAGGGAACCGCCCGCCACGAGCTCCATGACGATGTAGGGGCTGCGAGCGACCAGGGCGCCCGCCGAAGTGGTCGAGGCCTCAGCCGGCAGGGTGCCGTAGTCGAAGACCACGACGATGCGTGGGTGGTCGAGCCGCGCCACCGCCTGCACCTCGTGGCGGAAGGATTCGTAGAAGCGCGCTTCACGGGCGAAGTCGCTCGTGACGACCTTCACGGCGACCGGCACTCCCTGCCCGCGATGGCGACCGCGCCACACCTCGCCCATGCCGCCGCGCGCCAGCAGCGAATCGAGCTCGAAGGGACCGAGGGGTATCGTCATCGAGCCGCCGTCCACGCGCCCGCGGGGGGCGCGAGCCGCCTACCTACACTGTCGACTCCACCGGCAACCGTCAACGTCGACGGGCCGGAGAGGTTCGAGCGATCTCGGTTCCACGTCACCGCACGAGCACGAACAAGCGTCGACCCTCGCCCGCAGGCGTGCGAACGACGAGCGCGCCCGTCGGGACGCGAACGGCGGTGGGTGGGGCTCGTGTTGCGCTTCCCGCGAGGGCGAGCTGACAGGATACGAACGCCCCGCGAACAGCTCGCGAGCGAAGCGGAGCGCCGAGGGGGAGCTTCCCCGGGAGGACTACGAATGAGGGCGGGCGGTCAGAACAACGTCCGAGCGAACCAACCCTACGAGAGCCGCGGGTCCCCCGCCGCGTACACCGCCACACGCTTCCTGTCCCGCCCCTTGCGCTCGTACTTCACCACGCCGTCGATCCGCGCCCAGAGCGTGAAGTCCTTGCCGACGCCGACGTTTGCCCCGGCGTGGAACGAGGAACCGACCTGGCGCACGAGGATGCTGCCAGCGCTCACCTCCTGCCCGCCGAAGACCTTCACGCCTCGGTACTGCGCGCCCGAGTCCCGCCCGTTGCGGCTGGAGCCCTGTCCCTTCTTGTGTGCCATCGGATCGCTCCCACTTCCCTGACGAGGTGCTCAGGCCTGGATGCCGGTGATCTTCAGCTCCGTGTAGGGCTGACGGTGGCCCGCCTTGCGGCGGTAGTTCTTCCGTCGCTTCATCTTGAAGACGATGATCTTCTTGGCGCGGTCCTGCGCCACGATCTCGCCGACGACCTTCGCCCCCTTCACCGTGGGCTTGCCGACGGACACCTTGTCGCCGCCGATCATCAGCACATCGGTCAGCTCGATGGTCGAACCCACGGCGCCGGTGAGCTTCTCGACCCGCAGGGTGTCGCCTTCGCTCACCCGATACTGCTTCCCACCGGTCTTGATGACAGCGTACATGTCCGCACCCGTTTGTCGTGAAGGGCCGGCAGTCTACGCGGATTCGTCCGAGCCGCAAGGGGAAAGCGAGGCCCGAGCCGGCCCGGGCGCCGCACCGTGCTCCCCATCGCGTCCCCGTCCTCGACCACCGCCCACCGAACCGCTATACCGCCGCAGCGATGGCCAAGTCCCGCAAGGATCGGTCGGGTGCACCGCCGCCGGCCGGCGTCGTTCGACGCCCACGCAGTGAGCGCAAACGCCTGCCGGCCGACCTGGAGGCCTTTGCCCGAGGCGACGATCGGGCTCTCCGTCGCCCCCGCAGACCACGGCTGCGCGACCCGCGGACCTCGGCCCTCGTCCCGGGGGTCGCCAACCGCGACGCGCGCCGTGTCCACGACGCCCGCGTGGCCCAGATCGTGGCCGCCCGCGATCGCCAGGCAGAGGATTCCGGCTGCGCGGGCCGAGCTCGGCCGCGCGCTCTGCGAGGCGGTGCTCCTCGCCCTGTGGCGCGGGCGCAGCATCACGGGGTTCGACGCCTTCGCCGAGCAGATCCTCGAGATTCGATGCGACGACCGCGCGCGGCTTGGCCGAAGAGGCAGCCCGTGCCCTCGGGGTGCCGTGCGAGCCCCGCACCGAGGAGGGGGTGGCCATCTGGATGCGCGTGGAGGCAGCGCTCCTCGAGGCCGGGGTGGCGGGCCGGGCCCTGGTGCGTCCCGGTGAAAACGGCGACGTCCTCACACTCGAAGTGTCCGCGGACGACGCGCCAGCGGCCCTGACGGCCATCGGGCGGCGCATGGTGCCCCTCGCCCGCGACCGCGGCGTGCTGCCGCCCGCGCCGGGCTGAGCCGCCGACCGGCCCAGCCCCCGCTCACGTCAGCGCAGCTGACGGAGGGCCGCCTGCGCTGCCCCGTTGTGCGGGTCGAGCACGACGGCGCGCTGGTAGGCCTGCACAGCGCCCGCCCGGTTGTGCTCCATCATGTAGGCACGGCCGAGGGCAGCGTAGAAGCCGGAACTGTGCGGGTTGAGCTGGATCGCGCGGCGATAGGCGCTGACCGCGCCGGGAACATTGCCGAGCTGTAGCAGGGAGGCCGCGAGGCCCGCGAAGGAGCCCGCGTGCCGCGGATTGAGCACCGTGGCCCGCTGGTAGAGGGCCGCCGCCTGGCGGAAGTCGTGACGGCGGAACGCCGCGAGGGCCTGGGCGCGGACCGCCTGGGACTGGCCGGAGTCAGCGGCGGGCGCCGGCGGAGGCGGCGACGGAGCGGCGGCCTGCACCGGATGGCGCGGACGGCTCGTCGCCTCGTGATGAACGCCGGACGTGCCGTGGGCGTGGGCGGTATGGGTCTTGGGCGGCGGCGCCGCGTGCGGCGTGGCCGGCTCGGTGTGGACCGGCTCGGCGTGAACCGGCTCGACGGGGGCCGGCGCCGGGGTGGGCTCCGTGGGGGCCGCAGCCATGTCCTGGGGTGCCGCGGGCGGGGCCTGCGGTTGGACCGGGGCCGGGGTCGGCACCGGAGGCGCCGCGTGCGCTTCGGGAGCGACCCGCACCGAAGGCGCCGGCGCGAGGGGGATGGTCGGTTGGGCTGCGGGCGGCTGACCCGTGGTCGTGCCACTCGGAGCCCCCGAGCTGGCCAGCATCTGCATCCCCCCGCCGGCGAAGAGCCAGAACGCACCACCGCCCACGACGACCAGGCCAAAGAGGAGCACGCCGACGATGGCCGCGATGAGAAGACCCGTCCGGCGCTTGCCGCTCACCTCGTCGAGCGCGGGATAGGTGCGGGCGTACGTCGCCGGCGGCACCACGCCGGCCTGCGCCGGGATCGGTGCGAGGCCGCCGGCTGACGGCGTCGCGCCCTGCTCGGCCAGGGCGCCTGCTTGCACCGGCGACGCGGCCTCGGCCCACCCTTGCACCGGCGGCTGCATCGCGGCGGGCTGCCCCGGCATCGCCCCGGGCCCTGCCACCTGCTCCAACTCGGCGGTCAGGGCGAAGGGATTGGGAGCGCCCAGCTCTCCCGGGCTCGTCGGTGCCCCAATCTGCGGCTCCATCCCGGCCAAAGCGGCCGGCGAGCTCCGCGCAATCGTCTCTGCCAGGTCGTCGTAGTCCAGGTCCGCAAGCGGGGCGGCTGCGGCCGCTGGTCCTGCCGTGGCCGAGGCCTCCGACGCTCCGGTCGATGGCTGGACCTGGGCGGCCGCGACCGACGGAGCCGTCATGGCAGCCGTTCCTTCCTCGAGAATGTCGAGGGCGTCGAGCCTCCTGCGTGGGATTCGGGTTCTTGGGCTTCGCAGGGCCGGCCGTCGCCTTGGCCTGCTTCGCCTCGGCTTCGGCTTTCGGAATCACCGACGCATCGATGATGTCGAGGGCATCGAGCTCCTGCGTACTGTCCGCTCGCCGGGACGCCGGGGCCGGAGGCGCCGGAGGCCTCGACGACGGCGGGGGCGGCGGCTTTCTCGGAGCGGTCGCCACGAAGGACGGTGAAGGATCGGGGGGCGGCGGAGGTGGCTTACTGGAGGGAAGGCGAGCAGCTGGCATGCCGAGCACCGTGGCCTTTGCGCTTCGGACCGGCCGCCCCGAGGCTGGGGCGACGCCCGCCGCGAGCACGCTCGCGGAAGTCTGGAGCCCGACCGGCTCGTCCAGCGCGTCCTCGGGAACGAAGGGCTCGAGGGCACGCTTCACTTGTTGTGCCGAGAAAGGACGCTCCCGCGGGTCCTTCGCCAAAAGAGACGTGAGCAGCTCCCCTACGCCACCGGGCAGCATGGGCGGCGACCCCGGCGTCGGCTTTTGGGCGTGGGCCTCGAGCTGGGCCGCCGCGTCCCCGTCGAAGGGCGTGCGCCCCGTCAGCATCTCGTAGAGAACGCAGCCGAGGGCGTAGAGGTCACTCCGGAAGCTGACGAGCTTGCCGGTGGCCTGCTCCGGCGACACGTAGGCAGCGGTCCCCAGCACCTCGAAGACCGACTCCGAAGGGATCCGGCCCGCGAGGCCGGCGTCGATGACCACGACACGCGGCACCCCCGAGGCCCGGGGCTGCAACAGCACGTGCCCGGGCTGGAGGTCCCGATGCAGCAGGCCCGCCCGGTGTAGCTCGTCGAGGGCGGTGGCGAGCTGGGCCGCCACGGCCAGCGCCTGCGGCACGGCCAAGGGGCCGCCGCTCTCGAGCTTCACCCGGAGCGAGACGCCCTCGACGCAGTCGCGCATGAGCCAGAGGACACCGCCCGCCTCCCCGGTCACGATGGGCAGGGCGAGCGTCGGGTTGCTCAGGGTCGCCTGCTTGACCAGCTCACGCTTGAGGCGCTGGCGCTCGGCCACGTTGGCCAGGACCTCGGAGCGCATCAGCTTGAGGAGGCCCCGCCGACCGGTCTGCTGGTCGTCGACGACGTAGAGGCTGCCGGTGTCGCCGGCGGCAAAGGGCTGCACGACCCGGAACCGATTCGACAGCTCGGGCGGAATCGGGTCGAGAGAGACCTCGACGCCCTCGCGCCCGTCTCGCGGACAGGTGGGCTCCGAGGCCGCGAGCGCGATGCGACAGAGCGGACAGGCCTTCATGTCGGACAGTGCCAGCCCGTGGATGGGCGGCTCAGGGTAGGATGGCTTTTGGCCGTCGGTCAACGTGAGGTGTGCGTCCATGATCATCGACCCGTGAATACGCTCGGAGCTTGGAAGGGCTTCCCCGACAATGCGACTTCGGTCGTGAGCTTCCCACGACCCCCCCTCCTCACCGGAGCGCCACGGGGACCGGACCCGGCGCCCGGACTCCACGCGTCGAGGGGCGCGTAGCCAAACCGCAGCAGCGCCGACCACACGAGCCCCGCGACCCTCCCCGAGGCCACCTCGAAGGGCAAGAGGCCCTGGAGGTACCACGGATGGGGGTCGGGCGCGAGCCAGAGCCGCCCCGAAATTGCGCAGGGCGGCCCAACCGGACCGCCCTGCTCAGGATCCATCCCCGCGACTTCAGGGGATGTTGAAGCTCGCGATGGTGACGCGCTGCGACGGGGCCAGGGTGTAGTTGTAGGCACCGATCACGCGGCCACCGACCGAGATGGACAGCGTCGCAGTCGTCGGACCCGCGTTGCTGTTGCACTCACCCCAGTAGTGGACCGCCACCTGGTACGTCCCGCTCGGCGGGTGCTGCTGGGCGTTCCAGTAGGTGTTCTCGATGTGGTTGTTCTGGTCGTTGGGGCGGCACTGGCCACGCGCGTCGTGGTCGAGGGTGCCACCCGAGGCCGAGTGGGTGTGGGAGTAGCTGATCGTCTCGCCCGCGGGATCCGTGACGTACAGGTCGAGGTCGGCGCCCGTGTTCCAGGCAAGCGTGATCTGAATGTTGCCGGACGAGTACCCGCAGCCCTCATCGATCTGACCGTCGCAGTCGTCGTCGAGACCGTTGCACACCTCGGGCGCGCCCTGGGTGCAGCTCGTGGTGACGACCGACACGCCGGTGGCCACCTGCGGCTGGGGCGCGGTGACCTGCACCGTGGCGGTCGGCGGGGGAGGCGCCGAGACCTGCGCTTGCACCGTCACCGGCGGTGGTGGCTCGATGAATCCGTGCGCCTGAAGCCGGCACCCGGCCACGGCCAAAAAGGCCGAGAGGACAAGAGAGCCCTTGAGAACGAGATCCTTCGAGATCATACGACCGCCTCCTTGGCGATTGCCCAAGCAACCAAGACCGCGCCCCCTCACGGGGCTCGTCACCCGCCACGCGCCGGATGCTAGAGGTCGCCGCCGGGACGCGTCAACGTCCTTCGACACCGTGCCGAAGGGTGACCCCCCGATGGACGGGGGCTGGTTCGACTCCATTCAACGGGGCCGCCCCGGAGCCCCTCGCGTTCTCAGGCCGGGTCCGGCAGCGGCGGCAGGCTCGGGCGCGAGCTGCGGGCCAGGATCAGGTCCTTGATGCGGTCCACGTCGCGCAGGTCGTAGAGGACGGGCGGCACCGAGTCGCGAGATGGGAGCACCGTCCCGAGGGCGCCGCTGTCGGCCAGGGCCCGGGACTGGGGGGCGTCGAGCACGAGGAAGAGGTGATGCAACCCACCAATGCGCGCCTTCGTCTCGGCCACGTCCACGATGCGACGCCGGTCGACGGAGAGGCTCGGTGCGACCCCTGCGGATGAGCAGACGCCGATCGGTCAGCACATACTCGGTGGCTCGGCCCAGACCCCGCGCGCGCCAGATGCCGTGCCATAGGAGCGCGACGCCGACAGCCACCAGGATCGCCCAGGTGAGGCCGATGGCGAGGAAGAAGAAGACCCACACCCAGGATCGCACCTCCAGGCCGACCTCCTCGAGCCCCAGCAGGATCGCGGCGGTGCGCTGGCCGTAGAGCAGGCCGAGTACGAGCACCGCGGCCCCGGAGCAGCCGGTGGCCAGCTCGCGCCAGCCGAGCAGCGAGCCCTCCGGGTGGTCGCCCCAGATGACCTGCTCGCCCGGGTCGAGGCGCTCGGCGAGGGGTACGTCCGGGTCGCCCGCGTGGTCGCTCGGCCGCACACCGCGAATGATCGCGAAGACCACGTCCGGCGCTTCCAGATCGCGCAAGAGGAGGCGTTGCTTGCGTGCGAGCGGGCCGAAGGGCACGGCCCGCACGAGCTCGAGGTGGCCGACGCCGGGCGCGCTGGGATGCCAGCGGATGCGACCGAAGGTGATGCCGAGGCGATCGATCTGGCGCTGCAACCGGCCGCGACGCCAGAGGATGCGGCGGTCGGTGACCAAATAGGCGCAGCCGTCGAGAAGGTAGTGGGGCGCGACGAGCACCGAGACGCCGAAGAGGGCCATCATGGCGGAGAGGGCGCCGGTCTGGTGCCCACCCGGCAGGTGGGCCGCGGCGAGGAGGCCGGCGAACAGGGCCGATACGGCGGCGAAGGCGAAGATCAAGAGGGGAGCGGCGAGCCACCGGCGGTCCCGGGGGACGCCGGGTGTCGGCTGGCCCTGCCACAGGACGCGTTCCCCCGGTAGCAGTCGCCATGCAGACCGATCCACGTTCATCGCCTTTCCCACAATAGCACCGAACCCCGGCACCTGCCGTCCGACAGGGTGGGACAACACGACGTGCCGGAGGTTCGGCCCCGTCCCCCAGGCCCCGCCCGTTCCCCTCCCGTTGCGAGCCGCCGGAGAGTTGACATTTCGCCCGCGGCCCCATCTCTTTGCGGGGATGTCGGAAACTCGGAGAGCACCGCGCCTCGATGCCGCCGTCGCCGAGGTGCGCCGCGCAAGCGACCTCGAGCCCGCCGTGGCGTTGGTCCTCGGGTCGGGGCTCGGCGCCTTCGCAGACACCCTCGACGACCGGGTCGTCATCCCCTACGCGACGATCGACGGAATGCCCGTCTCGCGCGTCGCGGGGCATGCAGGGCAATTTGGTGCTCGGCCGCGCCGAGGGAGTCCCGGTGGTAGCCATGCAGGGGCGGGTTCACCTCTACGAAGGCCACCCGGTCGACGACGTGGTGTTCGGCACGCGGCTGATGGTGCGGCTCGGCGCGCACTCGGTCGTGCTCACCAACGCGGCTGGCGGCATCGGAGACGGCTTCACGCCGGGTGACCTGATGGTGATCGACGACCACCTGAACCTCACCGGCCACAACTGCCTCGTCGGTTCCAACGACGAGGCGCTCGGGCCACGCTTCGTCGACATGACGGTGGCCTACGACGCGGAGCTCCGGGGCCTCGCCCACGAGGCGGCCGGCGCGCTCGGTTTCTCGCTCGAGCGCGGCGTGTACGCGGGCATGCTCGGGCCGAGCTACGAGACGCCGGCCGAGATCCGGATGCTGCGCACGCTCGGCGCCCACGCGGTCGGGATGAGCACGGTGCTCGAGACCATCGCGGCGCGTCACATGGGGGCGCGCGTGCTCGGCCTGTCGTGCATCACCAACCTGGGCGCGGGGCTGTCGGGCGAGGTGCTCAGCCATGCCGAGGTGCAGGAGGTGGCCGACCGCGTGCGCGAGCGCTTCATCTCGCTCTTGCGCGGCGTGCTCGGGCGACTCGCATGAGGGGCACGAACCCTTGAGCGACACCGTCGACTGGGATGCGCTGAGGGCGGCCGCGACCGAAGCACGGGAGCGCGCCTACGCCCCCTACTCGGGGTTCGCCGTAGGCGCCGCCCTGCTCGCCGACGACGGTCGGGTCTTTCGCGGGGCCAACGTGGAGAACGCGAGCTACGGTCTGAGCCTCTGTGCCGAGCGCAGCGCCCTGGCCGCCGCGATCGTGGCAGGCGTGCAACGCTTCGCCGCCCTGGTGGTGGTCGCGCCCGGGCCGACGCCCGCCTCGCCCTGCGGCATGTGCCGGCAGGTGCTGTCGGAGTTTCCGCCGAGCTTTTCCGTACGCTCTTACACGCCCGAAGGCGCAGTGCTCGACACGAGCGTGGCCGAGCTGTTGCCGCTGGCCTTCGGCCCGGCGAACCTGGGAGACTGACGTGCACGACCTGCTCGTCCTCGGCGGAACCGTGGTCACGATGGACGAGGCGCGCACCGTCGTGCGCGGGGATGTGCTCGTGCGGGGACGCGACATCGTCGCGGTCGGCCCACGCGCGAAGAAGCAGGCGGGCCCCGCGCGCGTGCTCGACGCAAAGGGCTGCGCGGTGATCCCGGGCTTCGTACAAGCCCACGTCCACCTGTGTCAGGCCCTGTTCCGCGGGACCGCGGACGACCTGCCGCTGCTCCGCTGGCTGCGCGAGCGCATCTGGCCGCTCGAAGCGGCCCACGACGCGCGATCGCTCGGCGCGAGCGCGCGCCTCGGCCTGGCGGAGATGATCCGCGCGGGCACGACCACGATTCTCGACATGGGCACCGTCCACCACCACGATGCGGTCTTCGAGGCGATGCGCGAGTCGGGCATCCGCGGCGCGAGCGGCAAGGCGATGATGGACGTGGGCGAGGGCGTGCCACACGGCCTGCGCGAGACGACAAAGGCGAGCCTACGCGAGAGCGAGCGTTTGCTCGGGCGCTGGCACGGAGCCGAGGAGGGGCGCCTGCGCTATGCCTTCGCACCGCGCTTCGTGCTCTCCTGCAGCGCGCGCCTGCTTCGCTCCACGGCCGAGGCGGCCGAGGCCCACGACACGCTGGTGCACACCCACGCCGCCGAGCACGCGGAGGAACGGGCCGCGGTGCGCGAGGCGCGTGGGCGAGACGACGTGGCGGAGCTCGAGGCCCATGGCATCGCCGGACCGCGGGCCGTGCTCGCCCACGGCGTGCAGCTCGGAGCCGCCGAGATGCGGCGGATGGCTCGTCTCGGGACGCGCGTCGTGCACTGCCCGAGCGCCAACCTCAAGCTCGCGAGCGGCATCGCCCAGGTGCCCCGCATGCAACGGGCAGGCATCGTGGTCGGGCTCGGGGCCGACGGCGCGCCGTGCAACAACCGCATGGACCCGTTCACCGAGCTTCGGGAGGCGGCGCTCCTCGCCAAGGTGCGGATGGGCGACGCGGCCGCCCTCACCGCGATGGAAGCGCTCGCCATGGCGACGATCGACGGCGCCCGCGTCCTCGGGCGGAGTGACGAGATCGGCTCGATCGTCCCCGGCAAGCGGGCGGACTTGACGGTGGTGCGCATCGACGCGCTCCACGCCGAGCCGGCCGGCGACGCGGTCGAGCGGCTCGTCTACGCCTGCACGGCGTCCGACGTCACGCACGTGGTCATCGACGGACGGATCGTCGTGCAGGGCGGTGAGCTACGCACGCTCGACGCCGAGCGGGTGCGCGCCGCGGCGCGACGTGAGGCCAAGCGCGTGCTTTCGCGCGCCGGCATCTGACACCTCCGTCTCGCCGCGTGACTGACGTTAGAGCGCCAAGGTGCCGGACGTGGGGGACGACCCGGGCCGCCGGGCGGGTGTCAGGGCCAAGGTCGCCGCGAATACGAGCACCGAGACAGCGAGGGGCGCGAGGGCGAGGGCGAGGACGAGCACGATCACCTCCATCTGTACTCCCACCGACGCAATGACCGTGCCTTCGTCGTTTCGCGCCCGTCGCCGTGGAAACTGAAGGATCGCACGACGCCGGGAGCGTCCGGCGGGACACGCCGGTGTGTCCCGTGTGAGCTGAACGAGGCTCACGGCAGCTCGACCCGAGAGCCGAGGAGCCGGATCGCCGCGGTGCCCGACCTCAGGGCGGGGCGGCGCCCAGGTCGAGCAACGTGCGGCGCACGTCGTTGCGGTCGATGGCGTCGGGCGGAGCGATCTCGAGGTAGCGTTGATAGTGCTCGATGGCATCGGCGCGCTCCCCCTTGTGGCGCAGCGCGTCCGCCAGGAGACGATGGGCGTCGGGGAGCCACCCGGGGTGCGGGCTCGCCGCCTCGCCCAAAACCGTCGCGCGCGCGAGGGAGGTGGCGGCCGAGGCGCGATCGCCCGCGTCGGTCTGCAGACGCCCGAGCCGGTACCACCACTGGCCGTGGTCGGG
>CAWHLB010000032.1:0-91252 GCA_963830115.1 uncultured delta proteobacterium
GGGCGGCTGTGTGTGGCGAATTGATGTTCAGGCGGCAGCGGGGGTAGTTGGAAAAGCCCATGGCAATGAGATTTCCACCGGTATTGGTTGAGAGCGGCGCAGCGCATAACAGGTTTCGCCGGAGGTTTCTGATGGTGTATTGCCATCGAGAGCTGTGTGTACACGGTGAGCGTTGTAATACTGGCGAAACTTTTCCAGTTTTCGCTCCAGGTCACTGGCATTCCAGAAGAGCGTCTGGTCAAGAAATTCTCGACGAAGGGTTCCGATCAGCCGTTCGACAAAGGGATGCGATAGAGGCGTATACGGGATTGTCTTGACTTCGTCTGCGCCCAGTATCCTCAGATTTGCTTGCCACTGGTGATACAGGAAGAGCGGATCATTATCAGAACTGAGATATTTCGGAACACCTTTGGAAGAGATAGCTGCGTTAAACATGCGGCAGAGGGCGATCCCATCGACATCGCCGGCATGGACACCAAATCCAATGATGCGGCGCGTGAACTGATCCATAACCACAAGTACCCAGTGGCTCTTTAACAAGATGGATTCGCAGCGGAACAGGTCAATACTCCAGAGGCTGTCCTTGGTGTGCCCGAGGAAGGTCAGCCACGACGGCCCGCCGCCACCGGGATCTGGCCGGTAATGGTTGGCAAGGACACGCCGTACGATATCTTTATCAATATCGGTGCCAAACGCCTTATTGATCTGCTGTGCGATCCGTGGGCAGCCGAAGCGTGGGTTGCGCCGTTTTAGTTCGACAATGGCCTGGATGAGTTCGGGGGAAGGACCCTTTGGGCCGGGCTTGCCTTTGCGGTCAGCATGAATACAGCAGTCGGTACTTGCGCTGCTTGAGCAGGTCGGTGGAATTTCAGCAGCGTCGAAGGCCGGATAATCACGGCAGCCCGCTGGATATGGCGTGGGTTGAGAAACAGTGACCAGAAACCCGAGCAGGAATCGGTCCAGTGCCGAGAGATTGGGTGCGCGCCGCCGGGCGCGATTCATTATCAGGAGCTGCTGCTTCATGAGCAGGCTGTCGGCGACGATGGTCTTCGCGCCACCAGGTCCCAGGAGCTTGGCGATCAGTGGTCAGTAGATGGCGAGGAGTATCAGCAGATCCTTCATGGCGGAGCAGGGTAGGGAAGCGAGCTATCAGGGGCAAGTCTGTCCATGTTATTGTTTTCAGGTCAAAATTACTAATTCGCCATATAGGTATGAGCGTTGACGTAAAGCAAAAAACGTAAAGAAGAGAGCCTTAGAAGATAGAAAATGAGTAAAATTGAGAGCTATAGAGATTTAATTGTTTATAAAAAGGCATACAAGCTGGCAATGGAAAGATCTGAAATCTGTAAAGTTTCCCTGAAAGAGGAGAAATATTCATCAGGACAGACCAGATCAGAAGATCTTCAAGATCTGTGACTTCATGCCTGGCTGAATCATGGGCAAAGAGAAGGTATGAAAAAGCCTTTGGCAACAAACTTACAGACCCATTAGGTGAAGAAAATGAAACGGAGGTCTGGCTTGATTTCTCAAAAGACTGCAAATATATTATTGATGGGGATCATGCCAGATTGATGAGCGAATATTTAGAGGTCCGTAAAATGCTGATATCCATGATCAACAATCCGGCAAAGTGGTGTTCTTAATTAATACCTTTTCAACGATCTGCCCTTTACGCTCTAAGCCCGATGCTCTATGCTCTATGCTTTACGCTTTAACGCTCTACGCTTTATGCTTTACGCTCTACGCTTAAAACACTTCTCAATATGTGTGGCATAGCGGGATATATAAACATCGACTGAAAACCAATAAAGGATACATCATGCATTATTTCAATGCTGAAAGTCCAGAAAGCACCGTGGTCCTGACGATTCGGGTATCAGGGCATTCAGTCTCAGATCAGGAACTTCAATCGAAATGTCGATCAGCAAGCCAGGTGGAGTGGAAAGCAATTTTGAGGGAATGCTTGGATTCAACCGCCTAAGTATACTTGATCTGTCATCGAACGGCCACCAGCCAATGGCAAGCCCCGATAACAAAGTTCTGCTGACATTGAATGGTGAGATCTATAATGCCTTTGATTACAGACCTGAGCTGGAAGCGTGGGGCTATCAGTTTAAAAGTACAACAGACACCGAAATAGTGCTTGCCTTATATCTGAAGTATGGATTTGAGGGAATGCTAAACCACTTGAATGGTATGTTTGCTATAGTGGTTGTGGACCTTGGGAAAAATGAGATTTTCATCGCCCGTGACAGGTTTGGTATAAAACCCATGTATTATATCTCAACAGGGGAAACATTCGCATTTTCATCAGAGCTGAAGAGTTTCAGGTTTATTGATAATTTCAGATTCATGCTTTTTGAAGAGCAGCTTGATGAATATCTTCTTTTCCGGAATAATCTCCATGGTACATTATTCAAAGACATACAATCACTAACCCCCGGCCATTATCTCTCATTTAGGCAAAATAATGGTCTTGTCATAAAGCGATATTTTGATCTGAATAATTATTCACGTTCTCCTGTAGTCTCAGGTGATATTGGTACTTATGGTGAGAAGCTTGAACAATGGCTTAGTAAAAGTGTTCAAAGTCAGCTGATGAGTGATGTGAAGCTGGGTTGCCAGCTTTCAGGCGGCATAGACTCTTCACTGGTGACCTGGCTGGCCAACCGAAATAGTGATAAAGGAAACTTTGAGGCTGTTTCGATCATATTCAATGACCAGAGGTTCAGTGAAGAAAAATATATTGACAGGGTACTGAAACATCTCTGCAATACCTTCACATAAATTCCTTCTGGATTCCGATTACTATCTTGATAACATTGAGAGGGCTGCCTGGCATCTCGAAGCTCCTATAAATCATCCTAATACTGTTGCAATTTATAAATTATCCCAACTTGCTAAGGAATATGTCACAGTCCTGCTCAGTGGCGAAGGTGCTGATGAAGTATTTGGTGGTTACAGCAGATTTTATGATATCAGCTATCCTTTCCGGAGCAGAAGATTTCTGCATGAAATTAAGAAAAACCTTTTACATCCCTTAAACATGGCAGATTATTTTGATCATGAACAGAGGGCAGTAATGGCAACAGCGTTCATAACCCCAGTTCTGGCGAAAAAACTAAGATCGGGATTCAGGGAAGAGACTGCAATAAACAGCCGGAGATATTTATATAAAGGATTATCCGGATCATTATTAGACAGGCAGGTAAAATATGAAATGAACTCCTTCTTACCTGATCTTTTAATAAGGCAGGACAAGATGTCAATGGCACACTCAATAGAGAACAGGGTGCCGTTTCTGGATAATGAGGTTGTTGAAAATTCATTTACTATTCCGGAAAAGTATCTGCTTTTGAGGAAAAGCCCGGAAGGATATAATACTGAGAAATATCTGCTGAAGAAGATGACAGCTGGTACTTTTGGTAATGATTTTGCTTTCCGTGATAAAATGGGATTTGGCATTCCGGTGAGAGAGTTCTTTTTGAACAGTAAATTTGCTGAATATCTGAATGACAAAATATTACCTGGGATAAGGGAAAGGGGATTGTTCAATAATAAGTTAATTTCAGGTTGGCTTTCAGATGTTCGAAGCCTCAGATACAATGAGCTTGAAGCTTTATGGGTCGTTATATCTTTTGAGATATGGGCTTTAGTATACTTAGACAGTAAATATGATAATAGGCATACACGAGACTAAGGGTTTTTTCAGCGAGCGCTGGATAGCATATTGTGAAGCTAACGATATCAGATATAAGCTGGTAGATTGTTATAGCACTGATATAATTCAGCAGTTGTCTGACTGTGACTCTCTTATGTGGCATTTCAATCATAAAAGCCCGAAAGCAAGTAAGTTTGCGAAGCAGCTCTTATTTTCGATACAGGCTTCAGGTAAAAAAGTATTTCCTGATTTCAATACAGTCTGGCATTTTGATGATAAGGTAGGTCAGAAGTATCTGCTCGAAGCTATTGGTGCGCCCCTGGCACCTGCTTACGTTTTCTATACAAAGCAGGAGGCGATAGAATGGGTGAGTCAAACCAGTTACCCAAAAGTATTTAAATTGCGTAACGGTGCCGGTTCGGATAATGTCAGGCTGGTTAAATCAAAAAAAGAAGCAATACGATTAATAAATAAGGCATTTGGCAGGGGATTTTTGCAATACGAAGCCTGGAGCAACCTGAAGGAACGGTACCGGTTATACCGGTTGGGGAAGACAACCTTGTG
This sequence comes from uncultured delta proteobacterium, assembly GCA_963830115.1. GTDB lineage: Bacteria > Myxococcota_A > Polyangia > Polyangiales > CAWHLB01 > CAWHLB01. Next base: position 4,226 of record CAWHLB010000032.1, read on the forward strand.
GGATGTATTGAAGGGGATTATTCGTCTTGTCCATACAACAGAGTATGCCAGGGTGGCTGGCAGGGAGATCGGGTATATTTACTTTCAGGACTTTATCCCGGGAAACGATCATGATATACGTGTTATTGTCATAGGTAACAAAGCCTTTGCCATTAAAAGAATGGTACGCAAAGACGATTTCAGAGCTTCCGGAAGCGGTACCATCCTATACGAAAAGGATAATTTTAATGATGAAACAATTCGTGTGGCATTTGAGGTTTCAGAAATATTATATGCCCAATGCATGACGTATGACTTTGTATCACTTGACGATAAACCTTATATTGTTGAAATAAGTTATGGTTTTGCCATGACCGGATATGATGCCTGTACAGGATACTGGGATAGAGACATGACATGGCATGAGGGAAAGTTTAACCCTTACGGGTGGATGGTGGAGGACCTTATTAAAAGCGTAGAGCGTAAAGCGTAAAGCATAGAGCGTAGAGCATAGAGTGTAGAGTGGATAAAGTGCATAGATCTTATTGATGGAAAAAAGGAAATTATGTCTGGTGATACCATCACTTCAGGCTGGTGGGATGGAAAGGGTAATGTCTGAACTTGCAGGATACTTTGCCACACAGAGAGATATTGAACAACATTTAATTCTCTATGGCATTACCAGTGAGATCTTTTATCCGGTACCTGAAAATATCATAATTCATAAGCCTTCTTTCATGTTCAATAACAGGTGGAGGACGTTTTATACATTAAGAACACTTTGTTACCTGAGAGGAACAATAAAAAAGATTAATCCAAAAAGCATTCTGAGTTTTGGAGAATATTGGAATAACTTCCTCCTGCTTTCAATCTATGGTCTTAAATATCATGCATTTGTGTCTGACCGGAGCCAGCCGGATAAAAGTCTTGGCAGGGTTCACGATACACTGCGCCGTTGGCTTTATCCTAAGGCTAAAGGCTTGATATTTCAGACTGAAAAGGCAAAAGAGATATATCTTACACAAAACAAGCATAATAATGTAGCCGTCATTGGCAATCCAATAAGAAATTTCAATACTGAAAAATATCCTGTTACAAAAGAAAAAAATATCCTAATGGTGGGTCGTTTAATAAAAACAAAGCATCAGGATAAATTGATTGAAATGTTTGCTAAGGTGAGTCTTCCTGATTGGAAATTAATAATTGTGGGTTATGACCATCTGAAGCAGAATAATATGGAATCCTTGAGAAAACTGACTAAAAATCTTAACGTAGAGAACAGAGTTGTTTTTACAGGAAAACAGGACAATATTGAAGAAATTTATATGAGAAGCTCCATTTTTGCTTTTACTTCAAGTTCCGAGGGTTTTCCCAATGTAATAGGGGAAACTATCGGCTGCAGGATTACCGGTAATTTCATTTGACTGTGTAGCGGGCCCTTCCGAAATGATTATTGACGGACATAACGGATTCCTGATACCCCTTTTTGATTATATACTGTTTCAGTCTAAACTTACACAACTGATGGAGGATGAAAATCTCCGTGAAAAATTTGGATCAAATGCCAGGCAGAGCATCAGAAAATTCTCACGAGAAAATATTTGTGAAGCTTTTTATAAGTTTATTACCGATATTGATACCATAAAAGCTTTATAGCCGCCGGTTCTAATAATTATTCATATCATCATTATTAATGAAAATAATCATAATTGGTTCAAAAGGTTTTATCGGACAGAATTTATCGAATTATCTTTCAGATTTTCGTTCCGGCCGCGACGGAATCGCCCTCCGACCACGCCAAGACCCAAGGGTCTGGCCCCCTCACGGTTCCGACAGTGGAGCCCGGTGTGTGCATCCCCGCGTACCGGCCACAAGGGGCCGAAACCCAAGGAAAAATGCGCAGCTTGTTTCAGAGGGTCGCGTTGACACCTCGGCCTAGCGCCTGCTAACTTGCTTGAGGCACGCGGGCTCGGTGCGCCTTCGGTCACGAGCTTCGTGCACGCCGCTGGAACGCAGCCAACTCCACGGAGAGTCACGCCGATGTCCGAGCAGAAGGAATCCTCCGTTCTCTTCAACCTCAAGGAGTTGATGAGCCTCGAAGAGGATCGCATCAAAACCGAAGACGACGATCGCAAGCGGCGAGAAGACGAGGCGCTGAAGGCCAAGCAGGCCGAAGAGCAGCGCCGCCGCGAAGCAGAGGAAGCCCGTGTACGGGCCGAGGAAGAGGCCCGGCTCGCAGCGGAGCGCGCCAAGCAGGACGAAGAGGAGCGCAAGCACCGCCAGGTCGAGGAGGCGCAGCTGCGTGTCCGGCTCGAGACCGAAGCGCAGGCGCGCGCGAACGAGCACGAGCGACTGCTTCAACACGAGCGCGAGATGGCGGCGCTCAAGGCCCAGGAGAAGAAGGGCATCCATCCCGGCGTGATCGCCGCGGTGGTCGTGCTTCTGCTCGGTGGCGCCGCTGGCGCCTGGTTCGGCGTGGTGTCGCCTATGCTGGAGTCGGCGCGGCACCAGGCGGCCGACCGCGCCCGGCTCGCAGCAGCGGCGGCGCAGCAGGCGCAGGTCGCGCGGCAGCACGAGGAGGCGGCGAGGGAGGAGGCGGCAGCAGCGGCCGCCAAGGCCGCAGCGGCCGCACAGCAGGCCCACGCTGCGGAGGTCGCGGCAGCCGATCACGCCGCCCACGAAGCCGATCACGCCGCGTCTCACCACCGCGTGGTGCGGCGTCACCACGGGGGGTCGTCGATGGGCGGCAGCTCTGCCATGCACGGCATCTCCGACGATCCGCTCGCCGGGCTAGACGGCATCTAGTCCCCTATCTCCGTAATCCCTTACACAATTCACCGGCCCTCGACGCCGCTCGAGCCGCCGACTGCGCTTCGCGCGATCTCCTCGAATATGCTCTGCATGTCCTTCGTCGATTCGACAGCCCGAGCGACGCCGATTGCTCGGCGCCCCATGCAAGTAATCACGGATCCAGGGGACTAGCTTCGGCTCGGGTGCGCCCGCAGCCGCGGATCGACACGAGGCCCACGCCTTCGGGCGTCGGTCTCGCCGAGCTCGTCCCTGTCTTTGCGTCCATCGGCGACACCCCAGCTCGCCCAGCGAAGCGCATGATCGACCCCCGACAACGCCTCGTCCTGCCGCTCGACGTCGGCGACCTCGACAGTGCGCGCACCCTGGTCGAGTCGCTGCGGGGGGAGGTCGGCGTGTTCAAGGTCGGGCTCGAGCTGTTCACGGCGGTCGGCCCCGACGCGGTGCGCCTGGTCCACGCAGCCGGCGCCGCCTGTTTCCTCGACCTCAAGCTCCACGACATCCCGAACACCACCGCAGGTGCGGTGGCCTCAGCGGCACGGCTCGGCGTACGCTACCTCACGGTTCATGCCTCGGCGGGCCCCGCGGCCCTCGAGGCAGCGGCACGGGCGGCCGAGGGCTCCGGCACCGAGCTGCTGGGGGTCACGGTCCTCACGAGCCTGGGCGAGCAGGATCTGTCGGCGATCGGTCTCGGAGGGCCACCGCCGAGCGCCGTCGTACGCCTGGCGCGCCTCGCCCATGATGCCGGCCTCGGCGGCCTGGTGGCTTCACCCCACGAGTGCGCAGCCCTCCGCCAGGCCCTCGGCCCCACCATGCACCTCGTCGTGCCCGGCATCCGGCCCGAAGGCAGCGCGCGCGGGGACCAACGACGCGCAGCGACGCCTACCGAGGCCGTCCGGGCGGGTGCCGATCTGCTCGTGGTGGGCCGCCCCATCCGGGAGGCGGCCGACCCGGTGGCGGCCGCGAGGGCGGTGGTCGCGGAGATCGCGCGCGCGGCGGGCTCATGAAACGCGTCGTCGCGGGACCCCGCGCCGTGCTCGAGGCCCTGCGCGGGCCAGGCGCAGGCGCGGTGGCGGTCGTGTACCTGGACCCGAACAGCCGGCCCGCGCTCCGGGAGGTGGCGGAGGCGGCACGCGACCGCGGCGTGCGCGTCGAGGAACGGACGCGCGAGGAGATCGACGCCCTCGCCGACGGCGTGCGCCACCAGGGCGCCGTCGCGATCTCGGGGACCTACGCCTACGCATCCCTCGACGATCTGCTCGCGGCGGCAGGACCGGCACCGCTCTTCGTCGCCCTCGACGAGGTGACCGACCCGCACAACTTCGGCGCGATCGTCCGGAGCGCCGTCGCCCTCGGTGCCGACGGCGTCATCACGCTCGAGCGGCGCGCCGCGCCCGTCACGCCGGTGGTCGTGCGTGCATCGGCGGGCGCGACGGAGCACGCGCGCATCGCCCGCGTGACCAACCTGTCCCAGACGCTGGTCACGCTCCGGAAACGCGGTCTCCTGGCGGTTGGCCTGGCTGCGGAAGGCGAGACGACCGTCGGCGACCTGCCGGCGGCACCGGGTGGACGCGTCCTGGTCGTGGGCTCGGAGGGCCGCGGCCTCCGGCGTCTGGTCCGCGAGCGGTGCGACCTGCTCGCGCGGATCGACCTGACCGGCCCCATCGCCTCGCTCAATGCCTCGGTCGCTGCCGGCATCGCGCTCTACGAGGCCGCGCGCCAGCGCGACGAGGAGACGGCCGAGCAACCGCCGCGATCGGGCCGCGACCGCACCGAAGACGCCGGACGCTGACGCGGGCGTTCGGCTTCACTCGGCGGCGCGCGCGCCCGTCTTGCCGGACTCGGGGGCGTGGGGCTGGCCGTCACCGTTGCTGCCCATGCGCGCTCGATGCTGCCTCTTCGCCTCGTCGAGCAGGGTCGCCAGGAGCTCGCCCTCGAGCATCTCCTTGTCGAGGACCTGTTCGGCGATCTTCTCGAGCATCGATCGGTTCTCGCGCAGGAGCTTCACCGCCTTCTCGCGCGCCTCGTCGACGATGCGGCGCACCTCACGGTCGACCGTGTCCGACAGCTTCTGGCCCATGTCGCGGCCGAGGCTGAACCCGCCGGGCCCCTCCCGCCCGTGGAGGAAGAGGGGCCGTCGCTCCGAGCTGACCGACACCGGGCCCACCTCGTCGCTCATGCCGTACTCGACGACCATCGCGCGCGCGATGTCGGTTGCCTTCTGCAGGTCGTTCTGCGCGCCCGTCGAGACCTCGCCGAAGACCACCTCCTCGGCCGCGCGCCCGCCGAGGAGGCTGACGAGCTTCGCGTCGATGGCCGACCTGGTCATCAGATACCGCTCCTCGGTCGGCAGCTGCATCGTGTAGCCGAGGGCAGCCAGGCCGCGCGGGATGATGCTGATCTTGTGGACGCTCTCGTCGCCGCCGGCGAGGGTCCCGGCCAGGGCGTGCCCGACCTCGTGATAGGCCACGCGCCGCTTCTCGTCGTCCGTGACGATGCGCGACTTCTTCTCGAGCCCCGCCACCACGCGATCGATGGCCTCCGAGAAGTCCCCCATGCGGACCCGTTCACGCCCGTTGCGGGCCGCGAGCAGAGCGGCCTCGTTGACCGCGTTCGCCAGGTCGGCGCCGGCGAAGCCCGGCGTCTGGGCGGCGATCACCGCCAGGTCGACGCCCGCGTCGAGGGGCACCTTGCGCGCGTGCACCTCGAGGATTGTTGGCGCCCCTTGCGGTCGGGACGGTCGACCAGGACCTGCCGGTCGAAGCGACCCGGCCGGAGCAGGGCCGGGTCGAGGATCTCGGGTCGGTTGGTCGCGGCCATGATGATGACGGACTGGTGCGGCTCGAAACCGTCCATCTCGACCAGGAGCTGGTTCAAGGTCTGCTCACGTTCCTCGTTGCTGCCGCCGCCGAGGGCGGCCCCGCCGCGCGAGCGGCCGAGGGCGTCGAGCTCGTCGATGAAGACGATGCAGGGCGCGCTCTTGGCGGCCTGCTCGAAGAGGTCGCGTACGCGCGCGGCGCCGACGCCGACGAACATCTCGACGAACTCCGAGCCACTGATGGAGATGAAGGGGACCTTGGCCTCGCCCGCCACCGCGCGCGCGAGCAAGGTCTTGCCCGTGCCGGGCGGCCCGACCAGGAGCACGCCCTTGGGGATGCGCGCGCCGATGCGCTGGTATCGCTCCGGACGTTTGAGGAACTCGATGATCTCCTCGAGCTCCTCCTTCGCCTCCTCGACGCCGGCGACGTCGTCGAACGTCACGTGCACGTCGCTCTCCTGGAAGACCTTGCCGCGGCTCTTGCCGAAGGCGAGCACGCCCCCGGTCTGGCCGCCCATGCGCCGTGCGAAGCTGCTCCATATGAACACCATGAAGACGATGCTCAGCCCGATGTAGATGAGCCAGGGCCACTGGCTGCTCAAGGCGGACTGGGCACGGCGCGGAAGGCGACGTGGTTCTTCTCGAGCAAGGGCACGAGGTCCTTGTCGTCGACGCGACCGGTCGCGAACATGTCGGGCCGCTCGCTCCGGCCTCGCTTGACCGCCTCCGGCGCCGCTGCCGGCTTGCGGCCCTGTTTGTAGCGTCCGGTGATTTGCTCCGGCGTCAGGTGGACCCACTGGACGCGGCCCTCTTCGACGTAGTGCTTGAGCTGGTCGTACCGGATCGCGTCGCGCGGCTCCATGCTCCCCATCGACTGGAACAGGGCGAGGAGCAGGATCGCGCCGATGATCAGGATCAGCGGCAGACGACGACCCGGGCTCGGGGGCGTCGTTCCGCTGTCGCCGGCTCCGGGGCGGCCTTCGCGTGGTTTCGGAGCTCCGCTCGGGCGGTTCTTGTCGAAGGGCATGGACAGGGACCCATCTTCCGGGAATCAAAAGGACTATAAGCACCGGCCAGGAGAGCGGCAACGCAGCGCCGGGGCTGCGACAGGAGTGAACCGCCCTGGTTTCCGCTCGACCGGGCGTCCGAGCGTCTGAACGACGCCCCCTGTCCCACTGTCATGGGGCCCTGGACCGCGGTTGACAATGGCGCGCCCTCCTCACGCGGCGCGACGCACCACCCGGCGTGAGCGAGGCTCACGCGGCGACTTCGTTGTTCACAGCGGCGGAGGCGTCGGCAGGGAGCGGAGGAAGCGGACCAGACGCGTCTCGGTGCGGGGAGAAGCGGCCAGCAGGGCGACACCATGGGCCGCGCTGTGGGGCACGAGCGCGACGCGCGCACCGGGGACGATGCGCTCGAGCGTCGAGGCGGCCGTGGACGCGGAAGGCTCGTCGGCGGCCGCGATGATGAGGAAGGGACGGGTCCCGATGCGGGCCGCCGGGGTGATCCCGTCGAAGCCGTGGTAGGCGCGTCCGGCGAGATTCGAGACGACCGCACCGATGTCGGGATTCCTCCGCTGCAGCGGCGATGGCCGCCGTGGAGCCGATGGACGAGCCGACGACGGCGACGTGGCGGACACGGAGCGACGGGTCCTCGCGCAGGAAGCGCACCGCCGCATCCACGTCTCTTTCGAGCTTGGGCCAGTCGTCGTGACCGAAGTCGCGCCAGTCGAGCTGCTTGTCGGTGGGGCCGTCCTTGCTGTCCCCGTGGCCGCGCAGATTGATGGCCAGGGTGGTCAGGCCCGGCGACTCGCTGAGGCGGTCGACCAACGGCTTCCACTCGGCCCGGCTGGAGGCGAGTTGGTGGACCAGGACGACCGCGGTGGCGTCGGCCTGGCCGCCCTGCCGCAGGGTGCCGACGATGGTGACGTGGTCGGAGGTCTGGAACGACACGCGCACGGGCGCCTTGGCCGGGAAGGCCGGAGCCGGGGCTCGACGGGGTGGGGGCGGCTTCCCCTTCTGAGAAGCGGCCGCTGCCGGGGCCGACCCGGGATGGTTGGTACCCGCAGCGGACAGCCAAGAGACGCCGCCACCACCAAGGGCGCAACGATGAGACGCAGGGACATCCCGGGGACTCTACCCAATCGGCCGCCGCCGGTCACACGCCATCGCGACGAGCGCCCAGGCCACGGTCACCGCCCGCCGCCGCCCCTCCGCCGGGAGCCGCGAGGCGCTTCCCCCCGGCGCCGTCTGGACTATGATCGGGCGCCATGGCGCGGTCGGCGGCCGCGCTCATCGATGCGGCGACGAGATCCTGACCGGCAAGGTGGAGGAGCAGAACGTCGCGTTCCTCGGGCGGAGCTGTTCGCCCTCGGGGTCGCGCTCCGGCGCGTCGTCGTGTGCCCCGACGAGATGGACGCCATCGTCGCCGAGCTCGACGCGCTCCGGACGAGCCACGACGTGGTGTTCACAAGCGGCGGCGTCGGGCCGACCCATCGACGACATGCACGGTCGACGCGGTGGCGCGCGCCTTCGACCGCCCCCTCGCGCGGTCGGCGGAGGTCGGCGGGGCCCTTCCGTCGCTACTGGGGCGAACGGTGCACCGAGCACCACCTGCGCATGGCCAACCTGCCCGAGGGGGCCGAGCTGGTGCGCAACGCAGAGGTACCCTGGCCCACAATCGTCGTCGACAACGTCTTCGTGATGCCGGCGTGCCCGGGATTTCCGGCTCAAGTTCGGCGCCCTGCGCGAGCGGCTCCGCGACGATGGAGGCGCCTTCGTCAGCGAGGCGGTCTTCACGATGTGCGACGAGGGCGAGGTGGCCGGGCTTCTGTCCGAGCTGACGCGCCGCCATCCCGGCGTCACCATCGGCAGCTACCTGCGCCTGCGCGATCCCGCCTACAAGCTCAAGCTCACCTTCGACGGGCGCGACGCCGAGGCGGTCCACGCGGCCGCTGACGCCCTCGTCGCCGCCCTCCCCCCGGACCTGGTGGTCGGCCGGCAGTGAGCGCGCTCGAGCGCGCTCCGGCGCGCGTCAGGGAGGCACCGCGCGCAGGCGGATGTGGACGGTCGTGACGCCCTCGGGAGCTCGAGGCGCAGGTCGTGGGGGAAGTAGCCGGAGGCACGGACGGTGACGTAGTGCTCGCCCGGAGTCATGGGCCTGGGGCTCGGGCCAGGACGCGCGCCGAGCCGAGAAAGCGATCGTCCACATAGACCTGGGCGGTCTCCGGCACGGCCACTACCCGCAGGCTGGCCTGGGCGCGGCGCGGGGTCGCCGCTCCGCAGCCCGCGATGCACGAGCGCCGCGAACGCGACACCGAGCGCGCGGGTCAGGGGGACCACGGCAGCCCCCCGAGGGACGCGGCGGCCCGGAGGGCGCCGAGCGGGACGTCAACGACGGCCACCGCGCTGCCGTCTGCGAGCGGACGTACCGCCGTTACGTGCGCGGCCCGATCGACGGCGCCGTGGACCGCCGTGGCGACCGCGGGCTCGGCATGCACGCGAGCGAGCGCGTCGTCCACGAAGCGGTGGAGCATGCCGAGGGCTCGAGCGCGGGCCCTCTGCCGCGCGCTGCTCCGCACGGCGCCCATGCGGTCGAGACGCTCGTCGGGCATGCCGACCGCCGCCGCGCGCAGCACCCCCTGCGCCGTGACCACCGCGGGCGCGACGTCGGCCCACGGCAGCTCGAAGGGCGACAGGGCGCGGGCCCCGGGCGTTGCCACGACGAGCAGGCCCACCGCGAGCAGCGTCCCCGAGACCGCCGCCCTCCCCCGCGCGCGCATGCTCACTCCCACTCGATGGTGGCCGGGGGCTTGGACGAGATGTCGTAGACGACGCGGTTGACGCCCGCGCACCTCGTTGATGATGCGGCGTGGAGATGCGCGCCAGCAGATCGTAGGGCAAGCCGGGCCCAGTCGGCGGTCATGCCGTCGCGCGAGTCGACGGCGCGCAGCGCGATCACGTTGTCGTAGGTGCGCTCGTCGCCCATCACGCCCACGGTACGCACCGGCAGCAGCACGGCGAACGACTGCCAGAGCCTCGGCGATACAAGCCGGCCGTGCGGATCTCCTCGCTGAGGATGGCGTCGGCCTCGCGCAGGACGCCGAGCGCGCTCCTCGGTGACCTCGCCGAGCACGCGGACGGCCAGACCCGGCCCGGGGAAGGGCTGCCGCCAGACGATGTCGTCCGGCAGGCCCAGCTCCTCGCCCACCTCGCGCACCTCGTCCTTGAAGAGCTCGCGCAGCGGCTCGATCAGCTCGAGCTGCATCTGCTCGGGCAGCCCGCCCACGTTGTGGTGGCTCTTGATGGCGGCGCTGGGCCGCCTTGAAGGACACGCTCTCGATGACGTCGGGATAGAGCGTGCCCTGGGCCAGGAAGCGCACGCCCTCGAGCTTGGCCGCCTCGCGCCTCGAAGACGTCGATGAAGACCTTGCCGATGATCTTGCGCTTCTTCTCGGGGTCGGTCACGCCGGCGAGGCGCCGAGAGAAACTCCTCGCGCGCGTCCACGTGCACGAGGCTCAGGTGGAAGTGGTCGCGGAAGGTCTGGACCACCTCCTCGGCCTCGCCCTTCCGCAGCACGCCGTTGTCGACGAAGATGCACGTGAGCCGGTCGCCGATGGCCTTCGAGCACGAGGACGGCCGCCACCGACGAATCGACGCCGCCCGAGAGGCCGCAGACCACCTGCGCCCTCGCCGACCTGCTCGCGCGATGTGGGCGACCGATCTCCTCGACGAAGGAGCCCGTGCGTCCAGTCCGCCGCAGCAGCCCGCCACATCGAAGAGGAAGCTGCCGGAGCATCTCGCTGCCGCGCGGCGTGTGGGCCACCTCGGGGTGGAACTGCACGCCGTAGATGCGACGCTCGAAGTCGGCGCACCGCCGCGAACGGGGCAGCTCTCGGTCCGCGCGACGACCTCGAAGCCCTGCGGGCAGTCGGACGACCCGGTCGCCGTGGCTCATCCACACGTCGACCTTCTCGCCCTCGTCGAAGCCGGCGAAGAGCCCGCCGCGGGCGCACGACCTCGACGCGCGCCGCGCCGTACTCGCGCGCCTCGGCCTGCTCCACCTCGCCGCCGAGCAGCATGGCTCGTGAGCTGCATCCCGTAGCAGATGCCCAGGACGGGCACGCCCAGATCGAAGACGGCCGGGTCGATGCGTGGGGCGCCCTCGTCGAACACGCTCGACGGCCCGCCCGATAGGACGATGGCCTCGGGCTCCATGGCGCGCACCTCGGCGAGGGGCATCGTGCACGGGTGGATCTCGCAGTAGACCCGCTCCTCGCGGATGCGCCGCGCGATGAGCTGGGTGTACTGGGACCCGAAGTCCAGGATGAGGACGAGGCGGCGGTGGATCATCGCTCGAGCCGGTAGTTTGGAGCTTCCACGGTGACGTTCACGTCGTGCACGTGGCTCTCACGCAGGCCCTGGGGTGACTGCTTGATGAAGCGCGCCTTCTTCCAGAGCTCGGGGATCGTGCGGCAGCCCGTGTAACCCATGCCCGCGCGCAGGCCGCCGACCATCTGGTAGACGACCGACGAGAGGGAGCCGCGGTAGGGCACGCGCCCCTCGATGCCCTCGGGCACCAGCTTGTCCGCCTCCTCCACGTCGCCCTGGGAGTAGCGGTCCTTGGAGCCGCGGCGCATGGCGCCGATGGAGCCCATGCCGCGGTAGCTCTTGTAGGTGCGGCCCTGGAAGATGACCATATCGCCCGGCGCCTCGTCGGTGCCCGCGAAGAGCGAGCCCGATCATGACGGCGCTCGCACCAGCGGCGAGGGCCTTGACCATGTCGCCCGAGAACTTCACGCCGCCGTCGGCGATGATGGGCACGCCGTGGGCGGAGGCCGCGCGGGCGCAGTCGGTGATGGCCGTGATCTGCGGGACGCCGATGCCCGCCACCACGCGCGTCGTGCAGATGGAGCCGGGGCCGATGCCCACCTTGACCGCGTCGACGCCCGCCTCGATGAGGGCCTCGGTCGCTTCGGCCGTCGCCACGTTGCCAGCGACGAGCTGCACGTCGGGGTACGCCTTGCGTGTGGCCTTCACCGCATCGATCACGCCCTTGCTGTGGCCATGGGCCGTGTCGACGACGATGACGTCCACGCCCGCCTCGACCAGCGCCCGCACGCGCTCGACCCGGTCGGGGCCAACGCCGATCGCCGCGCCGACGCGCAGGCGACCCATCTCGTCCTTGACGGCCCAGGGATAGCGCTCGGCCTGGAGCAGGTCCTTGATGGTGATGAGCCCGACGAGCTTGCCGTCGTCCACGACCAGGAGCTTCTCGATGCGGTGCTGGTGGAGCAGCTCGCGCGCCCGCTCGCTCGTCACGCCGGGCGGCACAGTGATGAGCTCGCGCGTCATGAGCCGCTCGATCGCCTGGGAGAGGTTCTTCTCGAAGCGGATGTCGCGGCTCGTCAGGATGCCGACCGGCGTGTCGCCCTGCACGACCGGCAGCCCCGAGATGTCGTGCTTGCGCATCAGCTCGAGGGCGTCCTGAAGGCTCTGCTCGGGGCGCACCGTGACCGGGTCCACGATCATCCCGCTCTCGGCCCGCTTCACCTTGAGCACCTCGCGCCCCTGCTCCTCCGGCGTCATGTTCTTGTGGATGACGCCGAGGCCGCCCTCGCGCGCCATGGTCACCGCCGTCCGCCACTCGGTCACCGTGTCCATGGCGGCCGAGAGGATGGGGACGCGCAACGACAGGCCGCGCGTCACGCGGGTCGACACGTCGGCGTCCCGGGGCAGGAAGTCGGCGTAGCCGGGCACCAAGAGGACATCGTCGAAGGTCAGTGCCTCGCGTAGCCGTTCCTCGATCACAGCGCACCTCCAGGGGGTGGGCGAGTATAGCGCCGAAGCCCCGGAGCGCGACCCCGGGAGCATCGGGAATCGCGCGCGGGAGGTGCGCGGGGGGACTCGCTGCGGGCGGACGGAGGCGCTGCCCCCCTTGCATGCCCGAACGGACCGGGCTACCCCGTCGCCATGAACGGACCGAACGATCCGGGTGGAGGCGGGCCGCCCGCCGGCGACGGGGGTGGCTGGCAGCAGCCGCAGGGTGGATGGCAGCAGCAGCCGCAGGGCGAGGGATACCCGCCGGGCCAGCCGCAGCAGCCCATGGCGGGGCAGGCGGGCCCGCCGCCCTTCGCGGCGGCGAAGGCCACGGGCTACCCGCCGAACGACAACGACAAGGAGGCGGCCTTCTACGCGCACCTCTTCGGCGCCCTCGCCAACGTCCTGTTCTGCGGCCTGGCGGTGCCCGTGGTCGCGCCGCTCATCGCGCTCGCCATCAAGAAGGAGCGCGGGCCCTTCGCCCTCTACCACATCAACCAGGCGATGGTGTTCCAGGGCGTCCTGTTCGCCGCCAACGTCGTGCTGGCGATCGTGATCAGCATCGTCGCCCTGTTCACGTGCGGCATCGGGGGCGTGCTCTTCGTCCTCAACGGCATCCCGCCGCTCATCGGTCTCGTCTACGGCATCGTCGTCGCCCTGTCGGCGAAGGAAGGCCAGTGGAGCGAGTACGCGGTGATCGGCCCCAAGGTGCTGAACATGAAGTCGCCCCTCATCAAGCAGTAGGGCGCGGCCGCTACTGCGTGACGGTGAAGGGCTGGCTCGTCGCGTGGCCGCCGTGGCGCACGGTGATCTCGAAGGTGCCGGTCGTGCCGGGCGTTCGGGGCAGGGTAACCTGGAGGATCGTGGCCGTGGCCTTCTGCACGCGCATGGGACGGCCGGCGAAGTGGACCTGGTCGTCGTGGGGTTGGGCGCTGAAGCCCCAGCCGTGGATGACCACCTTGCAGCCCGGACGGCTGCACAGCGCCTCGATGGACTGGACCCCCATGCCCGACGGCGGTGCGATGACCGTGAAGGGCACGCCCGAGGCAGCCATTCGCCCGTCGGGCAGGCGCACGTTGACCGGCCCCGTCTGCGCACCCCGAGGCACGATGACGCGCAGCTCGGTCGGGCCCACGAAGGTCGCGGCGACGGGCCTGCGCACGCCGTCGAAGACAACGCTCGCGCCCTGGGGCGCGAACCCCTGGCCCCGCACCGCGATCTCCATCCCCGTGTAGCCCCGCGCCGGAATGAGCGCGGCCAGGCGGAAGGGCGCGACCACGCGGAAGTCGCTGTTCGCCGTCGCCTCGCCCTGTAGGCGCACCTTGACGTCGATGCGCCCCGTCGCCGCGTTCGGTGGAACGACGGCGAGGATGCTCGTGTCCGTCACCGAGCGGATCGTCATGGGCCGCCCACCGAGAGACGCTTCCACGAGCCCCAGCTCGTTGCCGAAGTGCACGCCGCGGATCGTCACGGGTGTGCCGGGCGCACCGAAGGCCGGCGAGAAGCCCGCCACGAAGGGCGGCGTGGTCATGACGAAGGGCTGACGGGTGCTCGCCGCACCGTTGTTCGCGACCTCGACGGAGATCGGTCCGCTGTGGGTCGCCGGGATGCGGACGCGCAACTCGTTCGGCGACGCACCCTCGACCTGAGCCTCTGCGTTCTGCAGGGTGACGCGATTGTCGGCGGGCCGCGGGGAGAAGCCGCGGCCGCGGATCGAGACCACGGTGCCCGCGGGACCATTGTGAGGTGCAAAGCCCGTGATGGCCATGGGTGTCAGGACGGTCAGCGTGGCCGCGGACGTGACGGTCAGGCCGGCCACCGAGACGGTCACCTTCCCGCTCGGGACGCCCGGCGGCACCTCGACGACGAGGGCGTTCTGCGTCGCCCGACGCAGCACCAGCGAGCGGGAGCCGATGGTGACGCGCACCAGGCGCGGGTCGTCAGTGAAGTTGGCGCCGTGGATCGTCACCATCCGGCCCGGGGCCGCGCTCGGGGGCGTGGCGGAGTTGACCCGCCGGAGGACGAGGTGCTCTCCCGGGGTGATGGCCGTGATGAGGGGAGGGTCCTGCACCGTGAAGGGGATGGGGCTCTCAGCGCGGCCCGCGTTGCGCACGTCGACCAGGAGCGGACCGCTCGCCGCCCGACCCGGGATGCTCACGACGAGCTCGTTGGGCGAGGCACGCAGCACGCGGGCGCGGCGGTTCGACAGGAACACACGGTCGTCGCGCCTCTCGGCCGAGAAGCCGGTGCCCCGCAGCGTGACCTCGGTGCCGGGCGGGCCGAGGCGCGGGTGGATGTCGGCGATGGCCGTCGACGCCATGACCGTGAAGGGCGGGCTCTGGGCGCCGCCCGCCTGGCTCACCTGCACCGTGAAGGGCCCCGTCGACGCACCCTCGGGGACGATGACCTGGAGCGTGGTGGGCGTCGCCATGCGCACCACGACCGGACGGTTGCCGAGGAGGACCTGGTTGTCGGTGAGGCGCGGCGAGAAGTTCTCGCCGGTGATCGTGACCTCGGTCCCCGGTGCCCCGCGCGCGGGGGTGACCTTGTGGACCACGGGCGACGGCGGCGCAGCGGTCACGCGGAAGGTGGGGCCGGTGAACATGGCGTGAGGGGTGCGGATGACGATCTCGCCGGTCGTGGCGCCGGCGGGCACGCGCACGCTCCAGCGGTCGGGCATCCGCTCGAGGACCTGGAGCTCGCTACGCCCGAGGTAGAGGCGCGAGTGCGGGTGGATGTGCCGGCCGATGATCTGGATCTCGGTGCCGGGAGGCCCGGAGGTGGGCTCGAATCCGCTCGATGACCGGGCGGTGACGCTGGGCGACGGCGGGCGCGGCGAAAACGACCGCGGCGACGAGGGCCGCGCAGAGCGCCCGTGCGAGTCGAGAAAGGGAACCTAGCGAGACCATGGGGCTCCTCCTGCCGGCGAGGCGAGCCGAGCGTGGCGGACCGGATGGACGGCGTCAACGTCCGCACGCGAGGCTGGCGATGGGACGGTCGGGACCGCGGCGGGATTCAGTCAGGGGCCTCCACGGGGACGGCCGGACAAAAGTAAAGCGATCGCTTGACCATTGTGTCGGCCGGGGCAGCCGGGCCCCATCCCAGGTGGCGTGGCTGGTCGTTCGGTGGACTGCTAGGCTGGTCCCCACTTCCGCCAGGAGGAAGAGCGATGAGTGGACCCCGCCCCGTGCGCGCGCCGCGCGGTACCGAGCTCCGATGCAAGGGTTGGCCCCAGGAGGCGGCCCTTCGGATGCTGATGAACAACCTCGACCCGGAGGTGGCCGAGCGCCCCGACGACCTGGTCGTCTACGGCGGCACGGGCCGGGCCGCGCGGTCCTGGGATGCCTTCGACGTCATCGTCCGGGAGCTCGAGGAGCTCGAGGACGACGAGACGCTGCTCGTGCAGTCGGGCAAGGCGGTCGGCAAGTTCCGCACACACGCCGACGCGCCGCGCGTGCTCATCGCCAACAGCTTGCTCGTGCCGGCCTGGGCGACCTGGGAGAAGTTCCGGGAAGCTCGAGGCACGCGGGCTCACCATGTTCGGCCAGATGACGGCCGGCTCCTGGATCTACATCGGCACCCAGGGGATCCTGCAGGGCACCTACGAGACCTTCGTCGCCGCCGGCAAGCAGCACTTCGGCGAGGACGGCTGGAAGGGCAAGTGGATCCTGTCGGCGGGGCTCGGTGGCATGGGCGGCGCCCAACCGCTGGCGGCCACCATGGCCGGCGCGAGCTTCCTCGGCGTCGAGGTGGACCCGGCGCGCGTCAAGCGTCGCCTCGAGACGCGCTACGTCGATCACGCCACCGCGTCGATCGACGAAGCCCTCGCGCTCGTCAAGCGCGCGTGCAGCCAAGGGCGCGCCGAATCGATCGCCCTCGTCGCGAACGCCGCAGACGTCTACCCGGCGCTGGTCGCGCGCGGCGTGTTTCCGGACTTCGTCACGGAACAGACCTCCGCCCACGACCCACTCAACGGCTACATCCCGCCCGGCTACGACCTCGCCCAGGCGGCCGAGCTCCGGATGACCGATCCCGACCAGTACATCGAGCAGGCCCGCCATGGCATGGCCGCCGAGGTGCGCGCCATGCGCGCGATGCAGAAGAACGCCGTGTTCGCGTGCGACTACGGCAACAACATCCGCGAGCAGGCGCGCCTGGCCGGAGTCGACGACGCCTTCGAGATCCCGGGCTTCGTGCCCGCCTACGTCCGGCCCCTCTTCTGTGAGGGCAAGGGCCCCTTCCGCTGGGTCGCCCTGTCCGGCGACCCGAACGACATCCTCGTGACCGACCGCGCCGTCAAGGAAGTGATGCCCGACGACGTGGCCCTGCACCGCTGGCTCGACATGGCCGAGGAGCGGGTCGCGTTCCAGGGGCTGCCCGCTCGCATTTGTTGGCTCGGTTACGGGGACCGGCACCGCGTCGGGCTCATGTTCAACGAGCTGGTGCGGACCGGCGCGGTCAAGGCGCCCATCGTCATCGGACGCGACCATCTGGACTCCGGGTCGGTGGCGAGCCCGAACCGCGAGACCGAGGCCATGAAGGACGGCTCGGACGCCATCGCCGACTGGCCCATCCTCAACGCCCTGCTCAACACGGCGGCCGGGGCGACCTGGGTGAGCGTCCACCACGGCGGCGGCGTGGGCATCGGCTATTCGATCCACGCTGGCATGGTGGTCGTGTGCGACGGCAGTGAGGCGGCCGACCGGCGCCTCGGACGCGTGCTCGTAACGGACCCGGGCACGGGCGTCATGCGTCACGCGGACGCGGGCTACGAGATCGCCATCGACACCGCTCGGGAAAAGGGCGTCCACATACCGCACCTCGAGTAGCGATGGACCTGGTCGTCACCAACGCGCGCGTCACCACCTGCGCGGGGCCGGACGGGGCCACCCCGGCCGAGCGGCTCGCCATCCTGGACCACGGCGCGGTGGGCATCGAGGCCGGGCGCATCGCTTTCGTCGGAGACGCGGCCGACGCGCCCAAGGCGACGCAAGTCATCGACGCGAAGGGCCGCGTGCTTCTGCCCGGGCTGGTCGACCCCCACACCCATCTGGTCTTCGCGGGGAGCCGGGTCGACGAATTCGCGCGGCGGATGGCGGGCGAGGACTACCGGGCCATCGCGGCGGGGGGCGGCGGCATCGCGGCCACGGTGCGCGCGACCCGGGCGGCCGACGATCTGACCCTCTTCGCCGAGGCGAGCGCGCGTGCTCGGGCCATGCGTACCCACGGCACCACGACGGCGGAGGTCAAGAGCGGCTACGGCCTGACCCTGCGCGACGAGCTCCGGATGCTGCGCGTGGGGCGGCGCCTCGACCGGGAGGGTGTGCTCCACACGACGACGAGCTTCCTCGGGGCCCACGCCGTGCCGCCCGAGCGCCAGGGGGATTGGGGCGGCTACGTCGACGAGGTGGTCGAAACGATGCTTCCGGCCGTCGTGGGCGAGAAGCTGGCGGACGCCTGCGACGTCTACTGCGACGACGGTGCCTTCACGCTCGCCGAGACCCGGCGCATCCTCGGCGCGGCTCGGGCCGCGGGCCTCGGGGTGCGGGCCCACGTGGGACAGTTCGCCGACCTCGGTGGTCCCTCGCTCCTCGGCGAGCTCGGGGCCCTGTCGGCCGACCACCTCGAGCAGGTCTCGCAGGCAGGCCTCGAGGCCATGTCCCTTGGCGGCGTCGTGGCGGTGCTCCTGCCCGGCGCCTGGCGCACCCTCCGTCAGACACCCCCAGACGCCGCCCGCCTGCGGGCCGCGGGCGTGGCCATGGCAGTCGGCACCGACTGCAACCCGGGCACGAGTGCCTGCACCGACCTACCCCTCTGCGCCGCTCTCGCGGTCCGGGACGCGGGCCTGACCCTCGAGGAGGCCGTCCTCGCCGTGACCTCGATCGCGGCCCGCGCTGCGGGCGTCGAGGACGCCGGGCGCATCGCCGTCGGGGCGCGCGGAGACCTCGCCCTCTACGAACAGGACGACCCGCGTGCGCTTGGTTACGCGCTCGGCGTGCGCGCGCGGTGTGTCGTGCTAGGAGGGCGACTGGTCGAGGAAGAGGCCCCGGAGGCCCTCCCCGTCTGGTAGGATCGACGAGACATGCAGATCGACTACGACGCGGCATACCAGAGCTACCTGGCCCGCTTCGATGCCGTCTTCCCCGGCAAGCCGGACGGCTCCTTCGTGAAGTTCGGCCGGCACATGGTGCAGAAGCTGAGCCGCGCCGAGCTCGACGAGCGGCTGGACAACTACCTATCGTTGCACTCGGCCTGCAAGAAGATGCTGACCACCGGGGCGACCATCAGCGACGCCCTCGTCCTCGACTTCGAGGAGGCCGCAACCTGGCTCGCCCTCGAGGCGCCGAACATGCTGGCCATGTTCTCGGGCGAGATCGGCGACCCGGAGCTGGCGACCGGCGCGAAGCAGCCGCCCCCGAAGAAGTGAGCGGGCCTTCCGCTCAGTAGCTGCGCGGGAGCTTGCTCGTGTCGACCTGGTCGAGGGCGAAGCGGATGAGCGCGCTCCGGCTCATCTTGCGGTGGCCGTTCCGCTTGAGCTCGGCCACCTTCGCGTCGAGACGGGCCAGGTCTTCCTTGTACAGGGAGATGCAGATCACGTCGTAGTGGTCCGCCTTGGGCTTGACCTTGCCGGGCCGCTTCTTGCGTCGTGCCGGCGGACGTTCGCGCGGGACGTCGTAGAAGGTGTCGCGCAGCACCTCGCGCACCTCGTCGCCGTCGAACATCGATCCGAGCCCCCGCGCACCCTCCCGTTCCATCTACACGGCCCTCGCTTCGCTCGGGGCTCGCCTCGGTTCCCGTGGTGCATCCGCCCCGAGCGCGGCGATGTGCTCGACGAGGCGCTGGTAGTCGAGGGCCCCGTGGCTGTCGGGCGCGTACTCGAAGATCGTCTGCTTGGCGCTCGGCGCTTCGCGCAGCTTGGTGTTGACACGGATCGGCGGCAGGCAACGCTCGCCGAAGTGGGACTCGAGGGCGTCCACCGCTTCGCGCGCGATGCGGTTGCGCACGTCGAAGAAGGTCGGCAGGACGCCGAGCAGCCGCACGTCGTGGTGGAGCAGCTCCCGGACGTTCTTGAGGGTCTTGAGCACCTGCCGGACGCCGACGAGCGAGAGGTAGTCGCAGGACACGGGCAGGAGCGCGCTGTCGGCGTAGACGAGCGCGTTCTGGTTCATCAGGGACAGGGCCGGCGCGCAGTCGAGGACCACCACGTCATAGGCGTCCGCCCGGTCGCCGAGACGCTCGCGCAGGATGCGGTCGCGGTTGGGGCGTCCCGCCAGGTAGAGCTCGGCGGCGGCGAGCAGCTCGTTCGACGTGAGCACGGAGAGGTTCTTGCGCACCGGCACGGCGGCCTGCGCCACGTCCGTGCCCAGGGCGAGCACGTGGTAGAGGGTCTGCTCACCGCGGATGCCGAGGGACGCTCCCACGTTGCCCTGGCCATCGGCGTCGACGAGCAGGACGCGCATCCCCGTCTCGGCGAGGCCCGCCGCGAGGTTGACCGCCGTCGTGGTCTTGCCCGTGCCGCCCTTGTGGTTGAACACCGCGATGCGCCGTGGGCCCCGCGGCGCAGGGGTCGGAACGGCGCGTAGCGAGAGGGCCTCGTTCTGCGCGCGGCAGGCAGTGCTGCAGAAGAAAGCCTTGTCGCCGTCGCGCACCACGACCTGGGAGGGGCGTTCGAGGACGAAGGCGGTGCCGCACACGGTACAGCGGGCGCCGCCGCCGGCGAGGGCCTCCTGGTGACAGGCGAGCGAGCACAGGTAGACGAAGCGGCCCGCCTCCTCGCGCACCTGATAGCGGAAGCGCACCTCGAAGGCGCGCCCACAGACCGAGCAACTCGAAGAAGGTGTCTGCATGGGGTCTTCTCTCGCGAAGCACTTACCGAAGCGCTTCTCTAGGAGCTTCGACATGAACCGGCGCGCGGGTCAAAAAAGCAGCACACGCGCGGCACGCGCCGACAGCGGCTCGCCCTTCGTCTCACGTGGCGCAGGGGCCCGGGTGGCCACGCCTCGGGGATGCGCCCCGTCTCAGGGCGTGACGACGCGGTGGATGACGACCGGGCCTGCCGCGTCGCTCACGACGACGGTGGCCTCGGTCGTGTCGAACCGGACCGTCGTGCTCTCGCCGAGGTAGGTTAGGGGCACGCCCAGGGCGACGCCGTCGCCGGGCGCCACCACGTCGACGTCGTCGCCGGAGACGTCGTAGCGGCCGGAGGCGGTGAACAGGCCGGCTGCCTGGAGGATCTCCCACGTGCCGGCGTCGGCGGTGGTGTACCCGTCGAAGACGACGATGACGCCGCCCCGGCGGAGGAAGCTCGTGAGGGCGGGCGCCCAGTCGGAGCCGTCTTTCACCAGGGTCGCGTCGTTGGGGCCGGACTGGGCGTAGATGACGAACGCGTCGGCGTCCGCCAGGAGCAGGGGCACGTCCCCTTCGGTCGCGGCGAGTGTGCGCGACCACGTTCGTCCCGTGGCGGTGGTCACCTGGTTGATCGCGCGGTCGGTGCCGCGGATGGCCGCGCGGCTCGCGGTGCCCTCGAAGACGAGGACCCTCACGGGGCTTCCGCGGGCGAGCAGCACGGCGTTGCCGGCGATGCGGTTCATGCCCGGACGGGAGCTCACGTAGTCGTGGCCCACGAGGACGATGTGTCCGGCCGAGGGGTCCGCGCAGGCACTGGCGATGCAGATGCCGCTCGGACAGCGCGTGCCGCACGCGCCGCAGTTGTCGGCGTCGCTGGTGACGTCGATGCACCGGCCGCCGCACCTCAGGGTCGGTGCCACGCAGGCCGCCATGCACGTTCCGGCCGAGCAGAACTGGCCCGAGGTGCACATGATCCCGCAGCCGCCGCAGTTGCTCGGATCGGTCTCGGGGCGCACGCAGACCCCCGAGCACGAGCGCTCGCCGAGGTCACAGGGAACGATCGTGGGGTCCCCGATGATGCCGCCATCGCCGACGATGCTGCCGTCGATGATGCTGCCGTCGACGATGCTGCCGTCGATGATGCTGCCGTCGACGATGCTGCCGTCGTGCGTCGAGCCGTCGGGCATCGTCACCGCCCCGTCGCGACCGCCGTCGAGGAGCGAACCGTCCATCCCCACGCCTCCGTCCGAGCCACCCTCGCCGACGGACGCGTCCCGGGAGCCACCGCACACGCCTGCGATGCAGGCCACGCCGTTCCCGCACGTGATGCCGCAGCCCCCGCAGTGGTGGGGGTCGCTCATGAGGTCGACGCACAGTCCGCTGCAGGCCGTCAGCCCCGACTGGCATTGGCCGCCGACGATCGGATCGGCGCAGCCGGCCAGGACGACCGCAAGCGCGAGGGCGAAGGAAACGAAGGCTGCACGGTGGGATCTCATGGCCGCGCCTCCCCCTGGCTGCTCGGCGTGGGCGCGTCGTGCGCATGGGCAGGCGCCGGTGGCGCGCTCGCACCCGCCGCGCCGCTCGCACCCGCCGTGCCGCTCGCACCCGCCGTGCCGTGCGCACCCGCGCCGCCCACACCCGCCGGCCGGCGGTCGAGCACGACGAACTCCACGCGCCGGTTGCGCTGGTAGGCCGCTTCGGTGTGCCCAGGGTCGCGGGGATGGGCTTCGCCGTAGCCGACCGCATCGATGATGTCGCCCGGGATGCCGGCCGCGACCAGCGCATCGCGCACGTTCTGGGCCCGTCGCTGGCTCAGGTGCATATTGTAATCTGCAGCACCGCGCGAGTCCGAGTACCCCTCGACCCGCAGCCGCGTCCACTCGGGATGCTGGCGGTAGAGGTGGACGATGGCCTTGATGACGGGCCGGGCCTCGTGCTTGACCCGCGCGCGCTCGAAGTCGAAGAGCACGCGCTCCTGAAGCACGATACGGTCGTTGACCATCTGGATGAGCCCGTGATCGGGGCAGCCGTCGGTGTCGTCGACGCCGTTTTCGACCTCGGCCTCGTTCGGGCACTGGTCGTGGACGTCGGGGATGTGATCGCCGTCGTTGTCCAGGTCCGGGCAGCCGTCCTCGTCCTCGTAGCCGTCCGGATCCTCTGGCTGCATCGGACACTGGTCGCGGGCGTCGGGGATCCCGTCGAGGTCGTTGTCCGGGTCGGGGCAGCCGTCCTGGTCTGCGTAGCCGTCCCGGTCCTCCGCCTGATCGGGGCAGAGGTCCCTCGGGTCCACGATGCCGTCCCCGTCCCGGTCGCCAGGCGGCTCGGGCCGCGCCACGGGCGGCGGCGCGGGGTGCGCATCGAGGAAGGTGATTTCGAGGCCGAGCAAGGCGAGCCGCGCGTCGCGGCTGTCGATGTCGTTTTGGGGCTGGATGACCTGCACGTAGTGGAGCGCCGGCGACAGATCGACCGGTCCGACCGCGAAGCCCCAGCCGAGGCCCACCTCGAAGGTCCCCCGGGCGACCGAGCCGGTGAGCCCCGCCCCGCCCCCTCCCTCGAGCCAGAGCCCCGTGCCTCGATGGGGGTTGGCCGATGAGGCGAAGGGGCGCAGGCGTAGAACCGCCGATGCGGTCAGCAGGCTGCCGAGACCCGGGTCGACGCGGCCCGCCTCGGTGGGCGGCGGCCCGTCGCTCAGCACGCTACCGCGCAGGCGGAGGCCGAAGGCGAGCCAGGGCACGACCGAGCGCGAGAGGGTGAGGGTCGCCGAGGCGCCCGGCCCGAAGAGAGACGTCTGGGGCTCGGTGAGAGGCATCATCCCGGCCGCCTCGCCCTCGACGAGCCACCGGCCGTCGGCGTGGGCCGCCCCCGGCGCGAGCAGCACGGCCAGAGCCAGGCCAGCGGCAAGGCCCGCCGAGCGCCAGGGGGACGGGGTCTTCCGCACATCAGGACTCAACGGCGGAGTCCCCAGGTGCTGGAGGTGTTCGAGCCAGGACTTCACACAAGCCGCTCGATCCTTTCACACCGGCGTACGCGCCACAACTGTTCCGCAGTGGGGCCTCCGGCGCCGGCGGGCGCGCCGAACGCCCCGTGGTAGCGTGGACCCCGTACCGCTCGCGCGGCCTCCATGCTCCTGCCCGGCCACATCGCAGTGGGTTTCCTCTACGGCGCCGGCGTGCGGCCTGGCGAAGGCGAGTTGCACCGCCTGCGGGGTGCGGTGCCCTACTGCGTGCTCGGCGGCGTCCTGCCGGACCTGATCGACAAGCCGATCCACTGGGCCCACCTCTCGCCCTACGGCCGCACCGTCGGCCACAGCGTCGTCACGCTCCTCGTGCTGGGCCTCGTCTACCTGATGCTCCGGCAGCGGTTCCCACGGCTCGGCGTCGCGCTCGTGCTCATCCTCGCCGGCATGGCGACCCACCTGCTCGCCGATCTGGTCGCCGACCTCGAAGGCGGCCTTCGCTTCACCGGCTACGTCTTCAGCGCATGGTACGGATGGCCCTTCACCAACCCGGATCAGTGCGACGTCCACGTCTTCCGCGTCGCCCACGCCTACGGTCGCTACGTGACGTACGCGGAGATCACCGTCGTTGCCTTCGCCGCCGTTCGCGCGGGCGGCCTCGCCGCACGGATCTGGTCGCGACGGACCTCGTGAGACGCGAGCGCCCTACCAACGCGATCGGGGCGCGGGGTCCGGCAGGTCCGAGCCGTTTCGCAGGGCGAGGTAGAGCCCTGCCATGAGCAGGAGCCCCACCGGGTAGGCGGCCAACAGGCCGATGCAGCACACCATGGCGCCCGAGAAGACGATCAGGACCGAGACGAGCGTCGTCCCGAGGATGCCGAGGCGCTGGTCCTTCGCGAGGGCCCATGACCGGAAGATGGCTTCGACTGGCCCGCACGCCGGGTCGTTCACGAGCTCGTACTGGATGAAGACGAAGCCGAGGAAAACGTAGAAGAGCGGGACGACCAGGACGAGCATCACCCCGCCGAGCGCCAGGAGCATGGCCTCGGGATGGTCGCGGAGGACGGCGATGATGATGCCCGCCGGCAGGCCGACGACCAGCACGAGCGTCATGCCGAGCAGCAGGTACTGCACCATCCCCTTGCCCACGTTCCGGACGCCGTCGACGAAGGACGCGACCTCGACCGCGCGGCCACGCACCGACGCCAGGACGACACCGATCGCCCCCAGCGTGAGGCTGAGGGTCACGAACATCTGGAAGATCTGGTTCACGACGCTGAAGGCCATGTAGGCGCTGGGATGGGAGACCAGCGCCATGCCGATGGGAATGGTGGCGAAGTTGACCGTCATCGGAACGAACAGGAGCACCGTCGCGACGCCCACCAGCGGTCCCCAGTCGCGCTTGAAGGTCTCCCACGCGTGGCTGAGCAGGCCGCCCACGGTCCAGCCGTCGCGCGTAAACGGGAACTGGTCGATGCCGAGCCGCTGGCGGCAGGTCGGGCACGTGTCGTAGCGGCCCCACTCGGTGCACTCCGCGCAGGCATAGTTGCCGCATCGGCTGCAGGTCGCCGCCGCCGCGACCTCTGTGTGAAGCGCGCACACGCCCTGCCCGGGCCCGGACGAGCCCCATCCGGCCCCCGGGGATTCGCTCGTTCCCTCCATCATCGCCATTGTCCACGTCCGGCGCCCTGCGTAAAGCGCCGACCGCGGGCGGCCTCACGGCGTGATGTGGTAGAGGTGCACGCCCCAACCGTCGAAATCGTCCACGAGCGTGCCGCCGGACAGGGCGACGGTGCGCGACTCCCCGAGCACCTCCGCGCTCCCGCCGTCGAGCCCCCTCAGCGTGAAGGTCGCCGTCGTCGGGGCATCTCCCATGGCGACGGCGAAGAGATAGGTCGCGTCCGGAGCGCGCTTGACCATGAGGTCCACGGGCGTGCCCGACGCCGACGAGGTCACGGTCGCACCGTTCGCGATGGACGGCGTGTCGAGAACCGGCGCGAGCGCGGTGATCTGGGCGTCGATGTCGCCGACCGCCGCGCTCATCGTGGCATCGTCGAGCAGGCCGGTCTCGTCGAAGGGGCTGATCACGTGCGCGAAGTAGCCGATGCCGAGCGAGCCGTGCACGAGGGACATCCACACTTCGGCGCGCACCTGCGCCGGCGTGGGCGCGGCCCCGGAGGACGCGTCGATCTGCGTGGTCTCGATCCAGTTCCACACGGGCTTGGTGAAGCCGGTGAAGCTCCGCAGTCGATCGACCCCGTAGGCGACGAGGCCGATGCTGGCCCCGCTGTTCACCGGGTAGAAGTCGAAGGACACGATGTCGGCACCCATGGCGTACATGGGGTAGTCGCTGTCGCCGCGGGCAGCGCAGGTGGAGCCGCGGCCGGCCCAGGCGGCGTTGGCCACGGCCTGGCCCAGGTTCAGGAAGACCGGCCGGCTCGGGTCGGCGGTGTGCATCATGTCGTAGAGGTCGACGATGGTGGATGGGGGCACGCAAGGGCCGTAGCCCCCCGCGCCGTCGGGCTGGGCGTTGTCGGGTTCGTCCTGTTGCGTCCACCCGAGGATGGTCGCGTCGCCGAGGTGCGCGAGGCCGACGTCATTCTGATCACAGAACGCCGTCATGGAGGCCGCTGCGAGAATCCGAGAGCTGTGCGTCGGTAGGCCCGCCGTAGAGGCCGATGAACGTGTTGATGCCGATGGCGGCGTAGCGGCCCGCGTTGCTCGGCGACTGTAGCCATACGGTGATCGGGAAGAAGGACGGTTCGGCGGGCGGGCCGTGGGAGAAGCGCGACCAGTAGCTCGGGCCGCCCTCGAAGGGGGCGAGCTCGTCGCCCGGCAGCTCGCCGGGCAACAGGGCGCCCGAGTCCGCCCCTCCCCCGCCGTCGGCGATCGTGGCATCGGCGGGCCCGCCGGCGTCGCGCATCGGTCCGCCATCGGTCGACACGCCGCCATCGCGTGCCGCCGCGCCGTCCGAGCGTGCACCCGCGTCCCCGCCCGCTCCGCTGTCGTCACCACACGCCGCGAGGCCGAGGGCGGCCAGGATCGCCACGGCGAGGATGGCGCGATCGTATCGGAGAGCCGTTGCCATGGCGCGATCGTATCATCCGCAGAGCAGGCGGCAGACCGAGGCGAAGCGGGCGGCGAGAGCTGGGCTCAGACGTCCAGCTCCTGGGCATCGGCCCGGGGCGCGTGCTCCATGATGAACTCGAAGCGCGGGGCCGGATCCTTGCCCATCAGGTCGTGGAGCACGCGGTCCGTCTCGAGCTCCCGATCGATGACCACGCGCAAGGCGCGGCGGCGACGCGGGTCGAGGGTCGTGGACTTGAGCTCCTCGGCCGTCATCTCGCCGAGACCCTTGAAGCGGCTGATCTCCGGCTTCACGTTGCCCGGCAGCCCGGCGATGACGCGGTCGCGCTCGGCGTCGTCGAGGGCCCAGTACGTCTCGCCTCCCGCGTCGATGCGATAGAGGGGCGGCTGGGCGAGGAAGATGTGGCCGCTGCGGATGAGGCCTGGCAGCATCCGGTAGAAGAACGTCAGGAGCAGCGTCGCGATGTGGTGGCCGTCGCTATCGGCGTCCATCAAGAGGAAGATGCGGCCGTAGCGCAGGCGCGAGATGTCGAAGCCCTTGCCGATGCCGCAGCCGAGGGCGCTGACGATGTCGCCGAGCTCCTTGTTGCCGAGGATGGCGGCCGCCGTCGCGCGCTCGGCGTTCAGGACCTTGCCGCGCAACGGAAGGATGGCCTGGGTACGCCGGTCGCGCCCCTGCTTGGCGTTGCCTCCGGCGCTGTCGCCCTCGACCAGGAACAGCTCGCTGTCACTCGGGTCGGTGCTGGCGCAATCGGCGAGCTTGCCCGGGAGGTTGAGCCGGTGGCTGATCGCCGTCTTGCGCACGACCTGCTGGCTCGCCGCGCGGCTCGCCTCCCGCGCCCGTGCCGAAAGCACGATGCGCGCGATGATGCTCTCGGCCATGGACTTGTTGTCGTGGAGCCACTGCTCGAGGGCCGTGCGCACCACGCCCTCGACCTGGGAGGTGGTCTCGGGGTTGTTGAGCCGCTCCTTGGTCTGTCCCTGAAACTGGGGCTCGCGCACGTACACGCTCAGGATGGCGACGATGCCCTCGCGGATGTCGTCGGCCGTCACGCTGACGCCCTTGGGCGAGAGCTTGTGGGCGGTCATGTAGCCGCGGATCGCCTTGCTCAGGGCCTGGCGCAGACCGTTCTCGTGGGTGCCGCCGCTGCTGGTCGGAATGCCGTTGGCGAAGGAGCGCACCTGCTCATCGGGCGCCTCGGTCCAGGCGAGGGCGAGCTCCAGGCGCGGGGCGTCCTCGCGCTGGAACGTGAAGGGTTGCGGGTGCACGGCCGGCTTGCCCCGCTCGGTCACGATGCGGTCGAGCCACTCGACGATGCCCTCGGGATGCTCGAGCTCGACGCGCTCTTCGCCCTTGCCGCCCTTGAAGACGATCTTCAGCCCGCGGTGCAGGTAGCTCTTGGCCTCGAGGGCGTCGCGCACCGTCTTCGGGTCGAACTTGGCGCTGGCGCCGAAGATCTTTGCGTCGGGTCGGAAGTGGATGACCGTGCCGTGACCGCGGAAGGGGCCGACCTTCCGGAGGGGCGTTACGGGCTTGCCGCGTGCGTACGTCTGCACGAGCTCCTTGCCGTCGCGCCGGATGGTCACGTCGAGCTTCTCGCTCAGGGCGTTGACCACCGAGGAGCCCACGCCGTGCAGCCCGCCCGAGACCTGGTAGTTCTTGCCGCCGAATTTTCCGCCCGCGTGGAGGGTCGTGAAGATGATCTCGAGCGGCGGGGCGCTTGTGCTTGGGGTGGATGTCGATGGGGATGCCGCGGCCGTTGTCGCCGACGGTCGCGCCCTTGAGGTCCGGGTCGAGGATCGACCTCGATCCTGTTGGCGTGGCCGTTGATCGCCTCGTCGACGGCGTTGTCGACGATCTCCCACAAGAGGTGGTGATAGCCGCGCGCGTCGGTGCCCCCGATGTACATGGCCGGCCGCTTGCGCACCGGCTCGAGGCCCTCGAGAACCTCGATGTCCCGGGCGGTGTAGTCGTCCGCCCACGCTATCGCGTGCTCGCGCCATCGGTGCTCGCTCCTCGGTCGAGTCGGGCGCCGGGAAGCCCGGCAGCGTCGGCTCCTGCCACACGATCCCCTCGACCTTGCCCCGCTTGAACAGGTCGAAGCCCTTGCCCGCCCGCGAGACGACGTTGTACTTGCGCGTCGTGATGCGGTACTCGCCGCCGCCCTCGGCGCGCTTGACGATCAGCACGTCCTCGTCGTCGGTCAGCACCCGGGCGCCGATCACAGCGTCGCTCTTGGAGAGCTTGATCACATGACGCCCTGCCCAGGGCCGGCCAGGAGCGACACGTCCTTCGCCTCGCAGATCAGGGCGCTTGCCGTTCTCGGTCGCGCAGGCGACGCGATCGCCCTCGTCGACCGGCGCCACGTACACGACCTCGTCGCCCTTCTTCGTGCGGGCAGTAGCGGCGGCCCGAGCGCGTCGACGGCTCGCGGTGCTGCCTCAGGGAGAAGCGCAGGCTCGATGCCGCCGCGGGTCACTGCCAGGGCATGGGCGGCTCCGGCTCGGCCACGTCCTCGCTCGCCGCAGGCACGTCGAAGAAGCGCGGGTCGAAGCCCATCATCGCCACGATGTGCTCGCCGTCGGCCGAACTTGAAGAGCGTCTGCACCGGGACGCCGTAGCCGGTCGTGGGCGGGATGTCGTTGATGCGCAGCACGTAGACACGACCCGGCGTTCGAGAAGAACGCCACCGAGCGCGCGGGTCGAGCCGGCGATCACCTCGATCACCTCGTCGCCCTCGCGCACGCGCGTCGTGCCGACGTCCTTGCACGCGCTGCTGGCGCTTGACCCAGCCCTGCTGGCGTGAGGACGACCATGCGCGTCCTCGTCGACGATGAAGTGCCTCCGCGTCGAACTCGGGCTCGTCGACAGGTCGCCGACGATCTTGGTGCGCCGCGTTGTCGGCATAGCTGTCGCGCGAGCTCGTGGAGCTCGGCGCGGACGACGCTTCCACCGGGCCGGCTCGCTCGCGAGCAGCGCCATGAGCTTCTTGGCCTCGGCGCGCTTCTCGGTCGAGCTCCTCGCGGATGACAGGATCTCGAGCTTGGCGAGCCGGTAGAGCTTGAGCTCGAGGATGGCGTCGACCTGGAGCTCGGCGAGAGACCGAAGCGCTTGATCAGCTTGCCGGCGGCGTCCTTGCTTGCCGTCGGAGCGTGCGGATGATGCGGATGGTCTCGTCGAGGGCGTCGAAGATGATCGCGAAGCCCTCGAGGATGTGGATGCGCTTCTCGAGCTCGCCCAGCTCGAACTCGAGGCGGCGGGTCACGACCTCCATCGCGGAAGTCGAGGAAATGGTCGAGCGATCTTGCAGAGGCTCAAGCGCTCGGGGTGCCGCCACCTCCTCGTTGTCCGTCGGGACGAGGCAGGTGAGGTTGACCTGTACGTTGGGCGACAGCGGGCGTGTGCTTGTAGAGGTACGCCATGACGAGCTGCGGGTCGGTGCCCTTCTTGATCTCGCAGCACGATGCGGCACGTCGGCAGTGCACTCGTCGCGCACGTCGAGCAGGGCGGGGAGCTTCTTGCCGATGATGACCTCGGCGATCTTCTCGACGACGGCGCGGCGCTCCACGGCATAGGGGATCGACGTGATGACGATCTGCGGGTTGCCCTTGCTCGGCTCTTCGAGCTTCCACTCACCGCGCAGCTTGAGCGAGCCCTGGCCGCTCTCGTAGACGGCCTCGAGCTCGGGCTTGGTGCTCAGGAGCTGGCCGCTCGGTCGGGAAGTCGGGGCCCTTGATGAGCTTGAGGAGCTTCTTCGTCGTCAGCGTGGGGTCGTCGATCAAGCGCGATGCAGCCACTCACGACCTCGCCCAGGTTGTGGGGCGGGATGTTGACGTGGCCATGCCGACCGCGATGCCCTGCGACGCCGTTGACCAGGAGGTTCGGGAAGCGCGCGGGCAGGACGACCGGCTCGAACCGCTGACCGTCGTAGTTCGGCCGGAAGGCGACCGTCTCTTGCCGAGCTCGGACAGGAGCTCACCGGCGAGCTGTCTGGAGCTTGCCTCGGTGTAGCGCATGGCGGCCGGCGAGTCGCCGTCGAGCGAGCCGAAGTTGCCGCGGCCGTCGACGAGCGGCATGCGCATGGAGAAGTTCTGGGCGAGGCGCACCAGGGCGTCGTAGATCGCGGTGTCGCCGTGCGGGTGGAACTTGCCCATCACGTCGCCGACGACGGCGGCGCTCTTCCTGTACTTGGCGTCGTGACGCAGGCGCAGCTCGTTCCACATCGCGTAGAGGATGCGGCGCTGCACCGGCTTGAGGCCGTCGCGCACGTCGGGCAGGGCCCGCGCGGTGATGACGCTCAGGGCGTAGTTCAGGTACCGGCGGCGCGTCTCCTCGGCGAGGGACGCGTCCTCGAAGGGCTGGATGGGAAGGTCGATTTGTTCCTTGCCGCTCGTGCGCTTCTTGCGGGCCACGGCCACTCCTCCCGTGCGGACGGGGCCGCGGGCCCCATCCTGCACCGGCGTTCAGCTGGGGCGACATACCAGCACGCCCCCCCTGCGCGCAAGGTCCCGCGTGCCGAGGTCGCCGCTCGGGCTCGCCGCCCTCAGGGGGGCAGGTCGGTCGTGGGTCCCGGCACCGGCAGCTCGCGCGCATCGAGGGCCTGGCCGTTGTCAATGTAGAGGACGTCATCGCTGATGCGTGAAAGGTCGAAGCCGGCGCGCTGGACGTTCGCCCCGACGATGTTGTGACTCACCTCACCGTGGCGCGCAGAGAGCTCGCCCTCCGTGCCGACCTGCAGGCCCGCCAGGGCGCTGCCCGTCACCCGGAAGGTTTGAAGGCTGACCGAGGCGCCGGAACCGCTGAACACCCCCGAGCCACCGGCCGCGTCGACGCAGCCCGTGGCGGCGCACTGGCGTGGCCGGGTGTCGACCACTGCGAAGTCGGTGAGCTGGGCCATGGTGCCGTCGCCCCAGGCGAAGAGCCCGACCTCCAGGTTGTGCTCGATGCGGACGCGCGAGCCGGTCAGGACAGGGCCCGCCTGGAGGCTGACGCCGCGCCCGAGGTAATGGTCGGCGCTCGCCTGCGTGCGATTGATGTCCACGTCGGTGAGGTCGACCGTAGAGCCCGGCCCCGTCGCCAGGAGGCCCGCCTCGTGGTTGCGCTCGATCCGGCTGCGGCTGAGGTGGACCACGCCGCCGAGGCCCGCCCACACGCCGATGCCGAGGGGCGGATCGCCGCCGTTCTCCATCGTGTCCTCGATCACGCTGTCGTTCGCGACCAGCGTCACCCCGCTTCCGGCGCCCAAACCGACCGCGTGGTTGCGCGTGAGCAGGATGCGGTCGAGCTGGCCCTCGGCGTTCTGAGCGAACGTGATGCCGGCGCCCTCCTGTCCGAGGGTCGTCTCGCGGGTGTCCCGCACCACCAGGTCGGCGGCGTGCAGCGTGGCGACGGCGCCGCCGGTTCCACCGTCCACGATGAGACCGGCCGCGGTGTTGCCCTCGAGCAGCACGCGGTGGAGATCCGCGGTGCCCGTCTCGTAGACGCCGATCCCGTTGCCGCTCGATTCATTGCCCCCGGCGGGGATCGAGCCGCGCACGACGAGGTCCGTGGCCTCGACCGATGGCCCGTCGGTGGGCGTGCCGTCGAGGAACAGGCCGCTGCCCTCGTTGCCCTCGAGCACTGCGCGCTCGATCGTTGCGTGGCTCTCATCGGAGAGGCCGATGCCGGCATCCGACTCCGCGCCCGTGGTACCGGACACGGCGATGTCGCTCAGGGCCACGTCGGTGCCCGCGCCCGCTACGTACACGCCGAAGCTCAGGCTCCCTTCGACCAGGGCGCGGTCGATTGTCGCGTGGGCGCCGCCGAGGATACCGATGCCCACGCCATTGGTGTCACGCGTCACGACGTCACGTGCATCGAGCGTCGCGCCGCCGGTTGCGTTCAGCGCCCCCGCATCGGCACCGACCACGAGCACGCCCCGCGCCTCCAACGAGCCTCCCGACTCGACGCGCAGGCCGATGAACGGCCCCGTGATCTGCAGGTCCGCGACCGAGACGGAGGAGCCCGTCGCGACGATGGACGCACGGCCGGTCGCCGTGGACGGCGTGGCGACGAGGGTGTCGGCCGCGCATGCGCCGCGCAGGGTGATCCCGTCGCCGAGCATGATCGGGCCCGCGTGCGTGCCCTTGCCGAGCGCGATCACCGTACCCGGCGTCGCCACCGCGAGGGCCTCCGCCGCCGTTCCGAAGGGCGACGTCATGGAGCCGTCGCCGCCCGCCGCACCGGCCGCGCGGACGTAGAGCACCGGGGCGCCGGTGGGCAGATCCTCGGGCCACTCCCCCGCGGGGCAGGCATGACCGAGGGGCACGCAAGCGCCGTCCCCGGGGAACATCGCCTCACCGTCGGGGCATGCGGGCTTGCCGGCGGGCCAGGGCTCACACGTCGCCACTCCTTGGCTGCCGGTGGGCGGCACGTCGCGCCAGCCGTCGGGACAGGGCGTCAGGAACGGGAGAACCGGCGGCGCGGGCGGCGCAGGCGTGCGAACCGTGGGCGGCGCGTCCGGGAGTTGGGCATCGAACTCGATGCCGGCGTCCGCGGGCGCATCGTGGCTACCGCACCCCACCGCGATGAAGACGACGCCGAGACACAGGCACTGGGTTGGGGAGCGAAGGGACCGCACCGTCCGGCCATGATAGATCATCGCTCCGGGCCCCGGGGGCGGTGCCCGCCGGCTGGTGAAGGTCGAGCGACGTCGAGCGCAGGGTGAAGCGCGGCGAGCTCAGACGTCTCGCAGCGACGGTGCGCTCAGCGGCCCGACCCTGTCACCGGCCGGGCGTCGAGCAGGCCGAGCAGCTTGTAGGCGCGCCTGTTGTCCGGGTCGAGCACCAACACCTGCTCGAGCGCCTCGCGCATGCCCTGAAAGTTGTGCCGCTCGAAGAGGCGGCTCGCCAGCGTGAAGAGGCACTCCATCGCCTCCGCCTCGAGGCCGTGCTCGAGGTGGAACTCGGTCAGCCGCCGGAGCAGGAGAAGGTCGTCCGGGTAGCGCTGTTGCAACTCCGCGAGGCGCTGGGCGACCTCACCCATGTGTCCGTAGCGAAGCAGCACGGCCATGTCGGCGATCGCGCGGTCGAGCTCCCCTGCGGGCGCCTGGCCGTCCGCGCTCCGCTCACGTAGGGGCGGTGGGATTCGGGTCACCCGAGCCACGTCCGGCACGACGTCGTCCGCTTCCGCGTCCGCATCCAGAACCTCGTCCTCGTCGACCTCGTCGACATCGTCGCCGTCCGCGGGGGCGTGGGTTCCCGGCATGCGGATCAGCTTGCCGATCCCCGTATCGGAAGCCAGCGCGTCGTCGGGCGAGTCGCCCAGGTCGGTCGGCTGCTTGCGACGCGTGAGGAGCACCACATCTCCGCTGGTTATGTCACGCCGCGAACGCTCCGTGACCTCCTCCGGCAAGGTCGGCGGGTCGTCCTCCGGCAAGGTCGGCATCGCCTCGTCGACCTCCGGCTCGTCGACCTCGGTGCGAAGGGCACGCGCAGCCCCCCCGACGCCCCAGGCCTCGGCCACCGGCGATCTCGCCACCTCCCCAGCCCCGCCCTGGACCGGCGTGGACGGGGGCGCCAGGAGATCCTCACCGCGCACCGGCTCGCCGGCATCCGGGCGGGAACGGGAGGCCTCTGCCCGCTTGCCCCTGGCCCCGTCCGAGGCCTGCATGGGCGTGCGTGCGGTGCGGGGCTCGCGCGCCATCGCGTTGGCGTTCGCGACGAACGCCTGGAAGATGGCCTCCACGTCCTGCATCCTCGACGCCTCCAGAGCGCAAGTTTTGCACCCGTCGGGGGCACCTGCAAGCGGACCCGCCGGCATCACGTCGACGTGGGTCAGCTCACCGGCGATGTCGTCGTCGAAGCGCACTTCTCCTACGTGGGAGCACAGTGTGTGCCACACGCAGCGCGTCCGATAACATACCGTAATCACGGAAAGAACATCGTTTCACGGAGACAAAACGGAGACTGCAGACCCCAGCCGGGGGCGGGGGTCGTCCCCTGGAGACCACACTCCCCAGTCACCACGGCGAACGGGCCGCTCCGAGGGGCGGGCTCAGATGTCGCGCAGCTGATCCTCGGCCCAATCGAGCACGCCCTGGGTCTCGTCGATGGCGTCGTTCGGGTACGCGAGGGCGGCGATCTCGACCAGGGCGTCCTCCCCCGGACCGACGGCGACCAGCGCACGCAGCCGCTCGATGAAAGGCTGCAGTGCGTCCGGGCCCATGCGCGGAAGGATGAGGGCCACGCGCTTGCGGTAGAGGAAGACCATGTCGGTGCGGCGCAGGCGCTCGGTCACGGCGTCGAGGACGCTGGTGTAGAGGGCGTTGGGGCGCTCGGCGGAGAGGGTCAGCACGACGCAGGCGAAGGACTCGCCGTACCGTTCGATGACCGCGCACTGCTCCCGCAGACGCTTGCGGAAATGACGCCCCTCGACCATGCGCACCTGGCCAGCGGGCACGACCTGCACGGCGGACATGAGCACGTCGTGCAGGTCCTCGATGCTCCACTCCCGCCCGGGCGCGATCTCCGACGCCGCCTCGACCAACTGGCGCGCGAACCGCCGCGCGAGCGTCGGCTCCTCACACATCCGACCGAGATCCCCTTCGCGGATCGCCGTGTCGTCCTCATCGCCGATGAGCCGCTTCGCCGCTTCGGTCACGGTCGTCATGGGAACTTCCACGATAGCACACGTGCCCACGCCTGCGCCGGCCCCGGGGGCGCGCTACCCTGGACCGAACCGTGAGCAAAGACGGGCTGTCCTCGGATCCACCCCTCCGCGCCTTCGAGGGCGGAGCGTTTCGCTTCGGGCGGTGGCGGGCACCGATCGCCGACCCGTCCTTTCCCCGCTCACGCCTCGCGCGGCTCCGTCTCAAGGAGTGGCAGTGGGTCTCCCTGACCGCCGAGCGGTGGTTCGTGTCCCTCGCCATCGTGCAGCTCGGCTACGTGGCCCAGGCCTTCGCCTATGTGGTCGAATCGGCGCGCGCCCTCCGTGGTGCCGGCGCGCTATGAGAATCCTGTCCCCCTTCGGGCGCGGGGCGCGCATCGCCCCAAGCTCGGTGCAGGGAGCGAGCGTCTTTCGCCGGGGCCCCGCGCACATCGAGAATCGCATGGCAGGAGGGCTGGGTCGTCGCCCTCGACGTGCCCATCGGTGGCCGCAGCCTCGAGGGGACCTTTCGTCTCGAGCCGGCAGAGGCCCTCGCGCTGCTCCATCCCCTCGGCAGGGGCAAGCGCGCGGCGTACACGCACAAGGCCGCCGCGCTGCGCGCCTCTGGACGGCTTCGCTTCGGCGGGACACCCATCGACGTCGACGGCGGCCTCGGGTGCATCGACTGGACCCGCTCCTTGGCCGACCGGCAGACGCGCTGGCGGTGGGCGTCGATGACCGGCGGCCTCTCCGGAGGCCGGCGCCTCGGCCTCAACCTCTCGTCCCTCGTGTACGACGACCCGGGGGGAGCCTCACGCGAGAACGCCGCGTGGATCGACGGGCGTGTGCAGCCCCTCGGCGGCGTGCGCTTCGAGGTGCCGGCCGATCCCGCACGAACGCCATGGCGCATCCGGAGCACGGCCGACGACGAGGTGGATCTGGAGCTCGTGCCAGTCGGCGCACGTGCCGACCGCGTCGAGCTCGGCCTCGTCCGGAGCGACTTCGTGCAGCCCTTCGGCACCTTCCGCGGGTACGTGCTGGGCGAGACGGTGGAGCAGGCATTCGGCGTCGTCGAGGACCACGTGGCCCGGTGGTGAGGCCGCAGTCAGGTGTTGCGACGCGAACGCTTGCGACTGCGCCGAGCCGAAGGCGGCTCGTCCCCTGCCCCCGCACGCGCCGACCTCCAGTCGCGGTGCGCGTCTTGCCCTTCGTCGCACCCGCACGCTGCGCCAGGTTGCGGGTGAAGTAGAGGTGGTCGCGCCGCCCGCCGAAGCCCAGCTTCTCGAAGAAGCGGATCGCCGTTTCGTTCTCGGCATCCGTGTCGATGATCAGCATCCGCGCCCCTTCCTCGACGAAGCGTTCGGTGGCGCGGTCGACGAGGCGGCGGCCGATGCCCGAGCGCGCGCTTCCCGGCGCCACGCCGAGCCACACGATCCACCCGTAGCTCCAGGCGCTGCGCCGCTTCGACAGGATCGTGCCGAGCAGGAAGCCGACGATGCGGCTTCCCCGCTCCGCCACGAAGCAGGTGTCGCCGTCCGCGGCGAAGAAGCTCGCCAGCTCGTATTCGTCCCAGGTGCGGTAGAGCGTGGGCCAGCGCTCTGCGGTGAACAGGCGCTCACCGAGGGCGAAGACCCTGGGCAGGTCGTCGAGCTCCATCTCGCGGATCGTGACCGGTGCAGCCATGGGTGGCGAAGGGTGCAGGAGCCGGGACGCGGACGGCCGGCTCAGGCGGTGCGGCGGATGATGTGGTAGCCGAAGTCGGTCTCGACCACGTCGCTCGTCGCGCCGACCTCCATGCCGAAAGTCGCCTCTTCGAAGGGCTTGACCATCTGACCACGCCCGAAGGCGCCGAGGTCACCGCCCTGGGCGCGCGAAGGACAGTCCGAGTGCTGGCGTGCCAGGTCCCCGAAGTCGGCGCCCCCGTCGAGCTGCGCCTTGAGCCCTTGGATCTCCTGCAGCGCGTCGTCCTTCGACCGCGTGGCGGAAGAGCGGGCCGAGCCCTGGTACATGAGCAGGATGTGAGAGGCGCGGACCTGGTCTGCCATCGTCGTTTCTCCTTCGCGTCTCGGGACGCCCCGAGAGGGGTGAACATCGCAGATGGGAGCGACGGCGCAAATGCCCCACGCAGCCTTTTCGCGACGCCCGGGGAGGGTTGCCCCAAGCGGCCCGAGAAGAGGCGGAAAGCAAGGCTGGGCGCGCCGGCACGTGACTTGCTGCACCGGGGGAGAGAAACACGCGGTGCAATGCCGCGAACGCGCGGAGGCGAATGCGATGAAGGCGTACCGCATGGTCGGCTGGCGCAAGCCGCCGGTGCTCGTCGATGTGCCCGAGCCGGTGCCCGGACCGGGTGAGGTGCGGGTGCGCGTCGGGGGCTCGGGCGCCTGTCACTCGGACCTCCACGTGTTGGAGTGGGAGGAGGGCCTCTTGCCGTGGACGATGCCCTTCACCCTGGGGCACGAGGTGGCGGGGTGGGTCGATGCGGTCGGGGCGGGTGTCGACGGCTTCGCGCACGGCGAGCCGGTGGCGGTCTACGGCCCGTGGGGCTGCGGCCGCTGCAGCGCGTGTCGACGCAGCGAGGAGAACTACTGCGAGCGGGCGGCGCAGAATCGGCGCCATGGGGCTCGGCCTCGGACGCGACGGCGGCATGGCCGAGCAGGTGCTGGTACCCTCGTCGCGGTTCCTCGTGCCCCTCGGCACCCTCGACCCGGTGCGGGCGGCGCCCCTGTGTGATGCGGGGCTCACGCCCTACCATGCCGTCAAGCGCTCGCTCCACTTGCTCGAGCCCGGCGCGACCGCCGTCGTCATCGGAGTCGGCGGGCTCGGCAACACGGCGGTGCAGATCCTCCGCGCCCTGTCACCGGCGCAGGTGATCGCCGTCGACCCGGCCGAGGACAAGCGGACGATGGCGCGCGAGGTGGGCGCGGCCATGGCGGTCTCCCCGGACGACGACGCCGTACACCGAGATCCGCACCGCGACACGCCACGCGCGAGGCGCCGACGTCGTCATCGACATGGTCGGGTCGGACGCGACGCTGAAGCTCGCGAGCGAGCTCGGACGGCCCAAGTCCCATCTGACGGTCGTGGGGTTGGCGCGCGGCACCCTCCCGTTCAGCTTCTTCGCCCTCCCCTACGAGTGCTCGGTGGCGACGACCTACTGGGGAAGCGTGACCGAGCTGATGGAAGTGGTGGCACTGGCCGAGGCGGGGCGCATCGCGGTGCGCATCGAGACCCACGCCTTGTCGCAGGTCGCCGAGACCTATGAACGTCTCCGCCAGGGCA
Organism: uncultured delta proteobacterium; assembly: GCA_963830115.1. GTDB lineage: Bacteria > Myxococcota_A > Polyangia > Polyangiales > CAWHLB01 > CAWHLB01. The sequence continues at coordinate 42,446 of CAWHLB010000032.1, forward strand.
TGATCGAAGGCCGCGCGGTGATCGTCCCCTGAGCAGAGCAGCCCCGAGCCTGCCGCACGCTGCGAGAATCCGTTGACAACAGACTGGCGAGGCGGGCAAGGTCGCCCCCATGCCTACACTGTTGTTTGGTCGTTCGGGTCTTCGCGCCCTTCTTTTCGGTTTCGCCGTCGTGGCGCTCGGCGTGGGCTGCAGCGGGGGCGGCACAACCCCGCCCCCCGGCGGAGGGGACGCCGGAAGCGGCGACGCGAGCACCGCGGATGCGGGCACCGCGGATGCGGGCACCGCGGATGCGGGCCCCATGTGCGCCACGGGTCAGGTCGTGTGCGGTGGAGCGTGCGTCGACACGAGCACCGACTCGAGCCACTGCGGCGACTGCGCTACCGCCTGCGCGCCCGGCGAGGTCTGCTCCTCCGGCACCTGCGCCCTCTCCTGCGGCGGCTCCACCCCCACCCTCTGTGGGGACGCCTGCGTCGACACCACCACCGACAGAAACCACTGCGGTGATTGCGCCACTGCTTGCGCTGACGGCGAGGTCTGCTCCTCCGGCACCTGCGCCCTCTCCTGCGGCGGCTCCACCCCCACCCTCTGTGGGGACGCCTGCGTCGACACCACCACCGACAGGAACCACTGCGGTGATTGCGCCACTGCTTGCGCTGACGGCGAGGTCTGCTCCTCCGGCACCTGCGCCCTCTCCTGCGGCGGCTCCACTCCCACCCTCTGCGGGGACGCCTGTGTCGACACCACCACCGACAGAAACCACTGCGGTGATTGCGCCACTGCTTGCGCTGACGGCGAGGTCTGCTCCTCCGGCACCTGCGCCCCCTCCTGCGGCGGCTCCACCCCAACCCTCTGCGGGGACGCCTGTGTCGACACCAACACCGACAGAAGCCACTGCGGCGACTGCGCCACCGCCTGCCCTGCCGGCCAGGTCTGCTCCTCCGGCGCCTGCGCCCTCTCCTGCGGCGGCTCCACCCCGACCCTCTGCGGGGACGCCTGTGTCGACACCAACACCGACAGAAGCCACTGCGGCGACTGCGCCACCGCCTGCCTTGCCGGCCAGGTCTGCTCCTCCGGCGCCTGCGCCCTCTCCTGCGGCGGCTCCACCCCGACCCTCTGCGGGGACGCCTGTGTCGACACCAACACCGACAGAAGCCACTGCGGCGACTGCGCCACCGCCTGCCCTGCCGGCCAGGTCTGCTCCTCCGGCAGCTGTGCGCCGTCCTGCGGAACGGGGCTGACCGACTGCAGTGGCATGTGCACCAACACGGATGACGACCCCGGCAACTGTGGTGCCTGCGGCACCATGTGCGCGTCCGGAACGAACGCCACTGCCGCATGCGCCGCGGGCATGTGTGGGCTCCTCTGCAACTCGGGCTTCCACGACTGCAATGGCAGCTCCGCCGACGGCTGCGAGGCCAACCTGCAGACCGACGCCGCCAACTGCGGTGCTTGCGGCAATACGTGCGCGCCTGGAGCGACGTGCTCCGCCGGAAGCTGCACGCCGGTCTGCTACTCGGGCCCCGCACGCATCCTGGTCTACGGCCCCGGAGGCACGAACGGGACCGGAATGCTCGATTCGGCCGCGGTCACACTCACGGTCGCGACGGCCGCGATGTGGTCGACGATGACCACCGCCGATTTCGAAAACTACGACGTGATCTGGATCGGCGGAAGCGACTGTAGCGGAACGCTCTCCTCCGTCTACGGCACGGCGCAGGACACGGTGGCCACCTGGGGCCCCGCCGTCACCGGCCGCACGGTGATCATCAGCGGCGACCCCGACTACCACGGCGGCGCGGCTGCCACGCAGTTCTTTCGAAACTCGGCAGCGTGGCTCTCGCAGCTCGGGCGCGACGCGGACAACGGTCGAACGGGCTTGTTCTTCTCCTGGGGCTGCACACAGGTGAACACTCCTTACGCGGCCGGCGCACGCGGGACGCCCGAACAGTTCGCGAGCGTGCTCGGCGCCGGCATCACCGGCGGTGCGACCAACTACTGCGCGGCCTACACGACGACAGCGGGCTCGACCAGCCCCGTGCTGAGCGGCATCACCACGTACTGGAGCTGCCCGACCCACGGGAGCTTCGGCTCCCTGCCGAGCGACTTCACCGCGCTCGCGCTCGGCTCGTCCCCGGCGACGGGGGATGCCGTCATCGCCGCCCGCGAGTACCCTGGAGGGTGCGTCTCGCCTCCCTGAGGTGTGCACGTCGCCCACGTCGGGGGAGGCGGCGGCACGCCGCTGCCTCCTCCATGACATTGCCGTGACCGGCAACGAGAATCCAATGCGACGGCGCCGTCTCCGACACCAGCCTCGATCCGGACCGCTCGACCCTGCGTGAACAGCGTGGTCGACGGGGCGGGGCACCGTCGACCTGCCGACGGGTGGTGCCCACCTCGAGGGCTACCATGCGGTTACGATCGTCGGGTACGACGACACGACGAAGGAGTTCGAGTTCCTGAATTCGTGGGGCAAGTCCTGGGGAGACGGCGGCTACAGCCACTTCAGTTACGACTTCGTCCAGCAGTACGCCGACAGCGGCAGCTACTTCGACGACGTGGACACGTCCCTACCCGACAACGGCTGCCCCGACGCGACCGACGCGGGGGTCGACGCAGGTGCGCGAGACGCGGGGCCGGCAGACGGGGGCGGCGGCGAGGGCGGGACCGAGAGGGGAGCCCGATGCGCCGCAGCGACGACCTGTGCCGCCTGCCGCGACCTGAGCAGCTGCGGCTTCTGCGACGGGCGGTGCGTTCCGGGCGACGACGCGGGACCCACGGGCGGGACGCGCTGCGCCGGGACCTATTCCTACGGGAGCTGCCCCGAGACGGGCAATCCGTGCGCCGCCATGACCACCTGCGATGCGTGCGCGGGAGCGGCCAGCATGGGTTGCGCCTGGTGTGCCGACGCCTTCAGCGGGGAGACGCCCCACTGCGTGCATTACGCGGACTACGGAGACGACTGCTTCAACGTCCGGACCGAAGCCGCCCAGTGCCAGAGCTGCGGCGATCACATGGACTGCGCGAGCTGTGCCGGCGCGAGCGGATGCGGATGGTGCGGCGCCCCGACCGCCACCTCGAGCGCGAGCGCCAAGTGCATCCTCGGCAGCACCGACGCACCCGACGAGGGCTGCGCGTCGACCTACACGGGGACGGGCCCCATGTGCATGGGCAACCCGTGCGCGAGCGTGACGAGCTGCGGCGGCTGCATCGACAAGAGCGGCTGCGGCTGGTGCGACGGCCAGGACACGTGCCTGCCGGGCACCTTCTTCGGGCCGGCGGACGGCTACTCCTGCGCTGCGGACTGGGACTGGTTTCACTTCGCCTGCGACAACACCCCGGTCGTGACCGGCTGCGGCGTGGCCACCGAGTGTGCGAGCTGCGTCATGCGCACGGCGACCGACGGCAGCTCCTGCCACTGGTGCGACCGGGGCGGCTCCGGCGGAAGCTGCGTCGACCCGGGGATGTGCGCGAGCGGGACCACCGACATCGCCACGGGGAGCGCGTGCCCGGGCGCATGTCAGCCCGAGCTCGGCGAGTGCTCCATGGACTCGGACTGCTGCACCGGCATGCTGTGCATCGCGGGCCTGTGCCGGAGCTGCGCGCCCGGCGAGCAGAACGTGGGCGCGAGCTGCGCGGACACGACCGCCTGCTGCGCGCCCCTCGACTGCCAGCCCGTCGGATTCCGTCGGCGCAGCCACGACGTGCTGCCTCAGGGCCACCGACCCCTGCACGGGCGACTCCCAGTGCTGCGGCGACATGACCTGCATCAGCGGGCGCTGCGCATGCCAGGCCACGGGCCAACCCTGCGCGAGCCTCGTCGACTGCTGCGGCGCCGCATTCTGCGACACGACGACCCACACCTGCTCGACCGGGTGATCGTCGCGACGGGACGCGATGGGGAGCGGGACGTGCATCGTCAGGCAGCCGTTGGCCGTGTCAGAAGTGGGTGGGGCCGCCGATGGCGACGGAACCGCCGGTGCAGCCGGGGCCCTTGCACGACGTGACGGGTGGCAGGCGGCTCAGCCCGCGATGAGGTTCAGGATCTTGCCCGGGACCCACACGGTCTTCTTGAGGGTGCGGCCTTCGAGGTGGGCGGCGACGTTGGCGTCGGCCTTCGCCGCTTCGAGGGCGTCGGCTTCGGTCGCGTCTTTGCCGAGGCGTACCTTGCCCCGCAGCTTGCCGTTGACCTGCACCGGGACGTCGACCTCGTCGGTCTCGCACAACGCGGGATCGTACCGGGGCCAGGGCGCGTTCTGGATGGACGGCGCGTGGCCGAGTTGCTCCCACAGCTCTTCGCCCAGGTGCGGCGCGAAGGGGTGCAGGAGCTGGACGAAAGGCTCCATGACCGAGGCGGGCACGACCTTGCGGCGCGTGATGTCGTTCGTGAGCACCATCATCGCGCTGATGGCGGTGTTGAAGCGCATCTGCTCGATGTGCTCGGTGACGGTGCGGATGGTGCGGTGCAACAGCCGCGCGAGCGCCTCGTCGACGGGCGCGTCCTTCTCCGCGCGCATGGTCAGGTCCCACACACGGTCGAGGAAGCGCCGCATGCCGGAGAGCCCCTGGGTGCTCCAGGGCTTGGTCGCTTCGAGCGGCCCCATGAACATCTCGTAGACCCGCATGGCATCGGCCCCGAACTGCTCGACGATCGCATCCGGGTTGACCACGTTCCCGCGCGACTTGCTCATCTTGTGGGCGCGCGCCTCGACGACGACCTCGGGATGCTCGGTCAGCACGAAATCGCCCTTCTTGTTCTTCTCGACCTCGCTCTCGGCGAGGCGCACCGGCTGCACGGCAAGGCCGCTGCGCGTGTCGGTCGGCGGGTTGGCCTTCTCGTCCACGTCGGTGCGGCTCACGACGCGCGCCGCCGTGTCGACGTACTTGGTGTACTCCACCTCGCCGAGGATCATGCCCTGGTGGACGAGCTTGGCGAACGGCTCGGCGGACGGCACCAGGCCCCGTCGAAGAGCACCTTGTGCCAGAAGCGGGCGTAGAGCAGGTGCAGCACCGCGTGCTCGGCGCCGCCCACGTACAGGTCCACCGGCATCCACCGCTTGGCGGCCTCCGTCGACCAGGCCGCCTCGTCGTTGTGCGGGTCGAGTGAAGCGCAGGTAGTACCAGCAGGAGCCGGCCCACTGGGGCATCGTGTTCGTCTCGCGCGCGGGCCAGCGGCCGTCCTTCTGGAAGATGGCGCCAGTCCACGGCGCGCGCCAGCGGGACCGGCCGGGTCCTCGCCGGCTTGAAGTCCTCGAGCTCGGGCAGCCGGAGCGGCAGCTCGCTCGGCTCGACCGCGATGGGCTGGTCGTAGCGGATCGGTGCGCGTCACCGCGGCACGGATCGCCTTCGGTCTCGACCGGGAAGTAGACGGGATGGGCTCGCCCCAGTAGCGCTGGCGGCGAGAAGAGCCAGTCGCGCAGCTTGTAGTTGACGCGACGCTTGCCCACGCCGCGTGCTTCGAGATCCGCGATGATCCGCGCCTTGACCTCGGCCGTCGGCGAGGCCGTCGTAGTCGCCGCGAGTTGATCGGCGATGCCCTCTTCGACGAAGGCCATCTCGAGGCCGCCGTGGTCGACGCCGTGCCGTCCGGCGGCTCGACCACCTGCGACGATGGGCAGGTCGAAGGTCTGGGCGAACTCGAAGTCGCGCTCGTCGTGGCCGGGGACGGCCATGATCGCGCCGGTGCCGTAGCCCATCAGCACGTAGTCGGCGATCCAGATCGGGATCTCCTCGCCGTTGACCGGGTTGATGGCGTAGGCGCCGGTGAAGACGCCCGTCTTGTCCTTGGCGGTCTGTGCGCTCGCAGGTCGCTCTTGCGCGCGGCCTCGTCGCACGTAGCGCCGCGACCGCGTCGCTGCTGGCGCCGGTCGTGATGCGCTCGACCAGCGGGTGCTCGGGCGCGAGCACCATGTAGGTGGCGCCGAACAGCGTGTCGGGCCGCGTCGTGAAGACGCGATGGCCGCGTCGTCGTGCCCCTGCACCGGGAAGTCGCACCTCGGCGCCCTCGCTGCGGCCGATCCAGTCGCGCTGCATCGCGCTTGATGCTCTCGGGCCAGTCCAGGCTCCAGGTCCTCGAGCAGGCGGTCGGCGTAGGCGGTGATGCGCAGCATCCACTGCCGCAGCGGGATGCCGCACGACCGGGTGGCCGCCGCACCTCGCTGCGGCCGTCCTTACCTCCTCGTTCGCCAGCACCGTGCCGAGGGCCGGGCACCAGTTGACCGGGACCTCGGCTTCGTACGCGAGCCCCCGCTCGAAGAGCTGGAGGAAGATCCACTGGGTCCACGTAGTAGCCCGGGTCGGTGGTGTCGACCTCGCGCTCCCAGTCGTAGCTGAAGCCGAGCATCTTGATCTGGCGCTTGAAGTTGGCGATGTTCGTGCGCGGTCGTGTCGCGCGGGTGGGTGCCGGTCTTGATGGCGTGCTGCTCCGCGGGCAGGCCGAAGGCGTCCCAGCCCATCGGGTGCAGCACGTTGAAGCCCCGCATGCGCTGGTAGCGCGCGACGATGTCGGTGGCGGTGTAGCCCTCGGGATGGCCGACGTGCAGCCCCGCCCCGGAGGGATAGGGGAACATGTCGAGCACGTAGTACTTGGGTAGGTTCGGGTCCGCAGGCGTGCGGAACACCTCGTGCGCATCCCAATAGGCCTGCCACTTCGATTCGATCGCGGAGGGTTCGTACCGGTCCACCATGGCGCCAAAGGTGTAGCACAGGGGGCCGGGACGTGGGCGCGGAGGGGCCCCGTCGTCAGGCCACAGGCTCGTCGCGGTCGTCCGCCTCGCCCGGCGCGTCGGGCACGCCTGCACGGTCGCTCCGAACAGGCGCAGTCCCGCCGGGCCCTGCACCACGAGGCACGGTCCGGTGCGGATCGCGACACGCACGGGCAGGCCGGCCTCGGCGACAATCGCGCGCGCGGCCGACCGGGCGCCGTCCTCTGCACGGAAGCACGCCAGCCAGCGACCGTGCTCCGCCTCGAACACGGAGCCGCCGTGCTCGGCCACCGTCGGCTCCACGACGCCTCCGGCCCGACGAACCGCGCGAAGGCCTCCCCGTCGCCCAGCGTTCCGCACAGCCCGCCGAGGTCGTCGACGCGGATCGACAAGAGGGTGAGCCTCGCGCGCCCGACGCTGCCGTCCAGGTCCGCCCCGAGCTGTCGGCGGAAGGCCGGCAGGGCGAGGGCCTCGGCGAAGGGCAGCGCCTCCCCCGTCGCTCCCGCGCGCTCGATCTGCAGCTCAATCTGGCGGTCGGTGTCGTTGCGCACCACGAGCGCCAGGCCGTCGTCCGTGACCTCGCAGGCCACGTCCCCGTCGCCCGGCCGCATCGAGACACCGCCCCGCGGCTCGACCGACTCGCCCGCGGTGCCACCCCGCAGCCGCGCCAGCACAGGGCCCGGCGGAAAGTCGATCGGGACCTCGCGCACCCCGCGAGGCGCGAGCCGGATGAGCGCCACCACGTGGGGTCGGAACACCGGCGAGCCGGCGCACCACACGTCGCCTTTGACCTCGCGGATCGCCGGGCTCGGATCGAAGACCACCTCGACGTTCCGCTCGAGGTCGAGCTCGAAGTCGACGCGGCACGCCTCGCAGTGCCCGCTGCGCCCGAGTTCCGCGAGGCTCGGGACCACCTGGGCCGCGACGCGGCAGCTCGGACACTCGCTCGAGCCGAAGCTCGAGCAGCCCCGCCTCGGTCGCCGACATGCAGGCGTGCACGGTCGCGTCCTCCTCGACACCCCACGCCCGCGCGAGCGCCCGCGGTCGCATCTGCCGCACCTGCTCGTCCGACCCCCGCTCGAGGAGCGCGAGCAGCGCCATGCGTACGGGGTCCGCCTCCGTCCGCTCGACGCGCGCTCGGCGAGGCACTCGGTGTCAGCGTCGTGCCGCGGGCCGATGAGCAGGCGACGGTCGGTGCCGAGGAGCATCCGGCGCGTGACCACGACGGGGGGCTCGCCGGGGGACGCCTCCGGCACCGGCACGTCGCGCAACAAATCTTCGAGCGCGGCGACGTAGCGGTCGAGCCGCTGCTCGAAATGTCCGGTCATCATCGCCGGCACCGCCGCGGGCGCCCCGGGCGCGGCCGTCGCCCAGGCGACCACGGCCACGTCGGTCCCGCCGTCCACGCGCGCGGCGCACTCGACGCGATAGTCGATCGCCGCCAGGGCTCCCTCCGCGAAACGCCGCTCCCCCCAGAACCACCGCCCCTCCACCCACTCGCCGACCTCACGCCACGCCGCGGGCACGCCCGCGATCTCCGCGCGTCCAAGCCGCGGCCCGTCCTCGGCCGGACGCTCGTAGTGGCTGGGCGGGGCACCCGCGACGCGATCCCAGCGGTTCGTGTCGGCGAGCAGTGCCCAGACGATCGCGGGCGACGCGGGCAGGGAAAAGCGTCGTTCGGCCCGGGGCGCGCCCTCGTCGACCGTGCCCGTCGGCCGGAGTAGATCGATCGCGATGCGCACCGCGTTCCCGTCCGGCAAACGCCCGGCCGGAATCCCTCGCGAGCATCGACCCGAGCAGCTGGTCGACGTGCCGAGGGATCGCCGGGGCGATGGAGGAGGGCGCTGGCGCCTCGTGCGTCATGACGGCGGAGAGCACGCCCATGACATTGTCGCCCTCGAACACGCGCCGGCCGGTGAGGCACTCCCAGAGCACGCACCCGAGCGAGAACACGTCGGCGCGCGCGTCGAGGAATCGCGGCCGCGCCCCCGCGCCTGCTCGGGCGCCATATACGCGGGAGTTCCGAGCACCGCGCCGGTGCGCGTCAGCGTCGCTGCACCAATCTCGTCCCGCGCGAGACCGAAGTCCACGAGCGTGGCGCGGTCGATGCGGCCCCCCGCGAGCACGATGTTCGAGGGCTTGACGTCGCGGTGCAAAAGCCCGGCGTCGTGCGCCGCACCTAGCGCGGAAGCGAGCCGGTCGCCGAGACTCGAGCGTCTCGTCGAGCCCGAGCGGTCCCTCGGTCAGCCGGTCCTCGAGGGTCTCGCCCTCGAGCCACTCCATCGCCAGCCACGCGCCGCCGCGCGGGTCGAAGCCCTGGGCCACGTGCCGAACGACGGCGGGATGATCGATGCGTTCGAGGGCCTGGGCCTCGCGCACGAATCGGTTGCGCGCGTCCTCACGCGGATCGTGGAGGAACTTGAGCGCCACCTCGCCCCCGTCCTGGCGGTCGAGGCAGCGGTCGACAACCCCCGTCGCGCCCGACCCCGCGGCCCGCACAATCTCGAACCGTTCCGCGACGACGGCCCCAGGCCCGAGGATCGAGAGGGTCGACTCTTGCACGTGTACCCGGCCCGATCGTATCGAGCCCGCGATCGTGGAGCAACGCCCTCGCGGATGGGGCCTTGCGCGAGCGCTCCCCGACCGCTTCACACGGCTTGGCACGCGCTCGCATCTGCAAGGCCGCCGAGCCCCGGCGGGGGAAGCCTCCCGTTCGGCCGCCATGCGAAGACGCACCCCCCACCGTTCGGCCAGCGTGCGAAGACGCACCCCCCACCGTTCGGCCGCCATGCGAAGCGCACCCTCGCTTCACCGCTCATCAGGCAGGCAGAGCGCCGCGCGTTACGACCGCGCGCTCAGAGGCCGAGCCATGTGCGCGCGTCGAGGGTGCGCGTGCCCTGGCGCACTTCGAAGTACAGCTCGGGTGGGCCGGGGTCCACGCCGATGTCGCCAATCTGCGCGCCGCGGCCGATGTCGTCGCCCACACGCACGTCCGCGTTGCCGAGGCCGCCGTAGACCGTGAAGTAGCCGTCGCCGTGATCGAGGATCACGAGCCGCCCGTAGGCGCCGTCAGCGATCGGAGAAGGCCGCGCGTCCCGCCGCCGCCGCCCGCACCGCCGTGCCGGCCGGCGCCGCCAGCTCGACGCCCGTCCCCGTCTTCCCGGTGCCCTTCCCTCACGTCGCTGATCGCCGCCACCGGCAACGCCAGCCGCCCCTCGAGCGTCTGGAACCTCGGGCGCTTGCTTTCCGGGTCGTCGAGCACGCGCAGCGAGCCCGTGGGCATCGTGGTCGTCGTCGCCCCACCCTGGATCCCCACACTGTGCTCGAAGGTCTGCTCGAAGCCGGCCGCCGTCTGCTCGCTTCCGTCGAGCTCGGCCTTGCGCGCCCGGAGCGCCCCGAGCCGCGCCTTGGCCTCGGTCAGGTCGTGGCCGATGTCGCCGAGCTCGGCGCGCAGCACCTTGCCGCGCTTCTCGAGACCGGACACGGCCGTGACGTCCGCGTGCCCATGCGCTCGAGCCGCTCGACCCGCGCCATGCGCGACAGGAGCGCCGCGAAGCCCCCTGCAGCGGCAGCATCCCCGCCCTGCTGATCCGGTAGAGCGCCCGGGCACGCATGCGCATCCGCCGCCGCGCCGCGGCACTCTGCTCGCCAAGCCCACCCACCTCGTCGTGCACCCGCTGCGCGCGCGTGTGCAGGTCCTCGATGCGGCTCAGGGCCTGGGCGATGTCGCCGTCGAGGGCGGCGACGCGGGCCGCCGGCGCCACTTGGGCCTCGTCGAGCACGGGGGCCTGCCCGCGCGCGGGCCCCGCAAGCAGGACGATCACACCGAGACCGGCCAGCAAGGGGATCGGAAACGTAATCGCTCTCACGTTCACGCCATCACACCGTGAGGTAGCGACGCAGCGACACCGCGCTGCCGAGGGCCCCCACCACCCCTCCACCTACGACGAGCCCGATGGCCATGAGCGGATCGAGGAAGGTCGCGCGGATGCCGGTGAGGGCGGCCAGGGTCGAGTCCACCTGCCCGCGCAGGATCGCGAAGCCGACGAGCAGGAGCATCACCGCGAGGAACGCCGACAGGAACCCTTGCAGCGCGCCCTCCACCACGAAGGGCCCCCGTACGAAGGCGTCGGTCGCCCCGCAGAGCTTCATCACCTCGATCTCGGCACGGCGCCCGGCGACCGCCAGGCGGATCGTGTTCCCTACGACCGCGATAACGCACACGAGGACGAGCAGCGCGAGGGCCGTGGCCGTGACGCGCCCCGCCGTGAGCAGCGAGTCGAGCCGCTCGAACCACCCGCGGTAGGTCTCCACGTCCTCGACCGCGCGGAACCGTTTGACGCGCGAGGCGATGCTGTCGATCCGCTGGATCGTCGTACCCGACGCGAGCGACACCTCGAGTGACGCCGGAAAGACGTCGGCTGGCAGGGACGAGAGGTCGGAGCCCACGTCGGACTGGGCCAGGAACTGCGCTCGCGCCTCGGCGGCGCTCAGATGCGTCACCGAGCCCACCTCGGGCAGACCCGACAGGACGAGCCGCAGCTGCTCCACATCCTCGGGCTGCGCCCCGTCCCGGAGGTAGACCGTCATGCGCGCGCTGCGCCCCCACTGCTCGGCCAGGTGACCGAGGTTCGTGATCGCCAGAAGCGCCGTCGAGAGGCACAGGAAGGCGACGGTCAGGCTCGAGATGGCCACGAGGTAGAGGCGCAAGTCCTCCCGCAGTCCGCGGCGTGCCCGAGCGATGGTGCCCTTGATCTCCATGGCGCCCTTCCCCCGCCCCTATACAGCCAGACCGTGCACGCGCCCCGGCCAGCTCCCGAGCCCCTGCCGCGCCTCGAACACACGCCCCTCGTCGAGGGCGAGGATGCGGTGCGGGCGCTTCTCGAGCAGCATGTGGTCGTGCGTCGCGAAGAGCACCGTGGTCCCCGTGGCGTTGATCTCTTCGAACAGCGTCAGGATGTCGAGGGCCAGGTGCGGGTCCAGGTTCCCGGTGGGCTCGTCGGCGAGGAGCAACGCCGGCTCGGTCACGATGGCGCGCGCGATGGCCACGCGCTGCTGCTCGCCTCCCGACAAGGTGCCGGTGCGGTCCTCGGCGCGGCCCGCGAGCCCGACCCGCTCGAGGGCCTCCGAGATGCGGGCGCGGACGAGCCGGCGCGGCATGTCGAGGATCTCCAAGGGGACCGCCACGTTCTCGAACACGGTCCAGTGCGGGACCACCTTGAAGTCCTGGAAGACGACGCCCAGGTTGCGGCGCAAGAACGGGATCGACCTGTCGGTCAGGCGCGCCACATCGCGCCCGCAGAACAGGATGCGCCCCTCGTCCGGCTCCTGCTTTCGGTAGATGAGCTGCAGAAGCGTGCTCTTGCCGGCACCGCTCGGGCCGGTGATGAACACGAACTCGCCGCGCTCCACCGACAGCTCGACCCCGCGCAGGGCCGGCACGTCGGGCCGGAAGAACTTGTAGACGCCCTCGAGGACCAGGATCGGCCGGCTCGAGCTCGCCGCATCCGACCTCAGGCCCGCCCGAAAGAAGGCGAAGGGTCGGACGACGTTGCCATCTCTCCCGCCGGTATGCATGTCCCACCGCTACCCTCTGAGGGGCCCCGAGGGCAAAAAAACGGCGGACGGAGGTGGGCTCGGCGAGGTGGTCAGGGAGGCGGATCGACGAACACTTGCAGCCCGAAGTCGCCGGCCGTCGCGGGGTCCATCTCGACCACGAGGGTGTGGTCGCCCGCCGGCAAGACCTGGGACACGACCGATGGGCTGCCCGCGTCGCAGGCGATGTTTGCAGGGCCGCCGCAGGTATCGCGCAAGGTCAGGTAGATGGGCCCGGCACTCCCGGCGGGGCGCGTCGCCAAGGCCGTCACGAGCTGGGGCCCCGTCAGGTGGAGCACGTAGAAGGCGTCGGGCCGCCCCGACCCGGAGCACCCCGTCACGTCGTCGGCGAAGCCGGCCAGGGTGTCCTGGCTCGAGTAGCCCCCCGACACGTCGACGGCCCCGCTGCACTGGTCGTTCATCGGGACCGGGGTCGGTGGGCTCAGAACGACCTGCGCGGTCGCCGTGCCCGAGGTCGCGGCGGCGGACACAGTGACGTAGTAGGTGCCGGTCGCGAGGCTGCGCCAGGACTGGACCAGGGGGGAGCTCCCGCTGCGGCACTGGATCTCGCTCGAGAAGGTCCCGCAGGTGCCGCTCGAGAGGGCGGCGTAGTGGGTGCCCGGCGCCGTGGTCGTCAGCTCCACGTCCTTGGGGGAGTCCAGGGTGAAGCGGTAGAAGACGTCGCGGTAGGTGCTGTCGGTGCCGCCGCAGGAGGTCCCGATGTCGAGCTCGGCGGTCGACAGGCTCACCGAGGCGGGGCTGCTCGTGATGTCCATGGCGGTGGAGCAGGCGTCCCCCGGCAAGCGCGGTGCCGGGTCGTGGATGTCGACGGTGAGCGACCAATCGGTGGCATCGCTCTCCGACGATTCCAGGAGCACGTAGTACACGCCCGGAGCCAGGCTGCGGCGGCTGATCTCCGCTGCCACGCCGAAGGAGCCGTATTCGCACGCGAGCTCCCCCGACGTCGTGGAGCAGTCGGTCGTGAGCGCGATGATGGTCGACGAGGTGAAAAGCGAGCCGCTGGTCGTGGCCATGATGTCCACGTCCTTCGGAGACGTGAGCTCGAAGCGATAGGCCGCGTCCTTGAAGCCGGTGCTCGTCCTGCACGAGAGGCGGTAGTCGTCGCTCGTCTCCGAGAACATCCCGGTGAAGGTCCCGCCGCCCGACACGTCCAGGGTGGTCGGGGTGCAGCGATCGACGGGCGGCACGGGCGTCGGGTCGGCGTAGGTCAGGGTCAGCTCGAAGGGCGTCCCCGAGGTCGTCTCGACGATGATGGCGTAGTCCCCGGCCGGAAGGCTGTGGGCGAGCGCGGTGGGCGGCGACGTGGAGTCGCACCTGTCGTCGGGACCGGTGCTGCAGACGCTCATGGCGCGAATGGAGACCGCCGCCCCGGTCGCTGCGACCGCGACGCGCACGTCCTTCGTCTCGGTCAGGGTGAAGGTGAAGACCGCATCGGGGCCGCTGCTCGTGGTGCACGCGAGGGAGTAGTCGCTCGCCAGGCCGGCGGTCGAGCCCGAGTAGGTGCCGGGACCGGGCAGCGCCTGGGCCGACGCACAGGTGTCGTTCGTGGGGGCGCAGGTCGGGTCGTAGTAATCCCGAAGGCCGTCGCAGTTGTCGTCGCGGTTGTTCGTACAGTTCTCGGGCGCGCCGGGATGGATGCTGGCACCGGACCGGGGGTCGTCGTCGCAGTCGTTGCCGCCGCAACGCGAGTCGACGTAGCCGTCTCCGTCCAGGTCTCTGGGCGCGAACACGCAGCCCGTGGCCGGATCACAGGAGTCGACCGTGCACGCGTTTTCGTCGTTGCAGTAGAGGGGCACCCCGGGACGGCAGCCCATGGAGAGGTCGCATACCTCGGCCCCGTTGCACGCATCGCCGTCTGCACACATCTCCGGGCGGGGCGTGTGGAAGCACTGGTTGGTCTCCTCGAGGCAGGAGTCCTCCGTGCAGGCGATGCTGTCGTCGCACGGGTCGCCGCCCGCCACGCAGACGCCGCCTTCACACTGCTCGACGCCGTTGCAGAAGCAGCCGTCGTCGCAGTCGGCGGCCGTGGTGCAGGTGTTGCCGAGGGTGCTGCCCATGGACCCGGGCGTACATGTGTCGGGCATCGGCGGCATGTCCGGTCGGTCTGCCGTCATGCCGGCATCGTCGCCTCGCTGCCCGTCGAAGAACGTCGCGTCGAACCCGTAGCTCGCGTCGGGGAACGGCCCGGTGCCTCCCGTCGTGCACGCGGACGCCAGGATCAGCGCCGAGAACAGGACGGCGAAGGGCAGGGGGCGACGGTGCCCGAGCGCCCTCATGGCGCGGTCACCGTCACGTCGAAGATGTAGGCGCCGGCACTGCTGCTGCCGAACCCGTCGACGTAGAAGAAGTAGCTGCCCGGGTCGAGGGTGAGGTCGAGGAGGCTCGTCGTTACAGGTGCGGTCGTGTCGTCGTCGTTGCAGGCGATCTCCGTGCCCATGCCCCCGCACATGCCCGAGCTCACGTGTAGCACGGTGTCGAAGGCCGACCCCGCCGTGCTGGCGACCACATGCTCGCGCGCGGAGAGGTCGAGCTCGAAGATGACGTCGGGCGAGGTGGCGCCTCCTCCGCAGCTCGCCCCGAGGTCGTTGAGGTACCCTGTCGTATTGCCGCTGAACAGCCCGCCCGACGCGGGCATCACGTAGGGCGAGGAGCAGCCGTCGTTGCCCGTGACCGGAGTCACGGGCGTCGCGGTGCTCGCGTTGACGACGATGTTGAACCCGGCCGCGGACGCCGACTCGACGACCACGTAGTACGTGCCCGCCGCGAGGTCGCGCAGGAGCGTGTGCGACGGGAGCCCCGAGGTGCACTGGAGCTCCGAGGTCCCGTCCGCACACGTGGGGCGGATCGACGCGTCCATGAACGCCGTGCCCCCGTCCACGTCGACGGTGATGTCGCTCGCGGTTGTCAGGGCGAAGCTGTAGACGGCGTCCCGGTAGTGGTAGCCGCAGGAGGTGTCGATGTCGTCCTGCTTGTCGGCCAGGGTACCGAGGGTCGGCGTGCCCAGGGTGAGGGGGATGGCGGAGCTGCACAGGTCCCCCGGCGGGGGCGGCGTCGGCGGCCCCATCTCCACGTCGAGCGTGAAATCGACCGGGCTGTAGCTGGGCCCTTCGAGCACGATGAAATACGTCCCGGCCGGCAGCTCGTGGAGCGTCGTGCCCGCAGGCGAGCCGGTCATGCACCGCAGCTCCGAGGTCTCGTCCCCGCAGGTCGACTCGACCGCAACGCCCATGGAATCGCCCGTGTCCGACACCGCCGAGATCGACACGTCCTGCGCGTCGGTCGTGGTGAACGTGTAGAGCAGGTCGGGCCAGCCGCTGAAACCGCAGGTGGTGGTGATGTCGTCCGATACGCCGGCCATGCTGCCGGTGAACGTGCCGCCCGCGCTCACGTCGATGGGCGAGGCGCAGGTCTCGTTGGTCGGCGGCGGAACCGGGTCGCTCAGGTCCACCGTCACGTCCACGCTCCCCGACGCCGCGGCGAGGCTGACGATCACGAAGTACGTCCCGGGGTCGAGCGAGCGGAGCCGCACCCTCGCCGGGAAGCCCGAGCCGCAGCTCGTCTCGGTCGTACGGTCATCGCACGTGGTGCGCAGGGTCAGGGCCGTGAGGTCCGGGCCGGAGGCGGCGATGCGGACCGAGTGGGCCTCGGTGAGGGTGAGCACCAGCACCTCGTCCTTGGCGCCTGCGCTCCCGCACGACGAGGAGTAGTCGGGCGCCGCGCCGTCGAAGGGGAGCGTGAAGACGCCCCCGGCGCTCACGTCGAGGGGATCGGCACAGGTGTCGTGGGGCGGGGCGCCGCAGTCCGCCTCGTCGATCATGCCGTCGCAGTCGTTGTCGACGTTGTCGCCACAGACCTCTGCGACCGTCGAGCCGATGCGCGGGTCGAAGTCGTTGCAGTCGGTGCCGCCGGGGCAGTGCCAGTCGGCCTCACCGTCGCCGTCGAAGTCGCGCGGACCGTGGAGACACGTCTTCGAGGCCTCGTCGCAGGTGTCGATCGTGCAGACGTCGTGATCGTTGCAGGTCTCGGGCGGGCCCGGCATGCAGCCCCGGAGCGGGTCGCACTTCTCCACCCCGTCGCAGAAGATGCCGTCATCACACATCGCGGGGTCGGACCCATGCCTGCAGTAGCCGAGTGGGCTGCACGTGTCGTGGGTGCAGGCGACTCCGTCATCGCACTGGGAGTCGTCCGTGCAGAGCGTGGCACCGTCCGGAATCAGGGGACCCGAGTCCATCACCACCACCGCTGCGTCCGTGCCGGCGTCGGTCGTCGGGCCGGCGTCCCCCGGCGAAGTGGCGTCGTCGCCGCAACCCGCCGCCAGCACCAGGGCCAAAAGGGACAGCGCGACCGCGAAACGGCGCGGGGCCGTAGCGATGCCAAGCGAGATCATGCGGGGTCCATCCGCCTTCTATCCGAAGGGCTGCGCGCTTCCGCCGGAAAGGGTGCCGCCGGCTTTCCACAGCCCGTGAAGGTCGCGATTATGGCACGCGGTGGGCTCGCGGGCGAGGCGCGGAGCGCACCGATGGGGCTCCGTGGCGGCCTCGAAACCCTACCGTCGACCCGCCTCCTCGCGCTCGCGGGACGGTGCCCACGACGGAGCCGACCGCGGTGCCGGTCCCACGCGAAAATCGCACGCCCTTGGCGGGGCCGTTGACCTCGAGGCCCCATCCTCCTAAACGAGCCCCATGGAGCCCGTCCCGCCCCTCCCCTTGCCGGTCGATGCGCTGCCGGAGTCCGTGCGGCGTTTCGGCGATCCGAAGGCACCGGGGCCGGCGCGCACCATGGCCGCCAAGGGGCTCGTGCCGGTCAAGGGAGCGGACCTGGTGACGCTCCTCGTGCAGCTCTCGGCCGACGAGGAACGAGCCGTCGCCGACGCGGCGGGTGCGTCCCTCGACAAGCTCCCCGAGGGCATCCTGCTGGCGGCCTGCGATGCGCCGATACACCCGTCGATCCTCGACGGCATCGCCTCCCGCTTCAGCCGGCACGCGGGCGTGCTCGAGCAGCTGGCACAGAACCACGCCGTGGCCGACGTGACCATGGCCCGCATCGCCGAGCGGGGCAGCGAGCGGCTGGGCGAGATCATCGCGACCAATCAGCAGCGGCTGCTCGGCGCCCCGGAGATCATCGAGGCGCTTTACCGCAACCCGGCCACGCGCATGTCGACGGCGGACCGGCTCATCGAGCTAGCGGCCCGCCACGGCCTCGACCTCAAGGGTATCCCGGCCTACCAGGCGCACGTCGAAGCGATCCGTGGACAGCTCATCCCCGAGCCGACGGACGAGCCCCTGCCCGGCGACGCCATCTTCCGCGCGGCGCTCGAGGCCGACTCGGACGAGTTCGACACCTTCGAGACGGACGAGGAGGAGGGCACCGAGGAGCTCAAGGAAGACTTCCGCCCGCTGCACTTCCGCATCCGGGACATGTCCATGGGGGAGAAGATCCGCCTGAGCGTCGTCGGCAACGCGGCCGCCCGCGCCCTGCTCGTGCGCGATGCGAACCGCTCGGTGGCGATGGCGGCCATCACCTCCCCGCGCATGAGCGACGCGGAGGCGGCGACCGTCGCCCACAGCCGCGAGGTAGCCGACGAGGTCCTGCGCTACATCGGGCACAGGCGGGAGTGGCTCCGAAATTACGAGGTGAGGCGGGCCCTCGTGTTCAACCCGAAGACGCCGATCGGCACCGCACTGCAGTTCGTGCAGCACATGCGCGACCACGACCTCAAGGCCCTGTCGCGCAGCCGCAACATCCCGACGCCGATCAAGACCGCGGCGAACAACCGCCTCCACAAGAAGAAGGCTCGCTGAATGTCCCTGCTCAAGAAGATCTTCGGCGTCCGGAGCATGGATGAGGAACGGGCCGAGGCCGAACGGCTTTTCTCAGCGGAGGATTTCGGCGCCGCCAAGCTCGCCTACGACCGGGCCGTCGACAAGGCGAAGGACGCTCCCGAAGAAATGCAGAAGGTGCTCCGGGGCCGCATCGACGCATGCCGCGACGGCATCGCCGAACAGCGCATGGCGCTCGCGGAGCAGTACGCGGCGGAGAACCAGATGGACCTGTGCCGCGCCGAGATTGAAGGGGCCATCGACACGGCGGCGAGCCCCGACGTCGTCGAGCGGGCGCGCCGCCTGGGCGATTCCCTCGAACGCCGTGACGCGGTGACGCAGGCGGGCGAGGTGCTCGAGCTCTCGGACGAGGAGCGGCTCTCGGTGCTCTCGGGCGCGTGGGAAGAGGACCAGGCCGACGAGTACGCGGAGTACGGCGAGCCCTTCACCGAGGCGCTGCTCGCCATGCACGACGACCGCGTGAAGGAGGCGCGCGCTTCGCTCGAGGCGCTGATTGAGGATGCGGAGGACCCGCGCTACCTTTGGCTCGAAGTCGGGCGGGCGCGGCTGCTCGACGAAGACGTGGAGCAGGGGACCGCGGCCTTGCGTGCGTTTCTCGACGCGCTCGACGAAGACGAGGGGGGCGAGGCGCGGATCATCGCGCACCTCGAGCTGGCGCGCCTCGCGGACGAGCGCGACGACTTCGAGGCCGCGGTGGCCGAGCTCGAGACGGCGGTCACCGCCATGGACGAGGACCCGCGGCCCTACCTCGCCCTCGGCGCCTACCTCCGCACCAAGGGCCACCCGACCGAGGCCGTGGAGGTGCTCGAGGCGGCGATCCCCGTCATGGGTGACTCCCGGCCCGACTACCGCGTCTTGCAGGAGCTGGGGCTCGCCCAGCGCGACGCGGGCGACGAGGACGGGGCGATCGAGACGCTCGAAGGCGTGGTGGACATGCTGCTCGCCCGGTTCCACCGCGACCTTCCGCCCGAGACCGCCGTGCCCCTGGCCGAGCTGCACGAGAAGCACGGCCGCCTCGAGCGCGCCGCCGACCTTTACCGCACCCTCACCCAGGGCAGCGACCGGGAGCACCACCCGCACTACTACGGGGAGGCGGCCCGGATCCTGGTCGAGCTCGGCCTCGTGGACGAGGCCCGCCGCATGCTGCAGCGCGCCAGCGCCCTGTGCGAGGACGACGAGGAACCCCACGCCGACTTCGAGGCGCGCATCGCGGCCCTGGACGCGGGCTGACGGGGTCCTGACGGCAAGGGGCCCCGGGGCGTGCTATGTTGCAGGCGTCGGAAGGCGTGGACCGGGAATCGGCCTGGCCGCGACCCGAAGGCACAGAGCACCATGTCCGAACACGCTCCGCGTCGCGCGGCGGCGCCCAAGCGCATCACCGTGCCCCGCCTGAGGGCCATGAAGACCCGCGGCGAGCGCATCACGATGGTCACGGCCTACGACGCGACCTTCGCGCGCATGCTCGACGAGGCCGGAGTGGACGTCCTGCTCGTCGGCGACTCCGTCGGCATGGTCGTCCAGGGGCTCGACACGACCCTGCCGGTCACCGTCGACGAGATCGTCTACCACTGCCGGGCCGTCGCACGCGGCGCGCAGCAGGCGCACATCGTCGCCGACATGCCGTTCATGAGCTACCAGGTCACGAGCGAGGAGGCCTTGCGCCACGCGGGCCGCTTTCTCGCCGAGGGCGGCGCCCACTCGGTCAAGCTCGAGGGCGGGCGCAGCCATCGCGCCGACCATCCGCCGCATCGTGGACGCCGGCATCCCGGTGATGGCCCACGTCGGGCTCACGCCCCAGAGCGTGCATGCGATGGGCGGCTTCCGCGTGCAGGGTCGCACCGAGGAAGCGGCCGAGCGCGTGCTCGACGATGCCCGAGCGGTCGCCGAGGCCGGCGCCTTCGCCCTCGTGCTCGAGGGCATCCCGACCGACCTCGCCGAGCGCATCACCGCCGATGTCGCCATCCCGACCATCGGCATCGGCGCCGGCCCCGCCTGCGACGGTCAGGTGCTGGTCTGCTACGACCTGCTGGGCCTCACGCCGGACCTCCGTCCCAGGTTCGTCAAGCGCTACGAGGAGCTGTACGAGCGGGGGCTCGAGGCGGCGCGCCGCTACTGTGACGAGGTGAAGAGCGGAGCCTTCCCGAGCGCAGAGCACACCTTCGGGCAAGTCCAGCGTCCCGAGGGCTCGCCTCGTGCCGACGAGCCGGAGCCGAACGAGCCGAAGCGCGTCGCCCTGCATGCGGTCGCGGCCTACGGACCGCGGGGATGATCGAGCGCCTGTCTCTGCCGGCCGACTTCCACCGGGCGTGCGAGCAGGCGCGGCGCGAAGGCAAGCGCGTCGGCGTCGTTCCGACCATGGGTGCGCTGCATGAAGGCCACCTGTCCCTCGTGCGCGAGGCGCAGCGTCGAGGCGCCGACTTCCTGGCGGTCACCGTCTTCGTCAACCCGCTGCAGTTCGCGCCGGAGGAGGACTACGGCCGCTACCCTCGCACGCTCGACGCGGACGTGGAGCGTTGCCGCGCGCTGGGCGTCGACATGGTCTTCGCGCCGGCGTCCGAGGCGATGTACCCGCCGGGCTTCCAGACCCACGTGGAGGTGGGTGCGCTCACCGAACGCTGGGAAGGGGCCCACCGGCCCGGACACTTCCGCGGCGTGACGACCGTCGTGGCCAAGCTCCTCGTCCTCACCGGTTCCTCCGTCGCCGTGTTCGGCCGCAAGGACTACCAGCAGTGGAAGGTCATCGCGGCCATGGCGCGGGACCTCGCCCTACCCGTGGAAGTGGTAGGCCACCCGATCGTGCGCGAGCCCGACGGGCTGGCCCTGTCGTCGCGCAATCGCTACCTCGACACGAAGGATTGCGAGCGCGCCCTCGGCCTCGTCGCCGGTCTGCGCGCAGCCGCCGCAGCGTGGTCTTCGGGAGAGCGGGACGCGGCGGCCCTCGAGGGCCACGTCCGTACACCGCTCGAGGCCCGCACCGACCGCATCGACTACGTCGCGGTTGCCGACCCGGAGACTCTGGAACCGCTCGAGGGCCGCGCGAAGGAGCGCGCCCTCATCGCCATCGCCGCCCACGTCGGTGGCACGCGTCTCATCGACAACCTCGTGCTGGGCGAGGACCCTTCGCCCTGAGCTACAATGGGGCTGTGGTGTCCTACCGCGACAAGCGCGAGGTGCAGATCGACCCCGGCCTCCAGGAGCGACTCCTCCTCCAGATGCGTGAGGAGCAGGAAGCCGCCATGCGCCGGCGCGCCCTGCAGACGTGGATCCTGGGCCCCCTCGCCCTCGGCCTGATCGCGATCGGCACCGTCCTGTCCTTCTCGGACGACATGACCGTGGCCATCGTCGCCAACGTGATCGCGTCCACACTCCTGTGGGCGCTGTGGAAGATCAACAAGGCACGGATCCGCCGCGCCCTCGGTTTGAGCGAGTAGCTCGGGCGAGCCCTCGTTCCCGAGGCGACGGACGGGTGCGCGTCAGCGCGAAGGCGGCAGCGAGAGCCGAACGCGCGGATGCATGTCGTCTGGCGCGATCTGCAGGTGCGTCGTCGCGTCGGCGCGGCCGGCCATGGACGCCCGGATCGACAGCGCTTGCCCGACGACCAGCCCCGGCACCTCGAGCGGCGCCTTGCCGTGCAGGACGCCATCGATGAAGACGGTGGCGCCGGTCGGATCGGTGTCGATGTGGAGGCTCGCTCGGATCGGCGTCAGCACCGCGATCTGCTTGATGGTGCCCTGGCTCACCTGAACGGCGGTGGTCCAGGGCTCGTAGCCGGTGAGGCGCACGTCGATGCGATGGGGAGCGCCGAGGACGAGACCATCGCTGATGCGCAGGGGCGTCGTGCCCGGCACCGGGGCGCCATCGAGCAGGACCGAGGCCCCCGGCGGCACGGAGATGACCTCGACGACTGGGTTGGGTGGGGCGGGACGCGCGAGGGCCCCCACGACGATCGCGATCAGCGTCACGACGGCCGCCGCCCCCGCAAGCAGGAGCAGGTGGCGCCGCGTCGGGCGAAAGCGCATGGCCGATAGGCGGTCGGTCTCGATGGCGCGCTGCGACATCCCATGGGGGGTCGGCCCGGGGAAGCGGCGGGGCGCACCGGCCGGAGCCCCGAACGACGAGCCCGCGACCGGTGGGCCGGCAGCCGGTGGGCCCGCCGCCGGTGGGACCGCCGCCGGTGGGACCGTGGGAGGCCAGACGGCCGGTCCTCGCGAGGGCGCCGGCTTTCCGCGTGCCGAGCCGGGCCACGGGTCGGCCCGGGGCGACCGAGCCGGAGGCGGAGCCGCCGCCGGTGGCCCCGACCGGCCGGCGGAGGCCGACGGCGGAGCACCCTTGGCCGCGGGGCCTGGACCCTGGGACCCGGGCCAGTGGCGGTGGGCCGGCGAGGGTTGGGGACGCGCCCTGGGTCGGGGCACGGGGGCGGGCGGTGGTGCGCCGGGCAGCCTGCGGCGCTCGGCAGGCCGGGGGGCGGCCTGCGCGACGGGGGCTGGGGGAAGCTTCTTGCCCCGTGGCTTTGACGCACGGATGCCGGACACGCTGGGCGGACGCGCTGCGGGAAGGGCCTCGCGTGGCGACGGACGTCCTGCGCCCACCGAAGCGCCTGCCGGATTGTCGACCCGGGTGGCGTCGTCACCCCACGGGTCGTCCTCCGCGCCGGATGCCGTGCCCTCGTCGTCCTCCACCACCGTGGAGTCGTCTTCCCAGCTCGGCGCCGGCGCGTGCGCCGCCGAGTGGATGAGGGTGGGCTCCTCCTCTTCCTTCGGCTCGGGCGCAACCACGGGCCGGGTCTTGGCGCCCGTCTGCGCCGCGCCACCGTGGATGGGCCGCGTGGGCTCGCGCGCCCCCCGGGCGGCGGGCCGGGCGGACCGGGCGGTGCGGCGCTCCGACGAGGCCTTGCGCTGCGTCCCGGCCTCGCCCTCGCGCATGTCCAAGATCACGCTCTTGGTGTGATTGGGCGCGAACTCCTCCTTCGCCATGACCGGCACGCCGGCCGGTGGGTCGGGCGCCGGCCGTGGTGCCTTTCGGCGCTCGGGCTGCGGGGGAGGCGGCGCCTGACTGCTGTCGCGGCGACGCGCTTCGTCCGCGAACAGCTGGAGCATCAGCTCCGACAGCCGCGAAGAGCCGAACGAGGGTGAGACGTCGTAGAGAAACCCGGTCAGGGCCTCGGCCAGGTCGTGGGCCGACGCGTAGCGGTCAGCCGGCTCGCGTGCGAGGGCGCGCATGACGATCGCGTCGAGCTCGGGCGGGATCTCGGGACGCCTGCGGGAAGGCGGAGTGATCTCCGCTCTGCGAACCCTCTCGAGCAGGAGGGGCATGTTGTCTTCGCGATAGAGCATCTCTCCGGTGAGCAGCTCGTAGAGCACGACGCCGGTCGAGAAGATGTCGCTCCGGTGGTCCATGGGATTGGCCCAGGCCTGCTCGGGGGACATGTAGTAGTACTTGCCCTTGATGACCCCGGCCTCGGTCTGTCCCGAGCGCAGGGCTGCCTTGGCGATTCCGAAGTCGACGATCTTCACCTCGCCGGCCCAGCTCACCAGGACGTTCTGGGGGGAGATGTCGCGATGGACGATGCCGAGGGGCCGCCCTTCCGCGTCGTGCTTGCGGTGCGCGTAGTCGAGCCCGGTGCAGACCTCGGCCGTGATGAAGGCGCACAGGTCGAGGGGCAGCTTGATCTTGCGATCGGCGGCACGCCTGAGCAGGCGGTAGCAGTCCGCCCCCTCGATGTACTCCATGACGATGCAGTAGGTGTCCTCGATGTTGGCCAGATCGAAGATCTGTCCGATGTTCATGTGCGTGAGGAGCACCGAGATCTTGGCCTCCTCGACCAGCATGTGGATGAAGTGCTCGTCCTCGGCGAGGCGCGGGTGGATGACCTTGATGGCGACGAGCTTCTCGAAGCCGCCGAGGCCGCGCGCCTTGGCGACGTAAACCTCGGCCATCCCGCCGACGGCGAGGCGCCGCTGGAGGGTGTAGGGGCCGAAGGCCCTCGGGAGGTCCAACGAATCGACGCCTAGCGCCACCTGGGGCTCGCCGCTCCTCGGGTGGGTCTCGCGTCGCGCGCGCCGCGCTGCCCGCCTCTGCTCGAACCTGCTCCCATCGCGCGATCAGAGTACCGGCTCGGCGAGCCCGCGGAAAGGGCTTCGGGCGCCCCCGGCCGCGCGATCGCGATAACGCCCTTGCCGGATCCGCGAGGTGGTGTGACCATGCAGCGGCATCGACGACACCGGAGGGACGACGCCATGTCCGAACACGATCGCCCCAAGCTTCGGATCACGGCCGCCATGCTCCGCGACATCGGGCTGTTCGGCGGCCTCGACGAGGAGGCCCTGGGCGTGCTCGCCCGGGAGCTGCCGACCGTGCATGCCGAGGCGGGTGATGCCGTGGTGCACGAGGGCGACGCGGCCCACGAGATGTTCGTCGTAGTGGGCGGCGAGCTCGAGGTGGTCAAGGGAGGCAAGGAAGGCGGCGAGGTCCGGGTGGCCCTCTTCGGCCCCGGCGACTGGTTCGGGGAGATGGCGATCCTCGACGTGCAGCCGCGCTCCGCCACCGTCCGGGCGGTGGCGCCCACCATCCTGTTGCGCATCACGGCCGAGCACGTCGACCAGCTGCTCTACCGGCGCGACATCAAGAGCTACGCCCTGTTCGTGATGAACGTCGCCCGGGAGTTGAGCCGCAGGCTCAGGGTGGCAGACGGCATCCTCGCCCAGTTCGTGAGCACGTTCTCGAACGCGTACGTGCACAAGAGCTGAGTGGGGTCAGATCACGGGCGGGATGGTGGCGGTGCCGCCGCGGCGCTCTTCGCGGTCCTTCCACGCTTCGAGGATGATCGTCGCGGTCTCCTCGATGGCTCGGTTGGTCACGTTGACGACCATCCAGTCGGCGTGGCGGCGGAAGATGTTGTAGGCGAAGTCGAGCTCCGAGCGCACGTGCTCGCGCAGGCCGTAGTTCACGTCGGCGGGCATGCCGAGCTGACGCAGGCGCTCCTTGCGGATGTCGAGGAGCTGGTCGAGCTCGATGGTCAGGGCGACGACGCGGTCGCCCGGTAGGTCGTGCAGCTCGCTCGGCGGATCGACGCCAAGCACCAGCGGCACATTCGCGACCTTCAGGCCACGTCCCGCCAGGTAGGTCGAGCAGGGGCGTCTTGCTGGTGCGGCTCACGCCCGTCAGCACCAGGTCGGCCTTGCGCAGGTTGCGAGGCTCCTTGCCGTCGTCGCTCTTGACCGCGAACTCGATGGCCTCGACGCGCCGGAAGTACTCCTCCGACAGCGGCATGGTGGCCGTCGGCATGTTGAGCGGATCCGCCTCGAGGTAGGTGGCGACCTTGTGGATGAGGGAGCCGATGACGTCGACCGCCTCGACGTCGTTCTCGCGTGCGCACTCGTGGAAGTACTCGCGCAGCTCCGGCCGGACGAGCGTGAACACCGCCATGGCGTTCTGCTCGTGCGCCCGGCGCAGCACGTCACTCACCGCATCCCGGTCGCGCACCCGCGTGAACAGCCGCACGCGCACGCGGTGGTTCGGGAACTGCAGCAGCGCCGCACGAACCACCCGCTCGGCGGTCTCGCCTGTCGAATCACTTACGACGAAGATGGACTTCTGCTCCACGGGCACCCCGGTCGGTGATGGCGAACGTGGCACTGCGCACGCGTGGGCCGAGGGCCCACGCCGCCTCGCACCGACCCGTCACTTCTGGTGACGGCAGGCCTTGCCGACCCGCCCGCCGATCCGACGTCCGTGCATCCCCTGGATGCGGCGTCGGTTCTTCGCCTTGAGCTTGGCGCGGTGACGCTTGCTGCGCGAACGGTCCTTCGCGCGGGACTTCTGGGGGATCGCGAGATACATGGGGGGTTCTCCGTTGTCGAGCGCGGCGCCCCGGCTCGGGGTGGGCTCGCGAGGGCACGGGCCCAAGGCGGGCACGTCCGTAGCGCTCTATAGAAGGAAGGCCCCGATCCCGCAAGGGGTCGAGGCCTTCCCGCGTAGGAGGGGTGGTGCTGGTGTCAGCTCACCCGGATACGGCCGCGTCCGCCACACCGGCGTCGGCCGGGCCGGCATCGGCCGGGCCGGCATCGCCGACGCCCGCGTCGACGGTCGTCCTGGTCCCCATGCACACGCCGAGCGCCGTCATGCTGGCGCCCACGCAGGTCTGGCCCGTCGGGCAGTTCGCGTCGTTGATGCAGTTCGGGAAGCAGGTGCCGCCCGTCGCGTTGATGCCGATCATCGCCGCCTGGGCCGCCTGGAAGCAGCCGTAGCCGTCGCGGCAGTCATCGCCCGTCGTACAGGAGGACAGGCACAGGCCGAAGGTGTCGGTGGCCGAGATGTTCAGCACCGCGCACTCGGCGTTCGTCCCGCAGACGTCCGCGGGCAGACCAGGAGCATCGCAGTCCGTGATGGTGCAATAGCCGTCGCTGGTAAAGCCCTGGGAGTCGTTGAAGCAGCGCGCGGCGCCGAAGGGCGAGTAGCACTGCGACGCGGCCGTGAGCGGCCCGGCGCCGTCCGGATCGGCGCACGGAGCACCGACGTTCGGCGTCGTCACGTCGTTGTACTCGCCGGGGATGCAGCCGCCGTTGTTCGTGCTGCCGCCGGTGCCGTTCCACGCGCAGTTGTAGCCCGCACGGCAGGTATCGCCGTGACCGCTCGGGCCGAGCTGTGCAGAGGCATCCTCGTTGCCGACGGTGCAGGGCTTGAGGCACAGGGCGACGCCGAGGCCGTGGGACTGGCAGACGTCACCGTCGGTGCACTCGTTGCCGGCCACGTCGCAGCCGAAGCGGGTGCAGTAGCCACCGGGCCAACCGTAGCTGGCCTCCGTGAAGCACGTGCCGTTCTGCTCGCACTGCGAGTCCTTGTCGCACATGATGCCGGCCGTCGCGCCCGTCGCACCGGGGCTCTCGCAACGGAAGGTCGTCGTGTTGCACGTGGCCATCGAGTCGGTGTCGTAGACCAGGTGGTCGCCGCTCGGGTTGGTGCTGCTGACCGGGTCGATCGTGCCGTTCATGTTCGTGTCGGCGCGGTAGACGCGGCACTCCGCGTCGCTGTGGCAGCCGTAGGGGAGACACACGTGCTGCGACAGGTCGCAGTCCTGGCCGTCGTGGTCGCAGGTCTGCTCCGTCATGGACGGCATGCAGCTACGGAAGCACTCCGAGTAGCGGTCACCGCCCGGCCCGGCACCGACATCGAGGCAGGTGGCGCAGCTGCCGCACGAGGTCGTCGAGTTCGGGTCGCAAGCCGCAGGGTCGGGCGTCGTGCTCACGCCCTGATAGATGGCCTGCGGGTGCGGCGTGCAGTAGCCGCCCTGGTTGATGACGATGTTGATTGTTCCCCCGTCGTAGCCGGTGACGGGGTCGGCGGCGCTGCCGTAGGGCTGGGTCGCCTCGGTCTCGCACGTGTCGGACGCACCGATGCAGCCGGGCGGATCATGCACCCCGTGCCGACCGTGCAGGTGGTGCCTGCATCGCCCGTGGGCCCCGAGTCCGGCGTGGGCCCGGAGTCGCCGGGCGGCCCCGAATCGCCCGGCCCCGAGTCGGGCAGGCAGATGGCATCGGCACAGCCAGCGTCCGCCGGCGGCGTCGTCGTCTTCTTGCCGCCACAACCCGCGACGCCGATCCCGACGAGGCCGCAAAGCGTAATGAAAGCCAACTTCTTCATCTGGTATTCCCTCTCTGGCTCAGCCCAGCTATCCCCGCCTGTGCGTGCAACGCCGACCGAGCGGCGCCCGAGGACGCGGGACGCTAGCTACCCGCCCACCGGGTGTCAAGCGGCCCAGCGCACATCACCTTCCATGGGGACCCGACCCCAAGAGCGATGTAAAGCAGGATACGCGCCAGGGCGCCCGAGCCGCGGCGACGGCCCCTTTCCGCGGCGTTCTCGCGCAGGGCGCCGCGACCTGCGGGGGCCTCTCCGCCGTGGACCCTGCATAGCCCGACAGCCATGTCCGACCCGTCAGGTTTTGCACGCCCCCGATCGCGGCGGCGCCGCCTCACCGGCCGGGACGACCGAGGAGCCGTTGGAGGGCGGCGAGGTAGTCCGCGCGCGTGATGACCCCCGCCTCGACCAGGGCGAGGAGCAGGGCCTCGTGGCGCTGCTCGATGGTCGCCTCGTGCTCCATCCGATAAAGGGGCGCGGTCCCGATGCTCGGCTCTGGGGGCCGGGGCCGGATCGTCGCATCACCCGGCGGGACCTCCACGCGCCGTGTGATCTCGGGGACCATGTCGGCATCGTCGGCCCCCCGATGGCCGGGGGCCTCGATGCTGCGCGTGGTGTGGTAGGCACGCTCGATGGCGGCGCGCACGGCGGAGACCGTGGCCACCAGGGGCTGGAGCTCGAGCCCGGTGACATCCCGCACGGCGTCCACCGCGGCCTGGTCGAGGGGGTTGGCGAAGGCTACCCGGAGCGACTGACCGTCGGGGTCGAGAGCCACGGCGACGAGCAGGTGGCGCCGTGCGATCGCCTCCGGGACCAGACCGACCGACTCCTCGTCGAGCTCGCCGTGGTCCACATCGATGACGACGCTGCCGACGGCACGGGCGAGGGCGTCGGCGAGGCCGTCCTCGGCCACGGCCTGGGCGTCGACCAGCACGGCCACGAGCGGTGCCCGGGTGCGCTCGGCCTTGGCGCGCGCCCGCGAAAGGGCCAACCGCTCTGCGAGCCCTTCGCTTTCGAGGAGGTCGACGAGGTCCACGCTGCCCTCGGGAGTGCTTATAGAAGGTCCCGGCGCGGGGGTCGAGCGGGACCATGCCCGGCGCGCCGGCCACCCTTGCGCCCCCGGCCCCCATCGGATACACCGCCGTCGACCTTGGACGCTTAGCTCAGCTGGATAGAGCGTCGGCCTCCGGAGCCGAAGGCCGAGGGTTCGAATCCCTCAGCGTCCGCCAGTACTTGCACGTTTCGCGCGGAGGTCTGCCACGCGCCGGTCGTGCAACCTCAACGGCCGCCCGCGCGAACGGGGTCAGGGGGTCTTCGCGATGGCGATGACGATGCCGGTGCTGTCGCTCGACACGAGGAGCGTGCCGTCCTTCGCGACCTCCACGTCGACGGGGCGGTGGGACCAGCCCGAGCCTGTGTCGCCGGGGCCCTCGTACTGCAAGAACGGCTCGTAGCGCGCGATGTGGGTCGGCCCGTCGAACAGAAGCCGGACGAGCTTGTAGCCCGTCGGCGGGGTCCGGTTCCAGGAGCCGTGGAACGCGACGAAGGCGTCGCCATCCACGACGGGCGAGAGCCCCGAGCCGTAGTAGAAGACCATGCCGAGAGGCGCCGAGTGGGCCTGCATCGCGAGCACCGGCGGCACCACGTTGGCGACGTCCTGGCACCAGGCGTCGTCGTGCGTCCCGTCGTTCATGGTCCCCGCGTAGGCCCACTGGGTGCCGGGGCCCATGCCGACGCCGGCGGGCAGGGAGTACTCGCTGAAGCAGTAGGGATAGCCGTGGAAGCCGCCGCCCGGCGAAAGGAGGTTCACCTCTTCGGCAGGGTTGTCGTCGTGGATGTCGCCGCCCAGGTCGCTCCGCATGATGTTGTCGATGCCGTTCTGCACGCCCCAAAGGCGCCCGGCCTCGTCGAAGGCCAGGCCCACCTCGTTGCGCAGGCCGTCCGCGAAGATCTCGCCGTCGACCCAGTCGTAGCCGCCGGCGGGAATGGCATCGAGGTCGTAGCGCATCACGCGAGCGCGGCTCGAGTCGGAGTCCACGTTCGAGCCGGAGCCGACGCTCACGTAGAGGAAGTGATCCCCGTCCTCGGCGATCAGCGTGCGGGTCACGTGGTGGGTGTCCGGGATCGAGTGGACGACCACTTCCTGTCCCGTGAGCGCCGTGCGACTGCCCGCGACGTAGGGCCAGCGGTAGACCGTCGAGGGGCTCGATGCATAGAGGTGACCGTCGTGGACCCAGATGCCGTGGTTCAGGCCGAGCCCCGAGCCGCTCGGCACCAGCACCGCCCGCTCGCCGGCATCGGACACGCGGTTGCCGTCGTCGTCGTAGAGAGCCGTGATCCCGCCGCCCCCGCTCTCGACGACGAGCACGTCACCCGTCCCGTCGACGAACATGCCGCGCGGATGGGCGAGGGAGTCGGCGAAGACCCATGCGCAGTGGCCTTGCGCCACGACGGCGTGCTGCAGGGTGGCCGAGGCCGGAGCGCCGCAGGTGGCTGCCGAGGGGACGGGTCCGAGGGGCAGGGACACGGGCATGCGGCCGGCATCGACGCCCCCGTCGACGCCTCCGTCGACGCCTCCGCCGGCATCTGCGCCCGCGTCCGGCACCGGTGCATCGACGCCCCCGTCGGCGCTTCCGCCGCCGTCCGCACCCGCGTCGCTCACGCTCGCGTCCGGCGAGGGGTGGCCGGTTCCCCCCCCTCCGCAGCCTGTCGTCATCACCGCGAGGGCGGCCCCGACCGCCCCCCAACACCGTCGATGCGCCGAGGGCTTGACCATGCTTGGATCATAACGCGTCACCGTGGCGCAGGCTCACTGGGCGCGATCGTCCATCGAAGCAAGGTCGATGAGCTCACGATCCCTCCCGAAGGTCGCCCACCCGCCTTCCGATGGCAGACCTCGTCCCCACCGTCATTCTTGATGACCACCCGAGGGACGACTCTGCATCGATTCGCCTGGCTGCACGCGCGGACAGACGGCTCCCCCCGTCCTCAATCGGCCTCCAGGCGCTCGATGCGGAGGACGATGTCCTGGCGGGCGCGCTCGAGGTCCTCGGGGAAGTCGATCTCGATCACGGGCGCGTTCACGGGCACGGCGTGCAGCGCAGTGTGGCCGGCCATCCGTTCCAGCGCCTCCTCGAAGTACGCCATCGGGTGACTCTCGGCCACGGTCGCGGCCAGGGCGCCGACCAGGTGCGAGACCGCGGCCGCACCGAGGCGCGCCACCCCGATGAACTCCCCGAGCGCGGTGGCGGGATCGACCTCCTTCGAGATGGCGCGAATGCGAAGGTCCTCATCGACTCGGACCTTCACCTCCTCGTCGCCGCACGCCGAGACCTCCACGGCGAACCCCGCCTCGAGGCCTCGCTCCCTTGCGGCGCTGTCCAGCGCACGAAGGACGTCGACGGGAAAGAGCACGTCGCCGTTCATCAGGTAGAAGCCGTCCCTCTCCCCATCGACCGCGAGCCACAGGGACCGAGCGGTGTTCGTGGTCTCGTAGTCCGGGTTCTGGACGACCGCGATGGTCGCTCCCGTGGCGTCCGACAGAGCGCGTACGGCCTCGCGCAGCGCATCGATGCGGAAGCCGCCGACGACGGTCACGTGCTCGACGCCGACCGCAACCAGGCGGTGCACCTGATGGGCGAGGAGCGAGCGCCCTCCGACGTCGACCAAGCACTTGGGGCGCTCGTCCGTGTGGGGCGCGAGGCGGACGCCGCGGCCGGCGCCCAGGATGATGGCTCGTGTGATGTGTGGCATGGGGCGTCGGGATGCGTCAGAGACGGCGCAGCGCGTCCTTCATGTGCTGGGTGAGCTCGGACCCGCCGATGCGCGCGCGGCCGTCGAACACGATCGCGCCTCGCGCTCCGTGCGCGAAGCCCTGAACCAGGCTCGGGCGCACCACCGGAAGCGCCGACGTGTCGATGCGCTCGACGCGAAGCGGCGACGGAGCGAGGGGGGACGCCACCGTGTCCATCGGCACGTCGATGTAGGAGTGGAACATCAGCGCCGGCTGTATGTGTGATAACCCACATGCCTCGCGGACCTCGCGATTGGGCATGCGGGCATGGACGGCAGTGGCCAGGGCACGCCCGTGGAGTGCCGCAGGCGAGGTGTTTGCCTCGAAACGGACGGGCACGAAGTGGACGGCACAAGGCACGTCGGCCGCCATCCGGTAGAGCGAGCGCACGTCCACGGGGATGCCGACGGGGAAGGCGTCCAGGCCGAGGACGCGCGCGGCTGCTTCGCAGAAGGCCCACAATAGAGCCGAGCTGGGGGAGCAGCCCTGGCGCGCCGCCGCCTCACGGAGGGCTTTCTCGGACACGATCGGTTCCTGCCGGATCAGGGCCAGGGGGGCGGACGGATCGGGGGCGAGATCGGCAGCGAGGCGGCCGCCCTCTTCCTGCCAGAACGCGACGTCCTCGTCGTGCTCCGCCGAAGCCAGATAGGCCTGCTCCGCTTGCACGAAGGCCGGATCGGGCGGAACCGTCGTCCATGCCGGATCCGCATCGCCGACGCGACGCGCGAGCGCCTCGTTCATGCTCCGGAAGAGCGCGCGGAGCGTTCGACCGTCGTAGGCGATGTGGCTGATCTGCGTGACGAGAACGCTCTGCGCGCCGGAACGAAGCAGACGCCAACGCACGGGAGCGCGGCGGAGGTCGATGGGCTCGGCGGCGGCGGCGGCGAGCTGCGCGTCCAGGTCTTCGAGCGCGCCCGGCGCGCGTACGGCCGCGAGGACCGCAGGATCGACGGCAGCGCCGATGCGGACGCCCGTGTCGGTCACCACCGTGCGCAGGCCGGGGTGGCGCTGGACGACGGCATCGAGAGCGACCGCCACATGCGCTGGGTCCGCCGGCCCGAGGATCCGGTAGGCGTGGAGGTTCTGGAAGGCGCCCGGCAGGAGGCGGTCTTCCTCCGCAAAGGCCCACTGCGCTTCGGTCCCGAGCTCGGCCGCCACGGCCGGGTCGAGCGCCGCTGGCGAGCCACCGGTCGTCGCCCGTGCGGGCAGCTCCTCGATGGCAGCGCCGGAGACCGTGGCGGCGAGCTGCGCGAGCGCGCGAGCGGCAGAGGCCAGCGTGTCGTGGTGATAGAGGAAGCCTTCGGGCAGGGAGACACCGAGCCGCTCGAGGCGCTGCTCGAGCTGGGCACGCACCACCGAGTCGATGCCGAGGTCGTCGAAGGGTGCCGAGGCGTCGAGGGAGGCGCCGGGCGTGCCAAGGAAGAGCTCGAGCTGGCTCCCGCAGTAGGCCGAGGAGCGTTTCCTCGTCCTCGACCCGGCTGGCCGGAGCCACGGGCTCGGCAGGCGTCGCTCGGCTCCGTACCGTCTCGATGGCGCCCAGGCTCCCGGCCAGGTAGCGCTCCCGACAGGTCCCGCGGCGAACCTTCCCGCTGGTCGTCTTGGGCAGCATGTTGGGACGCACGAAGACCAGGGTCTCCACGCTCACGAGGTGATGCTGGGAGACCGCCCTCCGGATCGCCGGCGCAGCTCGACGCGGCATCGCTCCGCGGTGGTCTCCGGGTCCTTTACCTCGAGGACGATCACCAAGCTCTCGCGCTGGTCGTCGTCCACCGAGAACGCTGCGGCGCACCCCTTTCGGAGGGCGGCGTGGGACGAGAAGGCCGCGAGCTCGAGGTCCTGGGGGTAGAGGTTGCGGCCGCCGAGGATCACGAGCTCCTTGCGCCGTCCGCAGATGTGGAGCTCGCCTTCGTGCATGAAACCGAGGTCGCCGGTCCGAAGAAAGCCCACGTCAGCGCACGTCGGGTCATCGACCCGTGCTCGAAACCGCGCGGCGTTGTCTTCGTCGCTCTGCCCCCAGTACCCACGCGAGATGCTGGGGCTCGCGACCCACACCTCGCCCACCATGTTCTCGGGCAGGGGGCGGCTATCCTCCGAAACGATCCGGACGCGAACGCCCGACGGTGGCGGCCCCGACGAGACGGTCGTCTTGACCGGCGCATCGGGACCCGGATCGAGCTGGACGCGCCGCTCAGTCTCGAGAGGAATCGCGGCAACGGTCAGTGTCGTCGGGGCGCCGCGGGTTCGGCCGCAGACGTAGAGAGCGCTCTCGGCGAGCCCGTAGATGTTGTTGAACGCTGTCCGCTCGAAGCCGGCCGGCCCGAGCGTGCGCTCGAGGCGGTCGAGGGTCTGGGGCCGCGCCACCTCGCCGCCCTGCAGCGCGAAGCGCCAGGAGCGCAGGTCGAGCTTCGACCATGCGTCCGCGGGTGATTTCGCGACGAGCAGCTGGTAGCCAAAGTCGGGCGCCGCGGTGTGGGTGCCGCCGTAGCGCGCGATGGCCTCGGCCCAGAGCAGCGGCCGCCGCACGAAGGACAGGGGCGAGAAGAACACCAGGTGGGCGCGCGAGTACATCGTGTTCAGGATGCCGCCGACCAGGCCCATGTCGTGGAACAGGGGCACCCAGCCGACGAGGACGGACCGTTCGTCGACCTCGGTCTCGGAGGCGATCACCGCCGTATTGTGAAGCGCGTTACGGTGGCTGACCATCACGCCCCGGGGCGCGCTCGTCGAGCCGGACGTGTACTGCAGATAGGCGAGGTCGTCGGACCCGACCGAGAGCTGTGGAAGCTCCGTGCCCGCCCCCGGGCTCCGGCCGCGGCGTGGGCGGAGATCATCGGTGACCACCCACTCGAGGGTCGGCCACGGGCAAGGGAGCGGCCGCCCGCGCGCGCGGAGGTAGAGCTTGTGCACGCCGCTCGTCTGCACGAAGGCCCAGTAGCGACGCGTCGTCAGGGCGACCTTCGCTCCGCAGTCTTCGACGATGTGCGCGAGCTGGGGGAGCTCGGCGTGCAGCCGGGTTGGCGCGGGCGTCTGAACAGGTACGGCGACCGCCCCTGTGAGCACGCAGGCCCAAAACCCGGCCAGGAAGGCGTGGGTGTCGGGCGGATAGGCGAGCAGCACGCGATCGCCAGGACGCACGCCGAGGTCGACGAGACGATGGGCGCAGGCCACGGCGAGATCGCCGAGAGCCTCCATGGTCAGCTCCGAAGCCCGCCCACGCTCATCCAGGAACGTGAAGCGCGGACGTCGGGTCGACTCGGTGCAACGTTGGCGAAAGAGCTCGCCGAGGGTCTGGAACGGCGCCTCCTGCGGCCGAGATTCAGCAAGCAAACAGCATCTCCTGACGGCTCGACAGAGGCGTCCGGGGACGCCGAACACAGCTCGTGCGTCGCCCAGTAGAACCGAGGTGCCCGAAGGAATTCAAGCCTGCTTCGCCGGCTGGGACGTTGCCCCGAGGGCAGGCCCACCCGCCCCCAACTCCCAGGTGCCGGGAGCCACCGCCGGTCCCATCGCCCGGGTGGCGGTCCGCCACCCCTCCGCCGGCGGCCGCCGGGGACGTGGCGCGGTTTTCGCCTCTGATCTCGGCGGCGCCCCAGCCGGCACGGCGCCTGCTTCTCCGTCGCCGCGTGTCGCTCTTGGCCGCCATCGCCGCTGGCTGGATCGTGGGTCTGATCACCGGGGCCTTCGTGCACCCGTCGCCTCTCGCCGGCGCCCTCGCCCTCGTGGCCCTCGGCCTCGGGACGGCCGCGGTAGGCGCGGATCGCATGCGTGGAGCGCGCGGTGGCCGCGCGTGGGTCTTCGCTCTCGCGGCAGGCGCCGCCCTCGCCGGTGTGCCTGCGGGCCACGCCCCTCCGGTGGCCCCGGTCCCACCGCCCGGCCTCGCTCGCCTCGTCGGAACGGTCGAGCACGTGCGCCACGACCCGTGGGGCGCCTCGGCCGTGCTGCGCGTCGAGCAGGGCCGCCGCGTCTCGGACGGCGCCGCCATCGCCCCTGGCCTGCGCGTGCGGCTGCGCGGCGCCGCCCTGCCCGCGGGCGCGCGCCTGCGGGTGCTCGCACGGCTCACGCCCCGCCCCGCCTTTCGCAATCCGACCCCCCATCCACCCTGGCCCGTGGCCCGACCGGTCCGGGCGACGGGACACGTCCCGGAGGGCGCACGTCCGCGCATCCTCGCGCGCCATCGTCTCACCGACGTGATCGAAGCGGCGCGCGCGCGTGTGCGGCGTGCCCTCGACAGCACCCTCTCGCCCCGGGCTCGGGGCCTCGCGCGCGCCCTGCTCCTCGGCGAGTCCCGAGCCGTCGACACGGACGACCGGGCCGCAGTCCGCGGCGCGGGCCTCGCCCACGTGCTCGCGGTCTCGGGCCTCCACGTCGTGCTGCTCGCCGGCCTCGTCGCCGCCCTGATCCGCCGCCTCCTGCTCGTCGTTCCCGCCCTCGCCGTGCGCACCGACCCGCGACGTGTGGCCGCCGCCCTCGCCATCCCCTTCGCCCTCGCCCACGCCGCCCTCGCGGGCGCCGCGCCGAGCGCCGTGCGCGCCGCGGTCACCGCCTCAATCGCCTGGGCCCTCGTCGCCTTCGGCCGGCGCCCGAAGGCCGTGCCGGTCGCGGCGGCCGCGGCGATCCTGCTCGGCCTCTCCGCTCCGGCCGAAGCGGCCCGCCCTTCCCTCCTGCTCTCGGTCGTCGCAACGGCGGCCCTCGTCACGGCGAAGCTCGACCATGGGCCCGGCGCCCTCGGCGCCCTGCGCAGCGCCTTCACCGTGAGCGCGCGGGCCACGATCGCCACCGCACCCATCGTGCTCTACTGCTTCGGCGCGTTGCCGCTCCTCGGCGTCCTGGCGAACGTGCTGCTCGTGCCGGTGGGCGCGCTTCTGCTCTTGCCGCTGGCGGCCGTCCACGCGCTCGTCGCCCTCACGGTGCGACCCCTCGCGGTGCTGACCGCCGCACCCCTCGAAGGCGTCGCCGCCGCGTTCGTCGGCGGATGCAGGTTGTTCGCGGACATCCCCCTCGGCCACGACCTGCCGCCGCCCTCGGTCGTGCAGGGACTGGCCCTCGCCGTGGCCTCCATGGGCTGGCTCGTCGCGCGACAGGTGCGCACGCGCCTCGCGGTGGTGGCGGTCGCGGCCCTCGTGGTTGCGGGCGGCGAGGTGGCGCTGCGGCACGCGGAGAAGCCCCGCGGTGTAGTGCGCCTCACACAGCTCGACGTCGGCCAGGGCGATGGCGCGCTCATCGACATGCCGGACGGGCGCCTCATGATGGTCGACGCGGGCGGCGCCGGCTTCGGTGGCGTGGACCCGGGAGCGCGCGCCATCGTTCCGCTGCTCCGCGCCCGACGGCGCAGCCGCGTGGACGTCTTCGTCCTGAGCCACCCCCACCCCGACCACTACGGCGGGCTCGTGGCCGTCGCCGACGCCGTGCCCATCGGCGAGGTGTGGGACTCGGGACAGGCGACCGCCGAGACCCCGGACAGCGTGCCAGCACGCCTGCTCGCGCATCTCCGGCATCGCGGCGTCCGGGTGCTCGGCCCCTCTGCCCTGTGTGGCCATCCGCGACGCTTCGGTGTGGCACGGGTGCGCCTCCTGTCACCCTGCCCGCGCTTCGACCCGGGCTTCGAAGCAAACGACAACTCCATGGTGCTGCGCATCGAGATCGGTCACCGGGCGCTCTTGATGACGGGCGACGTGGAGGCACTCGCCGAATCGTCGCTCCTGCACCGTCACCTCCCGCTGCGCGCCGACGTCCTGAAGGTGCCCCACCACGGCTCGCGCACCTCGAGCACCGCACCCTTCCTCGCCGCGGTACGGCCACGACTCGCCCTGATCAGCGCTGGACGAGAGAACCGTTTCGGCCACCCGCATGCGGCGGCCCTCGCGCGCCTCACCCGTGCGGGCACGACGGTCCTGCGTACCGATCGTCAGGGCGGCATCGTGGTCACGACCGATGGCCGCGCCCTGTCGGCCAGGACATGGACCGGCACCACCGTCCAGGTGCCGCCGTGAGCCACGCGTTCGGCCGACGCGGATCAGTTGCTGACGGTGCAGCCGCTGAAGTCGAGCTGCGCGCTGAGGCGGGCCGTGGCTCCGGCGTCACTGGCCACGTCGCACTCGACGTTCACACCCGCGACGCGGCCCTGCACGTCGAGGTAGCTGAGCTGCACGACACAGCTCCCGCCGCCCATGCCCATGAACGTGTCGGAGCCGACGATCGTGGTGACCTGCCCGCCGCCCGCCGCGTCGGCACGCGCGACGAAGGAGTGGGCGCCCAGGTCGCCGGCGGGCGGGTTCGGCCGCACGACGCCGACGCTGACCACGTCCGGGACCCCGCCGCTGCCCGGCTTGATCGTGCAGTGTCCGGCGATGTTCCCGTCGGGCGAGGCGACCCGGTCGTCGTCGAGACGCGTGTCGTTCGGGAAATCGAACCCGGTGGTCGTGCCGCCGCCGTCGACCTGAACCGTGCCCTTCACCGAGAGGTGGGCGGGGGTGTTCGAGCAGGCGCCGGCGGCCAGGGCCAGCGACGGGACGAGCCACAGGGACGGGTTGACGCGGATGGACATCGGGAAGGGGTGTTGCGAGTAGCGTGCCATGCCGGATTCCTCGGGGAAAGGAGGGCCGCCGCCAAGTTTCGTTCACACCCCGGACCAAACGGCCGTCCACGGGGCGGAGGGATTCACCGAACGCGCTGGCCGAAGCCGATGCCGAAGCTCGCGACGTAGTCGGGAAAGCGCAGGGCGTCCGCGAACAGCGAGCCCTGCAGATAGACGTTGCTGAAGAGATGGGCGCGCAGGCCGAGCCGCGGCCCGAGCACGATGCGGGTCGCGGTGAGGGTCCCGTGGCAGCCGCACGCCGCGTCGAATTGAACGGACGCCTGCATCACGCCCGCGTGCACCACGGCGTAGGACGTGATGGCGCCGAAGCGATGGACGAACCCGCCTTCGCCGAAGAGGGTCAGCACCCGGAGCCCGCTCGTGCGCGCGTCGAGGCCGAAGGCGGCGGGCGACAGGTCGCCCCCGGTCCGACCACCGACCGGAGCGTAGGCGCCGAAGCCCCCCGTCAGGCGAACGGCGTTGGTGAGGGCCAGGTCCAGGTCGAGCTCACCACCCGCCAGGGCAGCGCGGCCGATCTCGAGGGCGGCGCCCGGGATGTGCACGGTATCGTTCGGGTCGGTGAAGCCCCCGTCGGCGAAATCGACCG
Organism: uncultured delta proteobacterium; assembly: GCA_963830115.1. GTDB lineage: Bacteria > Myxococcota_A > Polyangia > Polyangiales > CAWHLB01 > CAWHLB01. The sequence goes on from CAWHLB010000032.1 coordinate 81,213, forward strand.
AGCCGTAGGCCCCTTCGAGGCGGGCACCCACCTCGCTCGGCCAGGAAACGGCGCGGCCCGTGCCAGGGCCGTGCAGATCGTCGCTGGTGCTCGCGTAGCCGTCGTCGGCGTCGTAGTCCCCATCGTCGTCGTCGTCGGACGACGACGAGGACGAGGAGGAGCCGTGGCTCTCGGAGGTGACCGAGGTGCCGTGGTCGTGGAACGGGCAGGAAAAGGTCGGGGACGGGTTGCTCGACGGGGCTGGGGGCGCATCGGCCCGAGCCGCGGGCGCGGCGGCGAAGACCCAGGCCACGGCGATCAGCACAGGACCGCGATCCGCGAGAATTCTGTTCATCGAGCCACCTCCCTGCCGCGAGTATGCGACGTCCGCCCTAACGGAAGGTGAACGGCTGCGCGCGCGACCTCCCGCCTCCAGTATACGGCGGCCGGCCCGCTCACCTTCCGCAGGCGCTCCGTCGACAGGCGCAGGGATGCTCGTAGCGCCGTCTCGCCCGGCGCCCATTCCGCGGCGCGGCCGCTCGGCGCCTCAGCCGCCCGGTTGAAACACGGCCAGCGCGACGACCACGACCGCCACGGCCAGCGTGACGAGCGCGAGTGTACGGAGCGGGCCCAGCCGTCCCACGTCCCCGCCAGCCGCCCGCCGGATGCGACCCGTGATGACGCCGGTGAGGGCCGTCGCCACGAGGGCGCCGGTGAGCTTGCCATGCATCCAGCCCGCCCGCGCATAGAGCGTCGTCCAACCCGGCACCAGCATCGTCAGGCCCGCGAGCCACGCGAGCACCATGCCGGGCGTCACCACCATCAGGATGACGCGGCGCACTGCAATCGCCGTCCCCTGCCGTGCCTCGTCCTTGGCGCCCGAGGCGATGAGGCCGGCCGCGACCGTGCCGCCGATCCACAGGATGACGCCGACCAGGTGCAGGAAGCGCGCGTAGGCGAGCATCGTCGGGCTCATCACAGCCACCCGTGCTCGCGGTACCAGGCCACCGTGCGGCGCGCCCCCTCCTCGAGGGTGACCTCGGGCTGCCAGCCCAGGTCCTCACGGATCTCGAGGCCCGCGCAGATGAGGTTCGGCTGCTTCGAGCTCGTTGACCTTGTCGCGCGTGAGCATCATCGCCTGCCCGCGCAGCTTGCCCCACAGCTCGCTGCCCACGGCCGCCACGGAGACGACGCCGATGGGCACCTGGAAGCTCATGGTGCGGACGCCGAGCACCTCGGCCACAATCTGCGCGAACTCTTCCTGCGTGTAGAAGCAACCGTCGTCGACGAAGTACACGCTGCCCGAGGGGTGGTCCTTCTCTAGCATGTCCAGAAGCGCGCGCGCGCAGTCGGGCGCGTAGATGAGCGAGAGGCGGTTTTGCCGGTCGCCGAGGAAGGGCACCAGCCGCCGCGCGACCATCTGGAAGAAGGCGAACATCTCCGTGTCGCGCGGGCCGTAGATGGCCGGCGGCCGGATGACCGACACGGGCAGATCGTCCTTCGCGGCCAGCACCGCCTGTTCGCCCGCGAGCTTGCTGCGGCCGTAGTGGGTGACGGGACGCGGCTCCTCGTCGATCGCGCGCGGAGTGGGCCCCTCGGGGAAGCCGTGGGCCGCGAGGGAGGAGACGTGGACGAAGCGGCGGATGCCCGGATTGTCGCGTCGCACCGCGGCGAGCAGGTTCTCGGTGCCGCCCGCGTTGATGCGGTGGAACTCCTCGGCCGAGCGCGCCTTGACCACGCCGGCGCCGTGCACGACCGCATCCACGCCCCGCACCGCTTCGGCGAGGCCCTCCCCCGTCTCGAGGCTCGCCGTGACCTTCTCGGCGCCGAGCCGATCGAGCAGCTCCGTCTTGCTCGTGCGGCGGACCAGGGCGCGTACTTCGTGCCCTTCCTCGACCAACAGCTCCGCTAGATGCGACCCCAGAAACCCGGTCGCGCCCGTCACCAGGACCTTCACGCCCCAATCTCCTTCTCGTACACGCGGTACTTCTTGTAGACCTGACCGCCCATGGCGCGGATGCCGAGGTTCACCGGACGGTTGTCCTCGAGCGTCCAGCTCAGCTCGCCCTTCATGTAGCCCTTGGCCACGCCGCGCTTGTGTAGCTCGACGTACATCGCCATCGACAGCCCGCCGTATCGCTTGATGCCGCGCATCTCCCTGCGGATGCCGAGCAGGAGCAGGCGCGCCGAGGAGGGGTGCTTGACCTTCACGCGCCACAGGAGCTTGAGCAGGCCCACCGGGAAGAGTGAGCCGCCGAGGTCCGCGATGGCCTCGTTGACGTTCGGTAGGCAGACGCACATGCCCATGGGGCGGCCCTTGACCTCGACGATGTAGGCGAGCTCCGGGTCGATGATGAGCTTCATGTCCTCGGCCATCTTCTTCGCCTCGAGGGGCGTCGCCGGGACGAAGCCCCAGTTGGCGCTCCAGGCGTCGTTGAAGATGTCGAGGATGATGTCGAGCTCCCGCTCGATTCTGGCTCTTGTCCACCGAGCGGATGCGCACCTCGGGAAGGGCGCGGGTCTCTTCCCACGCGCGCTCGGCGCGCGGCGTGATCGAGCCCGCCTCGTAGCGCCAGGCGAAGAAGTCCTTCAGCTTCGTCAGGCCCGCCTGCTCGATGAGCCCACCCTGCCACGGACGCGAGTGAGCCATCATGATGTAGGGCGGCGTGTCGAAGCCCTCGACGAGGGTGCCCACCTCCTCCCAGATGTTGAGGGAGAAGGGCCCGCGCATGCGCTTCATGTCCCGCGCCGCGAGCCACCCCTCGGCCGCATCGAGCAGGGCGTGCGTCACCTCCGCGTCGTCGACCGTGTCGAGGAAGCCGAAGAAGCCGGCGTCGTCCTGGTGGATGCGCAGGTGCTCGCGGTCGATGGTCGCCGTGATGCGGCCCACGAGCCGGCCGTCGCGCCGCGCCGTGAAGACCGTGCCCTCGCCGTGCTCGAAGAACGGGTTCTTCTTCGGGTGCAGCCGTGCGCGGATGTCCATTTCGAGCGGCGGCACGAAGCAGGGGTCGCCGCGAAAGACCTCGTGACCGACCTGGATGAAGTCGGTCATGTCGGTGCCGACGGCGTGCTCGCGGATGTCGATGGGCATGGTGTGCTCCCTCGGGAATCGGCCCGGCCTTACCACGGGGGGCCACGAGGGTCGAGCATGGGGCCCCGGGCGATCCGATTCTCTGGGGCCGACGCGACCCGGCGGCGCGGGGCGAGGCCGTCCCATGCGTCCCGCCGGACGAAACGCCCGCATTTTGCCGAGGGAACGGGCCCCTCCACGGGGAGACCACCCAGGGAGGGCCGGCGCGCGAAGTGAGGGGGCGACGGCGCCGCACCGCCCACGCCCTTTGCGACTGCGGGCCGCCCTGCGTACAGTGAACGCTCATGACCCGGCTGAGCGAGACCCTCGAGCAGCTCAAGGAACGCTACGTCGCGCTCCACACGCGCAAGGAGGACCTCTTCTGGGTCACCCGGATGGGGCTGGCCGACGACGTGGCCGCAGCCCACCGCTCGCTGGCAGAAGCCGAGATCGCCTGGAACCGCTTTCTGCAGGATCCGGAACGCCTGGCGTCCCTACGCGAGCTCGAGACGACGCGTGGTGCGGGCAGCGATCAGGAAGAGCGCATCCTGCGCGGCTGGATTGACATGCTCGCCGCCCACGTCATCGAGCGCCCCGAGGCCCGCAAGCTCTCCGAGGAGATCGTCGAGCTCGAGGCGGAGCTGACCGAGAAGCGTTCTCGCATGCCCCTCGGCTACGTCGACCCGAAGACGGGCAAGCGAGTGCCGGCGTCCAGCGTGCGCCTGGCGCTCATGGTGCGCACCGACGCGGACGAGGCGCGGCGCAAGGCGGCCTTCGAGGGGCTCCGGTCCATCGAGCGCTTCGTGCTCGACGCGGGGTTCCTCGACATCGTGGCCAAGCGCAACCGCCTCGGGCGCATGCTCGGCTACGAGGACTACTACGCGTGGCGCGTGGCGGTGGTCGAGCGCATGAGCAAGGCGTCGCTGTTCGAACGCCTCGACACCCTGGCAGCCCGCATCGCCGACAAGTCCGACGCCGAGGTGCGCGCCTTCGAGAAGCGACATGGCCCCGGCGCACGGGACCCGTGGAACTTCGGCTTCCTGCGCACGGGGCAGCTCACCCGCGAGATCGATCCCTACTTCGGGTTCTGCACGGCGCTCGATCGGTGGGGCCGCTCCTTCCACGCCCTCGGTGTCCGCTACCGCGGCGCCACCCTCACCCTCGATCTCGTGGACCGGCCGGGCAAGTACGAGAACGGCTTCATGCACGGGCCAGGGCTCGCGTTCTTCGACGGCCCGAGCTGGCGCGCCGCGCGTGTGAACTTCACCGCGAACGCGGTCGTCGGCCAGCCGGGAAGCGGCCTCCGGGCGACCGAGACCCTCTTCCACGAGGGCGGACACGCCGCCCACTTCAGCAACATCCTGTCGGACGCGCCCTGCTTCAGCCACGAGTTCGCCCCGACGAGCGTGGCCTACGCCGAGACCCAGTCGATGTTCATGGACTCGCTCCTCGGAGACGCGGACTGGCGCGTGCGCTACGCGTGCGACGAGGACGGCCGCGTCATGCCCATGGAGCTGATCGAGCTCGCCCTGCGCGAGCAGCAGCCCTTCCGGGCGTGGCACATGCGCGCCATGCTCACCATCCCCTTCGCCGAGCGGGTGCTGTACGAGCTGCCCGAGGCGTCGCTCCGGCCCGACCGCGTGATCGAGGAGATGCGGCGTGTCGAGCGCGAGCTGCAGGGGCTGAGCGCCGGCGTGCGACCCGTATTGGCCGTGCCGCATCTGCTCGAGGGCGAGTCGAGCGCCTACTACCACGGCTACATCCTCGCGGAGATGGCGGTGCAGCAGACGCGCCGCTTCTTCCTCGAGCGCGACGGCCATCTCGTCGACAATCCGAAGGTTGGGCCGGACCTTTCGCACCACTACTGGGCACCCGGCAACGCGGCCTCCTTCGACCAGGTCCTCGAGAGCCTCACGGGCCGGCCCCTCGAGCCCGACGCCCTGGTCGACACGTGCAACCTCGGCACCGACGAGGCCGTCGCCCAGGCCCGCCGCGCCACCGAGCGCATCGAGACGGTGCCACGTCCCGACGGACCCGCGGAGCTCGACGCCACGGTGCGCGTGGTGCACGGACGGGACACGGTCGCCACGACCGAGGGCGGCAGCTTCGCCCAGGCCTGTACCGACTTCGCCCGCTGGATTGAGCGGCTCGAACGCACGTCCGAGCCGGCCCGCGGAGCCGGCTGAGCCACATCGGTCTGTCGGCCGCCGTCCGGCGCCGCGCCACCATTTCGTCTGCACCATCGCAGCCACTGCCGCCATGCCACGCTCATCGCTCCGAACCGCAGCCCTCCTGTCGCTCCTCGGCGTGGCGCTCCTGCCGCGGGCGGCCTGGGGCCAGGGCGGCGGGGAGCATTCGACGGGTGCGAGTCACGGCGCCGACGCGGGCAGCGGCAACACCGCCAGAGCCCACGACCTCGACGCGGGCACCGGCGACGCGGCTTCGCAGGGCGCCGATGCAGGCAGCGGAGACGAAGACGACAGCGCCCCCGCCGAAGACGACGACGCCACGGCGAGCGGCGATGACAGCGAAGCACCCGAGATCCCGGATGCTCCCTCGGGCGCGGCCCTGCGCGCCGAGCTCCGGACCATCGAGCAACACCACCGCGCGGACATTCCCGACGGCACCTTCGTCTCCGTCAGCTACCTGATCGGCCTCGCCCGACGCATCGACGACGGCTACCCCTTGCAGGCGGCCCAGTGGCGATTGCGCGTCGCCGACTACCTCGCGAGCATGCGACGCGGCATCGATCCCTTCCCCCGCGAGAGGGGAAAGATCACCGACCGCGCCTACCGCTCACGCCTCGTGCCCGACCCCCAGGGCTACGCGGTCTACCTCCCGCGCGACTACGATCCGTCACGCCCGTGGCCCCTGTACGTGGCGCTGCACGGCGGCTCATCGAACGGCAATCTCTTCCTCGGCGTGGTCCTCGGCAACAACATGAGCTGGCTCACCTACCGCCAGCACCTGTGGGACCAGTACACGCCGCGCTGGTCCCCCGAGCTCATCGTCGTCTGCCCGACCGGCTTCGGACAGGTGATGTGGCGGTTCATGGGCGAGCAGGACGTGCTCGACGTCATCGCCGACGTGGAGCGGCACTACAACGTGGACCGGAACCGCGTCGTGCTCGGCGGTCTGTCGAACGGCGGCGTCGGCGCCTACGCCCTCGGCCTCAGGCACGCGTGGATGTTCTCGACGGTGCAGGCGATGGCGGGCGCGCCGAGCTGGATCCAGTACGCGGGCGGCCAGCCCCTGCCCGAGGAGATGCTCGCCCTCCGGCGCATGAGCGGCATGGACCTGGCGGAGAACGAGGTCGACACCAACTTCCTCTACTACCACGGCCACCTCGACGGGGGCCCCATGAAGCCGGCCTTCGTCGAGGCCTTCACCCAGCGCCTGCACGACCTGCACCTGCCGGCCCACGTCACCTGGTACAACGCGGGCCACGACATCCTCTACCTCGCACACGAGCACGGCCGCATCTACCAGGAGCTCGCCAAGATCCATCGCGACACGAGGCCCCACGAGGTGCGCGTGGTCACCGGCGACTACCGCGCCGCGCGCCAGCACTGGGTGACGGTGACGCGCATCACGCGCTACCCCGAGCTGGCCCACGTGCGCGCCGTCGTGCAGGACGACACGGTACGCGTCCACACCGACAACACGCGCGCCTTCTTGCTCGACCTGCGCGACATGCCCCTGGCCGGACGCACGGATCCGAAGATCGTCGTCGACGGGGACACGGCCTACGACGGGCCGCGGGCGCCCCTCGGCACGCGCATCCACCTCTGCCACGACGGAGGCCACTGGCACACCGGCTACCCGGATGACCCCGAGGGTGTGCTCGTCAAGAAGCCCGGTCTGGCCGGCCCGATCACGGACGCCTACTACGGCCCCATGGTGCACGTGTACGGGACGAAGAACCCCGCCCACACGGCCGCGCTCCGCCATGCCGCCGAGCGCGGCGCCGACGGCTGGCCGGTGTGGCTGTGGAACTTCCGGCAGCAGGTCGTCGCCGACACGGCCGTCACGCCGAAGATGATGCGCCAAGACCACCTGGTGCTTTACGGCACCGAGGGGGACAACGCCCTGCTCGCCCGCATGCGCGACCAGCTCCCGATCCGCGTGGATGGGGACTCGGTCGTGGTGGGGGCGCACCGCTACACGGGTCCCGACGTGGGCGTGCGCTTCATCTATCCGAACCCGCTGTCGCCCTCGCGCTACGTGGTCGTGCAGGAGGGCGTGACGACCGACTCCGTCGAGGCCGGCAACAGCCTGCCCGACTTCCTGCCCGACTACCTGGTCTACGACCACACGACGACGCGGCACCGGGCGCGTCTCCTCACGGGGCCCGAGGCCCCCCTCGCCCTCGGCTACTTCGACGCCCAGTGGCAGCTGCCCGAACAACCCGAGGGCGCGGGCCCCGACTCGGGCGGGCCGAGCACCTCGACGCTGCCGGTGCCCCAGGCGCCGCCGGTGCCCCCCATCCCCGCCCACTACCTCGCGCCAGCGCGCGACCCGGCGGGCAAGGTCGCCCGCGCGATGGCTCACCGCGTCGCGACCTTCCACAACTACCGGGCCGCCATCGGCGGTGCGACCTGGACCGTCGATCCCCACGCCGTCTGGTCGGTGCGGCCCCAGGCGCGGTGCCTCGCCGCCCTACGGCGCGCCCACGTGCCGGTGCGCCTCGATTTGTCGGCGCCGACGCCGGTTGCCACGCCCGTCGAGCTGCTCGGCCGGGTGGGCGGCGTCCTGTTCCGCTCGGCGCACGAGGACCGGCCGATCCTGCTTTCGTGCGAGATGGCGGCGCGGCTGCCGGCCCTCGCCCGGATCCTCGCCCATCACGGCGTGCGCGTCGTGGACGTGATCAGCTCCTACCGGGAGAAGCCCTTCCCGAGCTTCCACACGATGGGGCTCGCCCTCGACATGGCGCGCTTCTGGACCGCCGGCGGATGGCTGTCGGTCGAGCGGGACTTCGTCGCCACCCCCGACCGGCACACGTGCCAAGGCCCCGCCCCAACCGATCGCCGCGCGCGCACCCTGCGCGAGATCGCGTGCGAGATGGCGGCGAGCCACCTGTTCGCGTCCGTGCTCACGCCCAACTACAACGCCGGCCACCGCAACCATTTTCACATCGACGCCCGGCCCGACGATCCCCGCCTGTTCCTGCGCTGAGGGCCACGCATCGCGTGTCGGTTTCTGGACGCGCACCGCCGTCCCGTGGCAGGGCCGAGCGTGATGTGGTGCCTCCGTCATCCCGCGCTGGCCCTCCTGATCGTCGCGCTCCCGGCCTGCGCCGGCCCCCGTGATCGCGGCGGTCCGGGACCGGCCGATGCCGCCGTTGCCACCGACGCCGGTGCCTCGGCCGAGATGCTGGCGCACCTGCGGGCGATGGCACGAAAACGGGAGGCGCGGGCCCGGGCCGAGGCCATGGCGCGCGCCCAGGCGCAGCGAGCGATCCGCGAAGCGGCCGATGCGAAGGCGCGTGAAGAGGCGGCGCAAGCAGCACGACAACAGGCCGAGCGCGCGGCCTTCGAGGCGACCTATCCGCTGCATGGCGTCGCCTATCACTTCCTCGCCCAGATCTTCGCCGGTCCCTCGAACCGGAGCCGTGTTCTCGGGTACATGCGGCGCGGCGCCGAGTTCCGCGCCAAGAAGGACGGGGTGCACGGCCCGGGCTGCGACGCGGGCTGGTACGAGGTGCCGGGAGGCGGCTTCGTCTGCCGCGGGCTGGGCTACAAGCTCGGCACCACGCCCCAGCACTTCGATCCCTCGCCGGTACCCCCAGCCCTCGACGACGCCCTGCCCTACGCCTACGCCTGGACCACGCACGACGACGTACCCCAGTACTGGCGCGTGCCCACCCCGGACGAGGAGCGACAAGCGGCCGAGGTGATCGCCAAGATGCGCGCCGCCGACGCGCGCGCGGCAACCCTCGCGGACGGTGGTGTGCCCACGCCGGACGGCGGGACGACCGATGACGAGGCGAGCACGCGCACCGACGACGTGGAGGCGCCCCCGCCGCCCGGCCAGCACGCCGACACGGGCTTGCCGACGGCCGCCGAGCAGGACGGCATCGACCTACCGAGCTTCTTGCGCGTGCGCATGAGCCGCGGCTTCTACGTGAGCATCGACGGCGAGGTGACCGACGGCGATCGCCATTTCTACCGCACGGTGCGCGGCGGAATCGTGCCGGCCGACGCCCTCTCACCAAACGAGCCGCCGACCATGCGCGGCGTCGTTCTCGGCGGCAGCTACGAGCTGCCGGTCGCCTTCGTCTACCGCAGTGGCAATCACCGCCTGCGGCGCGTCGCCGCGAGCGGCCTGTTTCACGACGAGGGGGCGATCGACACGGGCACGCCGCTGGTGGTCGCCGACACCCTCGAGCGGCACGGCCGTTCCTACGTGGTCGGGCGCGACGGGTCGATCGTGCGACGGTCGGCCGTGCGCATCGCCCAGGCGTCCGAGCGGCCCGACGGCGTGCCGGAGGGAGCGCGATGGATCCACGTCGTCCTCTCGGAGCAGACCCTCGTGGCCTACGAGGGCGACACGCCGGTGTTCGCGACGATCGTCTCGAGCGGCAAGGAGGGGCACGACACGCCGACGGGCCTCTTTCAGATCCAGTCGAAGCACGTGACGATCACCATGGACGATCTCGGAATCGCCCGATGCGGCCTACAGCATCGAGGACGTGCCCTGGACCATGTACTTCGAAGGGAGCTATGCGCTGCACGGCGCGTTCTGGCACTCGGGCTTCGGCCGCGTGCACAGCCACGGCTGCGTGAACCTGGCGCCGGCCGATGCACGCTGGCTCTTCCAGTGGACGACGCCCACGCTCCCCGCCGCCTGGCACGGCATCTACGCCGACGCGCAGCACCCGGGCACCTACGTCTACATCGAGCCATGACCGGCGGCCGCGCGTCCGCGGGCCGATCGGGGGCGCGAGGGGAAAGTAAAGCGTTCACTTAACCATCGCGCCCCGCCGGGCGGA
>CAWHLB010000033.1:0-11309 GCA_963830115.1 uncultured delta proteobacterium
CTCGAGCGCGCCTTCGGGAAGCTCGGTCGCGCGACCTACCGCGTCGAGGGCTTCCTCTCGAAGCCGCACGAGGCGATCGAGAAGCTCGGGCCCATCGACGATCCCGCTGATCGGCGTGTGCGTGCACTGGTTCTACGGGCCGCACACCACCGACGGCGTGGTCGGCAAGGACAACCCGCTGCTGCTGGCGAGCAACTTCTCGGGGACCTGGCCGGGCCTGGTCGGGCTGCTCAACACCGGCGCTTGCCTCGAGAGCGTCGGCCGCGAGTTCTCGCGCGCCTGGACCGAGCGCCGACGATGGACCGCCGACGCAGCCTTCATGAGCCGCCTCGACGAGTGGTGCTGCTACCGGGCCGCATCGCGCTATCCCGAAGACGAAGTGCGCTCATCACGCGCCCGATCGTCGCCCGAGGCGGCGAGCGTCGCCGGAGCGCGTCGCCGACGGGAATCCGCAAGCGCCGGGTCCTGGCGCTGATGCTCGGCGACACCTCGATGGGCATGATCAACGGCTACTTCGGCCCGCGCCTGCTGAACCGCATCGGCTTCACCGAGCACAAGGTCGACCAGGCCTGGATCATCGATCGCGGCCGCGGCATCGAGGCGAGGCGCATCGAGGACGCCCTCGCCTTCGTCAAGGACAAGGGCGTGACCTTTCACTGGGGCGAGGACGCGACGGACTTCGACGAGAACGCCACGCGCGAGCAGCTGCGCGACTACCTGGCGGTGCTCGACCTCGCCGGCGAGTTCAAGGCCGACTGCATCGGCTGGCAGTATCAGCTCGGCCTGATTCCACTGCGCCCGCCGTCCGATTTCGCCGAGGGGCTGCTCAACTCGACCTGCCGCCCCGAGTCGAACGGCGACACCGTCGCACCGCGACCGAGGCCGACCAGGGCAACGTGGTGCCGATGGAGCTGATGAAGCGCCTGCTCGAGGCCAAGGGGCTGCACCCGGCGGTCATGTTCCACGACGTCCGCTGGGGCGGCGAGCACGAAGGGCGCTTCCTGTGGGTGCTGCTCAACTCCGGATCGTGCGGCGCCTACGCCTTCAATCACGACGCCGACACTCTCGACGGCGTGCACTCCTATCGCCAGCCGGGCGGCTACTTCCCCGATTCCCGGCGGCACCTTCGCCGGCGAGAGCCTGCCCGGCGAGATCACCTGGGCGCGCGCCTACATCAAGGACGGCGCGCTGTGGATGGACGTGGGCCGCGGCGAGGTGGTGGAGCTGCCGGCCGAGGTGCGCGACGCCTGGTGGAACGGCACGACGCGCGAGTGGCCGTTCATGGCCGCCGACCTGCGGCGTCTCGCAGGACACGATCATGGCCCACTACCTGAGCAACCACATCGCCGTGGCCTACGGCGACATCTTCGGCGAGATGGTCGCCCTCAGTCAGGCGCTCGGGTTCAAGGTGCGCGTCCTGGCGAGCAGCAGGTCGAATCGTGATGAATGTCTTTCGCATCAGATGCGCCGCGTCGTGATGGCACCGACCCATGCGCACGCTCCGTTGACGGCGCCTACTCGGCGTCGACGTCGGGACCGGGAGCGCGCGGGCCGGCGTCTTCGATACCTCCGGGGCGATGCTCGGCATGGCCGTCGCATCCGATCCAGATCTGGCGGCCGGACTCGCGACTACGTCGAGCAGTCGTCGGACGACATCTGGCGCGCGTTTGCGGACGGCGGTGCGCGGCGGCCGTGAGCGAGGCCGGGCGCGGGCCGGCGAGTCGGGGCATCGGCTTCGACGCGACGTGCTCGCTGGTCGTCCTCGATGCGCGGCGACGGCCGGTCGACCGTGGGCCCGCACGGCAGCGACGAGCAGAACGTCATCGTCTGGATGGACCACCGGGCCGATGGCGCAGGCGGAGCGCATCAACGCCGACTGACCATCCGGTGCTGCGCTACGTCGGCGGCGTGATCTCGCCGGAGATGCAGACGCCCAAGCTGCTCTGGCTGAAGGAGCATCTGCCGGAAAGCTGGCGCGCGTGCGGCGCGCTTTCTCGACCTTCCGGACTTTCTCGACCTATCGCGCCACCGGCGACGACACGCGCTCGCTCTGCACGACGGTGTGCAAGTGGACCTACCTCGGGCACGAGGGGCGGCAGCCGCGGTGGGACGAGACGTATCTTCCGGCAGGATCGGCCTCGGCGATCTCGCCGACGAGGGCTTCGCGCGCATCGGCCGCCGCGTGCGCCCGATGGGCGAGCGGGTCGGGCGGCCTCACGCGCGACCGCCGCGGCGGAGCTCGGTCTCGCGCCGGGCACGTCCGTCGGCGTGTCGATCATCGACGCGCACGCCGGCGGCGTCGGCCTGCTCGGCACCCGGCGCCCGGCACGGTCCCGACGCTCCGCTCGACACGCGCCTCGCCCTCATCGGCGGCACCTCGAGCTGCCACATGGCGGTCTCGCCGCGAGCCGCGCTTCATCCCCGGCGATCTGGGGCCCCTACTTCTCGGCCATGATCCCGGGCTGTGGCTCACCGAGGGCGGCCAGTCGGCGACCGGCGCGCTCCTCGACCACGTCATCGACTCGCCACGCCGCGGCCGCGAGCTCGACGCGAGGCCGAACGCGTCGGCACGACGATCTACGCGCTGCTGAACGCAGCGGCTCGACGCGTCTGGAGCGTCGAAGCGCGCCTTCCCGGCGCGCACTGACGCGCGATCTGCACGTTCTGCCCTACTTCCACGGCAATCGCTCGCCGCGCGCCGACGCGACCTGCGCGGCGTCATCAGCGGCCTCAGGCTCTGCGACACGGCCGACGACCTGGCCGTTCATCTATCTCGCGACGATCCAGGCCATCGCCCACGGCACGCGCCACATCATCGACGACGATGAACGCGAAGGGCTACCGGATCGACACGATCGTCGCTTGCGGCGGCGGCACGAAGAACCCGGTCTTCCTCCGCGAGCACGCCGACGCTCACCGGCTGCCGCATCGTCTTGCCGCGCGAGCCCGAGGCGGTGCTGCTCGGCTCGGCGATGCTCGGCGCCGTGGCCTCGGGTGCCTACGCTGCGCTCGAGGACGCGATGGCCGCCATGAGCGCGGCGCGCGACACGGTCGAGCCCGAAGCCGGAGCCATCGCCGACTACCATGCGCGCAAGCACCGCGTCTTCCAGCGCATGTACGAAGACCAGATGGCCTACCGTCGCATCATGGCCGGAGCGGAGGATCCGCCGCGCGCGGAGGGGACGTAGCCACCGTCGCCGGGCTCGGGTCGCCGCGTTCCTGCAGCCGTTCGAGCGGTCGGCCTCGGATGATGCGCTCGTAGAGCGGCAACCAGTCCGGCCACTCGGTGCCGAAGACGCGATCGAGGACCGAGGTGGCGAACCCGTAGTGCCCCGTGTAGCGGGCGTGGTGGAGCGCGTGGAAGACGACCGCGTTCGAGGTGAGGCTCGAGGCCCATGTCACCGGCCACGGCATGACCTCGGCGTTGGCATGGCCGACGATGTTGCCGAACCACAGGAACGCGAGGAAGGCCACGAAGCCGCCGAGGCCCAGCAGGTCGAAGCGGGCGAGGAGCGCCGCCGGACCGAGGGTTCCGACGATCGACCCGAGCGTCTCGGCGGGGTGCATCGAGAAGCCCGTGACGGGCGTCGTGACGTGGGACTCGTGGTGCCACCGATGCACGAAGAACAGCCACGGGCGGTGCATCGCCCTGTGCAACCAGTAGTAGAAGAGCTGAAAGCCGAAGAAGGGCACGGCGAACCCGGTCACCTCCGCCACCCAACCGCCGGTGAACCGCAAGAGGTGCAGCGAAATGGCCGCGGCGAGGGCCGGCGCGAACATCATCACGAACAGCCCGGTTCCGATCCACTCGTGCCGGCGCTGGTGCGCGCGCAGGGGAAGGGCGAAGACGCGACGCCCCCGCGCCCACGAAAGCCGCTCGAGCCCGACGCCCACCACCACGGAGAACAACGTCCAGGCCGACAGGGCGGCGAGGCATGCGGCGATCAGCTGGGCGAGGGACGCCGACGCGCGGAACGGACCCACGAACGAGAGGATGGCGCGGATGCCCACCGCGCGTCGAGGGCACGCGACGGGCCGGGCCGAGCGAACGTGTGGCGTCTGCTCGGCTCGGCTCCGGATCCTCGGCTCAGCAGGGCACGCAGACGGTCACTCCGCCGACGGTGTGCGGGTCGTAGGCCCCGCCGTCGCACATCGGCTGGCACGACCAGTCCTGCTGCTCGAACACGAAGGTCGGCGCATCGCCGCCGCTGCAGATCGGCGGTGGCCCCGCGCACACCGTGTCGCCGCCGTAGAGCGACCCGTAGTGGACGACGTAGTCGCAGCCCGAGTCGCACTCCCACGCGCTCGTGTGCGAGTTGTAGGTCGGGAACGAGCCGCCCGGGCACGTCGGTGCGCGGCCGACGCAGATGAAGTGGGTCATCGGGGCGCTCGTCCCGCCCCGCCCGTCCGGGCTCGAGATCCCGCTACCCTCCGCACCGCCCCCGCCGGACGACGGATCCGGCGCCATGACCACCTCGACCGAGTCCATCCCCGGCGCGCAGCCGCTGGGCTCGCAGGTCATGGTCATGACCGCGCCGTGGTCGCCCGCTTCGATGCTGCTCGGGCCGAAGGACGTGCCGAGATCGCGCTGGCCGTAGGTCGGCGTCTCGCCCGGCGCGCAGGGCGAAGGCGCGCAGGACGGCGAGCCGCTGCAGTCCGGGTCGGCGCAGTCGACGAGCCCGTCGCAGTCGTCGTCCACCCCGCCGAAGCACGTCGTCTCGCTCGCGGCGCAGCTGGCGGGGCACGCGGCGTCGCCGCTGCAGTCGGGGTCGGCGCAGTCGACGAGCCCGTCGCAGTCGTTGTCCTGCCCGTCGCCGCAATGGCTCTCCTGCGTCTCCGTGGGCACGCAGATGCCGCCGGCTTCGTCGATCACGCCGTTGCAATTGTCGTCGAGGCCGTTGCCGGCGATCTCGGTCGTCGGCCCGACCGAGCCGACGCACTGGCCCCATGTGCCGCCGAATTCGCCGTCGTCGTTGCACTGCTGCACGCCGTCCTGGCAAATCCCCACGGCGCGTGTGCTCGGAGGGCCGATGTAGCAGGCGCGCGACGTACCGGCAGCGCAGGCGCAGCCCTCATCGATCTGGCCGTTGCCGTCGTCGTCGACCCCGTTGCCGCAGATCTCCCGCGACCCGGGGATCGAGGGGCCAGCGGACGAGACGGCACTCGAGTCGGGGGTCCCGGCGCCGTCCACGCCTGCGCCCCGACTGCGTTCGGCGCGTGTGCCGGCACCGAGCGCCGAAACGCACCCGGGCACCATCACGGACGTGAGCAAGATTGCAATATTCCTGTAGCGCGCCATCGTCGACCTCCCTCGCAACCACGACTTACGCAAGGGACGTGCCGCCGCGTCGGACCTCCGTTACGAGCCGAGCTCCTCCGGAAATGGGCGCCGCGGAGCCTTTCGTGCGCCGCTTGGGGTCGCGTGACCCACGGGTCCGCATACCCCGTGTAGGCTGCCGCCCTACGACCCGGGGACGGGTTGCTAGGGTGAGACGACCGCGACCGGCGCACCGCGGTCCGTCGTCGTTCCGTCGCCGAGCTCGCCGTGCGAGTTCGCCCCCCAGCAGCGCAGCCCGCCCGGGGGCAAGAGCGCGCAGTCGTGGTAGCCGCCGACCGACAGGGACGTGACGCCGGCCAGGCCCGGGACCGGTGCGGGCGTGCCCCGGTCCGTCGTCATCCCATCGCCGAGCTGCCCGAAGAAGTCATAGCCAAAGCAGCTCACGGTTCCGTCCGTCGCGAGGATGCAGGTGTGCAGGCCCCCCGCGCGCACCGCCGCGGCACCCGAGGCGCCCGTCACGCCGACCGGCGCATTGCGGGCCATCGTCGTCCCGTCGCCGAGCTGCCCCTTCTGGTTCGCCCCCCAGCACGTGACCGTTCCGTCCGACAGAAGCGCGCAGCTGTGGTCGCCGCCCGTGGAGATCGCCGCAACGGACGCGAGGTCGCTCACCGGGACCGGCGTCGTCCGATCCATGTTCGTGCCGTCGCCGACCTGGCCCGACATGTTGTCGCCCCAGCACGTGGCCGTCGAGTCCGCCATGAGCGCGCAGGTATGGCCGCCGCCGGCGCTCACCGCCATGACCCCCGTAAGGCCGGTCACCGGCGCGACCGTGTCGCGCGTGGTCTTCGTTCCGTCGCCGAGCTGGCCGTACATGTTGTCGCCCCAGCACTCGATCGACGTATCCGAGAGGATCACGCACGCGTGGTAGAAGCCGACCGAGAGGGCGGTCGCTCCCGACACGCCCGGTACGGCGGCAGGAGCCGGGTGGTCGACGCGGTCCGAGGCGCCGAGCTGCCCGAGGGAGTTGTCGCCCCAGCACCACACGGTCCCGTCCGCCATGAGGGCGCAGGTATCGCTGCCGCCCGCCACCACCGACGTGACACCCGTGGACGGCAGGCCCGTGACCGCCGTGGGCTTCGTGCGTCCGGTCGTCGTGCCGTCGCCAAGCTGCCCGTGCATGTTGCTCCCCCAACACAGGATCGCTCCGTCGCCGCCCAGGGCGCAGGTGTGGTCGCCGCCCGCAGAGACCTCGGTCACGTCGCACAGGCCGCCGCCGCAAGGTCCGGCATCGACGTCCGCGTCGCGCCCTCCGTCTGTGGGCGTGGATCCGTCGAGCGCGGCGTCTCCCGCCCTGGCGTCCGCGCCCCCGTCGACCGTGGCGTCGCGCCCCGCGTCGGCGCCCCCGTCCTGTGTGCCGCACCCGTGCGGCCCGTCACATGTTCCGTTCGAGCATCCCGTCGGGGCGACGAGGCACCCCGTCACGAGCACGACGAGACCCGCGAGCATTCGTCGCGACATCACCATTCACCGCGGCTCGGCATGGACATCCACGGCTCGCGCGGCTCGAGGGCACCGCCCTTCTGCAACAGCTCGACCGAGTGACCGTCGGGCGACTTGATGAACGCCATGTGGCCGTCGCGCGGGGGACGCAGGATATCGACGCCCGCCTCGCGCAGCTGCTCGCAGGTCGCGTAGATGTCGTCGACCTCGTAGGCGAGGTGGCCGAAGAAGCGCCCCGTCTCATAGGGCTCGGCCTGGTCCCAGTTGTAGGTGAGCTCGACCTGAGCGGCGTCCCCTTCGGCGCCGGTGCCGAGGAAGACCAGGGTGAAGCGTCCCTTGTCGCTCTCGCGGCGGCGCATCTCGCGCAGGCCCAGCTTGCCGACGAAGAAGTCGAGCGCGGCGTCCAGGTCGCGCACGCGGAGCATCGTGTGCAGGTAGCGCATGAACCGGAGCATACGCCCTGCAGCAGGGAACCGCTTCGGACGGGGGGGCACCTCCTTCGTCCGTCACACGTGCCGAGGTCGGGCCAGACGCCGTTCGGCCCTCAGGAGGGGTCCTCCCGAGGGCCGTCGGCACGTTGCTCCGGATCGCCGGGGCCGGTACGGCTCCGGATCCTCGGCGTGCTACCTCGCGACCACGCCCACGGCGGCGTCGGGGACGCCGGTGAACGCCGGCTTCTGCATCAACACGCCCGTCGAGGTGTCGACCGCGTAGATGCTGAAGCTGTGGTCCATCGCATTGAGCACGTAGAGGAATCCCTCGTCTGCGGAGACGGCCTCGTCGATGGGGTTCATGCCCGCCGCTGCGCTCCACAGGTACGTCAGCGACCCGTCGGACGCCATCCGGTAGGCGCTGAGGTTGTTGCTCCTCGTGTTTGTGATGTACGCCACGTCACCCGCCATGGCGACCCAGCACGGCGCGCTCTGCCCGCTCCCGCGGGCATCCGTGACCGGGCTGAGCGTTCCGGCGGTCGTGACCGAATAGGAGCTCGTCGCGCCCATGCCAGTCATTCCCATGAAGGCCTCGGAGACGATGAGCTGACCGTTGGCGCTCAGCGCGAAGCCGAACGGAGTCTTGCCGCTGGACGGCGCGGAGCTCGGCTGGCTCGGCAGGCCCGAGCTCAGGGCGTAGCCGTCGATCCGGCTCGTCCCCTTCTCGGTGACGAAGAGCGCCGAGCCGTCCGCGTCGAACCCGATCTGGGCCGGCGCCGGGGCGTCCGCGCTGAGGGGGCGGCTCGAGCCCGAGATGGCCGTCAGGCTGGTCCCGGAGACCTGGAAGCCCGCGATGTTGGCCGGCGTCGACGTGTCACCGGCGTCGACGACGTACACGGTGCTGCCGTGGACGGCGACGCTGACCGGACCGATGCCACCCGAGTCGACCTGATCGTCCAGGGTCAGGGCGCCCGCGGAGCCGACCGTGAACATCGAGATCGTGTTGTCGCCGAAGTTGACGGCGAACAGGTGCGTGTGTGAGGCGTCGAGCACGAGGCTGCCCTGGCTGCCGAGGCCCATGCCCTTGCCCATGCCACCGGTGCTGTAGGTGCTCGGGCTCGACAGACTGCCGTCCGCGGCCCTCACGTAGGCGTCGATCTCGTTGGCGCTCGCGTCGTTGGACATCGTGTAGACGGCGCTCGGTCCGACGGCCACGCCCGTGGCGGTCGCCGAGAGCCCGGTGTAGTCCGGCTGTTGCGTCACGGCGCCCGTCGAGGAGTCCACGGCGTAGATGCTGAACGAGTGGTCCCCCGCGTTGAGGACGTAGAGGTAGTCGTTCGCCGGGGTCAGCGCCTCGTCGATCGGGTGCATGCCGGTGGGCGCGCTCCAGAGCAGGGTCAGGGCGCCCGAGTCCGAGACGCTGTAGCCCGTGACGTTGTTGCTCGCCGTGTTCGTGACGTAGGCGTGGGTACCCGCTACGGCGACCCAGCACGGTGCGGTCTGCCCGCTCTCGACGGAGGACGAGACAGCGGTCAGCCCGTCGGCGAGCGTTCCCACCTCGTACGTGCTCGCGGCGCCCATGTTGTCCGCGCCGCCGAAGGCGTCCGAGACCACCAGGTGCCCGTCCGAGCTGAAGGTGAAGCCGAAGGGCGTCATGCCGCTCGACGGATGCACGATCGGCCCGGTCGCCACGCCGGAGTCCACCGTGTACGTGTCGATCTTGCTGGTTCCCTTCTCGGTGACCACCAGCAAGCTCCCGTCCGCGTTGAACTGGATCTGGGCCGGGCCGGGGTTGTCCAGGCTGAGGGGCCGGCTGGAGTCGGCGATGGGGCTGAGGCTGCTCCCGGAGATGCGGAACCCGCTGATGTTGGCCGGCGTGCTCGAGCCCGAGTCACCGGCGTTCAGGACGTAGACCACGTTGCCGTGGACGGTGATGCTGATGGGGGCCGTGCCGCCCGAGTCGACGTTCGCTTCCTGCATCACCGATCCGTCGTCCTGGAGCGCCATCATGGAGATGGTGTCGTCGCCGGGATTCACCGCGAAGAAGCGGTTCTGCGAGGCGTCGAACACCAGGGCACCCTGGCTGCCAAGGCCCATGCCGGTGCCCGTGCCGCCCGTGGGATAGGAGCCGACCATGGTCAGTGCACCGGTCGTCGCGTCGCGCGAATAGGCGTCGATTTCGTTGACCGACGTGTCGTTGGACAGGGTGTAGACGGCCGGCGGCGCAGTGGCACCGGCGTCCGGCGTTCCCGAGTCCGGTGTCCCCGAGTCCGGTGTCCCCGAGTCCGGTGTCCCCGAGTCCGGTGTCCCCGAGTCCAGCGTCCCGGCGTCCGGGCTCCCGGAGTCCGGCGTCTCGGCGTCCGACATCATCATGCCGGAGTCCCCGCCCATGGACGCGTCCACGGGGTTGTTCGAGGACGAGCACGCCGAGGTCGACAGAAAGAGACCGACCGTGAGGGCTGCGACGGCCCCCCGAGTCGAACCGATCGCCGTTGACGAACGCAGTCTAGTTGAAGTCACAATCGAAGCTCCCCTTGCCAAAAAAGGCAGTCCAAAGTGTCGAATCCGCGTCGAGCGGAGCACGGCGCGTCTCCATCCGTATGTGGCCCGCTGTGGGTCGGTTACAGACCTCCGGACGTTTGTTTGCGCCGCGATGACTTCGCGGCCTCCGTACGAAAAGTTAAGCGCTTACTAACTTTTCCCCGGGCGCCCAACCCTACAGCAGCATGTGGCCCAGGCCCTCGTGCGCCAGTACCGCCCTTCCGAGCGGGGAGAGATCTCGGCGCATGTGCGTAGGATGACCGGGCCCCCCATGCGTCTCGCGACACACGCGCCTCCCATCGCCACGGTGCTCGGCGCCCTCGTGCTGCTGCTCGCCGCCCCCGACGCTGCAGCGCAGCAGTGCCCGCGCCTTCCTCCAGGCTTCCGGCCCCACCTCGATGCAAGCACGGACGCGACACTCGTCTCGAAGCCGATGATCGACGTCGCGGTCGACGTGAACCGTGACAACTGCGACCACGTGACCCCCCTGCGCGCCCCCGACACGGTGCGCTTCGTCGTGGCCGAGGGTCCCTCCGCCGGCACGACGCTCGAGGCACGACGCGCGCGCCACGGCTCGCTCCGCGTCACGTTGCCCGGGGTGGGCCGCTTCGTCTTGCGCGCCGAGAGCGTCCGCGAGCCCGATCTCACGCCAGCGACCCTCGCGGTGCGCGTGATCGATCCCTCGCGGGCACACCGCGTCACGGTTCGCCTTCACCGCTCCCCCCGAGATGCCCACACGAGGCTCCGCCGGTCGGCCCGGATCGACGACGGCGACGGACATCACACCGGGTGGGTCCGCCTCCACGGTCGCGGCGACGTGTGGCAGACCGCACCGATTTTCCTCGAGCCCGGGAGCTACCACGTGTCGTGGCCGTATCCCGACACCGATCCCTATCCTCGGGCGGCACGGAGTGCTGACGGTCACGGGTGTCGACAGCGCGGACGTCGCCTTTCCGGGCTCGCGCATGACGGTGCTCGTCGACTGGCTCCCGTACGACGGGCAGATGTACCGGATCACGCTCGACGGGCCCGGCAGGACGGCGATGGCGAAGCCCATGGATCTGGTGACGCGGATCGAGAAGACATCGCGCCGGGGCCTGCCGTCCTGCACCTCTCGTCCACGCCGCGGACCGATCCGTGGGATCCCGACTCGCCTGCACACCACTGGACCGAGCGCTTTCGCGACCCCGTCGTGGTGCCCGAGGCGAGCGCGATCTCCATGCGCTGGTCGATGCCGCGATTGCTGGCCGGCGAGCCGCCCACCCGGGTCCCTTCGTCGGGCTGCCGAGCCTGGGCGCGCCGCTCTCGCCCTTTCACCCTCGGCTCCGCGCGGACGACCACGTCGCCTTCGCGGTACGGGGCGGCGTCGCAAGTGTCGTGGGACGCCGTGTGGGCGTGCTCACCGACGGTCGCTGGCAGAGCGTACCCATTCCCGAGATGTTCCTCGGCGGCGTGACCGCGACCGGCGCGGCCCGGACCGACGCGCCCTCGATCGGCCCCTTCGCGGCAGACGTCTTCGCCTGGTCCGGGGCAGCGACGACGTCTCGTTTCGGACCCCA